>NZ_JAUCBP010000001.1:0-69604 GCF_030362855.1 Neoalteromonas arenosi
ATACCACGCTCACGCTCTTCTGGTGCGTTATCGATTTGATCGAATGCTTGTGCGCTACCGCCGTAAGTCTTTGCTAGAACAGTAGTGATCGCTGCTGTTAGAGTAGTCTTACCGTGGTCAACGTGGCCGATTGTACCAACGTTAACGTGCGGTTTCGTACGTTCAAACTTTTCTTTTGCCATTTTTCTCGTTTCCTAAATTAAAGTCCGACCCAACATAGACCGGACCGAACTTTTACAGTCTCGCCTCAATAATCGCTTTGGCCACGTTATTTGGCGCCTCTGCGTAATTGAAAAACTCCATTGAATACGACGCTCGCCCTTGCGTAGCAGAACGTAAATCTGTCGCATAACCAAACATTTCCGACAGTGGTACTTTCGCGCGAACGATCTTAACGCCCGCGACACCGTCCTCCATGCCTTCGATAATGCCGCGACGACGGTTTAAGTCACCTACAACATCACCCATCCAGTCTTCCGGTGTAGTTACCTCAACCTTCATTACAGGTTCAAGTAAGACCGGATCTGCTTGTTCAGCTCCATTCTTGAAGCCCATTGAACCCGCAATCTTAAACGCCATTTCTGAAGAGTCAACATCATGGTAGGAACCATCGAATAATGTGACCTTCACATCTAGCACCGGATAGCCTGCAACCACACCGTTGCGCATCTGTTCTTCGATGCCTTTATCAACAGCAGGTATAAATTCTTTTGGTACAACACCACCTACAATTTCGTTTACGAATTCGTAGCCTGAGCCCTCTTCTTGCGGCTCAATACGCAACCATACGTGACCAAACTGACCACGACCGCCTGACTGGCGCACAAACTTACCTTCGACTTCCACTGACTTACGCAGCGTTTCACGGTAAGACACTTGTGGGTTACCCACGCTACATGCAACACCGAATTCACGCTTCATGCGATCAACGATGATGTCTAAGTGTAGCTCGCCCATACCAGAAATGATCGTTTGACCCGTTTCTTCATCGGTATGTACGCGGAACGATGGGTCTTCTGCGGCGAGTTTGCTCAAGGCAATACCCATTTTCTCTTGGTCAGCGGTAGATTTTGGCTCTACTGCGATTGAGATAACCGGCTCAGGGAACTCCATGCGCTCCAGCGTAATCACATGACCCGGGTCACATAAGGTGTCACCCGTGGTTACGTCTTTCATGCCAATTGCAGCGGCAATATCACCGGCACGAACTTCTTTTAATTCTTCTCGATCTTTTGAGTGCATTTGCACAATACGGCCAAAGCGCTCACGCTTGCCTTTAACCGGGTTAAACACAGTATCGCCGGTTTTTATTACACCTGAATAACAACGGAAGAACGTTAGCGTACCCACAAACGGGTCAGTGGCAATTTTAAATGCCAACGCAGAAAATGGTTCGTTGTCATCAGCATGACGCTCAGCCGGTGTTTCATTACCGTCTTCGAGTACGCCATTAATTGCTGGGATATCGATAGGTGCTGGGAGGAATTCAATTACAGCGTCGAGTACTGCTTGAACACCTTTGTTTTTGAATGCAGAGCCACAGGTCGCCAGTACAATCTCATTGTTGAGAGTGCGAATGCGCAGACCTTGTTTGATCTCTTGCTCGGTAAGCTCCTCACCTTCGAGGTACTTATCCATTAATTCTTCAGACGCTTCCGCAGCTGCTTCAATCATCTCTGTGCGCAGTAGCTCTGCTTGCTCGAGACAATCAGCGGGGATATCGCCATACGAAAACGTCATACCTAAGTCAGATTCATTCCAATTAATGGCTTTCATCTTGAATAGGTCAATCACGCCTTCAAAATTCTCTTCGGCACCGATGTTCATTTGAATCGGTACACAATTTGCGCCGAGGCGGTTGCGAATTTGCTCCACCACGCGCATAAAGTCTGCACCGGCACGGTCCATCTTATTGACGAAGACCATACGCGGTACAGAATATTTATTGGCTTGACGCCAAACGGTTTCAGACTGAGGCTCTACGCCTGACGAACCGCAAAACACTACGACTGCACCATCGAGTACCCGCAACGAACGTTCAACTTCAATAGTGAAGTCAACGTGCCCAGGAGTGTCGATGATATTGATTCGATGTTGATCAAATTGCTGTTGCATACCTGACCAGAAACAAGTCGTCGCAGCAGAGGTGATTGTAATCCCTCGCTCCTGCTCTTGTTCCATCCAATCCATTGTTGCTGCACCGTCGTGCACCTCACCAATTTTGTGAGACAGACCGGTGTAGAACAATACGCGCTCAGTCGTCGTGGTTTTACCCGCGTCGACGTGAGCGACGATACCAATATTGCGATACCGCTCAATAGGTGTTTTACGCGCCATGAATCGCTCTCAGTTAGACCGTGATTACCAGCGGTAGTGAGCGAATGCTTTGTTCGCTTCAGCCATGCGGTGAACATCTTCACGTTTCTTCACTGCAGAGCCTTTATTCTCTGATGCATCAAGCATTTCAGCTGCTAGACGCGCCGCCATCGATTTCTCACCACGCTTACGTGCAGCTTCTACCATCCAACGCATGCCTAGTGCATTGCGACGAACTGGACGAACTTCTACCGGTACCTGGTAAGTTGAACCACCAACACGGCGTGATTTAACTTCCACAGTAGGGCGAATGTTATCTAGTGCATCTTCAAATACATCTAAGTGTGCTTTGCCGGTTTTTTCAGCAACAATATCAAGTGCACCGTAAACGATTTTTTCAGCGGTTGATTTCTTGCCGTCGAGCATAACGACATTCATGAACTTAGCTAGTAATTGTGATCCGAACTTAGGATCAGGTAGGATTTTACGTTGACCTACGACTCTTCTTCTTGGCATCTTAATTCTCCGTGGAATTCAGGGATTACCCAAAACTCAAATTTACAGTTTGGCCTTACTAACGGAGTACCGTTAAGACTTAGGCTTCTTCGCGCCGTATTTAGAACGGGCTTGTTTACGATCGTTTACACCTGCGCAGTCCAAAGTACCGCGAACAGTGTGATAACGAACACCTGGTAGATCTTTAACACGACCACCGCGAATCAAAACAACGCTGTGCTCTTGTAGATTGTGACCTTCACCACCGATGTATGAAGAAACTTCAAAACCGTTGGTTAAACGAACACGGCATACTTTACGCAATGCAGAGTTCGGCTTCTTAGGCGTAGTTGTATATACGCGAGTACATACACCACGACGTTGTGGGCAAGCTTGCAAAGCCGCTACGTTGCTCTTGGCAGCGGGCTTTTGACGTGGCTTACGCACTAACTGGTTAACTGTTGCCATTAACTAGCTCCTGATTAAAAAACAAAAAACCTTGAACCACTGTTTAAGGTAGCTCGCGGTCATACAAAAAAACCGCGCCCAATTTTTGGGACGCGGAATAATAAAGATCAATTATTGAACTGTCAAGCCAACGAAGCGTATTCGTTGGCTTGCAGACTACTGAGAATTACTCTTCAGCAGAACCTTGATCTGTAGTCTCAGCATTTAGTGCTTCGCTCAATGCCGCTTCAGCTTCAGACGCTGAAACCGATGGCTCTTCAACTACGCCAGCCATTTTGCTTGCTGCGCGTTTTTGATGGTATGCGAAACCAGTACCTGCTGGGATTAGGCGACCAACGATAACGTTCTCTTTCAAGCCACGTAAATCGTCTTCTTTACCTTGAACCGCCGCTTCAGTCAGTACGCGAGTTGTTTCCTGGAACGATGCCGCAGAAATGAATGACTCGGTAGATAGTGAAGCTTTAGTAATACCTAGTAATTGCGTCTCGAATAGAGCTGGCAATTTACCCTGGCGCTCAAGTTCACGGTTAGCAATCTTCACTTGTGATACTTCTAGCTGTTCACCTTCTAGGAACTGGCTATCACCTGGTGCTGTAATGATACATTTACGTAGCATTTGGCGGATCACAACTTCGATGTGCTTATCGTTAATTTTTACACCCTGGAGGCGGTAAACTTCTTGCACTTCGTTAACGATGTAGTTAGCTACAGCGCTGATACCACGTAGACGTAAAATATCATGTGGAGACTCAGGACCGTCAGCAATAACTTCACCTTTCTCAACTGACTCACCTTCGAACACGTTAAGCTGACGCCATTTTGGAATCATCTCTTCGTAGTGCTCGCCTTGTGGGCCAGTGATAACTAGGCGCTTCTTACCTTTAGTTTCTTTACCGAAACCAATGGTACCGCTTGTTTCTGCAAGGATTGCTGGCTCTTTCGGCTTACGCGCTTCGAACAAGTCAGCAACACGCGGCAGACCACCGGTGATGTCACGAGTTTTCGAAGACTCTTGCGGGATACGTGCTAGCACGTCACCGGCATTAGCCACTTTACCTTCCGATGCTTCGATCGTGGTAAAGCTTGGCAAGCGAATCTCTTGTAGGCCAGTCTCGTCTGACTCAAGGATTAGCTTAGGCTCTTTGGCGTTAACCTTAGCAAGGTCTTTAACTACGATACGCGTTAGACCAGTAAGCTCATCCTGTTGCATTTCAGTGTTTGAGTCATCGATGTCAGCAAATGTGATTTTCGACGCACGCTCAACGATAATTGGGTGACTATGCGGATCCCAGTTAGCAACGATATCGCCAGCATTAACGCTCGCACCATCATCAACTGACAAGATTGCACCGTAAGGCACTTTATAGCGCTCTTTCTCACGACCTTGGTCATCGATCATAGTGATTTCAGTTGAGCGCGATACGATAACCACTTTGTCATCTGTATTGCGAACATACTTCGCGTTGTGTAGCTTCAAGCTACCGCTAGTCTTAACTTGTACGCTGTTTTCAGCAGACGCTCGAGATGCTGCACCACCGATGTGGAAGGTACGCATCGTTAACTGTGTACCTGGCTCACCGATTGATTGTGCTGCAATAACACCAACAGCTTCACCGTGACCAACCATGTGACCACGTGCAAGGTCACGACCGTAACACTTAGCACAAACACCGAAGTCGTTGTCACACGTGATTACTGAACGAACCATAACTTGGTCAACACTGTTAGCTTCTAACATGTCTACCAATTGCTCATCGAGCATTACGTTACGCTCAACCAATACTTCGTCAGTACCTGGCTTGTATACATCTTCCGCAACAACACGACCCAATACGCGCTCGCGCAATGGTTCAACAACGTCACCACCTTCGATAAGTGGTGTCATCATAACACCCTCGAAAGTGCCACAATCGTCGTTGGTAATTACCAAGTCTTGCGCTACGTCAACCAAACGACGGGTTAGATAACCCGAGTTAGCCGTCTTCAATGCGGTATCGGCTAGACCTTTACGCGCACCGTGCGTCGAGATGAAGTACTGAAGTACGTTCAGACCTTCGCGGAAGTTAGCGGTAATTGGCGTCTCGATGATTGAGCCATCTGGCTTAGCCATCAGACCACGCATACCCGCTAGCTGACGAATCTGTGCAGCACTACCACGAGCACCTGAGTCGGCCATCATGTAAACAGAGTTAAATGATTGCTGCTCTTCGTCTTCGCCATCGCGATTTTTAACGGTTTCAGTTTTCAAGTTATCCATCATCGCCTTAGCCACTTTTTCGTTGGCGTTTGACCAGATATCGATAACTTTGTTGTAACGCTCACCAGCGGTTACAAGACCCGATTGGAACTGCTCCTGGATCTCAATAACTTCCGCTTCAGCCGCGTCGATAATGTCTTTCTTAGCATCTGGGATAACCATGTCATCAATACCTACTGACGCACCCGCAATCATTGCGTAGTGGAAACCGGTATACATGATTTGGTCAGCAGCGATAACTGTATCTTTCAAACCCAGTGAACGGTAACACGCGTTCAGTAGTTTTGAGATCTGCTTTTTGCCCATAGGCTGGTTGATTAGATCGAACGGCAATCCCTTAGGCAAAATGCCAGAGAACAAAGCACGACCAACAGTGGTATCTGTTAGGGTAACTTTTTCAACTTTAGAGCCGTCTTCAGCAACATCGTATTCAGTAATACGTACTTTTACGCGAGCGTGTAGCTCAGCGTTACCTGTACGGTACGCTTTTTCTGCTTCAGCTGGTGATTTAAACACCATGCCTTCGCCCAAGCCGTTTACTTTGTCGCGCGTTAGGTAGTACAAGCCCAATACAACGTCCTGTGAAGGTACGATAATTGGCTCACCATTCGCAGGTGACAAGATGTTGTTAGTTGACATCATTAGCGCACGCGCTTCTAGCTGTGCTTCGATAGTCAAAGGTACGTGAACCGCCATTTGGTCACCGTCGAAGTCAGCGTTGTACGCCGCACACACCAATGGGTGCAACTGAATCGCTTTACCTTCGATTAGGGTAGGTTCAAACGCTTGAATACCCAAACGGTGAAGTGTTGGTGCACGGTTAAGCAACACTGGGTGTTCGCGGATTACGTCATCAAGAACGTCCCAAACTTCAGGTGCTTCGCGCTCAACTAATTTCTTAGCCGCTTTGATCGTAGTTGCAAGACCACGACCTTCTAATTTGCCGTAAATGAATGGCTTGAACAATTCCAATGCCATTTTCTTCGGAAGACCACACTGGTGTAGACGCAATGTAGGACCAACCGTGATTACAGAACGGCCAGAATAGTCAACACGCTTACCAAGGAGGTTCTGACGGAAACGACCTTGCTTACCTTTGATCATATCTGCCAAAGACTTCAGAGGACGCTTGTTAGAGCCGGTAATCGCACGACCGCGACGGCCGTTATCAAGTAGCGCATCAACCGCTTCTTGTAACATACGTTTTTCGTTGCGCACGATGATATCGGGTGCAGCGAGGTCCAAAAGACGCTTCAAACGGTTGTTACGGTTGATAACACGACGGTATAAGTCGTTCAAATCAGACGTTGCGAAACGACCGCCATCTAGCGGTACTAGAGGACGCAAATCAGGTGGCAATACAGGTAGTACTGTCATGATCATCCACTCAGGCTTGTTGCCTGATTGCTGGAATGATTCAAGTAGTTTCAAACGCTTAGTAATTTTCTTACGCTTGGTTTCCGAGTTAATGCTCGGCAACTCTTCACGCATTGCCGTAACGTCAGCATCAACATCTAGGTGCTTGAGCAATTCAAAAACTGCTTCTGCGCCCATCTTCGCTTCGAACTCGTCACCGTGCTCTTCCAAAGAGTCTAAGTACTCTTCTTCACCTAGCAGCTGTCCGCGCTCAAGCGTAGTCATGCCTGGCTCAGTAACTACATAGCTTTCGAAGTAAAGTACGCGCTCGATGTCACGCAATGTCATGTCTAGCATCAAGCCGATACGTGACGGCAATGACTTCAAGAACCAGATGTGTGCAACTGGGCTAGCTAGTTCAATGTGACCCATGCGCTCACGACGCACTTTAGTCAAAGTAACTTCAACACCACACTTCTCACAGATAACACCACGGTGCTTAAGGCGCTTGTACTTACCACACAAGCACTCGTAGTCTTTTACTGGACCAAAGATACGGGCACAGAAAAGGCCGTCGCGCTCTGGTTTAAAAGTACGGTAATTAATGGTTTCTGGCTTTTTCACCTCACCAAATGACCAGCTGCGGATCATATCAGGTGACGCAAGACCGATACGAATGTTATCGAATTCTTCTGTCTTATTCTGTTGCTTCAGAAACTTAAGTAAATCTTTCACATTTTTCTCCCGACGGAGTCAGTCCTAACAGACCCGGCTCGAAAACCGGGCCTCACTCAAACAATTGCCTGTCAGAAACAGGCCAGGTCGTGACCTGTTTTAGTTCTCTTCTAGCTCGATATTGATACCGAGTGAACGGATTTCCTTCAACAGTACGTTGAACGACTCAGGCATACCTGGCTCCATTCTGTGATCACCATCAACGATGTTCTTATACATCTTCGTACGACCATTAACGTCATCCGATTTGACAGTAAGCATTTCTTGCAAGGTGTAAGCAGCACCATAAGCTTCAAGTGCCCACACTTCCATCTCACCGAAACGCTGACCACCGAACTGTGCTTTACCACCCAACGGCTGCTGAGTAACCAAGCTGTAAGAACCGGTTGAACGAGCGTGCATCTTGTCATCAACCAAGTGGTTGAGTTTCAACATGTACATGTAACCAACAGTAACTGGACGCTCAAATGCGCGACCGGTACGACCGTCAAACAAGGTAATCTGACCGCTCTCAGGAATATCTGCCAACTTCAGCAAGTCTTTGATCTCGTCTTCACGAGCACCATCGAATACTGGCGTAGCTACAGGTAAACCTTTGCGTAAGTTGTCAGCTAGGCGCTTAATTTCGTCATCAGTAAAGCTGTCAATATCAACTTCCTGGTGCGAATCACCGAGCTCGTACACTTCTTTGATGAAGGCACGTAACTTAGCCATTTCTTCATGCTCTTTGAGCATGCGATCAATCTTCGCACCGATGCCGTGTGCAGCCATACCCAAGTGAGTTTCAAGGATCTGACCGATGTTCATACGCGATGGTACACCTAGCGGGTTAAGCACGATATCTACCGGCGTACCCTGCTCGTCATACGGCATGTCTTCTACTGGTTGGATAGTCGAGATAACACCTTTGTTACCGTGACGACCGGCCATCTTGTCACCCGGTTGGATGTGACGTTTAACCGCAAGATAAACTTTAACGATCTTCAATACACCTGGTGCTAGGTCATCGCCTTGAGTGATCTTGCGACGCTTAGCTTCAAATTTCTTATCGAAATCTTCTTTAGTGTTAGTGTACTGTTCAGCTGTTTGGTCTAGCTCGTTTTGCGCATCTTCGTCTTTCAGTGGTAAATCAAACCACTTCTCACGCGGAACGCTGTCTAGCTTAGCTTGGTCGATACCATTCTTAAGCAATAGGTTTTGTGCACGAGCAAAAATACCGTCAGCAAGGATGTTAAATTCGTCAGACAAGTCTTTCTTCACCTGACGCAACTGCATGTCTTCGATTTCAAGCGCACGCTTGTCTTTCTCAACACCGTCGCGGGTGAATACTTGTACGTCGATTACGGTACCGTGAACACTGTTAGGTACGCGTAGTGACGTGTCTTTAACGTCTGACGCTTTCTCACCGAAGATAGCTCTCAAGAGCTTTTCTTCTGGCGTTAATTGTGTTTCGCCTTTCGGTGTTACTTTACCGACTAGGATATCGCCGCCTTTAACTTCAGCACCGATGTAAACAACACCTGACTCATCCAATTTACCTAGCGCTGATTCACCGACGTTCGGGATATCAGAACTGATTTCTTCAGGCCCTAGCTTAGTATCACGAGCGATACAGCTAAGTTCTTGAATGTGGATAGTCGTGAAACGGTCTTCTTGCGCTACGCGCTCAGAGATAAGGATTGAATCCTCAAAGTTGTAGCCGTTCCAAGGCATGAATGCGATACGCATATTCTGACCAAGTGCCAATTCACCAAGGTCTGTTGAAGGACCATCGGCAAGCACATCACCAGCTACAATTGGGTCACCGACGTTACACGTTGGCTTCTGGTTGATACAGGTGTTTTGGTTAGAACGCGTGTATTTAGTCAAGTTGTAGATATCAATACCTGCTTCACCAGCAACCATCTCTTCTTCGTTAACTTTAACTACGATACGACTCGCATCGACGTAATCGATAGTACCACCACGCTTAGCAACAACAGTTACACCAGAGTCAACGGCTACCGTTTTCTCCATACCCGTTCCAACTAGCGGCTTATCAGCACGCAAAGTAGGAACTGCTTGACGTTGCATGTTCGATCCCATCAATGCACGGTTGGCGTCATCGTGCTCTAGGAATGGGATGATGCTAGCTGCGATTGAAACGATCTGCTGTGGAGAAACGTCCATGTACTTGATGTCTTCTTTCGACATCAACGTCGTTTCACCACGGTGACGACAAGGGATCAAATCATCCGCTAGCTTACCGTCTTTCAATTCAACGTTTGCCTGTGCAATCGCGAACTGGCCTTCTTCAATCGCTGATAAGTAATCAATCTCGTCAGTCACAACACCGTCAACAATGCGGCGATACGGGGTTTCTAGGAAACCAAAATCGTTAGTGCGCGCAAAGCTCGACAATGAGTTGATCAAACCGATATTTGGACCTTCCGGCGTTTCGATAGGACATACACGACCGTAGTGAGTAGGGTGTACGTCACGTACTTCGAAGCCTGCACGCTCACGCGTTAGACCGCCTGGACCAAGGGCAGAAATACGACGCTTGTGCGTAACTTCTGACAATGGGTTGTTTTGATCCATGAACTGTGACAACTGGCTTGAACCAAAGAACTCTTTAACCGCTGCCGAGATAGGCTTAGCGTTGATCAAGTCTTGTGGCATAACCGCATCAAGGTCGCCCAAGCTCAAACGTTCTTTAACAGCACGCTCAACACGAACAAGACCTACGCGGAATTGGTTTTCTGCCATTTCACCCACAGAACGGATACGACGGTTACCTAAGTGATCGATATCATCCACATCATCTTTACCATCACGGATAGTGATAAGCTGCTTCATTACAGCGATGATGTCTTCGTTTTGTAGTGTGCCAGAACCGGTTAGCTCTTCACGACCCAAACGACGGTTGAACTTCATTCGACCGACAGAAGAAAGGTCATAACGGTCGTCTGAGAAGAACAAGTTCTCAAATAAGGTTTCTGCAGCGTCTTTTGTTGGCGGCTCACCAGGACGCATCATGCGGTAGATTTCAACTAACGCGTCTAAACGCGATTCGGCTGAGTCAATACGCAAGGTATCTGAGATATAAGAACCGTGGTCAAGTTCATTGATGTACAAGGTTTGTACTTCAGTAATACCAGCTTCTTTAAGCGCCGTCATGTTTTCCAACGTCGCCTCGTCATTGGCATTAACAATGACTTCACCGGTTGACTCGTCAACATAGGTCTTTGCGAACACTTTACCGACCAAGTACTCCATAGGTACTTCAAGTTCAGTGATCTTGGCTTTCTCAAGAGCGCGAGTGTGACGCGCTGAGATACGACGGCCAGTTTCAACTAAAACATTGCCATCGTTGTCGATAATATCAAACTGAGCAGTTTCACCACGCAAGCGGTCTGGCACAACTTCCATCATCGTACGCTCGTCTTCAAAGCGAACTTGTGCTGACTCGAAGAATTCTTCAAGGATCTGCTCGGTGCTCATATCTAGTGCACGCAGAATGATAGACGCTGGTAACTTACGACGACGGTCAATACGCACGAACAAGTTATCTTTCGGATCGAATTCGAAGTCTAACCACGAACCGCGATATGGGATAACGCGTGCGTTGTATAATACTTTACCTGAGCTGTGTGTTTTGCCTTTATCGTGGTCGAAGAACACACCCGGAGAACGGTGTAATTGCGATACGATTACACGCTCGGTACCGTTGATAACGAAAGTACCATTCTCAGTCATCAACGGGATTTCACCCATGTAGACTTCTTGTTCTTTGATATCTTTTACCGTGCCCGGAGCTGCTTCTTTATCGAACAACACTAACCGTAGCTTAACTCTTAGCGGTGCAGAAAAGGTTACGCCGCGAATTTGACATTCTTTAACATCAAATACGGGTTCACCTAAACGGTAACTCACATACTGTAGTTCTGAGTTACCCGAATAACTTTTTATTGGGAATACGGAACGAAATGCTGCTTCCAAGCCATATTGACCATCTGGATCGATATCAATAAACTTTTTAAAGGAATCAAGCTGGATTGAAAGAAGGTATGGAATTTCCAATACCTGTGGGCGTTTGCCAAAATCCTTACGGATACGTTTCTTTTCGCTATAAGAGTAAACCATTGGTCCCTCAGCCTGCTGATTTTTGACCCGACCTGCTACATCAGTGCGCACTGTTGTAACAAACTTCCAGTACCCTAATTCAGGGCAATCCTACAAGCTTACACCAAAAACTGTGCCAAATGACAGTTAACATCTTGGTTTTTTTAAACTATTTTTAGGATCCCATGGCGCTTAAACAGTAGAGACATTAGGGTAATAAAACTGCAATCTCTACAGCGCAAAAAGGCTGGTGATCAAATAATCACCAGCCCAAGCCTTTCAGCCAAGTAAAATGGTTAGACCAAATTACTTGATTTCAACTTCTGCACCAGCTTCTTCAAGCTCTTTCTTCAGTGCTTCAGCTTCTTCTTTCGAAACGCCTTCTTTGATAGCTTTAGGAGCAGACTCAACTACTTCTTTAGCTTCTTTAAGGCCTAGGCCTGTAGCGCCACGAACAGCTTTGATTACTGCAACCTTGTTGCCACCGAATGAAGTCATAACAACGTCGAATTCAGTCTTTTCTTCTACAGCTTCAGCAGCTGCAGCAGGACCAGCAGCTACTGCAACAGCAGCAGATGCGTCAACGCCGAATTTTTCTTCAGCTGCTTCGATTAGCTCAACCAGTTCCATAACTGGCATTTCAGCAATCGCGTTTAAGATATCTTCTTTGGTTAGAGCCATGTCTCTAAACTCCTGGGTTTAATGTTAAAAAAATTACTATGCCAAAAACGGGAATTACTTCTCGTCTTTGATCGCCGCCAATACGCGCACAAATTTGGATGGTACTTCGTTGATAGTGCGAACGAATTTGCCAACCGGTGCTTTGAAGGTTGCAAGAAGTTTTGCAAGCGCTTCGTCGCGAGTAGGTAGTGAAGCCACAGAATCCAATTTTTCAGGACCCAATAGACCGCTACCTAAAGAAAGAGCTGTGACCTTTAACTTGTCATTCGACTTCGCGTAGTCTTTAAACAAACGCGCTGCACCACCTGGTGCCTCGATTGAGAAGCCATAGATTAGCGGGCCTGTTAAGGCGCTATCTAGGTCTGCAAACTTACTGTCTGCTAGAGCACGCTTTGCAAGAGTGTTACGTACAACACGCAAGTACACACCTTGTTCACGAGCTTTAACACGCAGGTCAGTCAGTTCAGCAACTTCCATCCCACGGTATTCAGCGACGGCAACGGATAGAGCTCGAGATGCAACGTCATTAATTTCCGCTACGATCTCTTTTTTTGCTGCTAAGCCTAGTGCCACTGAGTTCACCTCTTTGTATCTGATAAACGCACTTACGTTTGTTTATCAGGGTTCACAGATTGATACCTAGATAATTGCTTATCGTCGGTACCGCTCTACGGTGTTCGTTACCCCAGAGAGTCTGAGTCGAAACCACCGTCTGCGCAGGCAATTAATTAAGTGGGCGTTAATGTAGAAGTTCTCTTACCTCTTCTACCGCACCGCACCTGCGGTCTTGGACGGGAGCCACAATTTTAGCTGCGGCTCCAACCCATATTTTTTACAGAGAAATTTAGCTTAGTGTTGACTGGTCAAGCTGAACGCCTGCACCCATTGTCGTGCTTAAGCTAACTTTTTTGATGTATGTACCTTTAGCTGAAGAAGGCTTAGCTTTCTTCAATGCTTCAAGCAATGCTTCAAGGTTTTCTTTGATCTGGTTTTCTTCAAACGCAATCTTACCGATTGACGCGTGAATGATACCGTTCTTATCGTTACGGTAACGAACCTGACCAGCCTTGGCATTTTTAACAGCCGTTGCAACATCTGGTGTTACTGTGCCAGTTTTAGGGTTGGGCATTAGGCCGCGTGGACCTAAGATTTGACCTAATTGACCAACAACGCGCATCGCGTCTGGGCTAGCAACTACAACGTCAAAGTTCATTTCGCCTTTTTTAACTTGCTCTGCCAAGTCGTCCATACCAACGATGTCTGCACCTGCTTCTTTAGCAGCTTCAGCGTTAGCGCCTTGAGTGAACACTGCAACGCGTACATCTTTACCAGTACCGTTAGGTAGTACAGTTGCACCACGTACGTTTTGGTCAGATTTCTTTGCGTCGATACCAAGGTTAACAGCAACGTCAACACTTTCAGCGAACTTAGCAGTCGCTAGTTCTTTTAACAAAGCAACAGCTTCAGTAATTGGGTATTCTTTAGTTGCGTCTACTTTTTCTGCGATTAGACGAGCGCGCTTAGATAACTTTGCCATTCTCTTAGCCCTCTACGTTCAAACCCATGCTGCGAGCAGAACCCGCAATGGTGTTTACTGCTGCGTCTAAGTCAGCCGCTGTTAAGTCAGGCTCTTTAGTTTTCGCAATTTCTTCTAGCTGTGCACGTGTAACAGTACCCACTTTTTCAGTGTTAGGACGGCCAGAACCGCTCTTGATACCTGCCGCTTTCTTCAATAGGAAAGACGCTGGTGGAGTACGTGTTTCGAACGTGAATGAACGATCTTCGTAAACAGTGATAACGACTGGAACTGGAGCGCCTTTTTCGATGCTCTCTGTCTTCGCGTTAAACGCTTTACAGAATTCCATGATGTTTACGCCGTGTTGACCCAACGCAGGACCAACTGGAGGACTTGGGTTTGCAGCACCTGCACCCACTTGTAGCTTGATATAGCCAGTTACTTTTTTAGCCATTTGTATTTACTCTCAGTTTGGGTAAAACGCCTCGCAAGTATTGAGATTACCTGCTCAATCGGCTCCCCGATAAAATTTAGGGTCGCGAAGTATAGGTGATGATTACTAATTGTGCAAGATTAAATGTAGGGTAAATGTTCAAAAAACTGACTTTTTACTTCGTCACTTCTTCTTTTTCTGTGCTTCCACTGTTTGGCGCTCAGCAATCGTTTCATCAATACGCGGATCAAGTGAGGCGACCATCGGTGATTGTGTGATGTCTGAACCCGCTAGTGCGTAGTCAGTCGATTCGATTTTTTCGGCTTTTTGTTTCGAGTTTATTACGGATAGCAAAACAAACATGAGTGCCGTTAATGCGCTAATAGTTGCGTATAACGCGGTATGTCCGAACCATGCCATCAACATAGCAAGTGACGCAGTGCCAATACTCGCGCCAGCGCCAAACGCAAATAAAAGCGCTGCAGATAAACCCACACGCATTTCGTCAGTAACGCGGGAATTAGCCAATGCTGAGCAAAGTGGATAGAGAGTAAAAGCAAAAAGCCCGAAAATAAACGTTAACCCCAAGGTTATGTCATATCGATTCGGAAGCATCGCCATCAAGAGGCTAGTAACGCCAATAATCAGCGCGCTAATGCGGATGAGCAAACTCCGTCTTACCCGATCGGATGCAATCCCCATTGGCCATTGAGCCAGGAGACCAGCGATAATAGTTACAGCCATAAAGGTCGCAATTTCCTTTTTAACAAAACCGACTTCACTTGCATATAGCGGTGCTAAACCGTAAAAACTACCGCTGATAATGCCAGCAAAGAAAATTGCCGTGAGTGATTGTGGCGCTGTTCTTAAAAAATTAGTAAAGCTAATCGAAATGAGTTTCAGCGGCTTAGGGTGAATTCGGCGCGTTGTGCTAATCGGAATAATGCCAATGGCTACCGCAATACAAACAAGAAACATCGGTGCGTAGTCCAGTGTTGTAAAAAGCCCCAACGCAAACTGCCCTGCGATCATACCGATGTATGAAGTGATCATATAAAAGGAAAAAATACGGCCTCTATTCTCTGGTGCCGCTTGCTCATTTAACCAGCTTTCAAGCACCATATAATTTGACATCATTGCCATACCAACAATGAAACGCAGGACTAACCACAAATGTAAGTTGTCACTTAAACCGTGAAACGCGACACACACGAGCACTAAGGCTGTGCTTGCCGCAAATGTGCGTATGTGACCAACAGACTTGATCCAGAAATAGCCTAATCTCGATCCCATCAGCAGGCCAAAATAATAGCAGGAGGTGAGGAAACCGACCCAAAAAGTAGACTCGCCTCTTTGCCCCATATATAAGGCAACATACGTCGTTAACAAGCCTGTTCCCGCCACGAGGAAGAGATTGGTTGTGTATAACGATAGAAACGCATTCATACAATCACTTTACCACTCGGTTGAAGAGGCTCTTGAACAATGCAGCAAGATACACATTGGCGATACTAATCGCAATTGAAAAGCCGGTAGTTTTGTGTCACAACTGGGCTGATTGAGTTAAACATAGGCCAATATATCGATGATCTCCATATACAGTTTCCCGGGCACTCGAGGCGTTCGAGTTACATGGGCCGCAGAGGAATTGGGCACAGCTTACGAATACAAAATTATCAATTTGTATCAAGGCGAACATAAGCAACCGGAATATTTAGCCATATCGCCGACGGCAAAAGTCCCTGTGATTAAAGACGGTAACACGGTAATAGCCGAGTCGGGAGCGATTTTGACCTACTTGGCTGATTGTGCTGGCAAATTGATCCCACCAACAGCGACTCCGGAGCGCGCATGTTACGAACAAATGATGTATTTCGTAATGACAGAGTTAGAGCAACCGCTATGGACCATGGGTAAGCACAAGTTTGCGCTTCCCGAAGTTAAGCGCATTGCTGCCAACCTCGAATTGGGTGCTTGGGAATTCCAACAAGCGCTTGCGATCTTTGCCCAGCTACTTGGTGATCGTCAATATGTGTTAGGCGACGAGTTTTCTGTTGCCGATATCGCCGCAGGGCACACTTTATCTTGGGCGCAGGGTTTTAAACAGCCACTGACTCATGACAATGTAATTGCCTATGCTGATCGAGTACTGGCACGGCCAGCTTTGGCCAAAGCCCGCGAAGTTGAAGCACAAGCCAAGGCGTCGTTGGCTTAGCGAGTACCGAAAATTTTATCGCCTGCGTCACCCAAGCCTGGCAAAATATAGCCCTTGTCGTTGAGACAACGGTCGACGCCGGCGACATAGATATCTATCTCAGGATGTTTAGCAGCTACCGCGGCTATGCCCTCGGGTGCCGCAACTAAACACAACGCCATGATGTGTTTGCAGCCTTTTTGCTTGAGCAAATCAATGGTAGCAACCAAGGTGCCGCCAGTCGCAAGCATCGGGTCGATGATAAGAGCTGTGCGTTTATCAACATCTTTAACCACTTTGTCAAAATATGCGACAGGCTGTAAAGTCTCTTCATCGCGATACAAACCTACCACACTGATTTTAGCGTTAGGGATCAAGTTCATGACACCATCGAGCATCCCAAGGCCGGCACGCAGAATGGGCACAACCGTCATTTTTTTGCCTTTGATGCGTTGAACTTCAATCGGCTCTCCGGCCCACCCCTCAATCATGGTTGACTCTGTGGCCATAGCCCGGGTCGCTTCGTAGGTGAGAAGAGTACCCAGTTCATTGGTCAATTCGCGAAATTGCTTACTACTCACGCCTTCTTTGCGCATTAAACCTAGTTTGTGCTGAATGAGCGGATGTTGAATGTGTTGGACTGGCACGACGAACTCGCTGAAAAAATTGAAGTTTATTCAGTATAATTCGAGGCTTACAGATTAAAAGCCTTTATTGTACGCGATCCGACTTTTGCAGTTCGGCGATTTCACTGTCAAGCTGATAGCGCTTGTCAGTCACAATGGCTTCCAACACTTCCAAACGCTTTTTTATCGAAGCAATTTCGTTCTCGTAGTTGGCTTTCTCAGAAGTTGATAACTGGCCATTCAGCTTCAGCATATCCCTTTTATGACTGGTCCATATACCGACAAATGTAATCGGTAAAACAAACAAAAATAGAATGGTTAAGACGAAAATCATACCTTCATCCATAGCAGCGCTCCTTTTTACATTGCTGTAACGTTAGCCTACGCCGCTTTGCAGAAACTGCAAATTAGAGATGTAACAAAAACTATCAGGCATAAAAAACCCGACGTTTTGTGTCGGGTTTTTGTGGGTTATTTTAAGCTTAGCCTTTTTCGACCTGACTGAACTCCAAATCGACCGGAGTAGAGCGGCCGAAAATAAGGACCGATACTTTGACGCGGTTCTTTTCGTAATCGACTTCTTCGACCACACCATTGAAGTCGGCAAACGGCCCATCGGTAACGCGTACCACTTCGCCCGGCTCGAACAATGTCTTTGGTTTTGGCTTATCAACCGACTCTTCAAGGCGGTTGAGAATGTTGTCGGCTTCACGCTGTGTAATTGGCATTGGACGATCAGATGTGCCACCAATAAAGCCCAACACGCGAGGCACGCTTTTCACTAAGTGCCAAGACTTTTCGTTCATATCCATTTCAACTAGTACGTAACCTGGATAAAACTTACGCTCAGACTTGCGCTTTTGACCTGCACGCATTTCAACAACTTCTTCAGTGGGTACAAGGATCTGACCGAAGTAGTCTTCCATGCCGTGCATCTTGATATATTCTTCAAGTGTCTTTTTTACGCGCCCTTCATACTGTGAATAGGCCTGAACAACGTACCATCTTTTCTCTGACATGCTTATAGTCCTATTCCGGTGATGAAACCAACAACGCGAACAATGATGCCGTCAAGGCCCCATAAAAGTAGACCGACGATGACAGTTGCGACTAGCACGATCAAGGTCGTTTGCGTTGCCTCTTGACGCGAAGGCCAAACGACCTTACGCACTTCAATGCGCGATTCTTTTGCATAGTTCAAGAACGTGCTGCCTTTTACGGTAGATGCCGCAATAAATCCAGCAATAACCACACCAGCAACGGCTGCAAGCGCGCGATATAAGACCGACACGTCACCGTAAGCTGAGTTCCCTGCGATGATGCCGGCAAGAATTGCGAACACAACCAACCACTTGATTGTGTCTAATGCACCACCTGATGTATTTTCTACTTTCTCGCTCATTACCCAATTATCCTAAAACGTTGACAACAACTCCAAGTCGCCAACTAGCATTTATCAGTTTGGCAGGGGTGGAGGGACTCGAACCCCCAACCATCGGTTTTGGAGACCGCTGTTCTACCAATTCGAACTACACCCCTATCTATGGGGACTGCACGTGCAATCTCCAAGTAATAGTTACACTTACCTTGTGAAGTCTCTGGTTTAGGGAATCAGGGGCATCGCAAGGAAGGGACACGCATTATACTTATTCCCAAATGGGTTACAAGCAAGATTTCGATCCCTTTTTACTCCAAGCCAATGAATCCGCCTGTTTGATGAGCCCATAATTTGGCATAAATACCATTCTGCTCAAGCAGTTCCGCATGAGTCCCTGACTCAACAATTTGCCCTTTGTCCAAGACCAATAAACGATCCATTTGGGCAATAGTTGAAAGGCGGTGAGCAATGGCTAACACGGTTTTGTTTTCCATCATCTGATTAAGGCAGCCTTGAATCGCCACTTCAACCTCAGAATCCAATGCTGAAGTCGCTTCATCCAAAATTAAAATGGGTGCGTCCTTTAGCATCACCCGTGCAATAGCTATGCGCTGACGCTGACCACCCGAAAGCTTAACCCCGCGCTCACCGACGTGTGCATCATAGCCGCGACGGTTGCTGGCATCCGACAGTAATTGAATAAAGTCGTGCGCCTCAGCTTGTTGTGCAGCGTTGATCATAGCCTCTTCAGTTGCGTCCTCTCGGCCATAGACAATATTGTCGCGCACAGACCGATGCAGAAGTGATGTATCCTGAGTGACCATACTGATTTGCGCACGTAAGCTCTCTTGGCTGACTTGCTGTATATTTTGACCATCAATTTGTACGCTGCCACCTTGGATGTCATAAAAGCGCAGCAATAAATTGACCAGGGTAGATTTACCCGCACCACTGCGCCCCACAAGCCCAATTTTTTCTCCGGGTTTGATGGTCAAGTTGAGTTTTTCAAATACCGGGATTTTCGGCACATCGGGTTGCGCGGTGTCTTGATATGAAAAGTCCACATCTTTGAAAGTAATTCCGCCACCTCTAACAGCAAGCGGCTCCGCCTGCTTAACATCCGTGACACTTACCGGGCGCGACAGCGTATTAATCCCATCTTGCACGGTACCGATGTTTTCAAACAGCGATGACACCTCCCACATTATCCAATGTGAAATACCGTTTAGGCGCAAGCACAGCGCAATAGCAATAGCGATATCACCCGGTGTGGCGATTTGTTCCAACCATAAATAAACCGATAGTGCCCCCATCACAAATATCAACGAGCCATTAAGGAATTCGATACAGGCTTCTAATACCGTAACCAAACGCATCTGTGGATAAACAGTATGCAAAAAGCCGTGCATAGCTTCTTTGGCATAATCCGATTCCCGCTGACTATGGGAGAACAGTTTTACCGTCATCATATTGGTATAACTATCAACAATTCGACCGGTCATCATTGAACGGGCATCAGCTTGGCGCTCTGATATGGCTTTCAACTTCGGCACTAATACACGCAAAATTACGATATACACAACCAGCCACACCAGCAGCGGGATACTCAAGCGCCAATCCGTCGTGAATACCAGCGCAACTACGCTGAAAAAATACACAGCGACATAGACCATTAAGTCGAGTAATTTCATCACCGTCTCACGCACAGCCAACGCCGTTTGCATAACTTTAGTCGCTACTCGGCCAGCAAACTCATTTTGGAAAAAACTCAAACTTTGACCAATTAAATAGCGATGCGCCAACCAGCGGATCCGCATGGGATAGTTGCCCATTAGCGATTGATGCTTGAGCATTGAATGACAGAATATCAAGCCTGGGATCAACAATAGAACGACTACGCCATAGATGATAAGCGTATCGCCTTCCTCAGCCATGAATGTCTCTGGATCGCGCTGTGAAAACCAGTCGACTAGCTGCCCCATAAAACCGAATAGCGCAACTTCCAATACGGCAATCGCTGCGCTCAATACCGAAACCAGCAGAATAACTGGCCACATGCCTTGAGTGTAATAGCGGCAAAATGCCCAAATAGTCTTAGGCGGTTGAGCCGGAGCCTCTTTCGGAAACGCCTCGGTCAAACGTTCAAAAAACGAAAACATGATGTGTAAAACCTAAAAATTGAATTGTCGCCCGAGACTTCGTCTGCGATTTAGTCTGGGACTTCGTTGGTTTACCTTAATAACCTAGCTTTTCTAGCGCCGTTTTTACTGTAGCAATATGTTGCTCGCGCCATTGCTCAATGGGCGTACTGGCATCTTTTTGCGCTCGCGCGGTAGCTTTTTCTAGCGCTTGTTCAACGGTGTTTTGCGGG
This sequence comes from Neoalteromonas arenosi, assembly GCF_030362855.1. Taxonomy (GTDB): domain Bacteria; phylum Pseudomonadota; class Gammaproteobacteria; order Enterobacterales; family Alteromonadaceae; genus Alteromonas_E; species Alteromonas_E arenosi. Next base: position 20,931 of record NZ_JAUCBP010000001.1, read on the forward strand.
ATCACTGCTATGCCTTCCTCGTCAGCGATAATATAGTCACCTTGCACAACTGTGACACCACCACAGACTATTGGCCCGCGCAGCGTTCCCAACTGCTTTTTTGCGCCTGGTTTTGGTATCACGCCACGGGCGAATACCGGAAACTGCATCTCACGAATTTCGGCTAGGTCGCGGACCCGCCCATCAATAACGCAACCAGCAATACCATTCTGTTGCGCAATCGCACACACATTCCCACCGGCTAAGGCAAACTTGGGATCGCCTTGCGCAACAATCACATCACCGGGTTGAGCTTCGTAAATTGCAGCATGAAACATCAAATGGTCACCGGGCGGACAAAACACGGTAAAAGCACGCCCAACGAGTTTTGGCGTGGGCAACCACAGTGACTGGATGGCGGGGTCGACAAACTGTTCGATCGACAACGCGTCGGCGAAATCACAGGGGGATAAGGATTTTATTTGTGCAACTAGGCTATCCATAACGGCTCACACTTAGCTGGTAAACTTAACAAATAACATAAATAACCAGTACCCGCATAGGCCAAACTGAACCAAAAAGAGTACGAAACGAATTTGAATAGCCAGATTACTGGTCGAAATCATATGCACAATTGATTGCGCTAACCGAGCTGCCAGCAAAACGTAAGCAAGGCCATCCGTGATTGCTGTGCTACTTGTCGCAATGGCTAACAATAATGTACCGCCAATAATCGCAAAGCTCTCACTACAGTTTGCCTGAGCCCGAGTGATCCTGTGGCCAACATCAGGCACATCAGAGCCATCTGCTGCGAATTTCAACGTCTTCATTTGCTTTGATAACACGGTTCGATACCCCGCGAGTACCAGTAATAGCAACATAGTCCAACCAATATAACCGATCAGCGTGATGTAAGTTGCAGACATAAATGTCTCCTTTTGCAGTTATTATTTTGCCGAAATGGTAGCGACTTTCTTTGCTCTTAAACGCTTGCCTTTAACGCGCCCATCGCGAAAGAATTGCAACGCCCGTTTTACACTGCGCAATTTAATCGCTACATGACTGTGCGTCGCCGTAATCTTTATCTTACCTATATCTTCGTTGGGTAAGCCAGCATCTTGTGTGAGACTGCCGAGAATATCGCCCGGACGCAATTTGTCGCGTTTGCCACCGCTTAATACCAGCATTGTGTAGCTAGGTAAGACGATGCGATTGCGATGAAAACGCAAATTTTGCGCGCCTTTTTTCGGCAGCGTTTGATTCATCACCTCTTCAATGCGCGCGATAAAGATTTCCTCGTCCGGCGCCATTAAGGTAATTGCCACGCCGGTATTCCCTGCTCGGCCAGTGCGGCCAATCCGATGAATATGCGTATCGGCATCTTCGCTAACTTGATAATTGATCACTAATGGCACGTCATCAATATCTAATCCGCGTGCTGCTACATCAGTTGCCACTAAGACGCGCGCGCAGTTAGCACTGAACATCGCTAGCATGTCGTTGCGCTCGCGCTGCTCTAAATCACCGTGAAGTGCAACCACTGCAAAGCCATCACTAGCGAGTGATTGCGCAACCTGCTGAGTCGCCTTTTTGGTGGTGCAAAAGACAATACAGCGCTCGGGCTGAATGTCAGTGATTAGGCCTTTCAGTGCATTCTCGCGCGTATGTGATTCAATCTTATAGACCTGTTGAGTAATATTTAGTGCAACCGTCTCATCAGCACCTTTTACCCTGCTAGGTGAGCGAGTCACATCGCTAACCACCTGCTCAACTGAGTCAGGGAACGTTGCCGAAAACAGTAAGGTTTGGGCCGCATCAGGCAAGCGTTCAAATACAGCATTTAATTCATCGGCAAATCCCATATCAAGCATGCGATCCGCTTCATCTAAAACAAAATGCATGACCTGACTTAAATCGAGTCGTCGTTTGAGCAGATGATCCATTACCCGACCGGGTGTACCGACAATAATATTTGCGCCGTGACTCAATGAAGCAATTTGCGGTGGCATGGGTGTACCACCGCACAACGTCAGTACTTTAACATTACTGATGTATTGTGCTGCGCTGCGGATTTGTTCGGCCACCTGTTCAGCTAGCTCGCGCGTAGGACATAACACTAAGGCTTTTGGTTTGCGCTCACTGGCATCAAGCTGATTTAGAATGGGCAGCGCAAATGCCAATGTTTTACCTGACCCTGTTTTCGCTTGAGCGACAACATCACCACCCGCTAACGCGACCGGAATTGCTGCAGCTTGGATTGGGGTTAATTGCGTGAAACCCAAAACGCTGAGTGCTTTTTGGGTTTCCGGACGCAAGTATTTACTAATGTCATTACTCATTGCAATGAGTCCTTACTGTCACTCCATAAGCGGATCACGCCTTCGTGTTCATGCATATTGAGTGCTGATTTTTGTCGATAATCCGCCAGCCAATAATCAACTAATCGCTGGTATTGAGCAGATGCTTTAAATGTTTTTGCAGCGTCTGTCAGGCGTTCGATTAAGGTATCTGTCGTACCTTGCTTTGATATTGCCAAATAGGTAGTTCCCAATTGGTAGGTAAATGACTTCACAACACCCGAGCAATCGAGTTCCGAGGAACTACAAAGTACCTCGATACCGCCATCGGAAAGAAACAAATAGTCGCCGTCCCTATCGATAAACCGTTGCATAACATCTGCCCAGCTCTCGCCCGCCACTAACGTATGACCGGCTTGCTCTATCAAATCTGCTCGAAAATCGCCTTTGAGAGTAACGATCTTTGATTTATCTGGAAGCTCACTGAGATTACTCGCTTCAGTCTGAACATCCCCATGCTGAAAAACCGAATACGCATTTTGCGTAATCGGGGTCAACCAATGGAAGTTGTCTTCGCGTTCAGCCGTGCGCGCTAGGGAAAACACTAAAACGTCCGATTTCATTTCACTCTCGACCAATATCCGCTGCCAAGGAGCACTCAATATTTCAGTTTGCATGCCCGCTTCAAGTAAAATTGAACGAACTAACTCCACCGCATATCCGGTCAGTTGGCCACGTTCATCGCGCACACTGAACAAGGGCTCTAAATTTGTGATCACCCACAACGGGTTACTCGCACGCAATGCCGTACCTATTTTACCTAAAACAACAACACCTTCCGTCACTTGGACTTCAGATGAAATCAGCTGTAATTGGGGAACCCAACGATTTGCTACTCGCAAAAAATCTCGACTTTTAACAAACTCAGCAGCAGCTTTGGACAAACGATTTGCAACGTCGCGATTGCTATCGGTTTTCAGCATTGCCATATAGCTAATCAGTACATCGTGGGTATAAATCTTTTCCAGCGCTGAGCAATCAAAATTATTATTCTTGCAGGTAATGGCAATGCCAAGGTCAGAAAAGAAAATCGCATCAACGCGATCTTTAAGCACTGCACCGAGAGCCTGCTCCCAAGTGTTAAACTCAGCAAGATTGACCATTTCATTGCCACTGAGTAGTTCCGAACGGTAGTCTCCACGCAAAACCGCAACTGATATCGGTTGAGTCAGTTCATCAAAACTGATAATTGTGCGACGCTGCTTCGAGTACAGGCCAATTACATTAGCAGTCATCGGTGCTAACCAATAGAACTTGTCTTCGCGCTCTGGTGTGCGTCCCACGCCCGTCGCGACCGCTAGCTCACCTTCTTCCATGCGGCGCATCAAGCGCGCAAAGGGCAATGGTGTTATATCGGGCTGAAAACCGGCAATCGCCAACACCTCGCGGGCATACTCAACCGAATAGCCCGTCATTCGGCCATTGTCTCGCTCTTCACTGAATACCGGTAAAGGGCTGGTTAGCACAGGTAAGACTGCTTGTTCTTGCGCTGCTGCACTGAGATGCAGCAACCCATAGATACTGAGTCCGAACCACACCCACCGACGAAATACTCTCAACCTACACTACCTTTATTTTGCTAGTCGCCAATTAACCTGGCTGCCTGCCATGAAAGGCACGATTGAATCACCCGTTGGCAATGCAATTACTTCTGGAATGCGCCACGGTTCGCGCTTCAATGTGATGTGACCAGTGTTGCGCGGCAAACCGTAAAAATCAGGGCCGTGGAAACTCGCGAAGCCTTCGAACTTGTCTAAAGCGTCAAGTTCCTCGAATACTTGGGCGTACAATTCAATCGCGCTCCAAGCACTGTAACAACCAGCACAGCCGCATGCTGACTCCTTCTTATGCTTTTCATGAGGCGCTGAATCTGTACCTAAGAAGAATTTGGAGGACCCCGATTGCACTACCTTACGCAAGGCCTGCTGATGGGTATTGCGCTTTAACACAGGCAGGCAATAGTTGTGCGGGCGTACACCACCGACTAATAAATCGTTGCGATTAAGCATCAAATGCTGGGGAGTTATTGTGGCTGCCACGTTGTCTGAACTAGCCAATACAAAATCCGCCGCATCTGCTGTGGTGATATGTTCAAATACCACTTTGAGCTCTGGAAAGTCGCTGACGATATTATTCAAATGACGGTCAATGAACTCTTTCTCGCGGTCAAAAATATCGATGTGGTTATCCGTCACTTCACCGTGGATCAATAACAACATGCCTTCTTTTTGCATGGCTTCGAATACTGGATAAAGTGACTGAATACCTTTAACAGCGGCATCGGAGTTAGTAGTAGCGCCCGCTGGATACAGTTTACTAGCGACTATACCCGCCGCTCTAGCTGAGCGAATATCGTCAGCTGTGGTATCGTTGGTTAAGTAGAGCGTTACCAAAGGTTCGAAATCAGTAAACTCACCGCGAGCGGCCATAATGCGCTCTTTATACGCCATCGCCATTTGGGTATTAACGACTGGAGGCACTAAATTAGGCATGGCTATAGCACGACGAAAACAGCGTGCTGTAGCAGGAACTGTCTCCTGTAGCATCGCATCGTCACGAAAATGTAAATGCCAATCATCAGGCGTGGTAATGGTTATTGACTGGGTCATAAACGTTAGATCTTCCAAGCTGTGTCATTGCGCATATTATGCCTTAAAGGCAATGTCGAAGCAGCAAATCTTCGCCCGGAGCGGAAATTTTCGCTGACGTAAGAAATTAAATCTGCTCTACTAAGGTCGATTTAGCCAGTAGTCAAAACTCTAAACCGTGCATGCAGAAACGAATTAGTCTTCACAACCTCATTGAGCCAAACCGCCTTAACTTCTTCGTCAAAGGGCTTGTCAGCGCGATTGATATTGTACTTGGCATTCGCAAAATGAACCGGCTTTATCAACAGCACAAAATGCAAGGACTGACAAAAGAAGCCTTCGCTGATCGCCTGCTCGAAATCTTAAATATTCGCATTGAGGGCGAAGATGAGCTGCTGGCTAAAATTCCCCGCCAAGGACCTGTCGTCATTGCCAGTAATCATCCTTTTGGAGGTATAGAAGGTGTAATTTTAGCGCGAGTAGTCAGCAAAGTCCGACCGGACCTCAAGGTGCTGGCCAATCAAGGGTTGCGCATTTTCAGCGAACTCCAAGATTATTTTATTTTTACCAACCCGCTATCTGAGAAAGACCCGCGCAATGCGCCTTCGTTACGTCATTGCTTAGGTCACGTCAAAGCAGGTAGTGCCCTTTTGATGTTTCCTGCGGGACGCGTGAGTTATTACCGCAAAGACAAACAACGCATCGCAGAACACGAGTGGAATCGCATTGTTGCGCGCCTGTGCAAGACGGAAGGTTGCCACTATTTACCGGTATTTGTTAGCGGTACTAATAGCAAATGGTTTTATCGATTAGGACGCGTTTATTATCGCTTGCGCATGTTAATGCTCGCGCGCGAGTTGCTGAATAAGCAAAATGCGATAGTAAGACTGGATGCTGGTTATCCAGTGCCCGGCAAGTTGATTGAGTCACCTGCGCAATGCCGCATTTTGAGCTACGCACAAAGCCAAGCATGGCAGGAAAGATGGCCACCTGACACGGTGACCGAAATGAAGCCATTGGCTGCACCTGTTGCTCCAGCACTTGTCACAGCAGAGCTTAATGCACTGCCTGCTGAGCAACACCTGTTGGCGCATAAGCAATACGATATCTATTTCGGCTTCCAAGCGCAGATGCCGAATGTGGTTATGGAAATAGCGCGTCTGCGCGAGTTAGTATTTCGCGAACACAACGAAGGTAGCGGCGAGCCAATTGATACCGACGGCTTTGATGCAACCTACACGCATTTGCTCGTATTTGATCGTGAAAATAATGAAATTGTCGGTGCCTACAGGATGGGACAAACTGATAGGTTAATCGCTGAGTCGGGAATCGATGGGCTATACTTGCACCGGATGTTTGACTTTAAACCGGGGTTTATTAATCGCACAGAACCCTGTTTAGAGATGGGGCGCTCGTTTTTGGTGCCCCGGATGCAGCGCTCGCACGTCGGCTTGTTTTTGCTATGGCGCGGCATCGGTGCTTTTGTGTGTAAACATCCTCAATACCGAACGTTATACGGTACCGTATCGATCAGTAAACTTTACGATCCGCGCAGCGTGCAGTTAATCCAACAGGCGTATGTGACCCCCACCGAGCACGTGACCGCGCGTTTGCCCTTTACCAAGCTGCCACACCCTGAAATCACTGATTTTGCCGACGGGATGAAACTACAGCCGCAGATTAAAGCGCTTTTGGCAAGCCTTGAGCACGACAGTAAAGATATTCCAATTCTGATGAAGCAATATCACAAACTCGGCGCAAAGTTTCACTGTTTGGGCATTGACGGAAGCTTTAACCACACGCCAGGTCTGCTGTTAAGCGTCGATTTGCCTGCCGCGCCTGAAAAGCTTTTAAAGCTATATCTCAGTGACGGCGCTGCAGACTACTTAGCTTACTCGTCGCGACCACTTAAATAAGTGATAGTTGCGGGTGCGTAACCAAAGAACTCTGGCACTGATGCCCCCTGAAGTGAGCGGATAATGCCGATTAAGGAAAAGTGATGGATGGCATGGCTAGAAGCAAAGACGATTTCTCTGGCGAGTGTGGAACTGCAGTCTACACTCATCGTTTGCGATATAGACACTTCACTGTGCACCTCTACCGGTTTGGCCAAATCTGCCTCTGTTAGCGTGGCAAGCCACTTTTGAATAGCCGCAATAGTGTCACGCGCGGCACCAACAGAAACTTCAATATTGGCTTCGCGATTGCGCTGATTATAGTCAACCACACCGCTGGCAAATCCTTGCTCTAATGCCAAATAATGATCGATAACGTGACGCAGATGTTGACCGATGGAACCCGAGAGATGTGGGCGAATAACGTCACAAAACTCTTCGTTGGTCATTGGTTCGAGTAACTCGACCGCTTGTTGCAATACATCGATCTGGCATTGAAGCATAAAAAAGGCTTTCCTTTAGCACCGGAGTGGCGGACAAATTTTCACCACATGAATTAGACTATCAGAAATTGTTGACCAGCCAAACCTAAGTTTTATTTCGTTTTCTTGGCACAATTTAGCATTAGCGTTCTTGGGTGTGTTCGACCCAAATGAATTTCTCGGTGTCGTAGCCACTCTGTTGCGCAAAGTCGAGTAACGCATCCAAGGTCTGTTGGGGCACATTGGGCTGACGGGCTAGGATCCACAAGTAATCGCGGTCTGGTCCAGTAACTAAAGAGTATTGATAATCTTCATCATCAAGCGCAATAACTACATAGCTGGCATAGAAAGGGCCAAAAAATGATACTTTCAAATGCCCTGTAGTCGGTTCATTCACGAAATATGCCTTACCTTCAGCTTGTTCCCACTCTTGCTCTGCGGTGTTATAACCGCGGTTGAGTACCGCAATACCGCCATCCTCTCGCAGCGCGTAAGTTGCAGTAACATTGTTTAAACCGCGCTCAAAGCTGTGATCAAATCGTGCGATTTCATACCAAGTCCCTAAATATTTTTGCACATCGAAGTTAGTCACTGGATCTAAGCCTTCGGGTACACTGGTGCACCCTTGCAGAACCATCGCTGCAAAAGCAATCCCAAGGTAACGCAACTTTATCGTTACTTTCCGTGCAATCATCAGAATATCCTCATTATTGGCGGTAAAATGTGTCAAGCTAAACTACAAACGTATTCATTACGCATCAACTGTCAAATTTGATTAAGCTCAGCATATGCAAAAAAACAACATACCATTAACATCTCAATACTCGCAGGCCAGCCAACTCGTCTATGGTTGCATGGGCTTGGGTGGTAGCTGGAATGCCAATCCAATCAGCGCAGCAGATATTGCTCAAGCGCAAGACGTAACAGAAACCGCGTTAGAATGCGGTATCACGGTGTTTGATCACGCTGATATCTATACCTTAAACAAAGCCGAACAAGTGTTTGGTGAAGTGCTAAAAAATCAACCGCAGCTGCGCGAGCGCATGGTTATCCAGTCGAAATGTGCGATTCGTTTTGCCGATGAATATGGCCCTAAGCGTTATGATTTTTCTGCCGCTTGGATTGGAGAGTCGGTAGAAAATATTCTTCGGCGTTTGCATATCGAACAACTGGACATTCTATTACTTCATCGTCCCGACCCATTGATGGAATTAGACGAGACCTCAACAGTTTTAAATCAACTAACAGCCAGCGGTAAAGTAGCGGAAATTGGCGTATCTAACATGCACAGTGGTCAAATAGCACTACTACAAAGTCAACTGGATAAACCCATAGTAGCTAATCAGATTGAAATGAGTTTAGTGCAATTTGATTGGCTTGAAGAAGGTATGACAACAGGCAGTTCGTTAGCACGGGAAAATAGCTTCGATAGTCATTTGCTTAGCTATTGCCAGTTAAACAATGTTCAACTTCAGGCATGGGGTAGCCTTGCGCAGGGCAAGGTTACCGACCTTAGCCGCGCGCAGACGCCACAAGAACAACGTATTGCTGCTGCGGTTGCAGCTATGGCAGCGGAATATCAAACGTCTGCGGAAGCGATTGCTTTGGCGTGGTTAATGCGCCTTCCTATGGGTATTCAACCCATTATTGGTACGACCAACCCCGACAGAATTCGCGCATGTGCGCAAGCCTCTTCATTAACTTTAAGCCGCGAGCATTGGTATACATTACTCGAAGCTGCACGTGGCGCTGATGTGCCCTAATCAAATACACAGGAACTTGTTATGCGATTTGTTCGTTCTTCTCTCACTCTAGCTCTATTAGCATCTCTTTCGCTAACTGGCTGCGCGCCGCAGCCAGAGTCTGCTGACACGAAGCAAACCAGTGCTCCAGCAGAAGTGGCTAAGGTCGTAGACCCAATTGTCTATGCCACTCACGAGCACGATGTACGAGATGACGTATTTTACTTTGTGCTGCCTGATCGCTTTAACAATGCTGATCCCGCCAATGACAATGGCTCAACAGAACTCGAAATTTCTCAAGGCGGTTTGGATGTAACCTCTAAGTGGGCGTTTCACGGTGGTGACATGCAAGGCATCGAAGAGAAGCTCGATTACTTGCAAAATCTCGGCGTTACGGCCATTTGGATGACGCCAATCTTGCGCAATCAAGCGATTCAAAACACCGGTTTTGCCCACCACGGCTACTGGATCCTGGATTTCACTCAAATTGACCCACACTTCGGTAGTAACGACGATTTACGTAGCCTAATTGATGCTGCGCATAAGCGCGGAATGAAAATCTTCTTTGATATCATCACCAATCACACAGCTGACGTAATTCGCTTCGAAGAATGCCACAATCCAGATGGCAGTTTTAAAGAGGGCTTAAATGGCTGTGAGTACAAAAGTACCGAACAGCTTGTAGCGGGTGATACCTACTCAACTTTTATCCCAGATGGTCTAGAAAACGTTAAAACCCCAGCGTGGTTGAATGACCCAAAGTACTATCACAATCAAGGCGACAGCTTTTGGCAAGGTGAAAGTGCTCTAAACGGCGATTTTGTGGGCCTCGATGATTTGCGCACCTCTGACCCATTTGTCGTGCAAGGTATGATTGATATTTACCGCGATATCATTACTGAATTCAAGCCTGACGGTTTTCGAATCGATACGGTAAAGCACGTTGATCTGTCGTTTTGGGAGGCTTTTTCACCTGCCATAGTGAAGCATGCAAAGTCATTAGGCATTGAACACTTCCACATCTTTGGTGAAGTCTATGACGGTAATCCTGCCGTATTAAGCCGCTATACAACCCTTGGTCAAATGCCCTCAGTATTAGATTTCGGTATCCAATATGCAACGGCTGACTTTTTCTTCAAGGACCAAGCATCCGATAGTTTGGCTCGTCTGATTCAAAATGACGACTACTACAACGATGCCGACAGTGATCCAACCCTGTTAATGAACTTCCTCGGCAACCACGATATGGGTCGTGTAGGCATGTTTATTCAGCAAGCCCAGCCAGAGGCGAGTGAGTCTGAACAACTGGCGAGAAATGTATTGGCTCACAGTTTTATGTACTTATCGCGTGGGATCCCCGTTATTTACTATGGCGACGAGCAGGGCTTTACGGGTGACGCAGGTGATGTTGACGCGCGCGAAAATATGTTTGCTTCGCAGGTGGCAAGCTATAACGACAATGACTTGATCGGTACTGACGCCACCACTGCAGATAACAACTTCGATCGCCAGCACCCTTTGTATATGAGTTTTGCCGAGTTAAGTAAGTTGCGACTGGAACACCCCACGTTGCGTTACGGCTTCCAACAATTACGCAACGCAGAGTCGATGACGACTGAGATTAGCAACGATCGAGTACTGGCGTTTTCTCGGGTTAACCCAGCAGATATGCAGGAATACTTGGCCGTGTTCAACCCAAATGACACTGCGGTAACCGTAGCGGTGCAATCCTATGGCACCTATCAACCAGTTTTTGCCGCAAGCGGGTTTGCTCAAACAGCCGATACAGTTACATTGGATATTGCGCCATTCGGCTATGCGTTGTATCGCACTGAAGCCCCAATCCTTGCTGCGCAGCCAACGGCCATAGCCCTCGCGTCTCAGTACGCCGACAATCAACGGATTAAGTTTGTATACGATGTTAAGTTGGCCCAGATGGCAGATTTACCCGCTTTAAAAGTATCGACGTATCTTGTCGATGAACGCGGCAATAAGTCGCTGGCAGCAGAAGATTACACATCGACTTATCAAGCTATTGTTCCACCGCGTTTATTGCTTAACACAGCAGCGCTGGAAGTAGTTGTTGAGAGCCCGTCAGGCACTCTGTTAACCGAACAGTTCGAGTTTGACCGCACGCTTCTCGATGCCATTGAAGTAGAGTAACTATAATGCTTGCTGGTATTCATCATGTGGCAATCATTGCGAGTGACTACCAGCGCTCCAAACGTTTCTATACCCATGTGCTTGGCTGTCAGATTGTCGATGAAAACTATCGGCCCGAGCGTGATTCCTACAAGCTTGATTTGGCTATCCCCGGCGGTGGTCAAATCGAATTGTTTTCGTTTCCGGATGCGCCCGAGAGGCCATCGCGGCCTGAAGCACAAGGCTTACGGCACTTATCGTTCAAAGTTGAAAACCTCGAAACCGCAATTTCGCAGCTCAAAAGCCATCATATTGAAGTCGAGCCTATTCGCATAGATCCCTACACCCAGTGCCGCTTTACTTTCTTTCAAGACCCCGACGGTTTGCCGCTTGAGCTTTATGAAATAGGCAAATCCGACACCTCCGCATAGAGCATCACCTAAAATTCACCAAACTTTAGCTAATCATTCAGCAGTTAAATAGCAGCCCACCCAAAGTTGACTATAATTTAACCAATCTAGGGGATTTTTAACACAAGCATTCATGGAGAAGCTTATGCAAATGAAACACGATCCAAGGCCAGCGGAGTATCTGTGCCCAGATTGCGGGCACATAAATATAGTGTCTTCACATTTACTGCGCGATAAATACTGCGAGCACGAAACCCACTGTGCACGCTGTAATCACTTACTTGAGATTGTGGTCACCGATGGGTTAGGTGATTCAATGAATATTATTGCCAGTAGTCTCAACTACGAGGATCCCGCTGCGTAAGTTCGCCTTATTTATTCGACTAAGGCTAACACTCTGCGCTTGGCTTCGTACAAGCGCTCTGTGTCTGGCAAATAAGCGAGCTCTGAGGCTTTCCGCAGGGCTTTATCCGCTTGCTCGATATCTTGTGTTAAGTAATAGCTTTGCGCCAAGGCGAAGTATGCCTCATGCATGTAGGGCGCTCGCTCTAAGGTTTTTTCTAACATGGTCCGCGCAAGGAAGTGTTTGTTTTCGCGAATGGCGCGGTGGGCATTGTCTAGCCATTGATATGGGTTGTCATCGTTTGAATAACGCATTTGCTTTTTAATCATTTCTGACTTTTCTAGCTCTCCATTATCAGACAGTAGCTGGGCATAATTGCCAATCAAATTAAGCGATGCTTCGGTTTGTTCGATGCCGTAGCTGTACAACGCTAGTGCACGGTCTGTTAATCCCATATTACGTAAAACAACCGCCATGGTATTGATATTTTCTGGATCATCTGGCGCTTGCTCAATGGCCATTCGCATTGCTGCGTAAGCAAACTCAAACTGCCCCAAAATAATCGCATCGCTGGCTAGATTCCGATAATACATGGCAAAAAACTCACCGTCAGTGAGCATGTCGCCTTTGATATTGCTGCGTTGTGGATAATAATCGATGATTAAACGTGACCTTATTACCGTTATCTCATTTGGATTGTCCTCAGCCTCTGCGTACAAATGAGTGCGCACATGCGTCGAAAGGGTCATTACGTTATTAAAGCGTTGATAAATTGGCGCGACATTCACGCGTTGGTAGTCCACCTCAAGACCGGCAAGTTGGGCTAATGCCGATGTCAAAATAGCCAACGACATGCAATTGCCTTTTTTCTCTCGAAATGCCGTTTCAGCATTTAGTGTTTCGCCGAGATAATCAAAATCAACATATAAATTATCGATGTAACGATACAGTCTTCGGTGCTTAGCTATGTTGGCGCGGACGGGGGCATTGAAAAAGTCTAGGAATTGCTGCTTTTGATTATTGGTTAGGGCTAAGATCTGCGAAGGACTTTGCAGGGTATATTCATTGCTCTGCAACTCCAGTGCGATTAATTGTGTCAGCTCATTATTGACTAACGGCGCTTGGTTATCGACTTGCTTCGCCGTTGACTGACAACCTACAACGAGTAAACACCCCAAACCCAACAATACCGATCGCAACTGCATAAACTTCCTTGGCAATAAAAAACCCTTTGAGCAGCTTACGCACAAAGGGTTTATCTTGCAATCTTGGACAAGCTGATTTAGCGGAAGAATTCGTCGCGTAATGTCTTATCAGTCAAGAACTTGCCACCTAAAGAACTGGTTTTTGTGTATGAGTTACTGTCGCGAATACCACGAGCTTTTACGCAATAATGAGTCGCATTAATCGTAACCGCCACATCATCTGTGCCCGTCAATGCTTGCAGAGCTACCATGACTTGTTGAGTAAGTCGCTCTTGCACTTGCGGACGCTGCGCAAAAAAACCGACTAAACGGTTGATTTTAGATAAGCCAATCACAGTGTCCTTAGGAATATAAGCAACCGTGGCTGTACCGTCGATCGTTACAAAGTGATGTTCGCAAGTACTTGTAACGCTGATGTCACTCACCTGGACTGGCTGGTCAATCTGCATTTTGTTTTCGATCTGGGTGATCTTAGGAAACTTGCGATAATCTAAGCCCGCGAAAATTTCATCCACATACATTTTAGCGATTCGCTTTGGCGTGTCGCACAAACTGTCGTCGGTTAAATCCAGACCAAGGGTCTCCATAACCGTTCGCATTGCATCTTGAATCGCTTCGCGTTTCTGTTCATCAGTTAACCGATTTGCCGTCATCGGCGTTTCCAATCCTTTGGCTTCGAGTGCCTTTCTGACTAGCGAGGCTTCTCGGGATATTCTTGGCTCCAATGCATCACGCACGACCACTGCTTCGTTTGTTAACATAGTGTTTTCCAATACTTAAGTTGACCTCTTATACGCACTCAAATACCAATAAGGTTTAGTTGACCGGTAAAAAAACCAATGTCACCCTTTTAAACGTAGAACGATTATTACGAGTTAATCGCACTAACGGTTTTCACTCAAATAAGGATACCCATTTGCAATCACCTATTTTAATTACCGGCGGCGCACAACGCCTTGGCCTGGCAATCGCAGAACACTTACTCGAGCAACATCATTCGGTGATTATAACATACCGCAGCCAAAAGCCAGCAATAGAAAGCTTAGTCGCAAAAGGTGCTGTTGCAATTCATGCCGATTTTGCCACACAAGAGGGTATTGACGCTGCAATTCAAGCCATACAAGTGAGCACCACTAGTTTGCGCGCGATTATCCATAACGCTTCCGACTGGGATAGCGAAAAAAGTAACGAGAACTATGGACAACTGATGCATAAGATGATGCAAGTCCATGCTTCAGCCCCTTACCAACTTAACTTACAGTTGGCCGCTTTACTCGCCGCATGTGAAGGTGTGACAGATATAATCCACATGACGGATTACGTGCAGGGTAAAGGCAGTGACAAGCACATTGCTTATGCTGCGAGTAAAGCGGCTTTGCATAATCTGACACTATCATTTGCGAAAAAACTCGCCCCCGATGTCAAGGTCAACAGTATTGCCCCGGCACTGGTCATGTTTAACGACCATGATTCTGCTGAATATCGCGCTCAAGCACTGAAAAAGTCAGTACTTGAGATTTGTCCAGGTCCACAGGAAGCCGTACATGCGGTGAACTACTTGCTTAACAGCCGTTTTGTCACTGGACAGACTTTACACCTTGATGGCGGACGGCATTTGAAATAATGTGCGCTATATTTTATTGACCAATCGCTACGTAAAAATATTGTGACGACTCGATTATTACCTGAATGGCACCCCGCTGAAGCCATCGTGCTGGCTTGGCCTGCCGCCCATACGGATTGGGCGCCATGGCTTGATGATGCACAAAACACCTATGTTAATCTCATCACCGCTATTAATAACGCGGGGGCCGGTGTATTGCTGCTATGCCGCCATCAAGATATCAGCGCTGTAAAGCAGCGGATACCAGCCGACGCGAGAGTTCTTCTGATACCAGCTCAATACAACGATACTTGGGCGCGAGATTATGCATTTTTGACCTGTTCTGACGGCCAGAAACATTACCCTGTGGAATTTGTTTTTAATGGCTGGGGACAAAAATTCGATGCCAGCTTGGATAATCAGGTTAATCAAACCTACTTAGCCAACTTGTGCCGCGAGAAACTGACCAGCATTGATTGTGTGTGCGAAGGCGGAGCACTCGAAATTGACGCTGCCGGGCACTTACTCTCTACAACGTTATGTTTGACTAACCCACTGCGCAATGGCGAACTATCTAAAGCTGATTATGCGACTTTGTTTATCGATAGCCTTGGCGTGAGTAAAACCACGCTGTTGGATGAAGGCCATCTAGAAGGTGACGATACTGATGGGCACATTGATACCCTAGCGCGTTTTACGCCCACTAACGGATTGGTTGTACAGTCTGCATACAATCGCCCAGAAGACAGTCACTTTGCAGGCTTGTCAGCATTAGTTGAAGAGTGTCGCAAGTGTTTACCAGAGCATGAAATATTTGAACTACCGTTACCGGCTATGTTCAACACAGACCAAGAGCGACTGCCCGCTTCATATGCCAATTTCTTAATTTGTAATGATACCGTGTTGTGCCCTGTTTATGGCCAGCCGGAAGACGATATTGCTATTGCTATCATTACCAGTGCTTATCCACGCTATCAGATTGTTGCTGTAGATTGTGCGGTATTAGTTCAGCAGTTTGGTAGCTTGCATTGTGTTACTATGCAAATCCCCAAAGGCACCTTACGAGATGCTGTGATCGACCAACTTAATCGCGGAGTTTCAGAATATGCAAGATAAACCCAATCAATTAAAAGTGGGTCTTGTGCAACAGGCAGTGAGCTCAAACAACAAAGCCGAAAATTGGCAAAAAAGTGCGGACTTTGTGCGCCAATTGGCGGCCCAAGGCTGTGAATGCGTTCTACTGCAAGAACTGCATAGCACTCTGTATTTTTGTCAAAACGAAGATACTAATGCGTTTGATTTAGCTGAGACGATACCTGGGCCTGCAACGGAGTATTTTGGCCAGCTTGCTGCCGAACTCAACATTGTGCTGATTACTTCATTATTTGAAAAGCGCGCCTCTGGGCTTTATCACAACACCGCCGTGGTGTTCGATCGCAGCGCAGATATTGCCGGGCAGTATCGAAAAATGCATATCCCAGATGATCCAGGTTTTTATGAGAAGTTTTATTTTACCCCTGGCGATATGGGTTTTAACCCGATTGAAACTTCGGTAGGTAAGCTCGGCGTTTTGGTATGTTGGGATCAGTGGTATCCAGAGGCCGCCCGCCTGATGGCAATGGCTGGTGCCGACATTCTATTTTACCCAACGGCAATTGGGTGGGATTTACATGATGATAACGCTGAACAGCAACGCCAACACGATGCTTGGCATACCATTCAACGCGCTCATGCGGTGGCCAACTCAGTGCCCGTAATCGTAGCTAATCGCACCGGTTACGAAGCTTCACCAGATGCCTCCGAAAGTGATGACAAACACGGCATTCAGTTTTGGGGACAAAGCTTTATCGCTGGGCCACAGGGTGAAGTTTTGGCTCATGCTGAGGTCGATAAAGAGCAAACGTTAATGGTCGCATTAGATATGTCGCGCACTGAGTCGGTAAAGCGTATTTGGCCGTACTTTAGAGACCGCCGTATCGATGCTTACGACGAACTGACTAAACGCTGGCGCAGCTAATTATATAGCGCGCCACAACCTGTTTGCCGGCGTTTACCAGTGAGTCTAACTGGCCGCCGCAGGCCTCAATCATCGCCTTTGAAGCAGCGTTATCGTTGTAGCAATGCACGCTAACCTTTTGCAAGCCTTGCTCTGCCGCTATACCTAATAAAGCGGTAAGCAACATTTTACTGCAGCCTCGCCCTCGCGCTGACGGTCTTACACCTATGCCAATATGTCCGCCAATATTAGCTATCTCCGGGCTTAACTGAGGACGTAAATTAGCTACTGCGAGTAACTCATCGTCTTCAACTAACCAATAAGTTTGATTAGCAACTGCGCCCTCGGGTACATCAATACCCTCTGCCAAATCTTCAAGCCGAGTTAACAACTGAGTGAATGGCTGATGAGCAAAATCCATCACAAAAGGATAGCGCTCTTCAGTGCCTAATTCTTCGATATAGGCACAGTAGCTGCTCTCATATTGGGCGCTGGGGGTAATTACTTTGCGGTCAATCATCAGAGCTGTTTACTCAACTTTTCAATTGTGTTTCAGGTATCTAAAGACTCAACGTTATCACGATGCATTCACACAAACGACACAGATAGACTAAAATTGATATCGAAGGTCAAGGCTGACAACAAAAGCGTTATTGCCGTGTCGGAAATTTCAATTTGCTGAATAAGTCCCGAAAGCCCGCTATAAACCATCAGTTTATTCAACAAGCTAATGTCGAAATTCGCGAATGGCTTGCGGCGATCAAATAACATACAATTTTACAAGGAAAGCTTAATCCCTTCAGTGGAGATAACGAGTGAAAATCAAATTTACGCTTTGCGGTTTCTGGCTGATTTACTTAGGGTTAGGCTCATTTGTGTACGCCAGTGAGCGCTACACTATCGCTGTGTCAGAAATTGCGAATACACTGACTAAACCACCGGCACCTCCTGGTCGGTACAACCGCTTTTTGGCTACACTGGACAATATCGACTTGGTATTTATGCCGCCCGGCAGAGTAGAAGTTGAGTTTACCAAAGACTATCTGAACTGTATTTTCCCCGCCAGCACAGAAACGATGTCAAATAGGCATCAATTGTTAGAAAGCTATCCTCTCGAAGTGACTTACGCATATATTTTCACTCGCGATGAACAAACGTTTGCAGCGCTTAATGCTGGCTCAAATATCGCGATTCGCCGTGGTTTTACCTATGGGGGCGTTCGTCAAACACTGCCGGCAAGATATGTAGAGCTCGACGATGATGAGACCGTTTTGCAGTTTCTTCATTTAGGACGTGTCGATGCGATCATCAGTTATCTAGTCGATACTCAGGGTGCCGCAGAAAGTTTGCAACTGCCAGTACCGCACTTTCAACAAGACACACCGATTCACACCGCTCGTGAAACCTTTGTTTGTCAGAAGAGCACTCAAAACCAAGCATTTATCCGGCAAGTGAATGACTCCATCAAACAATGGCTGAAAAGCACTGACTAAAGAAATCGCTATCCGTTAAATTCAGTTGAATTCTGTATCACAGGTATGAAACCATCGAGGTTTTGAATCAGGGCTTTACCCAATATGGACTTTTCTGACGTTTTGCATTCTCGGCGTAGTATTCGCGCATTTGCCGATAAACCCGTACCACAAGCTATCATTGATAGTATTTTAACCGACGCAATAGAATCGCCGTCGAGCTCAAACACTCAGCCCTACAAAGTCGCCGTAGCTACAGGTAAAACCTGTCAACAACTGGGTCAGGAACTGTTAGAGAAATACCGTAAAATCAACGTTATTCAGCGCCAACCTTTGCCACTCAAGCTGTTTAATGCAGCCACGAGCAACGCTATGCCTGACGGTGACTACAAGCCGATTTTGGGTAAGTACCCAGGTATATTTCAAGACCGTCGCATGCACACAGGTAAAGGTTTGTACGAAATCATGGGGATCCAGCGTGGCGATAAGAAAGCGCGTGATGCAGCAATGGCTCGCAACTTCACCTTCTTTGATGCACCCGTTGCAATATTTGTTTTTATTCACCCCGGTATGAAATTTACCGCCTTAGTTGATGCCGGCATAATGATGCAGTCGCTTATGTTATCAGCAACTGACAAAGGCCTTGGCACATGCCCACAAGGCGCGTTGGGTATGTGGCGCTCACCACTTGAAAAACACTTTGATATTCCCAAGGGTTACAACTTGGTGTGTGGCCTAGCACTGGGCTACCCCAAAGAAGATGAAGAAGTCAATAGTTATCGCCCCAGAAAAATCTCCCTAGACGAGTTACTGATCCCAACCAAATAAGCGCGCTTAAAACGCAAATATTTTGCCTTGATAGAGCAGATGTTTGCGTGCAGTTTTGTGCTTGAATAGCGATGAAAATGCATCGTCTTCGATGCTTAAACCACCGGTATAAGCACCGAATGATGGCATCACTAACTGCTTGGTGTCATGCATAAAACAGCGGCCAGTCATTTGTTGACGGGCCACACGCTTGCGCATTTTGGGGTGGAAGTGCCCGTAAACCTGCGCTTGCATCTCGTCAATGCTTTCTGGCTCGTGCACAAATACGATATCGTCGATGACAAAACGCGCAGCTTGCTCACCGGGCAACTCATTGGGTAGCTCAGGATCGTGGTTACCGAGCACCCAAATCCACTGTGGCACTTGCTGAACCAGAGTGGTTAAGTCTTGTGCTGCTTGCTGAGGAAGTCGGTGCCAAGCGTTGCAGTCGTGGAAGCTATCCCCCAATGCAATAACGGTTTGGGGTTGATAGTCATCGATCAAGATAGCCAAGGCGTCTAAATTACACAGTGAGTCATATTGGGGCAGTAAACTTCCTTGCTGCGCGAAAAAGCTACCTTTTTCAAAGTGTAAGTCAGACACAACCATGAGTTTGTGCTTGGGCCAAAGTAGAGCGCCGCGCGCATCAAATATCCATTGATGTCCCGCAAATTCACTCAGTACTGCGGTTTTCACTTGGATCTTAGCAACTAATAAATCGGGCTTTATCATAGTGTGTAGTTATTGCTCAGCTAATAGTGCTCTTACGTCATCCATCATTTGTTCCGCTTCAGCGTAAAGACTAGCTTGTTCGAGTAATGCCTCACGGCCAGCCCCTTTAACAGCTTCACTGCGTACATCTAATACAATGGGTATTGCCATGGGTGATACTTTTTCCAAAGCGACAAATTGGGTGCGCCCCACATAGCGGATCAATAAATCGCCTAAACGACTGAGATCCAACAGCTCTCGCTCTGCATCTTCGCGAGTTACTTTTAGTAAAATATGGTCAGGGTCGTATTCACGTAAGGTGTCGTAAATTAAATCGGTTGAAAAGGTGACTTGGCGCATACTTTTTCGCTGGCCGTGGTATTGCTGTTCGATTAAACCACTGACCATTGCAACACGGCGAAAAGAGCGTTTTAGCATTGGCGATTCCAACATCCAGTTTTCCAATTCGTCGCCGAGAATGTCCGGGCTAAATAGCTGGTCAATATGTGCGGCAGTAACCGGTTCAACTGAGCAAATCGACAAACCATAATCGGTGATACTAAAGCTCAGTGGCTTAAGCTTTAGCTTTTCCATCCGGCGCGTAAGCAGCATGCCCAATGTTTGATGGGCCTTGCGGCCATCAAAAGTATAGAACAGCGTAAACTGCGTTTGGCGATGTGGAAATTGCTCTATCAGTATCGTGTCGCGACTTGGGATATGGGAAAACTGTGCTTGCAGCGACAACCACTCCTGCACATCAGTCGGTAAACGAGGCCAGTCTTGCGGATTGTCTAATAAGCGCTTTACGCCTTCAGCCAAAAAGGTCGACAATGGCATTTGCCCGCCCACATAACTAGGGATCTTGGGCTCGCCCGCTTTGCTCGGTCGGGCTTCAAGAAACATATCGCGGATACATTCGAACTGCAGCATTTCGCCGGCAAACAAGAAAGTATCGCCTTTGACTAATTGCTGGGCGAAGTACTCCTCGACTTCACCGATTACCTTGCCTTGGTGCGCGCGGCGCAGTCGCTTTACTTTTAATCTCCCCGCCTCAACTATGGTGCCGACATTCTGTCGATGGCGCTGGATAATGCGTTTTGACGCCGGCCGGTAGAGGCCATCTTCACCCAGCTCCAGCCGCCGGTAGCGCTCATAAGCTTGCAGAGCATAGCCACCGTCTTCGGTGAATTGCCACAAGGCTTTGAACAGTTCCTCTTCCAAGTCAGCATAAGGTGGTGCGGTGCGTACCATCTTGTATATAGTTTCAGGCCGTGATGCTTGGCTGCACAAACAGTTGACGATAAATTGTGGGATAACGTCGAGCGCGCCACTGTAAAAAGGCTCACCATCCAGTTGTTGCTCGGCGATAGCCTTGATCGCTGAGTCACATTCCAACGCTTCAAATCGATTGGCTGGCACTAATAAGGCTTCTGATGGCTCATCCATTCGGTGATTACTGCGACCAATGCGTTGCAGCAGGCGGCTCACGCCTTTGGGGGCACCGACTTGAATTACCAGCTGAATATCGCCCCAGTCAATCCCGAGCTCTAATGCCGATGTAGAAACCACGGCACGGATCTTACCCGCCGCCATCAGTGATTCGGTTTTACGACGTTGTTCTTTGGAGAGCGAACCGTGATATATCGCAATAGGTAGTGCTTTGTCATTCGCTTCCCACAGAAATTGAAACAGCAATTCCGCTTGAGCGCGTGTATTGACGAATACCAGCGCTGTTTTGACCGTTTGGATGGCAGCATAAATCTCAGGCACTGCGTACTTTGCCATAAATCCACCAAAAGGAATTCGGTTTTTACTGTCTAAGATCCGTACGTTTGGCAACACATGAGATTTTACCTGTTGAATGGCCACCGGCTGCTCAGTTGGACCTAGCCAGCGCGCCAGTTTATCCGGCTCAGCCACTGTCGCTGACAGACCAAAGGTTAATAACTGCGGTGAAAGCTGGCGTAACTGTGCGATCGCCAAAGCGGTGAAATCGCCGCGCTTTCCCGCGGCAAATGCGTGAACTTCGTCAACTACAATGGTTTTTAACTTGCCAAAAATCCGTTCGGCGTCCGCATAGGACAGCATCAACATCAGCGATTCTGGTGTGGTTAAAAAGATATTCGGTGGTTTCTTGCGCTGCCTTTGACGTTTGTGACTTGGGGTGTCACCCGTGCGCGTTTCAATCGTAATGTCCAACCCCATTTCTGCAACCGGTTGGAGTAAATTGCGCTCGATATCGTGGGTCAATGCTTTCAACGGTGAGATATATAAGGTATGCATCCCAGATTGCGGATTAGCGCTCAAATCTACCAATGATGGTAACAGACCGCTTAAGGTTTTACCTGCACCAGTAGGTGCAATTAGTAGTGTCGATTGACGCTGTTCAAACGCGTCCAACATTGCCTGTTGGTATTCGCGCAGCTGCCAGCCACGGCTATCAAACCATTGTTGAAATTGAGTCGGTAAATTGGGCGATTTTTGCTTCATCTGACAAAAACGCACTTACCAGACAGTCGGATCAACTACTTAAGCGCTTTTTCCCAAAACATTGCATGGCCTGAATTATCATCCAGGGCATAACCTGAAAAGCCAAATTTTTCGTAGGCATTTTGCGCGCGCTTATTGCCTTCCAAAACTTCGAGCGTAATTTTGCAACAGCCGTGTTGGCGAGCAAACGACTCTATCGCCTGCAATAATTGTTGCCCGACGTGTTGTCCACGTAGGCCGTCAGCGACGTAGCAATCGTGAATATTCAACAAGGGACGCGCTTTAAACGTCGAGAAGCCCATAAAACAGTTAGCGAGCGCTACCGGTTTCTTTTGACCATCACCTTCGCATTGATAGCCAATAAACGAATAAGCGTAAGGTAAAACGCGCAGGCGCTCAATTAATCGTTGCTTCACCTCTTGGTCAAGCCCTTGATTGCCCCCCATAGGGTCAGACGCGTAGGCGTCTAGTAACATGACAACATCATTGGCGTGGATAGGATTATTGTAATCGGCAAGACAAAATTCGATGGTCATAGCGCAGGTCTTATTAAAACTAAAAGTGCAATATGCCATAACTATCCTTGATTTCGAACCCACAATTAACGAGTGCATCCAAAAGTGGGTTGTAGTCGTAGCAGAGATAATCTTTTGCAATTTATAAGTAGCGTGCTGAACACCCAACATCCTCGCGATTGGATTGAAACGCGTCCGCAAGGCCTATATTGCCGACCTGCGGGCTGTTTTATTGATCCACACAAACCCGTTGCGCGTGCAATTATCACCCATGGTCACGCCGACCATGCGCGGCCGGGTAATCAATGGGTTGTTGCCACACCGGCGACGTTGGATATTATGCAGCTACGCTACGCTGAACAAGCCTGGCAAGACCACGTCGCGTTAGCGTACGCCCAGCCACTGTGTTTAAACCCTGAGGCGGTAGAGGCAGAGCAAGTTACGCTAACTTTTCAACCCGCAGGGCATATTCTTGGCTCTGCACAAGCCCTGCTCGAATACGCCGGCAGTCGGCTGGTGATCTCCGGTGATTACAAGCGCCGCCACGACCCAACCTGTGAAGCTTTCGAGGTAACGCCTTGCGATGTTTTTATCACTGAAGCCACCTTCGGTCTGCCGGTGTTTAAACACCCTCCAATTGATCAAGAAATCGAAAAATTGCTCGAGTCCATGCGGGTATTCCCCGATCGCTGCCACTTAGTCGGCGTTTATGCGTTAGGTAAATGTCAGCGCGTGATTCTAGCGCTGCGCGAGCTAGGTTATGACGAGCCCATTTTCATGCATGGTGCGTTAATAAAGATGTGTGAGCTGTATCAATCCCATGGTATCGAGCTTGGGTCATTAATAGCAGTCAATGATGTGAAAGATAAACGTTCACTGGCAGGCAAAATTGTGCTTGCACCGCCGTCAGCGCTAAATGATCGCTGGAGCCGCAAATTACCGAATGTGCGCACCGCGATGGCGTCAGGCTGGATGCAGATACGAGCCCGCAGTAAGCAGCGCAACGCTGAGTTGCCCTTGGTGATATCAGACCATTGTGATTGGCCTGAATTGCTGCAAACCCTCACCGACGTTAACGCACCGGACGTATGGGTTACTCACGGACGTGAAGAAGCACTGGTCTATCAAGCGACGAATATGGGCTTTCGGGCACAAGCTCTGTCGCTACTTGGTTACGAAGAGGAAGACGACTAGTGGAAGCCTTCGCCAAGTTACTGGAGCTGCTGTACTTTACCAATAGTAAGTTGACTAAAACTGCCGTTATTCACGATTATTTGCGCAATACGCCTGATCCCGATCGTGGCTGGGCGATTGCAGCCATTGCTGGCACCCTCAAGTTTGATATGTTCAAGCGCGCTCTGATTAAGAAGCTTATTTTGGAACGCGTTGATGAAACACTGTTCGCACTGAGTTACGACTACGTGGGTGAAATGAGTGAAACGGTCGCCCATTTATGGCCGAATAGTGCCGACAAAACAGCGATTCAATTACCTTCTCTAAGCGAGGTTGTAGAACATTTTCAACAGGCTAAAAAAGCCGATGTTGAACACTACTTAGTTGAGCTCCTTGATAACATGACGCCGGCCCAGCGCTGGGCTTTGGTTAAGCTCGGCACCCGCGGGTTGCGCGTCGGAGTTTCTGCGCGCTTGCTGAAGCGAATCCTCGCGGAATATGGCAATACCAATATAGATGAAATCGAAGCACTTTGGCATGGGTTAGAGCCGCCGTATCTTGACCTTCTGGGCTGGCTTGAGGGTAAAGAAGAAAAACCGGATGTCAGCCAACGAGTTACCTTCAATCCCGTCATGCTTGCCCATCCCCTGGATGAAGAAAAGCTGCAAGGCCATCAAGCAGACTATATCAATCTGTGTGACTGGCAAACAGAGTGGAAATACGACGGCATTCGCGTGCAGTTAGTCAGTACACCCAATGGTAAAGCGCTGTTTAGTCGCACCGGTGACGACATTAGCCATAGCTTTCCGGATCTCCTGGCAAAAATCGATTTTGAAGCGGTCTTAGATGGTGAATTGCTGGTGATCCGCGACGGTCAGATTGGTAGTTTTAATCAGCTCCAGCAACGCCTCAACAAGAAGAAGCCCTCCAAGAAACTACAGGCCGAGACACCGGTTGGCATAGTGGTCTATGATGCGCTGAACATAAATGGGGAATCTGTGACAGCGCAACCATTGCAACAACGCCGCGCGCTTTTAGAGCAGTGGTATGCCGACCTTAACGTCGAAAGCTTGTTACTTTCCAGCGTATTGTCCCCAACCGATATTGCTGACTTAACTGCGCTGCGCCAGCAAGCGACCGATACACAACACAATGCAGTTGAAGGATTAATGCTCAAGCGCTTGGATTCAACTTACGTATCAGGTAGGCCTGCCAATCAGTGGCTGAAATGGAAGCGCGATCCTATGCAGTTGGACGCTGTGATGATGTATGCCCAGCGCGGCAGCGGGAAACGCTCATCATTTTACTCAGACTATACATTTGGCGTGTGGGATGATGGTCAGCTTGTACCGATTGGCAAGGCATACTCGGGGTTTACCGATGCGGAACTGAAGGAGCTCGACCGCTGGGTAAGGCGCAATACCATTGCCCGTTTTGGTCCAGTCAAAGAAGTAAAAAAGGCGCTAGTGTTAGAAGTTGCATTTGACTCCGCCCACCATTCAAATCGCCATAAATCTGGTATTGCATTGCGTTTCCCGCGGATCCACAGGATCCGCTGGGATAAACCGGCTAACGAGGCTGATATTTTAGCAACAGTGAAAAAACTAATTCCAGATCAAGCGTGAGCACTCGGCCGGGTGCTAACAGCCTCATACCAACGCTTTAAGTTAGTTTGTTCGTCTTGCATACGCACATCAATAACACGAGCAAAGTCGATAGCACAAAGTGCAGTGATATCCGGCAAGGTAAACGTGTCACCTGCGATAAACTCGGTTTCGCCTAAGCGGCGGTCTAACAAACGCAGAAACTTAGTGGCGTTTTTACCTGCTTCAACGCCAAACTCAGGGACCGGCGTCATGCGATCTTTGAAATAACCGGTGGAATGCTGAAAACACAAACCAACTTGCATGAACAAACCGAATTCAACTTGTCTTGCCCATTGCATGACTATGCCTTTTTCCACCGCTCCAGTTCCCATTAATGGCGGCTCTGGGTGCAAGGTTTCAAAGTAGGTACAAATAGCATCTGATTCACTGATACAAGTGCCATCATCGAGTTCCAACACCGGAATTTTGCCCAGCGGATTTTTTGCCCGCATCTCTTTTGATAAATTCTCACCCGCTTGCAAATCAATTTGCTTGGTAGGCACCTCAATGCCCTTTTCGGCGAGGAAAATTCTTACTCGACGTGGCGTTGGCGCAGTTTTCGTATCGTACAGCAACATAATTAAAGCCTCTTGGTAATTGCAATTATTAGCCTATAAAGCAGCGGCTTAAAAAACCAATTATGAACACTAGGGCGTGTTGATCTTTGCGGCACGCCCTAATATCCGTTTATAAGTAAACGGTGTTAAGCTAACAAGATTAGTTCAATAAGGAAATCTACACCAATGCAATTCAAGCACTTAGCCTTGCTCGTCCTGCTGTTCATTGGCACCTCAATCAGCGCTTGTGCCGTTGATAATAAAACAGCCGTTTTACCTCAGTACGAATACCAATACAGCGACGAACTCGCAGACACAGTGACACAAACTACTGAGCGAGCGATTGCGAATGACAAACTGTTGTTACTCGTATTAGGTGCCCATTGGTGTCATGACAGTCGGGGACTAGCAAGCTCAATGTCGACCCCCGAGGTGAATGAAGTTGTCCAAACTCGCTTTGAAACCTTGTTTATTGATGTGGCGTACTATCGCGATGTGCGTTGGTTGACTGAGCAATACCGCTATCCCGGTTATTTTGCCACGCCGAGTGTGATGGTGATTGATCCGAAGACGAATCAACTACTCAACATGCAAACTATGCCGATGTGGAATACCGCACACGACGTTGCCGTAGAGGATGTTGAAGCGTACTTCGCTACTATCGGCGATAATCCTGTTAATGCGCAGCGCGATGCTAAAAAGGACCACTTGTACCAGCAAGTGGAAGCTTTTGCTAAACGCGAAACTGATCGTTTATTTGCCGCATTTCGGATCATTGGTCCGTTGATGCAGCAAGCTATTGAAGACGAACTTGAAGACGAGACATATTTAGTCGAAGTCGCCGAAGCTGCCTATGACTTTAGGATGCAGCTGCAAAAAGATATTCATGCACTTTATGCGCAAGTCGATCAGAATGACGAAGATGTTGAATTAAGCTTTCCACAATACCCTGCAATGGTGTGGGAATCGGCAGATTAGTCCGTTTTCTGGGCAAAAAAAAGCGAGCTTAAGAGCTCGCTTTTTTGTTCATTCTGGCTAGTTTAGAAAACTACCTGAACCATTGCCGAACAAGTGCTTGAAGCTTCTTCACACACTTGATACAGATACGCACCACCGCCCTTGCGGTTAAGTGCATCGGTGTAAGCACCGTCATTTGCCGTAGTCGCAATTAACTGACCGTCGCGATAGATATCAACATTAGTAGATGTTGCACCTTCCCAAGTCAAGTTAGTGTACTGTAAGCCCTTGCTCTTGAAACCGTTAGCCGAAAGCGTTAGGTCACCTGACGGCGGTGGTGGTGGAGGTGGCTCAACGCTGCCACATGAATTAGCCGTTAAGTATGCATCTGCTGCTGCAGCTTGAACCATACCGTAACCGAAATACACGTCTTTACCCGGAGCACCACTATCTAGAGCTGTCGCTTTAAGGGCTGAACGGATATCTTCACCTGAACAGCTTGGGTGATTTGACCATACCAATGCAGCGACACCAGCAACTGTTGGTGTAGCCATTGATGTACCGCTTAAGAAGCCGTAATCGCTCGCGCCAATAGTGATATCCATTGTGCTAGCTGTTAATAGCGCGCTGCGGTCTTCTAAAGCTGCACCTACTGCTGGAATGCTAGTAGTATTGGTGTCGCCCAGCGTACCGTAAAGCACACCCGGTTCGTTGTTGATGATAACCGCACCAACACCGCCTGATTGCTCACAGTTGTTCACTTTGTCGAAGAAAGAGATAACACCACGGTCTATCACACACACTTTACCATTTGCACCGCTATCAACAGCTTCTGCAGTACCCATGAAATAAGTACTACCCGACGCATTGCCAACGTTTTCCATTGCTGCAGAAACGTAAGCACTGCCGTCAGCATTTAAACCTGAAGAAGTCGCAAGACCCGCTGGGAAAGTTGAAAGTGTATCAACACCACCTGCCGTTACTTCCACACAGATAGTTTCGTCTGTAGAAGTGCGCTTACCGCGACCTGTTGTACAGCTAGGGAATTGTGAGAATGTAGCAATGTCGTTATTGGCATCGTTAGCACCAATCATCATTACGGCTGGGTAACCAGCAGGGTATGAACGTACAGAGTTTCCGTCGTTACCAGCTGCAGCTACGATTAAACCACCGTCAGCTACGAATGAATTGAATGCATTTTCTTCAGTGCTGTTGGCACCGCCGCCACCGAGGCTCATATTAATGATGTTAGCGCCAGCTGCTGAACACAACTGAGTCGCTTTGGCTAGGTCAGATGAATAACCCCAACCTTCTGCGTTAAACACTTTGATGATGTGCATATCAACACCCGGTGCCATACCAATAACACCAAATGTGTTATCCGCTGCACCTACAGTGCCCGCTACGTGAGTACCGTGCTCCCCACCAGCGTCAAACCAGTTTCCTGTGCCTGGATCGTTGTCACCCGTGATTCTGTCCCAAAGGAAATCTGGGTTAGATGAATCTAAGCCTGAGTCGATAACACAAACTTTCATGCCTGCATTAGGGTCAAAAGTCACTTGGTCAGACTGTGACTGGTAGTAACCGTATGGCGTAATTTGTTGTGCCATTGGATCGCCGAGATCGTCGCTGAATGACATCAAGCGACGAACTTGGTCAACTTCTACCAATTTTACGTGAGGGTTATTGAGTAGACCTTTAATTTGGTCAAGATTCTTACCGGCAAACTCAAGTGCGATAAAGCCATCACCTTCAACTTTAAGCTCACCGCCTGCTTGGCGGGCTAAGTTTTTAACAATGCCTTTTCCTGGATTATCAACTTGAACGATAACACGCTCAGACGCTTGCGCTGCAGTGGCTGTTAAAGCCAAGAGCGTAGCCGTTACGAGCGGCTTTAATTTTAAATTTTTCATAGGATGAGGTCCTAACTACTTGTTGTTGTTTTGAGTATTTACGCTGCTTAGGCAACAAACTCTTATTGTTATAATTATCGTTTATAAAGACTCATTCAAAGGATGAATCGCTTGGCACCATACGACAAGCGCGACGAATTAACAATATGAAGCGATAAACTGCATTAACTCATTTTTTACAAACCAATGTTTTTAAAGGTGATTTTTTTCAGAAGAATATTCGGCTATACGTCTTTTGGTTGAATTTTAAACATTTATCGACGAAGAAATAGTCGATGCTTTGCTCCCTCGCCCATTATTGGTTAATCTGCCCGCACACTTTTAATCACTCACAGCTGTGCTACAAACACCAATGACAGAAAAATTTCGCGTTCCGCATACGTTAATCTTATTACTTGGCATGATGTTGGTTGCCTACATCGCCACCTGGCTTGTACCACAAGGCTTTTTCGATACTGTCACATTAGACAATGGTCGTCAGGCCGTAGTTGCAGGCACTTATAGCCTATCCGATGAGCAAGTTCGTTTATCACCAATGGACTTCTTAGTCGCAATACCTCGTGCGCTCGCTGCTGCACAAGACGTGATCTTCTTTGTGTTTATTGTTGGTGGAGTGCTTTCTATTGCGCGTGCAACGGGCACCATTGACGCCCTTATCGGTCGATTACTTGAGCGCTTTGGCAAAAATCCTCACCTGCTAATATTTATGGTAATTTTTTGTTTCGCACTTGCATCTGGTGCGATAGGGACAGCAGGAGAATACATACCTTTTGTTCTGATCCTAGTTGGACTGTGCAAGGCGATGCGGCTAGACGCCATGACTGCGGTGGGCATGGTTGTGGTTGGATACGGTATTGGATACGGTGTATCGGCATTTAGTCCATTTACCGTGATGGTTGCCCAACAAGTCGCTGATGTGCCTTTATATTCGGGCATTGAGCTGCGCTTAGCGATTTTTGTGCCGTTTGTACTGATTGGCTTTCATCATGTGTGGCGCTATGCCAAGTCTGTCCAAGCTGACCCCAACAATTCAATGACGGCATCACTACCTTGCCCATTAGGCGGTAATGACAACACTGACTACCCTGCTCTAAACTTGCGTCACAAGATCATTTTGTTTGGCCTCGTAACTGCCATTGCTGCCGCAGTGTGGGGCATTTCCCAGCGCGGTTGGTATTTGTATGAGCTCGGCGCGATCTTTATCCTCTGGGGAGCAGTTACAGCAATCGTTGGCCAGCTTGGGGCCGATGAAGCTGCTGAGCGCTTCATTGATGGTGTCAAAGATTTAGCCACTACCGCAATACTCATTGGTATCGCACGGGGTATTGCTCTGATAATGGAAGACGGCCAAATATTGCATACCCTAGTGCACGCGATGTCGATGCCACTTTCTCACTTAGGTGCAGAATTGGCAGCCGTCGGCATGTTTATTATGCAAACCATCCTAAATCTATTCATTCCTTCAGGCAGTGGCCAGGCTTATGTGACCATGCCGTTAATGGCTCCCGTAGGTGACTTAATCGGCGTAAACCGTCAAATAGCTGTCTTGGCCTATCAGTTTGGAGACGGTTTCTCGAACATGATTATCCCAACCAATGCGGTATTGATGGGGATTATTGGCATGGCAGGCGTTCCCTATCACCTTTGGTTTAAGTTCTGCTTTCCGCTAATCCTTAAACTAATGTTCGCTGCGTCCATTGTTTTAGTATTAGCTGTTGTGTTTGATTACGGTGCAGATGTTCAGCCACAAATATCAGCGCTTCATGGGTTAACGCAGGTGGTTACAAGTCAGCTGAGTTAAACCGACAGCTTGTGTTTTAGCTGGTCTTTATAGCGGCGTGATACCGGTAGTGTCACGCCACTTTTTAATGTCACTTCACCATCGCCACTAGAGCTATATTGAATATGCTCAATCGCTTTGTGGTTAACTGCATGAGAACGATGGATTCGGGTAAACTGACTATTCAACTTAGTGGTTAATTGACTCAAGGTACTGCGCAGTGGATAGATACGCTCGCCCACGTATAAATTGACATAATTGCCCGACGCTTCTAACCAATCAACCTCATTGATTTTAACTAAAAACTCCTTGTCGAGTTTCTTAACCAGTAAATGCTCTGGTAACGCACTAGGCGCAGTTACTTCTTCGGCTTCGCTATTGGCAATAATATTGGCTTCACCGGCAATCCTGCTCAAGACCCGATGATAAATATTAAATACTAGTAGAAAGAAGACATATCCCCACACATCCTTACGGTACTCGTAAAAAAACTCGCGTAATACCGGCCCGAAATCATAATTGCCACCCGCCAATGAATAAACCCCTTCACGCATTGCGACCATTAGTGATACATGGCCGATGGCATATAACAGACTAACGCCTGCATGCATTAACAACTGTCGATAGGGGTATGAAAAGCGCAAGGGATACCGTTGCCATACCCAGAATATCAGTGGCAATAACAAAAAATTAGCGAGGAGGCTGGAATATTCCCAAACAAACAACTCCCACAAGGCAAATTCGGGTTGGCCATCGCGCGTGATCTCCATCCACACCGACGTTGCATTAATGGTGTTGTTGATCACCATGTAGATCAGCAGAGCTAGCAACAGGAAACGATTCGGCGCGGCGGTAATTTTTTTCAACCAACGCTGTAAGCGTGGTGAATTTTCATCCCTGCTATCCACCGCTTGTCCCTGAACACCATCAACACCGCTATTTTGAGCTGTTTTCATGTGCATGAATCATCCATTGTCAATGGCCTAAAAGTAAAGGAGATCGACTTTAATGACAACACAACAGCGACGTTACGATATCGATTGGTTACGCACCTTGGCTTTTTTTATCTTAATCGCTTACCACATTGGTATGTATTACGTGTTCGAATGGGGCTGGCATATTAAGAGCGAGCATCAGAGTATTTGGCTGCAAGATGTGATGATATTAAGTAATCAGTGGCGTATGTCATTGCTGTTTTTTATTTCTGCAATGGCTCTGAGCTTGTACCAGCTGCACAATCCCCACCAAGGCGTTATTGGCTTGCGCAGTAAACGCTTACTGATACCGCTAGTCTTAGGGATGCTGGTCATTGTTCCACCGCAACTTTATGTTGAGCTGCATGAGATTTCTGACTACAGCGCCAGCTACCGGTCTTTTTTAAGCGATTATTACAATCTCAACACAACGTTAGCACCTGAGCGTCACTCACCGCTGGGATTACTCACGTGGAACCATTTGTGGTTTCTTCCCTATGTATTTGTGTATTCAGTTATCACCGTTGCGTTGCGTCCTTTACTTGTGAAAATATGCCAACTGGCATTACTGCAAGGCGCTTCGTTATGGTCATTTATCGCTGTATTAGTAGGGGTGATGTCAATTATTTGGTTAAACCTGCGTCGCGAGTTTCCGGTGACTCATGATTTAGTCAATGACTGGTATAGCCATGCTAAATATTTTTGGGTATTTATCGTAGGCTACTGTTTACCCCATTTGAATGGTGTGTGGCGCGCCCTTATTCGGCGCCGTTGGTATTTACTGGCTATTGCCATTGCCTGCTACGCCTTCTTGATTGCAGATAGACACGGGGCTTGGTCACTGCTTGCCGATCAGTTTGAACATAACTTAGCCGTGCGTAGCTTCTACGCAATCGTTGTAACTTTAAATCATTGGGCCTGGATAATCTGCCTGGTTGGGTTAGCGGGTGCTTACTTGCGGTTTTCTAATGCCTTTTTAGTCTACGCTAATCGGGCCTTGTTGCCGTGGTACATCATGCATCAAACGCTAATTGTAGTGGCGGCCGCGTGGTTAAAACCGCAATCAATCCCTGTAGGTATCGAGTTTGGGATGATCGTGGCATTTACTCTAGTGGGTTGCACGCTAACTTACGAAATAGTGAAGCGCTTTACGATCGGGCGTTGGTTATTCGGGTTGAAATAGTTACGGGTACGTACCTAGGCAGTTAACGGTGTCTGGCTGCCTTAGGCTTTCATGTACGCCTGAATGTAATTGACTGCTTCACTGCTTACGCAGCGCCATTGCTGAGAGAAAGGGTTGTATTGCATACCTGTGCTATCAACAAAATCTAATCCATGCTGAGCAGTCCATTGGCGCAACTCGGAGGGTTTGACAAATAAGCGCCAATCATGAGTCCCTTTGGGCAGGTAACGCATGACATATTCAGCACCTAGAATCGCAATGATGTAGCTTTTTATCGACCGGTTCAGTGTGGCTAACAACAATTGACCACCGGGCGCGACTAGCTGACAACACTCTTTAATCAATTGTGGTTGGTCGGGTACGTGCTCCACAACTTCGGCATTAATAACCACGTCGAACTGTTCACCTTGTGCAACCAATTGGTCGCTTAACATGTGTCTATAGTCAACTGCTACACCTGACGACTGAGCATGTCGACGCGCTATTTCGACACTGACGGCACTTGCATCAATACCTGTCACATCAGCGCCCAATATCGCCAGAGATTCGGCAATTAAACCACCACCGGAACCCACATCCAAAATCCGAAGGCCCGACAAGTCTGGTCCATCAACGCTGCGGTTTGCATGGGCAGCAATAGTAGGAACAATCCAGCTTAAACGCTCTTGGTTAAACGCCAAAGCCGTTTTGAATTTACCCTCTGGATCCCACCATTCTTTAGCCATTTCATCAAATTTGGCCACTTCATCAGGCGCAAGAGTTGAATTGTTATTTAACTTCGGACTAAGCTGACTTTTGTCTAACATCGTATAGTGCTCATAGCTATTGTGTGATTGCATCACACATTTATACGTTAAAACAACCAAAGAGATTACCATGCCAAACGCTCGAAATGTTCTAGGTGAACCATTACAGTTATGCTGTGGCAACACAGGATTTACGCGCGAAGGGTTTTGTTATGTTCCTACCAGCGACGTAGGCAATCACAGTGTATGTGCCATAATGACCGACGAGTTTTTGACCTTTTCCCAAAGTCGCGGTAATGATCTTAGTACGCCAAATCCAATGTACGACTTTCCCGGTTTAAAGGCGGGTGATCGTTGGTGTTTATGTGCCGGTCGCTGGCTAGAGGCACACCAAGCCGGGGTTGCACCTAAAGTTATATTAGCCGCTGTTAATGAGGCGGCACTAAGTGTCATACCACTGGAAGTTTTGCAGCAATACGCCTTTGAATAATGACCCGCTATTGGCCAAACCAATAGCCGTTTATCATTAAATTAGATTGGGCAAACGCGCCCAAATCGGTACAGTGAACGTCACTTTATTGAAATAAGGACACGTTATGTTTAGTCACATTATGTTGGGCGCCAACGATATTGAAGAATCGAAACGGTTTTACGATGCGACTTTAGGCGCTTTAGGCTACAAGCCAGGGGTTATCGATCCCAAAGGCCGCTGTTTCTATTACACCGACACGGGTGTCTTTGCGTTAAGCAAACCCATTGATGGCGCCCCCGCGTGTCATGGTAATGGCAGCACCGTAGGTTTCGCTGCAGCAACACCAGAGCTAGCTGATGCGTGGCATGCTGCGGGTTTAGCCAACGGCGGTACAGCTTGTGAAGAGCCTCCGGGAATGCGCGATAATGGCATAATGAAATTATACCTTGCCTATTTACGCGATCCGTCAGGCAACAAAATCTGCGCATTACACCGGCCAAAACAATAATACTTTAATTGTTAGGTTTAGAGCACGCCGGGATTCTCGGCTTAGGTGTGGCTGCCTTTCTCGCAGCCACTCTATTACCCTTAAGTAGTGAAGTTGTTTTAACTGCACTGATCGTTCAAGGCGATCCGGTTGTTACATTGGTCATCGTCGCATCTATAGGCAACGTATTAGGCTCACTCACCAACTATGCACTTGGTTTATACGCCGGCCGACCGCTGGCTCAACGCTGGTTGTCAATCTCAGATAAAACACTCAATGAAGCTGAGGGCCGCTTTAGGCGCTATGGTTTGTGGTCATTAACAATGTGTTGGGTGCCTGTAATTGGTGACCCACTCACTGTGGTTGCCGGGCTTATACGCGTTCCCGTAATCTGGTTTGTATTCATTGTCAGTATCGCCAAAACCACCCGGTATATAATCCTTAGTCAGATGGTATTGGCAACTTTGTCAGCCTGAAAAGCGCGCTTAACAGCGATTTAGGTGCTTCCTCAATGCCCTGTACTAATCCCCAGCAACAGCGACGCCGTGACGCTCCAACAATTTGTAAGTTTCATCGATTAAGCCTTGCATCCGCTCGCGTTCATCGCTAAACGAGGCTTTTATGTCGTCGCTAGCACATTCGTCCAGCCGCAAATATTCTGATATTAAATAACTGATCATTGGCGACATATCGTTGGCTTCTGTTCCATCGGTGCGCAATTCTGCAGTCATCCTCGATAGATATTTGGTAGTCGTATTAACCTGCTCTTGGTATTTAACCTCTGTAATTGAAAATACTTGACAGCTTGAATCCGTGCTAACTTGTGATTCAGCATCTTGATCATCAACCATCATCGCAATTATTTGCGTAATAGCTTCAAGGGTAGAGACATCTTCTACGTCTTTATAACCCGAAATCATCTCTTTCAGGTTGAATAAAATTGAAGTAGATACTGCAACCCAAAACAAAATAAACAATAACAACCCGATACTTAAAATACCGGTAAAGACTTTTAATAAAGACCCAATGCGAAGATGGCGCTTAAGTCGAGCTTGACTGTGACCTGTCATAATCGATGCAATTTCGATTTTTAGATCATTCATACCGCTTGCAGTATGCTCGTATTTTAATGTCGTCGACTGCTGGATTAACCGTGTAATAATATGATTGCGGTGCTCTTGGTGCTGATATGCATCGTCTAACGTTACAAAGATCAGTTTATCTTGGGGATTGTGAACCGAAAAAAATTCGACCTCTTTTGCTACCCAAGATGAAGCCAAAGACTTTTCGCTGACAATAACAATGAGATAGGTTGAGTTTGCCAATGCCAGATTTAATGAGTCAGCTAGATTTGCCGAAGTAGGCAACTCATCTGCGTCGCGAAAAATTGGAAACAAGCGCTTTTGGCTGTTACCAAACAGAGGCACTCGCATGTTCTCGAGCACATGATGCAGCTTATCGACGAGCTTTACATCGGCATGTGCATAACTGATAAATGCTTGATAAATAGCCATCTTGTAACCATTCCTTTAGTTGCCCTGGATACGAAATTGTTCGTAAAATTTATCCATTGAACTTGATGTGTCGCTCACGCACTGCAGAGTTGAAAGGCTAAGTACTATCAGCACGACTAGAATAACCGCGTTTTTTACTTTATTTTGACGTTGCGTTAATTCTCGATAAGGAACATCAAAGATAGCTGCCGTAAACTTCTTCACCGCGATACCGCGACTGTGTGCATCTGGTCCCGCCGCTACTGCAATCGGTTCAGACTTAATCTCAGTTGTGTTGCCCGCCGTATCATAATCAAGCAGCAGCGCTGCTGGAAAGTAGTCGTCAATCTTCTTTTTTTTGTCTTTCTGCTGCTCGTCGCCTACAACGCTCTGCAGGTCTTCACCTAACACCAATGCAAAGACATTCTTACTGCGCATCTTAAACTCAATGAGTAATCGATTAAGCGCGACATCGTTTACACTTGACGCCGAACAAATACACAACAGTAAACTGTCAGCTCGAATTAATGACAAGTCAGTAGCGTCTGTCAGACGTTGAAAATCAACATCTTCAATGGCCAATTTAGTATTTAATGTTTCTGGGAGGGTCTGTTGATAATATGAACGCTGTATACTATTGACTTCGCTCAAATCAAAATCATTGTAAAGTATCCAAACTACCATTGCGCCAATGTCCTTATCGGTGGTTAAACAGTGCCTGCCTAATGGTGATTAATCATAGACAGCCACTGTTTTTTCGCAAGTTTTCCTACGCGTTAGGATCGCGGATCACCAATAAACGGATTTCTGTCATATCGGCAATGGCATAGCGAATACCTTCGCGCCCCAAACCTGACTCTTTAACACCGCCATAAGGCATATTATCGACCCGCCAGCTTGGTACGTCACCAATCACAACACCGCCCACATCGAGCACGTCCCAGGCTTTATGCGCTTTGTATATATCACGTGTAAAGACCCCAGCTTGTAGACCAAACTGACTGTCATTTACACTTTCTAAAGCGGCATCAAAATCGCTAAAAGAACTGATTATAGACACTGGGCCAAAGGCCTCTTCAGCGTTTACCTTAGACTCATGTGGTGCATTTTCGAGGATTGTTGCGTCCAGCATAGCACCATCTCGCTTACCACCACAAAGCAATGTCGCACCGCCTGCAACGGCTTCATTAACCCACTCTTCTAAGCGTTTAGCTTCTGATTCAGCAATCATCGGTCCAATAAAGGTATTTTCATCGAGTGGATCACCATGAACTAAGTTAGCCACTTTATCGACATAACGCTGTTTAAAATCGGCATAAATACTGTCGTGTACCAAAATCCGTTGCACACTGATACAGCTTTGACCGGATTGATAATAGGCACCAAACACAATGCGTTCGATGGCATCGTCTAAATCGGCATCCGCGTCTACGATACAAGCGGCGTTACCCCCTAACTCGAGAATCACAGGCTTCTTACCGGCTCGTGCTTTTAGGTCCCACCCGACATCAGGCGAGCCTGTGAAACTCAGTAACTTAAAGCGCTCATCGGTGGTAAACAGATCCGCACCATCACGTGAGCAAGGTAGAATAGAAAATGCACCTTCTGGGAGATCTGTTTCAGCCAGTACCTCACCCATAATAATCGCACCTAGTGGTGTGCGAGAAGCCGGTTTCAAAACGAAAGTACAACCTGCGGCAATTGCTGGCGCGACTTTGTGTGCTGCCAAATTCAATGGGAAGTTAAATGGAGAGATGAAAGAGCAAGGACCAATGGGTACATGCTTATACATACCCGTATAACCTTTTGCCCGTTCAGTGACCTCTAAATTAGTAACCTCACCATTTATTCGCACAGACTCTTCGGCGGCAATCCGGAAGGTATCTATTAGGCGAGTGACTTCGCCGCGCGCATCTTTGATGGGTTTCCCTGCTTCAATACACAGGGCATAAGCAAGCTCTTCGAAACGCTCAGTAAAGCGAGTGACGCAATGATTGAGCACTTTCTGCCGTTCATAAGGCCGCATTGCCGTCATGGCTGCTTGGCTTTTCTCTGCTGCATCAATTGCTTGGTCAATTACGCCCGCGTCTGCCATAGCAACCGAGGTCGCCACTTCGCCAGTATATTTATTGGTTACCTTAAGGTCTTGATTGGCGTATACCGCTTTGCTCGCCAAAAAGTAAGGGTAGGCTTGTTGTAGTGATGACATAAAATATCCTTAAAGTTTGCTACTGAGTTCGCGAATCGTCTTGTTTAACGTTTGGTCGTTGAGGCTATAATCAACCGGCACATCGATTAAATGTACGGCGGGCTCGTTCAGGCATTTTGTGAGCAATGGCCCCAATTCCGCCGTGCTCTCAATACGCCAACCTTTACCGCCATAAGACTCTATATATTTGACAAAATCCGGGTTGCCATAATCCAAACCAAAGTTTTCAAAATCCATATGAGCTTGCTTCCATTTGATCATGCCATACGCATCGTCACGCAATATCAACACAACAATGTGTAAGTTCAACCGCACCGCCGTTTCAAGCTCCTGACTGTTCATCATAAAGCCGCCATCACCACAAACCGTTATAACGGGTTTTTGTGGATACACCATTTTCGCCGCCATCGCTGATGGCAAGCCGGCCCCCATTGTGGCAAGGGCATTATCGAGTAGTAAGGTATTTGGAAAATACGCGGGATAATTGCGTGCAAACCAGATTTTATACACCCCATTATCAAGTGTGACGATTCCGTCTTTAGGCATTGCTTCACGCACAATTTTAACAAAACGTTCAGGCAAAATTGGGAATCGGTCGTCTTGTTCACTGGCCTGCCGATGGGCGACATAGGCGTCATGTACGTCGCGGTAAAAGTCTAGCTTCCAAGAGCTTTGCGGGCTAATGTTTTCTTTGATTTGCCAAATGCTATTGGCAATATCGCCAATCACTTCGAGTTGTGGGAAATACACCGGATCAACTGCAGCAGAGTCAAAGTTTACGTGGATCACTTGCTTACCATCCTTATGCATAAAGAAAGGCGGCTTTTCAACAACATCGTGTCCAACATTAACAATCAGATCCGCGCGACTTATGACTCGGTGGACAAAGTCACCATCCGATAGCGCTGTATTCCCCATAAATAATGGATTTGTTTCATCGATAACACCTTTACCCATTTGCGTAGTAATAAATGGGATCCCCGTTTTTGCGACAAACTCGCCTAACATCTTAGACGTCAACTTGCGATTTGCACCTGCGCCGATGACCAAAATTGGTGATGTGGCTTGCTCAATCATTTCGACCGCTTTATTTATTGCCTTATATTCGGCAATGGGGCGACGGGCCACTGACGCTTCTAATAATGGAGCTGAGGTCATTTCTGCTGCGATATCCTCGGGCAGCTCGATATGCACAGCGCCGGGCCGTTCTTCATGAGCGAGACGAAACGCTTCGCGCACTACCGACGGAATACGGTCACCACTGACAACTTGCGTTGTGTATTTAGTTATAGGCCGCATCATGTCGACTGCATCAATGACCTGAAAACGGCCCTGTTTACTGGTTTTAATCGGTTTTTGACCAGTGATCATTAAGATCGGCATCGCGCCAAGCTGCGCATAAGCCGCAGGCGTTACTAAGTTAGTTGCACCAGGGCCCAATGTGGATAAACACACACCGACCTTGCCGGTTAATCGCCCATAAGTTGCCGCCATAAATCCCGCGCCCTGCTCATGTCGGGTTAAGATTAACTTTATGGAAGAGCTTCGTAACGACTCCAATAAGTCCAAGTTTTCTTCGCCGGGAATACCAAATACATATTCAACACCTTCGGCTTCCAACGCTTTAACAAACAGATCTGACGCTTTCATTGACACTCCTAATCACGGTGTTACAAGATTGCAACGCAACTCTCTAGCTCAACGGTAACAACGTATATGGTTATACATATCTATATTTAAATAACTTTTGGTTATTTAATAAGTTCTGTTTTCCTGTACAAGCCCGTTTGACCGCTATACTTGTGTGTTAAGCTTAGACCAGATTTTTGTAAAGAGATCAGTAGTATGCGTTTGTGCATGTTATTTCTGTCAATATTGCTCTGTAGTTGTCAGCCCAAAGACCGCCTTGAACCCGTTACTATTGTTATCGGCAGCTGGTACGGCTTTTATCCTTTCTATTATGCGATAGAGCATGGCATTGATCGGCAGGTCGGCATTCGACTCAAGATAGTTGAACCGAATAACATTGGAAACTTTAGACGCGGCTACATGCGCCAACAAGTCGATTTTGGTGCAACCTCGATGATTGAATTTACTAATGCGCATCGCATGAGCCAGATCGATATACGTCCTGTGATCTTTACCGATTATTCCAACGGTGGCGACGTTATTGTTGCGACCCGCTCGATTCAGTCCTTGGCAGACCTAGAAGGTGCACGCATCGCAGTGCCTTCGCAAGGTATCGCAGAATACATACTTTCACTGGTTTTTGATGATCCCGTGCCCAGTAATCATTTTGCCCAGTTCAAGATCCCGGAGGATGAGTGTGCAGATGCGTTTAAAGAGGATTTAATTGATGCATGTGTGACCTACCCGCCGATGTCGACATTTTTGCTAGAAAATCCAGATTTGCATCAGATTTACACTACCGCTGAGCACCCTCGTCGAGTGTTTGATGTCGTCTGGGCCAAACCACATGTCAGTGATGATCTTGCCGAGAAAATGCTAAAATTGTGGTTTGTTACTCTAGAGAAGGTTAAGGCTGACCCTATTAGTTTCTATCAATTTGTTGCCAAGATTGCCGATGTGCCTACTGCTGCTGTTTCAGAATCCATGCAGGGTATTGAGCTACTTGATGAGGGCAAGCACCGAGAGTTTGTCGAAGATTATGCCGACAAAGTAAAAGATATTGTCACCGCATGCCAAGTGGCTAAGAATCCTAACTGTGCGCAATACGGCGAAATGTTTGAGGAACTCAATTAATGCGTTTTGGTATAGCGCAAAAGCTGATCATTCCGACGACTTTGGTGTTTATTGTATTGAGCCTACTGGTCACTAATACCCTTCTGAACCTGTACCGGGAAGAACAGCTCGATACGACCAAACGACACGCGATTGACCTTGCCAGCCAAGCCGCCATGCAATTTGACTTTTCTTTAGGCGATGACAGCTTAAAGAAAGTCGTCACGGGTATAGCCCTGAGCGATCATATTCTGCAAGTCGCAGTGGTTGATCCGAGTAACGACAATGTAATAGCTTCGAGTTTTTATCGTTATGCTGAGCAGTCTGTGGTTGATTTACCGGAGATAATGCAGTCGGTGTATTTTGCCAATCGAAACAGTGTTGTCCCAGTATTCACTGATGTGATCGATAAGCAATATGCAATGGCTTATCCAGTAACGGTACTGGCTGCCAATAATACCGATACGCGCCCGCTCATACTGATCATGTACTTCGATACACTGGTACTCGACCGCCAGTACGCGGAATACCAATGGCGATTCTCTATCGTTGCGATACTGTTTGTCAGTCTGCTTTTGGCTTTACTATACATTCTTGTGCGACAAGTCATTAGACGACCGCTGGCGCGTTTTGAAAATTCTATCCACACCCAAACCGAAACCGGGCATTTAGGTGAAGTTGAGCTTGATACTGGCGACGAACTTCAAGATATCGCGGATACCTTTAATCGATTTGTCCGAGCCGAGCAGGCTACCTTTAAAGCTCAACAACAAGCGCTGGTGGCTACCGAACAATTAGCAGCGAAGAAGACCCAATTTTTAGCCAACATGAGCCACGAGTTGCGCACACCGTTAAATGGTATCACTGGACTTGCGCAACTATGTAAGGACGAAACGGATGAGGAGAAGCGGCAAAAATACCTGAGCCAGCTACTAAAATCATCAGGTTTATTGATATCACTGGTCAACGACATACTCGATTTTTCCCGAATGAACGATGCTGAGTTGACTCTTTCACCCACCTGCGGCGCGTTGCGAGAGGTTATATCTGAAATCTACGACCTGACAAAAGTGGTCGCTGACCAGAAAGGGGTACTATTGGAGTATCAGATCGCCACTACCTGTTCTACTGGCTACCTCCTCGATCAAAAGCGCTTAAAGCAGGTGCTGTTAAATTTATTAAATAACGCCATTAAGTTTACTGAACAGGGCAAAGTTACCCTTACCGTTGACTTTCAACAGGGACAATTGGTCTTCCTGGTTCAAGACACTGGCATCGGTATTTCAAAGCGTGACATCCAGCGCTTATTCGACCCGTTTGAACAAGCTGATAGCAGCATATCGCGCAAATACGGC
The DNA here is from genome assembly GCF_030362855.1 of Neoalteromonas arenosi. GTDB lineage: Bacteria > Pseudomonadota > Gammaproteobacteria > Enterobacterales > Alteromonadaceae > Alteromonas_E > Alteromonas_E arenosi. Next base: position 63,355 of record NZ_JAUCBP010000001.1, read on the forward strand.
GGCACGGGCTTAGGCCTCTCAATTTGCCAAAAAATTGTTGAGTCGATGCAGGGCAAAATAACCGTATCATCAACACTGGGTCAGGGCAGTAAATTTAAAGTGAGTATTCCAGCTGAGGCTTGTATACCTTTGAATGACCCACCTAGTGCGCCGCATGTGACTGACGGCGCGAACAAGGGGCTAAAAATTTTGGTCGCCGAAGATAATGATATTAATGCACTGATTATCCAGGATATGTTGGCGTCGATGGGCCACAAGGTTGTGGTGGTGGATAATGGTGAAAAAGCCGTAGTCGCATGTCGAGAGAAGCGCTTTGATGTTGTTTTAATGGATATTCAAATGCCAATCATGGATGGCCTTAAAGCGACCCAAAATATTCGGGATCTAGGAGATACAACACCTATTGTTGGTTTAAGTGCCAACGTCTTTAAGGAAGATGAAGACGCTGCGTTGACAGCAGGAATGAATGATTACTTGCATAAACCAGTCGTCAAAGCGACCTTAGAAAAGTGCCTGTCTCAATTTAGTGCTCAGTGATTCTGAGTACTTTCCTCTTTAAAACTTTACTTTATAAGAACAACTTAACCCCATGCTAATCAATCATTTACGCGAGTTTCAAATAAGTAGACTTGACCATTATTTAGCCAACCACCAGCATTGAGTTGAACAGCTCGGGTACGTGATCATTGAAGAGCTGCTATCGGCTGATGAGTTAGCAACCATAAAGGCGGAAATTCTGCCTTTACTCAAAGAACACTACTTTCTCGGCACACCACTTGAAGTTGTCGCTGAAGTGTCTGAAGATATTCGCAGGATACGTGGCTATTCAATTCATCCGCCTTTCGCCGACATGGTTAATGGCATGCACCCTAAACGATTACTCTAGAATCTAGAATGACAAAAGCCGCAGTAAAAGAGTCAACTCGTAAGCGAATTTTAGACGACGCAAGGCAAGAGATAGTAATTGGCAAAGGCGATTTGGAAGTCGCCAATGTTGCCAAGCGCGCAGGCAGTGGGCCTCTATTAAGGCACGGTTCTCTTGAAGATAATGGAGCAGACATTTAGATAGATTGACAGGACAAGGATAGCTTTTGAGGTAATGAAGTGCTGAGATTGATTGTACTATTCGCTTGGATTGGGTGCTTTTTGGCGGTTTTTCTAACCGCATACAAGTTACTGTTTACTATATTAACGGCCCTAATAACAGCTTGCATGTTTTTGCTCCCTATAAAGTACCCTAGTCGAACAGAGGTCAAACATTTATCTGAGCAGCCATTAACGCTATTGCAATCCCCATTCCTCTATATTCTTGTCTTGCTTGTTGTGTGCGTGGCGTTCTTTATGGGAATTAGGCAAGAATGAGCAACTACCAGACAATCCCTTTCGCAGAAGCGATAATCGTCTGAAAGACAAGGTGATGACGATCAATGAATAGATCGTTACTCTGTTTTCAAATGGTGCTTTCACGGCAAAAGGGTATGCCAAAGTGAAGTCCGCGGCCCAAACACCGTTTATAATCCAACAAAAGCGTATGGAGCCGCGTATTCGCTTTCTTAATAATAATTTTATTCAATATACTCGCGCTGGAATATTGCCAACATTTTACCAGTTTTCGCAGTCCACACGCCTTGTGCTAATTCAGGCGTTAAAATCTGTACCAACTTCCAGCCATCTTGCCCTTCTTTATTTAGTATTTCTGATAAATTGGGCATCTTTGACTTTTTAATTCCCGCAAGAAAACCCTCATTAGATTCAATTTCCAATGTCTTGGTTTCATATTTTTTCATCTTTACTGTTTCCTCATAGTCGAGGTCATCGAAACTCACGTCCAGTGCAGATGCCAGCGCTTTTTTGGACTGTAGCGAAGCTGTCGCCTCCTTCTCAATTCGCTGTATCGTCCTCAAATTTAAACCAGAAGCCAGTGCTAACTCTTCTTGAGACCAACACTTTCTGGTTCTTAACTCTAAAACTAACTCTGCATTAATTTTCATACAAATCTCGTGACTGATGTAATGGAGACAGCGGCATTATTCATAAAGCGGCCGGAATTTTTTACGACTACATTATGATATCAATACGAAGAATATACGACAGTTTTACGACATCAAACCATATCCAATCCGTTTTGTAGGTTTGCAACATGAATTACAAAGCATTTTTTATATCTGCTAGAAAAGTTGAGGTTGTTAGAGAAAAACGGCAAATCTATCGATACGTTATCGTATTACCGCCCAGTTTTTTTGATTCATAAAGAGCGCTGTCCGCGCGGTTGAACAAACTTTCCAAATTGTCGCCCGGTTGCAATTTCGCTACGCCAAAACTGGACGACAATGATTGTCCACGCACGGTAATAGTGCGAATGCCTTCCCGTAATTCATCGACCAGCTGTGTCGACTTATCAATGTCCAAAGCTGGCAATAACAAGACAAACTCGTCCCCGCCAAAGCGGGCGAAAATATCGGTCTTACGCAGAATAGAAAACGCCGTTTGACCCACTTTTTTCAGCGCCTCATCACCTGCCATGTGCCCTAGCTCATCATTAATCAGTTTGAACTTGTCTAGGTCAAACAAAACCATGAAAAGTTTGCTGCCGGACTCATGACTTTGCGCGATTTCGAGCTCTGCACGCTGTTCCATGTAGTCCCGGGTGTAGGCTTTGGTCAATTTGTCGATAAATACCAAGCGTTTTAAGTGGCGATTGTCGGCCTGTAACTGAGGAATAGCGATGCCAAACAGTGCGTTTGCTGCAATGACGTTTAGCGCAAACTGGTATACCTTGACGTCTTCCATCAAGCCTAGTAGATGTACCATAACGACAATAAGCACACTGCTGATCACGAGGCTGATAATGTTCGCTTTGGCGCTTTCTGTGCAAGCTATCCACATATGCGTGACAGTCAGAAAAAAGATAGCGAACACGCTATATTCTGAATCCGTGATATAACCTAAGTACATAATCACAATGATAAGAATAACGTTCATCACCACTTTTTTGATAGTAGTGGCTAATGAGCCATACTGGCTACTGGTAAAGCTCTGCAAATCAATCAAACTGTTTCTGTAATAACGCGCGAGCAAAGCGGTAAATAACGGGGTCAGAATCACGATACCCGCCATATCACCAATCCAGAATGGTAAAATCGTATCCGCTACGTCCTCAGCAGGCATTTGTCCTGTATGGACTAAAGACAGGAGCACAAGAAGGGTAACAATTAATGCCGACACGCAACTGACTAGCAGGAAGGCCACCATTAATTGTGGAGTATGCGTGCCAGGCTTACGGGCAATGTTACCGATGAGAGAAGCGCCGGCCCAGTAGGGGAATATGTGTGCCAGTCCAAACAAAAAACCGCCCCACACAAATTCGCTCAGCGTTAATGGAAGTTGGTAATGATGGCCATTCCAAATGGTGATCACAATCGCCGCTGCTAAAACGGGCAGAAACGCACGATAACCAGCCACCAAAAAGCACGCGAAGGTAAAGCCCGCTGCAGGGAACCACACGCTGGCATGCTCGGTATATTCCATTATTCTGCCCGCTTGCCAGACAAGCAGCCAGGAGATAGAAATCGTGACACTACGCAGAATTACAATCGCACACGACTTCGACGTCACTCTGTACTCTCGCATAAGTAATCTCAAAATGGCGCGATGAAACGCCATGCTGATCGGTTAAGCTCTAACCTGCCTCTAATCCTAGTCGTCAATGAGTAAGCTGTGCTGATGCACAAGTCGTAGTTATTCTTCCATACTGAGCGCCTTAGCGACAGTCTTGAACTGACTTTTCGCCCAAATTGCGAGCGTTTGTAGCAAATCCAGATGCCTAACAGCGCATTATTCAAACTCATTTTCCTAAATATGTACAAGATTATCTAGAGCCTGATAAGAATCCTGAACAAATTCAAGTAAACGCACATATATTGAGAAAAGTTACTAGAACTGATCGGGCATTCCATAGTTGAGGAAGTGACTAACTGCAATCGCATTCTTGACCCTACCCCAAACGTGCGAAGCAGAAGAATGCCTTTGCCTGACAAAGACAAGGAGCAGACATTCGATAAGAACTAAAAACATCACTTTTGAACGAACACTTTCCTCGGAAAGCGGAAGCTCGATTTGAAATGGAAATAGGGGTAACTGTATACAGTTTCGAATTTGACAACTTGATTTGAAACGCAAACAATGAAATTTGCGTTCACAGCCAATACGACACGATGCAGTCACCAAATACTTACATGGCCTTTATATCCTATCGGCATGCGGATAATACTGAGCAAGATAGGCAATGGGCCACGTGGCTGCATCAGCAGCTGGAAGTGTATGATGTACCGCCTGAGTTAATCGGGACTACCAATCTGCGTGGTGAAACTATTCCTGAGCGGATTTACCCCGTGTTTCGTGACGAGGTATCGCTACCGGCTGATGCGGATTTAAGTAATGCCATTACAAGCGCATTAGAAAAATCCGCTTTTATGGTGGTGTTATGCTCGCCCCGAGCCACACAATCCAAATATGTGAACCAAGAAATTCTGCACTTTAAACAAACGGGCAAGCAAGACCGTATCATGGCAGCTCTATTGCTCGGTGAGCCCAATGCGTCGATTGACGAATCTAAAATAGAAGACCCCGAAAGTGCGGCCACCCTGGAGTGCTTCCCTGAGGCGTTACAGTACCACTTAGACGCCGATGGCAATCTAAATAAAGAGTCACAAACCGAGCCCATTGCGGCTGACTTTCGCCTGCCCGGTGGAGGTAAAGGATTAACCAATCCTTCAGCGTATAAAAAATACCTGATTGAGCAAGGCAAAAGTCGTAAGCAAGCAGAGCATTTAGCCACACTGTATGAAGAGCAATTGGCGAATGCCAAGCTTAAAATTATTGCTGGTATACTCGGGGTATCGCTTGAGCAGCTGACAACCCGAGACAAAGTCCACCAATTAAAATTGGCGCGTAAGAAAACCCGCCAAATCAGTATTGTAGCCAGTGTCTTTGGCGTGTTGTTCGTGTTAGCAGGCATTGCGGGTACTATAGCTTATCAACAATATACTAAAGCGAATGAAGTGCTTGGCTCATTAAGTAGCAATTTGCAGTTTATGAACTTTGAGTTGCGAGATGTATTGCAAGCCTATGTACCCACTGAGCAGCGCTTAGCTGTCAGTGAGCAAATCGATGCTATCTTGGCTCAGCTAGATGCCTACAGCATGGAGAACGAAGATAATCTTTTTCAAAAAGCTGTTGCTTTAGATCAAAAAGCGGATTTGCTCGCACAAAGTGATACAGCGGATTTGTCACAAATACTAGCACTGTATCAACAAGCGCATGCAATTAAAAAAGAACTCACCGCGACTTTTCCAGACAATCTATTATATAAACACGCCCTATCGGTTTCGCATAATAATATCGGTGATATCCAGCGGACGTTAGGCAATACCATAGCCGCCCTTGAGGCCTATCAGCAGTCTCTAGATATAGATAAGCAACTCGTTGCACAAGACCCGCAAAACACCGATTTTCAGCGTGGCCTGTCGATATCTTATGAGCGAATGGGCGATATCCAGCGGCAGTTAGGTAATACCGAAGCAGCGATAGAGGCCCATCAGCAGGCACTGACCATTAAAGAACAACTCATTGCACAAGACCCGCAAAACGCCGGTAATCAGCGTGGCCTGTCGATATCTTATGAGCGAATGGGCGATACCCAGTGGCAGTTAGGTAATTTCGAAGCAGCGCTAGAGGCCTATCAGCAGGCGCTGACCATAGATAAGCAACTGGTGGCACAAGACCCGCAAAACACCGATTTTCAGCGTGGCCTGTCGGTATCGCATAATAATATCGGTGATATCCAGCGGACGTTAGGCAATACCATAGCCGCCCTTGAGGCCTATCAGCAGGCGCTGACCATTAGAGAACAACTCGTTGCACAAGACCCGCAAAACACCGGATTTCAGCATGGCCTGTCGATATCTTATGAGCGAATGGGCGATACCCAGTGGCAATTAGGTAATACCGAAGCAGCGCTAGAGGCCTATCAGCAGGCGCTGACCATAGATAAGCAACTCGTTGCACAAGACCCGCAAAACACCGATTTTCAGCGTGGCCTGTCGGTATCTTATGAGCGAATGGGCGGTATCCAGCGGCAGTTAGGTAATACCGAAGCAGCGCTAGAGGCCTATCAGCAGGCACTGACGATTAGTAAGCAACTGGTGGCACAAGACCCGCAAAACGCCGGTAATCAGCGTGACCTGTCGGT
>NZ_JAUCBP010000001.1:69612-429686 GCF_030362855.1 Neoalteromonas arenosi
ATCAGCAGGCACTGACGATTAGTAAGCAACTGGTGGCACAAGACCCGCAAAACGCCGGTAATCAGCGTGACCTGTCGGTATATTATGAGCGAATGGGCGATACCCAGTGGCAGTTAGGTAATACCGAAGCAGCGCTAGAGGCCTATCAGCAGGCACTGACGATTAGTAAGCAACTGGTGGCACAAGACCCGCAAAACGCCGGTAATCAGCGTGACCTGTCGCTATCTTATAAGCGAATGGGCGATACCCAGTGGCAGTTAGGTAATACCGAAGCAGCGCTAGAGGCCTATCAGCAGGCACTGACGATTAGTAAGCAACTGGTGGCACAAGACCCGCAAAACGCCGGTAATCAGCGTGACCTGTCGGTATATTATGAGCGAATGGGCGATATCCAGTGGCAATTAGGTAATACCGAAGCAGCACTAGAGGCCTATCAGCAGTCTCAGGCGATTTTTGAGCAACTGGTGGCACAAGACCCGCAAAACACCGATTTTCAGCGTGGCCTGTCGATATCTTATGAGCGAATGGGCGATACCCAGCGGCAGTTAGGTAATACCGATGCCGCCCTTGAGGCTTATCAGCAGGCGCTGACGATTAGAGAACAACTCATTGCACAAGACCCGCAAAATACCGGGTTTCAGCGTGATTTGTTAGTAAGTTTGGGGAAATTGGCAGATACCCTGGATAGCTTAGAAAGATATGAAGAGGCTAAGAATTTCTGGCAAAAATGCCTTGAGCAACTGTTATTAATACAGAGTAATGACACACTCCAAACCGACGACGCCCGATTCATTGAAATAGTCAGAAGTCGACTAGCTAACTACAACTGAAACGCATGAATTTACTGTCTGCTTTTCCCTTCTTTGCCGTTGACTACCAATCAAACCTGAACGGCTGAAATACGTACTTTATTGCCCTACAAACTGCATTTATCTGTTGAAATCAAGACAAAAAACGGACACTGAGGCTTCTTCAAAAGTAAGTTAACAATCGAGTAACCTGAATTGAAAGTGCCTGTTCAGTTATTTAATTATGCAGCATGGGGTTGCTTTACACATTAGGCGGTGTAATCGCATTAATTTTGGTCCCATTGCTATCAGCTTTATTTCAGCAGCTGTTCATTAGTTAATTTGGCGCGAAAAATAGACGGTAACGAATTATTAATCGGCACGGTGTGGGCGTTTAGTTGCCATTCATTGGTACTTGCGGGCCTGAACAACGTAATTGCTTAATCCTTCAACAACATGTTAGGCACCAGACACAAAAATACAATGGGCCTGCTTATGCAGCGGCCCCGTATGAGAAAAAACTAGCGCGATCGTGTACCTTTTTGTGCATACATGGCGTCATCAGCTTGCTTAATCATGTCTTCTATCGGTCGTTCATTATCAGCTGTGAAAGTTGCCGCACCAGCACTATAGGTAATTTTGTAAGGTTTATCATTGGAATCATTTTCTTGATTAACCGCGTCAGCAAACCTCGCCAGTATTGCTTCAATTTGCTGATTGGATGCGTCCGCTAACATTACAATAAATTCATCGCCACCAAGCCGCGCAACAATATCCGACTCTCGAAAGGTCTGGAGCATAAGTTGAGCAAATGCTTTTAAAACATAATCCCCTTCGTGATGTCCATAATCATCATTGATAGGCTTAAACTTATTGAGATCAAAGAGGATGAAGGTAATGTCGACTTTTTGGCGTCTACACATCTTAATCGAATGGTCGGCAAGTGTCAGAAAACCACGTCGATTTGATATCAGGGTCAGTTCGTCCAACGTTGCCATTTGGATTGATTTTACTTCCTGTTCAATCATTGCCCCCAAATCAGCGAGTAATTGTTGGTCTTCCTCGTCCATTTCTCGAGGCTTAGAGTCAATTAGGCATAAAGTACCAATATTTATCCCCTGTCGAAGTTTAATAGGATACCCAGCATAAAAACGTATTTCCGGTGCATCAGTCACAAGAGGATTGTCATGGAACCTTTCATCTTCAACTGCGTTAGGTACTATAAATAGACTACTTTCATTGATTGCATGACCACAGAACGATATCTCACGTGGTGTTTCGGTAGCGTCTAAGCCTTGTTTCGATTTAAACCACTGTCGATCACTATCTACCAGACTGACCAGGGATATCTCAACACCAAACATTCGTTTGGCCATGCGTGTTACGCGGTCAAATCGCTCTTCATGGGTCGTATCCAGTATTTCTAGGGTTCTAAGCGCGTGAAGGCGTTCGGCTTCATTTTCTGGGATTAAGGGAGTTTGCATTGGTACTCCAACAGCAGTATTGACAGAACACAGTATGCAAGATGCGAAGGACTTGTCAAATAATTACCAAGTAATGCTTAGTGAGTCTGTTTGTAGTAAGTTTTCTAGCCAAAGTGCCGCTTGTTACTAAGACATCAAAGTAACCACAATGATCGTCACTTTATTTAAATTAAAATGTCACAATGAGCTTAATAGAGAGCGGGCGAAAGTCCGCTTTTCAAGTATATGGAAGGAAATCGAGTCTTTAGCCAACTTTGGCTATACGTACATTTTGAGCATTCATTGCTTTGAGTCTTGATTCAGGCATAACAACCTTATCTTGTCTCTCAAAGACAACGAGTTATGAATCGAGTTTGTATCAAGCTATTTTAATTGCGATAGTCTGGTAAAGAACTAAAGGACCTTAATCAAGTGCGGGTCATATGGCTAAATTAAGCAAAGATGTCATATATGAATTTGTTAAAACTAGACAACAGCGGTCTCGTTTATTTGTCAACATGGCAATCATGTGCCTGCTCTATAATTTAGGCTTGTCGCTTTACGTTAAATTTGGGTCAGTTGAAATACCGGAGTCATTCAGGCTTATCGCTTACTGGGTTTTTTCAGTTGCTAGCTTGGTATTTTTCTACATTGCCTACTGGCACCGAAAACATCCAGCAACTTATCGAGCTTTAGTGACAAAAGAGCGGCTAATCGTTGAATATCCGCAATCAGAACAGTGGTCATTCAATATTGCTATTGAAGATATAGAGCGTTTTGAATCCCGCCAAAGCCTTAGCCATGCAGGAAGCGGTGTTATGCAAACAGGGGTTTTATTATCAGATGGCCGTTTTTACTCAATACCGGTCAATTATGGTCTTAATCTTGGCAAACTTCACAAAGCAATTAAGACCATTCGGCCAGAACTTGAATTCCCCACCAAGGTTAATAAGCGTATCGAAGGTTTTTTAGCTAAAGACTACGACCGTTAGTCAAATTGATTGTCAATTTAGAACAGCAGTATCAGATGAGAGATGCTTTAAAGATCTACCATTTTGCGCGTTAATATTGCGGGGCGTTAGACCATCATAGGTCCTAAGTCATCAGAATAATTTAGTTAAGGCGTGTTGCTGTTGGTATCAGACTTTTCAAGTTCAGCCATGCGCGCTTCCCACTCAGCAAACTTCTTAGCCGTGTTTTGATCAACGTCTGACTTGTGAGTTTCAATCCACCAACGTTCCAATAGCTGTACATTCTTGCGATTAGCTTTATAGAAGATATCGACAACATCCCCCACCAGCGGGATAAAACCAAGACCAAAATCGATCATTACGTTACGCAACATCTTACTCTGGATGTGTTCTGGCGCTCCGAGTTTTTTACCAAGATAAACAATTCGCAAAGACGCCAGCAGCATGCTGGCGTCTCCGACTCCGGGGATCAGACCAATAATAGAGTCTAGACCAACTGGGATGCCGATAATGGGCAGTTTAATGGCGGTATCAAGTAAATTGGCGATATCCTGCGCCTTACGCAGTTCGGCCGGTGCCATGGCATCGGCTTGGTCATTTTGTTCAAAGACAACAGGTTCTCGCGCCATAATTATTTCTCCGCGCCTAATTGTTTGGCGAGTGCTTCGCGCTGCTGATAATCATCACCTACGCACCAATCGGCTAAATTGCGCGCAATCAGCGTAAATAGCATATCTAAATGCGCATCGTCACTGTTAAGTGCTTCAATGTATTCGTATCGCTCACCGCCAGATTCCATAAAGTATTCGCGGTTTTCTTCACCAATCTCTTCAATGGTTTCCAGGCAATCCGCAGAGAAACCTGGGCAGACGATTTGCACCGACTTCACCCCTTGTGCAGGTAAGGATTTTAGCGTTTCATCAGTGTAAGGTTTTAACCACTCCTCGCGGCCAAAACGCGATTGGAATGTTGTTATGTACTCGTCTTTATTCAGGCCTAAACTCTCAGCCAATAAGCGTGACGTTTTATGGCATTCGCAATGATAAGGGTCACCATTGAGTAAGTAGCGTTTTGGAATACCGTGATACGAGAAAATCAACTTTTCTGCGCGCCCGTGCTCTTCCCAATGCACTTTAATTTTTTCAGCTTGAACATGAATAAATTCAGACTCATCGTGATAATGACTAATAAAGCGAAAGTCCGGTAGCCAGCGAGAGCGTTGAAAGTAAGCACTAACTGCGTCAAAGGTACTCCCCGTTGTTGAGGCACAATACTGTGGATATAGTGGTAAAACTAATAACTTGCGTACACCTTGTTGTTGCATCTTCTCTATGGTGTCGCTAATTGCTGGTTGCCCATAACGCATCGCAAAATCGACGATGACATCGTCGCCAAATACCTGTTTGCAACGTTCAGCGATGCCAGCCGCTTGATTCTGGGTGTGAACCATTAATGGTGATCCCTGCTCTGTCCATACAGTCGAGTATGCGGCTGCCGAACGCTTCGGTCGAATATTCAAAATAACGCCATTGAGGATCATCCACCACAGCAGTCGGGGCACTTCGACTACCCGAGGGTCAGATAAAAACTCGCGCAAATACACCTTCAAGGCTTTTTTCGTAGGCGCTTGTGGTGTTCCGAGGTTAGTAATTAAAACACCTATTTTATCGGCTTGCGAATGGCTAAAACCGGTATTGCTCTGATACTTCATATACGTTTATCTATAACTAGATTCAAAAAAAGGGTTAACAGCAATACGCTATTAACCCCAATTTAGACTTTTTCTTCGTTAACTCGCAACCACAAAGGTGTTACGGTGTGTAATAAGTCGCTGCACCTGGTCCTACAGGTAGGCCAAATACAAAGACCCACAAATAGAATAATAATGTCCAACCGACGATAAAGACCATCGAATACGGTAGCATGGTTGCTATCAGTGTCCCCATTCCCAGGTCTTTTTTGTATCGCGCCGCAATTGCTAGGATCAAACCGAAGTAACTCATCATCGGTGAGATTACGTTGGTAACAGAATCACCAATTCGATAAGCCGCCTGAATCACCTCGGGAGCAAAACCAATTAGCATTAACATCGGTACGAATATTGGGGCAGTAACTGCCCACTGCGCTGATGCACTGCCTAACGATAAGTTCACAATACCGCACATAATGATAAATAAGAAAAAGACCTCCGGACCATCTAACCCCAAAGTCTGTAACAACGTTGCACCTTTAACCGCCAATACCGTGCCCAAGTTAGTCCACTTGAAAAATGCCACAAACTGCGCTGCGAAAAACACTAGTGTGATGTAAAGGCCCATAGAGCCCATACTTTTCGACATCGCGTTGATAATATCTTTGTCGTTTTTCATGGTCCCGGCAACGCGGCCATACACAAACCCCGGCACCGCAAAAGTGATAAAGATAAATGCCACGATGCCTTTTAAGAATGGCGAGCCAGCAACCGCGCCCGTTTCGGGGTGACGCAAAATACCATTTTCCGGCACAATGGTGAGTGCCAAGATCGCACACATCACGGCAAAAGAAACACCTGCCCATGCCAGCGCTTTGCGCTCCTGTGCAGTAGGCGCCTCCATTTTCTGCTCGCCCAAATCAATTGATGCTTCACTGGGATCATAAGCACCTAATCGCGGCTCGACGATTTTTTCAGTCACAAACGCGCCCATAAATGCCACTGCGAAAGTACTAACAACCATAAAGTACCAATTGACTTCGGGGCCTACGACGTATGAAGGATCGAGCATGTGCGAAGCGGCTTCGGTGATCCCCGAGAGCAACGGATCAACTGTACCCAACAATAAGTTGGCACTATAACCACCAGATACACCAGCAAAGGCAGCCGCGAGTCCGGCCAAGGGGTGACGTCCCAGTGAGTGAAATATCATTGCTGCCAGTGGGATAAGAACGACATAGCCAAGCTCTGAAGCGGTATTTGAAATAATGCCAGCGAACACAACGGTCACCGTTACAGCCCGCTTTGAAGCATTCATTACCAATGCGCGCATGGCCGTTGATAGGAGGCCGGAATGCTCCGCCACAGAAACACCGAGAAGAGCTACAAGCACCGTACCTAATGGCGCAAAGCCCGTAAAGTTTGTCACTAACCCAGTCACAATGCGCTGCAGCCCCTCTGCGTTAAGTAGGGAGATAACTTCGATCATACCGTCTGGGTCACGGCCAATAGCCCCCAAGGGACGAGGATCTGCTACGCCGTAATCGAAAAAGCCAAGTAAACCGCTTAGCAAAACGATAAACAGGGCCAGCATTGCAAATAATGTAATTGGGTGCGGAAGTAAGTTACCTAACCACTCTACCGTAGCGAGGAAACGATTAAACCAGCCACTACCATTTCCCGCCTGTGGCGGCTTTGATACATCTGAAGAAGCCAAAAGAAACCCTCTGTCATGGCGATGCTCAGGCGATTGAATTGCCGGCATCGTTATAATAATTATTTTTTAAGAAGCTTAAGCTCTAACGGCTATGTTACCTAATTTAGCGTTAGATGTGCAGTGAATAACAAAGTCGCCAACCTTGAAGTGGTTATAAATTGTTCAAACGTAAAAAAACAGTTTATATTTCAATCTAGTGTCAAGAAATGTTGGGTGGTTTGAAAACCCTAAAACTTGGCTAATTCTGCTGACAAGGAGGCTGTAATGGCTGATTCAAAGCAAAAAACTAAGAAGAATGATAGCTCAGCGCCCGATAATGAACTTGGCCAATTACGCGAAATAGTATTCGGTGCGGCTAAGCGCGACATTGAAGCGCGTATCAATGCACTTGAGGCAAGCATGCAAAAAGGCTTTACCGAACTCCAACAAAGTCAATCTGACAATGTCGCCATGCTGCAAAAGACACTGAATGACACCGCCAATCAATTGGCCCAAAAGCTAGAAGGTGTAGACCAGAGTCATCAGCAAAAATCCGAAGAGCTCAATCAATATGTCGACCGCTTAGCTTCTGAATTAGAGATGTCCGACACCTCCAGTAAAGAAGATGCAGAGCAGTTACATGCGCGCATGGACAAGGAGGTGCGCGAGTTAACACAAAACTTCAACGACAAGTACGCAGATGCAATGGCGAAACTGGAGCAAGTCACTCAAGAGTTAACCTCGACCAAAACCGATCGCAAAACGCTGGCGAAGCTTCTTGCAACTATGGCGGTTAATCTCGAGACCGATGCGGACAACGCGTAACAGTCATGTCTGCTGCGGATAACGATCTTCCAGAATCAGAGCCGCAAGCTTCTGATCAACTGGCGCAATTGCGGGCCATTATTCATGGTCGCGATGGTGAGCATTTAATTGCAGCTATACAACCACACACACGCAAATTGGTAGGCGATGTTTTAATACAAGCATTGCACGATAAGCAACAGTCGGGTGAAGCCATTAATCGCGTCGTTGCACCGATGGTAGAAAAAACAGTTGAGCGTTCAGTCGCTAATCACAGCGAACAGTTCACCAGTATTCTCTACCCTTTAGTGGGTAGCTTAGTGCGCAAGGCTGTGAGTGCCTTTCTCTCGCAATTTATTGAACGCACCAATGACATTATCGAGAATGCCTTGTCACCGAAAGGTTTAAAATGGCGCTTTCAAGCGTGGCAAGCAGGGGTCAATTATTCTCAGTTCGTTGCCGCTCAAACCTATATTTATAAAGTAGAGCAATTGCTGCTTATTCACCGTGATACCGGGTTATTATTAAAATCCGTGTCAGCGGATGTCGAAGATGACAGTGATGCAGATTTGATCTCTTCAATGTTGTCGGCCATCAATGACTTCGTAGCCGATTCATTTAATCCACAAAATGCTGAACAACAATTAGGTGAAGTTAAGACGGACGACTTTACGTTGTTGATATGTCATAGTCCTCATGCGCTGCTGGTCGCGGCGGTGACCGGTAATGTGCCAAACTCTGTGCGGGTAAATTTGCAAGCTACACTGGATGAAATCCATGCGATGTATCGCGAAGATTTACTCGCATTTCAGGGCGATACTCTGGCGTTTGAAGTTACCGACACTACATTACGTGACTCACTTACCGCCGAAGTAAAACCTGAATATGAAAAGAAAAAACGCATACCCTGGTTTGGCTGGCTATTCTTCGTTGCCATCCTCTGTGGTATCGGCTGGTGGGCTTGGCAGCAATACGAGGATTATACGATTGCACAGAAAGTAACCGAGCTTAACGCAGAGCCTGGCATATTGATCACCGAACTAATACAAGCCGATGATGGCTATTTTGACGTCACGATATTGCGCGACTCAGCGAGCATCTCACTAGAGCGTTGGTTGCGCGAGCATGGATTAGCTAACGCTGATATCCGATTTAATCAGCAAGCGTTTATTTCGGTGGAGCCCACGATTGTGGTTCGCAAGCTCAAAAACTTGCAGCAGCGCTTTCCTGAAGTCGCCATGCACGGCGCACAGCCGATAGTCCTAAGCGGTGAGCTAGGCTGGCGAAAAATGCAGGCATTTAATGCAGAACTGGCAGCGCTTCCAGGTATTCACACGATACACATTGATCGCACGGCATTGAAGTTAAGTGAAGTCAGTATCCAAGCCGCCGATCAACCGGCAATTCAACGCCAACTGTTCGAACAATTAGTCGGTGAAATTTCAAGAATTAACATTGAATTTGCTAGCGGGGCTGCACAACTAGACGACATTGCGATTGAGAATGTTGTAGCACTGAAAAAGCTACTCGATGACGCCTTGAAAACTGCGCAATCGTTAAATTTAAGTGCTAACCTAATTATTATAGGGGCAAGTGATGCTACGGGCAGTTCGTCAGCCAATCAGCGCCTGAGTTTAGCGCGTGCCAACGCGGTAAAAACGGCTTTAATCAATCAAGGTATCAATGTCAGTCAATTATTTGCAACAGGCATAGGCGAAATCAACCTGTCAGATGACGCAGTTGCTACTCGTCGAGTGATGTTTAACTTAATGTACGCTGAAACTAGCCGCATTTCGGAGTTACAGGGAGAGTAATGATTCAAAAAAAGGTATGCATTCTTGGCGCTACGGGGGTCGGAAAAACGAGCTTAATTCGGCAGTTTGTCGAAGGCAGCTTTTCTGAAAAATACCTGACGACCATTGGCGTTAAGATTGACAAGAAACAAGTTGACGTTGACCAAACCAGTACCCAACTTTTGATCTGGGATTTGGAGGGAATCGATCGCTATTGTGGTTTTAATCCGCGATATCTTCGCGGTACCAGTGCCTTCTTCGTTGTCATGGACCAAACGAGGTCACAATCCCTGATTGAAGGGATGGAAATCCTTCACATGGCGCGAGACCACACTGCCGTACCTGCCATCATGATCATAAATAAGTGCGATTTAGATTCGGCTTGGCATTGGGATGCTGACAGTGTTAATCAGCGAGCGAGTGAATTTGATAATTGTTTTTATACTAGTGCGAAAACCGGTGAAAATGTCGAGCAAATGTTCACTGAAATTGCGCGACTTAGTCTTGGATAACCCATGAATTCGTCATTGTTCCAAGCCCTAGGTATTATCGATTGTGCAATCCTGCGTTACATGGGACGCAAGCATTTCGAAGTGATCTTTACCAAAGACGAATGGTTCTTTGACTTACTACCAGAAGCCACCGGGAATAGTAAGTTTGAACTTGCCGAGAACTCCGCTTTTCTGAATGACTTCTTACTCGACGCTGAAGACTTTTGGCAAAAACACAATACCGGCCAAATTCACTCTGGGATCTGGACTGAAAACACCGCTAACCGACAATTGCACCTTGAAGCGATTGCGGCCTACGCGGGTGGCGAACGGTTTATTGTTATCAACAATATGCAGCACGAGTACAAAGAACAGCAGAAGACCCTGCAAGTCGCGCGTGAACTGCTAATTAGTAACGATAAAATCCAAGCGCAACACCAATATCTCAATGACCGGTTGAGTAAGGTTCTATCTCAAAACGCAAGCTTGTTAGAATTAAACCTACCCATTCAGCAAGCAATTGAGCATGCATCTATTGGCGTTATCATCACTGATCAGAAGTTTAAACCTATCACCTTTAACCCTGCATCATGGAGTATCTTCGAGCTTGACCCGCAAAGCGCTGATACAACACCATTGGCAATTGTCACCGATATGTTTGACGACCAGTTTCCGGAAATAGAGCGTCTGAAAGCTCACCGCTCTAGCTGGAGTGGTGACCTTTATTGGCACTATCCACCGCGTTATCACAAGTGGCTCCAATGTGAGATACACCCCGTCATGGATGAGGGATTAGGCCTTAAGCATTGGGTGATCACATTAGCAGACGTCACGCGAATTAAATACCTGTTACAAACCAACGAAGATTTAGCGTTACATGATTCATTAACAGGATTGCCCAATCGTCAGTATTTTTGGCAAACGTTAGAGCAATCAATTCGCGCAGAGGAACACTTCTTCGTGATGTATGTAGATATCGATAAATTCAAAAATATCAATGAGCTACATGGCCATCTTACCGGTGACTCAATGCTTATTTCCGTAAGTAAACGGATTAAGAAGCGCTTGCAAAGAAGTGACTTTTTGGCGCGTATTGGCGCCGATGAATTCGCAATTGTGATTAAACCAAGTCCCGACATAGAACTGGAGCCCGGTTCAGATATCCTCGACCGAGTCACCGATATCGCAGCAGTCTTACGAGAAGATTCCCGCTCTCCTCACTTTACCGAGCGAGATGAACGCTGCAACTTACCTCTGCGCATTGGTATTGCTAGTTACCCCGCTGATGCATCAACGACAGAGGCGATAATGAAGGCTGCTGATCTGGCTTTACATGCAGCTAAGCTGTTCTCACAAGATCCAATCCAGTTTTACTCCTCCGATTTAAAGACTGCATCTGAAGCGCGTTTACGGCTGGAATCTCAGCTCCGCGAGGCGATCGCCAAAGAGCAACTGCAAGTTTATTTGCAACCTATATACGATTTAAGTTCAGGTCGGATCGTCAAAGCTGAAGCATTACTGCGCTGGTTCCCCACTAAGGATTCCAGTATCGGTCCTGATGTATTTATTCCGATCGCCGAGCAGACCGGGTTAATTTACCCTCTCGGTAAATGGGTGATAACCAAAGTGTGTGAATTACTCACCGTGTTTAAGCAACACAACATCAATATAAAGCTTGCTATGAACGTAAGCCCTCGCCAAGTGAGTGACCGTCATTTATTTGAATTTATTAAGTCAACTGCTGAGCGACTCGGTGTTGATGCGCATAAGTTAGAGTTAGAATTAACCGAAGGCGTATTGGTTGATAACTACAATAAAGCACAGAAGCTGCTCAACTCGCTGCGAGAGATGGGCGTAACCATTGCAATTGACGATTTTGGTACTGGCTACAGCTCGCTGTCATATCTAAAACATTTACCCATTGATCACCTCAAAATCGATCGTTCTTTAATCAGTGATATTGATACCAATGAGGATGATCGGGCAATCGTTTTAGCAATACTCGCTATGGCGACGCAACTGAGGTTGAAAGTCATTGCTGAAGGGGTTGAAACGATGGAGCAACAAGAGTTTCTTAAGCAGCACCGTTGCGCCTCAGCTCAGGGCTTTTATTACGCCAAGCCAATGCCATTGGAATCCTTCATAGCCTTCATGAAATAAAATTAAGGCGTAAAAAAAGCGCCTCAAAAGGCGCTTTCTATTGTACCTCAACAACTTATTGCGTCTCGCCGCCTTGAGAATTCAAATAGCGGAAGAAGTCGCTATTTGGCTCAACCACCAAGACGTCTTGTTTGCTATTAAAGCTGGCGCGATAAGCATCCATGCTTCTTAAAAAGCTATAAAACTCAGGATTCTTGCTGTATGCACTAGCATAAATGTTGGCAGCCAGAGCATCACCCTCACCGCGCAAACGACGCGCTTCTCGCTCTGCGGTAGCTAACATTACTTCGACCGTTGCATCGATATTAGAGCGCAAAACTTCCGCTTGCTCTTGACCTTCTGAACGGTGTTCACGAGCAACACCCGCCCGCTCAGCGCGCATGCGTTGGAAGATAGAAGCACTGACCTCTGTTGGTAAATTAATTTGCTTCACCCGAACATCGACGATCTCGATACCTAATTCATCAGAACTGCTTGACGCTTGTTCCATGGCTTGGTCCATTAACGCTGAACGCTCGCCCGATACGATTTGAGCAATGGTACGCGCACCGAATTCAGAACGCAGGCCATTATTCACCTTCTGCTTCAACAGGGCTTCCGCTTGGAATTTATTGCCGCCAGTAGATAAGTAATAACGCTCAAAATCTTCGATTCGCCACTTCACATAAGAGTCGACGATCAAGTCTTTCTTCTCCGATGTTACGAAGCGATCTGGCGCATCATCAAGTGTTTGAACACGCGCATCTAGCGGGCGAACTGTATCGATAAACGGGATCTTAAAGTGCAACCCAGGTTCAAACACTTTAGTTTCACCTGTTTGACTGTCTTTTTGAACTTTACCAAATTGAATCACAATCGCTTTGTTGCCTTCAGAAACAACAAATAGCGAGTTAAATCCCAAGAAGATAAGTACTGCGATAATAATTAATCCAAAATTCTTCATGATTAATTGCCTCCTCGGCCAAAACGGTCACCACGGGTACTTTGACGATTAGTCGTTGTCACCGGAGTGTCTGGTGTTGCAGCATTACGTAGGGTTTCAAGTGCATTGCGTGACTCATCTTGCGTTTGTTGCGTGCCTTGACGTTCTAGAATCTTATCTAATGGCAAGTACATCATGTTGCCACCCCCTTCAGAATCGATCATCACCTTGGTGGTATTACTAAACACGCTTTCCATTGTTTCTAGGTAAATCCGCTGACGGGTGACTTGTGGTGCAGCTTCGTATTGAGGTAGTAGCTCCTCAAATCGAGCCACTTCACCTTCGGCTTGCAAGATAACCCGCTCTTTATAGGCTTGCGCTTCTTCGTTCATCCGATTGACTCGACCACGAGCACGCGGCTCTAACTCGCGCGCATACGCTTCGGCTTCACGAATGAAGCGTTGTTCGTCCTCTTGTGCAGCGATTGCGTCATCGAACGCATCTTTTACTTCTTCTGGTGGACGTGCGTCTTTGAAGTTCATATCAATGATTTGCACGCCCATATCGTAAGGCTCAATAATGTCCTGCAACTCCTGCCAAACACGTTGACGCGTCTCTTCACGGCCATCAGTTAATACGTCGTCCATTTTAGAGTGACCCACAACGTAACGAATCGCGCTATCTAATGCTTGGCTCAAACTCACCTCGGGCTCCACCACCGCATATATCCAGCGGTAAGGGTCGATCACTCGAAACTGCATTTCCATCTGTACACGGACGAGGTTTTCATCTTCGGTTAGCATTGAACCCGATGACGATTGGTCGCGAATAGACTGGATGTCTACCGGAATTACCCGATCTATAAAACGTGGTGCCCAACGCAATCCAGGCTCAACCTGGGTGTAATACTCACCAAATCGCAACACTACGCCACGCTCAGCTTCACGAATGGTGTAGAATCCGCTAACGGCCCAGATCACTACAATCAGGCCGACTACTAGCCCGATACCAGCACTGCTGACCCCCTTGCCTGATCCGCCAGAGCCACCAGTACTCTTCGAAAACTTACCAAATAAATTCTTAAACACATCGTCAAGGTCGGGTGGACCTTGGTCGCGCCCCCCCTTGTTTTTCCAAGGGTCGTTGTTGTTACCACCCGGCTCATTCCAGGCCATAGATACACTCCGTAAACTACTGATTTAAAATTAACTACGTTTTTGCTAACAATTCAGTTTTATTTCACTGCGATTATAGTCGTCTAATTTGTCAAAATTAGGTCTTCCAACGCGCCTTTTTCACGTTTCAACAGACGTTGCCAGTCAGCACTTGGCATTCTTACGTCTACTACCCAGTCGCCCTGCTCGTTATATTCTTCGGCAGTTATGCAATTAAGCCCAAACAATACACCGCGTAGATGACTTGCTTGGGGTGGGATCCGTAAGCGTCGCTCAACAATAGACTGTGATAGTCTTTCAATGAGGGCTTGCTGCAATAATTCAATGCCCAAATTTTCCTGGGCTGAGATCCATACGCGGATAGGCTTGTCCATTTCATCACGATCAATACGTGGCTGCATCCCTTCCATGCGATCTATTTTGTTACAAACCATTAGCTGAGGCACTTCATCAGCATCGATTTCCTCTAACACCGCCTGTACTTGATCAGTATTTTCCTGATACTTATCATCAGCATAGTCAACCACGTGTAAAAGTAAATCGGCTTCTTGCGTTTCCTGCAAAGTCGCTTTAAACGCAGCCACTAGATCATGCGGCAAGTGGCGAATAAACCCTACTGTATCAGCGAGGATAATTGGTCCTACGTCACTGAGTTCGAGTTTGCGTAACGTCGGATCTAAGGTTGCAAACAATTGATCCGCCGCGTAAACCGACGCTTCGGTTAAGGTATTAAATAGTGTCGATTTGCCGGCATTGGTGTAGCCGACCAGTGAAACCGTAGGTATTTCTGCGCGCTTACGCGACCGACGCCCTTGCTCACGCTGCTTAGCCACTTTTTCCAAGCGCCGCAAAATGGCCTTTATTCTGCCGCGTAACAAACGGCGGTCAGTTTCCAACTGCGTTTCACCCGGGCCGCGCAATCCAATACCGCCTTTTTGACGCTCAAGGTGAGTCCAGCCACGGATCAAGCGCGTGGATATGTGCTTCAACTGAGCCAATTCCACCTGCAACTTACCTTCGTGGGTGCGTGCGCGCTGGGCGAAAATATCCAAAATGAGTCCAGTGCGATCAATCACTCGACATTTAAACACTTTTTCCAGATTGCGTTCTTGCGAGGGTGATAGCGCATGATTGAATATCACAACGTCAGCATTGAGGGTTCGCACGATATCGGCAATCTCGTCTGCTTTACCAGAACCTATAAATAGTTTTGCACTGGGGGCGTTGCGTGAGGTGGTCACTACATCGAGGGTGTTAACCCCTGCTGATGAAACCAACATCTCCAACTCAGAAAGGGCTTCCTTACTGGCTTCATCAGAGAATTCAACATGCACCAGTACTGCCTGCTCTCCTGATGCATAACGATCAAACAAAATGTACTCCGGTTGATTTAATCCGCAGCGTTATTCTCATCACCTTGGGAAGGCATTTGAATCGCGCGAGATGGCACGACTGTTGAGATTGCGTGCTTGTAAACCATTTGACTCACAGTGTTCTTTAACAAAATTACAAACTGATCAAACGATTCTACTTGGCCTTGTAATTTGATCCCGTTTACTAAATAAATCGATACTGGGATCCGCTCCTTTCTTAGCGCATTTAAGAATGGATCTTGTAGTGATTGCCCTTTAGCCATCATGAGTCCTTAATTTATTATCATTGTTCTAAGTGAGAGGATACACCCCAACCCACTGATTGTATAGCAAGTTACCTTGCTTAAATAGTGACCATTTCTACTATCTTAGTCGAATTTTCTTCGTCAAAGGTATCCAACCACTGTACCTTTGGCCAATTATTGAGCCAAGTGTGTTGTCTTTTGGCCAGCTGCCGCGTAGCAATTACGCCTTTTTCGCGCATAGTCTGACGGTCAAACTCACCGTCTAAGTACTGCCAGACCTGCCGATAACCCACACAACGCATTGAGGGTAAATCCAAGTGCAAATCACCGCGTGCTCGAAGAACCATCACTTCTTCAACAAAGCCGTTAGCTAACATTTGGTCGTAACGTAAAGCTATACGCTCGTGCAGCACCTTTCGATCGCTCGGCGCAATTGCAAATTGCCATAACTGAATATCAGCTTCTGCATCAATACCCAGTGTTTTTTGCGCCTGCCAATAGCTTAGCGGTTTGCCACTGGAGCGAAAAACTTCTAACGCTCTGCCAATACGCTGTGGGTCATTCGGATGTACTCGCTCAGCGACTTGCGGATCCACCTGCCGTAACTCAGCGTGTAAACTTGCCCAACCAGACTCCGCGGCTTCTTTTTGCAATACATCACGAATAGTTGGGTCCGCTGCTGGTATTTCGGAAATACCGTGAACCAGCGCATTGTAATACATCATGGTGCCACCGACTAACAGCGGGATTTTTCCCCGTTGATGGATCTCGCCAATTAAACGTTTAGTGTCGCGACAAAAATCAGCGACTGAATAACTATCGGCAGGATCAACAATATCGATGAGGTGATGTGGCACCAAAGCCTGTTCGGCCGCCGTTGGTTTTGCCGTTCCTATATCCATGTTGGTGTAGATCAGCGCAGAATCAACACTGATGATCTCACAGTTTAAACGCTGTCCGATATCGAGCGAAAGGCCAGTTTTACCTGATGCCGTCGGCCCCATCAGGGTTATTACGGGGTGGCGACTCACGACACCTGGCCTCGAGCCACTGACGACTGACCTAAATCTATCCACACCCCGTGATTAGCGAGTAATGTGTGTTGATGCTCCACAGCCATCGATGCCCACCACTGCAACGCCTCTTCGATCAACGACTCTCGCTCTACCAGCTGGGCAGCGCATAATTGACACAACTGCTCGGCTATATTACTGAGGCAAGTGCTGAGTAATGGTGCAAGCACCATCGACCATGGCATGCCGCGCCACCCAGCTGGCACCTGCTTTAAAATTAATTTGCTCGCGACCTTATCAACATGGATATTTAACTCAGCTAACGCTTGGCGCAAACTTTCTGACCACGATTCCGTTGACGGAATGGCCACTGGCATTAGTAACGGCTGTGACGTGCTGCACTGAGCCAAGCTTTGCTGCAGGTATAGATGCAGGAATACAGAATTTGATACCACCCAAAGACCATTGTCATCACGCTTGGCAAATGCTAACTGATTAGCGAGACGCATACTGGCAAAACCTGAAATGCGTTGTGATGCCTCTGTTACCGACATTAACTGGGTATAGGATTGACCTGCCCGAGCGATGTCGCTGGTACTTTGCGTCCGTGCATGTTGATGACTACTGCTACTTGCGCTCCTGGATTGGGGGGTCAGCTGCTGGGGCGGCGAGTACTGATGGCTTTTTAATGGTTCTAGTGGCGCTAGCGATTCTTCAATTTTTCCAGCAGCGGCAGCTGTAGACAATGTCTGCTTAACCTGGCTGACGATAAAATCGTGCACTGTACGGGCGTGATGAAAGCGCACCTCATGCTTGGCCGGGTGAACGTTAACGTCAACGTCACTGGGTTCAACTTCGACAAACAAGACATATTGCGCTTCGACGTCTGTCAAACCAAGTAGCTCAAATGCCTGTCGGATTGCATGATTAATCAGCTTATCTCGCATCGGTCGATGGTTGACGAAACTGTACTGCCAGTCTTGACCCGTTTGCGGCGCAGAAGGATTTACAATAAAGCCTTGCAGCGTCGCTTCTTCGCATTGTGCCTCAAGGGCCAGCAGTTGACGTTCATCAGTTTTGCCAAGCAAGTCAGAAACCCGTTTATACAATGACTCCGTTGCTTTCACTTGCTTAACGCGCTTGCCATTGTGTTTCAGGGTAAAACCAATGTTTTGGTGGCCAAGTGCTATGCGTCGGAAAACGGTTTCAATATGACTAAATTCGGTTTTTTCCGTGCGTAGAAAGCGTCGCCGAGCCGGCGTATTAAAAAACAAATCATCCACTCGCACACTGGTACCCACCGGATGGGCGGCGGGCAAGATTTCAACCTCCATATCGCGGCCTTGTGCCTGTGCCTGCCAGGCTTCATTTTGCACCGCGGTTTTGGATGTTAAGGTCAAGCGGCTGACTGAGCTAATACTCGCCAGAGCCTCACCGCGAAATCCCATACTGGCAATGGCTTCTAAATCATCCAGAGACTTGATCTTACTGGTTGCATGACGACTCAAGGCAAGCTCTAGTTCGTCTCTGGGGATGCCTTTACCGTTGTCGCGGATCAGTATCTGCTTATGGCCGCCCTGATAGATTTCGACCTCTATCATTGTAGCCCCTGCATCAATGCTATTTTCAACAAGCTCTTTAACTACAGAAGCAGGGCGCTCAACGACTTCTCCGGCCGCAATTTGGTTTGCCAACTCAGCAGGCAAGCGTTGGATCGACACTCAAATACCTAATTAAATCGTCGGGA
This sequence comes from Neoalteromonas arenosi, assembly GCF_030362855.1. Classification (GTDB taxonomy): domain Bacteria; phylum Pseudomonadota; class Gammaproteobacteria; order Enterobacterales; family Alteromonadaceae; genus Alteromonas_E; species Alteromonas_E arenosi. The sequence continues at coordinate 87,944 of NZ_JAUCBP010000001.1, forward strand.
TAGTTAACACTTGGCCAATGCGCACTACATCGTTGGTCAAGTTGTTAGCTGCTTTGATACTACTTACCTTAACGTTGTAGCGTTGTGCAAGCAATGACAATGATTCGCCGCTTACCACTTTGTGCTGGCGTACGGAGTTTTTGTTTGCCGCCCACAATGTCCCGTCAGGCGGAACCGCTTGAAAATAGCGTTTGGTTGCTGTGAACACAGATTCAGCCAGACGCTGACGGTGCTTTGCCCAGTTTAAGTTTTTCTCTTCCTGAGGGTTAGAGATAAACCCAACTTCAACCAATATAGAGGGAATATCAGGCGATGTTAGAACGGCCAAACTCGCAGCTTGCGGTCTGGTTTTATGCATACGTGTTATTTTTCGCATTTCAGCGATAACTTTTTCGGATAAATCATGACTGGTGGCCATCGAATGATCCATCGATAAACCGAGTATTGTCTCGGCTAAGTAGCGCTCACTGGTAGCGTCATTTATGACCTCAGCAGCACCGCCTAAGAGCTCTGAGTGACGCTCGGTACGCTCCATCCAGCGACCTAACTCAGTGTCAGCTCGACCGGTTGAAAGAACCCAAACAGAGCCACCTCGAGGTTGTGGCGTTGTAAATGCATCGGCGTGAATTGAGATCAACAAATCGGCTTTGTGTTCACGCGCCAGCTCAGGACGACGATTGGGCGAAATATAATAATCGCCGGTGCGGATCAATACTGCTCGCATACCCTCCTCGCCATCAACCAACCCGGCTAACTTTTTAGCAATACTCAGGACAATATTTTTCTCATAGGTACCGGTAGGACCAATCGACCCTGGATCTTCTCCACCGTGACCCGCGTCAATAGCAATAATGATATCGCGGTCACGATCGCTCTCATCGCTGCGCTTGACCACCGTGGGCTGGCTTTGCTGAATAGCGTACGGCAAATCAACGACCAACCGGTGACCGTAGGGTTCCGTTGGCGGCATCGCGAATAAATTTGGGGTCACCGGACTCGCTAAATCCAAAACTATGCGAGTACTTTGCTGGTTCTTTGGTGTACTTGTACGAATGCGTTGCAAAAGCTCATTGAGATGCTCGGGACCAGACAAATCGGCAGTCAGTGACGTCTCGCTGAAGTCAATAACTAGGCGATCTGGGTTTTGCAGTGTGAAATAAGTAAAACTCGGCTGTGCCTCAAGGTCAAACACCACTCGAGTATTGGTTGGCGAAGGCCAAACGCGCACGCCTTCAATACTATTTGATGCAGAAATCGTCGCACTAAAAAATAATAGAAACAAACAGCTGGCAAGGCGCAACCAAGCAATCAAACTTTTCTCAAGTTGTCTGTGGGTAAACCCTTCCATCGCTAAATGCCAATACTTATGTTATCCGTTATGCGCCTTTTCAACCATTGTAAGTAGGTACTCACCTAGTTGAGATTCTGCAGTGAAATTAATCTGGCGCAAAGAGTCACTGCTGATATCCATGTCGATATTAATGCTTAAATCCGCGTCTGCCAAGTGCTGTGCGCCTTTATCCGGCCATTCAAACAAACAGATTGAACGCTGCTGCAAATAGTCGCGAATCCCCATAAATTCCAGTTCTTCCGGATCAGCTAACCGATATAGGTCGAAATGATATACAGAAAAGTCTGGTAAATCATAAGGTTCGACCAATGTATAGGTTGGACTCTTAACCCGACCTGAATGCCCCAGACCGCCAATCAGTCCACGGCTAAAGGTCGTTTTACCTGCGCCCAAATCGCCGCGCAAATAGATGATAAGCGGAAATTTTGCGACCGCCTGAATCGCCGTTGCTAATTGTTGCGCAACCTGATCTGTCGCCTCAGTGTTCTCGACCGTAACGCGCATGGTTGAAAATTGACTCACAACCTACCCTGCTTAGACAATCTTATGATTGATAAGTGCGCGTAATGCGTCGAAAAGATCACTGGCTAACAAACCTCGTTGGCCAAACTCTTTGGCCAAAACATCGCCAGCTCTGGCGTGTAAAGAAACACCGTATTTGCATGCTACATCGGCCTTAAGTGCTTGAGCAAACAAAGCGCCTAACACACCACTCAAGACATCGCCCATGCCCGCTGTCGCCATACCCGGATTGCCATGACGAACAACCCATGCATGGCGTTCATTGTCGATGATACTGCCTGCGCCTTTGAGCACACAGGTGGCATGATAGCGCTGGGACAGCTGCCTAGCAGCATTGAATCGATCGCTCTCGATTTCATCAACACTTACATTTAGCAGCCTTGATGCCTCACCAGCATGCGGAGTGAGTACACACTGACTCATATTAAAAGTGCCTGAATACTTCGATAATAAGTTCAAGGCATCAGCATCAATCACAATAGGTTTAGCCTTCGACTGACAATACTGTAGCGTTTTATCAAACGCGTTTTGACTCCAATCGTCTTGGCCCAAACCAGGACCTATTACGACACAGGTAGCCCATTCTAGGGCTTGCTCAAGGCTGTCAGTAATGACCATCAATTCTGGTCGGCCGGCATTTATTTGAATCTTAGAGTCTTCGTGAGCATAGACTTTTACCAGCCCGGTACCACAGCGCAACGCAGCCTCTCCCGCCAGGCGAATAGCACCCGCAGTGCCCTTGTTACCACCGATACACAAGAGACGCCCATACGTGCCCTTATGAGAATGAATCTGGCGCGGTGCCATTTGCGCAAAGTTCTCGAGTTCAATAATGGTTGCTGTAGAGCGTGCTAAACTGAGAAACGCCTTACCGATGCCTAGGTCATCAAAAATTAATTGACCACAAGACTGCTTACCGGCACCTGTTACCAACCCCGATTTGATTCCGACAAAAGTCACCGTGATATCGGCTTGTATGCAGCGCCCCATCGACTGACCAGTATTCGCTTCAAGTCCGGAAGGGACATCAATACTCACCACGGGTTTTGACGATTGATTGACTGTATCGATAATTGTGGCGTATTCATTGCGGATGTCACTATTCGTTCCAGTGCCTAACAAGGCATCAATGACAACATCACATTTATCCAATAACTCGGGGGAGAAAACCGAGATTTCGCCACCAGAATCCAACCAACGCTGTTGCGCTTTGGCTGAATCGCCTTGCAACACTCGGTCAGGCTCAACGGCACAAACGACTACATGCTTGCCCGCATTCTTAGCTTCACTTGCAGTAATGTATCCGTCACCGCCATTGTTCCCATGGCCTACAAGCACTAGATAGTTATCACTGTTAGGCATGTGTAATTGGCATTTTTCAAACACTCTGCGACCAGCCCGCAACATCAGTGTATACATTTCACAGCCTGACTGTTTAGCCGCTGTTTGTTCGTTGTCTCTTACCTGATCGGCTCGGTAGAGTTTGTGTGCTAAGCTTTGCGCCAATTCAGTATCTAACATTGTCTAATGACCACCATAGATTCGATTGATTTAAATAACTTAGCAGACAATATCAAGGCTTGGGGCAAGGCGCTAGGTTTTCAGCACGTTGGAATCAGTGATGTTGATCTAGCTCAGCACGAGGCGCATTTGCAGCGATGGTTAGAGGCCGGCTATCACGGCGAGATGACCTATATGGAAACTCATGGATTACTCCGAGCGCGTCCGGCTGAGTTGCTACCCGGAACCCTTCGTGCCATCGCTGTTCGCTATGACTACTTACCCCCTGAGGCTAAGTTCGCAACGGATCTTGCCAACCCAAACACGGCGTACATCAGCCGCTATGCGTTGGGCCGCGACTACCACAAAGTCGTCAGAAAAAAGCTGAAGCAGTTGGGCGATAGAATTAAAGCCGAGGTCAGCACAACGAATTTCCGTCCTTTTGTTGATTCTGCACCTGTATTGGAGCACGCATTAGCAGAAAAAGCGGGCATCGGTTGGACGGGAAAACATTCGCTAACACTCAGTCAAGAAGCAGGCTCCTGGTTCTTTTTAGGCGAGTTGCTGATCAATCTGCCGCTACCCGTTGACCAGCCAGTCGAAGAGCAGTGTGGTACCTGCACCGCATGCATGACTATTTGTCCCACTCAGGCTATTGTCGCACCCTATACCGTCGACGCGCGCAAGTGCATCTCTTACCTTACGATAGAGCAAGACGGTGATATTCCTGAGGACTTGCGAGCACTAATCGGCAATCGTATTTATGGCTGTGACGATTGCCAATTAGTTTGTCCTTTCAATCAAGACGCCCCTATTACAACCGACGCGGACTTTTCGCCGCGCCAAGTATTGATGAGTAAGCCGTTAGCTGAGCTTATGAGTTGGACTGAGACTGAGTTCTTACAAAACACTGAAGGCTCACCCATTCGTCGAATCGGCTATGCGCGCTGGCAGCGCAACATTGCTGTTGGATTGGGCAACGCCGATTGCACTGAGGACAACTTGGCCGCATTGCGGCAGGCTAAAGGGCGTGTCAATGCCATGGTAGATAACCATATTGACTGGGCACTGGAACAATTAGCAGCGAAAACCGAACGCGCTGCTATGGTAACGCGCCAACAGCAACGTTTAGTCCGGTCAATTAGAAAAGGTCTTAAGCGAGACGCATAGCTTGTGCCGCCCTGTTGCGGACGCCTATTCGGGGACGCCTTTTTAGGGGCGCCTAGTCTTGGTGATATTGACGACTTAGTTTGTGCACGGCATCGACGAACACTTTGGCATTTTCCGGTGGTACATCAAGGTGAATACCATGCCCAAGATTAAACACGTGCCCACTGCCGTGCCCGTAACCTTGTAAAATACCGTCTACCTCTTGCTCGATCCGTTCAGGCGCCGCGTAAAGCATAGAGGGATCCATATTGCCTTGTAGTGCCACCTTATGACCCACTCGCGCACGTGCCTCTGCGATGTTAATTGTCCAGTCTAGACCAACGGCATCACAACCTGTAGCTGCAATAGATTCTAACCACATGCCGCCGTTCTTAGTGAAAAGCGTCACCGGTACTTTACGGCCTTCATTTTCGCGAATAAGGCCATCGACAATTTTATGCATGTACTGCAATGAAAAATCACGATAGTCCCGCGGCGTAAGTACACCGCCCCAAGTATCAAATACCATGACTGACTGAGCACCGGCCTTAATTTGCGCATTGAGGTATAGAATGACCGAATCAGCCAGCTTATCTAACAACGCATGAAGGGACTGCGGATCAGCATACATCATCTTTTTAATTTTAGTGAACGCTTTGCTTGAACCCCCTTCAACCATGTAAGTTGCCAGAGTCCATGGACTGCCAGAAAAGCCAATTAACGGCACGTCACCATTGAGGCCTTTGCGGATTGTACGCACCGCATTCATCACATACCCCAGTTCTTGTTCTGGATCGGGAACTGGTAATTGTGCCACAGCCGCTGCGCTGTCAATGACGTGCTGAAATCTTGGACCTTCACCCGTTTCAAAGTACAAGCCAAGTCCCATAGCGTCCGGGATAGTCAGAATATCTGAGAAAAGTATTGCCGCATCTAAGTTAAAGCGACGCAATGGCTGTAGGGTCACTTCACAAGCCAACTCTGCATTTTTACACAACGACATAAAGTCACCGGCTTCGGCACGCGTCGCCTTGTATTCGGGCAAATAGCGGCCGGCTTGACGCATCATCCATACAGGAGTTACATCTACCGGTTGTTTCAATAAAGCCCGTAAGTAGCGATCATTTTTCAGTTGCATGCAATGTCTCAAAAAAACTCTGTCAATATTGGCGCGCGAATATAGCAACTTTTACGCGCTTTTTCAGGATTTCTTATGCTTTTGCCACCGATTCACACTAATTTCTGTCTAAAACTTGCGCAATAAGTAAGTGTTTGCTATACGTATAACCCATAATAAAAAAAGAATCTCGTTGACGAGACCGCGCTAGAAGTATTTAGGCCCGAAAGCAATTTCGGGCTTTTTTATGCTTACTCTTTAGCTTTGAGTCTGGCTACCGTGGTTTCGATGAGTTGACCGGCAATTGACAAGGTGGGAGGGACTAACGGTAATTGATCAATGTGGTACCAATTTGCATCACAGATTTCATTCTCATCAGGCGTAATTTCTCCCCCAGCGTATTCAGCAATGTATCCGACCATCAATGAGTGCGGGAAAGGCCAAGGTTGACTCCCAAAATATTCGAGATTTTTGACTTTAACACCGACCTCTTCCATTACCTCCCGGTGTACTGCCTCTTCAAGACTCTCGCCACTCTCGACAAAACCTGCGAGCGTTGAGTACATACCGGTATTTTTATGTCTCGTGCCCATTGCCAGCAGCAACTCTTGCCCGCGATAAATAGCCACAATAATGCAAGGCGATACGCGCGGATAACAGCGGTGACCACAACGATCGCAGTGAGTTGCCATTTCCCAGTCCACTTGCCGCATCCTATTGCCACAACTCCCGCAATATCGGTGGGTTCGCATAAATAATGCGTATTGCCAAGCTTTGGCGAACAAACCAAACTGTTCGGGGCTGCCGTGCATCAAAGCACCACGCAATCCTACAGTTGGCAGTTCGTGCTCGAGTTGCTCATTTTCAGTGTCGAGTAAAAAAACTGATTTTTTTTCATATTCGCCAAGTACCACAATATTGTCTTCATAGTGCCTAACAAATGTGAGTGCCGACCAACGGCAAAGCATCATTAAAGATTGATCATCAGGCCTGATCATTCGATCTTTGTTAACAATTATCCAGAATGCTAAGTGATCGTTTTGTATGGCTTTTTTGATACTCAAAGTGTCTTCGCCTCTGTTTTCTTGTTGTTCATTTTTTGCTCAGTGATATACTCAAAATATCGATTCGACTGACCTATTAGGGAGGTTCATTCATGCTTAGTCAAGTGGAACCCGCAGCGGCGCGGTTCACAACTATAAATACGACAATCGACACATGGTTAAATGAGCGCCAGCAGCTGTTGATAGAGTATTGCGCAATAGCCGGGCTTTCCGGGAATAAGCTGGAAAGCGCACAGTCATTGCCTACGGGAAATGATGTTACGCAGTTTTGCGAGATCATGATGGACTATGTGTCAGCGGGTCATTTCGAAATCTTCGATATTATGGCAAGTGAAGATCCAGCGGGCGAAGAACTGCGTAACGCGCTTTATCCAAGTATTCTTGAGACCACAGATTTAGCTCTGGCCTTTAACGATCGCTACGCCGACGTCGACACCATTGATGCTCCGGCAGAGTTTGAATCGATGGTTGCGAAGCTGGGAGAAAACTTGGCCATTCGATTTGAGTTAGAAGATAAACTGATTCAGCATCTCTCTGATGCGCTACAGGCGAGTGAAGAAAACTGAGCTCTTTTTTAGTCCGTATTTGTGCTAGGCTAATCGCTAGTGACAGATTGTTCGATTGCAGTGCAATCTTTATCTAGTTCAAACAGTTAGCATTTAATGAAGGTACGATGAAAAGCATTCCTGCATTGATGGAACAAGCCAGCGAGTTTTGTGAGCAAAAAGGCGTTCGCTTTACTCCGCTTAGAGCAAAAGTTTATCAATTATTGTTATCCAAAAGCCGTCCGATGGGCGCCTACGAATTACTCGATGTCCTGAGAGAAACTGAAGCTAGCGCTAAACCCGCGACAGTCTATCGTGCACTGGATTTCCTACTGGATCACGATCTCATTCACAAACTAGAATCCACCAACAGCTTTGTAGCCTGCCATCACTTTGGTTGCAGTCATCCCGTCCAGTTTCTTATTTGCGACAGTTGTGGCGATGTGGCAGAGATTCAGTCTGAGGGCATTGAAGATAAACTAAATTCACAAGCACGTGACCGAGGCTTTCAAATCTCTAAACAGACCATTGAAGCACATGGCTTGTGCGCACAATGCCTGGAAGAGGAGTAAGCGCCATGCATTGGCAGAGTAAACAAGTAGTGCTGCCAGAATATCGGCGCGGTTTTCATTTAGTTACCCAGCATATCGTCGACGCGTTACCGCAAATTCGCGAATTAGCCCACGGCATGTTGCACATTAGCCTGTTGCATACCAGTGCCAGCTTGAGCATCAACGAGAATGCCGACCCGTCGGTTCGAAAAGACATGGAAACCTTCTTCAATCGCTTGGTACCCGATGAAAATAGCTATTTCATTCACACCTTCGAAGGACAAGATGACATGCCTGCCCACGTGAAGTCATCCTTGTTGGGCAGCCAATTGAGCTTGGCTATTGAATCTGGTCAGCTGGTATTGGGAACATGGCAGGGGATATATTTAGGCGAACATCGAGATCGAGGTGGAAAACGCAAGCTACACTTGAGTTTGTTCGGAGATCCGGCATGATAATTTCATACTAATACCAGTGTGAAGCTTTACAACACACAAAAAAATGACACTACCAAAGGGAACACACCATGTTGAAAATGACAATCAATAGTAAGGTTGCCAAAACCTTAGCAAGTTGTGCAGTCGCTGCGGCTATCACTGCACCAGTAGCCGCTGAGCACGATGCACCCGCCTATGAAAGATGGGCTGGTGGTTTTATTGAGTATTACAGCGCCGACAACGACAAACCCGAGCCAAACGGTTATTTCGATGAAGGTTACGGGTTTGGTGGTGAAATAGGTTGGCGCTTCGACCCACATTGGGCCGCTCGTGTTGAACTTGCGTTTTTAGAAATTGACGCGGATCCGAATCGACCATTTGGGATGGATGAGGATGGCCATAGCTATGGCATTGACGCCGTATATTTCCTTGATAACGATGCAGCCTATGTTTTTGGTGGATTACGCCAACAAAGTCTAGACATAACTTATCGCATGGCCGCTGCTGGTATTGGTAAGCACTGGGACTTCAATGATCGTGTTAAAATTATCACTGAAGCACAAGCCTTTCACGACTTCGGCGAAGGCTTCAACGATTATGCGGTTAAATTAGGTTTTGCCTATACCTTCGGTGAAACACCTAAGCCAGTGTCACGTGACAAAGACTCAGATGGCGACGGCGTTATGGACAGTCGTGATCAATGTCCCAATACACCGCGTGGTACTGCTGTAGATGCTAACGGTTGTAACAATGATTTGGATGGTGACGGCGTGTTAAATAGTCAAGACCAATGTCCAAACACTCCTCCCGGAACTGCAGTAGATGTGCGAGGCTGTGCACTCGCAAAAGATTCAGATAACGACGGCGTACCTGATGATATTGATCAGTGCCCCGACTCACTACCCGGTGATCGCGTTGATGAAACGGGTTGTGTGATTTTTGAAGAAAAAGACTTAAGCGTCTCGCTCAACGTGTTATTTGCCAATAACAGCGCAGAAGTAACTAACCCTGATGATGCACAGATCCGTGAGTTCGCAGAATTCTTGCAACGCTTCGTGAATACCTCTGCGGTGATTGAAGGTCACACATCAGCGGTTGGTCGTGCAGAGTACAACTTGGCACTATCTGAGCGTCGTGCACAAGCCGTTAAAGACCTATTAGTGAATAGTTACGGCATTGACGAAGGTCGACTAACTGCCGTTGGCTTTGGTGAGACTCAATTACTCGACAGCAGTAATACAGCAGAAGCTCACCGCATCAATCGCCGTATTGAGGCGCAAGTTTCGGCCACGGTTAAAGAGAAAGTTACAGAGTAAGTAATCTTTAAATGTAAAAAAAGCCGGTGTTCTCACCGGCTTTTTTAATACTCATCGGCCACTGCTGGGCCCGCATAGTTGTCAAATCTGGAAAATTGACCTTGGAAAGTTAAGCGCGATGTACCAATTGGCCCATTCCGCTGTTTGCCGATGATTATTTCTGCCACGCCTTTGTATTCGCTGTTTTCGTGATACACCTCATCGCGATAGATAAACATGATCAAATCGGCATCCTGCTCTATTGAACCTGATTCACGCAAATCCGAGTTTACCGGCCGCTTGTCGGCTCGTTGCTCCAAACTACGGTTTAACTGTGACAATGCAACTACAGGTACCTCTAGTTCTTTCGCCAACGCTTTAAGTGAGCGCGAAATTTCGGCAATCTCTAAGGTTCGATTGTCTGCCAAACTAGGCACACGCATCAACTGTAAGTAATCCACCATTATCAAGCTGATACCGCCATTATCGCGCGCAATCTTACGCGCTCTTGTTCGGACGTCCATAGGTGTTAGACCCGATGAGTCATCGACCCACAGATTGTTCTTTTCTTTGAGCATCGCCATGGTGCGTGAGATCCGCGACCAATCAGTGTCATCCAATTGCGCTGTGCGGATCTTGGTCTGATCGACACGGCTTAACGACGCCAACATACGCATCATGATCTGTTCTGCCGGCATCTCAAGACTGAAAACCAGCACAGGCTTATCCTCCGCCATCATTGCGTTTTCACATAAGTTCATCGCAAAGGTCGTTTTTCCCATAGAAGGACGGGCGGCGACAATAATTAAATCTGAAGGTTGTAAGCCACTGGTTTTTTTGTCGAGATCCTGAAAGCCCGTAGTGACACCCGTCACTTCCTTGCCTGATTTCACAAGCGCTTCAAGACGATCTACCGTTTTACCCAAAACCTTATCAATGTCTTTCGGGCCTTCATTTTCCCCAGTGCGCTTTTCCGCAATTTCAAACACTTTCGATTCGGCTAAATCGAGTAATTCGGCGCTATTGCGCCCTTCAGGGTTAAAGCCTACTTCAGCAATATTGTGGGCCACGCCAATAAGTTCACGTGTAATGGCTCGCTCTTTGATGATTTGCGCATAGGCCGCGACGTTGGCTGCACTGGGGGTGTTTTTCGCAAGCTCGGCAAGATATGCAAAGCCACCAGCCTCTTCCAATTTATCGTGCTTTTCGAGCTGTTCAGATACGGTGATTAAATCGACCGGCTGGTTGTGTTTGAGCAAATCGAGTACAGCGATGAAAATAGTCTGGTGCGCACGATTGTAAAAATCGTCAGCGCCGATTATCTCGGTCACAGTGTCCCAAGACTCTGGCGCAATTAGCATGCTACCTAGAACAGATTGTTCCGCCTCGATTGAATGGGGCGGTATCTTTAGCTTTTCAATATTAGTGTCTTTTGGAGACGAGTTTGCCACTTCCACAATTGGTCACGCGATAACAAAACGGTCGAGTATTATGCGCTTATTGATAGCGCAACTCAACTCGACCATTGACTGTTGACACTTCAACTTCAGCGGCACCATTACCTGTACTGAATTCTAGCCAACGACGCGGTCCATACTTAGCTTTTTGCGTTTTGTCATCGGTTAAGCGATTGACAAACTTACCTCCTGCATGGCCTTCAATATCAAAGTGCGCTGATACCCCTTCCTGAAAGATAAGCTCTACTGAGCCCCCGACGGTAGACACTCGCACGTCACCACCGGGTTGTAAGTTCATGCTGACTTCAATGCTGCCGTTCACTGAGGTTAAATCGAGTTCATCAACGGCTTGTAACTCCAGCTCCAAATCACCATTAACAGTTTCAACATGGATCTCTCGGCTATCAGAACTGATGCGAATATCGCCGTTTACGGATTCGAACTTGATATCGCCCTCGCCACTGTGGCGCCCCTCTATCGAACCATTAACCGTTTCAATTTTCACATCGCCCGATAAGTTACGAGCATTGATACTACCGTTAACTGATTCGAGACGGATCCGACCTTCAATATCATTGACTGATACTTCGCCGTTGACCACCTCCACATCTAAACCACCGTGCAAACTTTCGCCGTCGAAACTGGCGTTGACAGATGTGTAGTTCACTTCGCTTCCAATCGGTACATAAATGGTTAAGTCATCACCATGACCATAACCCCACTTTTTCCAGTCACCTTTATAGGAGCTACTTTCCATTTCTACCTTTATTTGCACGTTTCTGCCGCGACGTTCAAAAATAAACTCGCTTGCTCTATCACTGAGCTCGCCTTCCACTCGAACTTCTTCTCGGTCCCAGCCTTTGACCACAGCTGAACCATTTAGATGCTCAATTTCAATTCGGCTTTGCGCATCAACATCAAGCGTTTGATCGACCTTCTGCCCCGCTAACACGGGAGTTGTAAACAACATTATTCCAGTTAACATTGTCGCACAGAGGCATACACCCTTCGATTGCTGATGTTGTGTTAATTGTTTCATTTCGCTATACCTCTGTTTAAATTTGTCGCCACTTCGGTGAATGTACCCTTTCAATCAAGCTCATTTGTTGTTGATAGACATTTTGAAGCATCTTCAACAACGCTGTATTGTTGGGGTCTTGGGCCAAAGCGGCCTTAATTGCATTTGCCGCACCATCGAGTTCAGCCAATTGTTGCTGCCAATCCTCTGTCAGCGCTGGCTGATCTTTTAAACTCACTAACAAATTATCTCGCTGTGATTGATGTTGCGTTGATAGCGCTTCTGCCAGTTGTTGAGCAGTTAACGGCGCATTATTTTCTATTGGTGCAGTGGTTAACTGTTGTGTAACTAACCAACCGGCAATCGCTACAATGGCGAAACTGGCGGCCAGACTGATAGGTTTTACCCCAGTCTTAACTGGCTTTTGCTCAGTATTTTGCTTCATTTCCTGACGCTCAATGCCCAGCTCTATTCCTTGCCACAAGTCTCGCTCGGGCATTTTTTCCCGCGGTAATTGAGTCAATGTCTGTCGTAACTTTTGCTCTGAATTACTCATTACCCATCCACTCCGTAAGCAGTTGTTTAGCCCTGTGAAATTGCGCTTTGCTTGAACCTACTGCCATATTCAGCAGGTCGGCAATCTCTTCGTGTCGATACCCTTCAATTGCGTGCAGTACAAATACGTGCCGAGCGCGCTCTGGTAACCGCAGTACATAGTCATCCAGTGACACCGTGTCAGCCGAGGTATCAATCTGTTGGTCATGCACGGCTGACTCTTCAATGTTAAATGTGCGCTGAAACCAACCTTTTTGTTTGCGAATATATGAGATCGTAATATTCGAAGTAACGCTGTGTAGCCACGTCGAAAACTTACTCTGACCATTAAAATTACTCAGCTTATTCCACAGCTGAATGAACACTTCTTGGGTCGCATCTTCAGCCATTGTTCTCTCACCTGTCAGGCGCAAACAAAGGGCATAAACGCGACCTACATGAGCATCATAGAGCTTCTTATATGCTAGTTTGTCACCCTGCTGGGCAGCAGCTATCACATCACGCTCTGCTTTTTCAGCAAACGTGTGTTGTGCATCTACTACACTATTCTGCAGTTCTACCATGTCACTCGTGTTCCACTCTTAGGTGTGTCAAAGCTCACCCGGTTAATTATTCGCTTGAGTTACTATCTTTGTCGTTTAGTCGCACAGAAAGGTTTAAACACCTAAAAAATAATTTTCCAAAGTTGAAAATGGTCTAAACTCTGAACAACGTTGTGTCTAAGGATAGTATACGAAGTCTTACCAATTATGTTGATAAATCAATTATTTGCCGCCAAACCTATACCTTTTGGGCCCAAAGGAGCACCCAGTAGTATTGCCAAGCACCCCGTAGAGTCATTGACTGTTTACTACGATGGCACCGATGAAGACGAGCAGGGCAACAAAAAATTGCACGGAGGTGTCGAGAAAGTACTGCATCAATATTCCCTCGCTAGCTATACGCTGTTTCAACAACACTTCCCCGATGAAGCAACAAAGTTTGTTCCGGGTAGCATTGGCGAAAACATTAGTGTCGTGGGGATGGATGATACTAACGTGCGTATCGGCGATGTTTATCGTATGGGTAATGTTGTATTACAGGTCGGTTCGCCCCGCGTACCATGCAATAAGATATCGCACCGCTTTGGCATCGATGGCCTAGACCGATTCGTTAATCAGCATGCAATCTCTGGCTGGTATTATCGAGTGTTACAAACGGGTGAAATCAAAGTTGGTGATAAAGTTGAATTGGAAGCGACAGATAGCAGTAGCATGACCATTGCTGAATTTATGAAGTGTGTAAACGATCGCAATGCATCAAGTGAGCAGTTAACGCGTGCTGCAAATTTGCTAGATCTGGATCCCGAATGGCGCGAGCGCCTCAGTATGCGTGCCAGGCACGCGAAGAAGACAGCTTAAAGGTTACCGTCATGCTACGAATAGGTTTATTTCTGGCCGTCAATCTAGCCATAATTATGTTATTGAGCCTAACCTTCAGCCTGTTTGGCTTTCAAGGCTTACTGGCTGAAAATGGTGTAGACCTTAACTTACAAGCCTTATTAGTTTATTCCGCAGTGATTGGTTTCAGTGGCAGCATGATCAGCTTGCTGCTGAGTAAATTTATGGCCAAGCGCGCCATGAAAGTACAAGTGATTGAGCGACCATCTTCGCGAACTGAACAGTGGTTGCTTGACACCGTTGCACAATTGGCCCAAAAAGCCGGCATCGGTATGCCAGAAGTTGGCGTGTTTTATTCGCCGTCACCAAATGCGTTCGCGACTGGCGCGTCAAAAAATAATGCTCTGGTTGCCGTTAGCACCGGCCTACTCGAGCAAATGAGCGAGAATGAAGTGAAGGCCGTACTGGGACACGAAATTGCACATGTCGCGAACGGCGATATGATCACGCTGTCGTTAATTCAAGGGGTGGTAAATACGTTTGTAATTTTCTTATCTCGCGTCATCGGTTTTGTTGTAGACCGCGTTATTTTTAAAGTTGAAAGGGGGCACGGGCCCGCATTTTGGATAGTGTCTATTGTCGCAGAGTTAATCTTGGGGTTCCTCGCCATGATGATTGTCATGTGGTTTTCGCGCTATCGAGAGTTTCGCGCCGATGAAGGTGGTGCTGATTTAGCCGGTAATCAAAACATGATTGCAGCTTTACAACGATTACAAAACAGCAAGGGGCAACCCGATATTCCCGATGAGATGGCAGCGTTTGCAATTAACGCAGGGAAAATACACAAACTATTTGCCAGTCACCCGCCGTTAGAAGAGCGAATAAAGCATTTACAAAGCCGACGCTGATCTTTATGACGTACATAAAAAAACCGCCGGCTTTTGCCGGCGGTTTTCGTATTACTTAACGAGTAGCTTACGCTTCTGCGATGATGATCAACTTGATAGAAGTCATCACGTCAGAGTGAAGCTGAAGGTCGATTTCGAACTCACCAGTTTCACGTAAAGTACCTGTAGGTAGCTTGACTTCTGCTTTTGATACTTCTACGCCAGCCGCAGTGATTGCGTCAGCGATGTCGCGAGTACCAACAGAACCGAATAGCTTGCCTTCGTCGCCAGCTGGTGCAGCGATAGTCACTTCACCTAAACCTTGAACTTTTTCAGCACGCGCTTCAGCAGCGGCCAATTCTTCAGCAATTTTAGCTTCCAATTCAGCACGACGTGCTTCAAATTTTTCTAGGTTAGCTTTAGTTGCTGGAACTGCTTTACCCTGTGGGAACAAGAAGTTACGTGCGTAGCCAGACTTAACTGTAACCTTGTCACCTAATCCGCCTAAGTTGGCGATTTTATCTAGTAGAATGATATCCATCTACAATACCCCTTATTTTCGCCTATTACTTATGTGAATCAGTGTAAGGTAGCAACGCTAAGAAACGTGCACGCTTAATTGCAGTTGACAACTGACGCTGATATTTCGCACTTGTGCCAGTAATACGGCTAGGTACGATTTTGCCACTTTCGGTAACGTAGTTTTTCAACGTTGCGATATCTTTGTAATCAATCTCTGCTACGCCTTCAGCTGAAAAACGGCAGAATTTACGACGTCTAAAAAAACGAGCCATGGTAATTCTCCTTATTCTGAATCTGCTGGTGCAGCAGCTGGTTTCGCTGATGCTTCTTCGCGACGCTCACGACGTTCTTCTTTCATCATTGGTGACGCTTCAGTCACGGCAGACTTAGTACGCATAACTAGGTTACGCAAGATAACATCGTTAAAACGGAAAGCAGTTTCAAGTTCTTCGACAGCTTCTGCAGTTGCTTCGGCATTGATTAACACGTAGTGTGCTTTGTGAAGCTTTTCGATTGGGTACGCTAATTGGCGACGACCCCAGTCTTCTAAACGGTGGATTTGACCGCCGTCTTGCTTCAGGATGGTCGAATATTTCTCGATCATCGCTGGGACTTGTTCACTCTGATCAGGGTGAACCATAAATACGATTTCGTAATGACGCATGTCTGCTCCTCACGGTAGTAGTCTCGGACAGTACAGCCCTCTGTATGGAGACAAGGAACTAGTTGGTTGGCTGTAAGGGCGCGGAGTATACAGGTGCCCTAAGACAAAATCAACACACTCACACCAACAAGTGCGGTTAAGGACCAAATAAAGGTCTTTTTATTCACTTTATCGCCGACAAATACTGCCACCAGTAGTGATAGCACAACACTTGTGGCAAATAGCGTTTGCACGATTGCCGCCTTGGTGTTGGCAAACGCAATCATCTGTAAATAAAGCGCAGCAAAAGTCCCTAGCAGGGTTGCCCATAGAAGCAATTTTACGCCTGATTTACCCAATGGCTTAAGTGGTGTAAAACGGCGACGCATAAATAGCATCAAGATACCGATTGCCGCAAGCCCGCCGAGCAGACGATACAGGGAAGCATTCGCCGCATCGATCCCCGTTGAAGTCAAAACGTCACGGCTTATAACCGCTCCCACCGCCTGACAGACAGCTGCTAAAGCAGCAAAAACATAACCCGACAACGAAAATAACTGCTGCTCATTGCGCTTTTGCAATTTAATAATGACGTCCACCGATAGAATGACGATGGCAATGCCGATCCATTGCTGCCAGGTCAGCCATTCATTGATCCAAATCATCGCGAGTAATGCGGTAAAAATCGGTGCGAGTGTTTCTGCAACTAAAATCGATTGACTGTCGCCAATAGTGTTCAGTGCGCGGAAGAAAAACGTATCACCGAGGCCGATGCCGATAAAACCGCTCAATAGTAACCAGTAAATTGTGGTAGAGCTTAAGTCTACATCTATTGGATTGAAGAGTGTAACAATTGACAATACTCCCGCAGCAAGAACACCCTTCCACAAGTTCAGAGCCAGCGGGGAAAAGTAAGCGCCCAGCAACTGAAACATGCGCGCAGCTATCGCCCAGCAACAGGCTGTAGTAAGCGCAGCTATTTCACCAACATACATCAATTAAACACTCTTTGGTTGCCCCGTATTAACGACAAGTTTGTCACCGCTTGGTACGAATTTCGCTTATTAGCATACACAAACGATTCAACCTTAGCGGTAGTACACGGGGTATAAATGAAAGTGGCGAGGATATTACTTGTTTTAGTGTTATTTGTCTCAGCACCGATACTGATATTTGCACTATTTTACTCACCTAAAGTATCAGGACGCCTAATGCACTGGCTTGTTATCGGGTATTTGCTGGTGTTGGCGGTGAGACTCTATCTTGTTCTGTTAGGCGGCAAGAGGCGTGCCCCACGAGCCAACAGCTCGTCGTAGCGGCAAACCGTTACCCTATAGCGACTACTTAGAGCTCAGGTCGCGGTCGAATAGTAAATTCCCCCAAATCAGCACGGACAACTTCGACCCAAGTGCCTGCTTTAATTGCATCTTTACTGCGCAATCGCCATGCTATACCTGAATAGTGATGCACGGCTTTGTGTTTGTCCGATACGTCGTCGACCAGTAAAAAGCGATAACCGACTAAATCACTTGCAGCCCGAGTTGGATCAACACTGGCACGCAAATCTTTAAACGCAGGGCGAAAAATTAGCAAACTAAATGCTGTCGTTAAAAGCATACAAATACCAATGTAATGCGTTTCATTCGCGAGCAAGCTCCAATCGGCTAAAATACCAGAGACAAATCCCCCCATGCCAAACGAAAACAAAATCAACGAATTAAATCTAAATAACAGCATTTCCAACAAGATAAGTGCGAGGCCCCCCCACACCAAAGTCGCGATCAGATTATCTGCTAGCCAAGCCACAAAAATCTCTCCAAAGACAGGTCTACTTGCGTTTTATTATTATTGCGTCACGATACGGTTATAGATTACCGAATTGTAGATAAAATGCACTCACTGATTGAAAAGTTGAATCTCAAACCTCATCCAGAAGGCGGCTACTATGGCGAGGTTTATCGCTCACAACAAAATGTCGCCAGCCCAGCTCATCAGCAGCAAAGAAGCGCGGTAACGCACATATATTTTTTATTACTAAAAGGGCAGCGCAGTCGTTTCCATCAGGTTCAACACGATGAAATTTGGAATTTCTACGCTGGCGCGCCACTCAAGTTACTGCATATCGAAAGCGATTTAGCGCTAAGTAGCCCTGCCAACACAACGACTCAAGCGGTCACGATAGGCAAGTCTGACAGTTATGTCCATGTTATCCCCGCAAAACACTGGCAGGCAGCAGAATCTAGTGGAGAATATTCACTGGTGGGGTGCAGTGTTGCGCCCGGTTTTGATTTTGCTGATTTTCGCTTTATGAGTACCACTCAGGTGGGTTGGATTGAGCAACACCGACCTGAGTGGCAAGACTTCATTTAACTATCTAACGTTACTGATTAACGCCCGATATAAAAGTCCATTTGTACGCGGCGATTTTTTGCGATTTGAACTTCACCATCTTGAAACTTGGGCGCATATCGCCAGCGCTGCAATGCCTCAATAGATGAGTCTGCGAATTTTTCGCCGCCGTCAACTTCGAGAACTCTGGGGTTAGTGACAAATCCACCTTCACTAATATCAAACTCAATAATTACTTTTCCCTCTTTTCGAGCACGTGCGTAACTTATAGGGTATTCAGGATTTACACGAAACAGCGGTGTAGGCTCAATGACATTTTCATCCCAAGGTGTCATTTCACCAATCGCTATACAGTGTTCAGTCGCCTCTTCAGAGCGGCCCATGGTTTCATAAATATCAACTAATTGGGCATGCGCAGATAAAGCCCAAGGGTGAGTAAATTCTACACTCTGCTCAATTACACTGACGATGGTTTCAAACTTTTCTGCAGAGCCTCGCAATTTATTGTTCGTTTTTAGCAATTTGGCTAAGTAGAATTGTGTTTCGATAACGCGAGTATCGCTGGCTCCAAATGCTTCCAACAAAATACCTTCAGCCTTTTCCGTTAACTTAATCATGCGTCGCAGGGACAAGAACCCACTGTTCGATCTTTGCATGATTGCCATTAACGCTGCGTAATAATTTCCTTGCTTTTCAGGCTGCTGTGCTGAGAGTTGCTCAACGAGATCGACCAATGAGCGACCAATACTTTTCTTGTACTTTTCGTAACTAGGCTCGCTGCTATGAGATTTGACGCTGGCATAGTAACGCTCGATACGCACTTCAAAGGTTTGTTCAGACACTTCGCCATAGCGGTCCATTGTGGATTGTTCAAGCGCTTCAAGTTCCTCGTACGCTTCGGAAAACTTGCGATTAGCAATAAGCATATTGGCATAATTGAAGTGCAAATTTCGCAGGTTCTCTGAGCTTGGATCAAAGCGCTGCTGTCCGGTGCGGAACGAATTCTCGGCGTGCACAAGCGCCGCTTTGTAGTCTTCGGCTTCGATAGCCTGCAGGTACTGTTGATAAACAGCCTGAAAATTATCCGTTGCACTTGCGTTAAACGGTAATTGGATGAAGAGTGTTATTATTGTTGCGGAACAGAGTTTTCTGAATGTCTTCATTCGGTGCTAATTCCTTGTGTGGTGTTGCTCCATGATTGGCGAGTATCGCAAACTACACGGCTATTGAAAAGTATGCATCGATGGCATAACTGCGATTCAGGCCTTAGTGATATCCCTTTGCCACTACAACTGGGGCTTGTGAGATCATTCAAGCCACGCGTAGCTAAACTTCATAAACACCGATTGCTCAGCGCTGGTTAACCGCGTAAGGCTGTCATCGTTGAAAGATGTATCCGACACGCCAATAAAAAACTTAGTCAGTGGATTAACTTTATAGGAATAAAGCAACTGCCACCCCAAATCTTGAGACTCAGCATCCACGGCATCAATATAGTTATCTTGGTTTCTTTCAATATATGAATAAGACACTATCAATCGCAAGAACTGACGTGCGTCGACCTGGTAGGTAAATCGTGCATCAAGCAGATTAGCGGTAAACAGAGGTTGATTATCAGCGTCAAATTCGTTGTGTAAAAAATAGCCACCAACAAACAAATGCTGGCCAACATTCAACTCAACTTCGCCTTCAATAAAAAAGCGCTCACCCAAGCGATTGTTAGCAAAATCGATTTGGTCACCGTAACTCATAAACGAATTCAGATACAAAATTTCATTAGGTTGAGTTTCAACAAACATCCGCCACTGGCGTTCAGTAAAACGGTCGCTATTGCCGTCAATAGCTAGGGTCGATGGATCGAGGCGCAAACCGGCTCGATCACGACGCAAATAACCAATCTCCGCGAAGCTCTGATAATCACCACGGATACTGACATTGGCCTCTAGTTCTTTCTCAAGCAACTCTCCATCGTCATTGTGTGCGATATCCCAATCACCGCTGATACGGATGCGATTCCACCAACTATTTTCATTCCACCAATAATAGCCGCCACCGATAACACTGGTACTGCGATCGACTCGCGACACAAAACCTAAATCAGCGCGGAAATCTTCACCATTGGAGTAGTGGTCTGCGCGAAAAAACCAATCGCGAGCCTCGTGGCGATAGTTAATTCTAAAGGCTTGCCCGGTAAAGGCGTCAGTGCGTTGTGTGCGGAGCGCTTCCTCTGAAAAGTCTTGCGGAACTGAGCAATCCTCAGAACAGAAATCGCGGAATAGGAAGTCGGGATACTGAGTTTCAGACACAACAAACTGCGCACGCAACGTATCATTATCGGTAATTAAATAACGGGCATCAATGCCATTGACGTAATTGTGATAACTATCCGATTTTCGCAAAGTACTCACAACACCCACCGAAAAATCGGACGAAAAGTCATAGCGGTAGCGAATCGCAGTATTGTTGGAACTCTCTTGAATCTCAGCGACTGATGAGCCTAAGTTACCCGGCACTAAAAACGTGGTCGCCACATCATCGGCAACAAAGACACCAATGGAGTGATCATCGACCCTACCAGTTACCTTTGCACCGTAGTCCGGAGAGCCGATGTTACGGGTGTACACCAAATTCAAATTCGACGAGAAGTAGTCGGCATTTTCAGTAAAAAACGGACGCTGCTCGTCAAAGAATAAAGCAAAGGTATTGTTAATACTCAGCTGTGCAACATCGGCCTCGACCTGGGAAAAATCGGGATTTAGCGTAGCTTGCAGCGTAAATTCAGGGGTTATGCCCCAGTTGACATCCAATCCTACTTCTTGATTGTCGTCATACGTCCAATCTCGTGTCTCATAAATATCTCGGCTGCGAGACTTTCCGGCGACAATGGTTGGAACTATCGCTAAATTATTGCCTTGGGTGGCATTTTCGAAGCCACTGATTTCTTCTAACTGACACAGTAAACATGAATTATTGCGGTCGCGGGGAATATTCGAAATACGCAAATAATCTTCGCGTGGATAAAAGCGCAAAAATTCAGCGCCCCATACTTTGGTGCGCTGGCCTTCGTCGAAGTTCATGGTGCGCAATGGCAGAGCCATTTCAACGATATAGCCACTGTCATTGACTTGCCCAGCCGACTCCCAAATCGCATTCCACGCATCGCTTTCTTGACCGGTCATTTCATTTTCGATGACATCAGCTTGGACCCCAAAGGGATTTACAAAAAACTGATAGGCAAGTCGCGAATCGTTAAAAGTGTCTAATTTAACACCGACCATATCACCGCCAAAAATTAAATCACGGTCGCGATAAAAGGCTCGAATAGCACTCGGATCGGGATCATGTGCGCGAAATGCAATGAACAACGAAGTACCATCTTCGTAGATGAACACTTCAGTTGCTACCGGTGAGGCCGTATTCTCAAATGGCTCGGTAACGTATACTAGGGATTGTTTTGCAGCCTGTTGCCATTGAGGTTCATCCAATACACCATCAAGTGTTGCAGCGCCTTCTAAAAACGGAATAGTGAGTTGTGAAGTATTTTGCGACTGCTGTTCCTGAGCTGCCGTTGTTGATATCGCGGCCAACAACACGCATAAACCAAATAGGCTTCTTATCATTATTTTTGTACCAAGGGCTTGATTAGATCCGTGAGAATGTCAGCTGTAGCAGACACTCCTTTTTTACGCCCGGCAAGTATCGCACAAATTGTGTATTTACCAAACGCTGATCGATAAAGCCGATATTTTGCGCGCTCAGTGATTTACAACTAATTATTGAAACGCCTCGGTGTTGTAATACAGTGGTTTAATAGAGCCGCAAAACAACAGCTTCATCAACAGTTCCTGCTCACTCGGCACTGCTTCTGATGTAAAGAACTGAGTCACACAGTTGCGCGCCTCTTCAACCAAAATAATATGGTCAAAACTTGGCTTGTGCTTAATGCGATGGACAAACATCCGGTTTTCGCCGCCTAGCTCAATCATATCGTAGGTTTGGCGAAGCCCAGACGGCTCTAGCTTTTCTAACGGACGATAGTAAAGCTGCTCAACAAAGTTTATCGGTACCTCAGGGAACATTAGGCTTCCTCCCTGTTCGTAATTACCCAAATAAACATCAACCGCGACTTCGACAGTTTCGCCGCGCATTAAGCGTTGTAGATTGAAAGGTTTCGTCTTGATAGTGACGCGATCAGCATCGCGGGTTAAGAAAAATACCTCTGGCCCCTTAGCGTCAATTAAATAAATGAGTTGCTGTTGTTTACTGCCACTTAATTCCGGTAAAAATGACGCGTAAAGATCCGATTCACTGGACATCAGAACCATGCCATGACTGCCCATAAACTGAGGGTCTAGAGGCGGCGGAGCTTCCTCTTCGGCTTGAACTTGAGCAAATACCAAAACAAAACCGAGCACAGCCAACAGCTTTCGCATACTAAAAACCTTTACCAGATATCAACTCCACTATTATATCGTATTTCTAGTCAGGCTCAGACAAATTTTACCGACTTTCGAGTACTCTAAACTTGAACTGATTGATTAACACTGTTGAACTAGGGCGTGTTTATTTTTGCGGCGTGAAGATCAACACGCCCTACTATTTTAGCTAAAGAGCGGCAATAAATATGGCAACAGGTACCCACCAATACGCAGAAGACCCGCGTAACAATGATATTTTGATCAATATTAATGGTGAGCTATTTCATCGTGATGAGGCGAAAATTTCCGTATTCGACAGCGGATTTATTCTCGGCGATGGCGTGTGGGAAGGGATCCGCTTACATCACGGACGTTTAGCCTTTATTCAGCAACATATGAAACGACTATACGATGGCGCTAAAGCGCTGGATATGAATATCGGCATTAGCCCGGAGGCTATGGTCGAACGCTTATATGCAACTTGCGCAGCGAATAACATGACGGATGGTGTGCACATTCGTCTCATGGTTACCCGCGGACTGAAAGCGACACCGTATCAAGATCCTCGGGTCACCATTTCGCCAGCAACCATTGTAATAATCGCTGAGCATAAAAAGCCCCTGGGCTCGACGCACGGTAAAGGCGTAAAGCTGTACACGTCACATGTGCGCCGCGGTTATCCTGACGTGCAAGATCCGAAACTCAATACGCACTCCAAACTGAACTGCATTTTTGCCTGTATCCAAGCGGCTAAGGCCCAAGCAGATGAAGCGTTAATGCTCGATCCACATGGCTTTGTAGCGACGTGTAATTCGACCCACTTTTTTATTGTCCGCGAGGGCGAGGTGTGGACTTCAACCGGTGACTTTTGTCTGGATGGCATTACGCGTCGCAATGTGATTAATGTCTGTAAAGCCAACGATATCCCGGTTTTCGAACGCAACTTTTCGCTCGCCGATGTATACGCTGCGGATGAATCCTTTATAACCGGCACCTTCGCTGGTTTAACGCCTGTGAATAGTGTGGATGGACGCACAATAGGCAATGGTTCTAATCGAATGACCCAACACCTAGAGCAGCTATACATTGCCAAGATTGAAGCTGAAACTGCGGGAGTGTTGCAGGGTGACTAAGCGTATAGCCATGTGGTCTGGCCCGCGAAATATTTCCACCGCAATGATGCGCAGCTTTGAGAATCGACCGGACTGCACGGTGTTAGATGAGCCGTTTTATGCCTACTACCTAAGCCAAACCCAAAGCCCTCATCCAATGTTTGACGAAGTGGTAGCCAGCCAACCCGTTGACTATGCTGAAGTCGCTGAAGCTATGTCCTCAGGTCACTGTCTATCGCCATTACAATATCAAAAACAAATGACCCACCATATGCTACCTGGTTGTGATTTAACCTGGACAGTAAACCTACAGCATTGCTTCTTAATCCGCGACCCTGCAGAGGTCATCAATTCATACACTAACGCGCGCGGTATTTGCACCAGTGACGACATCGGTATTATTCGCCAATTCGAACTCTACGAGACAATCAGCGCGTTGTCAGGGCAAAATATCCCCGTGGTCGACTGCAAAGATGTACTGCAAAATCCTCAAGTTATGTTACCGAAAATATGCCAGGCACTGGGCATAGCATTTGAGCCAAACATGCTGGCATGGCCCCAAGGCCGGCGTGATAGCGATGGCGTATGGGCCGAGCATTGGTATGCCAGCGTTGAGCAATCTACTGGCTTCTCACCACGCGTTGTTGCCGAAGTAACACTTAACAACGTACAACGGTCACTGGCAGTGAAACTTCAGCCGTATTATGAAAAGCTCAAAGCCAAGGCTATCTCTATGAATTAGTGCCTGTTAGCCATTATCAATTGAGGCGCGGTGTCGAGTAACGCCTCGCTGTCAAACAACTGGTCGGCTTGTAATGTTCTCAGTGGCAGCAAGGTGTAAACCAATCGCATAAGTAATCTCTTTCAGAAACAAAAAACTCAGCATGCGTGCACATCAGTATAAATGTCCTGACAAAACTCGCCTATTCTGCTTACAAAGCTCTGATGATACACTGTTAACAAACTATTTAAGCCGCAATAATTCTCAATGAAGGATGAAAAACTACAGATAAATCAATGGCTAGTAGAGTTAAAGACCGGAGATTTACGCCTGTTTGACACATCAAGCGATATCACGATGTCGTTCGATCCAATTGAGCGGCTCGATCCCAAAGGCGTTCACCTGCTCGTTTTACTCGCCAAACACCCAGGTGAGCTTGTCGGTAAAGAGCAATTGCTAAATCGAATTTGGTCTGACGTGGTTGTCACTGAAGATGCCCTTACCCGCTGTGTTTCGCGTTTGCGTAAGGCGCTTAACGACAGCGCGAAAGCCCCCAGGGTGATAGAAACGTTACCTAAACGCGGTTATCGATTAGTGGCTGAAACAGTGAAATGGCACCGTATCGCGAGTGAAGTTAGCGCCGAGAGTCAGGATACTGATTTAATTGCCAAAGAAGTCATTACTCCAGAACCAACGGTAGTTGAAAAAGAACAGCCGGCATGGCAAGTGTGGGGCGTTGCGATATTGATATTTTTTGCGTTTGTAGCAGGCCTTTACTTGGTGAATCCGCAAGAAGTTGACGAGGTCAAAGACAATGAAATTGCATTGATCATTAGCCAAGCTGACGATTATTACACGCAAATGCGACGCGCTGACAATGAAATGGCGATTGAATTATATCAGCAAGCAATTGCGATGCGGCCTGACTCTGGTCAGGGACAGGCTGGATTGGCTAATGCATTAGTGCAACAAGTTTTGCGTTGGCCCAACCCGGCGTCAGAGCCAGAGCTATTGACCACCGACCTAGAAGGCGCTATTCAATCCGGGCGAACAGCTACCCCGGAAGCAGAACAAAAGCTCAACCGGGCATTGTCATTAGCACAACGAGCAGTAAGAGTTTCACCTAATGATGCGCGCTCCCATAAAGCATTAGGATTTGTATATTCGGCCCAGCAAAAATTCGATTTAGCCTTGGCAAGTTATCATACCGCGGTAGAAAAAGAACCCGATGCATGGGACGCCATGATTAATATCGGTGACGTATTAGAAATAACTGGTCACGATGCCGAAGCCATCCATTATTTTGAACAAGCATTCGCTGCCATGGGCCGAGTATATTCAAGTCAGACTGCACGAGTGCGCCCTTGGTATGCTGCATTAGGTGCTGTCATTGGCGATAAGTATTATTCAATGGGACAAATACAAGACGCAGAGGCCTGGTATCGCCATGTTATGAGTTTTGCGCCGTTCCACGAGCCTGCAGCTTCTGGACTTGTTGCTGTGCTAATGCAACAAGGCGACGAGCAATCAGCGGCCGTGATTTGCGAGCAGTTTTCTCAGCGTGTTGGCATCAACCCTTGCAATAACCCAACCCCACAAGATTAAAGAGCTTTTATCAGTCTCCCGATAATGTCGGTATGGTTAGAAGATCAATACGCTCTCGCTGGGTTGCTTGACGCGCCTGCATCATAAGTAAAAGTTCGCGGAACAATCGATTATCTGCCAACTGCTCAAACGGCATTAACTGTTCGATGTAGCGATAGTCCATATAACCAAGCCGTTGGGCACGTGACAACATAACCAGAGCAGTTTCTATATCTTCATGTGCTAACGCTAAGATACTTTTTGCAACGTAGAGCTCCGGATGACTTTGCTCAGACAATGGGATCCGATCCAACGCCGTTTTTATCGGTTCACCCGCTTGATAATCTAACCAAGCTCGCCATGCTAGAGCATTAAAGTCATTCGGTGATAGTTGCAATGCCTGCTGTAACGAGTCGGTAACTATTGACTGCTCGTTAAGTAAAAGCGCGGCACTCAGGGTGGTCAAGTGGCTATCGACCGTACCCCCTGTTAACCGATGCAGTTCTAACAAAGTATCTAATGCTTGCTGATGCTCGTTTTGTGTGATTAAAAATTGGGCAAAACGAATTCGCGCAGCATCGTTGTCGGGATTTAACTGCACAGCCGCAGCGTACCATTCACGCGCTAACTCTGGCTGTTCTGTCAGGTGAAAAATATATCCAATAGAAGCGAGCGGGTATCGTTGATTATCACTGAGCTGGCGCAAATAAAGTGACATGGCATCGAATAATCGACCTTTTTCTACGTACAAAGACGCCAAGCTCAGACTGACAGAAGCATCGGCACTGTCTAACTGAGCCGCTGATTCAAAATGGTCGATAGCCGTAGGTAATTCACCAATTACTTCGAAATAATAACCTCTAAGCCATAAAAAGCGTGGCTCTGTAGGCTGCTGTAATAACAGCTCGCGACTGATTGCCTCTACTTCGGGTAAGACGGTACGATCGCCGTCAAACTGCGCGACATTATCGATGAGTACACGAGCCAATCCAAACGCTACCAGAATGTCGTCTTGGTTATCAGCATATAGATCGCGATACATCTTTATCGCAATACGATTCGCTTCTGCGGTCGGTGCGCTTGCATATTGCTGCGCTCGAGCGAGTTTAACTCGAGTGTAAACACTGATATCTAGTCCGTGTTCAATGGGTTTTTGTACTGTAGGGATTGCCTCTGGTTGTGGCTTGTATGCGCTGAACCAGAGCATAAATAGAATGCTGAATACGGCCATAGCCCCAATAGCAAACATGGTTAACGGCGACTTGCGCTTAGGTTCATCTTCCGTCTGCTGTTTTTTGATTGCTGGTAACCAGCGATAACCCTCGCTACGGACAGATTCGATATAATTCTCGGAGTCATTCGGCAAAGCTTTGCGCAGCAGTGAAATCCGCTGCGCAATTGTGTCATCACTGACGACTTTTCCTTTCCATACTTGCAGCGATAGCTCTTCGAGCGACACAATATGATTGCGCGCTTCTACAAGTGCCAACAGCATATCAAAGGTCAGCCCTTTGATTGGTAATACTTGCTGGTTGTGCGAGACCGTTCTTTGCTCAAGGTTAATTTCGAGCTTAGCAGTAACTAATACATCCATTGTAAATCTAAATACCTAGTGGTGTTCGTTAACTAATGTGATTACTTACTGCAAGGCAAAGTAGCCTGATATTCGCAAATCGCAGTTGCCTCTTCTTGAGTTGCACCGCCAGTGCAAAAATCTAGACGCAAGAGCACAGACTCCTCAATACCACCATCTTCTGACTTTGGTTCAAACCGCCACGATTCAAGATAATTTTTGGCGTGACGTCGCAATCCAAAGCTCGGTACGACCTTTTCAGTCGTTATGTTGGTAGGCTCTCCATCGCTATTGATATTAAAACTAAATATCGCGCATCCTTTCGCTCCCGCACGCACAGCACCCCGTGGCATTGAAAGTTGTTCAGGAAACACTCGCTGCCAAGAGAGTGCGTCTGCGGTTTCTGGAACTAGTAAAGTTTCAATGACGTCGGTTTGCAAAACAACTCGATCCTGGTTCGCTCCACTTAGCGGGCTGAGCAACAGTCCCGCTGTGGCGACAAAAAGTGCCGCTATTATCGAGTTTTTCTTCATACCCGTCTCCGTCTTTACTTAGCCATCTGCATTTGTTGTCATGCTGCCGCGTTGCAACCTTAACATGCCTTCACGGCCTGCTTCTTCTTGCGCCGCGCGCTGTTCAGCTGTACGACATACGCGCGTCATCATATTTGAACCAACGCGTCGCTCCATCTTACAAATCACGCCATCATCATCTTCAGCGGTAGCAGAGTTACCTGTTGGCCCTGTCGAAGCAGTTTGGCTGCTTTGACATCCTGCCAAGAAAGTAATTGCAATCGCCCCGACTAGGCCTACAAAATTGCTTGGTTTTTTGATTGTCAGTGTCTTCATGACTTTATCCTCTGTGAAAGTTCACGGTCAATAGTGGATAAAGCGCTATCTAATGCAATTAACAATTATTGAATTTCCCTGAAAAACCCAGTTTCAGAAACCTTCAACCAAACTAAAACTACTGTTTTTATTGATTTTTTTCAACTTATGAGCAATTCGTGATAAAGCGACTAAATTGCTTTACAATTCGCAGCTTAGTTTCGCAACCCTATAATTTTTATGGCAGCTATTGGTATCGACTACGGTACATCAAACTCAGAAGTCGTTTTTTTTAACGGCGAAGGCCACCAGCATATCAAGCTGGATCCGCATGTTGAAAACAGTAATAAAATCCGTTCTTCAATCTTCATTTATTACGAAGACGACTTGCCAACACCACCTGCTTCTATGGTCGAAGCTAAAGTTAGCCAGATCCAACGCTCGATTAGCGAGCAACTAGACAAGGCCAAGCAAGGATACTACGACGCTCAAGATCCCAAAGAGCAAGAAGTTTTCAGTCAACGAATCGATAGTTTACGCGGCCAATTTCACGATAAACCAGCGCTGCAACGCCGCGCCATCCAACTATTATTGAAAGACATGACGGTACAAGAGCTGTCTCTGCAACAATTGGTGGAATCGGGTAAATTTGCGTTTGGTGAAGAAGGGTTTCGGCGCTTCTTAAAGACGCCGGAAAAAGGCCGGTTAATTTACTCACCGAAAAATTTCTTGGGCGCAAGTTTAGAAGAAAGCCAACAACAAGCATTCGTTGGCATGATTGGCAAACAGCTTAGTTATTTTAAGCAATGTGCGGAACAGCAACTAGGTCAGCGAGTAACTACTGCGGTTATTGGAAGACCCGTGCGATTCCATGGCACACGGGGCGAAGAAGGGAATCATCAAGCGATAAACATTATGCGCCAAGCAGCAGCTTTGGCTGGGTTTGATGACGTGAGCTTCTTAGAGGAGCCTATCGCAGCCGCTTATAAGATAGAACAAACATTAGAGCAACAAACTACAGCGTTAGTAGTCGATATTGGCGGCGGCACGACAGATATTGGTTGTATTAATCTGGACCCTTTAAAAGTACAAGAGCTTGAGCGGCGCATCGACGTCTTATCGGTCTCAGGCAAACGCCTTGGCGGCATGGAGTGCGATAAAAATCTGGTAATCAAAGCAATAGCACCGCACTTGGGGCAAAATTTGACTATGCAAAATGGCCTTCCTGTGCCACCGACTTATTTTTCGGATATGTGCGCTGTAGATGATATACCAAAGCTTACCCGATTCTTTACGCCAGAATATGGCTTGGACATAGCGCAGACCATGTCAATCACGAAGAATCCCAAAACCTTAGAGCGATTATTGATTATTCAAGAGGAAAAGCTTTCGGCGCGCGTGGTCAATTCGGCCAGAATGGCCAAAGAGCTGTTGTCGTCAAAAGAGTCAATTACTCTGCCACTGCATTATATTGAGCCTGATTTTGATGTGGCTATTGATATCGATTTATTGCACCGTTCGATGCGCTCTTGGTTAAGCAAAGTCATTAGTCTCATAGACGAGTGTTTAGAAGGTTCGAGCAAAATGCCAGAAGTGCTTATGATCACTGGCGGCATGAGCCTATCACCGATAGTCCGTAAAGCGATTTATGCGGAGTTATTCGCAGAGCTACCGTTATTAGAAAACGACGCCTTTAACTCAGTATGCGAGGGCTTAGCCATTCAGGCAAGTAAGCTGAGTTCGGTCGGCGTCAAATCCTAACAACTAGACCGGGACGACGGAGATCAAATTTTTAAGACCTCCGCCACTGACGCATTTGATGGCCAAAATACGCATAAAACAGAATAAACCCATAACACGGCAGCAACATCCAGTATGCAGACTGCCCGCCAATAGTTTCAGATAGTACGCCATAAATTAATGGGATGATGGCACCACCGGCGATGCCCATAATCAGCAATGCTGAACCGCGGGCCGTGAGCTTACCTAAACCGTCCAGTGCCAGTGGCCAGACAGCTGGCCAAACAAGTGCGTTGGCAAGGCCCAAAAGCGCGATGTAAGCCACTGTGTCAGGTACTGTTGGTATACCCATCCAGCCCCACAGTAGATTGGCAATCATATACGAATCCGGTGCGGAGAAAACCACTAACAGCGATAAGACCAAACCCAACCAGGCGGACATTGCCAAAGCCTTAGATTGAGACACAAAACGAGGGATCACGGCCAACCCGATGAGGTAACCCAAGACCATAAAGGCCATAGTGTAACTCGTTAATGAGGTGGCATTTTCGACACCCAACTGTGAACCAAATAGTCCGATGGTATCGCCTGCAACAACTTCAACACCGACATAGACAAATAAGGTCAGTGCACCAAGGATGAGTTGCGGGTATGCCAGCAAAGATTGCGACTGGCCGTCTTGGCTTTGCTCATTACTTAAATCAAGCTCTGGCAGAGATGATATCTTCAAGAGTCCTGCTAACAGCACTAGAGCCACAGCCATACCTAAGTAAGGCATTACCAAGCCATCGGCTAATTGAGCGACTTTATCAGCCCGTGCCGTATCACTAAGCTGTGCAACGGATTGCGCAGTCACACCGGCAAACTCACCTAAAACCAATGCCGTAAATACGATTGGCGCAATAAATCCAGCTGCTTTATTGAGAAAGCCCATAACCGAAATGCGCACCGCCGCAGTCTCATGCGGACCAATCTTCACAATGTAGGGGTTTGATGCTGTTTGCAGAATGGTCAACCCCGAGCCCACCACAAACTGTGCAATTAAGAAAATCGCGAAGGTCTGGCTGTATGCCGCAGGGATGAACAGCAAACAACCAGCCGCGATGATCAACAGTCCAATCACCATTGCCCACTTGTAGCCGGTTTTATCGAGCACCCAAGACATGGGCAATGCCATTACGGTGTAAGCAATGTAGAACGAGAAGGCAACCAACAATGCTTCGGTCTCTGTTAAATCGCATACAATCTGTAAAAAAGGAATCAATGCACCATTAAGCCAAGTGATGAAGCCGAAAATGAAAAACAGACCACCGATGATTAGCATTGGCACTAAGGAGCTTTGACTGCTGGCTGTTATAGGTTTAGTTGTCATAGTAATTATGCTCCGGAATTCTCAAATGTGGGCTGCCCCGCTTGATAGACTTCAGTAACTTGTAACTGCTGATCCAACGCGACAAAGTTTGCCTGCTGGCCAACTGCAATTGATCCCTGAGATTGCTGCAGATCAAGGGCGGTTGCTGGTGTAGTCGATGCCATATACAAAGCATCCTCTAATGCAATGTTGCAATGCTTAACAGTATTGCGAACAGCATCAATCATAGTTAAGCAAGAACCGGCCAGAGTACCATCAGGGGTAGTCAGTCGATTGTCAGACTTAGTAATCGTGGTTTCAAAAAACGGCATTTGCGTAGCTTCACTAGCCGCCAGCGCCATAGCATCGGTTACTAAGCAAATTCGCTCCTTGCCTAAAGCGCGTGCAGCTACCTTGCAACAGATAGGATCGACGTGATAGCCGTCAACAATTAAACCCGCATAGGCGTTTGGCGCTGCCAATGCAGCACCTACCATGCCGGGTTCACGGGACTGCATTGGGCTCATCGCATTAAATAAATGAGTAAATCCAGTTGCCCCTGCGTCTAATGCAGCACAGGTTTGTTCAGCAGTCGCGGCTGAATGACCTAAAAATACAATGATCCCATCTTCAACCAATTCCCTAATCACCGCTGGCGCAACATTTTCGGGAGCAAGCGTCACCAGAACCTGACCTAATCCCGTTGCGCGCAGCATAGCTAGTTCCGATTCTTTTGGCGCGCGAATATAGCGTTCTGGATGGACACCCTTGCGCGCTCGACTCAACCAGGGCCCTTCAAAGTGCACCCCCACAATCGCGTTAGGTAAGGACTTTCGTGCAATAGCGATAGCGCAAGTCGCTTCCTGCATCTTGGCTTCGCTATCGGTGATCAAAGTTGGCAACATTGCCGTTGTGCCGAAGCGCTGGTGGGCATAAAAGATTTGCTCTACAGCATTCGCGTCGGTTTGTTGATTGAGTAAAAATCCGCCGCCACCATTAACCTGAATATCGATAAATCCCGGAGCTAATAGCTCGACTGTTTTTGAGCCGGAAGCATCCGATGTCTGTGGCTTAATAGTGGTAATAATACCCTTATCAATGCATATCGTTTGGTTTTCCAGCCACCCTTGTGGGCTTAAAACCTTTCGACAATTAATCATCATAACGTTTGTGTCACTTTCTTAAGCCCAATTGGCTCATCTGGATTCAATCCCAAGTCAGCGGCAATTGACTCAATATCGAGATAAAAGCGCTGCATTACTAATAATGCGTGTAAACGCGGGTGCAACTCACTCGGTACCGTTAAGCTACGCACGCGAGCACCGCGCGTTTCCACATCGCGAATTTGCTGCTGGTGCGATTCAAGCGATTCGTCAGCAATACCAATATCCAATACCAATAAGTGGTTATGCGCGAGCGTTACAGGGCCATGTAAAAATTCAGCACTACTAAAGGCCTCAGCATGAATACCTAAAACCTCTTTGAGCTTTAGCGCTACTTCTCGTCCAATCGCATACCCGAAGCCACGACCTAACACTACGCAGTGTTTAACATCTTGTAAATCGTCGGCTGTCAGTTGCGCGGGTAACGCCTGAACCCGCTGCAATTGAGAAGGTAATAAAGTGAGAGAGTGATTTAGCGCTTCATCACCCATCCAGCAGCCGAACAGCTGACACAGCGCATGCAGGGTAGCTAAATAGCTCTTGGTCGCAGCGACCGCCTTTTCTTGATTGGCGTGTAAGGGTAAAACAAAGTCGACTACTTCAGCCAGCGGAGACTCAACGTCATTTACCAATGCCAACGTTGTTGCACCACCGCGTTTTGCTGCTTCTGTCTGACGCAAAATATCGGGGCTACGGCCTGACTGAGAGATTACGATAGCTAATGCACCGCGTAAGTTTAATTGACTACCAAATACACCTGCAACGGATGGTGCGGCGGCACACACAGGAATACTGCACCCCACTTCAAACAGATACTTAGCAAAAACGCCCGCGTGATCAGAGGTGCCACGGCCAATCATAAAAATCATTGTTGGAGGCTGTTGGCGCAAACGCTTCGCCAGAGCCTCACAGGCCTGTTGGTTTGCTTGGCGTTGCTGAGCGACTACGTTAGGGGTATCGCTCGCTTCTTGGAACATCAAGCTTACATTAGACATCTGAATCTCCGTGATAAATATGCTGAAAATAATACAGGGCGCCCCACTCAGGGCTTTCTTTGGGCGAACAACATACAGCTTGAATCGCTGGACTTAACCAAGGCCTAATCGCATTAGCAACGCCACCGACTAGGGCCAACGAGCCACCTGAACGCTGTAACGCGTGGTCGGCAATAATATTTAAGTAGTCACAGGCTTCATTAACGATAGTCAAACCAATAGGGTCTTTTTGCTGCGCGGCTTCGATAACCATCGGCGCTAACTGCGCAAATAGTGCTGGCGAGCGCTGATTAAAGGCGTCGACCAGCATTTCTGCTGAATTACACTCATAGTTATCAAACAATTGGCAAGTAAGATCGGATTCTGGAACAACACCATCGATGCTGTTTAATGCGTAGCTCACTAAGGCTTTACCTAACCATGCGCCGCTCCCCTTGTCGCCTAAGAGGAACCCATAACCGCCAAACTGTTGAATTTTGTTAGCGTGCAAAGAAGCCGCACATGAGCCAGTACCTACGATTAAGACTGAACCGTCTTTGCCGGCATGTGCACCAATGACGGCAGAGTAGAGATCGGACGTAAATGCAAAAGACTTAAAAGGGTGGTGCCATGCAGAAAGCGCCCCGCTCGCCGATGCAATATTGGCGCCCGCAAGTCCAGCATAGACAGGCAAATTAGGGACTAAGTCCGCAGGGTCAACTCCGGCGCGTTGTAACGCAAGTTCAATTGACTCAACAATTGACTGCTGTGCCACTTGAATTTCACGCGATACATTCGCGGGGCCTGCCACTCCGTCGGCTACAGGATTTAAATCTGCATCAAAAACGGTCGCTTTACATTTAGTTCCGCCACCGTCGACACCGATTAGAAAAGGGGATTGATGCATATAACTATCTCTTTTTTGGCGCTAAGCAGTCGTCAGCGCACACACTTCGACTCGCGACTGAGGTGTCAGGCAAGCGGCTGCGAAATATCGTATCAGCCGCATACGCTTGTTGTTTATTCACCACTTGCCATGCATTGTCGACATAGGCTTCAGTGACTAAATTAGGATAAAGATTATTGAAACTGTACTCACCTTGGCTGCCTTTCACACCCGGTGGCGGTAAACGGAAATTAACCCCGCGTGCTTCTAAGCGCGGCAAGTGGAAACGCGTTAACTGCTGGGCAAAACTCACCCATGCCTTTTGCTGGTGCGCTAATAACTGCTCACGGCCCTGACCTTTACTCGTCACCACTTGCTCAGCGCTTGCGCTCCACTCAGGCTTTGCCCAGGCGCGCTCTGCAAGCGCATAGAGCCGCGGATACAACATGTACTCTAGGGTTTGGGGAGAGCGAATCACTTCACTCCAAACCTGTCCTTGGATCCCCAATGGCTGGCTGTTGCTGAGTGCATGTTCATATGCAAAATCGTGCCCCTTGCGCTCGGTCCATAACCATTGATGGACCGGCAAAACTTGCGGCGTAAACTGGAATACTTTAAAGACATCAGTATTTTTTGACGCCCAATAGTAACCGGGCTCATGGGGATGATTCTGATAAGGAAAATCAAAATAAAGCACATCAGGGAATGAATATACGCTGTGAGCGGGTGATTCGTTCCAGGCATGCGCAGTTTCGGCGCCACCTGCCGCCAATGTGGTCCATACAGTCACTAACATATCCGCGGCACGTTGCTCGGTTGGAATAGTGCCCATACCATCACTCCAGCCCGCCAGATTCAGCCCTTTCTGTTGCGTCATTGCATACACTTTCTGGACAAAGTGGCCGAGTAAATCATGCACATCGTCAAGCGTCAGAACTCGCCCCAATAGTGCCTCACACGCGGGGGAATTGACCCATGCACCAGCAGTTTCGTCGGCACCTAAATGGAAAGTCTTAAGTGAGTTACCCGCCTGTTGATGCATAGCCTGAAGTCGCGAGACAACAACATCAACAAAGCGATAACTTGAATCGATACATGGGTTGAGAGTATTGTCGTTGTAATACTGAATTGACGAGTAAACAGTCTTATCAGCTGGGTCAACCAAACGATAAGTATGATCCCCTGATGCAGACCAACGCTGCTCCATAGCTTGCACCGCAGCGCGCGCGTGACCAGGTGTATCAAACGATGGGATCACTTCGATATTGCGCTGCTGGGCGTACTGCAATAACTCAATATAGTCTTGCTCGGTTAGATAACCATTCACTTGCGCTGTGCGATGAGGTCCTGCACCCAGTTGAGGTTGTAAACACTGAGTATCGTCGGCACAACGAAAGGCGCCCAATGACGTTAACTCAGGAAACTCTTGAATCGCGATACGCCAGCCTTCATCGTCGGCAAAATGCAAATGCAAACGGTTCAACTTGCCCAAGAACATCTCGTCAAGGAGAGTGAATAGACTATTCTTACCGTTGTAGTTCCGCGCAATATCGATATGCATGCCACGGTAGGCATATTCGGGCGCATCATCAATCGCGCCGACAGGTATTTGCTGGGTAGGCGCATCGTATAATTGCGCTAGTGACAGCAGTGCATATTGTACAGACTGAAGGTTACTTGCTTGAACAATAATACTATCTGAGTCAATCACTAAACCGTAGTGTTCATTTGGCAGCTCATTGACTTGCCAATTAACGACTAAACCGTCATCGTTGAACACGATTCCCGCTTGTAGAAGCTCATCTAAAGCCGGCTTTACGCCGCGATTAATTAACGCCCGTACATTTAATCCTTTAGTTAACACAATGTGTTCACCTGACCACTGTGCAACTTTCACATTAGGAACAATGCGTGGTTCAGAAGGTTCTGAAGCAACGCTAGCAAATGCTGAATAGTAATCGTATAGCCACTCACTGGTCGCAAGCGGTAATTGATCATCTTCGCCCCGCGTAAGGCGATTTTGATCATTGAAGTCACCAGCATGAGCGGCGTAGTTAATCTTAGTATTTTCATCGACCACAGCTTCAGTCGATTTGACAATACGAGGCTGTAAGCCGGCGCCACTGACATACATATTGGGGACAATGTCAGAACGGCTCACATGCCAAAACTGGGCGATAAAGGGCACCTTAACAGTCTCACCTGCTGCAATAGCATTGATGAAGTTGACCTTGTGTAAATCACCATTGACGTGCTCTATACTCACCACATTACTATCTACATCGCGAATCGGCACAAGATGACTAAAGAACAAGACCCAATCATCTGCGGGCGCTGCGTGTGGGAATGTAAAGGTCAACTCAGCGGTAAAACACTCTGACAACTCAACCCTAGCGCAAGCAGCTTTGTCTGTTGTACTCAACACCTGATACTGAACGTCGAGTGTCGCTGCCAATAAATCTAAGTCGGCCTGTTTAAAAGGTTTAGAGTCTACTGACAGGCAGCCAGTGACAGCCATTACACTTAGTAATGAAAAAGCGCGCACAACCGCTGAAGCACTGTTCAACCTTTTTGCTAATACTGCCATAATTGATAACGCTGTCATTTTCTTGTCAAACCTTCGTGAACGGTTGTAAATTTGTCTAGAAACACGTCTTTGCGTTGACTTTAGAGAGATTTAACTCAACCCTTTTGACAACGCTGTCATTAAAATAACTTTACAACATGCAGGTATTGCATGCAAACTTTTGTTAACAATTGCTGAAAATTTTCTTCAATAACAATCTAACCAACTGTATTTAATAAGGATTCTGGTGAAAACTACCATAAAAGACGTAGCCAAACTGGCCGGTGTATCATTTAAAACGGTCTCTCGCGTCATCAATAATGAGGCTTCCGTAAAGCCACAAACGGTAGAAAAAGTTAATCAAGCAATTGCGCAACTCAACTATCAACCTAATACAGCGGCGCGTAATTTGGCCAGTGCCAACACCTATGCGATTGGTTATGTTTATGACAATCCAAATGCGTATTATGTGATCAACATGCAAAATGGTATTTTGGCTGAATGCCGCAATCGCGGCTACGAGTTAATCATCCATCCCTGTCATGCCACTTCGCCGACGCTGACCGAAGAAATAATTAAAATGTGCAAACGGTCGCAGCTAGCCGGTTTAGTGTTGTCACCACCGATGTCAGAAATGGCGGGGGTTATGGACTCATTGGATGAACTAGCCATACCCTACGTGAGGATAGTGTCGGGTAGCGCAACAAAGCGCAATCATCGTCCCTGTGTGTTTGTTCACGATAGAGATGCCGCACGCAATATTGTTGAACACTTGATTGCACAAGGTCATACCCGCATCGGCTTTATCTCGGGAGACCAAGGTCACCGCTCTACAGAAGAGCGCAAATTAGGTTATCGCGAGGCACTGACTAATCACGGTATTCCACTGGATCGCGAGCTGGAAATAGACGGTACTTACTCGTTTGAAAGTGGCGTCAAAGGTTTTAAGCAACTCCGCGCCCTGGGCGATCAGCCGACAGCCATTTTTGCCTGTAACGATGAAATTGCCTCAGGTAGCCTATTCGCTGCCCGTCTCAATGGCTTAGACGTGCCTTCGCAGCTAGCCATTGCTGGCTTTGAAAACAGTCCATTTTCACTGCAAACATGGCCCAAATTAACTACAGCTGCGCAACCGACCGGGGAGATTGCCAGTCAGGCGGCAGCTACATTAATTGAAGAAATTCAGTCAAAACGCACAGGGCGTCTGCCAAGCGAAGTAGCACAGCATACCCACTTCCACCCTGAATTAGTGGTTCGTGAATCGACGTATATACCGGATTAAGGAGCCAAAAGCGCTCCTTCTACAACTTAATAAATATCCTTTTCATATAAAGCAGTTTAGCCAGCCCATACAGGATTAACGTGAATGCTAATGCATAAACTAGCGATGCTAATTTGTCTGGCATTAAATCCGCGAGTTGCTGATAGGCAAAGGTTTTAATCGCAATCGCAGAATCATCCACGGTAATATCGACATCGCGCAATAGTGCTGCGAATAACCACGCAGCGATGTACAGTGCTAATGCATTACTACCGTATATTCGCAATGCATTGAACCCCAATTTAATATCTCGCACGTTCCAGCAAGCGACTATTAATGCCATACACAAACACGCTATGCCATTGGTCATGAGCACAAATGAACCTGTCCACAGACTCTTGTTGGCCGGATGAATCAGAGACCACACATAACCAATGCATAGAAATGCGACGCCTACTATCAGCAAGCGTCGCAGCTGTTGAGTATGGTCGGGGTTTGTAAATACTTGTACTGATACTAGGTAACCACTTAACACCGTAATGCTAGCGGGCATGGTACTCAACAACCCTTCAGGATCAAACGCCATGCCTTTGCCTTGCCACATATGCTCCGATCCTAGAATGGCTAGATCGATATGTCTGACTAAATTTCCTGCCACGCTGTAATCAAAGTTACCAACGCCTACTAGCAACCACCAATATGCCAACAACACCAACCCGCCAGTAACTGCCAAAAGTCGCTCAGGAACCACTGAAATCAGCAGTGCTATTATTAAAAAACATAATGCAATACGCTGTAGCACGCCAAGAATACGCAATTCATCCAATGGTTGAACAAAGGGAAAAGCATGTAGGGCTAAACCTATTAAAAATAATAGGCAGGCTCGTTTGGTAATTGCGAAATAGTTGAAATCTGGCGTGCCAATTTTCGGTCGCAGTGAACAAGCCATAGATGAACCAACGGCAAATAAGAAAAATGGAAAAACCCAATCTGTCGGTGTTATACCATGCCAGTCGGCATGCAGCAGTGGCCAATAGACATGCCCCCACGAGCCGGGATTGTTAACCAGTAGCATCAGTGCCAGCGCCAAACCACGAAATATATCAATGCTGTCTACGCGTCCTAAAGATGGGTTGCTCATGCGCTTTGCCGGTGTAGTTGGGTTAAAAATTCATGATGCCTGATGGCTTGCAGATTCAGGTTACTGGCACCATTTCGAATTGACTGCAATAGAGCTGCATTAGTGTCTTTGTCAATATGTAGATCAAGCTTGGGATAGTGCTGCATGCCATACAGTACATAGCGATAGTTCTCGTCAGTAAATGTGGTTGAATAACCACCCGCCAAATCCATAAATTCACAGACCTTGGCGCGCCATATCTCGAGCTTATCGGCCAATCCTGGCTGGGCCTCTACAGAACGCTGAGCAGCTTGCCAAAAAGCGGTATCGTCTCTGTCGGTTAAACAATAGTGCAGAACAATAAACTGCTTGAGATCTTCATAAATCCCGGCCATTTTTTCATTGTAACTGGCACGCATAACTGCAGGATTCGATTGCCCCGAATAGTGGGTGGCAAACAACCGAGCGCCGAGATTGATCAGGTGTAAACCGGTAGATTCCAAAGGTTCAATAAAGCCTGCTGAGAGCCCAATGGCTAAACAATTACCAATCCAACTGCGTTTTAGTCGCCCAACGCGCATGGCTAGATGTAATGCTTTTTTGTGCTCTTTGGGATGCCCTAAATGGGCCAAAAGTTCTTGCTCCGCTTGCTCCGGACTTATCTGGTCTGAGTCATAGACATAACCATTACCACGTCGATTGGCTAAATCAATCTGCCAAGCCCAGCCGTGATCGAGTGCAGTAGCGGTAGTGTATGTGCGCGGGGTTTCTCCACTCGCGTAATCACATTGAATAGCAACAGCACGATCACAAGGCAGCTCACGCTTGAAAGAAATCCAGTTATCGTCATCCAGCGCATTGATAAGTAAGCCCTTAAACCCGCTACAGTCAATGTAAAAGTCAGCGTTCTTGCGCCCCTTATCAGTAACAATGGCTGTGATTGTTTCCCCTTCAGCCTCAACATTTTGCACAGTCTCAACCGAGTGACTAACGCCGCGCTCAATCGCTTTTCGTTTTAAATATTCACCTAATAGCACAGCATCAATGTGATAGGCATAAGGTAAATACCCTTGATAGTCTCGATGCTGAGAGGTCTTCGCTGCAGCCCCACGCTCGGCCAATAGTGCACTGAGAGAAACGCCTTGATCATAGCGTTCTCTTTGATAATGCTTTCCTGCTAGCCACTCTGACGCAATATCGTATTGTCCAGCGGCTTGCTGTTGTTCAAAGGGGTGAAAATACTGATGTATTCCCTGAGCAGTGGGCATCATCCAGTTGTTGAACATGATCCCCAACTTTAATGTCGCGTTGGTTTCTCGCATTAGTTCGCGCTCATCTAAACCTAACGCTGCAAATAAGAAGCGTATACTATGCACCGTCGCTTCCCCCACACCAATTGGACCTTGATGAGGTGATTCAATTAAAGAAATCGCTATTTTTTGTCCCGATTTATTAAAATACTGCTGTAAGTACAGGGCAGTTATCCAACCGGCGCTACCGCCACCAACAATTAACAGGGATGAAGGAGGTTGACTCATATTAAATTCTCTGCAGTCCGTATTCGTGGACTTTTTCAATTAGTTCTCGATGGGGCATTAATACCTTGTTCAAGCTCGCCAAATGGGCTTGCATAATGCTGCGTTGTTGCCCGCTCAATTGCCCGTCGCTGTTATCAACATTTGTATTCAGTAATGGTCTAACATCCATGCCTAATAACACGTAAAGATGATTGGCTAGATTGAAAACACCCGGACGTAAATCGATTTGTGATGGCAACTGCGTATGCCATTTAGTCAGCATCTGGATTAGCTGCGGCGACCAAGTATTCATGTCACGGTGCGCGCGCCAAAAATCGCTATCATCGCGTTGTGACAGGCAGTAATGCAGCTTGATAAAATCAAACACACCTTCCCAAACACTGCATAATTGCTGGTTGAATCGCCTTTGTAATTGACCTGAACTAAGCGACAGGGTTAATGAGGTTGAGTCGGCTTCGCTTAACATTTGCGCTAATAGTTGTGCGGTTTTGTCGAACATTAACAAACCGGTTGCTTCCAGTGGCTCAACAAAGCCTTGTGACATTCCAATTGCGACACAATTGTTGCGCCAAAACTGCGCATAATGACCACTGCGCATGGGGATCTTACGCGGCTCAGTAAGCAGGTTATTCTGGTCTTCTAGACCTATATAATGGGCTAACGTTTCGCGAGCATCTGCTTCGGTCATGTGTTGCGAAGAATAAACGATTCCAACACCACGGCGTTCTACCAAGCCGATGTCCCAAATCCAACCAGCGCGATGGGCAGTAGCCAGTGTCGCGCACGCAATGGTTTTTTTAATACTGGAATACGCTACTTGGGTCGCTATCGCGGTATCGGTGAAAATTTCATCCGCTTTACTGATAAATTCGGTTTCCAGGCACTGTCCCAGCAGCAGTGAACGGCCCCCCGAGCAGTCGATAAATAACTCAGCCTCGATGCGTTGACCGTTTTCAGTCAGCAAATACGCAATACCACCCGCGTTATTTTTAACGCCTTTGGCTATTTCTAGTTGCTGATAGTCAACGCCGAGTCTTTGCGTGGCATTCTCTGCGAGTAGCTCGCTAAATTTTGCCGCGTCAAAGTGGTAGGCGTAGTTACAAACCCCATGGAATTCGGCTTGAATAAACTTTTTCGGCGCCAATCCAGCTTGAACGAGATGTGACTGCACGGAAAACGTGTCGGCAAAATTCGCTGCTTTAAAACCGTGATTAATCCAATCACAGAGTGCTTCCTCAGATTCTATTTGCGGGTAGTCGAAGATGTGCTGATAAACATGCTGGGCTCCATCGCTTTGCGGTGGCTGCCAGCCGATAAAATCAATACTTTGCTTGAATGTCGCGGAGCAGCGTTTGATCAATTCAGATTCAGAAATACCAAAATAGTGAAGGCTATCGCGGATCGATGGCACGGTTCCTTCACCAACGCCAACAGTCGGTATATTAGGTGATTCGATTAAGGTTATTGAATAAGGCTTGGCGGTCGATGCGGCGAACTTTTCATCCAATGCGCGTGCTAAGTGATTCGCAGTTAACCATCCGGCAGTGCCCCCTCCGACAATAACTATTCGTTGCTGAGATGACGCTGCGCTGCACATAGTGGGTCAGTTAGAGCTCTCGTCTATGGAGCGCTAACCGTGAGTCCTAACGATCAAGCGGTTAATCTGCTTGAGTGATTGCTGTATTGCATATATCAATGCCAGTGCGCCGTTGTCGCGTAATTTGACTAGCACATCTGGGGCCAGCGTATTGAGCTTTTGTTGGTTGATCACGTAAATACCGTCAAAACTGATTTCTTCGCTACCGGTTTTGATATTAATTGCCTGTGCGTGGAGCAGCTCATAGTGCTCAAGTAAATTCATCAGCTGCATTGTTTGGCCAGCCATCTCGGTGTGAGATTTGAGTAGCTTGATTTGCTGCTCTAGGAACTGACTTTTGTTGCCTTCGGCATCAAACAGCGCTTCACCTGATTCAACACCGACACGAGCAGGGTCGTCAATTATACAAATCTCGAGTTGTTGCGTTTGTGCGTTTTCGCGCAACGCAAAAGGATACAATCGCAGCGCACGCGGCACATAAATCGCATCATACTGTTCACGACCGCAATACAAGTTGGTTTCTGGCTTTAAACCTTGGATAGCACACAGTGTAAATGCGCCCGTTTCAGAGTTCTTCACTACCACCAACGGAAACTCTAGTGCTGCGTCGAATATTTCATCCGTCATAATTGGAATTAAGTGTTGCTCAGCGGCGTGATTAAACTGACGATCGAGAGAAACTTTGTAGTCTTTATGCTCGTTTTCGTTGAGCGTATGAAGGGCATGAGCCATGTGGATTATCCTTTGTCGGCGAGTTGCCGTGTTGAGCTTTTACAAAAATGACATCCTAACGTATTCTGCAGTAAAAAATGAACTGATTAGCTATGTTGGGCTAGGAAAGCACCCAACATAACTAACCAGTTAAACGGCAGGTTTAGAACCTGACTAACACACCCGCAGTAATTCGTCGTGCCATTTCATATTCATACAATGGGAAGCCTCGGGCAAAACCACTGTAGTTGGTCTGGAAGTTGTTGTTACCTTTCTGCACTGAAGATTCTTCCGTTAGATTATTAACCGCAAAGCGCACATCGATGTTATCGGTAACACTGTAAATTGCGGTTAAATCCAAGCTGCCAAAGTCGTCATGCAATCGGTTACCATAAGCACCACTCTCACGCAGCATGTACTCGCTTCGCCAGTTGTAAGAAACGCGAACTTGGAAGTCATCAGTTTCGTAGTAACCCGATACGTTATACGAGTGGCGTGAACTGTCGCTCAACACCGAGTTAGCGTCTGTAAAGGTATCTTCGTCAGCTTTGGTATCAGTGTAGGTATAGTTGAAAATAGTACCGAATCCATTTCCAAAGTCTTGTTGATACTGAAGTTCAACACCTTCTATTTCAGCGGCTTTACCATTGTCTTTCTCTTGCACTGTCCACTCAGTTTCGTCTGGGCGCAAAACGCCCTGGAACTGAATTTCGTCTTGGCTTGCGGTGTATTCATTGATTGTCACGAAATTCTTCACATCTTTCTTAAACAAAGTTGCTGACAACAGTGAATCATCGTTGAAGTACCACTCTAGCCCTAGGTCGAACTGGTTAGAAACGAATGGTGCAAGACCAACGTTACCAATGATCCAGAACTGGTTGTTGGGCGTGTCATCATTAGCGCCAACAGGGCTCGGGTTAACATACATATCATCATACTGTGGACGGGCCATCACACGTGCGGCGGAGAAGCGCAAGAGTAAGTCATCCTGAAGATCCATAGTCATGTTAAAACTGGGTAGTAGTTCAGCGTAGTCGGCTTCAGTACTGGTATAAACATCGTCAAGATAGTAATTAGATGTAGCGTCTGTGGTCACATAGCGCACACCAAAGTTACCGCGAATGCCGTCAGTCGAGTAGTTCGCCATCGCGTAAATCGCGAAGTTGTCTTCCTCGATACCACTGTACGTACCCAAGTCTTCCGTTTGACCTACGATACTTGCCTTCGCCCATGCTTTTAGTGCCTCGGCATCAAATTGTTGAATCTGATAATTACCCGCCCCCACATCATAGGTGCCTAGAGAGAGGCCGCTGGTAGAAATACGATTATCAAAGCCATCTGCTTGATCAAAGAAAAACTGACGACTCGTCGTCTCGTGCTTCGAGAACTTGACGCCGGTTTTGATGCTTTCAACTG
Organism: Neoalteromonas arenosi; assembly: GCF_030362855.1. Lineage (GTDB taxonomy): Bacteria > Pseudomonadota > Gammaproteobacteria > Enterobacterales > Alteromonadaceae > Alteromonas_E > Alteromonas_E arenosi. Next base: position 132,843 of record NZ_JAUCBP010000001.1, read on the forward strand.
GACCGTAGTCTACGTTAAATAGCACATCAAACTGTGCATAGGTTTCATCGTCGGTCTTCGGCGTTTTGTTAAACGCAGCACCTTGTCCCATTACCAAGGAACCTGGGTCGTAGCTTGCGATATCCAAGTTCGGTAAGCTCCAGGTTTGATTGCCATTGGTGAAATCATAAGTTCCATTTACAATCGGAGTACCACCAGTTCCATCGTCTACAACCATTTCAAAGTCTGTTCCACCCGTTGAGCTTGTATCACCCACCTGAATAGTTAAATCGTAATCGTCAGTTGAATAATTAAGGGTTAAATCGATCACATCAGACTTCATCGACGCTTCGCGTGGACGCGCTTGATAGAATGCAACGTTTAGTGGGCCCGCAGCTTGTGTACCGATCGTCGGCGCTGTGCCGTTACCACCAATCCAAGCCGTGGTCTCGCCAGCACCCCATGATGTGTCTGCTTGAGTCAGCCAAAGCGCATAGTTGGTGTTATTCGCATCCATTTCCATATCAATAACGTTAAGTACCAATTCGAGAGAATCCGTAGGCTGATATTGGAATGTTGCATTTAATGACTGGCGGTCACGGTCTTGAGTAAATCCAACGGGGCCTGCCCCCCACTCCCAGAACGCTTCGTTACCCTGACGCTGTAAAGAGCGCTGCTGCTTTACGGCTGATACTAGAAAGCCAAAGTTCTCGTCTTCATTTTTCCAGCTGTACAAGCCAGAAAGCTGTGGGTCAGTTTCACCGGAATCACTCTGATATTGACCTTCCACTGAACCATAAAAAGTCCCAGTATCCAGATCAAGCGGCTTGCGTGTTTTGACCACAACAGTACCACCAACACCGCCTTCCGCAAGGTCAGCCTGCGAGCTTTTGTAAACTTCTAACTTACCCACTAATTCTGACGGTAAAAGCTCATAGTTAAACGAACGCTTAGCGGGCTCTAAGACAAACCAACCAGTTGATGCTACGTTTTGACCGTTCAGTGTTGTCAATGTGAGGTCAAGTCCAGCCCCGCGAATAGATACGCCAGCGCCTTCACCAAACTGTCTTTGAATAGTAACGCCTGGAATACGTTGAAGTGATTCAGCAACATTTTGATCCGGAAACTTACCAATATCTTCGGCATTAATAGCATCTAGAATGCCATCCGCGTAGCGTTTGTTGTTTAAGTTTTCTTTGTTACTTGCGCGAATACCGGTTACGGCAATGCGTTCAATATTGTCTGCAGCGTCGCCTGATTGCGCGAGTGCATGGCCCGATGTAAACGCAGCACCGCCGAGTGCAGTGCTAAGCAGTGCAGTTTTAATGCACATCGCTAGCCGGTTGGTTTTTGCTGTTTTCATTTCAAAGTCCTATATCCAAGTCGATGAGCGACAACGTTGTCATTTAAGTTTCAAAAATAAGCGTTTTAGTCATTCATTGAAGAAAATCAAAATGACAACGCTGTCGTTGAAATAAACATACTATAGGATTTTTATGATCGCAATCAAAAAATTACAATTAGTTAACAAGTTTTTCGATAAATTGCCTAATGACTAGGCAGTCAGATAACTTTTAGCCAATGAAAACAGTAGGTTAATTGAAACTGATAAATTCTCAAAAATACTCTAAAACAAATTGATTGCGTAAAATTAGCGCACGGATTTTGAGATTTTTACACGCTGACAAAACCGCGACTTAGGAAATTGACAACGTTATCTTTACGCAAGGTAGGGAGTTTTAGGCTTTACGTGACGATAGAGCTTAATAGGTGGAATGAAAAAGTCGAGTAGACTCGCCCGACTTATTCTTCCATTTGACTATCAGGGGGTAACTGTTGTCTGGCTTTTTTGATTAAGTCTGCGTTTTTTGTTCGTTCCATGGGTTTAACACCATTGTGCATGGCTGCCTTCGCAAGTATGTGCGCAGTTACCGGTGCGGTAATGACCAAAAATAATGTGATTAATAATTCGTTAATACTTAAGAAATCGCGGACATACGCCATATAAATCATAGACGCCACTAAAATACTGCCGAGTCCCACAGTTGTTGCTTTGGTCGGCGCGTGTAAGCGCGTGTAGAGATCTTGTAGCCGACTTAGGCCAATAGAGCCGATCAGAACAAAAACTCCCCCTATGATCAGTAGCACGGAAATAATGACTTCAGTTGCAAAACTCATGTTAATTTTCTCTCCATTCGCTACTCAATGATATCGCCGCGCAGTAAGTACTTAGCAAAGGCCACACTGCTTACAAACCCCAACATCGCAATCAACAAAGCCGCCTCAAAATAAAGGCCCGTGCGATTGTACATGCCGTACAACAAAATTAGAGCAATGCTATTAATGTACATAGTATCCAGGGCTAGAATACGGTCAACGATATGCGGCCCAGTTAACAAACGCCACAAGTTCAGCATTAAGGCAGTACACAACATAATGCCAACAATAATAATTGAGATATCTAACATTCGAACATCTCCTTAACTCTGCGCTCGTAGCGTTGCTTAATAAGGTCAATTAACTCCTGTTCATTGTCAGGCATATTGAGCACGTGAACATAGAGCCATTTCTTATCACTCGAAACTTCAGAACTCACAGTTCCCGGTGTCATCGTTACCGTGCTCGCCAAGACCGTAATCGGAAAGGTGTCGCGTAAATCGAGCGGGACAGCAATAAAACCTGGTTTGATATTGCGCATAGGCCCCATCACCAATAATGCGACTTCGATATTAGCGACAAAAACGTCTTTCAAAACCAATAGTACGTATTTAGCAGCTTTTATCGGCCTGCGCACATGAGGCTGTGGTACACGCAGGGGCTGACATAAGAGCGGAATAACAATACCCAAAACAGTGCCAAGAATAATGTGACCCAAGCTCATGGTAGAATTAATCATCAGCCAAATGATCAGCAACATAAAGCTGTGTAATGGCATAGGTAAAATTCGTGTGAGCATAATTAATTCACCCCATCACTAAGCTTCATAAGATCTAACAATGCATCGATATCGTGCAGTTGGTTCGCGGCCTCAGTCGTATACTCAACCGCAAACGCGCCGAATATCACCATTGCGAAGGACGCTAGTAGTAGCAACACAACACCACTCACTTGCCACGCCGACACCATGCTGGATTCGTCAGGATCTGCGTTCGGTGGATACCGCCAGAACAATGTTGTACCTGCGCGTGAAAGTGCAACTATAGTTAGCAAGCTAGAAATCAATATTGCCGACCAAACCCAAGCTTTCTCAACCCCCAAAGTTACCGATTGCATGATCACCAGCTTGCCCAAGAAACCCGAGAATGGTGGTAAGCCTGCAACCGATAATGCCGTAATAAAGAACAACGCCCCCAATAAAGCCGGTTGGCTGACTTTACGCGCTATAACGAAACGATCCAAGGCCTTGCCACGCTGTTGTCCCAGCATATCAGCGATTAAAAATAGTGCGGCGGTAATCAAGGTACTGTGAACTAAATAAAGCAAACCCGCGGCTGTTGCTTCTGGCGTACGTAATGCAAAAGCGATTAGCAAGGTACCTACTGAAACAACGACTAAATTACCCGCTAGAGTCCGCAGACTGGGACTCGCTAGCACGCCAATCGTACCCACCACCACGCTTAACATAGCGAGTGGCCATATCCACGGTGCAATCATGTTGGCCAATTCCCCGGCCTGATCGCCAAAAATAACGGTATAAACGCGATAGATACAGTAAACACCGACCTTGGTCATTATCGCAAACAGTGCAGCTACTGGAGCAGTTGCCGCAGCGTACGTCCGAGGTAACCAAAAGTGTAAAGGCAACATGGCTGATTTAAGACCAAAAACGATCAGCAATAATGAGCCACCCGCTTGCGCAATTAGAGTTTGCCCCTCGGTTAACTCAGTAATGCGCTGAGACATATGCGCAATATTCAGCGTACCGGTTGTACCATAGATAGTTCCAAGCGCGATCAAGAATAGGCTTGAACCGATCAAATTCAGAATGACGTAATGAATATTAGCCGCAGTGCGCTGTTTGCCACCGCCGTGAATGACCAGGGCATAAGAAGAAATCAGCAGTACTTCGAAGAAAACAAACATATTGAAAAGATCATTGGTAAGAAACGCGCCATAGATCCCTAACAATTGAAATTGAATCAAAGGGTGGAAATACCGTCCTTCGCGATCGACACCGGAAAACGAATACAAGGTGATGCCTAAGGCTAGTAAGCTGGTTAAGCACAGCAACATTGCCGACAGCAAGTCCGCATACAGAATAATGCCGAATGGTGGTTGCCAGTCACCCACGGCATACATCATCGGGCCAGTAGTCATCACTGAGCATATCAACCATACACTGCAGGCAAACTGCAAAGTTATTAAACACAGTGATGCGGTTCGACGCGCAGCATAGCGCTCAGCCCCAACAAACGGCGGCAGTAACATAAACAAGCCGCCCAGAAGTGGAATTACCAGTGGCAAGATGGGTAAATGTATACTCATTTCTTGCCTCGCGTAATATCGATAAGTTTCTTAGTATCTGGAGGCTCACGCCCGTCTACCAAGTCATTGCCCAAATCCGCACGCCCACGCATAGCCAATATCACCACAAAGGCAATCATGGCAAAACCGATCACGATAGCAGTCAAAACCAGAGCCTGTGGTAGCGGATCGGCATAGTCTTCGGCTAAGCCCAATACCGCAGCACCTGTCATATTCAACCGCCCACTGGAGAACAAGAATAAGTTAACCGCGTACGACAACATAGTTAACCCAACAACAATAGAAAAGGTTCTACCTCTTAGGCACAGAAACACGCCACAAGCGGTAATTATGCCCACACAAACTACGTATAAACTTTCCATTATTCCTCCGCCGTCGGCCGGTGAATCGAGGTTAATTTACCAAGATTCGCAAGAATCAATAAGGTTGCGCCAACAACCGTCAGGTACACACCTAAATCAAAAATCAATGCACTGGCCAGCTCTATTTCACCAATGAACGGAATATCGAAATAATCAAACCATGTGGTCATAAAGGGCCTACCAAAGAACCAGCTACCCACTCCGGTAAAGGTTGCGATCAATACCCCCCAAGCAATGAGTGTTTGATAGTTGATCGTTAAGCGAGGCTTGATCCAATCAACACCATGAGCAATATATTGCTGTATAAGTGCAATACTGGTTATTAAGCCGGCGATAAAACCGCCCCCCGGCATATTGTGTCCACGCAAGAAAATATAGAAAGAGACCAATAGTGCAAGCGGTAGTAGGCTCTGTGAGATCATAACTAGAATGGGTGGATGCTTATCCTCTGACCATGGGATACCTTTCTCATTAGCCGACGTCATAGAGAGGCGAATATCTGCGAGTAACTTAAAAATACCCAATGCAGCAACACCCAATACCAAAATCTCACCTAAAGTATCTAAGCCCCTGAAATCGACCAAAATAACGTTAACCGCATTGGTACCGCCACCGCCAGTTTTACTATTCGCCAGATAAAAGTCAGAAATTGTATCTAACGGCTGAGTCATAAACGCGTAATTAATCGTGGCAACGATACCGCCAATGGCCGCTGCAATGCCTATATCGCGAACCACCCTCGACGGTGAAGACTCTGTTAACGTACTTTTGGGTAAGAAATACAATGCGAGGATTAACAAGATTACCGCCGCCACTTCAACCGCTAACTGGGTGAGCGCGAGGTCAGGTGCAGAGAAGCGCGCAAAGGCAACAGAAACAATCAATCCAACAACTGACAGCGTAATTAGCGCGAGTGCACGTTTGCGATGGAAAATTACCGTAGCTAGAGCGCTAATACACAATATAATCGCGGCCACTGTGTCGACAAAAGAAACCGGTTGTTCCGGCAAATGCGCCTTGGACACACTGAGGTCGATCAGTGGTACCGCCATGATCACCATAGCAAAGGTCAGCAGCGCAGCAACATAACGCTGCAGGGAGCCATTACTGAGGCCTTCATCGATGCGCGTGGCAACGGCAACTATGCCCTGAACCCAGGCTTCAAAAATCAATTTTGCGTCAGCTTCCTCAAACTGCGCCTGGAATCGGAATAAGTGGCTGCGCGCCGCATAGACGACTACCCCACCAACAATGGCGATGATACTCATGATCAATGGCATATTTACGCCGTGCCATATAGCTAAACTGTAGTAAGGCAGTTCACTGCGCAATACTGCACTCGATGCGCTTGCCAAGAAATCACCCACCAGAAATGCCGGGAAAATCCCGACAGCGATACACAGCACAATCAGTATCTCCACCGGCACTTTCATGAAGCGCGGAGGTTCATGTGGTGTTTTGGGTAAGTCTGTGGCCTCGCCATTAAAGAACACGTCGTGAATAAATCGCAGAGAGTATGCCACCGCAAAAATGCCGGCCAAAGTTGCTAAAACAGGTACCATCCAAGATAAGAATCCGAGTGAATCTTGATTGAGTGATTCGGCGAAAAACATCTCTTTTGACAGGAAGCCATTAAACAACGGAACACCAGCCATCGCAGCGGCAGCCACCATCGCTAATGTCGCGGTATGCGGCATAAACTTCCACAAGCCGCTAAGTTGCCGCATATCACGTGTGCCCGTTTCGTGATCAATGATACCCGCAGCCATAAACAGCGAGGCTTTAAACACAGCGTGATTCATTATGTGGAACAATGCCGCCACAGTAGCCAGCTTAGTATCTAAGCCAAGCAGTAATACTATCAGGCCTAAGTGACTTACGGTTGAATATGCCAATAAACCCTTTAAGTCATGCTTAAACAGTGCGGTATAAGCACCCAATACAAGGGTTGCTAAGCCTGCGACCGTAACGATTAGGAACCACATGTCGGTACCATTTAATACCGGAAAAAAGCGCGCCAATAAGAAAATACCAGCTTTTACCATAGTTGCAGAATGCAAGTATGCACTGACTGGCGTAGGCGCGGCCATTGCGTGTGGTAACCAAAAATGGAACGGGAATTGAGCCGACTTAGTAAACGCACCCAGTAGTACCAAAATCAGAGCGATAGGGTACATCGCGTGCTCTCGAATTAAATCGCCACTGGTAAGAATCACTTCTAGATCATAAGAGCCTACGATATCGGCAATAATCAATAAACCGGCCAATAGCGCCAGACCGCCAGCACCGGTGACAGTAAGCGCCATCCGCGCGCCCTTGCGCGACCCACTTTTAGAGCCCCAAAAGCTGATAAGCAAAAATGAGCTAATACTGGTGACTTCCCAAGCCATCCAAAGTTGTAAAACATTGTTAGCTATAACAATCGATAGCATTGCTGTCATAAACAACAGTAAGTATGCAAAGAATCTACCGGCTGCTTCATCTTTTGATAGGTAATAGCGTGCGTAGAAGATGATAAGCAAGCCTATACCTAGAATCAGCAGCGCAAACATTAGGGCCAGTCCATCAAGGCGCATTGATAGCGTCAACCCGATTGCGGGTATCCACTCAAGTGTCTCAATAACGGTGTTGCCGGCTAAAACTGTTGGGACTAAAGAAATGACATAGGCAAAGGAAATTGCGGGAGCGATCATAGTGCAAAGCGTATTGACGTTCCGCCCGTATCGCTCTGTGACAACTGGCACTATGACGCCAATTAACATGATCACGGTAATCCAAAAAAGGCTCATGAATGGGTTTTGCTCCAGTCAAATTTAATCATGGTAGGTAGAGTATCAGTACTTGATCAGGTCTAAGTCAATATATATTGCCAATAAGTTAAGCGTTTATAAATAGATAGACCGCCAAGTGATGCTAAGTTTAAGACTAATTGCAGCGCATTTCTGTTCGTTTTTCTCTATTGGAATTCATCGATATGGGGTGGGTTTGTTGAGCGTAATGGTTGCAATACCGCGGTAGCCCGCAATAGACGCTCTTCCACACTTCCACTTAACAACGTATACGAGATATCCCGGTCGTGTAGCTGCTGCGTTATAAATTGCTGAAACTCTTTACGTTTAACGTCACCACTGCGCTCCCAGGTATCCTCAAAGGGAATATCATCAGCACATAAAAACACCACATCAAAACGGTCTTTGCTTTCGTCAGCGAGTTTATCCAATTCAGGTAACGCGCAACCATAGTAATCAATCGCAAAGTGCCAGGTGGTCAGCGCGTTAGTATCTACGATCAAAAAGTCATTAGCAGCGCCAATAGCCGCATCCTCTTGGCGAATTTGTTCTTCGGCGATATACAGTAACTGCTCTTGAGTGAGCAGACGGTCAACTTGGTTTTCCATCCAATAAGTACGCCCAAACTCAGCGATATATTGCGTGTTGTAGTGTTCAGCAACACGTTCAGCAATGGTGGTTTTACCTGTGCTTGGCGCACCTAAAAATACCACTCGCTTTACTCTGTTCTCTGCCATATAGAGAGTTTTCCCTAGTATTAATTAGCTGCCGTGGTTTGCGTTTTATACTGAAGCAACCAACTTTTGTATCCGAATATACACATAATTAGAAAAGTACAATATAACATCGCGGTCGGATACAATCCTTTCTGTAGATATATGTATATGGCAACAATGTCGACCACAATCCAAAACAACCAATTAAAAATATAGCGCCGTGTGAGCAACCACTGTGCAACTAAGCTCGTGCTAGTAGTGAATGCATCCGGGTAGGCGAAGCTCGCATCCGTATATGTATCCATCATGGCGCCTAGAACGCCAGCAGCAACAATTGCAATTAACGCCCAGCGCACGATCAAAATTGCGGGACCACTTTCGACAATTAACTGTTCCTGTGTACTTTGATGATGGCGCCAATTCCACCAACCGTAGATTTGCAAAAACATATAAACCACGTGCAAACCTGCGTCTGAATATAACTTGGCATGGAAGAATATATAGGTATACAACGTGACTTGGATAAAACCGAAAAACCAACACCATATATTGCGCTTAATCAGCATATATAGGCATAAAAAGCCGCTAAACGAGGCTATGATCTCTAGGGTGCTGGCACCTAAAAAACCGCTGATAAACTCTTGAATCGACATCGCAATATTTAAAGAAGATTTCTAAACACAAGGCTATCTGATTGGACGGGTAGTGCAAGAGGAAGCGTTAAATAAGCGGTTACCGGCGTCGATACGCTGTGCGTGTCGGTACCGGACATAAAAAACCCCGCTCGTTGAGCAGGACTTGGGATGTTTTAGTTAATAAGTACCAAACCCTCCATGGTGCTTGGCACCAGTCTCGACATCCTTGTCGAGCCGTTCAGCGAGGCGGAGCTGTGCTCCTAAAAAAAACTCGCTTCACCCCAGCGGCGGTAACCCGCCACTGGCCAATAGATACAAACAAAAAAGCCTCGGCTTTACCGAGGCTCTTTTGTTTGGAATTAATGGTGCCCAGAGGCGGGATCGAACCACCGACACGCGGATTTTCAATCCGCTGCTCTACCAACTGAGCTATCTGGGCATCAGCATTTCGCTGTGGACGCGTATTAAACGGATTTCGGAGTTACAAGTCAACTGCTTTTTTAGTTGTTTTAAACAATTGCACAAACAATCGCCAGTTTTTCCGTATAACTAGTCTTTTTTCGGCGCTACGTATCCTTCAATCGTCGGTTCAACACCTTCAAACAAAAATGCTTCCATCTTTTCTTCTAAAAATTTGCGCGATTCTGGCTGCATCATGTTGAGTTTATTTTCATTGATCAGCATCGTTTGTTTAGACTGCCACTCAGCCCATGCCTGCTTGGAAATATTATCGAAAATACGCTTACCTAACTCGCCCGGGTACAATTGAAAATCCAACCCTTCAGCTTCTTTTTTTAAGTATGCACAGTTTACTGTTCTGCTCATGATGCCCTCTACAATTTGGCTATATAGTCTGATTATAAATCAGTCTTTAAACTATCTAAAATTCGTTTCGTTGGTGCCGCTAAACCCACATTTACCGGCTGCTGCAAATCGAACCACTGAGTTCCTTCCTCTGCTACGCTATGTTGTGGTAATTCAGGCAATTGCAATAGCACCGGCGTAATATCCAGATGAAAGTGACTGAATGTATGTCGAAATGACATGAGCTCTTGGATTGATTCTGCAGCGTTGGCTTTGTAAGTCGAAGTAATATGCTCATGCAAAGCCTCTGCGTCAGGGAATTCATAAAAACCCCAAAGGCCGCCCCATATGCCGGTCGCAGGGCGCTGTTTTAACAATATGCTGCCACGTACAAAAGGCACCAACATAAAGGTAGCTTTTACTGGCAGTTCTTTTTTCGGTTTCTTGCCCGGTAGCTCAGCTTGTCTACCTTGTGCAAAGGCCAAACAACCGGTTTGAATGGGGCAATGCTCACATGCTGGCTTGCTACGTGTACATAAGGTTGCACCTAAATCCATCATCGCCTGGGTATAATGATTATTGCGCTCTTGTGGCAACACAGAGTCAGCATATTCCCATAATTGGTTGGCGATTTTCTGATTGCCTGGCCAACCGTCTACGGCAAAATAACGCGCCAGTACTCGCTTAACATTGCCATCGAGAATTGCATGCGCCTGCTTCTCTGCAATCGATAGAACTGCTCCTGCAGTTGAGCGGCCGATGCCCGGCAAGGCTATAACTTGCTCAATATCAGTTGGAAACACGCCATCGTGGTCACGGGCAATTACTTGCGCGGCTTTGTGAAGATTGCGCGCCCGCGCGTAGTAACCCAAACCGGTCCACAAGTGTAAAACATCGTCAATCGGGGCTTCAGCTAATTCAATAACCGTCGGAAAGCGCTCCATAAAACGCTCGAAGTAAGGGATTACTGTTGTCACTTGAGTTTGCTGCAACATGATTTCAGAAATCCAAACCCGATAGGCGTTTACATCTTGCTGCCAAGGTAGATCTTTTCTGCCGTGCTGATCAAACCACGCGAGCACTTGTTGGGAAAATGACATTGATGAAATTCAAAAAAACAACATTGTGGAGTATTGCTTTATACTACCAACAAAACAGCGATTAGGTTTAGCGAATGTGGCAAATTGAACAGCCAACCATATTTTTACCCGGAACTTTATGTGATGAAAGAGTCTGGTTGCCATTGTGGCAGAACTGCAATTTCGCGGCCGGATGCCGTCAATACGCACCGCTGCAGTGGGCCAATGATTTAGAGCAGATGCTTTCTTTAACCTTTGATCGCTTAAACAGTGCACCAGAACCGGTGCATTTAGTGGGTTTCTCAATGGGTGGATACGTTGCCGCCCTCGCTGCATTGCAGCATCGAAATATCGCCAAACTCACCTTGGTTGGTTATAACCCCAGGGGGCTCGATGCGACTGAGGAAAAGCAACGCCTAGCAATAATAAAAAGCATCAATAGCGGCGGTTTTAAAAATTTCTCTGATGAGCGGTTGTTACAATTCATTACTCCACAAGAGCTAGAAGACACTAGCGCTGGAGACACAATAAGAGAAATGGCTGCAGACCTTGGCGGCGCGACACTCAAAGCGCATTTTACCGCAACCACACCGCGGCAAGATTTAACTCAGAAGCTCGCAAAGGCTCACTTTCCGATTCACTTTATAGCCGCTGAGCACGATAAGGTTGCACCTTTGCTAGCCATAAAGGAATGTGCAAAACATATCTCAAATGCAAAGGTTACTGCCATCCACAACACTGCTCATATGATGTTGCTCACCACCCCTAACGACTGTGGGAATGCAATTTTCAGCTAGGTGTGGTTATTTTTGCTTCGCTAGATTTGCATTCATCCGCTAACCTAGGATAATGCCGCGCATCTAGATTTAGAGAGCAGATCAATGGGTCAATTTAAAAACCAAGCAGAGGCTGAAGCTGCAGGGGTTTACGTTAGTAAAGTTAAGAGTTACGTAAAGCGTGAAGGACGTTTAACCAAAGGGCAAGCGCGCGCGTTAGAAAAGTGTTGGCCAACGATGGGGTTAACCGTTGATCAAGGTCTGCTCAACTTTAGCGAAGTATTTGGTAACGATAACCCTGTAGTCCTTGAGATTGGTTTTGGCATGGGCAAATCGCTGGTTGAAATGGCAGCCGCGGCTCCAGAGCTTAATTTTATTGGTATTGAAGTACACCGTCCTGGTGTTGGCGCATGCTTAAGCGATGCGGATGCTGCAGAGATCACTAACTTACGCGTATTTGAACACGATGCGGTTGAAGTCTTAGCCGAATGCATTGCTGATAATAGTTTGCACCGGGTACAACTCTATTTCCCTGACCCATGGCATAAAAAACGTCATCACAAGCGTCGCTTAGTACAACCGGAATTTGTTGAAAAACTGCGCTTAAAACTCTCAATTGGTGGCACTTTTCACATGGCTACTGATTGGGAGCCGTATGCTGAACACATGCTTGAAGTTATGCAGGCGAGTAAAAACTTCACCAACACTTCAGCAAGCAATGATTACGTGCCCCGCCCTGACTATCGCCCGATCACCAAATTTGAAACACGTGGTCAAAAGCTCGGTCACGGTGTTTGGGATTTGATCTACAGCCGAGTTAGTTAATGTTAAGCGGTTCGAGCCAATTAGTTTGTCGCAATGAGCACTTGTTTTCCCAAGGTCGCTGGTTAGTTGTTAATCCAACTGAGGCTGAAATTTTTGCGCAGCTTCCCACCGCAAACATATTTGGTGCGCACCAATACTTCGATGTCTATCAACAGTCATTAAATGCCAAGCAGGCGCAAAGTTTCGGTGCGGAATTGACGCTGCCGGCTGACGGCCAAGCATTTGATGGCGTTTTGATCTATTTACCCAAAGCCAAAGCGCATACCGCGATGTTAGTCGCCAATGCGCAAGCAATAGTGCGCGAAGGCGGTACTATCGCCATTGTCGGCAGTAACGATGCTGGGGCAAAAAGCATCGGTAAACAGTTTAAAGCCACATTCCATTCACCACAAAAATACGACGCAGCTCGCCATTGCGCCTTGTGGCTCATGCAGTCTGAACAACAAAAGTCTTTCAATTTCGAAGACTATTTGAAAGTTAGTACTTACTCGCTTGATGATATCGATTGGCAAGTGGCGGGCTTGCCGGGGGTATTTAGCGCCGACGGAATCGATGTTGGTACAGAATTACTGCTGAGGTCGCTACCGCCAATTGGCAACCACAGCGTGCTTGATTTTGCATGCGGTGCAGGTGTGATCGGCAGCTACATATTACGTCGCTTTCCTGAAGCTAGAGTGTCTTTTTCGGATATTAACGCACTGGCCTTGTATGCCTGTGAGAAAACCTTAGCGCTCAACAATCAAGTCGGTACAGTGCGCCCCTCGAATGGCCTGGCCGAATGGCAACAGACCTTTGACAGGGTTGTAACCAATCCACCCTTTCACACCGGTAAATCTACCGACTACAGCATTACTGAAACCTTCATTAAACAAGTTGCTAAACATCTAAATGCCCTTGGTGCATTAGTATTAGTAGCGAATCGCTTTTTGCCTTATCCAGAACTTATCGATAAAAGCCTAAACCGACAACCTGATCTCGCTCGCTCCAATAAGTTCTGCGTTTACCATGCGCTGAAAAAGTAATTTTGTTTTCACTATAGTTGGCTTAACATCTAGGTTCGTATGCAATTGTTAGGCTCTTAGAATGCGCATTGGATTTGTTGTTTCAGAAGTAGAAGACTTGGTAAAAACCGGCGGCCTAGCCGACGTCGGTAAAGCATTACCAATTGCGTTGACTGAAATGGGTCACGATGTGCGAATCGTTATGCCGATGTATCAGGCTATCGCTGATCATCACAGGTTATCTGATGCCTGTGTTTCGCTGAATTTTGCGGTAGAAGAGCGTCAATACCAATTCGCTGTCAAGCAGCTTGAATTGCACGGTGTCACTGTGTACCTGATTGATCATGCTGAATTTTTTCAGCGAGCGGGCCTGTATTCAGATGGTTATGACGCCTATACTGACAACGGCGAACGCTTTGGTTTCCTCGCCAATGCTGCATTACATGCTTTCAGCCACGTTGGTTTTATTCCTGAGGTGATTCACTGTAATGATTGGCATACTGCCTTGCTACCCTTTTTTATCCGCTACAACCCTGACAACAATATTAATCAGGAGTTTGCGGCTACTCGCACAGTATTAACTATTCACAATGCCGCTTTCCAGGGGGTTTTTGAACGCAGTAGTGTCCATATGTTAGCCGGCAATACTGCAATCGAGCACTTTAATCACAGCGAATACGTTAATTTTCTGCAAACCGGCCTACAGTGTTGTGATGGTATTACCTCTGTCAGTCCCAACTACGCAAAAGAGTTACTCACAGACTTGGGCAGCCACGGCTTGTCTCACATATTGCGACGGCGCCAGGATCGCTTGTATGGCGTGCTCAATGGGTGTGATTACAGCCAATGGGATCCGCAAACGGATATCCACATAAAGCACCATTTTAACAGCCAAGATATGTCAGGTAAAAAAGCGTGTAAGATGGCACTACAGCGCTTCGCTAAACTCCCTAAGGCCGCCAAAATCCCCATCATCGGTATGGTATGCCGACTCACTGAACAGAAGGGGTTTGGCTATATCATGCCTATCCTCGAAAGGCTATTACAGCACAATGTTCAGCTGGTTATTGTCGGCACCGGTGATCCTGTTGTGGTAGAACAGCTACGCCACATTAGTGCTCAGTTTGCGAACAAGTTTAGCTTTATTGAAGGCTTTAGTAATGAATATGCACATTGGATTGAAGCCGGCAGCGACTTCTTCTTAATGCCATCGCAATTTGAACCTTGCGGTTTAAATCAGATGTATAGCCTTGCCTATGGAACCTTGCCGATTGTGCGAGGTGTTGGTGGATTAAAAGATACCGTCATCGACTTAGAGCAACAGCCCGAACAGGCGACCGGGTTTGTCTTTTTACCTCCTCAGCCCCAAGCCTTATTGGATTGTATTCGACGCGCCTTGCTAACTTATCACGAAAGTCCCGAAGAACTGGCTAAAATGCAGCAACGCGCAATGCAAACTAAGTTTACTTGGTCGCAAGCGGCCGCTAAATACGCCGAGGTTTACCAACAGATTTTATGAAAACCCACCACACCGTAACTATCCCGCTCTTATTGTCACTGCTTGCACAAACAGCGGCAGTGAGCGCGCAAGAGCCAATGCAGTGCATTGAAAATCCCGAGCGTGAGTTGGCTTGCGAGCACTTAATCATCAAGAAAACCGCCCCCAATATATTACGCGATACGCCGTTAGAAACGCCGACTGTGTGTATTTGCGTCGCTGATTTTATGCCTGATGAAAATGCTACTGAAATGCCCGAAGAAGCAGAGCAATGGTTGAGTAATTGGGGGCTAACTAAGCAAGACCTAATCGCTCTATTGCGTTATTAAACTGCACTGGATTGACAGTATTAGTTGGCGAACGAGATTCTGCTTGCTAAAGTGAGTAAATAACAAGCAAAACGGCACTTAAGGGTTCCACTGCGAATGGCAGATCACTCAAACCGTCTTTCAATAAAATTTTTGTTCATCGCCTTGGTCATGTTCATTGCTGCTATTGCTGTGGGAAGTGCTGTCGTAGTGAAGGCATATAGCGAACAACGCCATCACCGAGCCGAGCAAGTTCAGCAGATCCGCAATTTCGCCAGTATGTTAGCCAATCATGTTGTACTGATTGAACAGCGCTACCGAAACGACGTGAGGGGTTGGCCCGATGACGTATTAGCGTTCTTGGAAGAAGTACCCTCTGTGCTCAACGTTCACATATATATGAATCCAGCAGCCGTTGGTGAAGGGCCACTCGACAACGACAATATTAAAGCGACGTATGATCGCATAGGCCAACCACAAATCCCCAAGCGGACCCCCGGAGATTTAGCACGCCTGATTCAACCGCGCGAATATGCTGATGGCATGGAGTATATGCACCCCATTATTGGACCAACAGGTGAAATTGGCATTCTGTTTATTCGCGTCAGCGGCGAAACTTACGACAATTTTATTAGTGAGAGCTTTATGCGCTCCTTGGTACTCGGCGTTGTCATTTTACTCATCGCCGGAATTCTGGCTTGGCGATTTGAACGAATTATCACAGGGCCAATTGGGCAACTGATTCATTTCATGCGCCAAGTAGCCCGTACCGGGGAATACAGCTCGCAAATCAATGCCAATGGTACTGCTGATTCAGCTGAATTAAGTGATGCGCTCAATACTCTTCTCAAACGCATGGCTGGTTACGTAGAGCGCAACCATCTCATGGAACAGGAGTACCAGTCTCTGAATGCTGGGCTGGAAGAAATGGTGAGCCAACGTACAACCGCACTGAAAGAAGCAAACCAGGAACTCATTCAGACATTAGAAAAGCTGCATCAATTCCAGCGACAAATTGTTCAAAATGAAAAAATGGCCTCGCTTGGTGACATGGTTGCTGGTGTGGCACACGAAGTAAATACGCCTATTGGTCTGGGCGTGACTGCCTCCACTATGATGTTGGATCGCTTAAAAACACTGAAGACCGATTTTGAGACAAAAAACCTCAAGGCCAGTGCGATGCAGAAGTTCATCAATGAAGGTGAGGAAAACCTCAATATTATCTACCGCAACCTAAATCGAGCAGCTGAATTAATTTCGAGTTTCAAACAAGTTGCGGTTGACCAGTCGAGCGAGAATAGTCGTGTATTTGTGCTGGCTCAATTGATAGATGAAATATTGTTGTCTTTGCGTCCACGCTTGAAAAAGCTTAAACATCACGTAGTGGTCGAATGCGAACCTGACTTATGCATCGAAACCAAAGCAGGCCCTATCAACCAAATCTTAATCAACCTGATTATGAATTCAATATTACATGGCTTTGACGATATTGAAGAAGGTGAGATAGTCATCAATGCTACGATTTCCGGCAAGCGTAACTTGCACATCGTTTACACAGACAATGGTAAGGGGATCCCCGATGAGTTACGCAAGCGAATATTCGATCCATTCGTGACAACTAAGCGTGGACAAGGAGGGTCTGGGCTCGGGATGCATCTGGTTTATAATTTGGTTACTCAGGCACTTAATGGCTCAATTACTGTGGAAAGTGCAACCAACGAAGGGGTGAAGTTTGATATAATCTTCCCGGTCAAAGTTAAAGAGGCTGATAAGGTGCTCAACAGCCCCTATGAATAACTTGAAAAAAAACGATTAAGCCTTACTCTTTGGTGAGGATAAAAAAATTAAACCTGTCTGGTAAAGAAAAAATGCAAACGCCGAATATTTTAATAGTTGAAGATGAAGTGGTAACAAGAACCACACTTAAAAGCCTTTTTGAGGCCGAAGGTTATAATGTATTTGAAGCAGAGAACGGCGACCAAATGCATGATTTCTTTACCAACCACCCGATTAATCTTGTGATCATGGACATCAATCTGCCTGGTAAGAATGGTTTGATTTTGGCCCGTGAAGTGCGCAATCGCAAAAATGTTGGTCTGATATTCTTAACCGGAAGAGACAATGACGTAGATCGCATTTTAGGTCTGGAAATTGGCGCTGATGACTACTTAACCAAGCCTTTCAACCCTCGTGAATTAACGATCAGAGCACGTAACTTGTTGTCTCGGACTACAACTGCTTCTGACGATGACGATCTGCCAAGTCGCGTGAGTTTTAACGGTTGGACTTTAGACGGTGACAGCCGCTCCTTAGTTTCACCTAGTGGTAAAGAATTCCGCCTACCGCGCAGCGAATTCCGCGCGTTGCACCTATTTTTGAGTAATCCGGGTAAAATCTTAACGCGTGAACAATTGATCATGGAAATGACAGGCCGTGAACTTCGCCCTAATGACCGCACGGTAGACGTTACTATTCGTCGTATCCGCAAACACTTCGAGTCTGATCCAGGTGAAGTCGAGTTGATCGTAACGATCCACGGAGAAGGTTATCGCTTCTGCGGTAGTGTTGACGCCTAGCTAAACAATCCAAGCATGTGGCGGATTAGTTACCCGCCACATTCATCTGCTCAATTAACACTGAACCTGAAACAACGGCACCGCGTTGCTCCTGCTGCGAGCCAATCGCTACAATATTGGCAAACATATCCCGCAACGAACCCGCAATGGTGATTTCGTGAACTGGGTATTGAATTTCTCCATTCTCGACCCAAAAACCGGCGGCACCGCGCGAATAATCACCATTGACAATATTTACGCCTTGTCCCATTAACTCAGTTACCAACAGACCCGTACCCATCTCTTTGAGTAACGCTTGATCACTTTGTCCAGTATTACCTACCAACCAGTTGTGAATCCCGCCGGCGTGACCATTGCTCACCATACCCAACTTTCGTGCCGAATAACTGGTGAGCAAATAATCTTGCAGTACACCTTGGGTGACAATATCGGCATCAACTGTCGCTACGCCTTCATGATCAAATGGAGAGCTTGCTAGTCCAGCTGGTATGTGAGGCCGCTCTTGAATGCTTAGCCAATCTGGGAAGAGTTGTTTACCTTTACTATCTAATAAAAAGCTCGACTGGCGATATAAGCTACCTCCGCTGATTGCACTCACAAAGTGGCCAAACAAGCTACTAGCAATATCGCGATGAAAAATTACCGGTACTGAGGCTGTATCTATTTTACGGGCTCCAAGCCGAGCCACAGTTAGGCGTGCTGCCTCTTGACCGACCTTAACGGTAGAGTCTAGCCGCTCTGCCTTGCGGTCAACAGTATAGCTATAATCGCGCTGCATATCGTCGCCTTGCTCACCAATAACCACACAGCTCAAACTGTAACGGCTACTGGGGTAACCCGCTAACAAACCATGCGTATTACCATATACCCGCAGACCTAAGTTGGCGTTATATGATGCACCATCTGAATTAGTGATCCGAGGGTCAAAATCGCGAGCAGACTGCTCCGTTTCAAGCGCCATAGCCAGAGCTTTATCGGTATCTAATGTTTCGGGGTGATACAAGTCACAGTCAGGTATATCGTCAGCCATCAACGCTTTGTCTGCCAACCCTGTGCAAGGGTCTTCACTGGTATAGCGGGCAATGTCAACGGCCTTTTCTACCGCTAACTCAAGCGCAGAATGGCTCAAATCGGCTGTGGAGGCGCTCCCTTTGCACTGACCGACATAAACGGAGATCCCCAAACCACCATCGTTGGTGAACTCAACATTCTCTACTTCACCAAGACGTGCGGATACAGCAATACCTTCGACACGAGACATACTAGCTTCCGCATGACTCGCCCCTTTTTTAGTAGCCAATTGCAAGACTTCAGCAACCTTACCTTTGATTTCTTCGAGTTGTTGATTTATATCCATTTTAACTTTCACTACCCACTGGAGTTTCACCACGTTACAATCTTCATAAGTGTATCACTAAAGACAAGCAAATGACCGTCTCTAACTCAGATTCTGAAGATAACTGGTTTGAAGCTCAGCACGACTTCGAAGCGGAAGAAAAAAGCAAAACACAACTCAAACGCGAAGCTGAAGAAAAGCAAAAGTTGGCCACTCAGTTAGTTGAAATGAGTGAAGCCAACTTGACTAAAATGCCATTGGACGACGAATTGCTTGACGCAGTTTTGGTTGCGCGAAAAATCAACCGCAAGAAAGATGGCTACCGCCGTCAACTTCAATTTCTCGGCAAGCTGATGCGCAGCAGAGACACCACTCCCATTGAGCAAGCCATAATGTTGCTCACCAACCAACATCGTATGGCTAATGCGCACTTTCATTACTTAGAGACGCTTCGCGATAACATTATTACCGCCGGTGACTCGGCAATTGAAGAAGTGTTGAGTGAACACCCTCAGTTAGAGAGACAAAAGCTGCGTCAGCTGCAACGCAAAATAAACAAAGAACAACAACAGAACAAACCACCTGCAGGTGCTCGTGAATTGTTTAAGTATTTGAAAGCGTCTATAGAAGAGTAATTATTATGCTAAAAAAGCTCGCACTCATCGCTGTACTCGGTACCTTACTTTCGGCCTGTAATGGTAGTTCTGGTGAAAATGGCGAATCGCCATTTGATGGTGGCTCTGCGCCTGTTGCACCGGTCACAGCTTTACAGTTAAGCGTTCTTGATGCCAATTGCGATGAGGTTTCCAGCAATAGTTTTACTACTGAACAAACAGCTTGTCTTGAAGCCCTTTTGACACGTAATGGTGCAGCCGTAAGTAATGAAATAATAACCTTCAGTAGCGGCATAGGTAGCTTAGATGTCGCATCAAAATTAACGGGCAGTGATGGCATTGCTCGGGTTTTTCTTAGCTCAGACGGTCAATCTGTCGGTGCAGCGACAATTAACGCCAGTTTCGATAGTGTCCAAGCTCAAGCGGCAATTGAGTTTCTATCAGTAGATGGTCAAAACGGCACTTCAACCACCATAGCGCTCCAGATGCTTAACCAAAATGGTGAGCCTACCCAGCGCTTTCGCGCCAATCAGCAAGTCAGGCTTCGAGCAGTACTTACGGATGCCACAAATACCCCCATTGCGAATGAAATATTGAGCTTTAGTGCATCACGCGGTTTGTTACCCATTACCGACGCACTGACCAACAGCTCCGGCATTGCAGAAGTTGTACTCAATGGTGATGAAAGCAATATTGGCGCTGCCATTGCCACTGTAACATTACTGGGTGATGACACCGGAACTTTGGTAGATACCATCAACTACGAAATTCAATCGGTTGACGCAGTTGAAGAAGACGTGGTCCGTATCGGATATTTTGATAGCACCAACTTTCTAGAAGGGGTCATCGGCGTAAATGGAATTGCCAGTGATGCTGACGTTACCATCAGTGCTGGGGCCACTTTAGGTCTACAAGTTGGTTTGGCAGACAGCAATGATCAGCCAATTGTAGGAAGCACACCAATCAGCTTTACCTCTTCTTGCGTGCTTGAACAACGAGCGACTATAGACGCGAGTGTATCAACGGTGAACGGTCGCGCGTCATCCACGTATGAAGATATAAACTGCGCAGGCGGCAGTGGCAATGACGACATAATTAGCGCGACGGTGATTGTAAATAACTCACCCATCACAATTTCACGCACCATTGAATTATTGCCAGAAAGCATCGGCTCAATCCAATTCCTATCGGCAAGCCCGAACTCAATTGTGCTACAAGGAACTGGAGGGCAAGGCAGCGCTTCGGTCTCAACAGTTACTTTCCAAGTCAACGGTGAATTAGGTAACCCACTGGCTCAGCAAGCGGTTAATTTTGTCATGAGTACCAATGTTGGAGGCCTAACCTTATCGCCTTTAGAGGGTTTAACTAACTCAGAAGGACAAGTAAGTACACGTGTAACTGCTGGCAATGTACCTACGGCTGTGCGCGTATTGGCTTCAGTTGTAGGTAATGATAACCAAGTAATTAGTACGCAATCGGATCTTCTCACCGTCAACACAGGTTTACCCGACCAAAACAGTTTCTCGTTGTCGACTAGTAACCCAAATCCTGAAGCTGCGGGCATCAATGGTCAACAGGTCAATGTTACCGCGTATTTAGCCGACTCGTTTAACAATCCAGTTCCTGACGGCACTGCTGTCGCATTTACGACTGAAGGCGGGCAAATTGAGCCCAGTTGTACTACAACCAATGGCAATTGCACGGTGCAATGGACTAGTGCCGATCCACGTGTTGAAGACCACCGAATTACGATTCTCGCCACCGCCATAGGGCATGAAACTCTATTCGACAGCAATGGTAACAACGTCTTTGACGACAGTGATGGTGACGCATTGGATCTAGGTGAAGACAGTGGTTTCAACATTGTCTCATCGACGACAACCGGGTTCTCGGATATCTCCGAAGCTTGGCGCGATGACAACGAGAACGACGTTTTCGATGTTGCTGAGACGTTCTTAGATTTTGACGGCTCAGGTGACTTTACAAGCGCCAACGGTTTATTTGATGGGCCGCAATGCCAAGCTGGCAACTGTGGAGCATCGGGGCTGCACGTACGCAGAGCTATTGTAATGGTAATGGCCTCATCAAATGCGATTATGCGATTTTTTAACGGCGTTGATGAACTCACCAATAACCAGGGTGGAGCCGCAACTGGCCCTGTCCTATCGATACCTCGAGGTGAAAGCGTATCGCTGCAGTTACTGATATCAGATACGGCGGATCAAACCCTGCCAAGTGACACGAATGTGCAAATCACAGCCTCAGCTGGCACTCTTACGGGTGAAACCGCATTCAGTGTTAGTAAGAATAATCGCGCAGGCGGAGCCACGTTGAATGTAGTGCTGACCAACAGCTTAACCAACGATCAAGATCCTATTGATGCGACTGTCACGGCAACAGTGACAACGCCAAGTGGTGTCGTCACTACGTTGACGATGATAGTGAGTTTAGACTAACTTACGTTGGTATCTTGCCCGAACGCCAATTCTTTTAGGTATCGGGCTTGCACAGCACCACCGAATCAAGTTGGCTATAATTTGGTCATTTTTGTAGCGTCTGCGCGCACTAATCAATATACTCATACTTTGGGATTCATTTGAAAAGGACTTTACCGTGAAGCCACTGCTCATGATTTTCTGCGTATTTGTTTGTTCGCCGCTATTAGCTATCAACGAGCACTCAGATAGCTTTGAAATAACGGACAACGCTACTGTATTGATATCCGATGCTAAACAGTATTTAGACGAGAACTGTGACGTCAGCTTTGTCAACAGAATGTCGGTATTGCACGCAGATTTCACATATTCATCACACACGTACCTGATCGCCGGTGACCATATTTTTTGGGGAGAGTCTAAACGTGATTTAGGCATGGAATATTGGTCATGGGGCTGTGAATCAGTGGCAGAGAAGCTGTTTGAGCAAGCGAGATATCACGCGGTTATTTCGGCACATGAAGAACTGTTGAATTCGGTTGCCAACCTGCCAGCAGACTTATTACCGCCGGGACAAATTAACAGTGAATTGTGCCGCCGTACCACTCGCACTGATTGCCCTTTGTAGGAGTAAGGTGATGCGCAAAATTGTTGCTCTTTTCGTCGGACTGGTGATAAGTGGAACATTATCTGCCAATAACTTAGTCCCGAAACAAGTCAACTCGCTTGAAATACTTGACGCGATGGCTGAACTCAGAGCCAGACCAAATAACAGCGCGCTAGCAATGGCACCCAATGGCGCTTTTGGCACAAGTTGGAATTATGCAACTCCTGAGCAGGCGATTGAAGCAGCTTCAAGTAATTGCCAGAAGCATGCTAACAATGCGAAATGCGAAGTTGTTTTTGTCAATAATACGGTTGTTAATTCAGATTCTATTTATGAAAGTGCATTACGTGCAGATTTAAACTCGCAATTAATTCAGGTTCATCCAGTAATACCTGCCAATCATTTTCCTGCAGGCATTGCAGGTAAGGCTTACTTGCGTACAGCCTTCCTTGAATACACGCGCTTTCACGGACAAAAAGCTTTCGCGGTAAGTCCAGACGGTAGTTGGGCCTATCAGGCGGAAAAAGCATCGTTAGACGTTGCGAAAGCTCAAGCACTCCAGCAGTGTGTTAGAAATAGTACCGATAAAGCTTGCCGGTTAGTCGATTTAAACCATGTGTCTCAGACTCAGCTCATAGAGATCGATGAGTACAATGGCAAAGTTGCGGCGAAAGTAACAGAAATTCCAAGCATCATCGCTACTTACAATGGGATTCATCAATATCGCCACTTTCTATCCTTACTTGGTTATAAAGCATTAGCCATCGCGCCAGGCCGAGTGAGTGGTTCGCGAGGTGAGCTACACTTTGTTTTTGGGCTCGAAAATGAGCAAGAAGCTAAGAGACAAGCCTTGCAAAAATGTCAAAAATTTACCGCGTCAGAGTGTCAGCTAGTAATGCTCAATGACAGGGTTTTTGGCACCATGATAGCATTGCCGGAAGTCCCGCCTAATGTTAGCCCTTTAGTATCCAGTGAAGTAACACTGGGCGCTGCCCTACAGCGTTTTCAACATCCTGATTTCAAAGCAAAGGGCAATTGGGCAGTCGCAGGTAATGGTTTAAGAAGTATTGGCTATGTTGAAGACTACATTGAAATCGAGCAGGCTACAGCGCGCGCGATTGCAATCTGCGAATCATTTAGTGCAATCCGAGATGAACCCTCAGGGCAGTGCCAATTAGTCATTCTTAACGGTCAAATTGTTCGTTAAATCTGCCAACCTATTACGCTGTTCCACCTACGGTTAATTGATCAATTTTCAAGGTCGGCTGGCCAACACCTACCGGAACACTTTGCCCGTCTTTACCACAGACTCCAACACCATCATCAAGGCTTAAATCATTACCGATCATCGAGATCTTTTGCATTACCTCGGGGCCATTGCCGATTAGTGTGGCGCCTTTGATTGGCGTAGTAATTTTGCCGTTTTCAACGAGATAAGCTTCTGATGTAGAAAACACGAATTTGCCTGAAGTAATATCCACCTGACCACCACCAAAATTCGGCGCATAAATACCTTTGTCGATACTGGCAATAATTTCTTCTGGAGAGTACTCGCCTCCTAGCATATAAGTGTTTGTCATACGCGGCATGGGTAAATGGGCATATGACTCGCGTCGACCATTACCCGTTGCGGCTACCCCCATCAAACGAGCGTTCATCTTATCTTGCATGTAGCCTTTTAAGATACCATCTTCAATCAGCACGTTTTCTTGAGTTGGCGTGCCTTCATCGTCCACACTTAGCGAGCCTCGACGATCTTTTAGCGTACCATTATCAATCACAGTAACGCCCTTAGCGGCAACTTGCTCACCTATACGACCGCTAAAAGTTGAAGCTCCTTTGCGATTAAAGTCACCCTCTAAGCCATGCCCGACAGCTTCATGTAACAAAACACCCGGCCAACCACTGCCTAGAACAACTGGCATTGTGCCCGCTGGCGCTGGTATCGCTTGCAAATTCACTTTTGCCATATGCAAAGCATCGTCAGCTAGCTTCTGATATCGCGGCTGACCATCGTGCATAGCACTAAACATCTGATACGCATATCTGCCACCCATACCAGCCGCTCCGCGCTCGCGCCGGCCATTGTGTTCAAGTAAAACTGAACAATTTAAGCGAATAAGGGGGCGTCGGTCGGTAGAAAAAGTGCCGTCAGTGGCGGTGACCAGCACTTCTTCATAAACCCCCGTTAAACTGACAATGACTTGCTGAACATCCGGTTGTTGCGCACGCACATATTCATCAACGGCACGTAATAACGCGATTTTTTCTTGCTCTTGCATTGAAGTAATCGGATTATCGGCGCTGTAGAGCGGTTCAGTGACTGATTTTTCTGGGTGTTTAATCACTGATGTACCACCATCGGCAGCAATACTGCGCGCGGCTTTACTCGCCTTTAACAGTGCCTCTTGATTAAGTGCATCTGAATATGCGAATCCGGTCTTTTCGCCGCTCACGGCACGCACACCAACACCGCGCTCAATGTTATAGCTACCTTCTTTAATAATCCCATCTTCAAGTACCCAACTCTCATGCTGGCTAGACTGAAAATATAAATCCGCATAGTCATTTTGATGAGCAAGCATCAATCCCATGGCATTTTCGAGATCGTTAATAGTTAATCCTGACTGTTGCAGTAAATTCTGTTCAACTGGATTGCTCAAAGTAGCTCCTGAATTTTTTGTGTTCGCCAACCGGCATTGCACGCCGAATACGAGATAACTTTTGGGTATTGATAGTGCCGGAAATAAATCCCACACCTTGTTCTAAACTGGATATTTTTTCACCCCATGGCGAATAGATGCTCGAATGGCCAAAGGTTTCGCGACCATTTGCATGCACACCACCTTGGTTTGCGCCGACAACGTAACATTGTAATTCGATACTCCGTGCCTGCAACAGAGCATGCCAGTGGGCTTGACCCGTTTTCGCAGTAAATGCACTAGGTAAAACCAGCACATCAATTTGTTCCATGGCCTGAAATAAACCCGGAAAGCGAATATCATAACAGACAGCCATGCCGATGCGACCGAAGGGTGACTCAACAACTGTTACCGTGTCTCCCGGCTCAGTATAGCGAGACTCAAGATAACTTCCGGTTGAATCATCCACACTGACATCAAATAAGTGGATTTTGTCATAACGACCACGTACGTCGCCGTTGCTGTCTAAACAGAAACTTGCCGCTCGAAACCGTTGCCGTGAGTCACTTAAGACCGGAAGCGTGCCTGTAACTAGCCAACACTGATAGGATTTTGCGATGTCTTGAAGGCGCTCTAAAATTCGATTATCAGGCTGCTGGGCAAGCTCCAATTGTGCTTTATCTGAACCGCCAAAAAATGCAAAACACTCGGGTAATACGACCAATTGTCCCGGTTTGGATTGTTCCATCAATGCTTTAACTTGTGCGAAATTGGCATCTACATCAGGCATCGAAACCAATTGAATTGCAGCGACATCAACCATCGAGTTCTCGCGTTTCGACTGACACAGGTTCAGGTACTTTAAACGTTTCTTCTTGTTCCTCGCCTTCACCGGTGTCTTCATCACTAGGAGCAACCCTAGCGGGTAACTCTATTTCAGTACTATCACGGCCAATTTCCTGTACTATTGGTTCATCGAGAGTGCCAGTAACCGCATAGTTAACGTTGGAGATAACCTTCGCTGATGTCAGCATCTGATCCAAAGCCAATGCGGCCAATGCCGTTGGTGGGTTAGCCATAAAATAGACTAATATTGGCAAGTTCCCCGTCACATTTGGCGTAAACGATACGTGGTAATTAAGTTCGTTATTAACTAGATCTGTGTAACCATCAATTGTTATTTCACCAGCACCACCATCAACGACCGTATCACCGGTATAAGCTTTGCCTTGCGCGATTTGAATCGAACCCTTGATATCGTCATAGAAAAAACCTTGAGCGAAAACGTCACGGAAATCTAGACTTAACTTGCGCACCAACGAATTGAGGCTGAACAGTGTAAATATTCGCGAGCCCTTGTCACTTAACTCTGTGATGTAGCCGTCAGTCAACTCCCAATCAACCTCACCCTCAAGTTTATCTAACGAAGCTGTCCATGGCTGGCCTTGCCAAGCCAACTCGAACTCAAAGTTAGCCTCAGAGTCCTTAATCCCGCTTTCGATTTGTGCAGATTGCAGTAGACGCCCAAAGTCATCACTTGTCACTGTCCCCGTAAATCGGGTGGTATTGGTATCCGATGCGCCCGTAGCTCTTAGCTCTCCTTCTGCACTTGAAAAAAGCACTTGGGCAAACTCATAACCATTGTCTGTAGGCATTCCATCGATGCTGACTTCACCGAGATTCAAACGCCCGAACTGACAATCGCCACACCGCAAACGCAGTGGTGGTAGTTGTTCAATCTGCCATTGTTCAGTTGAACTTTGTGCAATATCAAACTCTTCAAACCGGATAAATTGTGCGTTAAGGTCGATACCACGAGTCTGCCACTCGTCATCTATGTAAACTTCTAACTGAGCCTGCTTAGCGGTTAAGTCGATCTTCCAGTCGTTATCGCGTTGTTTAGCTTGAACTCTTGCATTAGTTAATTCGCGCTCGCCCAGATTGAGCTTATCCGCCGCAATAAATACTCTATCGGGCACACCGATAATAGCTACGGAGTTGTCATCAATATTATTGACAATGGCATCAACGAAACTTGCCCAACCATCAACATCGAACTGCTCAACCTCGGCGGCAATACTAAAGCCAAGGCCCATGCTACCTAAAGACTCTTCGCCCAATGCTAAATGCGCGCGCGAGAAAACCAACTCCTTGTGCGGCAATACACCATCAAAGAAAATACCGCTTGTTGAGCTCACATGAAACACTGACGCCGTGCGATCGCCTTGCGCAGAAATTTTTATCGGTCCGATAGTTTGTTCAGCAAATGGTTGGGGGAGGTACGTCTTCACCTCATCTAGGTTGGCATTTCCCATAAGCTCGTAGGTAAAGTCACCATTACCCTCGACTAGCTCGAGGCTAACAGCGATATCCGTAGCTCCGCTAGCGTAGGGCGCTAGGACAGGATAATAAGATTCGACAATTTCGTTCACATCCCAACGTCCCGTAATACCAATGTCAGAACGATACACTTCACCAGAAAGACTAGTTTCATCGTTACCCGATGGTCGTTCTAATTGCCCTCGCATTGAAATTTGCACCGGCTGACCGAACAATTGTGCCCCTAAATCTGTCACTTGAACTTCGTCGTTCACAAAAGTGATACCGCCAGTAGCTTTGTGCAGAGTCATTGCTACTGATGGAAACTCAATAATATTGTCTTGCAATGAAACCGTACCACTGGCTTTTACGCGCTCGTTATCCAAAGGAATCAGCAGCGCCAGGTCAGTTTTCAATAAACCATCAATGACCAATTCACGGCTTAACAATGCCCCCAATGTATCAGCCATCTGACTATCGAGCATCAGTTCGGCCAGCTGCCGACCAGTCCCCTGTGCTAACGCACCAATTTGCAATGACTGCGCATCGGACAAACTCGGGATCTCAGCTTCAAGGCGAGTCAACTCGATATCTTTTAACTTGGAGCTCGGACTGCGCATCAAAAGACGATCGTTCTCAAACAAGAGATTAATGTCGAGATCAGTGAGTGTCGGCCATTCTGACGAGAACATAAAATCAGCCGCGGTGATATCCACACTCGCCTGGAACACGCCTTGATTATCGTCAAATGGGAAATCACCTAATTGGCCACGCCACAACACGCTTGCATTATTCACGAAGGCATTCTTGGCTGAATCTTGATTCTCCAGTGCACGCGTAAGGTAAGCTTTTGTATTTGCTCCCATGTAGTATTCCGGAAATAGTTCTGGAACTCTTGCCACTGGAAGCGACGATATGCGGGTCAGTAAGGATAACTCCTGTTGATCAAACTGATATCGAAATTGCTGGGTAAACTCAACTTTATTACTCTTGAACGCAATGTCGTCTGAAAACAGATACCAAGTTGACTCAGGGCTATCTTGATAGACGTATAGACTCGCATTGAATGCCTCTACTGCAAGACTGTCGTCGAGTAGGTTACTCGAATCCATGTTTGCATTTTCAGTGTGTAAGTAAATGCGTCCTTGATTTTTATACCATACAAATT
Source organism: Neoalteromonas arenosi (assembly GCF_030362855.1). Classification (GTDB taxonomy): domain Bacteria; phylum Pseudomonadota; class Gammaproteobacteria; order Enterobacterales; family Alteromonadaceae; genus Alteromonas_E; species Alteromonas_E arenosi. Next base: position 161,797 of record NZ_JAUCBP010000001.1, read on the forward strand.
CCGCTTCAAGGTTATCCAAACCGGGTAAAACGCCTGTGGGCTGCCAGGATAATTGTTCGACTTTGGCACGCATTGAGATGCCTTGTTCGCGCCCTTGTAACTGCAGTTGTGTCAATAACCCTGTAACGGCCAATTCATGTAGTGAATCAGCTTGTTCTTGGGTCATCATCAAAGGCATCAATTCAACCAGCGGGGTTAAATTGATATCGCCAATAGAAGACAATTGCACTGAGCCACTCTGGTCTAAATGTCCGGCGAAACTCGTTTGCATTGATTGATCGTTAGCCGATAACACCAAATCGTTAATGTTAAATTGCCAACCTCTCTCATCCGGCTCGGCGATAATAGCGCCGCTTTCAACATTAGTGGTTAATACCGTTTTATCTTGTGATTGCCACTTAAATTGGCTCGGTGACAATTGAACTTGTAAGTCACTGAGCTGGCCATCATTAATTGCTGCCCACAAAGAGAAGTTACCGCGACTCTCCAACAACGTCTGTTGTTCGCTGGTTAGCTCGTTAAACCAAGGAGCCAGATCCAAATCGTCTCCCCGCGCATAAAACGTCCCCTCTAACGCATTGGATTCACCGTATAGATCAAGAACAAAACTCGCGGAGTTATTCGCTAATTCAGCCACCCGTAGTTGGCCCACGGCTTGGTGACGCTGACCTCGATTGATCCAACTAACTTTACGCAGATCGTAGCTTTGACTATTGAGTTCGGTATTGATCGTTAGTTTTGAATCACTGATAGAAAAGCGCTGGAGTCGTTCTAAGAACAGTTTGTTAACTACGGTTATAGCATTTTGTTCGCCAGCTTCACGCCCCTCCATGAAGTGAGTGTTCACTATCATTGAAACGCCATTTAATTCAAACTGATTGGATTGTATGCTGAACGAACGTATTGACTCCCAAAAATTTAATTCTACAAATACCCGCGCGATATTGAGCTCTAATGCTGCACTTGTAGAGTCTTGTAATGTTACGCCATTCAGCACAAGACTTGGCCCGTGAGCGCCCCATTCTGCAGAAATCGACACGATGCGTAAATCGGCGTTGTAATTATCGCTAATGTAATTTTCTACAAGGTGCTTATTCTGATCGAGGTATGGTAAGGAAAAGCGCAACAGCGAAATCGCCACTGCTGAAAGAACTAACAACAGAGCGATTAACGTCCATATTTTTTTTATTCCGTAGGCTAAATAGGCTTTGTAGCCTGTCACATCATTACCACGTCAAATTTATCCTGGTTATAAAGCGGCTCTTCTTGAACGCTTATCTGTCGAGATACAAAAACCTCTAGTTCGGCAAGCATATGCGACTCTTCACCCAGCAAGGCCGCTGCTACTGCTGGTGAGGCATAAACGACGAATTTATCAGCATCATAAGCGCGATTGACCCGCACTATCTCACGCATAATCTCAAAACACGTTGTTTCGACCGTTTTTACTGAGCCCCGGCCTTTACATGCTGGACATTCGCCGCACAACACGTGTTCAAGGCTCTCACGGGTGCGCTTGCGGGTCATTTCAATCAGACCCAAAGCCGTAAAGCCGTGAATGTTGCTTTTCGCACGGTCTTTACTTGTTGCAACCTCTAGACTATGTAAGACCCGACGTTTGTGGTCAGGTTCAACCATATCGATAAAATCAATTAAGATCATACCACCTAAATTGCGCAGTCTTAGCTGACGAGCGATAGCCTGGGTCGCTTCGATGTTGGTATTAAAAATAGTCTCTTCGAGGTTGCGATGGCCGACAAAAGCACCTGTATTAATGTCGATTGTGGTCATCGCTTCGGTTTGATCAATGATTAAGTATCCACCACTTTTTAAATCTACACGGCGTTCAAGCGCTCGCTGTGTCTCATTCTCGACGTCGTAAAGATCAAAAATCGGACGCTCGCCTTTATAATATTCAAGCTTCTTGCTCAGCTCTGGTACGTACTCTTCAGTAAAGCTCTGGAGCTCTTGAAAGCTCAGTTTCGAGTCTATCCGCACGCGGTCAATTTCAGTGCCAACAAAGTCGCGAAGTACCCGACGTGCAAGCGGTAAATCTTCATATAACACATGCGACTTCTTGCGTTTCATGCGCTGCTGAATTTTCGACCACAAACGACGAAGGAACTCTGCGTCCTGTGAAAGCTCCACTTCACTTACGCCCTCGGCCGCAGTTCGTAAAATAAAACCGCCATTTTCGTCGCAAAAACCTTCAACTAAATTTTTTAGCCGCTCGCGTTCTTGCTCGTCTTCAATCCGCTGTGACACCCCAACATGAGTAACGCTTGGCATAAACACTAGGTAACGTGAGGGAATCGTGATATCAGTGGTTAAGCGCGCACCTTTAGTGCCTATTGGGTCTTTGACTACCTGCACTACAATATCTTGACCATCGCGTACAAGCTCACGAATGTCTTTCTTGGTAATGTCACTGGTAGAAACTTCACCCACAATCTCATCGTGGATTACAATATCTGAGGCATGCAGAAAGGCAGCTTTCTCAAAACCTATATCAACAAATGCTGCTTGCATACCAGGTAAAACACGGCTGACTTTGCCGCGATATATATTGCCGACTATGCCGCGCTTGGTATGCCGCTCTACGTGAATTTCTTGCAAAATACCATTTTCGATCAAAGCAACTCGAGACTCGGACGGTGTTACGTTGATCAACAACTCTGCACTCATGCATATACCCCAAATTTTTGTAGCATTAACTTAGTCTCAACCATGGGTAGCCCCACAATTGCACTATAGCTGCCGTGAACCTGCTGCACAAATTGCCCACCTCTAGCTTGAATGCCATAACCGCCAGCTTTGTCCTTTGGCTCCCCCGTGTCCCAGTAGCGAGCGATGTCACGCTCTGTGAGCGTACAAAACTGAACATCGGCGGTAACAACCTGCGCTTCGCTCATCGCGCTATTTCTGCAGGCTATAGCGGTCATCACTGTATGAGTAGACCCGCTTAACAGCCGCATCATTCGCGTAAAGTCGGCAAAATGTTTAGGCTTGCCAAGAATAGTCTGATTCGCGACAACAATCGTGTCTGCCGCCAATACTGCGGTATCAGTCGTAATACTCGGCAGTGAAGTTTGCCATACAGCGTCAGCCTTACTGCTGGCAAGACGCAAAACTAAATGCTCCGGAAGCTCATCAGGTAAAGGTGACTCGTCAATATCGGCAGTAATAACCGTAAAGCGATAGCCCATGGTAGACAATAATTCGGCACGTCGCGGAGATTGCGACGCTAAAATTAATTCGCTCATTGTTTAACTAACCTTGAATCTGCGACGTGTGCGGCGCAGCAACCAAAAAGCCCATGGCCAAATTAACATCGAGGTTAACACTGGCCACAAATAGTCAAACTGAAAATAAATACTGGTGAGCAAATGCTGTAGCCAGAAGAGGACCAAATGATATAGAGCGCCTAATAGCGCGATAACAATCGCTTGTTGCCATACTGAATAATTGCGCAATCGCTGATAATTAGCGGCTAAAACGTAAATTGCGATACTTAAAGCAAAGCTGTGTACCCCTAAAGCGGTACCCAATAAAATATCCATGGCTAGGCCACAAATGAATGCCACACCGACATTGACTCGGTTGGGTAAGGCCATAGTCCAATAAGCCAGAACCAAGAGGACCCAATCGGGCCGATACACATCAGCCTGAATCGGCATTGGCATTATCTGCAAAACCAATGCGATGACCAGGCTAACGGAGATAATGCCTATATGCCGATTAATCATTATCACGCCTTACTGTAATTGCCGTACTATCATCGCTGCCTTCGGTGGTTTCAGCCTCTGCCTCAGGCCAGAGCAACATCAAGTGTTTTAATCGATCGAGTTTTGCTAAGGGCTGCGCACTAATGCTAGCGAAGGGACGTGATTCATCACGAACGACACTGGTGACTTGAGCGACGGGGTATCCCTCGGGGAACACATTGCCTAAACCAGACGTGACCAGAATGTCGCCGACCTTAATATCGACGCTATGGGCCACATGCTCTAAGTAGACTTCGTCGAGAGTACCACTGCCTGTTACGATAAAGCGGATACTGTTGCGCTGTGAACGCACAGGGATAGCATGGGTGACATCAGTGATCAGTAACACACGACTCGTAGTCGAACCCACCTCAATGACCTGACCTACCACGCCTTTGTCATCCAGTACCGATTGCGACACATAAACGTCGTCACTGTTCCCTTTGTTAATCACAATCTGGTGACTGAAAGGATTGTTATCCACCGCCATCAGCTCTGCAACGGTCTTACGCATTTCTTGACGTAAAGGTGCTGCAAGTAGCGCACGCAATTGGTCGTTTTCGTTCTTCAACAGTTGAAAGCGTTGCAATTGCTCATTGGCGAGTAATAGTTGATTGTTGAGGTATTCGTTTTCAGCGATTAGTTGTTGTTGGGAGGTGACCCGCTCGGCACTCCAATTAAGCATTTCACCGGGAAGATTTGCCACGTATTGGAGCGGACTCATCAATGAATTCAAATAGCCCCTGGTTGTGCTAAAACCATCGAACTTGTGATCAACAATAATCAACGCAATCGACATTACCAACGCTAGCGATAAGCGATTGTTGAGTGATGGGCCGCGCGTAAAAATGGTCTGCATGTATAACTCAACGGCGGCGAGGAAAACCTAGCCGCCATAGCCATGAATTACTCGTAGCTAAATAAGTCGCCGCCATGCATGTCAATCATGTCGAACGCTTTGCCACCACCACGTGCGACGCAGGTTAATGGATCATCAGCAATGACTACTGGAATACCGGTTTCCTCCATCAATAGGCGATCTAAGTCTTTTAATAATGCACCACCACCTGTGAGAACCATCCCACGTTCAGAGATATCAGACGCAAGCTCTGGTGGTGATTGCTCAAGCGCGACCATAACCGCAGATACAATGCCGGTTAACGGCTCTTGTAACGCTTCTAGGATTTCATTGCTGTTCAGGGTAAATCCACGCGGCACACCCTCAGCTAAATTGCGACCACGTACTTCAATCTCGCGAACTTCTTCACCCGGATAGGCCGCACCAATCTCGTGTTTTATCCGCTCGGCTGTCGCTTCACCAATTAAGCTTCCAAAATTACGGCGAATATAGTTGATAATTGCTTCATCAAACTTATCACCGCCAATGCGCACTGACGATGAATAAACCACACCGTTTAATGAAATGATGGCAACTTCGGTGGTCCCTCCACCAATATCGACAACCATTGAACCGGTTGCTTCACTAACGGGTAAGCCGGACCCAATTGCCGCGGCCATGGGCTCATCGATCAAAAACACTTCACGAGCACCTGCCCCCATTGCCGACTCGCGGATTGCACGGCGTTCCACCTGTGTTGAACCACAAGGTACACACACCAGCACGCGTGGGCTCGGGCGCAGGAAATTATTGTCATGAACTTGCTTGATAAAGTGTTGCAGCATTTTCTCAGTTACATAGAAGTCTGCGATAACACCGTCTTTCATTGGACGAATCGCGCGGATGTTACCGGGTGTACGCCCCAACATTTGTTTCGCTTCAGCACCAACTGCCGCGACGCTTTTGGGTCCTCCAGCGCGTTCTTGACGAATCGCGACGACTGAGGGTTCATTAAGAACAATCCCTTGATCTTTAACATAAATTAGCGTGTTTGCTGTCCCGAGGTCGATAGACAAGTCGTTAGAGAACATGCCCCGCAGCTTTTTAAACATGAAGTGCCTTTATCCTGTGAAATTTGACAGTGGTGAGTGCCGCGATACGCAGCTACCCAAAATATCCCGACACTTTACCAATCAAGCCCTTTAACAGCAAGCGCTGGGTACGGATTGTCAAACAAAAATCTCACGCCAAAACGCGCGCGTTAAAAGACTTCACGCCAATGAATTGTTCGATCGTTACCTCGGTATACACCAAAAGATACAATCCCAGTCGGGGCGTCGTTGTTATCGATTACGCCATCTTGATTCCAGTCAACGTTTAAATAATCAGACCACACCGCGCCTGAAGTTGGATCGAGAGTGATCGAAATAGTTCCCCTGACGCCCTCACCATTATTGTCAAGGGGCGGTCCGACTTGCATGTCGGTGCGGTCAGATAAGCCATCGACTAAGGTGCCTGACGCGGACATTGAATTCAAAAGAGATGTGATATCACTTTCAAAGTCGCCCACCGATGCATTACTCACCTGTATGTCGCCAGTGCTTTGGCTAAGTGCTATCGAGGTGCAACTATCTTGCGTGTTGGTGCGCCAGCCATCAGCTGTAAAGTATTCAGCGATGAGCGGCACCGGCAATGTTTCCGTTTCTGGACCATAAGTGTTACCCACAACTAGTCTACCATACCGCTGTTCTGTACCTCGTATATTGGCCACCGAAAAAGCTTCACAACCATCGGGGTAATTACTTTGATAACAAACACCATCAGCATCAGTAAAGAAGTCAGCACTAAAAGTGAGGTTCAAAGAACTCTCAAATGGCGCTGTTGGTTGTGAATCTTTGATATACTCAAACTCACTATTTAACAAATCGAGTTCAGTGACTCCGTCATAATTTTCACTGCCTCGGATTGCCAAATTACCTATTTGATTTACCGCTGCACTGCCGCTGTAGCCTGAACTATCGGCAAAACTAATATCGGCTGTGTTTGGGGCCAGTTCCCAAAGGTCTCCAGCATAATTTGAGGTTACATTACCCAAGGCGTTGTAGGCCGTGATTGATATGCTTGGCTCTTGACCCAGGATAAAATCAAATGCTTGGCCGATGTAGGTAAAACTAGCACTACATGCATCAGCGAGTGTACCTTGATTGCGCGTTTGCACTGCAAAGTATGCCGGAATAAATCGACCCAGCGTGATATTTTGCGAGGTGATTGTTTGACCTAAGTACGCCTGGTCTCGAACGGCGACACTAAGCGTGCCGACTTCCTCAAAATAAGCCTGTGCATAGTTGTATTGGCCATTACTAAAGCTTAACCCGCTAATGTCTCGATAGCTTGATACAGAGCTACTGTTTAACTCTAGATCAGCAGCAAGCGATAATGCGCCATCGACATTTGATAGCGCTGGCGATAAGCGCTGTAAGGACATTTGTAATTGTCCGGGAGAGTAACTGGGCAGTGCGGTGCCATTTGCACCCAATGCACTAATATTGAGATTAAAACTCTCACCAGCAGTGTGAGGATCTGCAACATCGCTAGTAACACTGAGCGCTGCCGGAACGCTGTCAACTACGGTTGCACCAGAGCTGATATTAATTCCTTGCACTACTGCGCTAATGGCGACGGCCAAGCGTCCGGCATCCGCATATTGATAGCCAGTAAGGGTCGTCTCACCATTGCTATCGAATTGCAGTTGTAAATTTCCTGCGTTACTGCCAGAGCCATCGCCATTAACGGCAACACCAGCAAAAGGCACTGCACATTGATTGGTAGAGTAAGGAGCATCAGCGGTTGATACACACTCATATTCTAACGATACCGTTTGAGAACCTTGCAACAGTGGTCCACATACACCATTTTGATTCTGTACAGCTCGGATGCCAATGCCGCCTAGGTCTGACTCGGCGATAACTGGGTCCAATACGCTGCTAGCTGGCTGGTTTACATTAAAAAACTCAAATCCAGCGTCAACGAACTCAATCGAGCAGTCAGGATTACACTGAACATCTGCGCCGGGCACCGCCGCTGTTATTCCAATGGTTGTTGTACCGGCTGTTGACTGCGACAAACTCAACGCGGTACTACCAGTAAAGGTTACGATGTCGCCACCTGCCCAACCGCTTGGAGATAATGTCACCGTACTCGGTACATCAGCTAATTTACTGCACTCTTCATTGGCACATGCGCGTATAGTCACATCTGCTGCATCACAGGTTAGGGCCTGCTCAGAGTGCACAATTTGATAGTGATCGATCGTCGCACATTCTGTAACTGCCGCCATATCGGCTAAAATTTGTGCGCGGGATTGGGTGAAATTGTACACCCGCACATCATCGTACTGACCATATGCCGAATTATCAGTTCCCCCAGCAATAACATAGGTGTTGCCGATGTCGCCGAAGTATAAATCTCCAACCCCAGCTATTTGACTGGTTCGTAAAGATGAACTGATACGTACAGATTGTGCTTGCCCATTAACATAGATTTGCGCGGTATCATTGACAAGATCCCAGGCCACTGCAATATGAACCCACTGATTGGCAGGAATATTTATTCGACCGGTATCAGCTCTAAAATCTCGGTCTAAATTATCTTCCATAGCAAAACGCAAACTACCGTTATTGCGCAGGACTAAAAAGAAATATTTGTCTTGAGAATTGTTGCGATTCGGGGGATCCGCTAATTGTGAGGCATCAAATAATTGTCTCGCTCCGCCACGGAACCAAGGATTCGTTGAACGATACCAAAACGAAATTGTACCGCGCCCACCAATTTCATTGATATCCAGCTTAGTGTTGATTGCATCAATAGCATCTACGGTTAAGTTTCGCGGTACATCTAATGCGCGGCACGATATTGGTACATCGGGCAGTATGGGAGCAACATTACCGATGGGATCAGCGTCAAAAGCATTGGCTGAGGAATCGAGTACATCACCAGGCGCTGCATATTCCTCCTGCTCAAACTGATAAAACGCAACGGGCAGATCGCCAGTGCAGTTAGTGCACACATAGCTTGATGCTTCATACAGTTCAACAACATCCGCTTGCGATAACTCATTGCGGTACAATCTTACATCGTCTAAATCACCCTTAAAGAAATCACGCAACTGACTGGGTGTTGATTCTCCGTCGCCACTGCGAACCGCGGTTGCGCCCAGAATAAGAGGCTCAGAGTTTCCATTGATTCCACCACCATAGCTCGCATTCGTTGCAACTTGCACACCATCGACAAACAGTCGCATGCGCTGATTGCCGAAGCTGTATACGATGTGATGCCACGTATTTTCAGCAATTAGGCCCGCATTAGAATCGAGATTATAACTCGCACTCGTGCTTTGATGACGCGCATTAACACTTCCGTCGCTTTCCAACCAGATAGTCAGGTGCCCACCATTATCGAAGTTTGTAGAATCACGGGAGAGAATTCCCATCCCCCCCACATCACTACTGTTGGAATAATCGAGGTCTGACACTTTAATCCAAAGTGAGAGACTTCCAGCACTTAATTCCATCGCAGAGGTATGCGGAATATTGATATGGGCTCCAGTTCCGTCGAGTCGACCCGCTTGGCAAAATTTTCCATCGTTTAAGGTTCCAGCATTACCCACAGTATTCCCTGGACTATTCCCGACGATATCAACAATTTCACCACTGCTACCATTCACAGAACACAGGTCGAGCGGCCAATGCGCTGTTAATTCAGCATCACTTTGACAGGTTTGACAGGTGCCGGCTATTTCATTGAAAAGGTTGGTTATTTGAGCACTCGATAACTGCTGATCAAAAAGTTTTAGATCATCGATACTGCCTTTGAACAAGTCTTTTAACTCATTAGCCGGACTTGCATTATCACTAGTCTGCCACGCGTTACCGCCGAGAATTATAGGCTCGCGATTATTGCCTAAACCGCTGGTAAAGCCATTATTCGAACCTTGTAATACACCGTCGATATAGAGTTGTATGCCACTTGTACCAAAGGTAAAAGCGACATGATGCCATTGATCTTCATTGATTAAATTTGTAGTTTGCAACGTCGCGCTTGCTGCGGTGCTTTGCATTCGGACGCGAATTGCTCCGCTACTGGTTACCCACATTGTTAGGTGGCCGCCATCGTCGAAGGAGGTTGAATCCTTTGAGAAAATGCCCATGCCGCCGGCGCTAGAACGATTACTAAAAGATAGATCAGGCACCTTAAACCAAAATGATACTGTACCGCTGGCAATGTGATAGTCGTCCGTGTGTGGGATCGAAATGACATCCCCACTGCCACTAAAGCTACCGGCCTGGCAATACTGACCATCATAATCGACCCCCGCACCATTTAGTGCCTGCCCATGATTACCGCCTTCAATGTCAAGGATCTCGTCAATAGTTCCAGATAGCGAACAAACATCTATTGGCCAATGGCTAATAGGGTCGGGGGCTGGCGCAGAACTAATACAAGCGGTGCCAAAGTCGGCTGTAGTCAAGTCGTCTGGCGCGTAGGTAATACTTGAGCCCTGCGCCAATTTGAGTTCAGTAGTATTAACTGCGCCGGTAATTTGTGCATTGAGTTGCAATTCAACTTCTGATGCCGCATACACGAAGCCATTTAACAAGACTCCTTGGTTGAGTTTGACCTCGTCATAGCTGATCAGCGAAAGTTTAGATGGCTCGTTATTAAAATTGATTTGTGAATTGAGCTGAAAAATAGCTTCCTGTACATAAATCGTCGCCGCCTCGCTGCCCGTTACGATCAACCGAACACCTTGCGCGAGTTTCAGCTCTTTAATCCAATAATCTCCTCCATTGAGATACAGAACTGTGTTTTGCTTGGCACTAAGGTCATCAATAATATAGGTTCCATTAGTGCTGTTTAATGTGAGCTGAGCACCAGCTTCAATGGTGACATCATCATAACTTCCCGCTGCAAGAGAAGCCGTTGTGTTGCGGCGCACTTTAACATCTTGATTGGAGCGACTAAATCGAAACGGTGATAGTTGCAAATTTGCACTATTCGTAGGACCTGCGACACACGGCTGTGTATCGCAACTGTTGTTACCGCCAGTTTGGTCGTTTATTTCGTTGAAAGACAGAATGCCATCACTACCATAAATACGCGCATTCAGTTTCATTTCTAATTCACCATTGGCGGCAAATGAGGACGCGGGATCCGGAAATACATCCACACATTCAACTGCGATGACGCAGGATGACCACATCGCAAGTAATACTGCACCTAAACGCTTCATACTAGGGTTGCTCCTGCATCGCATCTAACGACACTTGTCGACTCACTACTACTTCTCCGACTATACATTGCCCTATACTTGAGAATCGATAGTAATTATTAGCAACACCATTCTTGTCGACTGACTCGGTCGTACAGGTTGCAATATAACTGCAACCCGCTAACCCCTCGATATTGCTAAAAGATGCCGGGCTGGTAATTGTTGTACTACACACCTGTATCGGAGAATTGAGCGGAAATGTCTGTTGTAACAGAACTTGGGCACCGGTTTGTGCCGCAGTTAATGCGCGCAATCCTGAAACTTCAATCACTGTCGCTTGTGACGTCGCAGCTAGCATACGAGTCATCGCGATACCGAGCAAAGCCAGTACTAGAATGACGAACAAAGAAATGATGAGCATACTCCCGCTTTGTCGGCTTGGTCGATAGTTAAGGTACATTGGTGACATGGACCTCATGATTATAGTTGAGTACTTCATCATTGCGCTCAAAGCGCAGGCGTATTTGCACCGAGGCGTTACTCAGCAAACTCGCATCGAAAATCCGAAAGGGATCATCACTCCCGGCCGATTGGGAGCGTGGATTACTGGATAGTTGATTGTCTACAAACTCGGCCATTATCTCGCCACCAGCAGTGAAAACCGGTTGTGTAGGCGACGTTTCAGTACGATAAAAATACACCCCACCATTACGCACGCAATAGCTGTGTGCGAAGCTGGCAAAATATACGCGATCAGCTGGGGAAGTGGTTGCAAAGGCCTCATCAACGGTAATTTGTGCTTTATTATCTGGGTCATCTAGAGTACCGCAACTAGCGTCTACTCCACCGTCACTGCACGCGAGTACGTCTTGACGTCTACCTTGGCTAGGGTCATACACGTCTTGTGTGCGCGTCGGAAAAATAACTGCAAAGGTACCAAAGCCAGCGGGCACATAGGCATTGCCTTCAATATCCCCCATCTCTACGACTTCAAGTGTTGTATCAGTACTGGGTAAAATCGGCGCGGAGAGATAAAAGGTGCTGTAGTCAATGGGTACAAGCTGTAAACAGTGGACGTTTGAGTTTCCTGCCACGCGAACGCTACTTGGCACCGCATTGCGAATATCACGCGTAAGACGCTCAATTACGAAGCGGCTATCGCTCAGTAATTGCTCGCGTTCTGTCACATCGGCGAAAATTCCCATGCTTGAGCGAATAAAACCACTGATGCCAATTGATACGATAGTCAGGATAACTAAAGTAGTAATCAATTCAATTAGGGTAAACCCCGAGACCTTACGCATCAGAAGTTTGTCCTAAAACTTGAGAACGAAATATCATCGCCTCCTGGCGTGGTGATAACGATTCGAATCAGCTTTTGATTGCCGACTAGAACCCCTGTGTCGAGTGTACCGTCCTGATTGAGATCGTCGTCATTAATACCATCGGCGTTATCATCGTAAAATACCGACACACGAGCGCGGAAACCTTGGTAGAAGTTCCCATCTGGACCTGCAATCGTTTCCCCAAGTGAATTTTTAATTGCGTCGCCTGTTGCGTCTAGTCCATGGAAGTCGTCAACATCGTCAAAACTTTCTCGTACTTCGCCGCTATCAACCCCTAGATTGGCGCTTACCGAGCAGGTTACGAGTTCATTACAGCGGTCATTCCCCCCAGCTCTATCAGAGTTTTCATCAAACGCTTTAGCATTTATTTCATTGAGTAAGCTCTGCCCTAGCTCAATGCCTTTTACCTGCCAAATCGGGTCGATACTTTGTCGGGATTGACTAGCGACAAGTCCAGTGACAATGGTCAATGAGACAGCAAACACAACGATGCCAGCAATCAACTCGATAAGCGTAAAACCGTTCTGAGCAAGTCGACGTAAATTAACACGCATGCACATACCCTTGCGATTCGATGCAAACTGAGGCTCGCGTTTCACCAACAAAGTTGACCCTGCAGCCAGCAAAACAATTGCTAATGTTAGACTGTGGTCTTCCCAACCCATCAAACCCAATAAAGGTGACGTTGTTATTACCATTGTCAGTTATTGAAATCGTTAGCCCTTGTTCAGCTATCTCAGTGCTAGTAGTCGCCAAAAAATCTGTGTTTGCATCAATATTCGACGCACAAGTATTGGCCTGATTACCCGCTGTGTAATTGGTACTGGGTGGACCAAAGGCGGGTGAAACCGCGCCGCTGACAATATTAATTTGATAGCAAAAGCCACTGCGACTGTCCTGCATCGCGCGTTGCTGCATGTTGCGCAAGGCGCTAATAAGTCGATTTTGATAGGTGAACTCGGCGAAGCCCGTTGAATCACTAAAACGCGCAATTGCAACCACGCTCAATATGCCAATCAGCAATATAACGGTTATTAGCTCAACCAGGCTGAATCCAGATTGACTAGATAACGACGGCCGGGAGACCGGCCGCTTCGGAAAGTTTATCATCCACTGCGACCGGCCTGCTAAAAAGGCAACTATACGCACAATGAAGACCCCCAGACTATGGGGAACTGACTGCTCAGCAGCCAGTATCTTGGACGGTAATTACCGGTGCAGAGTTAGCGTCAGCAGCTTCCGCATACACAACCTGACATTGATCAGCCGTTGTCGAAGTCGCTGCAGTGCCCTCAGGCGTAATTACGAAAGTGCCCGCTATAACTTCAGAGTCAGTGCTGTTGGTTAAGGTCCAATCAGCATCTTCAAGCGTTGCCCAAGGTGCAATATCCGTAATCGCTAAGCTCGCGGTAGCTGCTGGATAACCAAAATCCGTTTCAACAGCCACGCCGTTTACGACCGCTTGCGTATCTTCAGCGGCAGCCCCTGCACCATTGGCAGTAGCCTGCTCACCAGCAATAGCTGATTTTGCATAAACCAATTGTGAGCCACCCTGCAACGCTGCTTTTACGCCTTGCAAGGTAGATGCGCGCGCATCACCTTGTAAATCGATGAAACGTGGCGCCGCAGTCACCGCCAGAATACCCAAAATAACGATAACTATGATCAATTCAATCAAAGTAAAACCACGTTGTTGCATGTTTATTTCCTCAAAGTTAACTAACTAAATTTAAAATTATTATTATCCATAAAGTTATGTATCAGCATCCAAGCTAATACACTAATTGTTGCCATTGTTGGTGTTATTGCTAAACACAATTACTTGCCCGATACGCGGGTCATAAATAAAGCCATTACCCGCGGTGTTATCCAGAGGCTCTGCAGTGCGATTTTTAATCGTAGCGGTCAAGTAGTAATAACATACGTCGTTGTTACCCGAGCCGGTCCCCTCGCTCAAATTGGTAAAATAACGCGCCTCTTCAAAAGGTCTTTCGTTCCAATCCGATGAGATAGTTGGCGCACTGGCCATAATTAAATTAAAAATACTCTCACAATCCAGCGTCGAAAGAGCATCATCTTCTGAACTACTGTCGTTGTTCAATTGCCCGGTTGGATAACCCGTATCTTTATCGATACCTACGCGAATACCATCAATGGTGACAAATGTTTGGTTAGTACCATCATTGTCCTGTGGGCGCGCCTCCAGCTCCCATTGCGCACGAACCAACCCAACGGCAGTGGCGAATCCCCCAGCGACCCCCTCGACAGTAGCATCCTCTGCATCTTCGGTGACATCTAAAAACCGAGGTATAGCAACTGCAGCTAATAAGCCCAGCAGCACAACCACGATTACGAGCTCGATTAAGGTAAAGCCCCTGCCGCGCTGTGGTTTATGCAACCTGTGCTTATTTGCTCGTTCTGCCACTAATTGCTGCCAGGTCATAGCATCTCCATGAAAAATCAATTGTTTAGTCATTTCGTTCCACTCTACCGCTATTCACATAATAGTCAAAATAAGGGCCTGTTGATAGCCTGAAGCGGCATCGCTGCTGCGTCTGGCCATTTTCGTCAACACCGTCATCGTAATACTCGGCAATCACTCGAAAATCATCAACGCGGGACTGCATATTTAGCACCCCTTGCCAGACCCGTTCGCAGCCTTGGCTGTCATTGCCAACAAAGGGCCAACCCGACGGGGACATGCGCAAAGGCCTGCGGCCGGTTTCTCGGCCTTGAAAGTCATATTGCACCATCATGATCATCTGCGGTCGCCCTTCAGCCTGCCACTGCCAATGCGCGTTGATTGTATTACTGGTAAATTGTTGGGCGAGATTGTCCATCATCTCAGCATGAACATCTGGTTCGGACTCATTAAAGTACAGGATTGCAACTACCATCAGGGCAACGAACAAAACCACAATAATAATATTACTAAAGATATTGCTGTGGGCTCTTTCTGAGACGTCGTTTGGCTTCATTAGTTGCCCCCTCGAATTGCGCCCATCATATCCCACATTGGTGTAAATATGCCCAATGCCAGTACTAAAACCATACCCGCAACGATACCAATCAGAATTGGCTCAATTTTCGACGTCAGACTCTTTAAGTCGTAATCGACCTCTCGTTCATAGTAGCTTGCGGTTTCCGCCAACAATTCATCAACTCGTCCGGTCTCCTCGCCAACACTGATCATTTGCATAACTAAAGGAGTAAACAAACCGCTGGCATTTGCCACGCGAGTTAGGTTCTCGCCACGCTCAATTGAACGCCGCATATCCAATACTTTTTCCGCCATAAACGCATTACTGACCGCGTCAGCAACTAAATTAAGCGCCGTGGTTAAAGGTACTCCTGCCTTTAGCATCATGGCAAAACTACGCGAGAAACGGCCCAGTAACGAACGTTCTATAATGTTGCCAACGATCGGTAGACGCAATTTTGTACGATCCCAATTCCAGCGCCCTTTTTCGGTTTGCAAATAACGGTAAACGGCAAATCCAGCCAGCGCTAAACAGCCAACCATATAAGGCCATTTGGTTAGGAAGAAATCAGACATTCCCATTAAAATTCGCGTCATCAATGGCAACTCTGCATCAAACCGACTGAACATACTCGCGAAAATAGGTATGACCCATATATTCATTACGATTAACGCAATGATAAGCGCAAAAATAACAAACATCGGGTAACGCGTTGCCGCTTTAATTTGCTTGCGCGTCTCTTGCTCGCGTTCCAAGTATTCTGCCAACTGTAAAAAAGCTAAGTCTAATTGCCCCGTGTTTTCACCCACGTGAACAACCGAAACGAACAGTTGGGTAAACACCTTTGGATGTTGATTCATAGCCGAAGACAAGTTCCGCCCACGCTCTAATTGCTCGATGACATCTTGCAATGCAATACGCATTCGCAATGACGTTGTTGTGTCGGCCAATCCAGCTACTGAGCGCAAAATCGGAATACCGGCACGCGTTAGAGAATACATTTGCCTGGCAAAGATCACTAAGTCGTCAAGCTTAACCCCCGGTGTTAGGAAGTTAACATTTTGAGATGATTCCTGACCTTTGCTACTGCGTGTACCGGCTAATATTTCAATCGGCACAATGCTGCGCGACGCTAACATTTTTGCCGCTGTGGATTCATCAGCCGCATCAATCACGCCGCGGGTTAACTCCCCATCTACCTGACGTCCGGTATAACTAAATTTAGCCATCTGGAATATCCTCCAGACTCAACCCACCACCCAGCCCCTGAGTCGGCTCTGCAGTGTTGCCTAATGACTGACTTTTTACTTCCTGCGGCGCCTGTATTTGCTCAAGATGTGAGGTTTCATCCAACTGATAATCGATATCGCGTTCTGCCACGATCTCGACCAACTTTAATACTTCCTCAACCGTTGTCACACCCATTTTAGCGTAAGTTAAAGCAGTGTGAGCTAACGGTCGGTACCCCTTGCTCTCTCTTGCTGCTTGCGAAAACGATTCTGTGTCATTCGTCTTCAGCGCAGTCATCATCTGTTCATTCATCTCAAGCAATTCAAACACACCAACACGACCGCGGTAGCCAGTCTGGTTGCATTTTTGACAGCCTAACCCACGTTTAAACGTGATCTCACCTGCGGACTCTTCGATATGATTCAACCAGAATAATTCGTCTTCGTCAGGCTGATAATCGACACTACAATTGTCACAGACGCGTCTGACAAGACGCTGTGCAACAATAGCGCGTAGTGATGTCGCTACCAGGTAACCCGGCGCCCCCATATCGAGCAGTCGAATTGCGCTGCTGATAGCGTCATTGGTATGCAGGGTTGAAAGTACCAAGTGACCGGTCAAAGCACCACGCAAACCGATCTCGACGGTTTCATGGTCACGCATCTCGCCCACCATGATGATATCTGGATCTTGCCGCAGTGTGGTACGTAAGATGCTACTAAACGACAAATCGATTTTGTTGTTAACCTGTACTTGATTAATTCGAGGCAAACGGTACTCAACCGGATCTTCAACGGTGATTATTTTCTTCGCCGCTTGATTTAATTCACTCAATGCGCCGTAAAGGGTTGTAGTTTTACCCGACCCAGTTGGACCTGTAACCAAGATCATGCCATGCGGCCGTTTCAATAACGTCCTAAAGCGCGCCAGTATCGTATTTGGCATGCCGGTTTGATCAAGTGTTAGCACACCCGCTGATTGATCAAGTAAACGCATCACGACCGACTCGCCCGCTTGGATCGGCATTGTTGATAAACGCACATCAATTCGGTGACCTTTGATCCTAACTTGTGTCCGGCCGTCTTGCGGTAGCCGCTTCTCAGAGATATCCAGCCCCGCCATCAGTTTTAGCCGTAAGACCAATGCGGCAGCTATGTTCTTTTCTTTGATGACCGTTTCTTGCAATACACCATCAACCCGCTGGCGAATGCGCAATTGGTTCTCATCGGGCTCGATATGTATATCTGACGCTTTGGCTTGAACCGCATCCTCGAAAATAGACTGGAGTAACTTCGCGACAGCAGTGTCATTGCCCTCCTCGAGATCGCCGGTTAGATCAAACTCATCATCAGTGTCGTACTCTTCGGCAAGCTCTTGAGCAAACGAAGCAATTTCTTCTGTTTTGCGATAGAAATTATCGTAAGCCCCGAACAGCTGCCCTTCACTGACCACGGCAACCTTGACCGGCTTGGCTAACAGTTCATTAAGACTGTCAATTGCGGCTAAGTCTGCAGGGTCACTCATCGCAACCAGTAAATGATCCCCTTTGTCTTCAAGTACAAGAGCGCGGTATCGGCGTGCCTGAATCTCTGGCAGTAATCGCACCGCATTAGGATCGACTCGATACTGATCAATATCTATCAGCGGCACTTTTAAATGCTCTGACAGCAACTGTAATAACTGAGCTTCGCTGACCAATTGCATTTCAATCAGCGTGGCACCCAGTTTACGGCCACTTTTGCGCTGCTCCGCAAGTGCTTCCATTAATTGATCATTAGTAATCAATTCATGTTGTACAAGTAAGTCGCCTAATCTGATTCGTTTTTGCTGATTCATTGGGCACCTACTAGAAGACTGATTCGCTGTTGCACAAAGCGCTGCACGTCGCGGCTTAACTGATTCATACTTGCAGCTTGCTGATAGGCAGCCAACGCTTGCGCAGATGCACCGACTCGTTCACTTGATATTGCTAGTCCAAGCCACCAACGCGCCTGTTCCGGTTGCAGCTGGGTCAAGCGCATGTAGTCTTCAAACGCAATGGCGTATTCCCCCAATTGGTCAGCCATCGCCGCTCGGACACCTAAATATTCAGCATTTATGCTGGTTAATGTGCCCTCTGGATTCAATATCGCAAACGCGGCCTGTGTCTGTTGTTGTTGCTCCAATAAACGCGCCAACATCAAGCGCATGCTGGCATCTTGAGGATATAATTGCACCCCTGCATCTAACACAACACGAGCGCGAACAACCTGACCTTGAGCAAACAACAGCGCCGCTAATTTTTTGCGCGCCGCCGTGTTCGTCGGCTCTTGCACAATCAACTGTTCTAACAATTGGATAGCGAGTTCATCTTGCCCGGAACGGACAGCCGCTTGAGCTCTGTCGCGCAATGATGAAGCGTCACTGTTGCCCGTTGCAGACTGCTTGGAGAAAGCGCTAGGAGTTTCAACAACAACCTCATCATCAGACCTAATATTGACCGGCATTTCCGATACTTGAACGGCAACCGGCTCCGGTGCAATCTGCGCATTCTCAGCCGGCTCTAACATTGCGTCACTGACGGTTGTAGTTACCGATTCGAGAACGGTGCCGTCGATCGGTTCAACGGTTGCTAATTGTTCTTGTTGTTCTGCCTCAGGGTCGGTTTTAACCGCCATCGGTTTAGCGTTTGCAACTTCAGTGACTAGCGTTTGTTGCTCAGATTGACTAGCGTGCTCTTTTACACTTGGATGGGTTTGATTGCTATGTAAGTACCAACCCACCATGCCAGCCATTAATAGTAACAGTACAATAACAATAACCCAGCTCAGCGGTACTTGTTTTGATTTGCTCGACGGCTGATAAACCGCAGAAACGCCATGTTCATCCGCTTGACGCTGTTCTAAGTCTTTGAGCATTTGATTTACCACGCTCATTGTCGACTCCATGGCGCAAAATACACCAGTAGCGTGAACGCAACGCAGGTTAATAGTACTAGGGTCCAGATTATCCAGTAGGTTGGCTTGAGTGCGTGGGCGGCTTCTGTATCAGCTATTGCCGCGCGAATATCGGCTGTTTCGATTTTGTTTCGCCCCTGACCGTAAGCCAGCATCAGGGCTTTGTGGCACAACACGTTGACGACGCGTGGTGTCCCTTGGCTAGCTCTAAACAACGCCTCTGCACAACGCCGGTCAAATAACTCTACACCCGAGTAACCGGCGATTCGCATTCGGTGCTGAACATATTGATGGACCTGATCGGCATCCATAAGGCGAAGTGAATAGCTAAACGTAATTCGTTGCTTTAACTGCCTTAACTCAGGCAAACCCAATTTTTCATCGAGTTCAGGCTGGCCAAACAATACAACCTGCAATAATTTACGTGATTCTGTTTCTAAGTTTGTCATTAAGCGCAATGACTCAATCGACTCTACCGGCAGTGCTTGTGCCTCATCTATTATTAATACTACGCTCTGACGCTGTTGGTGAATATCGATTAATCGTTGCTGGATGCGCTGAGTAAACTCTTGTTGATCACTGTTTTCAGTTAACTCAACACCTAGCTCGGTCGCAACCGCCCGACGCAATTCCGATGGCGATAACATTGGGTTGGGGATGTACGCAGACACAAAGTGATCGGGTAGTTCATTAAGTAACTTACGGCAAATAAGGGTTTTCCCAGTCCCTACTTCACCTGTCACCTTGATAAATCCCTCACCGGTTTTCAAAGCAGTGGTCAACACCTGCAACGCCTCTTGATGACTAGGCAAGCCAAAGAAGTATTGCGTGTTTGGGGTGAGTGTAAACGGGAGCTCCTTGATCCCGAAGTGATACAGGTACATGGCTAATCCACGTATAACCAGTCAGCCATTTGCTCTTGGCTCATCTGTAGTTGTTCAGACCACGTACCAACACCAACGACAGTTGGCTTTAACAAAATAATCAACTCACTTTTTACTTCTTTGTCGCGGCGATTCTTGAATAGCTCGCCAAAAAATGGAATATCGCCCAGCAATGGTGTTTTAGAATTAACTTCTGTGATACTGGACTGCATCAAACCACCAATCACGACAATTTCGCCGGAGTTTGCGCGAATAACGGTATCCGATTCACGAATTGTGCTTTGTGCCAATGGCAATACAATTTGCTCTTGGTTCAACGTCACAACTTTCTCTTGTTCTTGCGTCTCTATGACCGATGGGTGAATGTGTAACAGCACACTCCCTCGTTCATCAATCTGCGGGGTTACATCAAGCGCAATGCCAGAGAAAAATGGCGTTAACTCAATGTCCGGCACAACAGATGTCGTTGTTGAAGTGATCGTATTTTGGCTCGATACATCAGTCACAAAGTATTCATCATCACCTACTTTGATAACTGCCTTTTGGTTGTTGGTGGCTGTGACCCTTGGACTGGAAAGGACTTGTACATTGCCCTGAGTGGATAGCAAGTTAAGTACGCCCGAGAAATCCTGGTTTAAGAAAGAAAGGCTAGTTACACCGCCTAATGCGGCAGAAACCTCATTGCCCAAAGTCCCGGCTGAGGTCGAGAATTCAAAGTCTGTACTGCCGGCATGGGCTAATACTTGGTTCCAGTTGATCCCTTGCTGATATTCATCATTTAGCGACACCTCTAAAATTCGCGCCTCTAAGACTACTTGACGTTGCAGATTTGTCTCAGACACTTGCAAATAGTCCCGCACTGATTTCAATTCCTCAGGCAAGGCTCGCACTGTCACTAGACCGGCTTGGGGTGTTACAAACACTACACGGCCATCTTCAGTGCCAATCATTGATTGCAACGCGCCTTGCAAGTCTTCCCAAAAATTGGTTTCCGTTCGGGTGCTAATCACCGTGCCGTTGACATTGTTATTCAATCCACCGCCGAGATTATTGCTGTTCTGACTGTTGCCGCTGAAATTGTTGAGGGCACCGTTGCCACCGCTTTGATTGTTGCCTTGAGATTGAGAAACGCCGCCTGAAATGATACTGGTTTGCGTAGCCCCATCGCGTTGCATAAGCAAGTAATTGATATTGAATGTCTCGGTGCGCATACCCGACGGTCGAACGCGATAAATAGTTCCTTGACGATCGATGTCAAACCCGTACAGTTCCCCAACCAAATCAAACACTTGATCTAAAGACACTTGTTTTAAGTTCATCGATATAGTGCCGCTAACTTCTGGGTGCATCGCCACACTGTAAGGCGTGTCGGTCACCAAGCCGGCAAAAAATGCTGAAGCGTCCACACCTTGAGCGTTAATATCGTATTTCTCACTGCCAAACAGGCCTGAATCTTGGGCACTAGGTGGCGCTTGTAGAGCTGCAGTGACTGCTGCCGGCAACTCTTGCAATTCATCAACTTGCTGCTGTTGTGTTTGCTGCTCATTGGCGACCTGTTCTTGTAGTTGCTGTTGGAGTGATGTTTCCACATGGCTAGGCGGAGTTGTCGAACAGCCCGCCAGCATGACTGTGGCAGCAAGCACAGAAGTTCCCCAACGCGACAAGACTGAAGAGGAGTTGTGTGTGTTATTAGAATGTTTCTGTTGCATTGCTCTTTATTTCACCCGTTGAATTCACATGGAGCACACGCTCCTCAATTGTGCCGTTTAAAGACAGCTCAACTACCACACTGTCGGCTTCAATCTGTTTTATTTTAGTCCCTAAGTACTCATCACCAACGCGCATCGGGACACCGTTGATTACTGCTACACGGTGGCGTTGAGTGAATAACACTGCATCGAGATTTAGGCTGCCATTTTGCGTAGTGCTGCCTGCAGATGTATTCGCTATTGCTGGCATGTTAGTTGGCCGCGTTGGATCCTTAATCCCCTGAGCTTGCGCCGTAGCAGCGCAAATAAGCAATAATCCAAATCCAAGTCTCGTCATGTTACTGCACCCCCATAAAAGCTCGGCTAGTACTGAGTGTAAACAACTCTAAAGTAATAGTCGCATTGGGATATTCACTTACCTGATAGTCGAGTGAGCGCCAGTAAATTTGATAAGGATAGGCCTCAACCGTTTCAAGGTAGTGCAGTACATTGGCGTAGCCACCTTCAAAAACAAACTTTACCCCATGTTGGTAAAGCGGCAGGTCAGCATTTTCAGCATCATCAGCAAACACACTAACAGGCGCGATCGAGGCAAACTCTACAAGCGTTAAGTTATCAGCCGCCGCCAGCATTTGCTCGATGACCAAAGGCATTTGCTTAGCAGGCACAAGTTCGCGCATTTGCGTCGCGAACTCTAAATCCAGTGAATCTATGCGCTGATTCAGGTCGGCTATGCGCTGCTCTAATTTGCGATTTGGATCGTCAGCAATCGCCTCTTGCAGCAAGGTCAAATTTTGTTCAGCTTGCAGCAACTCTAGCTCCTTAGTATCCAAGTCGGCTGTCACCCGATTATTATCCTTCATTTGTGGCTCTACTATGAATGTAAATCCAGCAAATAAAATCAGAATAACCCCCGTAAGGACAATAAGATTGCGTTCGCGCTTGCTCAGAGCAAGGAACTGTTCATTCCACTTATCGAACACTACTGCTGACCTCCCGCCTCGTTGCCGCGCGAAGTACTCAACGTGAACAGTAACGCTCGTTCTTGTCGGAACACCCTAGCTTGATCAAATTGCTTACCCGAAAAATACTGTGTCCCACCTAAACGACTCACCCATTGCGGAACTGACTCAGGCTGCAACGCCTGACCATCAAAAATCATACTGTCTTCGGTGATGCTTATGCGCGTCAACCACAAATCATCTTGATGCTGTTGTGCAAGTTCTTGAAGCATCAACGAAAAGCTTGTGGATTTCAGGTTTTCTCGATCTTCAAGAGCCTCTTTAAGGCGCTGCTTATCCTGTAATGTGTCTTGTAGGCCCGCAAACACCGCAAGTAATTGCGGATCTTCGTTTCGGTCTTTCAGTGCTTGCGTAAGTTCGTTGGCTAAACTTTGTTTCTGGTTAATGTTGTCTTGCAGGCTCACAAGTCGTTTTTGATCAACACTGCCCTGCAGTGTCAAGCCTATACGAACACCAATGACTATCAACAGCAGTACGACAAACAGCGTTACAACCGTCCCTAAGCTCATCAATTCCAATTGCGGTCTATATTCAGGCAGGTAGAGATTCACACGTTGCTTCATGCTGCACTCCCCGTAGCATTGCGCTGTTCATTAAACGCCATTAGCGCGGCGCCGATACATTGGAAATTCATGCCTGATATTGCACCGACTTCAGAGGTAACATCTAACTCGAAGGGCTCTACGTCAAGACGCATAATGTCTGCGATTTGTTGACCTATTGCTGTACTATTGGAAGCTTCTATATTGAACAAAATCTTGCGTACTGGCGCCTGGCGCAATTGACCTTCAAAATAGTCCATGGAACGCTGTAATTGCACAGTAAGTGAATCCATGACCCCCATTTTGAGCTCTTCAATTGAAAAACTGCCTAAGTTTTCGAAACCCTTTAGGCTGCGAGAAAAGTACAAGGCACCGCTTTTAATGATTGCTAACTGAATTTCTTCACCGGCGCGCTGTAACAGAGTCATGACAGGCTCCTCCGTTACCGGCAATATCTCGCAATTGGTTAGCTCTTCTACTGAAATAGTTGTGAGCTGCAATCCCGCATCCATGGTTGCAGTGATAATGGCGTCAATGTCCTCTTTGGCAACAAGCGAAACATTTACATTGTTGCGACCCGCAACCTGAGCCGGCGAGTCAAAATAATCAAAAGTCATCTCGCGATTGTCACCGCTGCTCATCTCCTTTACAGGCCAGGAGAGTGCTTGACGTAACTCGTTATCAGGCACTTGCGGCTTTTCAACTTGGTAAACGTTGTATGCATGTGTGCCGATAGACACGCCACAAAGCGCATTTCCAATCTTGTTTTTATTAACCCAATTAACAAGTTCTTTCTGCCATTGGATTGTAGGGACTTCGTGATATAAGGCGATATTAGGCTGGGATTGGTGATGTGTAATCGCACAGAAACTCGCGGTATCTTCAGACAAACTCACGCCTATAGCCGCGTAGGAGGACTTACGCTGAAACTTAGATTTTATGTATTGCCGCCATCCGATTCGCATTATTTTATTGTTGTCGCGTTATCTGACTCAATTACATCAAAGATAACAGTAAACTTCTACTGTTAAAACCACCGAGCAAAGATGAAATCAGAGATCCATACAAATTGTGTTAACTCTCTGATGAAAATAAAAAAGCCGACGCCACGGAAATGGCTGCCGGTTTTTCAAATCTAGCGCTTGTTGTGTCGCAAACCAATCTCTTTTTTAATTAACAGACAACTTCCATCGGGCAAGTTTGATGCAAATAATTTTAGACCACCGTCAGTTTCAAACGCCGACACATTGCGGTTTACGCTATCTACGTATTTGTAATCTTGCTGTTGATTTGCCCAAGCAATACAGGACTTGCGCTCAGACCACGTTCGCGTATATTCAAACGTACAATATCCATCGGCTGTTGGCGTAATTGTCATATTGTATTGAACATCTCCGTCAGAGAAGTTTTGCTCAATAAAATAGCTTATTGGCTGGCTATTAGGGTTTTCGGTTGCTGATAGAACGCGCGCACCGTAATTGTTACCAATGAAATCGTGTAGCATTTCGATTGTTGACAGACATGCGGTATGCCCCTGTTGTTTGGCCAAATCGACCAGAATCTTAGCGTCAGCAGTTGCTACAGATAATGAAATTAACAATGCTAGGCCAGCACTCAATAAACCTTTTAGTTTCATTTTTTCCTCCTGAAAAACTAACCCGTCGATAATGGCATAGGGCGATAAAAAGATGACATATGTCGGGAATCAGCGCAACCAAAAAAGCCCCTTAAAATAAGAGGCTTAGTAAATTTATAGTACTGGAACTTAGAACGGAATATCGTCGTCAAAATCAAAGTCTGGCTCTGCCATTGGT
The DNA here is from genome assembly GCF_030362855.1 of Neoalteromonas arenosi. Classification (GTDB taxonomy): domain Bacteria; phylum Pseudomonadota; class Gammaproteobacteria; order Enterobacterales; family Alteromonadaceae; genus Alteromonas_E; species Alteromonas_E arenosi. The sequence goes on from NZ_JAUCBP010000001.1 coordinate 187,131, forward strand.
GGTGGCTGATTACCTTGATTCTGAGGTGGGCGTTGACCACCACCTGGCTGCGGTTGATAACCGCCTTGGTTTTGACCGCCCTGGCCTTGATTGCCACTGTGCTGACCGCTTTGTTGGCCACCGGCATTTTGATTCTGTGGGCGCTGCTGATAACCACCGCCTTGACCCGCGCCTTCGCCGCGGCCACCTAACATTTGCATTTGGTCGGCAATGATTTCAGTCGTATAACGATCTTGGCCTTGTTGATCCTGCCATTTACGCGTTTGCAGCTTTCCTTCGAGGTAGACCTGTGAGCCTTTTTTCAGATACTCACCCGCAACTTCAGCGAGGCGTCGGTACATTGTTACGCGGTGCCATTCGGTCCGTTCCTGCATATTACCTTGTTGGTCTTTCCAACTTTCACTGGTTGCGATGCTAAGGTTGGCTACTGCATTGCCATTCGGCATGTAACGGATTTCTGGATCGTTACCTAAATTCCCGACCAAAATTACTTTATTGACGCCTCGACTGGCCATGAATTGTTTCTCCTAATTATTGTTTTTTGCTAGTGCATCTTGTGCGCGCTGATGATCAAATCGATGATCGACTCTTAAGTACACAAGGTGTTGCTCTAATGCGGGGTTTATTTCCACAATACCAGGGATCTGGGTCAGCGTTTGACGAACTTGATCTGCACTAGTTGCCGCATTCTCAATGCGTAGTGTAACGCGTTTTATGGAAGGATGGGTATTGAATCTGAAAAATAAACCCATCCACAAAATCGTTACAGTGATAATAACAGCATACACTGCTTCGGTACCATGCCAACTGGTAATCAGGCCAGACCATAAGCCACCGAGAAATGCACCGAAAAACTGACAACTAGCATACACACCCATGGCTGTGCCGCGCGCACCGGCAGGCGCAAAAATACTGACCAAAGCAGGCATGCGTGCTTCCAGATAATTAAATCCAGCAAAAAAAGCGACCAACAAGGTCAGCAGTGATGAGACGGTCAGCGGAAGCCATGCTAATCCCACAATAGCTATCGCCATAAGAAAAATGCAAAACTGAATACTGACACCCGTTTTCACCTTGGCTGCTGCACGCATGATGATGCCAAGAAAAACAATCGAAAGCAGTAATACCGGTAGGTATATTTGCCAATGCTCACCGAGTGCAAATCCCGCCTCTATCAATTGTGGTGGGATCAATATAAAAAGTGTGGTGATCAGCATATGCAGCAACGCAACGCTCACATTTAATTTCAATAACGGCTGATGGTTTAGTACGAAGCGCAAATGATGTTGCTGCGGCAATGTCTCAGGATTAGCGTGTTGCGCGGTAGGCGTGGGCACTACAAAAATGACTAAAAGTATCGACACGATAGCTAGACCTGCGGTCACCCAAAACAGTCCAGATAAACCCCATTGACCGGCCAGCAAAGGCCCAATTAAAACCGCTACGTAAAATGACATACCGATTGAGATGCCGATAATTGCCATCACTTTGGTCCGCTGCTCCGCGCGCGTCGTATCTGCGGCAAGCGCCATAACAGAACCAGCGATGGCACCCATACCTTGCAGCACCCGCCCAATGACTAAACCTGTCATATTCTCTGCCAGTGCAGCAACTACACTACCGATGGCAAATACCGTCAGACCAACATATATAACTGGCTTACGGCCGAACCTATCAGACAGCATTCCCACCGGTATCTGCAGTACCGCCTGAGTCAACCCGTACCCGCCGATCGCTAACCCCAACCAAACCGGCGAAAAACCGTCCAGTTCCACAGCGGCAACAGCCAGCACTGGCATTACCATAAATAGGCCGAGCATACGAGACATGTAAACTGCAGCCAGAGAGAAGGCTGCGCGAAATTCAGCTGCGTTCAATTATCTTTTCTTTACTACATTATTGCGGCGCGCAAGTGTATCACAAATGGTTGATCCGGATAACCTTGAAACTCATAGTTATACACACGGTTTTTTCTAGCATTCGCGCGAAAAGATTTACACATCAATTCGCAACTAACCAGTTTTTTTAATCGCCAGTGTGGCATACTGGCGGTTTTCGTTTTCTCTAGGTCATCATGGACAAAATTGAAGTACGCGGGGCACGCACTCACAATCTCAAGAACATTAATCTGACCCTCCCTCGAGACCAGTTGATAGTTATTACCGGCCTCTCTGGATCAGGTAAATCATCATTGGCATTTGATACGCTATACGCAGAAGGTCAGCGCCGGTATGTGGAATCGTTGTCAGCCTATGCGCGCCAGTTTTTATCGATGATGGAAAAGCCAGACGTAGACCACATCGAAGGCTTGTCACCAGCGATTTCAATTGAGCAAAAATCAACTTCTCACAACCCGCGGTCTACAGTCGGTACGATCACTGAAATCTATGATTACTTGCGTTTACTTTACGCACGAGTAGGCGAGCCGCGTTGTCCTGATCACCATGTACCACTTAACGCCCAAACGGTGAGTCAAATGGTTGATCGCGTTTTGGCTATGCCAGAGGGTGCCAAACTAATGTTGTTAGCCCCAGTTGTGCAAGATCGCAAAGGGGAGCATGTAAAAACCTTAGAGAACTTATCTGCACAAGGGTTTATTCGCGCTCGAATCGATGGTGAAGTCTGTGACTTATCAGATCCTCCCGAACTGGACTTACACAAAAAGCATACTATTGAAGTGGTGGTAGACCGCTTTAAGGTCCGCGACGACCTGCAATTGCGCTTGGCAGAATCATTCGAAACTGCCCTACAATTATCTGCGGGCAATGCCAAAGTCGCCTACATGGACGATCCTGAACAGGAAGAAGTTGTCTTCTCTGCAAACTTTGCATGCCCACATTGTGGATACAGCATTGCAGAGCTGGAGCCACGTATATTTTCATTTAACAACCCCGCTGGAGCTTGCCCTTCGTGCGACGGACTAGGCACTCGGCAGTTTTTTGATCCTGCGCGTGTTGTTACCAACCCTGAACTCAGTCTGTCAGGTGGCGCTATCCGCGGTTGGGATAAACGCAGCTATTATTACTTCCAGATGTTGCAAGCGGTTGCTGATCACTACGATTTCGACCTAACGGTGCCTTTTGAATCCTTAGATGAAAAAGCGCAAGAGGTGGTGCTGCAAGGCAGCAAAGGCAAATCGCTGAAGTTTAAGTACATCAATGACCGTGGCGATGTGATGGAACGCAACCATCCGTTTGAGGGCATTATTCCGAATATGGAGCGGCGCTATCGCGAGACCGAATCAAATGCGGTGCGCGAGGAACTTGCCAAGTATTTAAGTCATCAACCTTGTTCTAGTTGCGGCGGCTCGCGATTGCGGCTAGAGGCTCGTAATGTGTTTATCAATGAGGTAAACCTGCCAACGGTGACTGAGAAATCAATTGCCGAGGCTTTTGACTTCTTTGCCAACCTCGAACTGACCGGTCAACGGGCGCAAATTGCCGAGAAAATCCTTAAAGAGATCCAAGATCGCTTGGGCTTTTTGGTCAATGTTGGTCTCAATTACCTAACCCTGTCTCGCAGTGCTGATACGCTCTCCGGTGGGGAAGCACAGCGTATCCGACTCGCCAGCCAAATCGGTGCGGGGCTAGTTGGGGTTATGTACGTATTAGATGAGCCTTCGATTGGCCTGCATCAACGCGACAATGCACGCTTACTTAAAACCCTGACGCATTTGCGTGACTTGGGCAACACCGTAATTGTGGTTGAGCACGACGAAGACGCTGTGCGCGAGGCTGACTATATTGTTGATATCGGTCCAGGCGCGGGTGTACATGGCGGCGAAATTATTGCTCAAGGCAAACTCGAAGATATTCTCGCCAGCGAGAAATCGCTGACCGGCGCTTATTTGAGTGGTCGTGAATTAATAGCAGTGCCGTCCAAGCGCGGCAAACCCAAAGACAACCAATTTGTGGTGTTAGAAGGCGCTACGGGCAACAACTTAAAAGACGTCACGTTGCGCGTACCGATTGGCTTAATGACCTGTGTCACAGGTGTCTCGGGATCTGGTAAGTCAACCCTAGTAAACGATACGTTCTACCGTATTGCGCATCGCGAACTCAACAAAGCGACTACCGGCGAGCCCGCCCCCTACAAGTCGATTGATGGCATGCAGCACCTCGATAAAGTGGTCGATATTGACCAAAGTCCTATCGGCCGTACCCCGCGCTCAAATCCAGCGACTTACGCCGGTATTTTCACGCCCATACGCGAGTTATTTGCAGGCACGCAAGAGTCACGTTCGCGTGGCTATAAAGCGGGTCGCTTTAGTTTTAACGTCAAGGGTGGTCGTTGTGAGGCATGCCAAGGTGATGGTGTAATTAAGGTTGAGATGCACTTCTTACCGGATGTATATGTACCGTGCGATGTGTGTAAAGGTAAGCGCTATAATCGCGAAACATTGGAAATCCGCTTTAAAAATAAGAATATCCACGAAGTATTAGAGATGACCGTTGAAGAGGCACGGGAATTTTTCGACGCGATACCTTCGATCAGCCGTAAACTGCAAACATTGATGGATGTGGGATTGTCGTATATTCGGTTGGGCCAAGCAGCTACTACGCTCTCTGGTGGTGAAGCGCAACGGGTTAAGCTGGCAAAAGAATTATCCAAGCGCGATACCGGCCAGACCCTGTATATTCTCGATGAGCCGACCACAGGTTTACACTTCCACGATATCCGACAATTGTTAACGGTATTGCATCGCCTACGCGATCACGGCAATACTGTAGTGGTGATCGAGCACAACCTCGACGTTATAAAAACGGCCGATTGGATAGTCGATCTCGGTCCAGAAGGAGGTTCTGGTGGTGGCACAATAGTCGCTGAGGGGACGCCCGAGGATATTTGTAAAGTCAGTGAATCGCACACGGGTCACTTCTTAAAACCCATGTTAAAACAACAATAAAAAACGCGATCAGTAGGAACGAATAAATTTATGCTAAGCGAACAATTTAACGTCCGGTTTTACGAAACCGACGCCCTTAAACATGTCAGTAATACGGTTGTTGTTGGTTGGTTTGAAACCGCTCGCGAACCGATATTTCGAATGTTTACACAGGAATTAGACCTAGATAACTGGCCACTGATTTTAGCCAGTTATAAAGTCGATTTTCTCAAACAACTCTATTACGGCCACCCGGTAACTATAAAAACTTGGATCAGCCGCATTGGTAAGAGCTCATTCGATGTCTATCAAGAAGTTTGGCAACGCGACGCGTGCTGTGCATCAGGCACTACTACCATGGTGCACTTTGACTATGTGTCACAAGGCTCAAAAGCAATCGAAGGCGAATTAAAACAACAACTAGAAGCCCATCTCAAGGAAGCGGATAAATGACAGATCAAAACCCAGCTATCGGCCAAGATTTTATTGAAGTAATTGATGATGCTCTGCCACTCGAGCTATGCAATCAAATCATTGAGGCGTTTGATAAAAGCCCTAATAAGACACCTGGAAGAACGGGTGGTGGTGTCGATCCTGAGCGCAAAAAAAGTACTGACGTTTCGTTTAGCCAACAGCCTGAATTTGCCCCCTTATTTCAACAAGTCCTGCAAATTACCGGTGAAAATCTGCTCAAGTATATCGACAAATATCACTTTGCCCTGATCGGTCCTATTGGTTTAACCGTGGCACACCCAGAAACCAAGCAACCCATCCGTCTAACGGATGACAATTATGCCGAAGTCGGCCGACCAAACTTACGCAATCTGTTGAACTACTTGTTCCGAATTGGCGAAGTTAACGCGCAGCATTATAAAGCGGGTGATGGTGGTTATCCTTACTGGCACTCCGAAGTGTATCCGCAAATCGACCACAACGAGGCTCTGCACCGCACATTATTGTTTATGTATTACTTAAATGATGTGGAAGAAGGTGGCACGACTGACTTTGTCTATCAAAATAAGTCTATCGCTCCTAAAGCGGGCCGGATGGTGATTGCGCCGACCTCATTTACCCATACTCACAGAGGATGTATGCCAATTTCCAACGACAAATATATTTTAACGTCTTGGATGCTGTTTAATCGCGCGGAAAACATCTATACCAGCGGTCAATAACTGCGCGAAAAAGAGCATAAAAAAAGCCTGCATAATGCAGGCTTTTTTATGCGCTTGAACACTAGTATTTAAACTGTCCCATGATGCGGATGAATTCTTTTGACAAGCGTTCTAGATCTTCACTTACCTCACCTAACTGACTCGAGCTTCTAGCTGTATCATGAGTGCGGTTGTTGATTTCATCAACATTTGAACTGATGCTATCTGCCACGGCTTGCTGCTCACCCGTTGAGTTTGCAATCAGGTCATTCATCTGTGTGATCTTAGCAATAGTTTCATTGATCACGGCCAAGCTCTGACCGGCTTTATTGGCTTCTTCAACACTTACCGATGCTTGCTCGGTGCCTTTGCCCATTACCGTGACCGCAGAACGGGCTGCAGTTTGCAGTTGCTCGATAGTGGCTTGAATCTCTTCAGTCGATTTCTGCGTCCGTGACGCAAGCGTTCTTACTTCATCAGCAACAACCGCGAACCCACGACCTTGTTCGCCTGCTCGTGCTGCCTCAATTGCAGCGTTCAAGGCCAGCAAGTTAGTTTGCTCAGCAATACCTTTGATGACATCCAAAATCACGCCCACTTGATTTGAGTCATCTTCAAGTTTACGAATAACTTCGGCTGTCTCTTCTACACTGTTCGCCAAGGTTTGAATGCTGTTCACAGTAGAATCAACGACGCGCTGGCCATCGCTAGCAGCGTTAGAGGCATCACTTGCAGCACCTGCAGCTTCTGCGGCACTGCTTGCTACAGAGTTTACGCTCACTGTCATATTGTCTACCGCAGTTTTAGCATCTGCAGCTGATCGTTGTTGTGCTGAAATGGTGGTTTGGGTTTGGTCCGATACTTGGTTGAGGTTTCTCGCCAGCTCCGCTAATGGCATTGACGATTCACAAATTTCACGCACAACGTTTTGCAACTTAGCCACAAATTGGTTAAACCAATGCACCAAATCGCCAATTTCATCTTTGTTTTTGGTTTCGATGCGGACCGTTAAGTCGCCGTCTTCTTGGGCGATATCTTTGAGTGATTTAACCACGTCAATAATGCTACTGCGCAAGGATGTTACGATAGGCAACGAAATAGCGAATAACAGCACTACAGTAATGACGCCCATAAACACACCGATGTAAATCAGTGAGTTAGCTTCTTCATTACTACTTTTAATTGCACTTTGAAACGCCGCTAGACGGTCATCACTAAAACGTTCTAATCGCGCTTTAGCATCATCAAAGGCACCGTTCATGCGAGCAGATTGCTCAGCTAACTTTGAAAAATCTGCGGTACCGTTGACCATCGATTCGCTAACCGCGAATGCTGTCGCGTAGTAATTATTAAAGCCGTCTAAAATAGCAGAGGCTTCGGTGCGCAGGGCTGGATCAACATCACCAATCTCGGTTAAATTTTGCTGGGTTAGAGCCGCTAGTTCCTCAGCCCGCCCCAGAGTGTCTTCATCACCTGTAGTCACTGCGGCGCTGAGCGTTTCCTTAACCTTTTCCATATTCACTAGTGCGGCATCAGAAGCACGCAAGGCAGGAAACTGCACTTCTTTGGCATCTTCAAGCGCCACTACGTTGCCACTGGCAACGCTGTAAGTGAGCGCTAAGTAGATAATAAACAGAATTGAACCAATGGCTGGTATCAAATACAGCTTCTGTGCAATAGACATACGAGATAAAAAATTCATAGACACCCTATTATTCTTATGCCGATTCAGTAACGGCAATTCCAGTATAGGCTAAATTTTCTGCGTTTGTTAACCGTCAAATGGCGTTACTGATGCGCCAGATAAAGTGTAGCCTACTGAAGCGATATCGCCGCTCCAACCTTCGGTCGACAATACGCCAGACACCCAAACGGCGTCGTATAGGTTATCTATCGGCACTCCTTCAGTAAATTTTACATAAACAATTTGATTTGAAGGCGGCGGAGGTACATGCACACAGGCGCCGAAGTAGGGTACCAGTAAGAACTCTGTGGTCATTTCCGCAGTACCTTCAAGCGGTACTACAAAGCCTGGGATTTTTACCGACTGGCCGTTTAACTCTCCAACTACCGGAGCATTAGGTAATGCTTGGCTCATATTGCCAAGGTGATTAACCGGTGGTGCGGTTGGGATCTCAAAGCCTTCGGGCATCAAATCTTCCCACCAGACTTCTTTGTACTCTTCGGCGCTTATTGCAGTTGTAAAAAACAGTAGGCCCAAAATGAAAAATGGAATTTTAAATCGCAACGTATTTACCTCTCATAGTTAGCCTTAGTGTGCCACTTAAGAACCTCGCACTACAAACAAAAAGAGCCCAACAGTGTGGGCTCTTCGATAGATGGACTTAAGTCCTACTCAGTGGCTTCATAACGCGCAACGCTAGACGTGATTTCTTCTTTCGCTGCTTCTGGACCATACCAACCATCAATTTTAACCCACTTGTTTGGCTCTAGATCTTTGTAGTGCGCAAAGAAGTGTTCAATTTGCTTTAACAACAATGGCTGAACATCCTCAATCTTGTGAACGTCACGGTAAATCGTCGATAGCTTATCTACCGGAACGGCAAGCACCTTAGCGTCTTCGCCCGACTCATCAGTCATTTTGAGTACGCCAATTGGACGCACTGGGATTACCGAACCCGAAAGTAATGGAAACGGAGTAATGACCAAGACATCGACCGGATCACCATCGTCAGACAGTGTGTTCGGTACATAGCCGTAGTTGGTTGGGTAGTGCATGCACGTTGCCATGAAGCGATCGACAAAAAGCGCACCTGTATCTTTGTCTACTTCGTACTTAACGGGATCTGCGTGAGCAGGGATCTCAATAATTACGTTAACTTCATCAGGGACTTTCTTGCCTGCTGGAATAGCGTTCAAGCTCATCGGTTTATCCTTTCTTAATAAAATATGCGCCGATTATACGGAATTGCATACAAAATTGAATCCACATACGACTATCGTCGTGCGCTTTTTCGCTTCATTTACTCGTAATAGCTTAAACAAGCCTCGATTTCATTCTTCGAGCCCAATAATGTGGGCACGCGCTGATGAATCTCGCTGGGCATCACTTCCATGATGCGACCTGCACCTGTATCAGCCAAACCACCGGCTTGTTCCATCAAAAACGCCATTGGGTTTGCTTCATACAGCAAACGCAATTTTCCGGGCTTGGCAGGATTGCGCTTGTCGAACGGGTAAGCAAAGATGCCTCCGCGACACAAGACACGGTGAATATCGCCCACCATTGCCGCTACCCAACGCATGTTGTAATCCTTCTTCCGCGGTCCTTCTGAACCTGCAATTAAGTCAGCAACATAGCGCTGAATCGGCTCTTCCCAGTGACGTTGGTTAGACGTGTTAATAGCAAATTCTGATGTATCTTCCGGCACTTTGACATTGGCTTGAGTCACCAAAAAACCACCATGAGTTTTGTCCAAGGTATACAAATGCGTGCCACGCCCCGTTGTCATCGCTAACATGGTTGAAGGGCCATATAGTACGTAACCCGCAGCAACCATTTGCGTACCGGGTTGTAAGAATGCCGAAGGATCATCTGGCTCCATCCATTGCGGTGCGTGAGTGATAGAAAAAATAGTCCCAATCAAACTATTAATTTCTGTATTCGATGAGCCATCGAGTGGATCGAAACTGACTAAGTACTTGCCTTCTGGATTGCAAGGTACTACCTCGTCCTCTTCTTCAGATGAAATGGCCTTCACATAACCCGATTCGCGTAATGTATCTTTCAGGATCTGGTTAGAAATAACATCGAGTTTCTTTTGCGTTTCACCTTGTACATTCTCACTCAAGGTAGAGCCCAAAACGCCAGCCAGGGCGCCTTGGCTAACACGGAAAGAAATTTCTTTACAGCCTGCGAGTAGCGTTCGGATTAGTAATATCAGTTCAAGGGGAGCACCATCTTTTTGCAATTGCGAGTTAAGTCGTTTCATTCTGACAACATGCCTTGTTAAATTGTGTAGGGTTTATATTAGTCGTTGTCACCGAGCATCCATTAGCCCGCGACAACTTTTGCTTATTAATGCTTTATTATTGTTCGATTAAGCCTGCTGATTGTAACCTTTGATCGCACAAGAGTGAAATCGGTTATTCGCCAGAAGCAACGCATCTGGTACAGTTCTCATTAACTAAAATAACAACAACACAAATATGCACGTACACATTCTCGGTATTTGCGGCAGTTTTATGGGTGGTATAGCCGCAATTGCCAAATCACTTGGCCATACAGTCACAGGCTCGGATAAGAATGTTTATCCGCCAATGTCAACGCAACTTACCGACCTCGGCATAAGCCTCACTGAAGGCTACGACACGAAGCAATTTGAACCGCTACCCGACATTGTGATTGTCGGCAATGCAATGTCGCGTGGAAATCCTGCGGTCGAATACGTGCTCAATCGCAATATTCCTTACACCAGTGGACCGCAATGGTTATTAGAAAACTTATTGAAAGATCGTTGGGTATTGGCGATTGCCGGCACTCACGGCAAGACCACCACCAGCAGTATGGTTGCATGGATCTTAGAGGCTACCGGTTTAGAGCCCGGTTTTCTGATCGGCGGTGTACCAGAAAATTTTGGCGTTTCGGCTCGCGTTGGTGCCAGCCCATTTTTTGTCATTGAAGCAGATGAATACGACTCAGCATTCTTTGACAAGCGTTCGAAGTTTGTTCATTATCGACCAAGAACGCTTGTTCTTAATAACCTAGAGTTTGATCACGCTGATATTTTTCCCGACCTTGCAGCCATTCAACGGCAATTCCATCACTTGATGCGCATGGTACCGGGCAATGGTATGGCGGTTTATCCAGCTGCGGATGAAAATTTAATGGCAATGCTTGAGCAAGGTTGCTGGTGTGAACAGCAAAGTCTGGGCAACGATTGGCAATATAAATTAATCAATAATGACGGCAGCGCCTTTGATGTTATTCATCAGCAGCAGACAGTTGGCACCGTAAAATGGACGTTGATTGGCCTGCATAATGTCAACAATGCCATGATGGCTATTGCCGCCGCTCATCATGCGGGTGTCCAAATCGATGATGCAATTTCCGCACTCGCCAGCTTCAAAAACGTCAAACGTCGCATGGAACTAAAAGGGAAGGTTGCTAACACCGCCGTATACGATGACTTTGCCCACCATCCCACTGCCATTCAAACCACCCTGGATGGTTTGCGCAATAACGTTGGGAAAGAACGCATTCTAGCGGTCCTAGAACCGCGTTCTAACACGATGAAAATGGGCGTCCACAAAGATTTGCTTGCCCACTCGTGGGCCGCAGCCGATGAAGTATTCGTTTACATGCCCGATACTGTCGACTGGTCTATGGATGAAGTTGTCCAGCACAGCAATAATCCCGTACACGTGTTTAATTGCACCGATGAACTGCTTAAGAGTCTAATGCGTACTCAGAGACAAGTTTCTGAGCCACAGCATATACTTGTGATGAGTAATGGTGGCTTTGCCGGCATCCACGGCAAAATTCTAACTCAATTAGGACATTCTAATGACGGATAAGCATATGCTTGATCAGCCTTGGCCAAAACAAATTTCACTTGCCATAACCGGCGCTTCGGGAGCGCCCTATGCACTGCGGCTATTGGCCCAATTAGTCGCGGCTGATTATCAAGTGTTTTTGATGATCTCATCGGCCGCCAAGGTAGTCTTCGCGACTGAAGAAGGTGTGCAAATCCCTAGCGGTAAAGAACCTGCAGCAAATTGGTTTATTGAGCGCTTTAATGCCAAACAAGAACAGATAGTCTTATGTGGTAAAGAAGATTGGTTTTCGCCGGTCGCTAGTGGCTCATCGGCGCCCAAACAAATGGTGATTTGCCCGTGCTCTACCGGCACATTGTCTGCAGTTGCTAGAGGTGGATGCGATAATTTAATTGAACGTGCGGCCGACGTCACCATCAAAGAGCGTGGGCAACTAATTTTAGTACCCCGCGAAATGCCGTTATCAACCATTCATTTAGAGAATATGCTGACCTTAAGCAAACTCGGCGTGACTATAATGCCCGCAGCGCCAGGGTTTTATCATCAGCCTAAGACTATCGACGATTTGGTTGATTTTGTAGTGGCCCGAATCCTTGATCACCTAGGTATCGAGCAAGGTCTGGTTAATCGCTGGGGCTATAGGCAAAAGTAGCATCTCAATTAAGAACAACTGTTCTTAACCTCCCAAAGCCCTGCGAACCAGGACTAGTCCACATCTAACGGTTCAGGTGACAGGATGATTCCAGTGCTATCAGCGTAGATATGATCTTCAGGCAAGAACGTGACGCCAGCGAAATTAACCGCAATATCAACATCACCAATTTGTTCATCGTCGGCAAGCACCGGAATGCTACCAACAGCGACGATACCAATATCTAAGTCTTCCAGAACATCTACTTCACGCACGCTGCCAAAGCAAATAATCCCCTCCCACTGGTTGTCTGTAGCGATTTGCGCAATATTGGCGTCAATCAGTGCGCGGCGCAGAGAACCACCACCATCGATCAATAGCACCTTACCCTCACCACTTTCAGCAACTACCCGCTCGATTAAGCCGCGATCTTCGTAGCACTTTACCGTGGTGACTTCGCCACCAAACGAAGGCCTGCCGCCATAGCTGATAAAAATAGGTTCAAGTACATCCACGCTATCTGCGAATAAATCGCAAAGTTCTGAAGTGTTGTAGTCCATGTTAAATCCGGTTAGAGGATAGCTGTTCAAGTTCCAGTCTAGCACTGGCGTAATGAAAAGTACCAGTCCGCAGCCGGTAGTTGTCATAAACACTTCTTCAAAGTGTAACAAATGTGTCACTGGTGTTGATTATTCTGCGCAGCATAGAGGTGGCAAAGGATCAGCACTATGCGCTTAGCTACATTGCAGTACATCGATAAAGTAGTGTTTCAGTATTTGTTCAACAAATCGAAACACCGTGATTGTCGACCAATTTTGTGGATTTCACGCACCGGTGACGGCGCTTGTTATCTTCTTATTGCAGCGCTGTTGTGGTGGCTAGACCCCGTGCATGGCCAGTTATTCAGTTACGTTGGCCTGCTAGCATATGCACTTGAGCTACCGTTGTTTATTGTTTTAAAACGCCTTTTTAAGCGACCAAGACCTGCGGATTTGTTCAGCAACTTTAATGCGCATATTCAACCGGCAGATAAATTTAGTTTGCCTTCTGGGCACACTGCTGCGGCCTTTTTAATGGCTGTGATAGTGGCGTATTTTTACCCGTCGATGGCAATTTTAGCCTATACCTGGGCTGGCTTGATTGGTTTATCGCGCATTTTGCTGGGCGTACATTATCCTGGCGATATCCTCGCTGGTGCGGCGCTGGGCACAACCATTGGGTTGTTAAGTTTATATATCATGGTTTAACTATGCTCAAAATTGCCTACGGTGTACAAGGCACCGGCAACGGACACATCACGCGCGCACGGGCAATGGCCCACGCATTTAATCAACGCGACGACGTGCAAGTCGATTATTTTTTCTCCGGCCGAGCCGCAAAGAAATATTTCGATATGGAATGCTTTGGCGCCTATCAAACCTATAGCGGTTTGAGTTTTGTCTGTAAACGCGGCCAAGTGGCCAAATGGCAAACCGTAAAGTCCCAGCAATATCGACAGTTTTATCGCGACTTAAACGCGTTAGACCTACGTCAGTACGATCTGGTTATCAATGACTTCGAGCCACTAACTGCATGGGCAGCCAAACGACAAGGTATACCATCGCTATCGATTAGCCATCAAGCTGCATTCAGTCTCGGAGCGCCCAAGGCCGGTGCAAGTTTTATCGACAACATCATTATGCGCTTTTTTGCCCCAACGGATATTCAGCTGGGTGTACATTGGTTTCACTTTGGCAAAGCCATTTTACCGCCATTCATTGTTGAGCAACCCATTGACAATCCGACTGCTGATAAAGTACTGGTTTATTTGCCATTTGAGTCCATTGAAGACGTACAAGCCATGCTTGAGCCAATCAGCGAGCAACCGTTTGTGTGTTTTCATCCAGACGTACAGCGAACCCACAAACGACAGCATGTTGAATGGCATCCAACTTCACAGAAAGCCTTCAAGCAAGCGCTGGTCAATACCTCTGGGGTGATAGCAAACGCCGGTTTTGAATTGTCCAGTGAAGCCTTGCGATTGGGCAAAAAGTTGTTACTCAAGCCTTTAAATGGGCAATTCGAACAGCTTTCAAATGCCCAAACACTGCGCGATCTTAATCTCTGCGACACTATGTACATCCTCGACACGGACAGTGTCGAAGAGTGGCTTAACGCAGAAAATCTAGAGCCTATCACTTTTCCAAATAATCCGGATATCTTGATTGATTGGCTGATACAAAAAAATTGGGATCAAACTGAGCAGGTATGTCAACAACTATGGCGCCAGGTTAAGTTCCCGGATCGCACTCGCCAGCAGCTCATGAAGCTTGCAATTTAAACCGTCAATGCGATGATAGCGGGATTCTCCGTTAGTACCTTTGGACGTCATCTGCCTTGAAAAAATCTCGTTATTTGGCTCTTGCCGCAGCAACTTGTGTGTTTCTTTCTGCCTGCGGCTATCGAGGCCCACTATATTTACCGCAAGATCCACCGCAAAACACCGAGCAAGAAACTCCTGATTCAGAGCAAACCGATGCTCAGCAAGAGGAGAAATAATGGATTATTTCAATTATGAAGACGGTATTTTGTATGCGGAAGATGTTGCTGTTCAAGAGATTGCTGCTGAGTACGGTACGCCACTTTATATCTATTCGCGAAAAACGTTAGAGCGGCACTGGCGCGCCTTTGATAGCGCTGTTGGCAATCACCCTCACCTTATTTGTTACGCAGTGAAAGCTAACTCTAACTTGGGAGTCTTGAGCGTACTAGCCAAACTTGGCTCGGGTTTCGACATAGTCTCAGCGGGCGAGTTGGCGCGTGTTATCGAAGCTGGCGGTGACCCCAAAAAGGTTGTATTTAGTGGCGTGGGTAAAACGGCCGAAGAAATTGAATATGCGCTAGCATGTAATATTTTGTGCTTCAATGTGGAGTCTGAGTCAGAGTTACAGCGTATCAGTGACGTTGCTGTACGTTGTGGCAAGGTCGCCAATATTTCGCTGCGCATAAACCCAGATGTTGATGCCAAGACTCACCCGTACATTTCTACCGGCCTAAAGGCCAACAAGTTTGGTATTGCTAGCGATAGGGCTCTGGCGACATACGAATTGGCGGCTTCGTTACCCAATCTGCACGTTGTGGGAATGGATTGTCACATTGGCTCACAACTAACTGAGCTATCGCCATTTGTAGATGCACTGAAACGACTCCTAACATTAATTGACCAGTTAGCCGATAAGAATATACACATCAAGCACCTCGATGTGGGTGGTGGCTTAGGCGTGCGCTATAAAGATGAGCAACCACCTCTACCCGACGCATATGCCCAAGCGATGGCCGAACAAATGCAAGGCCGCGAAGACTTAATGTTGATTTTGGAACCCGGCCGCGCGATTAGCGGTAACGCAGGCATATTAGTGACCAAAGTCGAATTCATAAAGGCGGGTGAAGAAAAGAATTTCGCTATTGTTGATGCGGCGATGAATGATTTATTGCGCCCCGCTTTGTACTCTGCTTGGCAAGAAATTATCCCTCTGAAACAAAAATCTAACGCTACGCCAACGGTATACGATATCGTCGGCCCAGTTTGTGAAACCGGTGACTTCTTGGGTAAAGATCGCAAACTAGCGATCAGCGAAGGCGATTTATTAGCCGTTCGCAGTGCCGGAGCATACGGTTTTGTTATGGCGTCAAACTACAACAGTCGCTGCCGTCCAGCCGAGATTTTAGTCGATGAAAATCAAGCCCATGTAGTACGTGAACGAGAAAAACAAAAAGATCTCTGGAAAGGTGAGCACAAGATTTCGTAAACTATAGCTATAAATACAAAAATAATGCGCTAATAATGCTAGTAGACTTCTCAAAAATGCACGGTTTAGGGAACGATTTTGTCGTCATCGACAACGTCTCACAGAACGTGTTTTTGTCGAAAGAAAAGATTCAAAAGCTAGCAGATCGCAACTTTGGTATTGGCTTCGACCAATTGTTAATGGTCGAGCCTCCTTACGATCCCGACCAAGATTTTCACTACCGAATTTTTAACGCCGACGGCTCCGAAGTCTCTCAATGTGGTAATGGTGCGCGCTGTTTTGCGCGGTTTGTAAAACTCAAAGGTTTAACCAATCGTAACAAAATAGTGGTCAGCACCAAGGCTGGCAAAATGGTGTTGTATCTAGAGCGCGACGGAAACGTAACAGTGAATATGGGACGGCCAAACTTCACCCCAAGTGAAATTCCATTAACCGCGCAGAAAGAAGAGAAAACGTACATTATTCGGGCCCAAGAGCACACACTGTTTTGTGGTGCCGTTTCCATGGGCAATCCTCACTGCGTGATGGAAGTAGACGATATCGAAGCGGCTGATGTGGAAACTATCGGCCCTTTGCTGGAGCGGCACGAGCGCTTTCCCGCGGGTGTTAATGTCGGCTTTATGCAAGTGCTCAATCCCACGCATATTAAGCTACGCGTATTTGAACGTGGTGCCGGCGAAACACTCGCATGTGGCAGCGGTGCATGCGCAGCAGTTGCAATAGGACAAATTCAAGGTAAATTAGGCAAAGAAGTGAAAGTTGAACTGCCCGGTGGCAGCTTAAAAATTCGCTGGCAAGGTAAGGATAACGTGATAAAAATGACAGGGCCTGCTGAACACATTTTTGATGGGCAGTTGCAACTATGAAAGATGCAACGCAAACCGCTGACAACGCAATCGCTACCATCGCTCCTGACGATGCTGCGGTGCGCGCCGAAGACGTGCGCGCCTATTTGCTAAACAACCCAGAATTCTTTGCGCACTACCCGGAACTGCTGGAAAAACTGGTCATTCCTCACGAGCAACACGGCAGTGTGTCACTGGTTGAGAAACAGAGCGAGATACTCCGTAACAAAGTCCGTCAGCTAAGCCGAAAAATCCACCAACTTATTGCTATTGCCAAACAAAATGAGCGTATCTACCGCGTTTATGTGGATCTCAACATTCGCCTTTGGCAGTGCAAAGATTTCGCCGACATTCAAAATACGCTTGAGCAAGTTATGCTACAACAACTGAAGCTTTCTGCAGTGTCGATTAAGCCATTTTCAGGCCCCTTTGCGATGTCGGAAATCCACCAGCGCTTGTTTGTTGAAAAGCATTTCAAAAACAAAATGTTTTATTTCGGACGCTTAAGCGCCCATGAAAAACAGTTATTATTCGACGAGCAACCTGCTGAATCCGCTGTTTTAGTGCGGTTAGGCGAAGAAAATGATTTAGGAATACTCGCTGTTGGCAGCAATGATCCTGGGCATTTCAATCCTGATATGGATACTTTGCTACTTACCCAACTTCAGCAATTCCTCAACATTCTACTGCCTGATTTAGTCAGTTATTAATGTGTGAATGGCATGTCAATCACGACATGGATTGAGCGATTTATTCAATTCCTGCGTGCAGAGCGCGGACTTTCACCGCATACTTGCAGTAATTACACCCGACAGTTAACCCAACTCTTTGCGGATTGCGGCGTCGAAGAGCCTCAGCAACTCACTCAGCAACATGTTAAACGCGCACTAATGATCGCGCGACAACAAGGTTTGAGTGCGCGAAGCAGTGCGACACGTCTTTCAGCGCTGCGGACATTCTGCAAATATCTGCGCGACAGGGGAGAAATTGAACACGACCCTTGCGTTGGTGTTAGCGCACCGAAACAAGGCAAGCCTTTACCGAAGCACTTAAGTGTCGATGAAGCCCAGCAGTTGCTTGATTCTCAGAGCGCTCCCGAGCAAGACCCCGCTATCACTTGCCGCGACGAAGCCATGTTTGAGTTGCTGTATGGCTGTGGCTTACGGTTAGCCGAGCTAACCAACATCCAGCTCGAAGACATTCAGCCTGATGCCACGCTTCGAGTAACGGGTAAAGGCAATAAACAACGTCTGTTACCGATCGGCGAGAAGGCCCTTGAAGCATTGCACGCGTGGTTAAAAATCCGTAGTACTTTCGCTACAAGTACAGATAACGCCCTGTTCATCAGTAAACAAAATCGGCGTATATCCAACCGTCAAGTTGCCAATCGCCTTAAGCAAATGGCTATTGCTCGAGGTTTAGATAGCTCAGTCAGCCCACATAAACTGCGCCATTCCTTTGCTACGCACGTATTAGAATCCAGTGGAGATTTACGCGCAGTGCAAGAGCTATTGGGGCACGCTAATTTGTCGACGACTCAAGTGTATACACACTTAGATTTTCAGCATTTAGC
The DNA here is from genome assembly GCF_030362855.1 of Neoalteromonas arenosi. Taxonomy (GTDB): domain Bacteria; phylum Pseudomonadota; class Gammaproteobacteria; order Enterobacterales; family Alteromonadaceae; genus Alteromonas_E; species Alteromonas_E arenosi. The sequence goes on from NZ_JAUCBP010000001.1 coordinate 205,524, forward strand.
ATCGGTTTATGATAAGGCTCACCCGCGCGCTAAGAAAAAGTAAGGTTAAATATGCTCGTTTTCCGTCAGCTGCAAAGGCCACAAGCGATTACGTTCGACTTAGATGACACCCTGTATGACAACGGTCCGATCATTCGTCGCGCAACCGCCAAATTACAAGACTATATCACTACTGAGCACCCAGCGATTGCAGCGTTAGTTCCGTCCCAATGGAACCCATGTAGAAAAGCCGCGATTCGACAAGACCCCCGCTTGAGTTCAGATATGACACGTTTACGCAAAGCTGTGTTGAGACGTTTAGGCGAACTGGCGGGCTATAGCGCAGAGCAATGCGAACAGCTTGCAGAGTCTGGCTATCAAGTGTTCTATCAGGCAAGAAGTGACTTTAGCATTAATGAGAATGTATATTCTTTATTATCAGAACTGGTTAAACACATGCCAATTGTAGCTATAACTAATGGCAATGTGGATTTGCAGCAAGTCGGTATTGGACATTTATTTAGTGCGTGTTATCAAGCCAATATTCACGCCCCCATGAAGCCTTCTCCCGTGATGTTTGATCGTGCATTAGTAGAGTTGGGGTTACCTGCTGAGCGGGTACTTCACGTTGGCGATCACCTCGTCAAGGACGTATGGGCCGCACACCAAGTCGGTATGCAAAGCGCTTGGTTTGCGTGTAATCGCGAGATGAACTTGCGCAACGAGCCTTGTCGTATACTACCTACTGTGCAGTTATGTGCACTCAATGACTTACTTAAGTTAGTCGGTTAGCAGATAAAGAATAGCTATTCTTTATCTGCTAGGACGTTCTGCTGCATAGAGTCGCAAGGCATACAACAGTCGGGCTTACCAACGACTTTAGCTGGTACACCAACCACCGTTACCCCAGCAGGCACGTTGTCGAGTACAACACTGCCAGCGCCAACCTTAGAGCCGTGCCCTACTTCAATATTGCCTAATATCTTTGCGCCGGAGCCAACCATCACACCCTCGCGGATTTTCGGGTGGCGGTCGCCCGATTGATTCCCAGTTCCACCCAGCGTAACGTTTTGCAGGATCGAAACGTTGTCTTCAACCACGGCAGTTTCGCCAATAACAATACCGGTCGCGTGGTCAAACATTACGCCTTTACCAATGGTTGCAGCTGGATGGATGTCAACGCCAAATACCTCCGAATTGCGACTTTGTAAAAACAACGCGAGATCAGTCCGCCCCTGTAGCCACAGGTAATGAGCGAGTCGATGTACCTGTATAGATTGAAAGCCTTTGAAGTACATGAGCACCGGTAAAAAGGTGCTGACCGCTGGGTCGCGATTAACAATTGCGAGGATATCAGTGGTCGCAGCTTCGGCAATATGCGGCTGCAGTAAATAGGCCTGCTCAAATACTTCGCGAATGGCTAAGGCTGGCATCACGTTGTCGGCGAGCTTATTGGATAAAATAAAACTCAATGAACTTTCAAAGTTATGGTGAGCAAGAATACAAGCGTGCACATAGCTCGCCAGTAACGGTTCTTGTTGAGCCGTTTTATGTGCTTGCTGTTTTAGGTCTAGCCAAAACGACTGTGTTTTACTTTCGAATGCATGCATAGTGAGTATTCCTTGCGCCGCAATACTTCGTTTAGTTGGGATGAAGATTAATAATTCAATAAACCGAACTAAGAATAGTAAACTTTCATTGAGTGTCAGCATCGTTGTTATCAATCGGCCGTTTATTGCGATGTATAGCGGGTTGCAAGACTCAGTGCTGTATAAATTCACAGATAAACTGCTATACTCGCGCTTCCAGAAGTAACAAGTACGGTAAGTATGGACGTCTCTCGATTACTCGATGATCTCAATGATAAACAACGCGATGCAGTAGCCGCTAAACCCTCTGATATGCTGGTGTTGGCAGGAGCGGGCAGTGGTAAAACACGCGTGTTGGTGCACCGCATTGCTTGGTTAATGGAAGTCGAGAGGATCGCTTCGCACAGCATTTTGGCCGTAACCTTTACCAACAAAGCGGCACGTGAGATGCGCGGTCGCATCGAAAGCTTAATGCAACAATCCTTACATACTATGTGGATTGGTACATTCCATGGTTTGGCGCACCGACTGTTACGCAGTCACTACGACGAAGCGCGTTTGCCACAAAGCTTTCAAATTCTCGACTCGGACGACCAGTATCGGCTTATTCGGCGTGTGCTTAAAAGTATGAATTTAGATGAAAAGCACTACCCGCCAAAACAGATCCAGTGGTTTATCAACGGCAATAAAGACGAGGGATTGCGGCCACAGCATATCGAAACTCACAACGACCCAACACAGATAAAGATGCGCGAAATTTATGAGGTATATCAGCAAACTTGTGATCGTGCCGGCCTTGTGGACTTTGCTGAATTATTACTGCGCGCTCACGAACTGTGGCTCAATCACCCGACGTTGTTAGCTCACTATCAAAAGCGTTTTCGCGCAATTCTGGTCGATGAGTTTCAAGATACCAACAATATTCAGTATGCCTGGCTGCGGTTATTAGCCGGTGGTGACAACAATATGATGATCGTCGGCGATGACGATCAATCCATCTATGGCTGGCGCGGAGCGAACGTCAATAATATCCAGTATTTCTTACGCGATTTCCCCGCTGCCGAAACGATTCGCCTTGAGCAAAACTATCGCTCAACCGGCAATATCCTTAAAGCCGCCAACGCCGTTATTGATCACAACCACGGTCGCTTGGGCAAAGAGCTTTGGACTGAAGGCGAAGAGGGCGAAAAGATATCTATATACGCCGGCTTTAACGAACTCGACGAAGCCCGCTTTATTGTCTCGCAGATTAAGCGTTGGAGTGATTATGGCAATGCGTTAAGCGACTGCGCGATTTTATATCGCAATAATGCTCAGTCTCGGGTATTAGAAGAGGCCTTGCTGCATCAGTCGCTGGCGTATCGCATATATGGTGGTCTGCGCTTTTTCGAGCGGCAGGAGATCAAAGACGCTTTGGGCTATCTACGCATGATCAATCAACCCTTAGATGATGCAGCCTTTGAGCGTGTAGTTAATACACCTACTCGCGGTATTGGTGAACGTACGTTAGCACAAGTGCGCGAGCACGCCCGCACAATTGAACAGTCGCTGTGGCAAACTGCATTAATTATGCTAGCTGACAAGCGCTTATCTGGACGTGCAGCGACAGCCCTACAAGGCTTTATCGATCTTATCTTGTCACTCAAGCAAGCCATCACCGACCTGCCATTAGATCAACAAGCAGATACGGTGATCAAGCGCTCAGGCCTATTGGCAATGTACCAGGCTGAAAAGGGAGAAAAAGCACAGTCACGGATCGAAAACTTAGAGGAACTAGTATCCGCCTGTAAAGAATTTGAAATGCCAGATGATGTTGAAAATATGACGATGCTGGACGCATTTCTCGCTCACGCATCGTTGGAGGCGGGCGAGGCACAAGCGGATGCTCACCAGGACGCGGTGCAGATGATGACTATCCATACCGCCAAGGGTTTAGAGTACCCGATGGTTTTTCTTGCCGGCGTTGAAGAGGGCATGTTTCCGAGTCAGCAAAGCCATGAAGAGCCCGGCCGCTTGGAGGAAGAACGTCGCCTCTGCTACGTAGGTATGACCCGCGCTATGCAAAAACTGTATGTTACCTATGCTGAATCTCGCCGAGTTTATGGACAAGACAAATTTCATACGCAATCGCGCTTTATCAAAGAAATGCCCAAAGACTGTGTTGAAGAAGTGCGCTTGCGCACCACCATTTCCAGACCAGTACACAACCGCTTCAGTCAGCAAACTACGGTTGAAACGTTCGAAGAGAGTGGCTTTGGACTGGGAGACCGCGTTATGCATGGCAAATTCGGTGACGGTACCGTATTGAACTGCGAAGGCTCAGGTGCTCAGGCCCGCATCCAAGTGAACTTTGACGACGTTGGCACTAAGTGGCTGATGCTTAATTACGCAAAATTATCCAAACTCTAATTTGCTTGTTATAGTTTCAGGACTCGAGGTATAAAAGGCTGCGCGCACATGCAAAAAAAAGTACTGGTGATTGAAGACAGTTCTACTAGCATGAAGCTGATCACCAAGTTGGTGCAGCAAGCGTTGTTAATTCCAGTATGTGCTTCCTCTTTGACGGCTGCCCGTCACATGTTCGGTCATTCAAATCCGGAAGAATATCTATGTGCAGTAGTCGATTACAACTTGCCCGATGCGCCTAACGGTGAGGCCATTGATTTCACAATCGAAAGCTTTATCCCGACCATTGTCGTTACCGGTCGCCTGGATGATGACACTCGAGAGCACATACTGAGTAAAGACGTTGTCGACTACATCCCCAAAGAAAATGCCCAGGTTTATGATTATTTGAGCCGACTGCTGGCAAGACTCGATAAAAATAAAGATATTGGTGTATTGGTCGTTGACGACTCGCGGGTTGGCCGCGCTTCAATGGCATCGTTATTACGGCTACACAACTTTCAAACTTTTGAAGCGGATTCGGCCCAGCAAGGTTTAGCCATTTTACACGAGCGTCCGAATATTCAGTTAGTTGTAACTGATTACCATATGCCTGATATGAACGGTACCGAGTTTGTTGCCGAGCTACGTAAATCTATGACCAAAGAACGGCTGGCGATCATTGGCGTATCTGCAGGCAATAGTTCACTGTTATCAGCGCGCTTTTTGAAAAGTGGGGCTAATGACTTCTTACACAAACCTTTTTGCCAAGAAGAGTTTTTGGTGCGGATCAATCAAAATGTCGAATATATTGAGAACGTTGAAGCTATTCGCCGCGCTGCCAATTCTGATTATCTCACCGGTTTACCCAATCGCCGCCACTTTTTCTATTCGGTAAATCACGTCACGCGCAATCAACCGAACCATCAAGTCATTGCGCTTATCGATCTCGACCACTTTAAAAAAATCAATGATACCTATGGCCATGATGCTGGTGACAAGGTGCTTAAAGACGTCGCTAAGATCCTAGCTAGTCAATTTTCAGACGTTTACGTGTCGCGATTTGGCGGCGAGGAATTCTGTATCTATCTGCCCGATATTAACCCCATCGAAGCGATTGAACGGCTGGAACAATTGCGGGAATCCATTCAGAGCCGCAACATCAAATTTCAACAACAAGTGTTGAAAGTGACCACCAGTATTGGTGTAACGACTATTGGTAGGAAAAATTTAGAGGCCATGCTGGCAACTGCTGATTCGTTGCTCTATCAAGCCAAATCAGATGGTCGCAACCGCATCGTTCACGACCACAACGTGAGCTAACCGACCTTAGCGGCTCGTTGTTGCTGCCGATAATTACGCAGTGAATCTAGGCAAAAAATCACCAGTCCCGTCCACACAAAACCGAAGGTGATCAAGCGGGCAACATCCAACGGCTCTTGATAGTAAAATACCGCCAACAAAAACATAATACTCGGACCGATATACTGGAAAAACCCAAGGGTCGAATACTGGATCCGGCGCGCTGCCGCAGTAAAACACAACAGTGGTGCAGTGGTAATTACCCCCGCTAGCAGGAGTAAAGTGTTGGAATATGTGTCGTTAGTTAACATATTGCTCCCCTCTCCGCCAAACACCAGCCAATAGACCACAGCAGCAGGCAACATCATCGATGTTTCAATAAATAAACCGGGCATAGAATCGACAGCGACTTTTTTACGCAGCAGGCCATACAACGAAAAGCTTATGGCCAAAACTAAGGCAATCCAAGGCAGATATCCGAGTCCCGCAATGGCAATCGCGACACCGGTAATGGCTAACACTACGGCAGCCTTTTGCATTGGTCGTAAACGTTCTGCCAAGAACAAACGGCCAAAAAGAATATTAAACAGTGGGTTAATATAGTAACCCAAACTGGCTTCCAGTAACTGATCATTATTAACCGCCCAAATGAACAATAACCAATTTGCGGCTAACAATAGGCCTGCGGCGAGTAGAATAAGCATTACGTTGCGAGAGGTAATTGCCGCTTTTATTTTCGGCCATTGATTGCGCAAAACCACGAGAATTAAAAGGAGTATCGCTGACCAAACAACGCGATGCACCAAAATTTCCGTTGCTGGCATAAAGTCCAACAACTTAAAATACATGGGCGCAAAGCCCCACATGCTATAGGCTGCAATAGCGAATAACACTCCGGCACGTGTTTGTTGATCTAATGAAGCGGTCACGGCTTTTTCACATCGAAAATTGAGGCCGCGTATTGTAACGGCAACTCATGCCAAGGTCACAGTAAAAAAAGTGTACCCAAGCCTAAAAACGCGACAAATCCCACAATATCAGTGACGGTAGTCAAGATGACTGAACCCGATAACGCTGGGTCTATTTTTAATTTGTCCAATAAAACCGGAATGAATACACCAGCACATGCCGCACAAACGATATTAGCCAATATTGCCAGTGCGATAACTAGGCCTAAGACCGGGTTCGCAAACCAAAAGTAAGCCACTATACCTATCACAATTGCCCAGATAATGCCGTTCACACCGCCCACTTGGAACTCTTTGGTCAAAAGTGCCTTCATGTTTGCTGCCGTAACCTGTCTTAGGGCTAGACCGCGCACGATCAGGGTTAATGTCTGACTGCCAGCAATCCCTCCCATACTCGCGACTACCGGCATTAAAACAGCGAGCGCGACAACTTGTTGCAATGTGGCTTCAAACAAGCCAATGAACCAAGAGGCTAAAAACGCCGTGATCAAGTTAATACCCAACCAAAGTGCGCGATTTTTGGCACTCTTGGCCACCGGCGAGAATAAATCCTCATCTTCATCCATACCGGCGGTTGCCATCACTTGACGCTCATAATTTTCGTTGATTAATTCTGAGGCAGCGCCAATATCCAAGCGTCCTACAAGCTTATTATTGTCATCCACTGCCGGTAACGACGTGTAACCCGAGCGTTGCACTAGCAAAGACGCTGAGACATTCTCGTCGGTGGCCTTGAGCACGGTAAGTCCTTCCTCAGCAAGTTCAACCAAAGGAATGTGCTCAGCAGCGTTAAATACACGCGCGAGTTTCACCGCTTCGGCAAATTGGCCTGATCGATTCAATAAATAAATGGTATCGCAGTAGCTTGGCACCCCCCTACGGATCAACCGCAATCCTTCTCGCACCTTTGCATTGAGAGGTAAAACCAGCATGTCGTGATTGAGCCAGTGACCAATTTGCTCAACCGGGAATTGGCGTGCATCATCAAAGTAGGCTTGTTGCTGTGAATCGAGAGCCTCATACGCGCGGTCGATGAGTCGATTGGGTAGTGAGTCCATCAACTCCAATAAATCTTCAGCATCAATGTCACTAAAGATGCTTGCCCACTGATCCTGCGGCGTTGCGTCGATCAAAATTTCGCGCGGATCAGAGCGCATCTCCACCAACACATCGAGCATTCTGTGGCGAGGTAAGGCACTAAAGGTGCTTATCCGCTGCTCTACCGGCAGCGATTCGAGAATAAGCGCTATATCTGCATCTTCCTGCTCCAGCATATTTGCAGAGCGGGCAATTTGCGAAGCGTCTTCAGGGGTGCTTACTAACTCGTCAATTAACTCAGGTAATTGTTCGTTCATTGCTGATCCTTACAACAGAATGTTGAAAACTTGTGCCAGTTAGCCAGTGAAGCCAACGCATAAAACGCGTATCATTAGCCGTTGAGAGAATAACCCTAACTGAGCCAAGTTTATCACTAGCATGCAAACTCCTGTAGTCAAACCTGCCACTTATGCAACGCCCTTAGCGGCTCTTGAAGAAGTATTTGGCTACCCACAGTTTCGCGCAGGTCAATTAGCCGCTATTGAGAATACCTTAGCGGGAAAAGACAGTTTAATCTTGATGCCTACCGGTGGTGGCAAGTCCTTGTGTTATCAAGTTCCAGCGCTGCTAACGAGCGGTGTAACCATCGTTGTATCGCCGTTGATTGCGCTGATGCAAGACCAAGTTGAACAGCTATTGCAAAACGGTATTAAGGCCGCCTTTATCAATAGCAGCCTAGATGACATAGCGATTCAAACTACCTTGGCCAAAGTCACCAGTAGTGAACTAGACATTCTCTATGTGGCGCCCGAGCGACTTTTACAGGGCCGATTTTTAAGGCTGCTGCAATCGGTAACCATTGCCTCTTTTGCCGTGGATGAAGCGCATTGCGTGTCACATTGGGGTCACGATTTTCGCCCTGAGTACAGACGACTTGGGGAGCTGAAGTCGTTGTTTCCTGGCGTCCCGGTAATAGCACTTACCGCCACGGCAGATAATACGACACAGGCCGATATTCAGTTCCAATTAGGCTTACAAGAACCGTTAGTCTTGAAAAATAGCTTTGACCGACCCAACATTCGCTACAACGTTTTGCCAAAGTATAAACCTTTCGATCAAATCTTAGCCTATTTAAAGCAACAAGACGGCAGTGGCATTATCTATTGCAACAGTCGACGTAAAGTCGATGAGTTAAGTGAGAAACTCCATCGCAATGGTTTAAAAGCAGCAGGCTATCACGCCGGCATGGAAACAGAAGAGCGCCAACGGGTTCAGCGCCAATTTCAAACCGATGCGATTGATATTGTGGTCGCCACCGTTGCTTTTGGTATGGGTATCAATAAGAGTAACGTGCGTTTTGTTATTCACCACGATGTACCGCGAAGTATCGAAGCGTATTATCAAGAGACTGGGCGAGCGGGACGCGATGGTATGCCGTCAGAAGCGCTACTGCTATTTGATGAAAAAGACGGTGCACGTATTCGCCAGTGGATTGCTATGGGCAATAGTGAGCGTGAATCAATAGAACTGCAAAAGTTCAGTGCAATGGAGGCATTTGCGGAGGCTCAAACCTGCCGTAGACAAGTACTGCTGAATTATTTTTCTGAGTATGCAGGTACCGAATGCGGTAATTGCGATGTCTGTCTCGACCCACCACGACATTTCGATGGCTTAGTAACTGCGCAGAAGTTGTTATCCTGTATTCTGCGCATAGCCCAACCAGTGGGTGCGCAATATTTAATTGATGTACTCCGCGGAAAGTCGCATAAACGGATTGTTGAAAACAATCACCAAGCCTTATCAACCTATGGGATTGGCAAAGAGCAAACTGACACTTATTGGCATAGCATTATCAATCAACTCGTCCATAAAGGACTGATTCGCATTGACATCACTGATAACGCGAGCTTAAAGCTCACGGAGGCAGCGCGCGGCGTATTACGCGGTGAAGCCCCCTGCAAATTGGCTATACCACGCTTGAGCGTTAAACCGACGAAAGTCGATAAGTTCCAGGCTAAAGATTACGATAAGCAATTATTTGCACGTTTGAAGCACTTGCGTAAATCCATTGCTGACGAAGATGGTGTACCGCCATTTGTAGTCTTCAGTGACGCGTCATTAGCCGACATGGCGGCGCAGTTACCGACAACTAAAAATGAATTTCTCAGGGTGAGCGGCGTTGGCGCTACTAAATTAGAGCGGTATGGCGATGCGTTCTTAGCTGCCATCAGTAATTATCTCGATCGGACCACGCTGTCAGATTAACATTTAAATTCGCTATCTAAACCACATCTGAACTCATATAAACGCTATGCGTAGTCGTATTTACCGCCTTTCTCTAGCCCCCTTTGATAGGCTTCACGTGCGTGCACTCGCTCAACAAATGCGCGAATAGCTGGAGGCGCTTGCTTGCCTTGTTTCGCCACAATCGCCTCAAGCGGAAAACTCATCTGAAAGTCCGCAGCACTCAATGACTCGCCAACGAACCATTGTCTATCGGCTAAATGGCGTTCAACAAACTCTATATTAGCTTTGATATTGGGGCCGAAGTAAGCATCCATTACAGCGTTGACGAACTTATCGATGATGTACTTGATGAAGAAAGGGGCCGCTTTCTCTTTACCTTTCTCCAGCACCATACGCGTTACGAGCGGAGGCATAAAACTCCCCTCAGCAAAGTGCAACCAGAATGACTGTTCTTGTTTCTCAGTTTCGCTGAGCTCGCCAAGAACTCGTCCATTTCCGTACTGTGTAATAATGTACTCAATTATCGCGCCGGATTCCGCAATGGTCGCATCACCGTCAGTAATTACAGGGCTTCTACCAAGAGGATGGACGAGCTTCAGTTGTGCGGGAGCTAGATTAGTTTTGGCGTCGCGCTGATAGGTCTTAAGCGTGTAATCTACCTGTAACTCCTCGAGTAACCACAGAATCCGTTGCGACCTTGAGTTGTTTAGATGATGTAATACCAGCATGTGCGTTCCAAAATTAAATTACATATGCCTTCTATACACGAATAATTCGCATTTGGTTTACGCTCATAAATAATTCTTACTCAGGCTTCGGGTCAAGACTGGAGTAATAAGCAGCTAAATTGGCGATGTCTTCGTCGCTCAATCCTTTCGCCTGGGGTGACATCACCATATGATTGCGTAAACCATCTCGGTAGGCTTTCAAGGATTCAGCTAAGTATTGCTCTTTCTGCCCCGCTAAATTTGGATAGTTGGGAATAAATGAAATACCATTCTGACCGTGACAGGAAGCGCAGACGGTAGCGCGAGCTTTACCGGCTTCAGCATTACCTGCAGCCAGTGTGGGGGATGTGGTCAGTGCGCTAACTAACGCCAAAGTCAACCCAAGGTGAATGCCAGTGAAGGTTTTTTTCCGCATCATCGAAAATGCTCCTTGTTAAGATAGTTTCAGCTATTGGTTGAATAACCTACACCGAAATCCACCAATTGAAAATACTTGCCGCTAAACCACACACGTTGATCAGACGTCGAGACTGATTGGAATACTGTTCGCTTAATGACGCTAAATAGCTGGCCATCGCAACCATTCGTATTAAAGTTCAAATCTCTTATCGCCCTAGATTTTATTGATAATTTTCAGATGGTTGCAGGGGTTTAAACTGATCCGAAAGTATTCTACATTAAGGTTCAATATTTCTCGCAACGCAACGCGCATTGAAGCCGGATTTGCGCTAAGCTTTAGCAGTAAATCAGGCGTTAAGGATCCAACGATTTGAGTAAGCGTGTCGCATTGTCTAGCACTGACGCGAATGATTATCAGCCATTATTCGAATGGCTTTGCCGATGGAGCATCATCTGTTGTGTCATGATGAGCGCCAACGTATTTGCACAAGTTGTCAATATTGACGCGAGTAACCAGCACACTGTATTTGATCTAATCTCCCACTCCGAGTCATTGCGCGATGCCAATAACCGCCAATTGAGTGAAATTCAAACCTTAGTCGGTTGGCAGCCTCGGTGGGAGACGACTCCCCTTGGTAACGACGAGGCATTGTGGATCCGAACTGATGTACACAATAATCTGGGAACGAATCAAAGCTTTTATTTATCTGTAGCGGACTCAAATCTCGATACTGTTGATGTGTATATCATCGACGAATTAGGGCGAATTGTGCATTCCTATTTGTCCGGTGTGAGCCGTTCATTTCAGGCAAGACAGGTTGACCATAGGCACTTTGTTAGTCCGTTCAACGTCGCACCTAATCAGCAAGTAAGCATATACATTAGGATTCGCGACCCTGGACTATTGTTGATGCCGATCTCACTGAGTAGTGCTGAAGCCTGGATCAGTAGCGAGCAAAACAAGCATATTTTGTTCGGGATCTTTGTGGGTTCATCAATGGTTTTCACCCTTTATTTTTTGGTGACTTACTTGTTAATGCGCAGTCCTGTGCGATTTTGGTTTTCTCTTGCGTGTTTTACCCTGATGTTGACCGTATTAAACATGCAGGGTTTCGTCAGCCATTTCACCCGAATCACCCAATTCGCATCATTAATCACCGCCATCTTAATGACTTTGTTGATGTTTACTATGGCTCGGGTCAGTTGCTCCATTTTTACAAAGAGTCCGCGTCTGATTCAGATAATCAGCCATGTTTTACCGCTGGGCTACATTCCAGTATGGGGGCTCCTTGAGCCCAGTTTGCAGGCACAAGCAATTGTCTTAATTACCATCGCTTGTGTGCTTACTCAATGTCTTAAGGCGGTGCATTACCGACATCGTTTCAGCAGCAAACCCAGCCAAATATTCATCCTTGGCTGGCTGTGTTTAGCGCTAGCCGCCGGGACTAACCTTTACTTCTATGCCAGTGCAGAAAGTATCGACCAATTTGCAACATTGGTGATCATATTTTTGTCTGTGCTTGGCATCTTAAACCTAGCAGTAGCGATTGAGTCAAATGAGAAAGCTTTGATCCGCGTGCAGCAAAGTCAACAAGAGCAACGGATCGACGACTTGAAACAGTTTTATCAGTTATTTCGCAATTCCGCGGAAGGCTTATATACCTCGACCCCAGCAGGCACGTTAGTTTCGGTAAACCCGGCTATGTGGCAGCTGTTCGGCTATGAAAATGAGGACGACATGCTCAGTAGTGTAAGGTCTACTGACGATTTTTACGTAAACCCCAGCGATCGCGATGTATTAATTGGCGAATTACGAGCAAATAAAGTTGTGCTCGGAAGAGAGTTTAGAGGATTGCGTAAAGACGGATCAGAGTTTTGGTTCTCATTGTCCTGTCAGTTCCATCAGGAAGGAGATCAATCATTCTTGTATGGCTCAGTGTTCGATGTCACCGAGCGCAAGCAATCAAATATCAGTCTAGAGTATCTAGCCACCCACGACTCGCTAACTGGTGTTAATAATCGACGGGAGTTTGAGCGTCGTTTGCAACTTCAGCTAGGAGGGAAATATGATACCTCGCGTCCAATGGCTCTTTTGTATATGGATCTTGATCAATTTAAAGTTGTAAACGATACCTGCGGGCACAAAGCCGGCGATGCGTTACTTCAGCAATTGGCGCGCCTACTTGACGAAGTAGTGGGTAAAAAAGGCTTATTATCTCGGCTCGGCGGTGATGAATTTGGTGTTTTAATGACGAATTCGAGCTCTGATGAAGCCTATATATTGGCCACTAAACTCCTTAATGCAGTGTCAGATTTTCGGTTTATGTGGGAAAATAAAGTATTCTCACTGGGCTTGAGTATTGGTTTGGTGGAACGTACCGACAAAATCGATTCACCCGAGCAAATGATGAGTATGGCCGACGCAGCGTGTTACATCGCCAAGGAACAAGGACGTAATCAGATTCATCGATACTCTGCGGATGACGTAAGCACACGGCGTTACGAAAATGAACTAAATTGGTTGGCGTATATAAACGAAGCACTTGATAACAACAACTTTAAACTCTATTACCAGCATTATCAGCCACTGCGTGAAATGGCAGATGGTCATCGCTATGAAATATTGGTGCGGATGCAAACCGAGGACAAAGGGCTGGTACCGCCGGGGGCCTTTTTGCCTGCTGCTGAACGCTACTCGCTAGGTGCTAAGGTTGATCGCTGGGTTATTCACAACTATTTTGAGTGGCTTAGCAACAATACTGAGCACGCGGAGATACTGCACAAGTGCAACATTAATCTTTGTGGTCAATCGCTCGCTGACCGCGACTTTAAACTATTCGTTCTCAATGCCTTCGAGAAATTCTCTGTGCCATATAAGAAAATCTGTTTTGAGATCACAGAGGGCATGGCTATTATTAAACTCGACGAAACCCTAGAATTTATTAAGACATTCAGACAGTTAGGCTGTACATTCGCATTAGACGACTTTGGTAGCGGATTTTCATCCTATGGGTATTTAAAGCGCTTACCAGTGCAGTATGTTAAAATTGACGGTGCGTTTGTTAGAGATTTAATCACCGACCCGATTGACTCGGCCATGGTGCGATCAATCAACGACGTGGCCAAAGCCATGGGTATGGAGACGGTCGCTGAATTTGTTGAAAACGCCGAAATCCGCGTACAGTTAGGGAAAATGGGGGTAGATTATGCCCAAGGTTACGGCATTGCCATGCCCGCGCCTCTCGTTGACTTCAAAGCTTTTAACGCTTAACCCTTGTAAAGATCGCAATAAGCCCTAAATAGGGTGATTAGCAGTAACACCGCGACAGCGAATGAGTGAAACATGACCGACAATACACCCCAATTTGAATACGTAAGCGCCGCAAAGCTACCTACACGCTTTGGTGAGTTTCGTATTCATGGCTTTGTTGAAGCAAGCGGTCAAGAACATGTGGCATTAACCTACGGCGATTGGCAAGCAGATGAAGCGGTTCCCATTCGGATTCACTCTGAATGTTTAACCGGCGATTCATTGTTCAGTACTCGTTGTGATTGCGGGTTTCAACTCGAGCGAGCCTTGCAGAACATTGTTGAGCACGGCAAAGGTGTATTGCTATACCTTCGCCAAGAAGGTCGTGGTATCGGCTTGCTGAACAAAATTAAAGCCTACCAATTACAAGATACAGGAATGGACACTGTTGAAGCTAATTTACATTTAGGCTTTGACGCAGACCTTCGCGAGTATTCTATTTGCGGCTTTATGTTAGATACATTAAACGTTAAAAACGTCATTCTGATGACCAACAACCCACGTAAAGCCAAAGCCTTGGAAGACTTAGGGGTAAACATTATTGAGCGCAAACCCATAGATCACGGCCTAACCGAGCAAAACAAGGGATATTTGAAAACCAAAACTGAAAAACTTGGTCATTTATTCGACCCGCATTTGCTCAAATAGTTTTTGCATTAACATGCATTAGTCGCGTAGCCGCTCCTTCCTCATAATCTGCCAAACAAACCCTCGACATCAATCACTTACAACGAAAAGCGAACACAAAATGTCGAAACAGTCGTGAGCTTTGATTAAATAAACGGGCGTTATTCCATCAGCATTCAGCTTTGGTTAAGCCAGGCAGTCTTATAAACCTAGGTAAGCTCTTGCAGAAGTACGTTTGTATTTCTCAAACTGGAAGGAGAAGACCATGAAGTCTGCACATAAAATAGCGTTCATTTACGCACTGGCACTAATCGTTAGCATTAGCTTAGCGATTCAATTTGCTAGTGCCTCTGAACGCGATGATCAAGCATACACAGGCACAGTTTTGACTGAAGAAGATCTCGATACCGTATTAGCCCCTATCGCCTTGTATCCGGATACCCTATTAACGCACGTTTTAATTGCTTCTACCTACCCGATGGATGTTATTCGCGCTGCGCGCTGGCGTGAAAATAATGCCTCATTGTCGCCCGATGAAATTCGTGATCGGGTAGAAGTATTCGATTGGGATATGAGTGTCAAAGCACTTGCCCCCTTTGATCGCGTGTTAATGCAAATGTCAGAAGACATCGATTGGTTAAATTATCTCGGTGATGCCGTACTAGCAGATGAAGAATGGGTCTTGGAACGGATTCAGGTGTTGCGTGATTACGCTTATGAGAATGGTTCGTTATCTGATAGTGAATATGTCAGCGTTGAGCGCGAAGACGATGTGGTGGTTATTGAAACTGTTAAAGACCGCGTAGTTTACGTTCCATACTACGACACCCGAGTTGTGTACGGTAATTGGTGGCATGTGCGCTCACCTTACTACTGGGAATATCCGCGTCATTATCACTACAGCGCAGGATTTTATTGGAGCCCAAGTGTTCACATTGCCTCACACTTTTTCTTCGGTGGTTTCCATTGGCATCATCGCTATGTAGTGATTAATCACAATTACTACCATCGCCCTTATCACCGTGACTATCGTCGTGTGTATACCCGTGAATACCAACGCTGGAATCACAATGTACAACACCGTCGAGCGCGCTATCACGACCGAGTTGTTCGCCATCGCGAATATCGCCGCAATGAATCAGTGCATGCTGTTCGTACGCGTCAGGTGAATGTAGAACGCTATGGCGCATATCAGCCAGCCGCAAAAGTGCGTTATAGTACTCAACCACGTCAAGTGCAGCGGACTGTCAGTACCGATAGGACTGTTACCCGCACGCGTCAGACTCAGCCGGTTAGACAACCGCGAGCAGTTGAACAGCGCGCAGTCGAGCCGCGCACTGTGCAGCGCGAGCGAGAGGTGACAAGGTCCAGAACTGTTCGTACTCCAGAGCCCGTGACTCGTGAAAGAGCCCAAACGCGTCCACGCGATGTGCAGTCGCCAACCGTGCAACGTGAACGAGCAGTCACTCAGTCAAGAACCGTACGCACACCACAGCCGGTTGTACGTGAAACACGCCAGCGCACACAACCTGTACAAAGAACAACACGCCAACCTCAACCAGTGCAGCGTCAGCAGACGCGCACTGCACCGCGTGAAGTTCAGCGCCAGACTCAACCTGCAGTACAGCCGCGCACTGTTCAACGTCAACAGGTTCAGGTTCAACGCCCACAAGTACAGCGTCAACAAGTGCAGCGGCAAACCGTTCAACCTGCTCCCAGAGCTACAGTTCAGCGCAGCCGCACACAGCAGAGCAGACCGCAACAAAGTCGCTCTACCCGACAAACCAGTCGCGGCCACAAAAACTAAGTTTAAAGCCGACAATATTGTCGGCTTTTGTTTTTCTGCTTCGGGTCAATTCAACAAGCTGGTAGGCTAACGTGCAACGAACTCGTCAAAGTGAATGCGTATGCAGTTAAACCTTTTCCAAGTCGATGCTTTTACCCATAGATTGTTTGGCGGTAACCCTGCGGCGGTTTGCCCATTGTCTGAATGGTTATCTGACGATTTGCTCCAAGCCATCGCCGAAGAAAATAACTTGTCAGAGACGGCTTTTTTTGTCGCTAAAGCACAATCCTTTGATTTGCGTTGGTTTACCCCAGAAGCCGAAGTAGATCTGTGTGGACACGCCACGCTCGCTGCTGCTCATGTAATATTTAAACATCTGAATTATCAGCAGCCGTCTGTGGAGTTCGATACCAAAAGCGGGCGGCTAACGGTTAGTCGTGAAGACGACGGCTACAGTCTTGATTTCCCGGCCTGCGGTTCACAGTTGATAACTGAGCCAAGTGAGATTAGTGCGGTCTGCAAAGCGCTTGGATTAGCTAAGCGCCCCATCTACACCGGCGCAGATTATCTGATACCACTTGAAAGTGAATCTGCAGTGCGAGCACTGCGTCCTGATTTTCAAGCCATGCAATCTCTAGGCAATCGCGGCGTGATCGTCACGGCCCCCGGCGAAAATGTGGATTTTGTCAGCCGTTGCTTTTATCCGAAACTTCGGGTTAATGAAGATCCCGTTACCGGTTCAGCCCACTGTCAACTGACCCCCTATTGGGCAGATAGACTGGGTAAAACTGAACTAATGGCTCGCCAACTTTCGGCGCGTGGTGGCGAGGTACAATGTGGCTATGATTCACCTCGCGTTATACTGGTCGGTTCAGCAGTAGATTATTT
Organism: Neoalteromonas arenosi; assembly: GCF_030362855.1. Classification (GTDB taxonomy): domain Bacteria; phylum Pseudomonadota; class Gammaproteobacteria; order Enterobacterales; family Alteromonadaceae; genus Alteromonas_E; species Alteromonas_E arenosi. The sequence continues at coordinate 222,770 of NZ_JAUCBP010000001.1, forward strand.
AAGCGGAACGATAACGCTACCGCGTTAATAGTTATTTAATGTGCGCGTATTTCTGCACAAAAACATCGGTAAAGCGTTGTGCCGAATTATCATCCATATTGAAATAGAGTGAGGGTTCAATAAGCTCTACTTCCATCACTGCCAATCCTTGGTCTGTTTCGATGAGATCGACGCGCGCATACAAGGCTCGTTGCGGTAATGCTGCAAGGGTTTGTTTAGCCACCGCATACATTTGTGCCGTTGGCTCCACACTAGCCAAACGGCCACCGTGCTCTTCTTGAACTCTAAAATCGTCTGTTTTAGGTGTTTTCAAAATTGCGTGACTGTACTGGTGATCAAAGTAGAACAAGCTGAATTCACCGGGTGACAACACACTGGGTAAAAACGGCTGGATCATTAACGCTCGCTCTGCAAACACATCTTGTAACGCACCTTTATAGTCGTCAATTTGTGCACTGGGGATCCGATAAGTGTGATCTGCATTGGCACTAACCACCGGTTTTACAATCAGCGTATCAACCTTGAATTTTGCCAATCCTCGCTCGAGCATATCGTGCTCATAATGCTCAAACCATAGGGTTGGTACTATGGGAACGCCTTGCTTATTCAGATCGCGCAAATAAGTCTTGGCAACGTTCCACTCCATTAAAGAATAAGGATTCTCTAATATTGCTTCGGATTGCTCAATATTGCTTAGACACGTGAGAAATGCGTCTGCATCATCCTGGTAGTCCCAAGGGCTGCGTACAATAACGACGTCAAAACGATCCCAATCGACTGTCGTATCGCGCCAAGAAATGTGCTCGGTTTGCCAGCCAGCCTGGCGCATAGGCGCATCTAACATGTGGTCGTAGGCAAAGAAGTCTTCCAGACTATCCATCGTTAATATCGCGACCTTCGGCATACTAGTTCCTCATACTCAAAAGGGATTAACGGTATAGCCCTGTTGCTGCAACAGGGCATGTGCTGTCATTGCCGACAAATGCATTTGCACGCCATCGATCAATTGAGAACGATTAATCTCATATGCGGTAGCGCTTTGACCGCACAGAATAACTTGCACCTGATTGGCCATCAAGGCTTCTAGTAAGGGACGATTGGGATTGTCCATTTCAAACGCTTTTTGAAAGGTTGGATGATCGAGTAAATCTAAACTTGCCTTGCCGTGCACGACCAGAGCTAACTCTATATTTTCTGGCTTCACGCCATTAGCGACATGCATATTAATAAACCGCGCCAAGCTATCAAATTGGCGGTTAACTTCGCCGGGCTCGGCTGCTTTAACTACATCAAAAGCCACTTTAAAAGATGCGCCCTCTGGCAACATCACTTTTTCAACCGGGCCGTGTTTACCAAACCCTGTGATTAGCGGACCATCGGCAAAAACCGACAACTGAGCATGCAGCGATGATGTAAGCATCACAGCGCCAAGTGAAAAGAAGAGTTTAGTCAGCGAAAGTTGCATATCGTGCTTCCTTAAAGAATTTTGTCAAAATTAACACGCTACTCATCTTTCTGCTGGAGTTTTACTCAACTGAGTGGGTTGAGTTTGATCATTGCGACCATCGCGCCTAGGCTATAGGCGAATGAATTTTAAGGAACAAAGAATGGCTTATACACAACCGGTTGGTACACCCGGAAAACCCTGGGGCGATAGTGAAAAAGCTCAATGGTTAGCGCAACAGAGTGTGCAGCGTTCGTATGCTGATGAGGTGGTAGCCAAGTTACGCAATATTGACGCTAGATTTACGCTAGAACAATATGGTGCACTACCTTACGACACGGCGCGCTACCCTCTATACGCGGCTAAATCAAGCAACTGGCAGTCTGATAAGCCCACCATTTTGGTTACTGGCGGTGTACACGGTTATGAGACCAGTGGTGTACAAGGCGCAATTGGCTTTCTACAATTCGGTGCGAATGCTTATCTCGCCGATTTTAACTTTATAGTGTTGCCCTGTATCAGCCCATGGGGTTATGAAACCATAAATCGTTGGAACCCCTATGCTTTGGATCCCAATCGCTCTTTCTACCCCAATAGTCCCGCGCCTGAATCAGAGCAAGCAATGACTTATGTTGCTAAGCAAGCAGCGAAATTGTTAGCGCATTTTGACCTGCACGAAACAACCGATACGGATAACACTGAATTTAGGCCTGCGCTGGCCGATCGAGATGGCACAACGCATGACAATTGGAATATTCCAGATGGCTTTTACACCGTTGACGACAGCAATCGCCCACAAGACAAATTTCAAGCGGCTGTAATTGCATCGGTGGCGAATGTTACTCATATAGCGCCTGCCGATGAGCATGGGAAAATCATCGGTGCTGATGTTCAGCAAAAAGGTGTTATTCATTACGACAAGCGCAAACTATTCTTGTGCGGTGGATTCACTGATGCGCCTTATGTCACTACCACTGAAGTTTATCCCGATAGCCCTAAGGCCACACCCCAGCAGTGTATCGATGCCCAAATCGCAGCGATACAAGGAGGTTTAGGCCACTTACTTAGTCAGCGTTAAGCGCGATATTATCGCGTAACTTTGCCGCTGCGTATTCAATGAACTGCTTGGTACGGGCGTTCGCTTTGCGGCCCGCCAAGTGGATCAGGTTGACGGGCAGTGGTTCATTTTCAAAGTCTTTAAGCAATCTAACAAGAGAACCTGCGCGGATCCCATCGCTGACTTGGTAGGACATACGCTGAGTCAGTCCCTGACCGCGAATTGCCGCTTGTACTGCGGCATTGTTGTCACTGACTTTAAAGCGACATTTGAGCTTTACATTTTGCTCTTTGCCATTGCTGTAATAGCGCCAAGTCGACATTTCACTTTGCGTATTGGTTGTAATAGTCGTGAAATTAGAAACCTCTTCTGGTGTATTGGGTACACCATGAGCATCTGCAAAAGCTGGCGAACAACAGGTTATTTGCCTAACTTGACCTACTTTTATTGCATATAAGCCTGAATCTTTTAAATGCCCAATTCGTAGCGCTACATCAATATGCTCATCAAGTAAGTTAATCACGTGATCTTGTAACTTTAATTGCACATTGACTTTGGGAAAATCATCCAAGAACGCACAGATAATTGGCATTAAATGCAATTGTCCAAACATCACCGGCGCAGAAATCCGCAATTGTCCTTGCGGCTCCACATAACTACCCGAGACTAAATCTTCGGCACTTTGTAGCTCATCCAAAATCCGCTGTGATTCTTGCTGATAAATACGCCCTGCCTCGGTAAGTACTATGCTACGAGTAGTACGGTTAAACAACAGCACCTGCAAGTAGTCCTCTAACTGTGCAATAGATCGAGTTACAACTGGCGCAGAAATGTTGAGCGCGCGGCTAGCACCAACAAAACTGCCTTGCTCACAAACGGCGAGAAATATCTTCATTACTTCTAGCTTGTTCACGCTCTTATTATTCCATTTTTAGCAATAATCAATTTCTAATTTTACCAATTATTTATCATAAATACAGCTATACACTGAATGACATCAACATTGCAGTACCCGTTGTACTTACCCAAAACTTTATGAGGATTACATTGTGAACGTACATTTCCCTGCGCATGGCGCACCCATTAAGCTATATCGCAACCCACTCTCTGGTCATAGCCATAAAGTTGAACTTATGCTGCGCTTGCTTGAATTACCATTTCAGACTATTGACGTAAAAATGGCAGAAGGTGAACACAAGTCGGAATCGTTTACTAAGATGAACCCTTTCGGTCAGGTGCCGGTTATTGATGACAACGGTACTTTTGTCAGCGACTCTAATGCCATTTTGGTTTATCTAACCACTCGCTATCAGCACGCTTATCAGTGGTGGCCAGAAACACCCGTCAAGCAAGCCGCAGTACAACGCTGGTTTTCCGTATCAGCTGGTGAAATTGCGTTTGGCCCTGCAGCAGCACGCTTGGTCACCGTATTCGGCGCAAGCCTTGATCACGAACTCGCCAAACAACGCGCGCACCAGTTGTTTGCCATTATGGAGCGCACACTCAACGCGCAGCCGTATCTAACGGGTCAGCAAATCAATGTTGCTGACATCGCCTGCTATAGCTATACGGCCCACGCTCCCGAAGGCGGTGTATCACTTCATGACTACCCTAATATTCGCGCCTGGCTACTTCGAATTGAAAGCCTAGATCAATTCCAAGGTATGCATAAAACGCCATTGGCTGCACTAAAACAAGCGAGCTAAGACTATGTATGACACACCATTTCACGAAGCGGAGCGCCGTATTCAACGCAAATTAGGCATTGAAGAACGCGTGTATAAACAAGTACGCAAATTTATTCGCCCACATATGCCCGAGCAGCATCAGACGTTTTATGCCTCGCTACCCTTCGTGTTATTGAGTGTTTTAGACAACCAGGGGCACCCCTGGTTGACACCAGCATTTGGTAAGCCGGGCTTTGTTACAGTGCCTGATGAAGCATCACTGCAGATCAATGGTAAACCGCTACTTGCTGATGCTATTGACCTCGAGTTAAGCGCTGGTCATAAAGTTGGAATGCTCGGCATCGAGCTTCCTTCGCGTCGTCGCAATCGCGTCAATGGCACGATTCACGAGCAGGGCGATAAACAAATACACATCACCGTCGATCAGAGCTTTGGTAACTGCCCTAAATACATTCAACAACGCACAGTAAAGCTATCAACGTCACCTAAGCAGGCGCGCGTTGAGCAACGCCCCTCGCTAAGTGAAAACATTGAGGGCTTTATTGCCAATGCTGATACGTTTTTTATCGCTTCGCGAGTCAAGGAATTGAGTAGCGATCCTCGTGCAGGATTAGATGCTTCCCATCGCGGAGGCAACCCCGGTTTTGTTAAGGTAGAGACTGACAAAAATGTCACGCGTTTGCGCTTCCCCGATTTTTCCGGGAATAAATTCTTTAATACCATTGGCAACATTATTAGCGACCCACGTGTAGGTTTGTTCTTCCCTGATTTCGATAATGGCCACGGCTACTTTATCCAAGGTCGAGCCAACGTCGTATGGGATGAAGAGGTATTAGCCGAATACCCCGGGGCTGAACGATTTGTAGAAGTGGAGGTGGAGCGAGTTGTGGCTATGTATGATGCAATGCCAATTGAAACCAAGCTAGAACAGACTTCACCGTTTTTGGTAGGGACCGGTGATTGGCAAGACTTGGCAGCCAAACTCCTGCCAGAGAATACGTTCCATGCGCTGTTTTTGGCGGGGTATGATTATGCTAAGTCAACGATCGATTAGTCCATCTGGCCGCAACAAACGAGACTTATCATGCGGTTATGCTACCTTTTTTTGGTTAAAGCAAAAAAGTGCGTACTCGTTATGGCCCAACAATTCATCAAAACAGGCTTAGGTTTGTCGTTGGCGGTGTTAACTGCAGCAGGCTGTGCGCAAACCGAGCAAGCAAGCGATGACCTAATCGCCTACCCGGGTTACACCGGCAATTACGACGGTTTTACTTTAGTGTTAGATGACCGTTTTGATACCTTTAACACCGATGTGTGGAAGAAGGGCGATGGCGCCGTTGGCGGTGAATCGGTATGCCGCTTTCAAGACCAAGGTGTACAAATCAATAACGGTATTTTAGCGCTGACCATTCGCGAAGAATACGTCGCACCAAGCTATTCGGAAGACCACCAGCAGCAAAAGGGCGATTACCAGTATTCATGTGGCGAAATGCGTACCAGACCTGATATGCGGATCCGCTACGGCCGCATTGAAACGCGCATGAAAGCACCTAATCGGGAAACCGCTTCTGGCTATATCTCGTCAATGTTCACATACGTCAAAGAGCACGATGATCAAGGTCGCCGTGAGTGGGAAGAAATTGATGTTGAGCTCGAAGGCGGTCGCCCAGATAAATTTCAAGCCAATCTGATTTACGGTATCGATACCTGGGAGTGGTGGCGTACTCGTGAATACGGTGCTTGGGAGGATAAAATTGTTGTTGGCCCAGTCGATGAATGGCGTGTGTTTGCCATTGAGTGGTTACCCGATCGTATCTCTTGGTATGTGGACGGCGTATTAACTAAAACCTTATTGCAGACTGATATTGATTGTCAGCCCGAGTGTGTTGAGCCGCAGAAGAAACCAACGCCAATCCCGGATAACTTCGCCGATCTAATGATGAACTTTTGGATCCCGAATGATTCGATTCAGGATGTATTTGGCGGTAATAAGCGCCTCAACGAGTACCCAATGAAAACCGAATATGACTGGATTCGATACTACCAATTAGATGCAGAGCCGATTGAGCATTGGAGTGGCAGGTAACAGAGCTTTTAGTCATCCGGACGCAGGCCGAGATGACTAAACGGTGAAGATGTTCATCGCTACTTCTGGGCTAACAACCTCAGCTCCAACATACGCAATTCGCGCGATAGAATGTTTCGATTGGTTTGCATAAAGATCCAGAGTTTAGTTGCCACTTGCGCAATAAGGCTCATGATCAGTAGCACGCCCCAAAAGACCTGCTCTTCTGGCCCAACGGTGAAGAACTTATACCCCAACCAAAACATAACTATCGACAGCACAATAGCAATTGCATAGCCCAACTTCATCACGCCAGCAAAACTGTTGTCAAAGCCGTGTTTTAGGTACTCAAACAAGCCGCCATCGACTAGAGCATCGAGTTCTTTGGCTTGACCTTGCAGGGTTTGGGAAATTTTATCATCGAGTTCATTTTTCATTTCAGTCTCCACTATCCAGTCTGTTCGATATGCCGTTTCAATTGCTCTCGAGCTCTGTGTAAACGCGATTTAACCGTGCCCATTGGCACATCAACAATCAGTGAAATTTCACGTACCGACATATCGTTTAAATAGTACAGCTCTACCATTTCCCGCTCTTCATCCGCGAGCTTGGTCAAGAGCGGTAACACATAAGAGGCATCATTGATGTCGGTACTTACGGTTGTTTCCGGCGCACTCGACGATGGCAGTTCTTTACTCGCCTTTCTCTGCCAATCAATAATTTCCCAGCGCAGTGCTTTGAATAACCAACTTCTAAACAGTGAAACATCCCTCAGTCGCATCACCCGTTTAGTAACCTGTAACCAAACATTCTGCACCAAATCTTCGGCTACCATGGCATCACTTACACGCAACACCGCGTACTTGCGCATACTTACATGAAAGTGTTGATACAACTCACCTAAGGCCGCTCGGCGCCCAGCTTGTAGCTCCAATACTAAGATTTCTATTTCGGCTTCGATCATGAGTTTAAAATTATCAACAATAGGGCCAATAAAAAGCGCACTAGTAGTTCCAGTATATCCGTGGGCATTAAGATTAATTTCATCGCCAAGACAGTGTAAAGACGAACCAATTATTAAAGTGGTTCGCACTTATTGCGGTTTTTTAATGATAGAGACCCACATTAAGTCCGGAATAATGAGTGCTGGTGTTGATGTATGCTAATCAAACATACTGCCCAGCGACCCAGCCGCTGGACCATGCCCATTGGAAATTATAGCCACCGAGCCAGCCGGTTACATCGACAACTTCACCAATAAAGTAAAGGCCAGGGACTTGCTTGGCTTCCATGGTTTTGGACGATAGGTAATCGGTATCCACACCGCCCAAAGTGACCTCAGCGGTGCGGTATCCCTCGGTACCATTGGGCTTCACTTGCCAATCATTGAAGCGATTACAAATCGCAATTAACTGCTTCTCGTTGTATTGCTTTAACGGTTTATTGTCGATTCCAAATACCGCCAAAATAGTTTGCACAAAGCGCTTGGGGAACCATTCATTGAGGACATTCGATAGTAGTGAGTTAGTGTTGCTATTACGCAGTGCCAATAGCTTTTCGGTAAAGTCTGCGGCGGGGGTAATATCAAAACTGACGGTGTCGCCCGGCTCCCAAAAACTTGAGATCTGCAAAACAGCGGGGCCACTTAAACCGCGGTGAGTAAACAACATGCTTTCGTTAAACTGGGTATTGTTGCAACTCGCTGCCGCATCAATGGAAACACCGCTAAGCTCGCTGAGTACCTCTTTGTCTTCGTCGTGCAAGGTAAAGGGTACTAACGCTGCGCGCACCGGTGTCACGGGAATACCAAACTGTTCAGCAATTTTATAACCGAAGGGCGTAGCACCCAGTTTTGGCATGCTTAAACCGCCGGTTGCGACCACCAGAGACTCGCACTGGTACTGACCATTCCCCGTATTAACCACAAAGTCATTTGCGGTTTTTTCGATACCTTCAACCGGGCAGCGATTAACCACGCGGACATTGGCCTTTTGGCACTCACTGAGCAGCATATCGACAATTTGCTTGGCTGAATCATCGCAAAATAACTGGCCGAGTGTTTTTTCGTGATGGGCAATGTCGTACTGATTAACCAGTGCAATAAAATCCCACTGGGTATAGCGACTCAGTGCCGATTTGCAAAAGTGCGGGTTATTGGATAAGAAGTTTTCAGGGCTGGCGTACATATTGGTGAAGTTACAACGACCACCGCCGGACATCAGGATTTTACCACCGAGACGTTTAGCGTGATCCAGTACTACTACATTGCGACCGCGAAATCCTGCTTGCGCAGCACAAAAAAGCCCGGCCGCTCCGGCCCCAATAACAATTACGTCTGTTTTCATTCGTTAGCTATTGCCCAAAAAGTAGCGGGCAAAAAAACGCCCCAAGACTGGGGCGTAGTATAACAAAAATTTGGGGTACCGATTACAGAGCTTTAAGCAATGTTTCTGCGTCGCTAACTTCAAATTTGCCCGGCGCTTCAACATTCAGTGCGGTTACTACACCATCATCAACCAGCATGCTGTAACGGACTGAACGCACGCCACCGAATGCATCGGTATCCATGTCCATACCCGCTGCGGTGGTAAATCCTGCATTGCCGTCAGCTAGCATAACGAGGTGTTCGGCATTTTGTGCCTTACCCCACGCATCCATAACAAAAGCATCATTCACGGATAAACAGATGATGCTATCAACGCCTTTAGCTTGGAACTGATCAGCCAAGGCTACATAGCCTGGCAAATGAGCCGCTGAACAGGTAGGTGTAAACGCACCCGGTACCGCAAAAAACGCCACTTTCTTACCCGCGAATAAGTCGGTTGTCGTTGGGTTTTTCATTTCGCCATCTTGTAACAAACTAAAGGTCTTCTCAGGTAACTGAGATCCAACTTTTAACATGTCGTGCTCCTTAATTAAGTAAAATAAATATCGAATCGATGTTTTTTACTGCTCATCGACACATTCGGTTTGCGCTCGGCTAAAAAAGGTGCTGATGCCGGACGTTTTACCACCACGCGCTTTGTTGCTAATGCCAGCGCCGGTTCGAGCAACCTGTCAGCATCTGGATCTACGCCAAGCAGCTGCTGCAAGGCCTGCATTTCTTTTTTCACTAGCGCCGATTTCTTGCGGTGCGGAAACATCGGGTCTAGATATATCGCATCCGGGCGCTGGTGTTCAGACTCAGGTATTTTTGCCCATTGGCTTAACTGCGTAACACTGTCACCACGACTTAAGTGCAGACGTTGGCATAATTCATGGTCAGGTGCATTGCTATGCATACGCGTAAGTGCGTCAGCTAATAGAGCGGCCACCAATGGTGAACGTTCCAGCATTGTCACGTTACAGCCATTACTAGCCAACACAAAGCTATCCGTACCCAAACCGGCGGTTGCGTCGATAACCCGATAGTCTTGGCTGCCTTTGATACCAATGGCTTTTACCAACAATTCGCTTTTACCGCCGCCTTTGGCGCGACGATATGCAAGTGCAGAAGAGAGAAAATCGACGCGCACATCACCATTTTTTGGTGTATCGGCGTTGCGCAGTGACAGACCATTGTCGCTCAGCACTAATCCTACACCCGCATCGAGTGAGTCTACTTGCTGCCAGCTTTGATCAGGCAGCAAGCCACTCATTTTAGCTACCAATGCTTCACGGCTATCAACGCCCGATCGTTCATCGATAACCGAGATGTTTGTCACTAGAGGGTAATTAGGCGTTGCCATAGTGCTCTCGATAACCTAACCAGCGATTAATAATTGCCTGTGCATGGCTTGGATAGCGTTGCCAAAGCTCAGTAGCCAAGGTTTGTACCTTGGGTATAAGATGCGCATCACGCACCAAATCCGCGATTTTCAAATCGGCAATACCGGTTTGCTTGGTGCCCAGTAATTCACCTGGTCCGCGGATCTCCAAATCTTGTTGGGCTATGTAAAAGCCATCATTAGACTCGCGTAATACACCCAATCGCTTAGTCGCTGTCTTTGATAACGGACTTTGATACATCAACACACAGTGACTTTCGACCGCGCCACGACCTACCCGGCCGCGCAATTGGTGTAACTGCGCCAAGCCAAGACGCTCTGGATTTTCGATGATCATTAAACTAGCGTTGGGCACATCAACGCCCACTTCAATCACCGTGGTAGCCACTAATAAATCGATTTCACCGACTTTAAATTGCGCCATAATGGCTTGCTTTTCCGGTCCTTTCAAACGTCCGTGTACTAAGCCAACCGTTAAATCTGGCAATGCAGTGGTCAGCGCAATAGCGGTATCTTCAGCGGCTTGGCATTGCAATACTTCTGATTCATCAATCAAAGTACACACCCAATACGCTTGACGGTTTTGCTCAGTGCAAGCTGTACGCACCCGATCAACCACTTCAGTGCGACGCGAGTCAGGAATAACCACTGTTGTTACTGGTGTGCGACCCGGTGGCAGCTCATCAATTATGGATGTTTCCAAATCGGCATAAGCAGTCATCGCCAGCGTGCGCGGGATTGGCGTTGCAGTCATGATCAATTGATGTGGATAACGTCCTTGCGCTTCGCCTTTTTCGCGTAAAGCCAAGCGCTGATGCACGCCAAAGCGATGTTGCTCATCCACTATTACTAAAGCCAAATTGGCGTACTCGACACTTTCTTGGAATATCGCGTGAGTACCTACCAGTAAATCTATTTCACCGCTAGCCAACGCGGTGAGCGTCTGTTCGCGCGCTTTACCTTTAAGCTTGCCGGCCAGCCAGCCGACGCGCACACCCAGTGGTACAAACCACGCATTTAGATTGCTTGCGTGTTGCTCTGCGAGTAATTCAGTTGGCGCCATCAAGGCCGCTTGATAACCAGCTTCGACCGCGCTCAGTGCAGCTAATGCCGCGACCAAGGTTTTACCAGATCCTACATCGCCTTGTACCAATCGCATCATCGGTATTGGCTTTGCAATATCGTCGCGAATTTCGGCTAACACGCGCTGCTGCGCATTGGTGGGCGAAAACGGTAAGCCTTTCAGTAAGCGTTCGGCTAATTGAGTGTTTTGCGGCAAGGCAAATCCCGATAGCTTCTGGGTTTGTGCACGGACTTTGAGCATACTCAAGTGGTGCGCCAATAACTCTTCTAGTACTAGCCGCTGCTGCGCAGGATGTTGGCCATTTTCTAATTGCTCAATAGCGATATCTGGCGGTGGGCGATGCACGATTCGCAATGCCTCATGCAAGCCAATTTGTTGTTGATACATACCACCGGGTAATAAATCGCTGAGACTACCAGAGTCCAAGCTTGCCAATGCCTGTTCGGTGATGTTGCGCAGCGTAATTTGTTTAACCCCTTCGGTAGTGGGATACACCGGCGTTAGGCTCTCTTCAACCGTTAGCTCACCTTCTTGCTCGCTAATCAGTTTGAACTCTGGGTGCATCATTTCCAAGCCGTGCTTACCCGTGCGCACCTCGCCAAAGCAGCGTATCCGCTGGCCCTTATCTAGCATGTTCTTTTGCGCTGCGGTGAAATGAAAAAAGCGCAAAGTCAGCGAGCCCGTACCGTCATTGATGCGTGTGACTAACATGCGTTTGCGACCAAACTGCACGGCACTTGAGGTCACTTCGCCTTGCACACTTACGTGCAGCAAGGGTTGTAAGTCAGCAATAGGATAAATGCGCGTGCGGTCTTCATAGCGTGCAGGCAGATGAAAGAGCGCGTCGGGAACCGTGCGTATCCCGATTTTCTCAAGACGTTCAGCCATTTTTGCGCCAACGCCTTTAAGGGTAGTTATTTTGGCTCCTTGCGAAACCAACGTTAAACTAGTGATTGGTTTGTCCTTGTTGCTATATTAACGAGATAAACGTGCGGCTTGATAAAGCAAGTTAGGGTTTATTCGTTGCTGAAAATTGGGATTAACGTAGGCAAATTTTACCAAGCCTGTAGTATCGATGATATAGGCAGCGGGTACAGGAAGCACCACTTTACTCTCATCTTCTAAGGTCACTACCTCCGCACCCAGTTGACCACGGATGGTTTCGACCATTTCATCATCAACGTAATAAGCCAAACCAAATCCGACGGTTGCAGCCAACGACATATCTGATAAGTGGATTATTTCAAAATCCTGTGACGAGCGCTGGGCTGTCAGTCGTGCAGGGGAATCGGGTGAAATAGCCAGAATTTGATAGCCCAAATCGAGAATGCGCTGTTCGACTTCAACCAAACCCGCCATTTGCCTTGAGCAATAGGGGCACCAGCCACCGCGATAAAAGATAATGACCGTGGGGCGCTTTTCAATTAAGGCCATCAGCTCGATATCACCGCCAAACTCGGTTTTAACTGTGACTTGAGGGACAAACTGACCAATTAATAAAGGACTGATTTCATCGGCACTTTCGGCAACCTTGGTCTCTGCGCAGGCGCACACGCTCAGTAGTGCAGCAAAGATCGAGAGGATTGAGTATTTAAGCATTCGCATCGATTGTTCTAGCTCCGATGAATTTTGACCAAACAAGGCCATCACTGAAACTAGATTAATCTGTGCTGCTTGCCTTTGCAATTGGCCCCTGAAAAGCGCCGCGAAGCGACGCTTCCCGAGGCGTTCAAACACTCGATTAATTCAACGCTTTCGCCACATTGAGTAATAGCTCTGCTGACGGTCGTACAGCATAATTGGGGTTAACATAATTGAACTGAATCAAACCGTCTTTATCAACAATAAAGATTGCTGGCGCAGGCAGAACAGAGCGCGCACTGTCATCTCTAGTCAGAACCACATCCATTTTTTCTTTGTACAATTGGCTGGTTTCATTTGCCACATAAAAACCAATACCGAATTGACGGATGGTTTCCAGTGACTCATCAGATAACAGCGTAACTGCAAATTCAGTTTCTAATTTTTGCTCTTGCAAACGACTGGGTGACTCTGGAGAAATCGCCAATACTTGATAGCCCATATCCACTAAATCTTGCTCAATATCTTTAAGCTCTGCCAATTGACGATTGCAGTATGGGCACCAACCACCGCGATAAAATAACACGATACTCGGCTTTTGCATGGTCAGTGCTTTAAAGCTAACCGGCGAACCGTCAGCGGTTTTAAGGGTAGTTGAGGGTGCCGCTTGACCATTGAGGAGCGGTGTAACGTTTTCTGCAGAGTCTGCAATTACAGTGCGATCAAGAGCAAATACTGATTGGCTAAAAGCAACGGCTAACAGGATAGCAACGAAAATTTTGCGCATTGGGTTTCTCAGTTAAGTTATTAGACAGAGCAAAAGACCCGCACGCCGACACAATTATTTCAAAACGTATAAAGATTTTGTCAGCCGCATACAAAACGCTAGTTCTCGTTTTCAGCTGCAAATGCCGCTTCAGACAGCTGAACTTGTCGCCACCACTCACTATCAGCTTCAATTTCACCGTCAGCATTAACATAGGGGTAGGGAATATTTTTACGTAAACAAATGTCGTGTAACTGCGGGAACCCTCCTTCGAATAACACGCGCTGTTGTTCCTCTTCAGGCAGATTAGACGTTTTATACATGCCGGCTAATTCACGCTGGCGCTGGGCTTCATACAACACGACAGCTGCCGCGACAGATACATTGAGCGACTGCACCATACCCACCATTGGAATAAGGATGTCGGTGTCAGCAAGGGCAATAGCCTCAGCGGTTGCACCCGTCTTTTCCTGCCCCATGATAATTGCAGTTGGTTTAGTATAATCCACCGCGCGAAAATCCACTGCCTTAGGGCTAAGATTGGTGACCAACACTTGCATATTCCGCGATTTAAAATGCTTTACCGCGTGCTCAATGGAGTCATGTGCGCGCGTTTTCACCCACACATTACTGCCCATAGATGTGCCATTACGCGCTATCTTCTGGCCATCCCACACGCCGTTGACTTCGTGTATACCAACGGCATCACAAGTGCGCACCATGGCCGCAATATTGTGCGGCTTACTGACCTCTTCCATACACACCGTCAAGTCAGCCTGACGGGTTTTTAGCAAAGCTCGGATCCGTGCATTGCGCTCAGCAGTCATCTGCATGGGTTTACTCCGGAAGCTCCATCACGCCATCAATTTCAATTTGCGCACCTTTGGGCAATTCAGCTACACCAATCGCTGCACGAGCAGGGTAAGGTTCAACAAAGTATTGACTCATGATCTCATTTACCGTGGCAAAATTGCTCAAGTCAGTAAGAAAGATATTCACTTTAACGAGATCTTGAGTAGAACCACCCGCGGCTTCGCACACGGCACTGACATTTTTAAACACTTGTTGCGCTTGGGCAGCAAAATCATCTGAAACCATTTCCATGGTGTCTGGTACCAGCGGGATTTGACCCGATAAGTAAACCGTATGGCCTGCTTTAACTGCTTGGCTGTATGTACCAATAGCTTGTGGCGCGCGATCGGTATTGATTATCGCTTTAGGCATAATGTTTCCTATGTTGATTCTGAGGCGCAGTTAACCGCGCGTTTTGGTTTTACTGTGCCGAGAGACCCGTTGGACCTCTGGCATGGTGCGGATTTTCTTCATGATCCGTGCTAAGTGCACCCGATTGGTGGTGGTTAGCTGTAAATCAATGTAGTAAATGTTGCTTTCTTTTTCTTCGGTCTGCAGGCCAATAATGGTTGAGTCACAGGCCGCGATCGTATTGGTTAAAGTTGCCAAAGTGCCCTGATGATTGAATAACTCAATCCGCAGGGATGCTTTGAACTCACCTTTAGCGTCTGATTCCCATTGCATGGGTAGTACGCGCTGAGGCTCTTCTTTAGCTAGTTTGCGAATGTTAGTACAACCAATTTGGTGGATGACCATACCGCGACCAGGGCTAAGTACCGCAACAACCTCGTCATCTGGGATGGGGTAACAGCACTGCGAATAATGCACTAATAAGCCCTCGGTGCCGCGGATCGCAACATCACCTTTTTTCTCGGGAATTTCGCTGCCTTCACCAATTAATCGGCGGGCTACAATGGCCGATAATTCATTACCCAGACCAATATCAACTAACAAATCGTCAAAGCTTTCGTGCTTTGTCTCTGCAACAACCCGATCTTTGTCGGCTTGCGATATGTCATCTAACTTGATCGCACCCAAAGCATGACGCAATAAACGATTGCCCATATTAACCGCTTCTTGCGACTGCTGCTTGCGCAAATACTGACGAATGCGCGTTCGAGCACGGGCACTAACGACAAAGTTCAACCAATTCGCATTGGGTTTGGCGCGCGGCGAGGTAATAATTTCCACTGTTTGGCCATTCTCTAGAGGCTTGCTCAACGAGTAATTTCGCCGTTCAACTCGCACACCGACACAGGTATTGCCAATATCCGAGTGAACCGCATAAGCGAAGTCTACTGCGGTAGAGCCCGTAGGCAATTCAATGATGCGGCCGTCTGGGGTGAATACGTAAATTTCATCCGGGAATAAATCGGTTTTAACACTCTCGATAAATTCAAACGACGAACTGGCACTTTGTTGTAACTCAAGTAACGACTGCATCCATTTGCGCGCACGTAGTTGCGCCGTGGTATCAGAATCGCCAGCACCTTTATACAGCCAATGCGCCGCAACCCCTTTATCCGCCATTTGATCCATCTCTTTGGTTCGGATTTGGATTTCAACCGGTATGCCATGCGGTCCAATTAAGGATGTATGAAGCGACTGATAACCATTGGTGCGAGGAATGGCGATGTAGTCTTTAAAGCGGTTCTCGATGGGCTTATACAACGAGTGCATCGCCCCGAGGGAGCGATAGCAATTGTCGACAGTATCAACCAAAATGCGAAACGCGTAGATGTCCATAACTTCGTTAAACATCAGCTCTTTGTTTTTCATCTTGCGATAAATTGAGTACAAATGTTTTTCGCGGCCGATAACCTCGGCTTCAATGGAGTATTCTTCGAGACGGGTATTGAGCTCTTGGCGAGTGTTCTCGATGATAGTCTTGCGATTGCCTCGCGCTTGCACGACCGCAGACTTCAGCGCGCGATGACGCATGGGATACATCGCTTGGAAACCGAGATCCTCAAGTTCATTTTTAATATCGTGAATACCCAAGCGGTGTGCAATCGGCGCATAAATTTCGAGGGTTTCCAGTGCAATACGACGGCGCTTATCGGGGCGCAGTGAACCGAGCGTGCGCATATTGTGGGTACGGTCCGCTAGTTTGATGAGGATAACGCGGATGTCTTGCACCATCGCCATCATCATCTTCCGAAAGTTTTCCGCTTGCGCTTCTTGTTTGCTATTGAACTCAATTTTGTCGAGTTTACTTACGCCTTCAACAAGATCGGCAACGACCTCTCCAAACTGAGACTCTAAGTCTTCGCGCTCTACTGACGTGTCTTCGATAACATCATGCATCAAGGCCGCCATGATCGTCTCATGGTCCATATGCATATCTGCTAAAATCCCTGCCACTGCTACAGGGTGAGTAATATATGGGTCGCCACTAGAACGCATCTGTCCATCATGAGCATTCCGCGCAACTACAAACGACTCACGCACCACCTCGATCTGCTCATCGGGCAGGTATTGCGACAGCTTGGCTTGTAGTCCTTCAAATAAATACACGTGACGTTTTGACTTTACATAATCTGATAGGTTTAGAATAAAGCTAATTAACTAAATAACCAAATGAAAACGCCAGCAAAAATGCTGGCGCTCGTACCGAAAAGGGTAGGTGGCGGATTACTCTGCCAGAATGTTCGCTACAGACGCGAATTCAACCTCATCTTGATGTTGCTGATCACGGATTTCTTCCGCTTCGATACTTTCAGCTGTAACCAAGCCTTGCTCGATTTCACGTAATGCCGTCACAGTAGGCTTATCGTTGCCCATGTCGACTTGTGGCGTTTTGCCTTCTGTCGCAAGTTGACGTGCACGTCGCGCAGCAACCAAAACTAAATCAAAACGATTGCCAATCTGATCTACAGCGTCTTCTACAGTTACGCGAGCCATGTGATTCTCCGGTTATGCGATTGTTCAAAAATGGCCGCGTAGTATAGCCTAAGCTTTGTACAGACGGTAGTCATTTATGCTAATAACTCAGCAATTAATGTGTTATTTCGTTGCTTTTGGTTGTCTAATCGCTCGCGCTGGGCAAAAACAACACTTTCCAGCGCCGCTAGTGTGGTACTAAAGTCGTCATTGACCAGTACGTAGTCAAACTCATCGTAGTGACTCATTTCATCTTTGGCCTTTTGCATGCGACTAGCAATAACCTCAGCACTGTCTTGACCTCGAGAGTCGAGACGGCTCTTTAATACCTCTAGTGAAGGCGGCAAAATAAAAATGCCAATAGCATCCGGTAATTGCTGTTTAACTTGTCGCGCGCCCTGCCAATCGATATCTAAAAACACATCAATACCTTTCGATAAGGTGTTTTCGATTGTGACCCGTGAAGTGCCGTAGTAATTGCCAAATACTTCCGCCCATTCAAAAAAAGCACCTTGCTCAATCAAACGCTCAAACTCAGCGCGATCAACAAAGTGATAGTGCTCGCCATCCACTTCACCGGGGCGCGGATCACGCGTGGTATGTGAAACACTGACTTGTAAATCACCATTGCGTCGCTGCACTGAATCGGCATGCTTGGTGAGAAGCGCTTTAATCAAACTGGACTTACCCGCGCCCGATGGCGCAGATAAAATAAATAAATTACCAAGGAGTTGAACCATAAAACGATTTGAAAGCTATGTTTTATCGAGCATTAAGCTCTAGTGGAAAGTACTATGCCAATGGTAGCATAAGCTTAAGCAATTAGTGAGTTAGCAAATAAATATGAATGATACAGAATACGACATGCGGGTTGATGCCATCTTCATGCGACTCGAAGAAGCGCTCGACGAATGTGAAGTCGACATTGATTACGAAGGCGCAGGCGGTATTTTAACCCTGATTTTCCCCAACCAAACGAAGATAATCCTAAATAAACAACCCCCTCTACATCAGATTTGGGTAGCGACCAAGTTCAACGGTCACCATTTCAACTTGGAAGGTGAGCAATGGATTGACGAGCGCACTGGGGCTGAGTTTTGGTCGTTTATGGACGAAGCGGCCTCAAAGCAAGCGGGCCAGCCAGTTACATTGTCAGGTGAATAAGGAGTATTCATGTCTGAGAGATTACAATATGTTGATGTTCCAGCCAGTGGCCAACATCGCGCTACCGTAATTTGGCTACACGGATTAGGTGATTCGGGTAACGGCTTTGCCCCCATAGTGCCGGAGTTACACTTACCTGAAAATCACGGTATTCGTTTTATTTTTCCGCATGCGCCGGTGCAGCCTATTACGATTAACAACGGCATGTCGATGCGCGCCTGGTATGATATCAAATCCTTGGACTTTAACTCACGGGCTGATGTAGCCGGGGTTGAACAGTCGGCAGCGCAAGTACAACAACTTATCGATGATGAGATAGCTGCTGGGATCCCGAGCAACAAAATAGTTATTGCAGGTTTCTCACAAGGTGGTGTTATTGCCTACCATTTGGCAACGCGCGGCCAGACTACCTTCGCCGGTGTAATGACACTGTCTACCTACATGTGTGAAGCCGACAAACTAGCCGCGGAGAAAACATCGGCAAATAGTGCAACACCATTTATGGTGTGCCATGGTCAACAGGATGACGTGGTGCCTATGTTCCTAGGACACTCAGCCTATAAATCAATTACCGCCAATGGTTACCAAGCCGAATGGCACGAATATGTCATGCAGCACAATGTGTGTATGCAGGAAATTCGCGATATTTCGAGTTGGTTGCAAAAAGTATTAGCCCAATAGATAAAAGAGCGGAGGGTTGAAACCTCAAATCCTCCGCGGGTTGTAAGCATCAATCTCCACGTCCACAGTACTCTTAAGTAAATACGGTGTGAAAGTTTTTCTGTCCATTACCGGTTTTATTCTGCATCTAATCAAGAAAACACAACCACGGATTTACCATGAAACAACTATCACTTTTATTGCGCGGCTTTGTACTATTTTTAATATTTGCGGCTGCCAATGCACATGCCGATGACCCAATCGAAACAGGAACCTTTAACAACAAGGCCATTTACGGTTATGACACAGTCGCATACTTTACGATGGGTGAGCCAGTTAAGGGCTCTGATAAATATATGACAACTTGGCGTGGCGCAGAATGGTATTTTTCGTCACAAGAACACCTGGATATGTTTACCCATGAACCAGAGAAATTTGCGCCTCAGTACGGCGGTTATTGCGCATACGCCATGTCTGATGGTCGGTTAGTCGGCATTGATGAAGAGGCCTTTACTATTCTCGATGGCAAACTGTACTTGAACTACAGTAAAAGTGTTATGCGTGAATGGCGCGCGAATACAGGACAGTTTATTGAAGAAGCCAACGCTTGGTATCCAAAACTTGTCGATTTGCCTGCTGGCGAGTAACGTCCGGCAATATCCAGGTACACGAGTACAGGCAGCTTTGGCTGCCTTTTTTATTCTCTTCAATGGCTTAGATAAGTTACACTTAAGGAATGAAGTGAATGTTTTAGAGTCAATGTGAAAGATCCCAATACCATTAGAATTGCAACGCGGAAAAGTGCGTTAGCCATGTGGCAAGCCGAATATGTGCAAGCTGAGTTACTCCGTCATCATCCGGACTTGACGGTTGAGCTTGTACCTATGTCCACACAGGGCGATCGGATTTTAGATACGCCATTAGCCAAGATTGGTGGTAAAGGGCTCTTTATCAAAGAGCTCGAAGTAGCAATGCTCGAGAATAGAGCGGATATTGCTGTGCACTCGATGAAAGATGTGCCGGTCGAGTTTCCTCAAGGCTTTGGGCTTCATGCAATTTGTCCTCGCGAAAACCCTTTCGATGCATTTGTATCTAACACATACAGCTCCATTGGTGAGTTACCCCAAGGCGCAATTGTGGGAACCTCGAGTCTGCGTCGCCAATGTCAGCTGCGCCACCATCGCCCCGATTTGGTCATTAAAGACTTACGCGGTAACGTCAATACTCGCTTGCAAAAGCTCGACAACGGTGAATATGACGCCATTATATTAGCCGCAGCGGGCTTAATCCGATTGGGCATGAATAAACGAATAAAATACACCCTGCCAATTGAGTTATCGCTGCCTGCTGTTGGGCAAGGCGCTGTTGGTATTGAATGTCGCAACGATGACGCGGCGCTAATAAAGCGGCTAAAACCTTTGCAGGATGATGCAACATTTTACCGCGTGACGGCAGAACGCGCCTTAAATGCCCGACTTCAAGGCGGCTGCCAAGTACCCATCGGGAGTTTTGCCCAGCTCAATGGCGACACATTGTTACTCAAAGGATTAGTTGGCAGTACCGATGGCGAGACACTCATAACCGCTGAAGCCAGTGCAAATATTAACGACGCAGAAGCACTCGGGATTTCAGTTGCTGAACAGCTTTTGGCACAAGGTGCTGGGGCGTTATTAGCAGAGCTCCACAGTTAAGCGCGCGGTACACCATGATTGTTATTATTCGCCCTGAACAATCATTGGCAGCCAGTATGGCGTTTTTCGAAACGCATCTGGAAGATTGCACGGGAGTCGCTGTGCAACGCGTGGTAGAAGAGCCCGAGGGTTATAAGCAGCTGATCTGTGCAATTAAATATGCGGCCATCGATACTGCAATTGTGACAAGCCAATACGCCGCGCATGCATTGGCGTATGCGCTGAAACTCAATGAATCCCGGGTACACCCTAAACGCATTATTTGTATTGGTCACAAAACAGCGAGAGTCTTAGTCAATTTTAAAGACCTTTGTCATGTACCGACCGACGCCACATCTGAAGGACTACTCAATGATCCGATTTTAGACGACATTGAGGGCCGAAAAGTTGGCATAATCAAAGGCACTGCCGGTCGTACTCTGATCCATGCAACTCTGGCAGAGCGCGGCGCTCACTGTCACGATTATCCCGTGTACCGACGTCAATCAATTCCCATAAACCATGACAATCAAGAGCGATTAGTAAAGGCTTCCGTTATTATTGTCACCAATGGCGAGGCGATAGAACAGTTAACCAAGCACCCTGTTTTTGTAAACTTAAAACAAAAAACTTGGATTGTACCAAGTCAACGAGTTGCTGATATGGCAAAACGAGCAAGCATTGATACAGTGCACATAAGCGCTGGCGCTAGTGACGCAGCGTTGCTAAAGTGTGTTAATCAAATTTTGGAGTAATGCATGGCTGATTCTGACACCTCAAATACCACAAGTGCTATGACTACGACTTCGGCGGCGGACGAAAGTAAGGTAATTGAGGCCGAAACCTCTTCTCGCGCAACCCAACCTAAACCGAAAACAGGATTGTTGTGGTTTTTCATTACCATCAATTTATTATTGTTAATTGCGGTAGCCGGAGCCTGTGGCTGGTATTACTGGACAAAGTTGCGTGTTGACGATGGACAGCAGCAGCAAATACAAGGCGCTTTAACGACTCAACAACAGGCATTAGCCACTGCCCAATCAGAACTCACAGATGTTAAAAATCAGTTGAATAATCTGGCGCAAACGCAACGTCAAACCTTACAAACGAATCAGCAGGCGATGACTGACGCGCAGTCAACTATTGCAGCGCTGACTCAGCGGATTGAGCTTTTGCAGCTCGAGTTAACGGAAATAGGAGGTCGTCGCCCTTCAGATTGGTTGTTGGCGGAAGCGGATTATCTCGTGCGCATGGCAGGTCGTAAATTGTGGCTTGAAGGCGATGATCGCAGCGCGTTAATGATGCTTGCCGCCGCTGATGCTCGGTTAGCTGACCTTGCCGACCCATCGCTTATCCCAATTCGTCAGTTGTTGGCTGAAGATATGCAAACGCTACGTCAACTGAATCCCACCTCACTAACATCAGTCGCGTTGGCCATTTCTGGTTTGATACCGCAAGTCGACAACTTACCGATATATACTCATTTCCCCGAAGAGTATAAACCCGAACCTCAAGAACTGAGTGAGTCGGTGGGCGATTGGCGCGAGAATCTCAGCCGAAGCTGGGATGCGTTTATTGAGAAATTCATGCGTGTTGAATCAACAACTACGCCAATCAAACCCTTTATCAGCGAAGAAGGGCAATGGCTTGCCCGCCAGCAACTTAAGTTTGCGCTTATGCAGGCCAAAACAGCGGCGCTAAGCGCCGAAGAAACGCTTTACCAACAGTCACTGCAACGCGCAATGGCACTTGTAGTGAACGATTTTGATTTGGAAACGACGGACGTCCAACAATTTAGTCATGCGCTACAGAATTTAATCGAAACGCCTGTCGACAAGCCTTTCCCAGCCGAATTAAGAGCACAAAGGGCACTCGAAGATAAACTCGACACCCGTATCAATGCGTTGTTTGGTAAACAGGAAGAAGCACTATGAAGCGCCTAGTGTTAATTCTTGGAGTTTTCTTATTAATGGTAGTGGCCATGATCGTTGGCTCACAGCTGGTTGAACATAAAGGCTATGTGTTAATCCGGCTGGGTGACATGTCGTTTGAAACCAGCTTTTTAACCTTACTGATTTTGATATTTGGCTCTGTTGTCCTGTTTTTAATAGGCCTTTCAGTTAGCAAGCGCTTACTACGGATTACTCTAGGCTCTAAATACTGGCTTGGTTCGTTTAGCCAGCGCCGGCTGAGCAAAGCCTACTTCAAAGGTATGACCGCCTATTTTGAAGGTGACTTAAACCGCGCAGATCGCTGGTTACAACGCACCCGTTCCGGTGATTTTGATGGCGTCAATTTACTTGCCGCGGGTCAAGTGGCAGCAGACCTTGGTGACCGTGATAGAGCTGAAAAATACTGGCTAGAAGCCGCTGACGAAAGTAATGCCGACTATGCCGCAAAGGTATGTATTGCGAAGAGCCACCTCGCCAATAATGAAGCCGGGAAAGCACTTGAGATTATTGAAGCCCTTAGCGAGGAAGAACAGAAGCGTATTTCCATCGTGAATTTGTGGATCACAATTCTTGCTCACCTGGGTAGATGGCAGGAGATTCAACAGCGTCTACCCCAATGGCGAAAGCCATTAGGCGATGCTTATTCCAGCTGGGCCAAGCAAGCCTCTAAAGGTGAGTTTGCTGAAATAGCCAGCCGCTCGGGTGCAAACGAATTAATCCAACACTGGCATCAGTTGCCTCGTGCGAGCCGCAAAGACAGAGCCAAACAGGCGGCTTACGTGCAACAGCTATTAGACCAAGGAATGCACAATGAAGCCCAAAAACACCTAGTCGAATGGCAAGGCGCGGGCCCGGTTGAAGAACTGTTACCGCTGATGAAGGAGTTGCGTCTGCCTAACCCAGCGCCAGCGGTGAAGCTGTTAGAACACTGGCTCAAACAAGATGAAAATAATGTTGAGTACCTAACCGTATTAGGTGCTATCGCAATGAATTGTGGCAACGATATTCTGGCGGAAAAAGTCCTGCAGAAAGCCATTAAGCTTGAACCTACCCAGGAGCGCCTGCGTATGCTTGCGCAAATCAGTGAGCGACAACAAGACAATGTCCGCGCGTTGGCGTTATACAAACAAAGCGTCGAGTAGGGACAGTGGAACTCAATAGCGATTTTACCCAACGCGTGGTAATCCGTCCGGAAGAATACCAATGGGTTGACAGCCCGATGGCTGGTGTAGAACGCATGATGCTGGACAGGATTGGTGGTGAAGTTGCACGGGCGACATCCATTGTTCGCTACGCGCCCAACAGTGAGTTTCCAGAACACATTCACGGCGGTGGTGAGGAGATCTTTGTCCTTGATGGTGTGTTTGCAGATGAGCATGCGCAATATCCTGCCGGCACATACATTCGCAACCCAATCGGAACGTCACATGCGCCCAAGGTAGGCAGCAATGGGGCAACGATATTCGTAAAACTGCATCAATTTGATCCAACTGACAAGGCTCAAATCACAGTCGATACTCGCAGTGAGCGATGGTCTCCAGGTGTTGTACAAGGATTGTCAGTGATGAGTTTGCACACCTTTGGTAGTGAGCATGTCGCCTTAGTAAAATGGGAGCCTGACACACAATTTCAGCCTCACAAGCATTGGGGCGGTGAGGAGATATTCGTTTTACAGGGGACCTTTTACGACGAGCACGGTGAATACCCTCAAGGGACGTGGATACGCAGCCCACATTTGAGTCAGCACACCCCTTTTACCCAAGAAGATGGTGCGCTAATTTACGTGAAAGTTGGTCATTTGACCTAGCCATCTGATAAGCGTTTGAACCTACCGCCATTGTGATAGATACTGTACAACGTGGCGCCTAGCCACGTGGACTAGTGTTAATCAAGGATAGAGATGGCAATAAATGCTTTCGTTACTGCGCCATAACCTGTTCTTGCCAAAGGCTATTTAACCAACGTTGGTAAGGTAGTCGATTACGTTGAGCAAAAACTATGACAAATAATTGTTGGACTGTTTTGGGTATTGAGCCGACACAAAATAGCCAAATCATAAAACATGCCTACACACATTTATTAAAAGACAGCCATCCAGATGATAATCCCGAGGGGTTCGCGCAATTACAACAAGCGTATGAAGCTGCCCTCAACTATTGCAATCAACCCAGTGATTCTGAAACTACAGTCAAAGAATCCGACACAGAAGTGGATCCTGAGCCGGACTCGAAACCCAACCGCAAAGTTTTCATCGCTGCTGGCTGGTTGTTGGCTATGTTTGTGCTGTTTAGGGTGTTCTCGTTTTTGTCCGACGACCGCAGGCAAGCTGCGCAACAAGCCGAGCAAGAAGCATTAATTGAAGTCAAATGGGAACCTGACCTACTGCAATGTAACGATGTTGTAGACGCCACAGAAACCCCACAGTTTAAGCGTTGTATTGAGCTTGCTAAACAAGGATGGGAAGAAGCTCAGCGACGAGTCGCTTGGGCCTATACAAGGGAAGGTGAACATCAGGACTGGTCTGCAGCGTACGAATATATAACAGAGCTCGGCGAATATGACTATTACATGGACTTTCTTGGCGATATCGTTTTGTTTTTACTCGGTGAAACTGAATCTGCGCAAATTAAAGGCGAACGAGAAATACGTGCAAAGGCCAACTTGCGATTTCCACCTGCGGAGGGATATTTGGCCACTATCTATGGCCTAGAAATCAATCTCCTCGAGCGGGACGCTAACATTTTATGGTTGTTAGAAAGTGCCTATGAAAAAAGCGAAGTCGTGGTAGATGTTTATGAAATGACTCAGGTATACGCCAATGGCATTAAGACGCGGGTTAACTTAGATAAAGCTCGTGCGGTTTTGGCTGACTATGCTGCGAGTAATTCACCCTACAGCCTTGAAGGCGCCGCGTGGTATCTTGCCACTCTCGCAAACAATCAACTACATCCGCCAGAAGTAGCAGTGCAAATGGCAAAAACCATTATCGACTACGAAGATGAGACAGAGTTATATTCTTTTTACGACACATTAGCTGCGGCTTATGCTGCAAACCAACAGTTTGATGAAGCCACAGATACCCAAAAACAAGCGATTGCGCTAATTGATAAATCAAGTCTCTCTGCCGCTGAAGCCGAGCAGGAAAGAGAGAATTACACCGAGCGCTTGGAGTCTTATCAACAACAACAAGCGATTGTTTACGCTGATTTAGTCATTTCAGAAGACGAGTTTTTCGATGACTTGAAAACAGATATTGAAGTAATGTTGATCGAATTATTGGATATCACCGTTGAAGCACCACAAGGCTACACTCCCCCAGTTGCAGATGAAGCTGTGCAATTGGACTAACGGATTATTATCTATGTACAAACCAACATTGCTTACAGCTAGTCTTTTAGCACTGTTTCTAAGCACCAGCACAAAGGCTAACGACACGCGTGAGAATGAGTCCCCCGTGCGTGATTTAACCGGCTTTGAAGGATTAGATGAAGCGCAACCGCTATGGGAGTTTGGCGTCGGTGGAGGTGTTGGTGAAGTACCGAATTATCCGAGTTCTAGCGAGCGCAACTTTATCGGATTGGCTGCGCCTTATGTCATCTATCGCGGTGATGTATTTCGACTAGGCGGAGGCGGTGCGCGTGCGGTTGTTGTTGAAGAAAATGACTTTGAGTTCGATATTTCTTTCGGCGGTGCCTTTTCTGCAGATAGCGATGAGAACACGGCTCGCGAAGGCATGCCAGAACTCGACTTTCTATTCGAAGTAGGACCGCAATTGATCTATCGCGTGAAGGGTTTCGAATTTGCTAACGGCGGAAATGGGCGGTTAAATGCGCGTTTACAAGCGCGCGCGGTATTTTCTACCGATTTCGGCCGTATCGACCAACGCGGTTATGTTTTGGAGCCGACACTCACATACCAGCAGCGCGGCAGGCTATTTAAGGATACCGGCTTGAATGCTTCGCTAAGCTTTACCTTCGCTTCCGAAAAACTGCAGGATTATTTTTATCAAGTCGACCAAGCATTTGTGACCGATACACGAGCAGCGTATGACGCGCAAAGTGGCTTTCTCGGTACGGAATTATCTGTGGGCTTCTCATTCCCGATCGGTGAGCAAGCACGCGGTTTTATCGGTGGAGGTCTGCAATGGCACAGTGGCGCTGCCAATACGGATAGTCCGTTATTCGAAGATACACTGACGTATAGCATTGCGGCGGGTTTTGTCTGGCGATTATACCAAAGTGAAACTAAAGCTAATTGGTAGTCAATAGAGCCACCGGTGCTGATTGACTAGCGTTCAAACTTTATCCATTGCGGCCGCCTCTGAAGCCTGAGCTATATGGATTTTTTTGGGTGGTATTACTGAGCTTGATACACCTTTGCGGACACTTTTCTACACAGCAAAATAGAATGGGCTTGTTAGATTAACTTGTGAGAATAGATTTACATTATGTATCGTAACCACTGCGACAATTCGAATAATAAGATACAGGAGCTAAAACTCTATGCTAAATAAGCTATTTAAACCCTGCTTACTGGCACTGGCTATCACGGCTGGTAGCGCTTCGGCGAATGCCGCTAGCTTTGAAATTGAACATCTGCCGCAAGTACAACACGCTGGCAATATCACCGTTGCGCCTAATGGTAACGTTACGGCTTACACCTTAAGTCAGCCTCGAGACTTAATTGCGGGTGATGAAGACGGTGTAGCCGATACGCATATCTACATTATACGCGATGATGAATCGCCAAGCTTATTTGTCGGCGGTCAGGGCAGCGTTTCTGGTTTGCAATTCAGTGCTGATAGTCAAACGCTGTTTTTCAAAACTCAGCGCGACGGGGATAAAAATACGGCGCTTTACTCGATCTCATTATCCGGCGGTGAAGCGCAGAAGCGGTTTGAATTTGATACTGGGATCGGCGACTACGCAGTCGCTGCTGATGGTAAGACACTTTATTTCGTTGCCCGCCCTAAAGATGACAAAGAAGATCTGACTGGCAAGGGATTTAAAGCCTATGCGTTTGAAGAAGATCACCGTTTAGCGGCGTTGTGGCAGGTTGACCTCAGCGATAGCGATGCTAAGGCAGAGGTGCTTTTTAATACGGGAAATATATCCAATTTTGATTTGTCAAAAGACGGCAAGTCTATTGTCGTAGCTGCCGCACCGACCAATCTGATTGATGACTTTTACATGAAGCGTGATTTACACGTTATCAGTACACAAACCGGAGCAGTCAGTAATACGATTGATGTCCCTGGTAAACTCGGCACGTTTGAATTTTCCGATGATGGCGAGCAAATTGCGTTTCTGGGCGGCACCGACATTCACGACACCTCAGCTGGGGTGTTGATGCTAGCTGATGCCGATAATCCTGAATTCGTCCAACTCACTAAAGATGCTCTACAGCATATTCAAGATATCGATTGGTTAGATGACGACATCCTTGCCGTTGCGCATCGTGGTGTTGAAAGCGCCCTTGTCGTTTATGCAACAGATGGTGATGAAAAGCGCACTTATCGCACATCATCTGACATTGTTGTACGCAGTGCTGATGTGGGTGACGACGAAATTCGCTTTACTGCAGACAGCCCCATGCATCCCCGCGAAGTATTTAAGATCAGGCGTGGCAAGTCAGAGAAACTTACCAATCACAATGCCTGGTTAGCTGATATTGACTTGGCACCACAATCAACATTTAGCTTTGAGGCTCGCGACGGTGCTGTCGTTGAAGGCTTGCTAATCACGCCCAAAGGCGCAGCTCCAGAAGGCGGTTGGCCGTTGATCCTGACCGTACACGGCGGCCCTGAGGCACACTACAGCGATGGATGGTTAACAGCATACTCACTCGCGGGGCAATTCGGAGCCGCTGATGGTTACGCCGTGTTTTATCCTAATTATCGCGGCTCTACGGGTCGAGGCGTCGCATTTGCGAAAGAACATCAAGACGACTACGCCGGTAAAGAGTTTAACGACCTAGTTGATGGCGTAAACGCACTTGCAGAAGCGGGATTAGTTAATCGCGACCGTGTGGGAATCACTGGCGGCTCATATGGTGGGTATGCATCCATGTGGGGCGCGACAGCTCTGACTGAACACTTTGCAGCCTCAGTCGCATTCGTTGGTATCTCCAATCAGGTATCAAAATTTGGTACCAGTGATATCCCCAATGAAATGCACTTAGTGCATTCGTTAAAATGGCCTTGGGAAGACAATTGGATGAACTTAATCGAACGTTCGCCAATTTTCCATGCGGGTAAAAGTACAACGCCGACCTTAATTTTACATGGCGAGGAAGACACTCGTGTACATCCAAGCCAGTCTATGGAGCTATTCCGTTCAATGAAGGTTAGAACTGATACACCAGTTCGCTTAGTGTTTTATCCCGGTGAAGGGCATGGCAATCGCAAAGCAGCTGCACAATATGACTATGCACTGCGCCTGATGCGTTGGATGGATACGTATTTGGCACTAGACGCTACTCGTGATGCGCCGATGCCTGCGTTTGATTTGGGGATGTCAGAGCGTCTCAAAGGTGAAGAAGATGCCACAGAGTAGCCACTAACGAGAAACACAGGCCAGCGCTAGTCGCTGGCTTTTTCGTTGTTGAGCGGCCGATTCCTAAACCAAGCAGCAAGGCTCGAACCAGTGATGTTCATCAACGGACCAAAGACCGCTGGCGCAAGTCCCATAGTCGCCACGCGGCCCATTTCAACGGCGATCCCTGACGCCAATCCCGAGTTTTGCATGCCGACTTCAAACGCTAGTGTTCGAGCCGATGCTTGATCCATTCCCGCTATGCGGCCAACGCCATAGCCTATTGTGTAGCCCAATGCGTTATGCACTAACACAACCACGATGAGCAGCCCGCCAATAGTCAATAAAGAATCTCTGCCTGCTGCGGTGATAATCGCAATAATTATGGCAATCCCGGCCATAGAAATCAGCGGCATGAATCGGTCAAACCAAACCGCACGACCGTGGAAAAAATGGTTAAAGAGCAAACCTGCCATGATCGGCAGCAAGACCATTTTACTGATACTCCAGAACATAGCGAGAAGGTCTATAGCGACAAGTTCTCCGGCAAATAAACCCATTAAGTAAGGTGTAATAAACGGCGCCAAAAGCGTTGATACGGCTGTTAAAGACAGTGACAATGCCAAGTTCGCCTTGGCAATAAAAGCCATTACATTGGAAGCCAAACCGCCAGGCGCGCAACCAACGAGTATTATGCCTGCAGCAATTTCAGGCGGAAAGTGAGTCAAGGTTGCCAATGTAAAACCAATTAATGGCATCATGCTGTATTGGCAAAGCAGCCCAATCAACACATTACGCGGCGTTTTAAATACAGCGGCAAAATCGAGAAAGCTCAGAGACGCGCCCATACCGAACATGATGATCATCAGTAGCGGTACAATTAAAGATGTAGTTTGGAATTCTCCAATGGCTAAAAACCACTGTGGATATTGCAGTGCCACAATGACTGCAGCGAAAATAGTAAAGGTATAGCTAAACGTGGCATAGCGCTCTGAACCCCGTAATGCAATGGCAATAGCAATCATTGTTGCAGCGCCAAAGTTCGCTGCTAGCTCGATAGCACCCAACATCCAGCTGCCAGTTGATACCGCAATAAGGACGCCAACTAAAATCGAGCGTATACGCGGCATTGTTAAGCAAGCTCAATACGATAAACAATACTGTGTTGCTGAACCGTATTAGGTTGTAATATACCTTGTATACCACCGCTACTTTTAGGTGCATCAGCACCAAAATGAGGCTCAACGCAGATCCCTTGGTTTTGCTCAAATTGGTCACCTAAGTAAAAGCCGGTATAAAACTGTGCTGCCGGATAATCTGATGTTACCGTCAACGCCAATTTCTCATCCGCACTGGTGATTCGCGTCTGTTGCACTGTATCGGCAAAGATAAAATTGTGGTCCAAAATTGCCCATGCACTGTGCTGGTCCAAACGCACGGGTTTGGAAAAATCAAACAAGCTCTGATCAACCGCTTTGGGTTTGTCTTTTGGCAAACCATCTTCGTCTTTCGGAACGAAGTGCGTAGCATTTGAGACGATGGTTTGCGCCAAACCTGATAAACCGGAATCAGCGCCATTAAGATTAAAGTAACTATGGCCTGTAGGACCACACACTGTGGCTTTAGGCGATTGGGAATTCATGGTCATATACAACGCATTGCCAATGATTGCGTATTTAACCGTAAAATTAATCGGGCCTGGATAACCATTCCAGCCATCTTCACCTTGCCAGTGTAAGGTCAGTTCAGTATCCGACTGCTCAGATACCTCCCACGTTTGCCGATCTAATGCATTGGGACCGCCGTGCAAATGGTTACAGCCATCGTTGATCGATAATTGAATAACCTGCTTGTCCACTTCGACTTGGCCATTGCCAATCCGGTTAGCAAAAGGACCTGCGACACAGCCGAGATAAAAAGGATCACTGTAATACTCTTGGAGTACTTTATGACCTAACACAATGTGACGCGGCTGGCCATCAACTTGAACCACCCAATCAATAATACGTGCGCCATAGTCGGCTATAGTGACCTGCATGCCAGGTGAAACTAGGTGATAAGTTTGCATAGCTGTCCTTAAATTTTGCGGACCGAGTCTCGCTTAACTATAGTCGGCTGATATTTATAGGTTGTGTCTTCCGAAGGCAGGATCCCTTGCGCGTACTGCAGTGCTAGCTCCGTAGCTTTTGAGGCCATCATTTCGATGGGGTAGCGCAACGTTGTGAGTTTTGGACGACAGTACTTCGCTAACAAGATGTCATCATAACCAATCACTGACACTTCGCGAGGCACATCAAAACCATGGTCGAGTAACATTGCCATTGCGCCGGCTGCCATTGCATCGTTGTAGGCTAATACCGCGGTAAAATCAGCGCCTTTTGACATTAAATTTTGGACCGCTGCTTCACCACCTTCTTGATTGGGCGGTCCATATTCAATGTTAACTTCTGGCAAATCTATATTTGCCGCAGCAAGCGCTTCTTGGATTCCTGCAATGCGATGCAATGGATCATCAATTGGGAAATCACTGGAAATAACAGCAAGCTTGGTATGCCCTTGTCGGATCATATACTCCGCCATTAGGCGTCCCCCCGCTTGATTGTCTAACCACACGCAACGCGAGGCGATTTCAGGGATAAAGCGATTAATAAGCACCATACCCGGTACTTCGCGGGCTAGCTCAATAAGTTGACCATCAGGCAGTGACTTGCTGTGGACTACCATAGCATCACAACGGTGACTCAGCAGCGTTCCTATCGCCTTTTGCTCGTGCTCCAAACCAATGGAGCCACCACTGATAAGAATTTGCGTATCGTGCTTGCGTGCAACTGTTTCTACGCCATGAGCTAACGCGGCAAAAAATGGCTCGTAGAGATCTGCAATAACAACCCCTACCGCGTCACTGCGACTATTTGCTAAAGCTCGTGCATTGGCATTTGGGCGATAATTTAGCTCTTTGATAATAGACTTAACGCGCTCGCGCGTCGCACGACCTACTTTGGGGCCATCGTTCAACACTCGAGAAACCGTTGCTTGCGATACGCCAGCGGCATCTGCGATTTCTTTCATTGTTGCCATAAAACAGCCCCTGCTACTAATTAAAAAGCGACACGCGAACATTATCACGCAAAGCGGATAAATTATGATAAATACGTTTTTTTGTAATTCATAGTTTTTTACATTAAAAAAGTTTGCAAAAACAGGGAAAGCGTATACCCTTATGTAAAGCTTTTGTTAAGTTTAGAACCTCATGTGCCTTACATAGATGTCGGTGAAAACACTCTTGACTTAAGCAAAACGGCCTAAAGCATTGATAAAAATAAGAATAACTGCTGTTTTATGGGTTTGTTAGTTTGATCAGCGAAAGGTTTTTTTTGAATCACAGGGAAACCGCATTCCCTTTCGCCACAAATTAATCTTGGGTACAACGGGACACACTATGAATTCAGAACAACATGTAGTCGTAGAAACTCGCTCAAACAACGCATCTAGCCACCGCGATAAGCGTCGCTCGTTGCACATTGAAACGCAAACTACCTTCGCCGAACTAAGCCCTATCGAACGCTTGGCAATAATTGAAGAATGGCAGGCAGAAAGGGCTAGCACTGGCAACTTTTTGGGCGAGGTTGATTTTATTCGCAGCAAAACCAGCATCCCCGCGCAACAGCAAGACTTGCTCGTTAGTGAGAATCAACACTGGGCAATCTACGTTCCCACCGATAATCGAGCGCCATTTGCGACATTATTAGTGCCTAAAGATGCAGCCAATGCTTTGGATGAGCTTGATCAAGAGCAGCTCGATAGCTTAGCGTGTCTAATTGCTAAGATGTCTACGCGGTATGATAATTTAATGATGTCGTCAGTAGCTTTGTATATTCGTTGGCACACTTCACCAGCAGGTCTACATGCGACACTCGAACCACAGAGTGTCGATTGTGATAGCGCATTTGGCACTATGCGGTTTATTCATACTGACTTTACTGCGGAACAAACAGCCCGTCGTTTATCGAAGTTATCGGACATCCATTTTCGCGACATCTTTAGAATTTAACATCGAGTTAGGGAAAGTAAGCGTGTGGAAGTGACAGGACGCTGAGTTTCATGCTATTTATATGACTTTTAAAGTAGCTGAAGCTCAACGATTAGATGGCAGAAACTTCCACGCTCAACATTACCCAGAACTTAACACATACCCTCGGACTCGCGATTTTGCGTGGCGATTTTGTCGACGCATTGCCGTCGGAGGCTGAAATTTGTGAACGCTTTGGCGTCAGCCGAAGTTCGACGCGAGAAGCGGTTAAGATGCTTTCTGCTAAAGGCCTCATTCGTTCGCGTCCTAAACAAGGGATCCGCATTCAACCAGAACGCAACTGGAATATGTTTGATCCCGACGTATTGAAGTGGACATTAGTCAGTAAACCGACACTGAATTTACTACGTGAGTTTTTTGAGATGCGTTTAGTGACTGATCCACAAGCCGCCGCTTTAGCGGCGCAGCACGCATTACCAGAAAATATCGTGGAGTTGCGTAAGTCGATAGACCGCATGCGAGACGCTGAGTCTGGGTTAGATGACTCGCTAGATGCAGACATTGCTTTCGTGACCGCACTGTTTGAAGCGACCCATAATCGCTTCTTTATACAACTGATTGAATTTACCAGCACGGCATTGCGGGTTACATCGCGATACTCGAATCGGATGCAAGGTGTCAGCTTTTCGAACTTAGCCACGTGTATCGCGGTGTTTGACGCAATCGTACAGAAACAAGCTGACACAGCATTTGAGTTAGTCCAAAACATGCTGACGCAAATGATGGAGACGGTGCTCGCAGACACTTAGTTATTGCGCCCGTCGTAAAGTTTTAACTTAATAACGGGACAATAATGAAACTACGTTACCTTTTCGGTCTTTTTCTTTGCTTGACTTCATGGCCATATTTAGCAATCGATGCAGAAAAAGTGATTCCTCACTTACCTACTGATATTACGCCGGAACTCAGTAATAGAGGCGAGCATCAGGTAGGCGTTAAAACACTATCCGCCGTCAATTTACAACACAGCAATCCACTTGACCCAACTGAAACCGAACGAACATTGGTCTTTGAAATCTGGTACCCAGCAGCAGCCAATACCGCCCCTAACACGAGTTACGAAAATGAGGCCCGTTCCGGCGCGACGTTTAACTTACTGGCAAATGCTGCTCGTGACGTTGCGATAAAGAACGACCAAGATAAATACCCTGTCGTTGTGATCTCTCATGGGTACACCGGCTACCGCACAATCATGTTTCACATTGCTGAACATTTGGCGTCCCACGGATATGTAGTGGTGGGCGTCGATCATACAGATTCAACCAACGCCGATGTGGACTTTACCGTTAACCCTGGCTCGGGATTTTTAAGTACTCTGATGAATCGCGCAACTGACCAACAGTTTGCATTGGAATGGCTCGCTACATCTGAATTCGCGGAACACGTTGATACGAGTAAAAGTGGACTAATCGGTTATTCGATGGGCGGCTTTGGTGCGATTAACACTATTGGTGGTTGTTACGCGTTTACACCTCAACATGTAGCAGCAATTAGTGGCTCTGACGATGAGCAGCAAAACGCGTTATTGACACAAGTGGTCAATCACTGTGCGGCCAAACGCGCCGAAGGCGCTGATGCCAGTTGGCAAGCGGCCGTTCTTATTGCGCCTTGGGGAGGGCAGTTGAAAGTCTATAGTGCTGACTCGATTGCCGCAGTAAAAGTCCCGACATTGTATATCGCCGGCGACTTAGACGATATTTCCGGCTATAGCGGGATCCGCTGGATGTATGAGCAGCACCAAGGAGCTGAAGCGTGGTTATTGACCTATCAAAATGCGCGTCACAATATTGCCCCACATCCTGCACCGCATGCAGCCTCAACCAACGAACTTGATATTGGTCATTACTATGAACCTAGCTGGAATATGGCAACAATAGCGGTAAACAATCAGCACTTTATTTTAGCCATGATGGACTGTCAGATTAAGCAGTCCGCTGACGCGTGCGAATACCTTGCCGTTGAAGGTTCCTCGAATCAAGAAATGATTAACGGCCAATTGAGCGCACCGTGGAAAGGTTTCGACAATCGTTACTCAACAGGCATGATTATGGAGAAAAAAGGGGAGTAACTGCTCTACTGCCCCCTAACGATGCCACCAGCTGCCCAAGTGTGAAGCGCGCGATTAAAACAGGCCCACACAAAGTCCTTGATGTGGTTCACATAGCATAATGTCGGGATGTAACTTAAAGCGCGGTTCGTATTCGTTGTTAACGGCATTGATCACGCGTTGAACATCGTGCTTGGCACACAAGCAAATCACAGCTCCGCCAAAACCACCGCCAGTTTGGCGACATGCACCCTTACCGGCAAGTGCATTCATACAGATATCCACGAGTCCATCGGTGGCCGGAACAGTGATCTCAAAATCGTATTTCAACGATAAATGCGCTTCGTGCATGATTGCGTATAACCTATCGAGTTCGTTTTGCGCTAATGCATTCGCAGCTTGTAGTACTCTATCGTTCTCAGTTATCACATGCTTTGCACGCCGGAAAACCGTATCTGAAAGTTCTTTTTTAACTGCGTTCAACTCATCAAGAGTTGCATGACGCAATGATGATTTTCCCATCACCTTTGCTGCCTGCTCACATGCCAAACGACGCTCGTTGTAATCGCTATCGGCTAATTTGCGGGGATAATTCGAGTTGATGACAAGCAGTGCGAGATCGTCGGGAATAGCAACCGCTCGGGTTGATAAATCCATACAGTCGATTAGCAAAGCCGAATGAAACTGTGCCTCGGCTGATATCAACTGATCCATAATGCCACACTGACAATCTATGAAATTGTTTTCTGCTAATTGACCGGTGCGGGCAATTTGCGCCCCGGTTAATCCCAAGTTGCAACTAAAGTTAAACAAACCACCCACAGCCACTTCGAGTGCAGCCGAACTGGACAATCCGCTACCTTGTGGGACATCACTTGAAATCGCGATATCCATACCGGTAAGGGGAGCACCTGCGTCCATGAGCTCCTTTACAACACCGCGTAGATAGTCTCCCCATGGATACAAGCCGGGATTGATTGGTTCAGCAATATCGAATTGCTCAATGGCTTCTGGATACTGCAATGAGAACGCATTGATGATTGTATCTTCGCGTGGTTTGGCAACTATCAGAGTTTTAAATTGCAGTGCACAGGGCAATACAAAGCCCTCGTTGTAGTCGGTGTGCTCACCAATTAGGTTCACCCTACCTGGAGCAGACACCTTTACTGTTGGCGCGTTACCAAAGTGCTGGGTAAATGCCTGCGCTAGTGCTTCATGTGCCATTATTCTTTCCTTTCCAGATAATGCACTTCACTGCATTGACGTAAGATGTCTGCCGCTAACTCAGGGGTTAAGTCGCGTTGACTTTCAGCCAACATCTCATACCCCACCATGTGCTTTTTCACGCTGGCACTGCGAAGCAGCGGCGGATAAAAATGGGCGTGCAACACCCAGTGCCGTTTTTCGACTAAATCGCTTGGCGCGTTGTGCCACCCCATTGAGTACGGAAAGCTGCAATTGAAAACATTATCGTATTTGGTGGTAAGAAGGCTGACGATTTCAGCAAGCGATTGAGCCTGTTCATCTTTCAGATCATTAAAATCGGCGACGGCATGGCGGCATATGAGTAATGTCTCAAATGGCCACTTAGCCCAATAAGGTACAACTACCACCCAGTCATTATTGAGCGCTACCAGTCGTTCGCGAGCTTCAATTTCACGTTCCGCATACTCAAGCAACATTGCCTCGTTATGTTGCTCAAAATATTCACTCTGATGTCGGTTCTCTCGTTCTATTTCAGTCGAGTAATGCTGATGAGCCCATACTTGGCCATGTGGATGTGGCTGTGAGCAGCCCATGATTTCGCCCTTGTTTTCAAATATGTGGACACAATTGAACTGTTCACTCAACTGTTGATATTGGTCGCGCCAAGTGTCAACAACCGCGAACATTTCGGCAGGTTCTAACTGCGGCAATGAGCGATTGTGATCAGGAGCAAAACATATGACTCGGGCCAGTCCTACCGCAGATTCTTGCGTGAAAAGGTCAGTATTAGGCGTTTCGGCGCTTTGATTACGGGTGAGTGCTGCAAAGTCGTTATCAAACACAAAGGTCGTAGGATATTCGGGATTCGATTCGCCATTCGCTCGAGTATTGCCCGGGCATAAAGGGCAATTGGGATCATGGCTAGGAAGCTTGCCTACCGGTAATTCTTCAACCGCACCAGACCATGGGCGATTGTTGCGGTGTGGTGATACCAACACCCATTCACCCGTGAGTGGATTGCGCCGACGGAATGCAGAATGACTACTCATAGTTAGATTCAGATAATAAATTATTATTTATATGATAATTAAAAAACATAGCATCCAGAAGAGGAATTTAACACAAATAGTTTAACACTCTGATTTATATGGATTTTTTGGGGTGTTGATTTATTAACCTTCCTGCCCTTACGCACTGGCTTGCCTGAATTAAACGCGATTTGTGAATATTTAGTAAGTATATTGTTGCATTTTTCATTGAAACAAGAAAAAATAAAAGTAATTATAATATAAATAAGCTAAGTCTTATTTGAGTATGCGGCATTGCACTGCCAAACATCACAGCGACGAGAACGTTGTAACGTGGACAAAACAGGGGACAACAATGAAAACCAAGCAGAATCCGTTCTTACTTAAGCACACAGCGATCGCCATCGCTGTTGCCGGTGCTATTTCTGCAGCACCAAGTGCTTTAGCTCAACAACCCGCTGGCGCGGATGACTTTGAAGTCATCCAAGTCACAGGCCTTAGAAATAGTATTAAAGCTTCGATGGCTGATAAGAAAACATCGAAGGTAGTTTCTGATGGTATCAAAGCTGAAGATATTGGTAAGTTCCCTGACTTGAACGTTGCCGAATCACTGCAGCGTATTACCGGTGTATCAATCGACCGAGATGGTGGAGAGGGTCAGGCAGTAACCATCCGAGGTTTCGGTCCAGAATTCAACACTGTGTTAGTAAATGGCCGTCAAATTGCTTCTGAAACTCAAGGTCGAGAATTTAACTTTGACTCCGTTTCAGCAGAACAAATTGTTGGTGCGGACGTTTTTAAAACCTCAACAGCCACCATGCAAGAAGGTGGTATTGGGGGCACAGTAAGCCTAATTACTGCTCGCCCTTTCGATTATGAGGGCTTTACGGCCCTAGCTTCAGTCAAAGGTGTCTACGAAAGTTTATCAGAAGAAGTCTCTCCAGCATTTTCCGGCTTAGTGAGCAACACATTCAATGATGGCACCATGGGTGTGCTGTTATCATTAACGCACCAAGAGCGCGATGTACAAATCAATCGGATCCAGACAGCCGGTTGGCGACCAGGCCAAACCATTCAAAATGCTTCTGGCGTTTTGTTTGAAAATGCCTATATACCGCGTAACTGGGATCAAATCGTCGACCAACAAGAGCGCACACGGACTAATGCCAACTTAGTGTTCCAATTCGCACCTTCTGACGATTTAACGATTACAGCCGACGGTTTTGTCAGTAAATTTGAAGTTGACTCACTAGTTACCGACCTGGCGTCTTGGTTCGAACCTGACCGCGTAGGCTCGGGTACGTTAAATCCAGA
Organism: Neoalteromonas arenosi; assembly: GCF_030362855.1. Lineage (GTDB taxonomy): Bacteria > Pseudomonadota > Gammaproteobacteria > Enterobacterales > Alteromonadaceae > Alteromonas_E > Alteromonas_E arenosi. Next base: position 261,621 of record NZ_JAUCBP010000001.1, read on the forward strand.
AACCCGTACTTTGATTCAATTTACTCAAGAGATTGGTAACTTCCCTGTAGGCGGTTCTGGTAATCCTGCGACTGACTTCGTATCAACCACACGTAATTCCCGTGATATTAACAACCATGGCTTTGGTCTGAATGTAGAATGGTTGATAAACGATGTTCTTACTGCAGAATTCGACTTGAATACGTCTGAAGCAGAGAATGATCGCGCAGGTAAAGACCGCTTTAACGTCGTTGGCATTATTAATAATTATGAGTTCGACGGTACCGGTGGTATCCCAACAGTAACTCACGACGGCTTTGGCAATGGTAATTTACCAGATGCGAGCTTATCTCGTCTTCACTACAATGAAAAAGGTAACCAACCTACATTCGAAGACAAAATCACTGAAGCAAAAGCAGACTTCACTTACTTGCCAGATAGCAGCACATTTACGCAGGCACGTTTTGGTGCATACTTACAAGATCGTGAAAAGTCTGCATTCCAAATCTTCGGTAACCAGTGTGCGTTCTGTGGATACGGTACCCCAGCGCCAAATGATGTGATTAACTTCCGTCCGTTCACGGCAGAGAACTTCTTCCCCGGCTTGATTGATACATTCTACACCTACGATGGTGATGCTTATGTTCAGTATCTCGCTGACCAAGGCTTCCCAATCGTACCTACATTGCAAGGCAACGGTTACACGGTGAACGAAGAAATCACTAGCTTGTACATGGATTTCACGTTCGAGTATGACTTAGACGATATGCCAATTATGATTAACATTGGCGCACGTTACTCCGAGACAGATATCGATGTGGAGGCATCACAGTCGTTCTTAACTGATATCATCCCTACGACTGACCTTACCTTATTTAGTAACGTATTTGGTCCAGCTGAGCAAATCGTTGAAGGCGGAAGTTATGCCAACTTATTGCCTTCTGTAAACGTGAAATTTGAGCTGACTGATGACATGGTGTTGCGTTTTGCTGTATACGATTCATTAACGCGCCCAACTGTTAGTCAACTATCACCCGCAACTACATTTAATGAGCCACGTCGTCAGAACTTGACAGCTCAAGGCGGTAACCCAACCTTGAAGCCATTCACTTCTGAAAACTGGGATATCTCATACGAGTGGTATTACGCTGATACTAGCTTATTCTCATTCGCGGTGTTCAATAAGGAAGTTCAAGACTTCATTATTTCTTTGACGGGTGAAGAGCTATATACCTTATCAGACCGCGAAGGTCAGCCAGGTGCTCGCTGTAATCCAACTAACTCAGCGCAGTGTGATGTTGACCCAAGCACTCTAGCCACTGAACTCGTTGGTTTGCAAGAGACTTATCTAGTTACACGTCCTCAGAACAGCGAATCAGCTCGTGTTACCGGTTACGAAATTGCATGGACCCACGCCTGGGAAAATGGTTTCGGTATCCAAGCTAACGCAACAATCGTAGACAGCGACATTGAAGTTAACGCAGATGAGAACCTAACCTTTGCGCTACCAGGCCTAGGTGACTCACAAAACTTGATCTTGTTCTACGAGAAAGACAACTTCCAAGCGCGGATAGCGTACAACAATCGTGAAGCATTCCTACGTCAAATCGACAACGGTTTTAACGGCGAACCTGTTAACACTGAAAGCTTTGGCCAATGGGATATCAGTGCCAGTTATGACATTGACGAAACCTTCACAGTTTTCTTCGAAGGTATCAATATTACTGAAGAAGAACTGGTTCAAACTGGCCGCTTTGCTGACCAAACGTACTCAATTGAGGACAACGGTTCACGCTTTGCGCTAGGTGTACGTGCGAAGTTCTAGAACTCCCGTTCTGTACTAGGTCGAAAGGTCTAGTGTGTACCCGTGGCGGCATTTATTGCCGCCACCTTTTAAGCTAAATAGCGGACATAAAAGCCTATCGATAAGACGCGTTTACATTCTAACTAACTACTTTTATCGTTATGTTTTCTTCTTCTGTTTTCGAGCAATAACATGAGTAATACAATCCGACGCATTGCAATTATCGGTGGCGGAACAGCCGGGTGGCTGGCTGCAGCGGTTATCGCTGCGCAACACAAACAAGCAACTACAGTAGATAAAACACTGACTATCACTCTGGTTGAATCAAGTGATATTCCTACCGTTGGCGTTGGCGAGGGCACTTGGCCGACCATGAAAAACACCTTACGAGATATCGGTATCAAAGAGGCAGACTTATTTCGTCACTGTCATGCCGTATTTAAACAAGGTGGAAAGTTTGTCGAATGGGTAAAAGGTAATGAAGATTTTTACTACCACCCGTTTACCGTGCCAATGGGCTATGGCCGCATGGATTTAGCGCCTTATGTCGACAATATTGAAGACTACGCAGTGCAGACAAACTTTCAGCACCATGTATGTGAAGCAGGCTTAGCGCCACGCACTATTTCAGAGGCTGAGTATTCCGGCCAATGTAATTATGCTTATCACCTCGATGCGGGTGAATTTGCTGAGTTACTCAAGCACCACTGCAAAACAATGCTAGGTGTAACCCAAATTATTGGCACTGTAGAGCAAATTAATCGGGCAGAGAATGGCAATATTGCTAGCGTAACCTTGGGCGACCAGCAAGAAATTGAAGCCGACCTATTTATCGATTGCACCGGCTTTAAATCGCTTTTACTGGGTGAAGAACTCGGTGTGCCATGGGTTAGCGCTGACCAGTACTTATTTAATGATTCGGCACTTGCCTGCCATGTGCCCTATGAGTCTGCAAGCGACCCCATTGCCTCGCATACTATTGCCACCGCGCAGAATGCGGGTTGGATTTGGGATATTGGTTTAACTCATCGGCGTGGAGTTGGCCACGTATACAGTAGCAAGTTCTTAAACGATGACGAGGCCGAAGCTAACTTGCGTCGTTACATAGGCGAGACAAGTCACGATATTAGTGTACGCAAGATTGGCTTTAAGTCAGGCCATCGCGAATGGTTTTGGGAGAAGAACTGCGTGGCGATCGGGATGGCGGCAGGTTTCGTTGAACCGCTAGAAGCAACTGCAATTATGCTGGTAGAAATGTCTTCGCGTTTTGTCGCAGAGAACTTACCGCCAGATACCACCATTATGACCACTATTGCAAAACGCTTTAACAAGCAAATGCAATATCGCTGGACCCGAATCATCGACTTCTTGAAGTTGCATTACATGCTAACGCAACGTTCAGAACCCTACTGGCAAGCACACATACAGCCAGAATCCATTCCTGAATCTCTGCGTGAAGATTTATCCGTATGGGGATTTCGTGGGCCAACCCAAGCGGATTTCGACAGCGCAATTGAATTATTTCCTGCGGCAAGTTATCAATATGTCTTGTATGGAATGGGCTTTAAGCCAAATTTCAATTTACAACCGCACTTATACGCGCAACGCCAACAAGCAGAGCTTATTATGCAGCGCAACCAGCAGGTCACCCAGCAGATGTTGGATCAGTTGCCTGCTCACCGCGACTACATTGAGCAATGGCTCGCCGCTAACTAATTCAGGAAATCATTTTACTCATGGCTACTTTAACCGAACTAACCAGCGCCCAACACAAAGACTTACACATCGTGCCGGATGCTGTAATGCAACAAATTAGCAAGCAACACATGATGAATGTGCATGCCACAGAGATCGCCAACGCGGCTACTTGCTTTCCAGTATTTATCTCGCGCAATAGCATCAATGGACGCTTGTCAATTTCAGCATTGACTAACCTAGTTGCCGGTCACAATCTGTATGTTTCAAACGGCCACTGGGATCCCGTATTTCGTCCCATTGGTCTCCAAACCCTACCGCTGTATCTAATGCAACGCCCAGAAGATCCAAATCAATTTACAGTGGGTTTTGATAGTTCTAGCGAATGCTTTGCAACCTCTGGCGGCGAACCACTGTTTACCGAGGATGGCAAAGCCACCAGTCTGCTGATGGAAAAGAGCAAATTACTGGAGAGCGAGCTAAACATGGTGCGTCAAACCCACGGATTCCTGCAGGCGATGGAAAAACACAACTTACTCAAATCAGTTGACCTGCAAGTGAAGTACGACAATGAACGAGTAAATGTAATCCAAGGGCTTTACACGATTAATGAAGATCAACTTCAGACAATGAATACAGAACAATTTGAGGAATTGCGCAAAGCCGGTTATTTAATGCCGATTCACGCACTTCTGATGTCACTGTATCAAGTCAATGTGTTGGTTAATCGTTTTAATGCTCATTCGCTGACTGAGAAAATTTCCGAGGTAAAAATCGAAGTCAGTAAAAACTTAACTAATAATTAGTAGAGCTCTATGACCAGTCAGACAATACAAATCGGCGTTTTTCTCTTTGTGACCATTCTGATTGGTCTTCTTACCTACTTGCACTGTCGCGGTAAGGGCGATCGGAAATCCAATCAAAACAAAGAGTACTTTTTGGCCGGTGGTGGTTTGGCTTGGTATTTTGTAGCAGGCTCAATAACACTAACTAACTTAAGTACTGATCAATTAGTTGGTATGAATGGCAATCAAATGGCGCTATTAGCGCTATGGGAATTATCAGCTGTTGTTGGTTTGATTGTTCTAGCCAAAGTCTTTTTACCCGTTTATTACCGCTACGAGTGCACTACTACCACCGAGTTGCTTGAAATGCGATACAACAATAAGCACATTCGAGCGATTATCTCTTTATTGTTCTTCCTTGGTAGTGCGCTAATATTCTGCCCAGCAGTGATTTACTCTGGCTCGCTGTTTATGAAGAACATGTTTAACGTCGAAATCCCACTAATGACCATTGCAGCTGCCTTTGCAATAGTTGGCGCAATGTATGCGGTATTCGGAGGACTGCGCGCGGTAGCGGTAAGTGATACTTACTCAGGTGTGTTGCTACTCGCAATGGCGATTTTGGTTGTGTTTCTAGCATTAAATGCAATTGATTATGACTTCAGCGGTATTCCACAAGAGCGCTTAACCTTAATCGGCGACAATGACTCTCCAATCCCATGGCACACATTGCTTACTGGTATGATATTTATCCAGATGTTCTATTGGGGTACCAATCAGGTTATTACGCAACGGGCAATGGCCGCGCCCAATATTGGTGAAGCACAAAAAGGTGTGTTTGCAGCGGCCGGAATACGTTTGCTTATTGTTCCGGCGATAATTGTTATTCCGGGTATTGTTTCATACAAGCTTTATGGCGATATCGGCGATGCAGCGTACGGCACGATTGTTTTTGACTTACTCCCCGATTGGCTACGCGGTATTTTCGCTGCGGCAATGGCTGCAGCGGTGTTGACCACCTTCAACAGTAACCTAAACTCGGCGACTGCGTTGTACGTCTGCGACGTTCACGAGTCCTATATAAATGACAATCCTAACGTGCCTGTATTGAGTGGCTTTGTAACTATTCTAATTACGGTATTGTCTTTGATTTTGGTACAGGTTTATGCCCAAGCAGAGAGCATTATTAACCTGATCCAGCAACTCTATGGTCTTCTCAGCATGCCGATTTTATCAGTGTTTATCTTGGGACTTGTGTTTAAAAACGTGCATGCGCACGCAGGCATCTTCTCAGTGATATTTGGCGTAGCCTTATATGCACTATTGAGCTTTGAAGGGTCACCCATACATGCGCCATTCGGTTTACACTTTATCCACTTGATGTTTATCACGCTTATCAGCTGTGTGAGTTTGTCATTGCTGTTGAACTGGCTGGTTTACAAGCAGGTTCCAGTATTTACCTTAGCCGCGTTAAAAGGCCCCGAGCCAAGTTAACCTTTACAGATTCGCAGTGAAGTTCCCGCACCAAGTGCGGGATGACGCTCGGCGCGGGGGGGGGGTAATAAAATTCTACTTTGCACTCGCGGCCGCTTCTACAGCGCGCTTATCATGCACAACCTTCAAGGCTTGCTCACCGTCAGTTGTTGTCGCGTTGTTAAGAATCGCAATCGCTTCAGTGACCGTGAGTCCAGGGTTAACTGCAAACATTTTTGCGGCGATATTAGCAACCTGAGGTGCGGCCATTGACGTACCCGATAGGTGCAACTCTTTACCACTAGGCACTCGACCTAAAACTTCAAACCCATTGGCATACACATCAATAGATTGGCCAAAGGAAGTGAAGCCGGCAGGGTTGAGCGCTTGGTCAACAGCGCCGACCGTAATCAAATTATCCAGATTTAATCCCGCAGGGACCGACTGAACGAATTCAACATTCTCATCTTCATTACCCGCACCGGCAATAAATAGAACATCTGGCGCTGCAGCAAAGGCTTCGGTAAGCCCAACGCTTAGTTGTTCAAATATCTTCGCTGCCCGAGCTTGCGCAACAGCGGGATCTGTCTCAGTACCCGTTGCGACCAACATTCCTTCAATCATGGGGCGAGTTAAACGCCAGCTCATATTGGCAACTTTTACCCCATTTTCCTGCATAAACTGTGTTGCTTGCTTTGCCGCATCGACTAACTTCGCGACGTACGCTTCATCCATAGGTTGGGTCGGGATCGGATCATCTGGCCATGACATTCGAATATTCATTAATTTTACTGAAGTCAGATTCTGAGCAGCTATATCTGCGACATGCTGACCGTGAATGTAACTTCCCAAAACCGTCAAGCGCTCTTGAAAGTCCAATACCTCCTCGCGCTTCAGTGCAGCCATTGCTTGTTGAGCGCGACCGGCTTCATCACTGTTTATACCGCTTTGTAAATCTTGAATGCCTTTTAGTAGATCCAGCATGTCGTCCAACTCATCGACATACTTATTCGCTTTTGGAAGCAAGCTTACTGGTTCCAATTCATAGTCATAGCCAAACGCTAACCCATACTGATATTCGCCGGCTTTAGCGTCAGTGTTTACCCACATACGGTCACCTTGTAGGGCAGAGTCAACGCCTGTATCCCAAATTGCTACGATAACTTCGCTGCCATTGTCTACTTGAGAGGCTCGCTGTGACCATAGGTCAACTTGCTCAATAGTAGGTAGGGCCTCAAGCACGGCGGTGATTTCACTAATGATAGGCCCCTTTATTTGCTCTAGTGTAATGAGGCTTATACGGGAACTTAAAATTGCTGTAGCCAGATTAGCAGGTACATTATTTCCCATATTGGCGGCTACGGGGTCCATTTGACTTTCAAAAGAACCTAACAGTAAGTCGGTGCTGACAATTTTCATTGTGCCCAAAAGTTGCTCCAAGTTATCCCGAGCAATCTCAACATCGATATCATTCAGGCGTTCCGCAAACGCCACTGTAAAGGCCTGCTCAAATGAAATCGCATCATTCGCTGCACTCTGTTGCATGGCTATCGCAACCGGGTCAGAAGTAATACCTTGGGATTCTCTGGCAGCCGCTTTTTCTTCTAGCGCTTGAATCATGGGGGTGTAAGATAATGCTTCTTCCCATCGCGCGTAATGCATGGCAATCGTGCGCTGCAGTGATAATAGTTCCTTCTGGGTTGTCGCATCTTCTATGGTGTAGTTGTCACTTAGATCAGTAGCATAGTCCTCGAGCTGACGTACCATATCCTCCAATCCCGCACCGCCCTCGCGTACCATTACACTGGGCTTGTCTAATAATTGAATAGTTACACGTGGTATGTCTGCTTCGCTACGGATAACCTGCTTGGTACTCGCCTCTTCAGCCAGTGCATCACTGCAATATCCAATACAAGCTGCAGCTACAAAACCGATAAGAATTCGCATATTCACTCCTTTAGTATTTAACGAATTGTCTCTTCAATGGCTTTAGTCTTATGGCATGGAGATTTATTACAAAAAAGTTTAAATTTTAGAATAGGCCCGACACAAGAATGCACCTTGTGAGTTGTGTCTTCGCCAAAGTTATCGATGCCGAGTAACGCTGAATAGTGTGTCTGAATTGAATTGTTGTTGCGCTGCAAAAGCGCCTAAATCTACCGCAGTGAGTCTCCCACCGAGTGCGCAGCCTGTATCAATGAATAAAGAGTCACCTTTGAATTGTGGTCGCTCAAATATGGTGTGACCGTGCACAGTAAAATCAATGCCGCTTATTGCTGAAATGGTTTGAAATGTGCCGCCAGCACGCTTTCTAGACCACATTAACAAGCCATAAAAATCATCTGGATAGCTCTGCTCAACCCTATACCAGTTTGATTCATCATAACCTGCGTGTGTAATACCAAACCTTGTGCCGCAAACAGTAGCCACTTCAACTATGTAATAACATTGCTCTGAGAGTTTACGGCAAACTTGCGTTAACTCAGCATCATCAACTGCGTGGGTCCAATATCCATCTTCGGCGAGCCAATACTTGAGAAACTTTTTCGACAAAGCAATGGGTCCATTCACATGTTCACAGAGCAGGTGCTCATGGTTACCCGCCACTATATGAAAATAAGGTTTGTCTAACACAAACTCTAAGGTAGCTAAGCTTTGTTTGCCGCGGTCAGCGAGATCCCCAACAAAAACCAACTGGTCAGTACTGGTGTCAAACTTCACCAGCGCCAATAATTCCTTGAGTTCATCTAGACACCCGTGTACATCTCCAACCGCGAAAATTCGGCCGTGCTCAGATTGATTGACTACCTTGAATCGGTTGAAAAGCATCGCTTAAACAAACTTTTTAATATGCATAATAAACAAAAAAGCCAATCTAAATCGATTGGCTTCTTCAACTAGTAACTAGATTTAGTGGTTGTTAAGCGTTGCGACTCTTGCGACGAAAACCAACTAAGGCTAAACCCAATGCAAACAAACCGAGTAGTGCAGGTTCATCCACTGATACGCCTGGAGGATCATGCGCCCAAACACTGAAATGAGACAGACGTTGACCACCGAAAATAGTGCTTGAATCCCACGTACCTTCAAATGAATAGGCCGTATCACCAAGGCTAATATTTAAACCGGAATCGATAAGATCGTAGAAGTTGAAATCATAAACAGCCCAACCACTAGTGGAACTACCGCTATTTGGCCCTTTCATTACGAATGCAAGGTGGTCAAATACTGTTGGACGACCCAGCGCGTTTGTTGCAAAAGGGATTGCCGATGGGTCAACAGACAATGACCATGTGCCATTCATCGAAAACTGCATATTGATAACTTGGCCAATGTTGTAACCATTAATTGAGTCATACTCAAAGTTCAATTGCACATCGTTATCTTCGATATCATCGACACCGCCAAGACGAATCCAACCTGGATCGGTAAAGTCGTCGTCACCATCCAAGTCCACTAAGGAGTCATTTGGATTCGTTAAAAAGTAATCACCGGGGATAAAATACCCGTCTTTGTTCAACTCGCCATTTAACAAGCCTTCACCGAGTAAACCATTATTTGGATTAGGTGAATTACCCCAGTCATTGTGCGGGTTGGTCACATAACCCAAACATTTTGTTGAATCGATCGGATAGGACATACCAGTTACGGCATCGCCACCCGGATTGGTTTCGATAACCGTAATTTGGACTGTGGACGGATCACACAAACCGTTGCTCGTTACCATCGTCGCGTAGCTTGAGAAGCTAGCTGTCGTTATGGCAATCGAAAATAAAATTTTCTTAATATTCACTGTAGTTTCCTTTCTTCTAGCGATATACGCGTTCGCTGCATTTTTTGCAGTACAAAGTTCTTACGCTGTACATTGCAATAATCGGGCCCACTTTTACAACCGTATAAATTTCATACAGTTAGTGAGTTGTAGCTAATTCGACGCAGGTAAAGTGTAAAAAAAACTGACGTTAATATTAGCAATATTCGAATTATTAGTAAAAGCAAGGGCCTTTGCATACGAAGGCCCTTGCTGAACAATTAACTCATTTGTTGCAGTCGTAATTTAAGTTGGCTGTACTTTCGATAGCCAAATACAATTACCACAAATAGCACTAGACCAATACCTAAGCTTCCGCCCGAACCATTTGCATAGGTTGCTCTTGGTTGATCAAACATCGGTTTATCAGCATCAACCCGAGTGTTACTCAATGGGTTGTTGGCACGGTTTTCTCTCGCACGCTGCTCGCGCGCAATGCGCTCACTGTTGCGGCGATCAATGCCCAATGCATCAAATACATCGTCTTCTACCACCAGCATCGAGGTATAATCGGTAACCAAGCCATACTCAACGGCCAGATCTACAATGGCATCTTGGCGGTCAGCATCTTGACCATAGTCTTGTTGCTGTTGCAAAAGTGTCTCTATCTGGCTAAACGCCCATAACCGCTCCAATTCGGGGAACTGCTCACCGTGACTGGGAATATCAAAGCGGCTTGAATAGCTTACTTGCTCTGTACCGCGCTTGGCGTTTAACTCAACGGCAAGTTCACCTTCTCCCCAGTAGTGTCCGAATAATACTAATTGTTGACCGCGATATAGCGAACCGATTTCCACAGGTTGCACATCGGCCACTTTAACACCTGAGAATTCTACCTTGATATCGCGTAGCGATTGATGATTAACCTTACTAGCGGCATTAAGTAATACGCCGCCAATATCATCGCTATTCGATACGTGAATTGCGAAACCATTGCTCATGCGAGTCAAGCTAGTAAGCAATGGTGTGTTTGCTCCATTACCCATAATAAACGTAAACAAGCGAACGTCGCTTTTGTTCATCAAGGATAAAAAGCTCTGTTGCTGCGTTTCACCAACATTGGCTACTCCGTCCGTGACTAACCAAATTGCGCTAGTGCGATCACTGTCCAGCTCATTCATTGCCTTATCTAAAGCAGCATATAAATTCGTACCACCACCCGGTTGCTGCAACTCAAGACTGCGCATAAGCGCTTCCAGTTCACTGGGAATTGCCGGTGTGAAATCACTACCTATCACAGTCGCTCGATCACTAAACACAATGACTTTTACGCGATCGTTGGGTGAGAATTTTTGAAAACCCTCTCGCACTCCTTGCAGCAGCGTTTGGTATTTACCCTCCATAGAGCCCGAATAGTCGAGTACAACGATCCAATCGCGGCCTTGATTTAACGCCTCAAGATCATTCCCCGGTGTCATAGTCATCATAAACGTTCCGCGCTTTTGACCTTCCGCGCGATAGGTCATCATGTCAACACTGCCGGGCAGGTCTGAAGCTAAGCGCCAATAAACCATGATGTCTTGATCAAGGCTAAATGGCTGACGTCCTTCCGTTACCGGATCACGATTGGACATACTCACACTCCATTGTTTAGCAGTCGTTTGTGAAATGTATGCTTGCGGATGCGCAGGTAATCTAAATTCATCCACTGGATAGCTGCTGTTTAACGCAAAGTTAAACTCAAAATCTTGCTGAACCACTTCGTTAGCAGTCCAAAACGCCTTCTGTACCTCATCGGTACCTCCAGACTCCAATGGATAAACAAATCTGGCGATGCCGTGATCGACATTTACTGGCTGGATATAGACTAATTTAATTCTGACATCTTGGCCGGGTTGAACTTGGCTAACGCTAATCTGAAAATCAATAAATGTGTTTTTCTCAACCAGCGCAGCGTTTCTACCTTGCGCCTTTTGATCTTCATACACTTGCCTAGCTTCCTTTCGCTCTAGCACTTCGGCGTGCACCGGGGTGCCATTTATCCAGTAGGTAAATTCTCCAACACTGGCTTGTTCTGGTACTGGGAAAGAATAGATCGCCTCCAGAGGAGCGGTGTGAGGATTGCTAAACACTTGTTCAATTTCTATCACTGCGAAACTGTGGTCTGCGGTAACTTCTACATTGTGACTCTTGATATCCAAGCTCTCTGAGCTACCAATAGGCGTTAACAGCCCCGCGGCTTGTGAGACTTGAGCAAACAAAGAGGTAGTTAAAAACAATAAAAAAGTTTTAATTCGGAACATTATTTATCTCCTATAAAACAGTGTTCGATTTGAAATATTGAACACCGTTCGATAAAAGTCAAGAAAAATAAAACAGTGTTCAATTATTTTTTGTGTAACTATTGACCAACTCATTTTTTGGGGCTAATCTAAAAAAACACTGTTCAATAAGCATTTGGAAAACGCCTGAAATGGGTAGAAGAAACGACCATAACCCTGAAGAATTCAACGAACTCGTTCTGACGCAGGTAGAAGAATTTCTAACTCACCTACCAGCTTCGCAGCTGAGCCTGCGCAAAGTTGCCAAGATGATTGGCTATGCACCTAGCACTCTGATCCATACCTATAAAAATTGGTCGATGCTACTGCTTAAAGTCAACGCTCGTACACTAGACAGGTTGATGGCAACACTAACACCTCTGGAACAAAAATTTACGGATCCGGAACAGCGTTTATACGCAATCGCCGAAGCCTATTGTGCTTTTGCCTGCAAACAGCCGCACCTTTGGACCCTAGTCTTTGAACACAAATTACCTGCCGGTATGGATATTCCGGATTGGATGCAACACCGGATCAATCAATTATTCAGCCTTGTGGCTAATTGCCTTACCGGTATGAACAGCCAAGTGAACGCTGAGCAAACACTGTTATCAGCTAATACCTTATGGGCTAGCGTTCACGGGATCACGCTTTTGGCTCTGGATGACAAGCTGTCATTGAACACCAACACCAACCCAAATGAGATGCTTGTTGACTTGCTCGACAACTACTTACTGGCGTGGAAAAGTGCACAGGGAGAAAAACGATGAGCTCTCAATTTGAATTACTTACCACTCGACGTTTTTTACCTTTTTTCCTGACGCAGGCCTTAGGTGCATTTAACGATAATATTTTTAAAAACTCACTGATGCTGCTGATGGCGTTTACCGCTGCCAGTAATCTCCCCATGTCCACAGACATTTTGATGAATTTAGCGGCAGGCCTATTTATTTTGCCGTTTTTTCTGTTTTCAGCCAGTGCCGGAGAACTGGCCGACAACATGGAAAAATCACGTATCATTCGCTGGGTGAAGCTAGCTGAAATCCTACTGATGTCGTTTGCTGCGATTGCCTTTTACTACGAGCTGTACATGGTGTTATTAGGCTTGTTGTTTTTGATGGGTACGCAGTCTGCCTTTTTTGGGCCAGTGAAATACGCCATTTTGCCATCGCTCGTAAATGAGGAAGAATTGATAGGCGCCAACGCGCTGGTTGAAATGGGCACTTTCGTGGCAATCTTACTCGGCACAATCGGCGCCGGCCTACTTATGGGCTTGGAACAAACGCTGTTCGCCGTATCCTGTGTGCTCGTTGGCACTTCCATTGCTGGATATTTATCTGCGCGCAAAGTGCCCGCAGTCCCAATGGAGAACGAAGCAAAACCTTATAAATGGCAGCCGGTTCGACAAACCAAGCAAGCCATGCGTATTTGTTTTGAACAACGCCCTATTTATCTTTCTATCTTAGCCATCAGCTGGTTTTGGTTTCTCGGTGCGGGTTATCTCACGCAGTTTCCAAACTTCGCAAAGAATTCACTCGGCGGCGACAGCTCAGTTGTCACAGTCTTATTGTGTGCATTTACCATCGGCGTGGCTGTCGGTTCAATGCTGTGCGAGCGCTTGTCTGGGCACAAGATCGAGCTAGGAATAGTGCCTATTGGCTCTATTGGTCTAACAGTATTTGGCATTGATTTATACTTTGCTACACCGGCCAATGTAGGTGATCAAATCCTTGCTGCAGGGGCCTTCTTTGAACAAGCCTATGCTTGGCGTGTATTAATTGATTTATCCCTAATTGGCATTTTTGGTGGTTTCTTTATCGTACCGTTATATGCGTTGTTGCAACAACGTGCCAAGCCACAAGAGCGCGCTCGCGTTATCAGTGCGAACAACATATTCAATGCCTTATTTATGGTGGGCAGTGCATTTTCAGGCATCGTGCTACTTGGTGTAATGGAGCTTTCGATCCCTGAGTATTTCCTAGTGCTGGCCGTGTTTAATGCGGTCGTCGCGGTGTACGTTTATAGCCAGATGCCCGAATTCGTGTTGCGCTTTGTTATTTGGATGTTGGGCCACAGTATGTATCGCGTCACTCATGAAGATTTAAACAACATTCCCGATGAAGGTGCCGCGTTGATTGTGTGTAATCACGTGAGCTATGTTGATGCCATGTTGCTTGCTGGGGCTTGTCGGCGTCCAATCCGCTTTGTTATGGATGAAGGGATCTTTAAAAATCCGGCTTTAGGTTGGTTGTTCAAACTTGCCAAAACCATTCCAATTTGCGCCAAAGCGAAAAACGAAGAAACCTTTGAAAACGCATTTAAACAAATTAAAGCCGAGCTCGACGACGGTAACGTAGTGTGTATCTTCCCAGAAGGTAAATTGACGCGCAGCGGTGATATTAATCCGTTTAAAAAAGGCGTAGAGAGGATCCTTGAAGAAACGCCAGTGCCCGTTGTACCTATGGCGATTCAAGGCTTATGGGGCTCGTTCTTTAGTCACCACGGCAGCGGTATTTTCAAATCCGGCAAACGTTTTTGGTCGAAGGTGAAAATAGTGGCTTCCGAGCCAGTTGCAGCGACTTCAGCTAATGCTGAAATGTTGCAAGACAAGGTCCAGCAGTTACGTGGAGAATACCAATGAAGAACTAGATGAATTCCGGTATGCAAGTGAGTAAATACTAAACCAATCCTGTTACCCCAGCGTAAACGTTAGTGATCTCAAGCAAGGTAATAATTATGCTAAATGAACTGGCGCCCCCCCAGGACGATTATCACTGCGAGAACTACAAGCTCCGCTTGATTGGCTACAAACGTTGGCTACGCTACCAACACTGTTATCGATGCCAAAAGGCGACGGTCGCCCAGTATTGTTAGCTCCAGGCTTTATGGCTGATAAATGGTCGATGCGGCCTTTGAAAGGATTTCTCAATAAATTAGGTTACGAAGCTTACGACTGGAATTTGGGCAGAAATAACGGCGATGTGGATGAAGATATCGTTCGTTTAGGCAGACAAACACTCGAACTGAGCTCAGCCTTAGACAAGCCCATCACGCTTATTGGGTGGAGCCTTGGCGGCGTTCTGTGTAGGGAAGTTGCTCGACTGTTTCCCGACGTAGTAAGAGAAGTTATTACAATGGGCACTCCTGTTACTGGAGGGCCCAAATAAACGGCACCGGGGAAGCGCTATGCAGCGCGGAAAAATATCAACATGGATGAGCTGGAGTTAGAAATTGCCGAGCGTAACGCTATCGGTTTTTCACAACCGATAACCGTATTGTTTAGTAAGCTTGATGGTATTGTTAGCTGGAAAGCTGCGCTTGATATCTATAACAAACAAGCCCGCCATGTTGAGATAGATGGCACGCATTTAGGGATTGGTTTTCACTGTGATTCATGGCGCGCAATCGGCTACACACTAGCAGGCCAGCCGGAACGACTGACCTTTGCAGAGCTAGAAGATTTACTCGTAGAGTAAAAGGAAGGCCCCGTAAGTTAAGCGGCATCCCAGCAAAAAAGAACAACATTAATCAAGGGTTTACTCCGGGGCATCCTAGCGATAAATCGACACGTCATACGGTGAGACGTCGCCACTCCCCATAATCCATTTAGCGCTGACTGGCGCCGGCACAGTTCGAGTCTCGGAAGAGTAATTAAATACCAAAGTGAATTCGCCGCGACGCGCAATCCGCACATCTTCGGGTAAATCCAACACGTCAATCTGTAAGCGCTCAGCTAAACTCTTAAATAAGGTTTTTAACAGCGCCATGTCAGTTAATGTTGCAACATATGTGACCTTATCATTCGCGACAATTGCTGGAGTATTGTCTGCATAGGTGGCGAGTGTTCTCGCTCCCTCAATATTGATGAGTTCTTCCCGCCAGCGGTTACTGTTAAAAACTTCACCGTCTAGAGTTAGCGGCTCATGAATATCCGCGCGCAAAGTTTCAACACTCGCAACTTGCACGCTGATCAGTTCTTGTAACAAACCTGGGGCTAGCTTAGGCGCAAAGGTTAAATCATGGGTTTTTGAACCACTGCGCGGGCCAAATACAAAATGTGCATCGCTATCTTTGCAGCGCTGGATAAAGGCATCATCCACAATTGGCAAACAAGGCGAAACAATTAACGAATAATGAGAAAAATCACCATCAATGGCGACAAAGTCGACGTCAATACCCAACTGACGCAGCGCAGAATAGTATTCAAACTCGACTTGTTGATGATTGTAGCTGTCACCTTGACGTTCGATTTCTGTAACCCATTGGTTAGTTGTCGTCATGATAATTGCTACGCGGGTGTTGACCTTGGCGGTTAAATCAAAACCGGTTGCCGTAAGCTCATCGCGAAACTGCTCAACCTCTTGCCAAGCAATCGATTTTGAATTGTCGACTCGCTTAATACCCGCGTGCATTTGCTCTTGCGCGAATGCTGCTTGGCGCCAACGGAAATAACATACGGTTTCTGCGCCATGCGCTACCGCTTCCCATGACCAAAAACGCACCATGCCCGGCAACGGCCGCGGATTGTGATGCCCCCAGTTCACGGGGCCTGGCTGCTGTTCCATAATCCAAAAGTTACCCTTGCTAATACCGCGAATATGATCAAATGATGCAGTGGAAAAATCCGGATGCCCCGTGCGCATATAACGCCTGAACTGCTCAGGGCCAGCATCGGCATAAAATAAGTCCGTGCGGCCTAAGGGATAATTGTCGTAGCAGGCAAAATCGAGCTTCTCTGCGAGTGCAAAGTTGTCAGTTTGCGTATCTACCATTGGAATAAAGTTATGGGTAATAAAGTGCGATGGACAGAGCTCGCGCAAAATCTCGATCATATCGTTGTGATAGCGGATCACTTGGTCAGAGCTAAAACGACGATAAGCCAGTTGATGAGAAGGCTGTGCTTCAGTAACGGTCAGAATAGGTAAATCAATTTGACTGAAGTTTTGATACTCCATTGACCAAAAGATGGTTCCCCACGCTTTGTTTAAGCGATCAATATCACCGTACTCGTTTTCTAGCCAGCGTTGAAATGCCAGGCGAGCATTTTCTGAGCCCGAGTGAGTGGTATCGTGGCAGGCGATTTCATTATCTGTTTGCCAACCAACCACTGCAGGATGGTCAGCGTAACGCTCAGCCATTACGCGCGTGATACGCATTGACTCGCGATAATAATTTTCGCTCGAGAAATCGTAGTGTCGACGCGAACCGAATCCTCGCGTTGTACCCGTATGAATATCTACCGGTAAAATATCCGGATATTTATCCACTAACCATTTTGGTGGTGTAGCAGTTGGTGTGCACAAGATGATCTTCAACCCTTGTGCGGCAAGAGTTTGTATGGCTTTATCGAGCCAAGCAAAATCGTATTGACCATCTGCAGGTTCCATTTTAGACCATGCGAATTCAGCTAAGCGCACATAGCTTAAACCGAGCTCTCGCATTTCTTGGGCATCTTGTTGCCACAAACTTTCAGGCCAATGCTCTGGGTAATAACAAACGCCTAACATAAATCACTCCTAACAATAGGATCGGTATCTTTGCGAGCCATTTGTAAGCCTCCAAGATGTGCGACCAACTCTTTTAACATATTTATATGATATTTTAATTATTGACGGTATTATTGCGCATTTACAGCCAAACCAAAACTGCTATTTTTAGTAATTAGCGTCGAATGGAAGTGAGAATCCTTTATGCCACAGTTGCCAGACTTTGTTCGCATTACCAGTTTACATACAACCATCGTTTTAGACTGTAGACGACGCGTGCCAGCCGTGTGTTATTTCGGCAAAGTATTATCCGCGAAAACATCTGACCGGATGTTAGCTGATCTACTCACTCGCCAAGAGGCTAAATGTGCCCTGGTCGAAGAAGTCGTTCTTGGATTGACCCCAACCCTAGGCGATGGCTTTACTGGCAACCCCGGCCTTAACGTTGATGATGGAGCGATTGCATGGTCGACTGCACCAAAACTAGTCGCAGTTGAACAGCCCAATTCCGCGGAGGTAACCTTCATCTCAGTAGACGAAACCCGTAATATTGAATTGCGCCATCACCTCCATCTGTGCACATCGAGTGATGTGCTCTCAGCGACAAGTACCATTATAAATCTTGGTAGCAAACCATTGTGCGTAGATGATTTAGCTGCACCCACCATTGCACTCCCGGACCATTTAACCAAGATAATGGCATTCGAGGGTCGTTGGTCTGCTGAGTTTCAAACCCGCACGATTGATTTGTTTCTCGGTGCATATGCCCGCGCTAATCGACGTGGCAAGACCTCTCATGACAATTTTCCCGGTGTTGTTCTACATACACCATCAACCAGCCAAGATAGCGGTGAGTGTTATGGCTTTCACTTGGCATGGAGCGGTAATCACCGCACACGCGTAGAGTTGCTACCAGAGCAGCGTACTTATGTACAAATGGGTGAACTCCTGGGTCGTCGCGAAGTAGTATTGCAAAACGGTGAACACTATCAGAGCCCAAGCCTGCATGTATCGTATAGTGCCGAAGGCCTAAACCGTATGTCGCAACAATTTCATCGTTTTGTGCGCAAGCATTTACTCAAATCACAAGTTCACGATAAACCACGCCCAATCCACTACAACACCTGGGAAGGTATTTATTTTGATCACAATGTAGATGAACTTAAAACACTGGCGGATTTAGCCGCCAATGCAGGTGCTGAACGGTTTGTCCTCGATGATGGGTGGTTTAAAGGACGACGCAACGACAAAGCAGGGCTCGGAGATTGGACTGTTGACGTTAACGTATACCCCAATGGACTAGCGCCTATCATTGAGCATGTGCTCAACAAGGGTATGGCCTTTGGTATCTGGTTTGAACCAGAAATGGTCAATCCAGACAGTGATTTATATCGCAATCATCCAGAGTGGGTGCTGCAAACCGCTGGTAATCCACAAATTAACTTTCGCCATCAGTACGTGCTTGATTTAACTCGGCAAGAAGTCTGTGACTATTTGTTTGCGCAAATTGACGCTGTGCTTAACGAGCATCCACAAATCTCCTACATTAAGTGGGACATGAATCGCGACATAAACCACAGCGGCAATCAACACGGAGTAAGTGCTATTCACGCGCAAACCAAAGCCGTTTATGCCCTTATCCAGCGGGTCAAAGACGCTCATCCGACGGTTGAAATAGAAAGCTGCTCATCAGGTGGTGCGCGGATAGACTTCGGGATTCTTGCGCATACCGACAGATTTTGGACCTCCGATTCGAACGATGCGCTGGATCGCTTACAGATTCAGCGCGGGTGCTCGTATTTTATTCCGCCGGTGCTGATGGGCTCTCATGTAGGACCGCGAGACTGTCACATAACCGGACGCCACTTACCCATAGAGACGCGCATCGCGGTAGCGATGTTTGGTCATATGGGTATGGAAATGGACCCACGCGAGCTGACACCTGAGGAAACGGAGCTGCTTCAGGCTGGTTTTGCATTGCACCGCGATAACCGTGAATTGATTCACCAGGGCGAACTCTATCGAATTGATGAAAATGGCGATAGCATCGACTTTGGTGTGGTCGCAGCAGATAAATCTGCGGCCTTATTCGCCTACAACAGTATTATAGAAACCAAGCGCACCCAGCCGCGCAAGTTCAGGTTTAGCGGTTTAGATCCAGACGCTGAATACCAATTAGACCTCGCGTGGCCACCCAAACTATTTGAATATTCACCATCAATATTGCAAGTGTTCCCTGGGCAAACCTACAGTGGTGAAATATTGATGCAAATGGGTATGCAGTTGCCGGTGGTATTTCCACAAACATCGCTGATTTTTAAATTACAACGCGTTTAGCGTTGCTGTGCCCTGAAGTAAAAGCGATGTAGTTGTTTTACATCGCTTTTGTCTCGCGCCGACCGGCGATTTCTCAATTTGTCTGCTATCTTTGCCTAACTATGCTTTTTTAATCAGCGGTAAAGGTATAAAAATAGGCACCCATGGTTAGTTGTAACTGCCTAAGTGCTAAATCAATTTCGCTATAGTGATTGGCTAGGTGACTCTCGCTACTCGACTTCGGAATTCAAGGCATGATAAATCGCAGTTTTTCTGCTCGTAAGTTAATTTCTCAGACACTTATCTTTCTGTTCAGCTGTATGGTCGTGAGTAGCGCATGGGCAATTGCTGAGCCTCTGCAAAATCTTACAGTTGGAATGCTCAATATCATCGTTTTCGGCGCACTGTTATTCATTCTTGCTTTAGTGATCACGCTAGTTGTATTCAAATTCAAACTGAATGCCAACAATCGCAAAGTCGCTGCCCTGCAGTCTCAAACCAATGATATAAAATTGCACACTGACAGGTTTATCACAGGCATTCTCTACCTAGACGCCCATCATAATATTCGCTATGCCAACCGAATGACCGCCTATTTCCTCGGCCAAAAAATCGAGGACATGCAAGGCCGCCCCGCGCTCCAAGTCTTTCCAGACTCAATAGAGGAGCAGCTACACGCGGCATTACAAGCCAATCAGGAAACTCAAATTCAATGTATGTTGGGCGCGCGCGAGCGTCACGTGCGTATCAGAGTAGCGCCGCAAGAAAAACCCATAGGCGACACATTCACGTTAGTGACTATTGAAGATATCGATAGTTATCAGCAGCAAATTGATTATCAAAAAGCCGTTGTTCAGCACGGCGAAAACACTACAACTTTCGCTAAAGTAGCCGTAGCCGAGATCAGCTTCAATGACGCCAATGTGCGCCTAAATTTGGCCATGGCACAATTACTTGGGTTGGGGGAAGAATCACAAGTAGCTCTTACAGCCTTTGCACAAAAGTTTGCAGCGAACGAAAGCCACGCTTGGGAGCGCGCTTATCAGCAGCTACAGCAAGGCGAGTCAATCGAGCTTAACAGCGAGCTGAAAATCAACGATAAAGTGATCCCCGTTCACATAGCGGGAATTGCATTTGACTATGCCAGTGATAGCCCGCTTAGTGCGCGCCTGATATTTGAAAACCTAAGTCAAGTGACTCAGCTCAAGGTACAGGCTGATAACGTACAAAAGCAAGTGAAAGCACTGCTCGGTGCAAGCCCGCTACCGGTTTACATATTGAATGCAGAGCAACAAATTATTGACTGCAACCGCGCATTTTGTGCGTTCTTTAAACTTGAGTTCAACCAAGTACGCGGCAAGCGTGTACACGACATCGAGCGTTTTGATGAGGCATTCAAAGGGCTTCATCAACAAGGCGATGCGGTAGGGACTCGCAGCAAAACTGCACTTATCCGTGCTGGTGAACGTACCGATGTGCAAATTAATCTGCACCAATTGGCATTTAAGTCAGACAATAAAACGGTGGGCAGTGTCGCTATTGTCGAAGATCTCTCGGCAATAAAAGCACTCGAGAAAGAGGTCGAATTACAGACTAAAGCGCTTAATCATTTAATTAATACCTCACCGATGGGTATTGCCATGATTGACGATGAGGATAACCTCAAACGCGCCAACCCAGCGCTTGGAGAGATGCTCGGTAAGACTGCAGACGCACTCGAGCAGCAGACATTTTATCAACTGTTTAAAAATCCTGAACAATCCGGCACCGCCGCGCGCTTGCTACACAAAGAAGGTCGACTAGACAATTTCACTGCCGATTTACTCTGTGATGATGAGAGTTTTGTTTCAACGCGGATCGACGTTACAAAACTTGCCGGACTGGATCAGAAATATATCTGTTGGGTCAGTGATGCCCGCGAGAAGGCATTCTTAACTCATAAACTTGAACGCTTAATAAACTACAGCAGTATGCCTGTTGCGCTGATGGGCAAACGCGGTTTCACCCAGCTCAATCCAGCAGCTTGCGCATTCTTTGACATTAAAAACGAAGATGAATTTATCGGTAAGTCGCCCGCCAGTCCCGAGCTAAACTCCGACGCAGCTTACACAGCTGAAATTGCCACTCACCTGCAGCGCTTGGAAAATGAGCAACAGGTGCTCACTTTCCCTTGGACTCACCAATATAACGATGAAACACTACCGTGCGAAATCACACTGGTGCCTTTGTTTAATCAACAAGAGCACGTGGCTACGTTGTGTATGTGGGTTGATTTACGCGCGTTGGAGCAAGCCAATGCAGCCCGCCTAGAAGCGGTGAACTTGCGAGAAGTCGCGGAACGTGAAATCGCAGAGAAGCAACAGCTACTAGAGAACAGTCAAGACTTACTGGCTAGCCGTGCACGTTCTCTACAAGATACACAAGACAAATTGCAGGCAGCTGAATCAGATTTAGCGACCAAGATGGAAACTATTCAAGATCTGCAACAAGCGCATAAAGATATCAGTGGTCACCTACAATCTCTTCAAGATGACTATGCGCGCAACCGCGATCTACTTCAACAAAGTCAAGAAGCTAACGCAGAACTGGAGGCCCAGCTGGAGGAATCCAGTGCCAAGGTCAGCAGCTTACAGAAGCAGCGCAATCAGATCGCAGATGCCCTGCAGTATTCGGAGCGCAATCATAAACAAGCACAAGAGCAATTGCGCCAGAGCGAGTTAAATACGCAAAAGCTCAAAGCTGAGCAAGCCAAACAACTCGAATCGCTGCAAGCGTCGCAAGAGCAAATTGATGCGCTTAAATCGTCTATCGATGACAAAGATAAACAAATCCACGATGTCAGTGGGCAAATTAATAGTCTGCAGTCACAACTTATAAGTTCCGGTAAAACCAGTGAGAAACTGCGCGAGCAGCTTATCAACCAGCGCAAGGCTAGTGAAATTGCCGAACAAAAACGTCGCGAACTTGAGCTCACTTGCCAAGCAGCTGAAGCCGAGCTGGCCAACAAAAGTAGCTATGTTGATCACTTGCAGCACGAAATGAAGATGCTCGAGCAAATGTCGCAACAGCAACAAGGTGATATGCAAAAACAAAGGCAGCAACTTGAACAAGAGTTGCAGGCCAAGCAGGAGCAGCTAGCCAAAACCGAACAAGCGCTAGAAGAGACACGGCAACTGACCGAACAAGAAAAACAACAAAGTGCAGCGCGCGAAGCCGAGTTGGCGCAATTACAACGCGAATTACAGGAAGTTGAACAGCGCAGTGAAGAACAGCAACGCAAAATTGCTGAAGCTGATGCGAAATGGGAGCAACAGCAAGCCGAACTGCAAGCAGAATTGCAGGCTCGCCAACAGGAACTGCAAAAAACAACTGAGCAGCTCAACAGTACTCAACAACAAACTGAAGAAGAGAAAGCTCAGTTGGCTGCACTGCTCAAAACCCTGCAAGCCGAACTGGATGATGTAGAGCAGCGCGCAGCGGCGCAAGAGCAACAAATTGCACAAAGCGATCAGCAGTGGCAGGAAAAACAGCAAGCGTTAGCAAAAGAGTTAGCGGCGAAGAAAGCGCAACTCGACAGCACCCAAGAGCAACTCAATGAGCATCGCCAACAAGCCGATAGCGAACGCCTTGCGCGTAAAGCACAGCAAGAGAAGCTGGCCCAATTGAAGCAGGAAATGGCCGATGTTGAATCGCGGGCCGTCAAACAGCGCGAGTTAATGGAAGGTAATGACGAGCAGCGTCGTCAACACCACGCTGAGATTGAAAAGCAAAAGCAACAATTACAACAAGCGCTTGAGCAGGCTGAATCACAGAATCAAGAAATGCGCTCCACATTGGCAGCTAAGCTCGATGCATTGAAGAAAGCGGAATCAACCGTATCGAAAACATTGTCAGACGAACAGCGATTACAGCAGGAGTTAGATGTTGCAAAAGAGCAAACCAATGCGCTTGAACAACGTATCGCTCAGCAAGAAAAACAGGAGCAGCAGCTCAAGCAGCAAGTACTTGAACAACAACAAAGCTTGCAACAGCGCGAAGACAATATTCAAGCACTACAAACAGAGCAAGAGCGCCTGACCAAAGCCCTACAAACGGTTAAACAAGAATACGCACGAAGCAAAGCAGCACTGACCGACCAGTCTTCTAGCCAAGAAGAGTTGACCGCCCAGTTGAAAGCACTCGAAGCTGAACTTAACGACAGTAAACAACAACTAACCAGCAAGGAAAGTGCGCTGCAAGAGGCCCAGCAACAAATTGCCTCAAGTGCAGACAAACTCGCAGCCCAAGAGCAAGCACTCATTGACGCGCAAAAACAAGAGATCAAGCAAGTTAGCGAACAGCAAGCGAAGCCGGAGAAGCAAATTCCGGAGTTTGCCAAGTTGCCGATGCCGGACGACCCCACCATTTGGTTTGACTTGCTGCCATACCTACAGCAAAAGCAAAGTGTGACGTCATTGGCAGTCACATTACAGTCGCTAATCGATGAGTTCCAGCAGCACATAGAGCAACTCGACAAAGCCATTGAAGGGGAAAACGATGCGCAGATACAACTCGCCGCGCGTAAACTGATCCGCGTGCTTGAAGGCGTGCCTTCGGCTCCCTTGTCTGACATGGCCAATCGCCTGCAGTCGTTCTGTGAGAATCGCATGATCGACAACATTGCAATCTTGTGGCCGACAGCGAAGCAAAACCTATTTTCCACATTACGGGTAATTTACTCACATTTAAATGCGGAAATAGATTGATCGATAGGTTCTTGTCGTAGACGCTCAAAGCACATTCATTGTGTTTGTGTTTAACAATACGCATAATCAGTGACTTATAACGCAATGACTTGATTGTTTGCGTTAATGGGCAACCATTGGCTCGATAAGATAATAGGTTTTAATTGATGATACTCAAAAGTAAAAACGCCGCATTCCGAGTAGGCACGTTGGCAATAGTTTGTTTAGGTGTAGTAGCGTGTAAATCCACTGAAACGCACAATTATCATCAACAAACATTGAACAGCCTCGCCCAGACAGAGCAGCGTATCATCGAACAAATTGCCAATGTAGAGAGCCAGCGTAACCAAGACTCTGTGAGTCTTACATCTTTGCGGAGTGAAGTGAATGCTTTAAAAGAGCAGCTCTCGGCCACACAAGCGCTGTTGACCGAATACGTCAACCAGCAAACTGATCAGACCGCAGTAACAGAATCAGAAGCGCAGCAAACGATTGTTACCGAGCGAGGCGATTTTGTCTTGGGAGCGATTGAACACGTCACAGTAGAAGCAATTCAACAGACCTTTGAAGCACGCATTGATACAGGTGCCGCAACGTCTTCTATTAATGCGGTGGATATAGAGTTTTTTGAGCGCAATGGCGATGACTGGGTACGTTTTCATATCCTCGATGAATCCAATCAGCCGAGCGACAGCAACTGGGTCGAGACGCCAGTTATCCGGTTTGTAAATATCCGCCAGGTGTCCAGTACCGCCCCAGAAAGACGCCCTGTAGTTAAACTGTGGACCCAGTTAGGAGAGATGCGCGACCACAGTGAATTCACGTTGGCTGACCGCTCGCATATGAGTCATCCGGTGTTACTCGGTCGCGAGTACATGCGCGATGTAGCTATTGTTGATGTAAGTAAAGAGTTTGTGCAATCGAACCCTGAATAAACGGGTATGGGAAAACAACTATGACCTCAAAAGTCCCTTTCTATATTGCGGTTGCGACATTAGTGATCATCGGTTTAGCGATGAGTATTATTCGCCACCAAACCTACAATGTACCGTGGGTACCGGGTGAAACGCGGCAAATTTGGGACATTGAGGCCCGCATAGAATTTACTGCTAGAGGTGATGCCGTCAGAGCATCGCTGGCTGCGCCAAATACGCAATCTGGCTATACCTTGATTAATGAATCAGCATCTTCGCCCGGTTACGGCGTTTCTTACGTTGATGCTGATGCTGGGCGTCGCATAGAGTGGACCATCCGGCAGGCCAATGGCCCACAAACTATTTATTACCGCTCGCAATTTTTAGTCGATCCAAACGCTAACCGAGACGCTGCACCACCCAAGCAAGCGATCCCCCCTTCTAACTTATCCAGCCTAGAGCTAGCAGCGGGCGAGTCATTGGTTGCTCTGGCACACCAGCGGTCGGCCAACAATCAGTCTTTTACAAGAGAATTGATTAAAGCCATTAACGATCCCGAAAGCCAAAATGCGTCATTGCTGTTGCATGCTAAAAATAAAACCGAAGCACTGTATGCATTGCTCTCGTTAGCAGAGGTCCCGAGTCGAGTGGTGGGCGTAATCGAGCTTGAAGATGGTCGTCGCCGTCAAACTGTGCAACAGATGGTGGAAGTGTGGACTGGCGAAGACTGGCAACTGTTTTCGCCAACAAATACAGCCGGGGCATCAGAACATCCATTACTCATCTGGGACCAATCCAATGTTTCGTTACTCGATTTGATGGGTGGTAGTAACAGTAGAGTGGCATTTTCAATGATTTCGCGGGCGATATCAGCCGTCGAGGCGACTGAAAGCAAGATGGAAGCGGATGGATTGCTGAATTTTTCAATCCACAGTTTGCCACTTGAAGAGCAGGCGATGTTTAAAACCATCATGATGATCCCTATCGGTGCTTTGATTGTGGTTTTTCTCCGCATTTTAGTCGGTCTAAAAACCTCTGGGACCTTTATGCCCGTTTTAATTGCGGTTGCGTTTGTTCAAACTCAGTTAATAACCGGTATTGTCGGTTTCTTATTAATCGTGGGTACCGGCCTCATTATTCGTAGCTACTTATCGCGGCTCAATTTGCTGTTAGTCGCGCGGATTTCGGCGGTGATCATAACCGTTATCCTAATCATCTCGGTGTTTACTGTAGTCGCTTTCAAGATAGGCCTGACTGAAGGATTGTCGATTACCTTCTTCCCAATGATCATCTTGTCTTGGACCATTGAGCGAATGTCGATTTTATGGGAAGAAGAAGGTGGCAAGGAAGTCATGTTACAGGGCGGTGGCTCACTGATAACTGCTGTGCTTGTCTATCTAGCGATGACCAATCAATATTTACAGCATCTCACCTTTAACTTTATCGGTTTGCAGTTAATCGTTCTTGCTGGAATTTTAGTTTTAGGTACTTACACCGGCTATCGCTTGACTGAGCTGCGACGGTTTAAACCCTTGGTGAGGGACTAAATTGTGTTATCCGCGTTAATCGATATCGCCAAGATACCTTCACAACTGCGCAGCAAAGGCGTGTTGGGTATGAACCAGCGCAATCACGCTTTTATTGGCCGCTACAACGACCGGGCAAAATACCCCTTAGTTGATGATAAACTTAAAACTAAAATTATCGCCCAAAAGCACGGTGCTACAACCCCTGAAATGATTGGTGTGATCCGTAATCAAGCGGAGGTTAAAACCATTCATAACATGGTGAAAAATTGGCCGGGGTTTGTGATCAAACCCGCTCAAGGTAGTGGTGGCAAGGGTATTCTTGTCATTGTTGAGCACGACCAAAAAAGCTATAAAAAGCCATCCGGTGCAACTACAAATGCGCAGGAAGTCGAGCGGCATATCAGTAACGTTTTATCTGGACTGTTTTCCTTGGGCGGTAAAACGGATGTGGCCATTGTTGAAAATCTGATCCGCTTTGATGACTGTTTCGATGGGTTTACCTACGAGGGCGTACCGGATATTCGTATTATTGTGTTTAAGGGCTATCCCATTATGGCAATGATGCGCTGCTCAACCGCTGCCTCTGACGGCAAAGCCAACTTACACCAAGGCGCTGTGGGTGTTGGACTGGATATCGCTTCCGGTAAGGCCGTTAGAGCTGTGCAGTTTGAACAGCCGCTGACCCATCATCCCGATACGGGAGTAGATCTTGCTACATTAGCCGTGCCTGAGTGGCGTAAGCTGCTCGAACTTGCCTCTAGCGCATGGGAAATGACAGGGCTGGGTTATATGGGCACAGACATGGTACTTGATAAGACCAAAGGTCCCATGGTGCTTGAGCTAAACGCGCGACCCGGCCTATCGATACAAATTGCCAACGGTTCTGGCTTGATCCCGAGACTACGTCAGATTGAGCGTTTAGAAGAGCCGGTTAGATACCCAACCCCCGAACAACGCGTTGACTACTGCATGGAAAACTTCGCCACCGCACCGAAATTTAATTATCTGTAAAAAGTAACCCATCGCTTTTTTCACGGAATACAACATATAAAAAAACCAGCCGAAGAAGTATAGGGCGAAACAGGTTCCCGGCGAAGTATACTTCGTCCTGTGGAGCGACTCGAGCTCTGCGAGAGGCTGGATAATCCTGCGAGGTAAGGTGAGCGTTCGCGCAGCGTATGCGATGGCGCACCCGATAGGATTCGAACCTATGACCTTTGCCTCCGGAGGGCAACGCTCTATCCAGCTGAGCTACGGGTGCATCAAGAGGGCGCCAATAATACGTGGCAAATGGTGGACCATCAACCGCTTTATGGCGAATATTCCATGCGATTTTAATTATTTTAATGAGCCAGCCAACAAAGTGTCTCGTAAACAGTTGTTCATAGATTATTTCCCGTTATAATCGGAGGGCTTTGCTGAGTAAAAATGCAAGCTTTTTCAAAACGATCTGGAGTCTGTAGTGAAATTGAAAGTATTAGTTGGTTTATCCGCATTATTGTTGAGTGCACTCTCATTGAATGCCCAAGAGATGAGCGACGAAGAAATCGCTGAACGAATTAAGCCTTATGGTTCGGTTCACGTCGCTGGCGCAGTTTCTGCAGATGCAACCCCAGCTGGACCTCGTTCTGGTAAAGAAATTTACGAACAGGCCTGTACTACTTGCCACGCTGCGGGTTTATTAGGTGCACCTACCACCCAAGTTGCTGCTGAGTGGCAACCTCGTTTAGACGAGAAAGGGTTCGATACTGTATGGCAAAATGCTATCAACGGAATTAATGCAATGCCGCCAATGGGTACATGCATGAATTGTAGCAATGACGATATCAAAGCCGCTATCGAGTATATGATAGAGGGAATCTAAGTTTGTTTGGGTGCGGCATAACGCAGCACCCACGCAAAAACCTAGGGATGCTGCTGGTGAGATCACATGACAGATAATTCGAGAGTCGACTTATCCGAAGAAGAGTTACGTGAGCTTATTCCACAACTCCAGCAGCTCACTGAGCAGTACAAGCGTTCGGAGCGAGTACAAAAAGCCCTTTTTGATATTTCAGAACTGTCTAGCTCTGTTAGCGACCTCCCGAATCTTTATCGCTCTATCCACAATATTGTCGGTGGTTTTCTCAACGCTGATAACTTCTTTGTCGCATTTTATGAGCGCGAAGAAAAAGTCATCGACTTTGTCTATTTCGTTGATGAGTACGACGAACAAACGGTTAAGCAAATACCCGCCGAGCAGCTGATGGATGGCATTACTGGTTGGATTCTGCGTACCGGTGAGCACTTGGTTTTCGGCAAAGAAAACGCTGCTGAAGTACTTGGTGAGAAGGGCATTAAGGTCATGGGCTCCATTCCCTCTGACTTCATCGGCGTCCCTCTGAAGCGCGGTGCACAAGTTATCGGCGCCATGGTTGTGCAGACCTATGACGACAGTTTGCGTTACTCAGCGGATGATTTAGAAGTACTACTGTTCGTGAGTCAGCACATCGTCACAACGGTCGATCGCGTAAAAAGTCGCGAAGTCACCGAGCGCACTATCCGCGAACGCACTAAGCAGTTGCGCAAAATTAATGACGATTTACAGGATGAGATTCTCGAACGCCAAAAAGTAGAATCGCTGCAGCAAGCATTGTTCGAAATTTCTGAAGTCGCCGCCAATCTCGATGATGACATGCAAGTGTTTTATAGCAACTTGCACAGTATATTGGCACGTCTGATTAGTGCGCCTAACTGTTATGTCGCGATTTTGGATAAAGAGCGCGAACACCTCGAATTCCCATACTTCAGCGATGAGACAGACTCACGTCCGGAAAAGCGTCCCTTAGGCTTTGGCTTAACTGAATTTGTACTGCGCACCGGTCAAGCGGAGCTTGTTAACCCGTCGCGTGTTGTACAGTTAGTAGAATCGGGTGAATTAGATGTTAGCGTTGCCCAAAATATGCTGGCGAAGTCGAACTCTTGGCTGGGCTCACCACTGGTTGTTGAAGGTGAAATATCGGGCGTAATTGCGGTGCAAACCTATGGCCGACAAAACAAATACGCCAACAAGGATTTAGAGTTGTTGCGTTATGTGTCGCACCATATAGCGGTAGCCATTGAGCGCAGACGACAATCTGATGCGATTCAGAAATACACCCAGCAGCTCAGTGAGCGTGTTGAAGCGCGCACTCAAGAATTGAATCGCGCTAACGAAATTCTCAAAAAGCAAATAGAACAAAGAAAGGAAATTGAGCTGCGTCTCATTCACGATGCGCATCACGATGGACTAACAGACTTGCCCAACCGGACGATGT
The DNA here is from genome assembly GCF_030362855.1 of Neoalteromonas arenosi. Taxonomy (GTDB): domain Bacteria; phylum Pseudomonadota; class Gammaproteobacteria; order Enterobacterales; family Alteromonadaceae; genus Alteromonas_E; species Alteromonas_E arenosi. The sequence continues at coordinate 291,694 of NZ_JAUCBP010000001.1, forward strand.
TCAACAGTCGTTTGGAACTAGCAGTTGCAAACAAGAAACGTCACCCTGAAAACAATTTCGCCGTGCTGTTTATCGACTTAGATCGCTTTAAAGTTATTAATGATACCTTGGGGCATCACGCTGGAGACCAGTTCCTGATCGAAGTAGCGCGTCGCATCGGAACCTGTATTCGCGGTCATGATTTACTAGCGCGCTTGGGCGGTGACGAATTCGTCATTTTGCTCGACAATTTCGACGAACTCCACGATGTTGAAGAAGTAGCATCACGTGTCATCGAGTCGATTGGCGAACCTTTCGTGCTTGAAGGCAAGGAAATGTATTCCGGTGCCAGTATTGGTATTGCGCATTTGGATGTAGCGTATCAAAAGGCTGAGGAAGTCGTGCGAGACGCTGATGCCGCTATGTATCAAGCCAAACAACAAGGTCGTGGCCGATTTGTTAATTTCGACAAGAGTATGCGTGAGCGGCTGTTGGAAGAGCTTGAATTAGAGAATGAATTTAGGCGCGCGCTGCGCGATGCAGAGTTTGAATGTTACATTCAACCGGCGCTAAAACTCGAAGACAACGCGGTGGTTTATTACGAGTGTTATGTGCGCTGGGAGCATCCTACACTGGGTAAAGTAAAGCGTGAACAATTCTGGCAAATTGCGGAGCAATCAGGCCTCACGTTGGAGCTCGACAACTACATGCTTGAAAATGCATGCCGCAAATTGCAGCACTGGGCGACCCTTGATGGTCCCGAAAAAGACTATAAAATTGCCATTAATATGTCGATCAACCACGTCATTCAGGGCAACTTAGTCAATCGTATTTTAGAGTTGATAAAGAGTTACGAAGTTGAGCCACGCAAATTGGTCTTTGAGTTTGACGAAAATGATTTAAACCGCCGCTCTCATTATATCCTGCCCGCAATCAAGAAATTGCGTCGTGTGGGCATTTCTTTGGTATTAGACAACTTCGGCAGTGGCTTGGCGTCACTGAGCTACCTATTCTCATACCCCTTTGATTTTGTAAAAGTCGATCACCGCTTTGTGAAATCATTGCCGCGCTCTCAACGCAATCAAAAGCTGATCCAGTCAATCATGCTGATCAGCGAACATTTGCGTTTCAATGTTATTGCAGAGGGTGTTGATTCATCGGCACAGTTGGATGTGCTGAATAATCTGGGTTGTGTTTACGGACAAGGGAAACACTTGTCTGCATCTATTCGCCTAGAAGAAGCTTAGTCGTTTGAACCGCCAAGCATAGAGCGTAGGTTTGCGATCCCAACTTCGCTCGTCTTTTGTTTCTCTTCCGCTGATTTTTGTTTTTTCTTAAACTCCCACTCCAAATCATCTTGCGGAAGTTCATACAAAAAACGGCTTGGGTCCGGGGTAATCAGTTCACCAAATTGACGCCGCTCGCGAGACATACTAAATACCAGTGTTTGCTGGGCACGAGTAATCCCCACATAGGCCAGTCGGCGCTCTTCTTCAATATTGTCTTCATCGATACTCGATTGATGTGGTAATAGCCCTTCTTCCATACCGACCATAAACACATGAGGGAACTCTAGGCCTTTCGAGGCGTGTAAGGTCATTAACTGCACTTGGTCAGCCTCGCCTTCTTCTTCACCCCGCTCCATCATGTCGCGCAGAATAAAACGATTTACCGCCTCGACCAACGTCATAGGCACATCCAATTGTGAACCGTTGAGCATATCCTTCAGCCACCCATACAACGTGGATATATTCGCCATTGCCATTTCTGCGGCTTTGGGGCTGGGGCTATGTTCATAGAGCCACTCTTCGTATCCCATGGATTTGATCATTTCGCCGACAACGGCCGGGGTATCCCCGCGAGCGGCATTGTCGGCCAGTGTTACCAACCACTTAGCAAACGACTCAACCGCATTGCGACTGGAGCCCGTGAGGTTGGCTAAAAGAGCGTCTTCGCAGCAAGCCGCAAATAGCGAAAGGTTGTTTTGATTGGCAAAATTGCCTACTTTCTCCAAAGTTGCACGACCGATACCGCGATTAGGCACGTTAACTATGCGCAAAAAGGCATTGTCATCATCTTGATTCACCAACAAGCGCAGGTAGGCCATCATGTCTTTAATTTCTGCGCGCCCGAAAAACGACATACCACCACTGATCTTGTAAGGTATCTTGTTGTTCATTAATAGCTTTTCAAACACCCGTGACTGGTGATTGCCGCGGTATAAAATGGCGTAGTCTTTAAAGTTAGTGCCCTGCATAAACTTGTGCGCCATAAGCTCAGCGACAACGCGCTCGGCCTCGTGCTCTTCGCTTTTTGCAATAATGACGCGCAATATCTCACCATAACCCAACTCAGAGAAAAGCTTCTTCTCAAACTCATGGGGGTTGTTTTGGATCAAAATGTTAGCGCTGTGCAGGATACGCCCAGAAGAGCGGTAGTTTTGCTCGAGCTTGATCACTTTTAAATTGGGAAAATGCTCTTTTAGCAAAACCAAGTTTTGTGGCCTGGCTCCACGCCATGAATAAATCGATTGGTCATCATCGCCAACTACAGTAAAGCGTGCGCGGTCGCCTACTAATAGCCGCACTAACTCGTACTGGCTGGTATTGGTATCTTGATATTCGTCGACTAATAAATAGCGCAATTTGATTTGCCATTTTTGCCTAACGTCTGCGTTGCTGCGCAGCAGTAACGTCGGCAACAGGATAAGATCATCAAAATCCAGTGCGTTATAAGCGCGTAAATGATTTTGATACTCTTGATAATACTTGGCAAACTGCGCTTCGGCCGGTGACCTTGCTTGCTTCGCCAAGGCCTCGGGTAACAGTAAATCATTCTTCCAATTAGAAATGCAGGTTTGCAGAAGCTTTAATTGATCTTTATCGCCATCGATTTCCGCCGCTGTGAGATCTTTTAACAGTGCCATACTGTCTTTATCGTCAAACAGCGAAAAACCCGCTTTTAAGCCCAGTTGAGTGACGTGGCGTTTAATAATGTTTAAACCCAACGTGTGAAAGGTAGAGACCATTAAGCCTCGCGCTTCTTTTTTACCCAGGGTTTGCGCCACCCGCTCTTTCATCTCTCGCGCTGCTTTATTGGTAAAGGTAACCGCTGCGATATGTCGCGCTGGCACATCACAATTACGCACCAAATGCGCAATTTTGTTGGTAATTACGCGCGTTTTACCACTACCCGCACCGGCTAACACTAAGCACGGTCCAGAAATATATGTAACAGCAGATTGTTGAGCGGGGTTGAGCTGCATCGAATAAGGTAAATCTAAGAATTAAGCGGCGCATAGTTTACAACAAATCTGCGCCTGTAGTGATAAGAAAGATTGCAACTGCGCATAGCTAGCTTAAACTAACTAGTCATTGAAAACACAAATAAGGCTAATGCCATGTTGGACCCCAAAAAGCTTGAAGAAATCGCCAAACAAATCTCTGATGCCGTGCCTCCAGGGGTTAAAAATATGGCAGAAGAAGCTGAGAGTAAAATCAAGCAAGTTCTACAAAGTCAGCTATCTAAACTCGACCTCGTTACCCGGGAAGAATTTGACGTCCAAACACAAGTGCTGATCCGCACGCGTGAAAAACTTGAAGCACTAGAAGCACGACTCGCGGCACTGGAGACACCAGACAACAAAGACGCATAAGTGTGTAAGCGCACACTTACTTTTTACTGTGCGGTGTAACCACCATCCACGGCATACAAACTGCCAGTAATAAACTGCGCCTCATCACTGAGTAAAAATCCTGTCAGAGCCGCTACATCACGTGGCTGCCCCAACTTACCCAAGGGTTGCGCGGCCGCTTCTTCTGCAACAACATCCGCTTTGTTGTCGCCGCTTTTAGCCACGTAGTTATCAATAGCCTTATGAAATAAAGGGGTTTCGATAGTGCCCGGGCATACAGCGTTCGAGCGAATATTGTATGCGGCATAATCCAGGGCTGTTGTTTTGGCAATAGACCCAAGCGCGGCTTTAGATAGGCCATAGGCAAATGAATGGGTTTTGCCCACTGTGGTTTGATCGGAGCCCATGACGACTATGGCGCCGTTTTTTTGTTTTTTCATCTGCGGCAACACTGCTTTTATTGCTGCGTAGGCGCCTTTAACGTTAAGCGCGAGCACTTGATCTAAAAGTGCTTCACTGGTCTCCTCAATGGTCGCCGATACATGCATTCCCGCATTACACACGAGACGGTCGATACGCCCGTAGCGCTGGACGCACTCTTGGATAACATGGCTCACACGCTCGACATTGCTTACATCACATTCCATCCAGATAGCACCGGTAACTGATTCAGTAAAATCAGCGAGATCCAAATTGATAACAAACGCTCCACTTTTTACTTGTTGCTGCGCGATGGCTAGGCCAATTCCCATACTACCGCCAGTAATAATCGTTACAGGTTGCCCCACGCGTATTCTCCAATTCAGTTTAAAGTAGTTCGTATGCCAGCGATAGGCGCAATCCAACAACCATCGCATCGCGATAAGTAGCACTTGGATTAACGATGTATTGTACATTAGGTTGTAGCACGATGTTGCCATCGAGCATGTATTGATACGTCAACTCGATATTCGTTTCATGCGACTTGCTCACATCGGGATCCATTGCAGCGGCGACCGTTTCGCCGTTGCGCAAATAGGCAATTGCAATGCCAATAGTGTCATCTGGCCGAGCAGGCAAAAGGCCTTGATGCGTAACGCCAGCGGCAAAAAAACGGTCGAACAGATTAAAATTCGAATCGGCAAACCCTAGGCGGTAAAACGCATGAGTTTGCGGCGTGAAAATACTGGACTCGTAGCGCAGGTACAGCCCCAAATTACCGCTATCAGGCTCAGTCTCTGCCGTGTTCGCAAGTGTCAGTGGCTGACTTTTTGAGTATTGCCATGCGCCTAGTAATAATTTGCTATCTCGCTGAGAGAACTCGTATTCGAAAATACTGAAATAACCAGATCCTGAATTGATTTCGATATTAGGTGCATTGTTTGAAGTCTCTGCACCCGGCACGCCATCCATTACTGCTACGCGTACCAAATGATTTTCATTCCAAGCCCACTGACCTCTAACGGCGAAGCTGTAAAATGGATAAATAGAAGGCCCATTTTCTCCTGTGAGGGCTAACTCACTGCCGATACCGTGAGCACTATTGATAAACAGTCCAGCACTATCTAATACATCGAACTCACTGTTGATGTCATACAACCCAAGCTTAAGCGAACCCTGTATCCCAGCTAACTCTAATGTAGCTGTCGCCAACTTGGTAAAATGTCCGCCACCTTCCAAATTTGACACCACTTGGATATCACCAACAATGGCTTCAGAAAGCCCTTTACCATTGGTGTAAAAGCCACTCATATCGGCATTTAATATCCAGTCATCGTTCAATTCAAAGCTGTGGTTGATGTTGATTTCGAAGAGATCTAAATAGGTGTCACCGGTACGTATGCCACCTTGTGTGTTATGAAAATAGTCGCCGGTGTAGGCGAGTTCTACTTGTGTTGCTTGAGCACCTACACACAACAATACCGAACTAGCTACTAATAAGGAGCGCATAATAAAAATCAAAGTAAGCCTTCATTTAAGTCAATACAACAGCAAGGATATACTGCCGCCGTGCGAACCGCAGCTAAAATTACTATCCAGTTACGACCTTCATCAGGTTAGTTTTTGCGTTGGCTTGGTTTCTGTCCCTTCTGCTTTAACTACTGCAAAGAGACATGTACTGATAGAAATGGGCAGCTGACTACGCAGTAGCCAGCCGCCAGAGAATGGTTAAAAAGACTGGTTTTGGTTGACCGCATTTTTCGTATTTTGTCTTGGCGTTTGCCACACAAAATCGCTGTATTGCTGGCCAAATCCAATTAGCTGTAGTGAGTAGTTTCGGCGAGTAGAACTATCTTCGGCTACCCCTATATCATCTGAAGTGAGTCCTGCGGCCGGTCCATTTGTCGCGGTAAAAGTCCCTTCATAACTGATGAACATGACTACAACCCCAGTGTCATCGACCAGAGCTAATCCGTCAGGGCCACCATTTTGAAGTCCTGCGAAATTGAATGCCTGAGTACCGTAGCCGTTTTGTTGATTGGCAATGGTGCCTGACAGGTTAACCGTTTGATATAGCTGTCCGTTGCCGCCATTGTAGGCCACTAAACTCCAACCGTTCAGGTCGGTACCTGCCTGTCCCGCTATTTCAACAAACTCATTTTTGTCACCACCTTTGTTGTCGTAGTGGAATTCATTGATCCACGGCGTAATCACAACCGGCGCAACTACAATAACGTCTGCACTTGCTGTATCGCTGGCGCCTTGATCATCAGTAACGGTTAACGTTACGGTATAGCTTCCGCTAGTAGCATAGCTATGTGATGGTGCCATCACGCTTGCGATAGAGCCGTCGCCGAAGGTCCAAGCATAACTGACAATTGCACCGTCGGAGTCACTACTTTGACTTGCGTCAAATGTGCAGGTTAACGCATCACAGGCGCTGATAAATGCCGCCACAGGTGCTTCGTTGACTGGACCGCCTATAAAACTTTGCCCGCTATTGATTTGACCTGGTGAAGATTGGCTAGGTGCTACCCAATAGAACTCTGAATACCGCGAACCGGCGCCACTCAGTTGTAATGAATACCCTACAGGCGTCGATGATGTTTCACTAACGCCAATGTCGGTGGATTGCAAGCCAGCGGCAGGGCCATCCGTCGCAATAAGCGAGCCTTCATAACTGATAAACTGGATCACATTCCCAGCGTTGTCAATCAACGCTAAGCCATCAGGCGAGCCGTTTTGTAGGCCTGAGGCAGCAAAACTAAGCGTACCCATTCCGTTCGCTTGGTTGGCCAATGTTCCCGATAGCGCTATTGTTTTGTAAGCGGTGCCGCCATTACCGTTGTATGCGACAATACTATAACCGTCTAACACAGTACCTTGAGTACCTGCGATTTCAATAAACTCGCCAGTGTCCGTGCCGTCATTGTCATAATGGATTTCGTTTATCCAAGCAGCCGCTTCAGAGGGCGTTCCACCCCCACTGATAATGCCAGAAACTTCATTACTGAATGCCGATTGATTGTTACTGCTATCAATCGCAGAAACCACATAGAAGTATGTAGTGTCAGGACTGACATTGGTATCCGTATAACTTGTAGTTGTTATGATGCCAGCATTGATACGGCTATAACCAGATCCAGCAACAGTACTGCGGTATACATGATAGCCGGCTAAATCAGGCTCAATGTTACTGTCCCAACCAAGCGCTATGGTCGAGTCATTGCTAACAGCGGCTAGGTTAGTAGGCGCATTTGGCGGCGTCGTATCGCCACCACCGCCAGAGCAGATGTTTTCAAATATACAGCTGGCAAATTCTGGGTGATCAATAAATGGGTTGCGATTGCCCTGGTGTGAAAACACCGCTTCATTGTGGCGACGCTCAAAATCATCAACTGGGTCATTATTGTGCCAGTTGATCAGCACTGAGAGCAGCCCCATGTAGGCCACGTCAATATTAGCGCCCGTATTTGATGCTGCAATTAGCGTGCGGTCATCAGTTAAGATTAAGTCGGGCTCTTGGACACCGGTGACATTGTGCGTTCCGCCTTCGTAACGGACAGCCATGTACATCATGGCTCTGGCGACATCACCTTTACGTGCATCCCAGGTCTCCCAGCTACCATCAGAAAATGAGCCTGCGGTAAAGTTAGAGTCGGCGTTACTGCCACCACGCCCGTTATTTAAAATGGTTATTTTTTCGATACAAGCAACATCGCACTCGGCATACGGCTTATTGCTCCGCGAAGAATTATAACCACTGTCGGCGATAAATAAGTGATGCGCATCAGTATAGGGGTAATTGCTGCTTCCATCAGATGGGAAACCATAGGATTTTGGCCAACTGTGCTCTCGATTATAAAAAGAGTTTCCGCCACCGACTTTGGCGTAAGTTTCATTCTTATAAATAGTGATTACATTATTGGGGTTATCTGGGTCTTCATCAGCAGCTTCTAGAATGTCCCACGTGTCTGTAGAAGAAGACGTATAGGGAAAGCGCTGGTGGTCGTCAATGATCTCATGTAGCGAGCTTCTGAGAGTTGTCGCGTTCGTTTGGTCGACTGTGTCGTAGTATCCCGGCGGAGGCGCTGCAAAAACAGACGAACACAGAAAAATAGTTGGCAGCATAAGCCAACGATGCTTATAGGGTTTGTATTGCATGGTGATGCTCTTTTTATTGTTATTCTGCTTCCATGCGCTCGGTGTGAAATCCGTCGCAAATTTATTCTATGCCAAAAACCGCTCTATTTTGTGACTTTTTTATGAAATTGACACAGCGGCAAAAAATGAGGCAGTTACAAGTAGGTATGAAACTAACGTTATTACAAACCCACAATCATGCGTAACATGGATAGGATCAATATCGGCCTATTCGATAGGCTATACTGAATAGTTCTGGAATTACTATGAATCTATAACGCGTATATGTATTACAGGATATCCCTTTTTTTCTTTTTATTTGCTCTAAGTATATCAATTTACGGCCAGACCAGTGGCGATGCAGAACAAGTAAATCCGGAGGTTTTAAAACAGCCTGATGTGCAACCTACGTTTACGGTTGCAATAAATCACTTTCCACCATACTCAATTCTAAATGAGGGGAGCCCACCTTCTGGAACAAACGTCGATGCAATCAAAATCATTGCCGAAAAGCTGCAAATGCAGGTCGATTATATAGAGTGTCCATTTGCACGCTGTGTTGTTTTACTTAAAAGAGGGATAGCAGATGTTTTCATTGGATTGTCATATGACGAAGAAAGAGCAGAGTTTCTACATTACGTAGAACCGTATATTGCGACAGGCAGCGTCCAAGGATTTTACGTTAGAAAGGATTCGGGAATAACAATTGGCCAATTTACCGACCTTGAGGGTTTAGTTGTAGGTATGATCCGCCACAGCTTGTATTTTGCTCAATTTGATCAGTCTACTTCGGTTACTAAATTTGAAGCGAATTCGCATTCACAGCTCATCGACCTGTTGCTTTACAAACGGATTGATACATTTATTGGTTCTGAAGATAGGTTACGCTACTTGCTGCAGAAAGAAGGTTTGTCGGACCGGATTATACAACAAAAATTCTCCATAGCTGATGACAGGAAAGTCTATCTAGTCCTGTCAAAGCGATCGAAACACACCGGCTCGTTGGAATTAATTAGTGACGCGTTAGCTTACGCTATAAGTAAAAATATATTTAAAATACCTGTAAATGCAGACCACAGTGACGGTTAGCAGAGTCCGTGTCGTCTGCATCTGTGTTACACGCTAGGCAAGCAGTTTAAGGTTGGCCACCTCTGGCTTTAAAAAACGCACCAATTAGAATCTAAAGGTGCCTAACAAAGTTGCTGAGCCTAACACTGACTCGTCCACATCCATACCCAATCCAAATTGGATGGATGCATGTTCATTGAACCAATAATCAGTACCAATTTCGGCAATAGTTGTGGAGTCACCACTGAAGTTATCTTGATTGATGATATCGAGGGAAATACTCCAGTTTTTGCGCATGTAGTAATTCGCAGAAATCTCAAGAGCATCGTCATCATCGCCAGCGATAGCTCTAAAGACAATATCCCAACCAGGGTTAAAATTTTGAGCCCCCCTGTCAAAGCTCACATAACGAGCAAACACAGTGCCGGAATATTCATCACTGTTATTAAAATCATCATCTATAAACAATGCGCTTATCCCGGCACCAACCTCCCAATGTTCGGACACAAAATGCCCCGTTTCAAGCGAGAGACCATGAACATCCTCAAAATCATCTCCAAAGTATTGGTAATTAGCTCGAATATTCCAGTCATTGTCTAAGAACCATTCACCGCCAAGGCTATAAAAATCGAGATCAGCAATGCCAAAATATGATGCATTAACATTATCTGTGCGTTGCATGTAAGGGCTAATGCGATACGCTTGATCGTCTATAGATACAGGCTGTAAATAATATCGATAATTAACCCCGATGAACTGATCATTGGCGGAGCGTATATCGGAAAATCCCATGGAAAACTCGTGATTGATAGTCTCATCCGCATACGCTGAAAAATTAAATGCAAGAAGTGAAAGTGATAGCAACGAAGTGTATTTCAACAATAGTCCCTTATTAGTTGTGATTGAATATGAACTAAGCCTAACGTTGTAATTACAACCCTACATAGGCTTCTCTAACAATAGAGCGGATTGTACTGATAAAAGTTCAAAAATGCTTTAAATCTCTTATATTTATCCACTTATCGCTAACTTTTTGAGCGACTTGGACAATAATCAGTCGTTTGATTTTGAGCAATATTCGAGGCAAAGAATGATCAAAGTGTTCTGATACCTATCGCTGGAGGAACTGCTATCAGGAACGGTCCGCCTCTTTAAAACGGGTTCTTATGTTCACATCACTTTTATTCAACAACTCTATGTGTTTTGAATATTCCGTAAATGCAACCCACTGGACGGATTATCACTATAATAGCAGTGGTGTATTGATTACGAATAGGAAACCGAGGGAAGCTGGTGAATAATATAGATTGCTTTATTGAACTTACAAAACCCCTTCGAGTTGGTATGAAACAATGTACGTCGTGGGCACTATCTTTTTTACTGCCATTTATTGTATTTAGCACTGCATTGGCATCGCCTACAGAAAATGAATTTGAGTCTTGCAAAAAGTTAGCCGTCAAAATACTGGAAGCCTGTTTAGAATACAATGAGGAGGAGTGTTGGGTTAAATCCAAAGCAGACTATGAATCATGCCGCTTAAGCGTGTTAGAAATGCACTCTTCGGAACAGCGTAAACAAAGAGGCAAAGCAGAGGCGGAAGAAATGGAAAGACGACGCAAAGAAACTAAGGAAGACGGGCAATAAATATTTAATGAGCCAACTACCACTTATCGTAATAAAGTTGCCCCGGCTCAGAGGAAAACAACTGCGTAGGTTGTAAACAAAGCTAAAGCCGTAAATGTCGTTCTCTGCTGTGTGGATATTGGAATACGCAGCAACATTGTTACAGCTTGATGTTTATCAATGACATTTACCACACTTTCTTTTTGTCTCCGTACCGAGTTATCCAACCCATCACATAAGCAAAAAGAAAAATAGCTGGCGTAAGTAAGGCATGAGGCTCAATAAAAATCCAGCTAATAAAACCAAGCAACACCACTGTGATATCGGCCAATATAACAGGTGAAAACGCGCAATCTGCGTAAATGACAAACTATCTTAAAATTGGAAATTCAAAAATAGGAAGTACGAAGTTGCGACGGTCCACTCCACATTCGCAGCTGAAGAATGGCCTTGTCTGGCAATGAAAGACAATAAGCGGTCGCTAGATATAATCAGGGGCAAAAACAATTGAATTTGGATCAATAAGAAGCCGAATTGCTATGCTTACAATTATGTTTCATTGGTGTAGAGGAATCTACTTTTTCAGCTTTACCTAAATTCTCTAGCAAACCGAAAAAAAGACCAAATTTGGCCATCCAGTTCATTGACACATAAAGAGCTCGGTATTCAGTTAATATACATCTAAGTGTCTTGAACTCTCTCGCCCTATATTCTCTGGGTATATCCTCAGGGTATGAAACATTTTCTTGCGACAAGAGCCGTTCAAAGTCAATAGGGTTTCTTGTCATAACATGAAGTAAAAATTGTTCCCCTGAGGCTGGACATACAAGTTCCGGAGAAAATATCGCTACTGAATAAAATTCTTCTTCAGTTAAGTCTGAATTTCTCATGAACTGGTCAGTTATCGTCTGATATAAATCTTCAGTATTACTTGATCCAAAGCCTGAACAGAGAATATTTATGTTGTTTAGTGATATTTGATTTCCAGAAACATTAACAGTGTTGGCAAAAGCAAAGTTAAAAAAACTCAAAAGAATTATCGCGTATTTCATATTTACCCACTCAATATTACTGGCCTTTTAATTTATACATTACTTTTGGAGCTTTGTCTTAACGGCGGCTAATTCTCTCTGAAAACGATCTATTAGGACAAGCTCATGGGGGCGCTGTATGTCCTTTTAAATTTTCTGCCATAATATTTAACTAATCTATTGAAATTAAGCTTGATGCTCTTTTTTCGTGCACTGCTGTCTCGAACTGACAGTCAGGAATACGTACGCAATTGAAAAAAGGCCTTGTCTGGCAATAAAAGACAAGGAGCCGACGTTCGCATTTTGGGATTTTTTAACAGTGGATAATTGCGGGTTTGGGGTGTTGTTCAATCAAAAATTGAATGATTACTTTGCCTTGATTGCTGACATTCATAAATGCATAAGGACCTTATTGAAACGAAGACTAAACTATTTGCTGTTGATTTAGTTATGCATCCGGTTAGTTTTCACCGTCTAGTTTCACAACCGACTCAAAGTGCTCATCCCTAAGCTTTAACGCTCTCAGTAGAGCTGACTTCCCCGGAGAAGCGAGACTCGTTAGATTCTTTTGTATTAAGTTTGAGTAATAATCGAGTTGCTCTTCAAGTGAAGAAAACCTCTTATTGATTTTGAAGCCCTTGACCAAAGCTATTAATAAAAAATCGACATTAATTTCAGTCGTTGGATAAGCGCTCCTCTGTAAAACTTTTGAATAGATAACATTTATCCATAGGTCTTTAGTAACGGGATCTTGATTAAACAGTAAGGAGCACTTTCTACCTATCAACAAAACAGTTTTGAGAGTTGGGTATTCGTTTACTTTAACCGTTTGACAAGCCTTCTCATCAGTTGCCAGGAACCACGAGAATTTATTAACTACCAAATCAATCATCTACAGTCTTATCCGTTTAACATCAGTTGATTAGATCTCCAAAATTTACGAGCCACTCAATTAAAGTATACGGCTGGCAAACCAATATCCTCATTTACTCTTAACTCCGGGTGTTTCTCGACTATTTGCTCATAGGTCGCTGGATAGTATGTATTAATGAGCTTCATTCGACGTAAATGGTAGACATCGATACTGGGCTGAAATTGCATAAGACTGTCTATCGTGTCTTCTAGTTTTCTGAGATCTGCGACGTTCCTATTAATGTTAAGGGTTATATGCAGCGGATCTTGGCCGAGAGCATCAGTATGAAACATCACTCGTTTATCTAGTAAATAATCAAGTAACTCAATATCTCGATTGAGTGCGGCATAAAACACCAGTGTCTTTCCAAAGCGGTCACCATAATTAATCGGGGCACCCGCATCGAGCATACTTTCTATCGACGATTTCTTAAGCAACCGCCAAATCGCTAGTTCAGAATAGTCATCTAGCTCGTTACGCAGAGGTGTAGAAAAAACAGCGGGATGAATTTCAGGGCCAAAGCTCAATAATTTCAGCAGTACCCATTGAAGCTGAGTCTCATGAAACGGCGCGGATAAAGCAAGCTCAAGTGCTTGATCTACCTTCTCATCTCTAAATAACTCATAAGCCGTGTTCATCCTATCCATCAAGTCTTCGGTTACCGCTTTTTTCGGAGTAGTTTGCACCATATGTCGATTATAAAAATCTATCAAATACGGATCTATATATGCCAACTCAGCCAGTAGGTTTGCTTGGTCTTTTGTGTGGTCGTCAGTTAATCTCGTGATTACGTGGAATGCAGACTCTGCAATCCACTCATCCCTTAAACTCAGCTTTGTATCTTCACATTGAGATACAACTTTGTGAATGTTCGCTCCACTCCGTTTGTATGCGTACTCTAGAGCTTGTTGCTCTTTAAGAGCAATTATCAAAGGGTGGCTGGGATCAGCCGTAATACTTTGCCTAGCAGGTATTTGGGTAAGGTCCAGATTAAACTCTATCATTAAATCGGCTAACTGCTCTGCTTCAAATTCGTAGAATTTTCTAGGAAAAGAGCCTTTCACCAACTCTGCGGTTTGTGAACTAAATCTGGCGGGAGCATCTAATGCCATTAACTGTTTTATGACTTGAACGGCTTGCTCTCGTTTACCCGAGTAATACCCATGTTGAAGCGCGTGCAACGCCCATTCCATACTTGAACCTAAGTATTCATCCATTGTTAGTTGATGGCCATTATCCAGCAGCGTCTCAACGATTAATGGTCTTGCCGATAATATTGCGTAGTCAAGTAACGTTATCGCGCCAAACCGAGCATAAGAAACTCTATTATGCGGGTCTTCTAGAGCTGCAATCAGCATTAAAATATCTGGTTCAGGCATTGACGCTTCAACTAAAAAGTAAGCAACGTCATCAACGGTTACTTTGGTTTGAGCAATTATCTGTTTTTTTTCTTCAAGAGTTGCCGCTCTAAAGTTTTCAAAAGCAGGGTTAGGTACTTTTATACTGACGTTAAAACCTAAGTCACTCATCGAAGGAAGCATCGCCAATATTTCGGAGGTAATGGATTTATTCCTTTGTGTTAATGGTGCGTTTGCTCTTAAATATTCCAATCTGAAAGATTCAGCAAAATTACGATTTAAAAAATATTCGACTGCGAGAGTAACTTCATTGAGGGAATAGCGTTCATCTTCTATCAACGCTTTCCACGATTGATAGTTTTCTCTGCTCCATTCGGTATTGTAATTTTCGACATCATTCAAAAATTCAGTGCATAGAGCATAGTTTGCAGTATCAAAATCAACTCCAGAATCCTTATGCGCCTCTGTTTCAATTAATTCGTTATTTATTGGGGCAATCACATCATGATTGTCAGTAGCTTGAATAGCACGGGGTTCAGTTTTTGATGGCCAGAGCCAGTATGCTACAACTAAAGAAATGCTTAACAATAGAAAGATAGCTTTTCCGTGCTTTCTCATCCTTTTACTTCTCATATTTCAAGGCAGTTTCACAGAAAGTCAGTGAAAGTAAAGACTTTCGTCGAGGGCATCAATAGTATCAATCAGCGAAGCATAAGCAAACCTATAACTAGAACAGTACATTGAGACAAGGAGCCGACGTTTGGATTGCTTAAGATATTTTTTACTACTGTTTAAGTATCCCCATCCACAGTGTGCTTATGATTCGTCTATCTTAAAAAACACCTCCTCAAATAGCGAAAGGCTTAACACGTAAACAAATTTGAGTTATTTATAGTGGCTGTGACTCTACGGGATAAAGCATGACCAAATTTTTTTTTGTTTTTCTTATTTCAAGTTTGCTGTACTCGAATAGTGCGTTCAGCAATGAATTCGTTAAGGGGATACAAACGTATCAAAATTCAGCATTATGGTTGCTGGCTCCGAGAGGTAAGGTTTTTTATGAAAAACGTACTGTATGCTCTGAGTCAGAGCTCGACATACTAATCGAAGAAGTTTCAGAAGCTTTTCCATTTATATTGGAAGAGGCAATTATTGAAGCGGCAGTTAAATCAAAAGGCTTCGAGGCTGATTTGCATGAATATCGGGGCGAGTTATTCATGCACCTCACAAGCGAAGACAATATGTTGGCGGAGTACTACAAAGCTAATCAATCCCCATATGTCGCAGTAGTTAAAAAAAGGTTTGATGAAAAATATAGTAGTGTTTACGAAAACAGCTACCTTAAAAGTTACCCTTTATTCGTCTCACAGTTTATAGATAGACAAATCATTACCGCACTGGAATTTCAAATAGAGGCGTGTGAACAGCTTTTCAAATCCTTGCGTTATTTCGATGACCGTGAGCTAACTACTTATAACTTATCTAAGTATATATTTTTAAAAACAGCACAACGTTTGGCCGAGATAAGACTTAATGGTAAAAGCTAAGTAAGATCTCATTCATGTAAGCACTTTTGCGCTTTGTTTCCATTGACTAACTACGAAACATGAACGTCGGCAATACGTACTCAGCCGAAGAATAGCCTTGTCTGTCAAAGAGAATTTCCGGTCGTTCGATTTTGACCAATATTCGAGGCAATGAATGATCAAAGTGTTAGCTAATCGTCTATGTTACTGGGGTAAAATCAGAAGTATACTTACCCACTTTGTTTGACGGTCGAGGTCCGCTTGTACCGTTGCGGGTTTACCTACGTGTCGAATCTACCGACTCCGCTCCTTTGGATGGATAAGCAAGTAGATAGAGCAACACAAGTAACCCCGCCACCGGCGCAAAGATGACCAGTTGCCACCAAGGACTTAGTCCGGCATCGCGTAAACGCCGAGTACAAGCAGCGACCCACGGCAGTAATACAGCCAATGTTGCAATCTGTAGTGGCAACGTGCCCATGACCTCACTGAGCAACTTTGCGAAGCCCAACAGCATAGCCACACTAAGCGTGAACCACCAGAAATCTTCTCGTTTGGTAGTACCGGAAAAATCCAGGCCGCTAATCACACCTTCGCGCATCGAATTAAGGGCTACTTGACTTGGCTTCGGCTCTCTTGCCAGCAAACTCTCCGCAGGCACCTCAAAAACAGCTGAGAGTGCTCGCAAAGACTCACTTGAGATATTAGCGCCAGATTCAAGGCGTTGAATGGTACGAAGGTTTAAACCACTCAGTTCCGCTAATTGATCCTGCGACCATTGGCGGGCAAGGCGTAGCTCACGCAGTCGGTTACTGTTCACGTACATCATTTATGTTTCTCCAAAGTCTCACTAGTCGTCGCTATTATGAGACCGTGAGGCACTATACCGTTACGACACAGCCCTGTTATAAGCACGACTTTAGTCTGACTTCGACGTCGTTTTCCTGAATATAGGGGAATATATCTAATTTGTGCATAACCACAAAAATCTCGACAGTCGATTTTGCTAGCAAAATCGACTGTCGGCAACACGTACGCAACTGAAAAAAGGCCTTGTCTGGCAACAAAAGACAAGGAGCAGACATTCGCATTTTTTGATTTGTAGTATTGGATGATTGCGGATTTAGGGCTTTCGCAACTTCAGATATGAATGATCACTTTGCCTTCATTGCTGACGTTCGTTTTTCTTTGGGAAAAATTGCTGGAAGATAGTTTTCACCATAGTCGTTTGTTATGTTGCGGTTTTACGTTTTAGCTTTGACCAAAGCCAAAGAATACATAGAACCTGTACCAGACTATTCAAAACAAATATTAACCAGTATGTTACTTCGCTAAGTTCATTAAGATTTTGAAGGTGCTGCCAAAATAGATTAATTGGCCCATACAGGACCTTTAAACCATTAATAGTGACAAACGAATAAACATGATCAAACGCCGTCCACTTATCAATGTCCTTGAATCCTAATCCC
The DNA here is from genome assembly GCF_030362855.1 of Neoalteromonas arenosi. Lineage (GTDB taxonomy): Bacteria > Pseudomonadota > Gammaproteobacteria > Enterobacterales > Alteromonadaceae > Alteromonas_E > Alteromonas_E arenosi. The sequence goes on from NZ_JAUCBP010000001.1 coordinate 308,858, forward strand.
ATGGTTGCCCCTAGAGCCAAAAACGAAAACACTATCGTCAGACCAAGGTGAATTAGCGTTCCAATAAAAATATGCTTTTTATTCATCGAGCAACATAACGCCCCGCATAAAGGGCAGCTAGCTGTGGGCTAAAATCGCGTGCAGCGCGAGCCCACAGGTAGATGTCCGCACGAGCGAAGCGAGTTTTAATGCGATTGTTAGCTGACATTGCCAATAACTAACGCTGATTCTTGGTTAATAACGAATTGATATCCAAAAGCTAGGGTGATTGCAAATATACTTAGGACGTTTAGATATAGTGACATTTGCTTATAGCTTGTTTCGTTATCTCTTTTATCGTAGTGGTCAATTACGGTTAGCACAGCGTTAATAGCGCCCGAGAGCAATGCAACGCAGAAAAACAGCAGAGGCATGCCAGTTAATTCAATAGGGCCAGAGCCTCTTACGCCGGGATATACCAAAGCTCCATTAGTGACGCCGTAGAGACACACAGCAATTAGAAACAGTGCCCAAACGATATTAAAAATTCGGGTCGATTTAGAAATTTTATTCGGAGAGTAATCTTCCATGAATCCTCTTGGCAGCTAACAATTTAATTGTGCGCAATTTGCGCGTTATTCTACCGAGCGTGTACTCGTTTTTATCCATAGTGCCACGATTACCAAGTTCCCGAAAGTCATAGAATACAACGTATACCAAACAATTCTGCGAATTGTATTGCGGACAAAAACAAGCGATTGGGTCGTTTTCCTGAATATGGGAGCAAACACCTGTTTAAAACAAACCGAACAAAACTATTCTGCTTTGCTTCCTTAAGCAGACGTTTAAAAGCATTTAACCGACTACCATCAACTAGGGAGCAAATCGCAGCCATTTTAGAAATATACGAATGTCGGCTTTCTTACTTGTTGCCCCACGGGCAAGAAAAGATAAGTAGCCAACGTTCGCATTTTGTTATTTTTAACAGTGGATAATTGCGGATTTTAGGTATCAACCACTACACATATGAATGATCACTTTGTCTTCATTGCTAACGTTAGTTTTTCATTCGCAATAATTTGCCGCAAGGAAGTTTTCACCATAGTCGTTTGTTAGGTGTCATCTTTTTTAAACCTTGATCGGATAGCTGAATAGCCATAGAAAACAGCGAACACCCAGTATAGTGAAGCCAAGATAGTAAAAGTTATTGGTGCATCTTCCACTACTAAAAATTTTTTATTTGCTCCGCTAAAGATTGCCTATTCGTTGTTTGAAGCGTTTTATTTTGATTAGACACCGGCGAAATTAGAATTATCAAAAAAATACAACAGTAATACGGCCTAGTTTTTCATTTAGAGCCTATTTTTTCTAATTTTGACACAATCATGCGGCCTTACCTGGTGCAAAGCAGCTTGTAGTGTAGACCGCTTAGGAAAACAAATTAGTTGGATCTAAAAAGTATCCATTCCAGCAAGAATTTTCGCTGAATGCTCTCTCTAGAAGATAAAGACAAAATATACAAGTACCCAGACTATAACAGAATAGAAAAACTGTAGAAAAGTAAAGACAACATTATCTGTATTAGCATCTACGACACGAACATTGCCTAAAGTTTTTCCTGTTACGTATGAATAAATTAATATTACTGAAAAAATTAGTAAAACCATCATTAAGCCAAAACTCGGGTCTCGCTTAACAGACGTTTTATCGACGGTAAGCACTATAAGTAGTGCAATAAACAATGAACTAAGGGTAACCCCACAAAAACGTTTAAAAGTTGGTTTATAATGATTCAAACCATTCGACTCCTTTTATTTTATCGGCTTTAACACTTCTTTTTTACATATATCGTATAATCGCAACGCCGGCAGAAAGACATGTATTTGAGGTTTATCAAGCTTCGGTTTAAACATCTTTATTATTTTTTTGTCTTTCAAAAAGGTTATGAGAGGCTTTAACTCTGGAGATAATATATTAACATCTTCGAATATAGGTTCTTGAAATAGCGAGTTAACTTGCTGCAATTGAGTACTTAAACCCAACTGTTTAAGGAAAAACTGAAATTTTTGTACGAAGTTCAATATTTCCAATTTACATCTACCTTTTAAGTGGTGTAACCAATTAAAATAATTGCTCATGTAGCGAGAGAGGTGTTCAGTGCCGCTTTCACTTTCAATTGTTTGTACGAGTCGATTGTGTTCTTGGCCTTTAGTGAATGCAATGAACAAAGGAAATGCACAAAATTCATCACTCACACTCATTAAGTACGCTCTAGAAAACCTGCCATTCCCATCCTGAAATGGGTGAATATTTAGAAACCAAAAATAACTATATAAGCAGCCTAGGGAGCCTTTTTTTTTGTATTCTATCCACTTCAAAAACGCATCATTCACTGCACTAGAACCTCGAGGTTTGAAATTATCGTTATCAAAAGGCATGGTCTCTCTCTGGCCAAGGTAAACGTCGCGAACTCTCAGCTTACCAAACGAGCTGTGACCAGTATGTAAAAGGGCGTGGGCACTCAATAGACTTTCAGGAAGATTTGATGACTCATGCATTAGAGCTTTATATAAAGACTCAAAGGCTTGAATTTTGTGCTCAAACACTTTGGCTTTTAGTGAACCCGAATAATAGATTCCATATTTAGCCATCATAAGATCTTGGGCTGGCATCGATTCGAAATTCTTCAACAATTGGCTTGTACTTCCAAAAATAAGCGACAGTTCTCTAAAAACACGGTTGATTTGCGAATCAAAGTCCAACACTTGCCCTATTCCCGATGACCGACTTTGAGAGAAAAAATTATTAGTAAAGCCACTGTCAATCCAGTTGCTCCAAAACCTAAACCGAGTGTCTCGAACATAGGTTTGAATATAAATAAAAGTGCGAGAAATAGCGGCACTAGTAATATAAGTAACCTCTTAAATTGAATTTTCAACTTAAGACTGGCACCACAACTCGGACATTCTGCATGATTGGATAGAAGCAAAAGTCCAAATAATTTGATGCTTAACTTATTTTTGCATTTTGAACAATTCATACAATTACCTAAATGTTAGAGCGTCCCTGCTCATGTTAAAAATCTAACTAAAATCTTCCAGTTGAATATCTTCTATAGATATACGTCTCAGCAAAACAGAAGAATCATCAGATAAGTACAATTTCAGACCTTTATCTGTTTCAGTAAAATCCGAATACTTAGGAATGAATTGGCCGAACTCGGTTCTAATTTTTATTGAATCCTTGCCTGGCACGAAGTCCTCAATTACATCGTGACCTTTTCCTACGACGAACATGTCTTTACCTCTACCTCCAATAAAGACGTCGTCACCTTTTCCTCCACGAAGTGTATCTCTGCCTCTGCCTCCTACTAGTTTGTCGTTACCCTTACCACCTCTTAACAGATCATTACCTTTACCACCACGGATCAAGTCATTTCCGCGGCCACCGGCAACATCATCGTTTCCTGCACCGGACTTAAGGCGGACGCCGGTATCCTGTGAAATGGTTATGGTATCATCACCTCTACCAGTAACAACCCAACCAAAACTTGACCAAATACCATATGCAGATGTACCAATATCTAATACTTGTTCATCGACTCCCTTGAGTGAGAGTAGTACTTGTCCATCCTCTCTCTCAACTACAACTGCGCCATCAGCGTATTCGTGCTTTTTAACTCCTGAACTTTTACTCCCATATAGCAATGTATCTAACGCAACAAAACTAGTACTAGCCCCATTAATTTCAGAATTATATGAAATCTCAGTAACGACAACATTACCATTGACTTCTTCATACTTTTCTTCCCCAATAAGAGAAATCGATGTTAAACCAAATTGACTCGCTGAGATGAGTTCTCCGTCATCCTTCGCATTTGAATTCGAATCTATCCATACAAAAGCACTATCGAATGCACGGTCTAGATGATCAAACACTCCATCTCCATTATCATCGAATGTTTTAAGTCCATCTAAATCAGAGGATCCTCTTCCTGCAAAGCTGGCAAAAGAAAATTCATTGTAATGATCGACTGTTCCACTTCCGTTGTGATCTATTACAAGTATGCCATCCGTAGCCCCCACCCATGAAATTCTCTCTTCAAACCCATCGGAGTCTATATCCATTCTTGCTCTGCTGTCTTTCATTGATAGTAATGTGATACCGTCACCAGTGAGATCAAGCAATATAGGGGGAATAAACTTAGTATCGTCGCATAGAGGATTACCTAGTCCACATAAAAAGTCATCGAACGGATTGTTTATGAAGCTATCCTCATCCTGGAATTCATCATAAACAAAGGCTGATACGTCTAATATTAACTCATACGAAATCTCAACTATTTCTGAGGCTAGCCAGCCCCCAATTAATGAAGCAACTACTGGAGCTCCAGAGCTAGTTAGCACTACACCGGTTACTGCGCCAGCTAAGAAACTCACAGCTGTCAATACAGCTTCGTCTGTATTACCCGCTAAAAAAGCCTCTAACCCTGGGCCTCCAGACTGCAGTGCACTAGTAATGTCTATCAGTCCTGACACTAATTTGGTTAGCTTTCCTCTTTCTAAAACAGAGAGATTTACTCTTGGGTCATCAAGTAAAGCGATTACTGCCGCTTTTAGCTGCCCAAATTTTGTAGTCAGTTCAACGATTTCTGCAGTACTTAACTCAAGAGGTTCCCCAGACCCATTTCCATCTGAGCCGTTCCCACCAGAGCCACCACCTGCTCCGCCACCGTCATCAACAGGATCATCATAATATATCCAGTCGTCGGTATCCCACCAGCCCCCCCAACCAAAGCCTGGCGGGCGATAAGGATCGTCTGCGCTATCACATCTAAAGAACTCTCCTTCCCACCAACATTCAGGATCGTTTGCCATTGCCCTGTTCCAAGTAAATTTCACTTTGGATATTGATGAAAGATAACTGTTTTGTTTTTGATTAGATTCAATGACTTGTATGTTTCCGAACAGTGATACGGTCGCTATTGGAAGGGCAAGCATTATTGGATTAAGCTTCATGTGTAGTCTTTTCCTTAAGTGATTAACAACGATTACTCCCATTGCGATTTAGTTTGCAGTTTGTCGCCTCTATTCATCGTTCTCGAGAACAGTTCACATTGTTGAAAATCCAATGGTAAGTTAATTGTCGACGTGTAAGGGAAGTTAGATGATCTTCCTTTACCATCAGTTGACAAAATTACTTCATGAAAGCGGCTTTGTAAGCTCGAAAAAAACAATTGTGAATGTTCGAATAAATGGACTCATTGTTCTTACAATTAATGTACGCTTTACACATCTCAGTATAATGAGGTGACGCTTAAACTAACCCGATCAGATACGGCTTTTGGGATTTCAAAAAACTGGTTTGGGTAATCGCTACGGATTAAAGCGCTTACCATTTTTGTATGCCATTGATGTTCTCACCAATTAAAGCAGATCGATGAAATTAAGATAGGATGTTTTAATCCATCAACTTGGCCACATAACTATCATAAAGGAATTTATGCAATACAAAATGCGTATATTAGGTGCTGTGCTTCTTGGATTTGTCGCGATTATTGTCGGTATGTATGGCTTCCCATCCTTTGAAGAACATGTACTCAACAGTGATTCAACAAAAATTAATACCTCAGAGCCTGACGGTTCAGAAAAGGAGTACGCTCGAAATATTGAACAAGCATTGCCGATACAAACAGGTTTGATATTTGAGAACGCAAAGCAAATTTATGCGGCAAGTGAAGCTTATAGCCAATGTGAAACAGAGAACAAAGGTGTTAGGGACCGCCTAGAAACCATAAACGAAAGTATCATGAAACATCTTAGGGATATAGATGAAAACAATTTGATTAGAGATGCTGTCTTTTTGCTCCAAGCAGAAGGGTATTTTCAAATTTATGAAGCATTGTCAACTCTTCATAAACTTCAATTGGTTAAGGAAGCAGAACACTTTCAACAAGCTCCGCTCAGACCCACTCAAGAAGAAATCGATGAATTAACAAGTACAGGTTACTATTTGCGGGATGTGTTGGATGCCGTGACGCAATACGATATTGAACTAACTATCATTGGAGCTGAAGTTTTTAGACAGAATAACAATAAACGCGGCCTATTGTTTCGGCGTGGCAAAGACAAACTACTTTGGTCTCCAGATGTTTTCATTGGCCATAATTTGGCAGCTGCCCCAACGTATTTTGTAGACGATATTGCCGCTCAATACCCTGTTAGTCAGTTACTTTTCACTCAAGCAGTTCGCTCTAGAGCAAGTATTGAAGTTTTAGAGAAGTTACTGTCGAGCTTTAACTATAATAACTCGCCGGTATTTACCAAACACAGTCAGCTCCAAACCGCATTGCAAGCGGCAATTGAGATTGAGTCGTTAGAGGTAATGCGCCTAATACTCTCGCAACCCGATCTTCAACATACAGAGTTTTTTTTTAATCCGCTCAATACTATTATTTTTGAAACATTAAACACCGAAAGCCAGGAGTTCACAGACACTCATAAATCGATGATGGCACTACTAGTTGAACGTGGATTTATGGTTGATGTGGTACCGGGGCCTTTTCCCAAAAGCCTTATGTTAGCCGGCTACCCAGCTATGCTTGATCGACCAGTTGTAGACCAGTTGAACGCCTTATCTATTCCACCTAAACACATCGAGAAGCTAAGGATCCATCCTGATTCTGAGTTACCACTAAATCTGCAGGATCAACTGAAACGTGAAGCGTATGATAGTAAGTTGCTATTGGACGAACACAAGGAGAGGGTTAAGACTTGTGATAGCCTAAAGCAAAACTTGCAGTCCTTGGTGCCGCCTCTTGCAAGCATAGATGATATCGTTGCGCATTTGAGTGCAGATAAGGGGTATGTCGAAAATATCCAATTGTTGGAACAACAATCGCTGACTTTGGTTGACGCCTTCTACTCCAAGATGGAAAGAGAGCCCCGAGATACGCAAGGAATTAATGTGATAGCAGCTTCTACTCTCTCATTAAAAGATATCCCTGACACAGTTCAAGCTCAAATTGATCAATTAACTCCGTTTGAACGACACTACCTCACCGAAGTTTACTGTGAAAAATTTGGTAAGCGCTATATGGAAGAAATTTTTGATGCCGTTCAGTACATGAGTTTTAACTTGCTTAGTCATGAATCATGCTTAGCTGGCAGCCCTCATGATTATATCGAGACCGAACGCATTTTTTATCTTCATGAGAATACATATCCAGGCATCGTTTACAGTGAGTTAAAACGCTATGCCATCGGAAAAGCAATAGACTTGTTAGCTGATCCAGCATTCCAACGCCCAAAAGACTTGCAAGGTTACCCTCATGGTCGGGACGCTTTGATGTTGGCGCTGGATTTAAAGCTCGCTGCTCATAGTCTTGATAAAGAAGACTATAAGAAGTTGATTATTGACCTTATAGCAAGAACAGAATTGAAAGCGGAACATTTAAAGCGACTCCATCGGTTGAAAGTTGAACACTTCATGTTCTTTGAAGATATCGCGTTAATTCACCCGCAAATTCGACAGGCCGTTGGGAGCCCCCTTGTAAGATTTAGAACTTTTAATTAAAGGCTCTATAGTCAAAACCACTTATTCTAACTATCTTCTATTGTTTTATATGTCGGTGGGTAATCGTAATATATGAAGTGCCTTTAGCTATAGCGATAAATTTAGAATGGTTGGCTTTTCCATCGACAATTTGAAGTCTTAATACAATGAAAGCCCTCAACTCAACAATTTGTGTTACGAATCTGTATCCACCAACAATGGCAACTAAGATCACTCTTTCAATTTTGAGATGGCGTCAATTAGACAGGTTGATGTATTCACTACTAACTTTCAAAATTGTGGTTTCACCGCGCGCCAAAGCGGGTACCTACAGTCTTATCTCATGAATAGGCACTCACTATCATCAGCCACATGAACGAAAAGTATCAGCTCGCCTTCTCGTTGCTTTATGGGTGTGGTTTACGCAAAGCTGAATTGCTTAAACTGCGCGTCAAAGATATCGACTTTGACGGTAAAAGCGTCTTTGTCTTTCGCGGTAAAGGCGGCAAAGACCGTGTGACGATGTTACCGAACAATCTAGTGCCGGCGCTCAAACAGCAAATCGAGTCAGTCAGGGCTATTCATCAGCGCGATACTGCTGAAGGTGGAGGTGAAACCAGTTTGCCGCCTGGCTTGGCCAGAAAGTACCCGTATGCGATTAAAGAGTTTAAGTGGCAATACTTATTCCCTTCCACATCCCGATGCCAGCACCCTGTGGATGGATACTACTGCCGCCATCACTTGCATTGGACAGCATTGACCAAAGCATTGCGAGCAGCTGTAAAAAAAGCCGGTGTAACTAAACATGTAACTGCCCATACGTTCAGGCACTCATTCGCCACTCAGCTTTTACTTTCCGGCTCGGATATCCGCACGGTACAAGAGTTACTTGGGCACAGCGACTTACGCACGACACAAATCTACACCCATGTGATAGGCCAGCACTCTTCCGGCACACGAAGTCCTTTAGATAAATAAACTGACTAACGTCAGCTTTACGTTTGAAAGCAGTCGTTGAAGCTTAAACACTCAGCGACTGCCGATTTGAATGCAATTTTAGATTGATTTTGGCATTAACGAACGTCGGCTTTACGTACACAGCAGATCCCCGACTACTCTGCGGTAGCAGTGTTTTACTGTTTACAAATACAACCTTGCTGTTCATCAGAACGATGGGATGACGAAGGTTCAACTTCAGTCTAACTTTTTAATTCAAGACTAACTTACATTACGCTTATGCAGCACCGCTATTGCATAGGCCACTATAACTGAATGGGCCACCAGTAATGCATCGCAATGCCAAGGGTTACAGCCATACCAACCCAGTGGTTGTTTAAAAATGCCTGAAAACAGGCGTCTCGTTCACGTTCGCGGATCAAAAACAGTTGTCGCCCTAACAATATAGTCGACACTAATAAACCTAAGTAATAAGGCAGAGATAACCCCAAATAAACACCTACCCAAACAAGACCGGCTAGCGTCAAAATTTGTAAGCTAGCAATCATCACGCGATCATATTGACCGAACAATATGGCCGTTGATTTAACCCCAATTAAAATATCGTCGTCGCGGTCAACCATGGCATATTGTGTGTCGTAGGCAATGGTCCAGCATAGGTTTGCAGCATATAAACCCCATACCCAATTGGGTAATTCCCCCAAAATCGCCATGGCAGCCATAGGGATAGACCAACTAAACGCGGCTCCCAAAACCACTTGTGGCAAGTGCGTGTAGCGTTTCATAAAGGGGTATATTGATGCCAGAAGTACGGCTACAAAGGATAAATAGATAGTTTCGATATTAAGCTGTAGCACCAGAGCAAAAGCAATCGCAAGTAAAACAAAAAACAACCCCATTGCTTGTTTAGTCGATACATCACCGCGGGCCAGTGGTCGCTGAGCTGTCCGCTTTACTTTGCCATCTACCTTGCGGTCAGCAATGTCATTAATCACACACCCCGCCGAGCGCATCACGACCACACCCAAAGCAAAAATAACGACGATTTGCCAGCTTGGATATCCTTCCGCAGCGATGAATACCGACCAAAACGTTGGCCAAAGTAACAGATAAATACCGATTGGCTTATCGGCTCGCATTAACTGCCAATAGGCGGTGAGAGTCTTTTTATCCATGGCTATCCTTGTGCTGATGGATATATGCAGGTGCAGCTGGCAAAAATACTTCAGCCACCGACATTTGTGTATCGAGAAACTGAAACATTGAGCGGCGCCCATACAGAGCAGTCATGCCGTCAGTAAATGCGGAGACAAGCTCATTGGGTAAACCAGCGCCAAGGCTTTCACAGTCCAATTGACACAATTCGAAGTTGCCGCGCACAAAGCGTTCATCATTAAAAATTCGTTGGCCTAACGGTTGAGTGCCGAGATCCAACAATTCGCCATTATTTATAGCCACTGGGATGACCGAACGGGCATAGACCCACGGCTGTTTATCACCCCACAGAATCACTTCACGAACGTAATCTCCGCTGGATACCGGTTGAGCGTGATACAACACTTGCACATTGAATTGTCGACACATGCTTTGCAATCGCTCGGTCAGAGAGCCAGTGTCCATTAGCCAATTAGCCAAATAGGGATCAGCGACAGGCACAGCTGTTGAATCGGTCCAGTCAATGGCGAGTTCTAAGGGTTTATCTAAGCTTAGCGCAGTAACGCAATTCAAAACTTTTTTACTTCAGGCGGTTATTGCCGATAATAATAACATTGGGACATTGAGAATATCTATATACCAGAATAATCATCGCTTTTTTTTGATTGGCTTTGGTAAAATTACGCTATGCTAAAATGCATAAGTCAGGTTGATGGGGTAAATATGCAAATTAAGGGTTGTATTGTGAAGCGATTACTAGCCAGCATGATGGTCGTTATTAGCATGGCAATTCCAGCGCATTCACTTGCACAATCTCAAATTGCTTATATGGGCTTAGAGCCTGATATCGTCACCAACTACTTAAGTGGTAACGCGCGAACTTTAGGCTTTGTAAGAGTGACCGTTGAGCTCATGTTAGATGACGCCGACAACATTGAAATCGCTGAACACCACATGCCGTTGTTACGCGCGATTGTGATTGAAATCATTGGTCGTCAGCCCGAAGATAAAGTGAAGTCATTGACGGGCCGCGAAGATATTCGCCGAACTATTTTGCAGACCTTACAACAACGCCTTGAGGAAGAAACTGGCCGGCCGGTAGTCAAAGACGTTATCTTTACGAAATATTTGTATCAGGGTTAACGCTTCTGTGTCAGCTTGGCTATTTGCACATACAGCCAAGCGAGCATGCATCCAGTAATCAGGCCAACAGTATGTGCGGTATTCGCCATAGATACCCATAACACATCAGCGTAACCAATCACCAGCCACACCAGTGCAAGACCAATCCACGCTTTGGGTAAGCTCAATTGCCAATCAGGCTTCAACCAACCCAGCCACCAAACAAAACCCAATAAAGCATAAACAACACCCGATAGCCCACCAAAATTAGGGCCTGAAACCAATAATTGTGCGATGTTTGCTAGCACTGAGGTTAATGCAAAAATCAGCAGTAGTGTTGATAGCCCAAGCTTTCGCTCTATTTGCGCCCCCAAATAAAACCACCCCAATAAATTGAAGGCGATGTGCATAGCTGAAAAATGGACGATGCTCGGTGTGAATAAACGCCACCAATCGCCCTCGTACACCAGAGCATGCCACGGGATAATGAACAGCCACTGCTGGATCCAACTGCCACCACCGATCAGCAATAAGAGATAAACCACAATACAAAACAAGCCAATTAAACTCGTCAGTGGTGTACGCAAAATGTCACTGAGGCTAGGCAGTGCAAGTCCACTTTGCCCAATCTGTTGGCTTTGTTCGCCAAATTCCCACGCGTTTTGTTGATATTGCGCTGCGCTGGGATTGGCTAAAAATGCACGGGTGATATCTACAGCCTGCTGCCAGTCTTCTTCGCGTTCAATAAGTACTTGATGACCAGTATCAACTGCTTGATAGCGAGCTGATAGATTTTGGGAAATGAGTTGCGCGACCAAAAGCCGCGCCGCTGCTTCATGCTGAAACTCAATCAGCGTTCGCACGTTTATTCGCCAGACTCAACAGGATACTGCGCGCGCCAAGCCTCGAAACCACCATCCATGCTGTAAACGTCTTCAAATCCTTGATGGACCAGGTATTGAGCCGCTTGTTGGCTGCTGATACCGTGATAACACACAACGATGACCGGCGTTTCATAATCCGTTTCCTGGCTAAACTGGTGCATAGTGCCATTGGTTAAATGAAACGCTTTGGGCATATGTGCAGCGACAAATGACTGCTCGTCACGAATATCAACAATGGCAACCTCGCCCGCTTCCGCTTTGGCAAAGGTTTCTTGTGGACTAATGTGCTTAAACTCACTCATAGGTACTACCAATTCAAAATGACTTTGCCAGATTGCCCCGAGGCCATCGTGTCAAAACCTTGCTGAAAATCATCGATTGCAAATTGATGAGTGATTATCGGCTTTAAATCCAAACCGCTTTGCAGCAGACTAGCCATTTTATACCAGGTCTCGAACATTTCACGTCCATATATGCCTTTAATAGTAAGACCTTTAAAAATCACCTGGTTCCAATCAATAGCGACCGAATTAGGTGGAATGCCCAGCATGGCTATTTTTCCGCCGTTGTTCATATTTTCAAGCATGCTGTCAAATGCGCTAGGTACACCAGACATTTCAAGCCCAACATCAAACCCCTCGGTCATACCCAGCTCTTGCATTACTGCTTTGAGATCTTGCTCCGCCACGTTCACCGCGCGTGTTGCGCCCATTTGCTTTGCCAATGATAAGCGATAAGGGTTTACGTCAGTGATCACCACATGGCGAGCCCCCACATGCTTGGCCACTGCAGCAGCCATTATGCCTATTGGACCAGCGCCGGTTATCAGTACGTCTTCACCGACCAAATCAAATGCCAGAGCGGTGTGTACAGCATTGCCAAAAGGGTCAAAAATCGAGGCTAAGTCATCACTGATATTGTCGGGGATCTTAAATGCATTAAATGCAGGGATTACCAAATATTCCGCAAAAGCGCCTTGGCGATTTACCCCAACCCCTTCGGTATTGCGACACAAGTGACGGCGGCCAGCACGGCAGTTTCGACAATGACCACAAGTAATATGACCTTCACCAGAAACGCGGTCTCCTTTTTTGAAACCTTGCACTTCACTGCCCATATCAACCACTTCACCCACGTATTCGTGTCCGACAATCATAGGCACCGGGATGGTTTTTTGTGACCATTCGTCCCAGTGAAAAATATGCATGTCGGTGCCGCAGATGGCTGTCTTTCGAATCTTGATGAGCAAATCATTGTGCCCCACCTCTGGGATTGGATTGTCTTGCATCCAAATACCGGGTTCACGATGTAATTTGGCTAGTGATTTCATTTATATAACACCTAATTCTTTGCCGACTTCAATAAATGCATCAATCGCTTTGTCGACATGCGCCAGTGAATGAGCCGCTGACATCTGTGTACGGATCCGCGCTTGCCCTTTAGGTACCACTGGGTATGAAAAGCCGATCACATAAATGCCTTTCTTCAGTAGACGATCAGCCATGTCGCTGGCTAATTTGGCATCGCCCAGCATGACCGGAATAATTGCGTGATCTTTACCCGCCAAAGTAAAGCCAGCAGCCTCCATACGCTGACGGAAATGTGCCGCATTGCGTTTTACCGCATCGCGTAAGTCTGCGCCATTTTCCATCATTTCAAACACTTTGATCGACGCCGATACGATTGGTGGAGCAACTGAGTTTGAGAACAAATACGGGCGCGAGCGCTGGCGCAACCACTCAATCACAGGTTTTTTCCCCGAGGTGTAACCGCCTGACGCCCCTCCAAGGGCCTTGCCCAATGTACCGGTAATGATGTCAACGCGACCCATCACATCACAATACTCATGTGAACCGCGGCCATTTTCACCAACAAAACCAGTGGCATGGCAATCATCAACCATCACCATCGCGTTATACTTTTCAGCTAAGTCGCAAATGCCTTTTAGGTTGGCAATAATGCCATCCATAGAAAACACCCCATCTGTTGCGATTAGCTTGTAACGCGCTCCATCGGCATCGGCTTTTTGTAACTGCTGTTCCAGTGCTTGCATATCGTTATTTGCATAGCGGTAGCGTTTCGCCTTACTCAAACGCACACCATCAATGATGCTAGCGTGATTCAGTGCGTCGGAAATAATCGCATCTTCAGGCTCTAAAATGGTTTCAAACAAGCCACCATTCGCATCGAAGCATGACGGGTACAAAATAGTATCTTCAGTACCTAAAAACGCGCTGATTTTGCTCTCTAACTGCTTGTGAATATCTTGGGTACCACAGATAAAGCGGACCGAAGCAACGCCAAAGCCATGACTGTCTAAGCCTTCTTTGGCAGCTGTAATTAGCTCAGGATGGTTCGCCAAGCCAAGGTAGTTATTGGCACAAAAGTTTACGACGTGTTCACCTCCAGCAACCGTGATATCAGCTTGCTGTTGAGTTTGAATAATCCGCTCTTGCTTGTATAAACCCTCTTGTTTCACAGTTTCAATTTGGGCATTCAAATACGCTAAAAACGCTTCAGACATGGCAACCTCCAGAAAATTTTGGCGCTATAATAATCAACCTGCCCGATGGCGTACAGATATTACCTTTGATTATTCGCTGTGAACCGGCAACGGGAGTTGCCATATACCGTCGATGCACGATTTATTGAGTGCTTGCCAAATATCTTTTTCATCAATGGGTTTGGCAATGTAGTAGCCTTGGCCTAAGTCGCAGCCGAAGTGATTTAACAAGTCAAACTGCTCCGCTGATTCAATGCCTTCTGCAACAACTTCAATGCCCATACCGCGCACCATGGTTAACGTGCTGTACACAATATTCCTATCTCCCTGATCGTCCAGCATACCTTTGACAAAAGACTGGTCAATTTTCACGGTGTCAGCAGGCATCGCTTTGAGATAACTCAGGGACGAGTAACCCGTCCCGAAGTCATCAATTGAAATTCTGCAGCCCAGTTCCCTCACTTGATTCATCACGTCACATGCACGCGTCAGGTCGTCCACTAATGCTGTTTCCGTTAGTTCCAGTTCAACCCGGTGGGCCTCGATATCGAAGTGGCGCAATTGTTGACGCAAGTACTCCACCAGGTTGGCATCGAGGAACTGTGAGGCAGACACATTAACAGCCATATTTAGTTGCCCAAAACCATTTATAGTCAGCTCAGACAGAATGCTAAGCGAACGCGCGATTATCCAGTAGTCAACTTTTACCATGAGCGAAGACTTTTCGAGAATCGGTATAAATTCAGCAGGTGACACAAAGCCTTTTTGTGGATGTTTCCAACGAATTAGTGCTTCAAACCCATGTAAGCGATGCGTTTGCAAATCAATTTTTGGCTGTAAGGCTAAATAAAACTCATCACACTGCAAGGCGTTGCGCGCTTCATTTTCTACCTCAACACGGCGGATCAGCTTTAAATTCATCGATGCGTCGTAGGTTCTGTAAACGGAGCCAGAAACCGCTTTTGCTTCATACATAGCAATATCCGCATGTCGCAACAGCTCAACCGCCGTAATATCGTGCTCACGGGTCACTGCAATACCAATGCTCACCGCCACAAAAAACTGCAAATCTTTAACGTTCACCTGCTTGGCAAAAGCATTGATAATCTTTTCAGCGACAACATTTGCATCTTCCGTGCGTTCAATATCAGTGAGCAATATTGCATACTCGTCGCCACCGAAACGAGCCGCGATGTCGGTTTCGCGTAGTTGCTTGCTGATCCGAGTGGCCACTTGTTTTAACAAACTATCGCCCACCCCATGCCCGTGCGTATCATTAATGCTTTTAAAGTCATCTAAATCGAGGAACATTAATGCAACTGCGCGATTGGTGCGTTTTAATGAGGCAATGTGTTTGTCGATCTGAAACATCAGCATACTGCGATTAGGTAAGCCGGTTAGGGCATCAAACATAGCCATTTTTTCGAGTTGGACCTGATCGGCAAGGGCTTGCTGGTTAAGTTGCTCAAGATTGGTCGCTAGAGAGTCGGCGGAGGCTTCAAGTTGGTCTAACTCATCTTCAAACCAGCGCTGTCGTAGGATCCGAGTATCGCGAAACTCTTCGAACCGGTTTTCGGCGAGCAGTGGTAAACGCTGCGACAAGTTCTCCAGTTTCAGTCGATATTGCCGTAACAACACGCTGAGCATCAACACGAACCCAAAACTCAATAAAATAGCAAAACCAATAACAATCCATTGATAGTTCTGTAAGGCGTAATAGCGATCGCTCACATCAGTTACCGCGAGTGCATAAAACCTATTTTCTGGATTACCTGCTAACGGCATTGTCGTTATTAGTAAGGCCCGATTATCATCGTGAACGACATGCCCATACTGGTAAAAATTTGGATAGTTTAGGTCATCTGGCAATAGCCCGATGAAATGTGCAAAGCGCTGACGGTTAACTTCGGTTAGCTGGCCTTGTAAGGTTATATCCACCAGAGATTGCTCTGGCATTGATACCACAGCGATTTGCGCTAATGTTGAGCGTGCAAATGAGGCCAACACTTCAGCTAGCGTGTACTCCACAACGACAACTGCAATTCCAGATGAGGTCATAATCGGCACGCCTAAAATACGCACACAATCTCCAGCGCAAACCAGCTTGCTTTCTGGTCGTTGAAAACGCATAACATCGTTTGCGACGGCATTCATAGCGACCGAATCGGTGAGTTGTTCGGAATAAAGCGTACGCTGTCCATTGCGTGTAAAAAATGCGATATCTTCAACTTGCCAGCGCATTGTCAACTCTTCGTATTGGCTACTCAGTAACCGTGCATATTCATCCTCTTTTTGAACACTTTGCAATTGCGCATCACTGGCAAAGTTTTCCACAAAGCTAACCAGTCGATCATTGATAAAACTACTGAGAAGCTGATATTGCTTGTAGTATTGCATTTGAATTTGGCGTTGCTGCAGAGTCAGATCAGCATTCGAGCGATAGATCAGTAGGCCACCTAGCAGCGCACTAAACAGCACTAACAGTGAAATTAAAACCAACACTAATTTTTGCGCAACACTGACTTTTTTTGCCATATCAAAACCAATACATCATTTGCACTGACCACAAATCCCAATACTCTTCGTCTACAGCATGAATATCTCTCACCAATAAGGGCGTTAAGCGGCCGGCGCCACGGACGCGGTTGTATTCCAATTGAAGGTTTACATTGTCCCAAATGGCATACTTTAGACCGATAGTTGCAGTATCCATATAACCGAAATAGTTTGGGGTTTGCCCGCCTGAAAGCTGATTTAATTGATTGCCGTTGCGATCTTCTCGATTCAAATCATAAAGATCGATGCGCGAAAGTAACGAAAGTCGCCGCTGGGGCATAAACAAAATTTGTACATACCCACCTTCCGCGGTTGAGTCACTAAAAAAGCCGTTAGAAATAGCGTTTTGGTAAAGCGAACTTTCGCGCATTATCTCTGACGTGAATTCCCAATACTGGCTCTGGTATTGAGCCGCGAGAGATATACGTTCAACATTAGCAAAGCCATCGACAAAGGGGTCTTGCGCGTCTGACTCGTAGCTAAAATCCGAATCAAGCCAGTTGGCACCCAACGTGAGTGTATTACTTGATGACGACCAATACACGCTAGCTTGATGAACAAAATCCTGCTCAATATCGCCGCTGGCCATATGGCCGAGTAATTGACGCGTTGACTCACTACCGATTGAGGAGCGACCGTAACTCCAGTTGATTTCCCACTCACCTGTGTCAGATAGCGTATTGGCTCGCAGTGCGATGCCATCACTGCCCAACGCGACATCGCGGAAACTGTCAAAATAAATTGACTGTGGTAACACGTTGCTGGGCCTGGTGTGAGGCACATCACGGGTCGATGAGTAAAGCCAATGATAATTTTTATAACGGCCCAAATGGACATTTAAATTGAACTGAACGCCTCTAACCGCGTGCCAATCGATAAACAGGTAATCGACGCGAACGCCTTGGGGAAAACGATCGCCAGCATTGAGATACACAACCTGCCCATTGGCGCTTATGTGATCGGTAATACCTATACGCCCGTTAATGCCGACTTCGGTTAAGGCAAATGATAAATCACCATCATCATTGATAAAGTTCGAACCCTCAGCACGTTGCACCCCTTGCGCAATAAAACCGTTCCACTGTAATTCATCAGCGAAACTACTCGCGGCATGGAACAGTATAAATACCACCATCCCATGATACAGCCATTGCGGGCATTGAAGTTGATTTCTCATGGGCTTTCTACCTCAATGATTTTTACATTTGTTGGTGTTGTTTCTGTCAGTAGATAACCAATAGCGCCTGGTGTACTTGCGACCAAAGATCGCATTTCAGCATTGTTAACTGCCACAACCGGCGGTGAAGCTTGACCGGAATAAACTAATTTATTCCACTCGCGCTCGAGTTGATAAGGAAACATTTGTAATTGCTGACGCAGAAACGCGATGTGCTGCTCATTATCACTTGATAAAACAATTAGACTTATTGCGGAACCATCTTCCCACGTGCGTTGTTTGAGAGAAAAAATACGTCGTAATTGACGCTGAGATACGGAGTTCTGGGTGACGTCTGGGTGCGCGATAACACGCATTTCAGCGCTTTGTGCATGCACTGAAAAGGACAACATAAGCCAAATTGCATACACCAACCAAGTCAATCGCAAAAGCACGTTAGATCCATGTTTAGAATTTTTAACCTTCCACTGTTTCAGTGTAGTGCATCCTGAGGGAATTGCGCTGTCTAATGCAAAACAGAGTTTAACTTGCCAAAACCCTATGATTGTCTCCACAATATGCCAATGCACTTATTAGCTAAAAGTAATAGAACACTTGCATAAAACATCGAAACGTTTTCTGGGCTTCCTTATCGTCTATAACCTACTTTGGACACTTTTACTGCCCCTACTGATATTGATTAACCTGTCCAAAATGGTGCTCAAGGTTGCTGGTTATGACCGCGCGCGCCTTGCAAGATTTGGAGTGTTTCGGAACAGTTTGCAGACAACCGACCTGCTTTGGCACTGCGTCTCTGTTGGCGAAGTCGCGGCCGTTACGCCTCTAATTAAACAACTTAAACAACAGCATCCAACACTGACAATCACCTTGACCACGACTACCCCCACCGGTGCAGCGCAAGCCCAAGCGAGCCTGAATGGTTTAATCCAGCACTGTTATTTGCCTTATGACCACACGTGGCTAATGGCGAAACTGCTCAAACGGATAAAACCTCATTTGTTACTCATTACCGAAGTTGAGATTTGGCCTAGCTTGTTACACCAATGCGCTAAGCGCAGTATTCCTAGTATTGTAGTTAATGCCCGCATGACGCAGCGTTCTGCACGTCGTTATGTAAAGCTGGGTCACCTGTTTAAACAAACAATTGGCTTAATCGATGTGATCAGCGCTCAGGGGCAAGATGATTGGGAGGCGTATAAAATGCTCGGAGCAACTGAACAACAGCTGCAGAACAGCGGTAATATAAAGTTCGATATTGTCGCTAATCACACGAGCAACGAAAAAATACAGAACTTAGCTCTGCATTGTCGGCAACGGTCTGCAAAGATCGTAATCGCTGGTAGTACCCACGATCCAGAAGAACAAATGATCATTAGTGCGCATCAACGTTTGCGCCAAAAGCACCGGCAGCTAATTACTTGCATTGTACCGCGTCATCCGCAGCGATTTGATGAGGTTAATGACAAGCTCACTAGGAGTGGAGTCCCATTTCAACGCTTGTCTGAAATGACCGAGCTTAGCGCGCAAACTCAAATAATTTTGATTGATGCCATGGGACTTATGCAAGCGTTGTTTGCAATTGCAGATGTTGCGTTCGTCGGTGGTAGCTTTGCTGAACGTGGCGGACACAACGCTCTTGAGCCTGCCTTGTATCAAGTGCCAATCGTTATGGGCCCCAGCCAGTTTAATAACCCTCAAATAACCACAAAATTAGCCGCTGCTGGTGCACTAAAAACGGCTGATGATGAATCAATGCTTATTAATTTCATCGATGTATGGTTAGAGGATAAGAATTTGCGCGAGAAAGACGGCGCAAAAGGTTTACAAGTTATTGAGCAAAACCGCGGTGCGCTTACCAACAACCTGAAACTAATTGAGCGCTACATTGCAAATTGATGAGCATCGCCCAATAGTTGCTCAATTTGTTGCACCACCATTTTGACTTCAATTAGGGCCATCAAGTCATCACCCTTAGCGCGTTTACCCCAACTCAACGCTTGCCATTTTTTACCGGTTTGTTGCTCTATAACAATATCGTACACCGAGACAACATTATCGAGATTGTTATAAGGGCCGGTGCGCCGTGGATTACTGTGAGCATATAGACCAATGACTGGGGTACCCACAGTAGTCGCCATATGCGCGGGCCCAGTATCTGGGGCAATCACTAGCTCAGCTCGCTGAATGAATGCCAAAAGTTGTTTTAATGACGTTTTACCGACCAAGTTATGCACCGGGTGCTTTGCCTGAGCTACGATTTCGTCAGCGAGTCGGGTGTCCAAAGGCGAAGGTGCGCCGCAGACATATACCTTCAACCCACGCTCATGAAGATGATCGGCTACTTGAGCATAACGCGACGTTTGCCAACACCGCTCGGCTTTAGACGCCGCAGGGCAAATCACCGCGTATGAACCGCTCCCGTCATGGAGCTGCTCGGCAGCAGTAAGATCAGCCTCGCTCATCGGCATCTGCCATTTCGGTTGTGCCGGCGTAGCAACGCCTATCGCATTGGCAAACCCCATAAAGCCTTCGAGCACATGAGCGTGCTGCTGCTCTGCAATTTGGCAATTTGTGAACAGCCCGTGCAATTCTTTGCTGCGCTTTTTATCAAAGCCTATTTTGACTTTAGCGTTGATAACCGTTGATGCCCAATTGGCTCGGAAGGCAACTTGCATCATAAATAGCGCATCGAAAACTGTGTCAGCAAAACGCTGTTTTAAATCAACGCGAGCCTGTTTACCTTGTTTCTTATCAAACACAACAAATTCGATGTCAGGCAAATCTTTGAGTAGTTGATACTCGATTTTGCCGATCACCCAGGTGATTTGAATATCTGGCCGCGCAGCCTGAATAGCCTGCACCATAGCCACAGCGTGACACACATCCCCAATTGCAGAAAGACGCATAACGCACAAACGAGCGTCTGATTTGAGCGTGATTGGTGCTTGTTGTTTGAGAAATGACAGCAAAGTATCTGACTTTAGTTCACACGAATGGCGCTAATTTGATTACAATTAGCGTTAATTCTCAAGTTTTATCAGGCTTTCCGCTTTTTTTGCGTATGTTAGAACACCGCCGAGACACAAACAGTGACCTGTTTATTGCTAGTGCCCAATGCGCTGAGCTTGATTTGCCCACCATTACCACACAATGGTTTAGGGCAGATCCCACTATGACCAACTTAACGTTATCAGGCTCTGCTCAAGGACGCGGCACAACGCACTTCCTGCGATATGGCGAGCATGTCGAACTCGTCTTGCGACACTACAAACGCGGCGGTTTGATCGGTAAAATTTTAGACGACCAATTTTGGTTTCGAGGGCTTAAACAAACACGGCCATACCGAGAATTGGCGTTACTCGAACAGATGCATCAGTGGCGATTACCTTGCCCGCAACCGATAGCAGGACGGGTACATCGGAGCGGTTTCGTGTGGCGGGGTGATCTACTCACTGTACGAATTCCAGATGCGCTCGATACCCACAACGTATTAATTGAAAGGCCGCTGTCGGAGTTCGAATGGCGTCACATTGGGGCGACCATAAAGCGTTTTCATCAACGTCAGGTGTACCACCACGACCTGAATATTCACAATGTAATGTTAGATGCTGAAGGCCAAGCGTGGCTTATTGATTTTGACAAATGTGCAATACGCTCAGGTGATGAATGGAAAGCCCAGAATCTCGCGCGTTTGAAACGTTCGCTGAATAAAGAGTTAGCCCGCTGTGCGACTTATCACTTTAGTGAAGAGAACTGGCCGCTGCTACTTGAGGGTTATAATCACTGAGTATCTTTGATGATCTCAATAATTTCAGTGGTGGAAACCGACGGTGTGCGTGGCAAATAGCGCACTTCACATATATCACTAAAGTGGTCAAACTTACCGGCCCAATCATCACCCATAACTAGAATATCGGCATTAGCGTCTTTGATATACTGAGCTTTTTGTTCAAGCGAGTGCTCAACAAAGACTTCATCGACAAACCGCATTGAGGCAATAATTTCGATGCGATTATTGAGATTATAGATAGGTAGTCGACCTTTTTTCGCCAAATTGAGCTCATCAGATGAAACGCCAACAATTAAGTGATCGCCTAGTGCCCGTGCCTGTTTGAGGATCCGAATATGGCCAATATGACAGACATCGAATGTACCGAAGGTAATTACACGAGTCATTGAGTGGCTAGCTCCTCTAGCAGGTTAATCTTTATGCTTGCGCAGATGCAGCTCTAACAATTTGGCTTCTTTCAAAAAAGCATAATGAGCATTAAGTGCCGCGAGAATCAGACCGCGACGCCCAAAGAAAATCATGCGTTGTAGAAATAACTTACGCACAAATTCTATCGGACCGATTAGGATTAACTTGAATAGCGAGGCGCTTTTGCCTTTCGCGTATTTCTGCTCAGCTTTGAGCGAAGAATAAGTATTGAGCTTATCCATCAGCACCGATATTTGGTCATAGCCATAGTGATCAAATGCCGCTTCGACACATAAGGTTGTGCCATCGCACTTAGCTGTTTCATGTACTTTTTGGTTCACATCAAAAGCGGCTTTAGAGCGACGGTAAAAACGCACGTTATTGGGCTTTTTGATCGTCGCCGGTGGCATTTTGCCAATAAACAAATCATTGCGATTAAAGCGCACAGCATCGCAGTCGTTGGCAGCTATCGCTTGCTTGATGGCAGTTAACATCGGCTCGGTAACTACTTCATCAGCATCTAAATTCAATACCCATTCTTGCGAGCACTGTTCAAGTGCGAACTGCTTTTGACCTGCGTAACCCAGCCATGGCTGGTGAATAACAGTTGCCCCAAAGTCTGTGGCTATTTTCGGCGTATCATCGGAACTGCCCGAATCGACCACAATAATTTCAGCAAACGCAGATAAACTCGCCATTAAACGTGGTAAATGCTGAGATTCATCTTGCGCAACAATAAAAACGCTCACCGGCAGTTTAGGGTTTTCTGGTGCCATAGGCCGTTTACCGTTACTCAGTTATGGCGTATCGCAAATGCAGATATAGGTTGTAATCTGTCTCATTGTCGCGCTGATCGAGATTGAATTCGCGCTGCGCAATATTGCCACCTATCTTGATTTGCCAGTCGCGCCATGCGGTCTGGTAGTAACCACTAACATACCATAATTCTTCTTCTACGCTATCCGTCAATAGCGGTGACGGTGCTTCACCATCGGGGTTAAGCTCAATTTTACTGAGCTGCCAGCCAATTAAATCTCGGCTGGTAGGGTGATAGTAACCACCAAACGTAATATGTTTAGCATCGCTGTCAAAGGTGCTGCCGATGGCTCGGTCATAGTAACGGTAACCATCTGGATAGATGCTCGACTCGTAGTAACAATTTTTTCGGTCACTGCCGTCGTTGCCGCATGCTACGTTAGTGTCGCTGGTTTCTAAATACAACTTAGCACCCTGCCAATAAGTTGAAAAACCGTATAAGTATGCGTTGTCGGTTACGCGGTAGGTATCGATTGCATCTTCGCCCACGCGCTGGGCATAAAGCGACATAGGCGTATCAGCCAGCATAAAGCTGTACTTCAAATCAAAACCGGCAATGTGGTTACCTTGTTTGGTAAAAAGGGCTGAATCACAACTAGACGAGCCGTCTGCGCAAATATTTTGAAACGTAATGACATCGATAAAATCACTAAACCCGTTTGGCTGACCTTCCCCACCCCACATTGCTGACCATGCAGCGCCAAGCTCCAATCCCTTCACTGGGCTAAAAGTTAAACGCGTACGCCAAAGCCTCGTGTCTGGAATGGCTCGTTCGCTTTCAAGCTGACCCAGTTGCGCGGTAAAATACCATGAACCCAACCAACTCAACCATTTTGACTTTGACGCTTCAGTCGTCGCTCGGGAAATGCCCACTGAAGGCACCGGACGAGCATTATCGGTCAATATCAAGCTGGTCGCATGCGCAGGCCCCCACCACTGATCCATGGCGCTTACGGCAAGTGTCCAATCGGCAACTTGCACAGCAACATAGCTCTGATCAAGGTTGCGCTCGCCACCAGGTTCCAAATTAACAGACAACTGTGCTGACCAACGACCACTGGTAACCTCAGTCGTATTGGTTAAAAGCGCAGACGGCCGCTGCTCGCCGTTAAACGCGGTGAATCGCGAAGGATCACTGGCACCATATAGCTCTAAATAGCTATCCACACTTTGTAATTGTTCTTGACGTAAATAGTGACGCAGGCGCAGCACGGCAAGGCGCACATGTTCTGGATATTGGCTCTCATCGAGTTGTTTTAATTGATTAGCAATGCCTTTCCACGGCACAGGGTAGGTGTTAACCACCGAGTCCAGCGCGCGGTATTCTGTGAGCGTAACCAGATCATTGTGCAGCTGAGGATCTAGCGTCCCAATCCATGGCGTCGCCGCCGCTTGCAAGCTCGCAACGGTCAGGATGCTTCCAATCAATATTTTACGCAATTGCTAACCTTTGTATTACCAATCCAATTGGCGCAGATACTAGCTGAACTTGGCATTGATATATAGGCAATTCAGCGAATAAATTGCATCAAATTTCGATTCAATGTTATGTTTTGGCTGTTTTTAATGGAACAAACGACAATATATGCATACTCGAGCGATTTACCCTGGAACCTTCGATCCCATCACAAACGGTCATGCGGATTTGATTGAACGCGCAGCGCAAATGTTTGCGAGTGTGTTAGTTGGGATTGCGTCCAATCCCAGTAAAAAGCCGCTATTCACGCTCGAAGAGCGCGTCGACATGATCAAACAAATCACAGCGCATTTAGATAACGTAGAAGTTATTGGTTTTACAGGGCTGTTAGCCGATTTCGCTGATACACAAAACGCCACGGTGTTGATCCGAGGTCTGCGTGCGGTATCAGACTTTGAGTACGAGTTTCAACTTGCCAATATGAATCGTCGTCTCAATCCAAAGCTTGAGAGTGTCTTTTTAACTCCTGCCGAGGAAAACTCATTCATTTCTTCTACCTTGGTTAAAGAGGTGGCATTGCACCGGGGCAATGTCAGCGAGTTTTGTCATCCCGTTGTGCAACAGGCACTAAAGGACCGCCTGCACAAATAAATCTCCTTAGCGCTGACAGCTCGGACAATAAAACGTATTGCGTTGCCCGATGGTAACGCTTTTTATTGTCGTGCCACACGCTTCACAGTCATCACCCGCCCGGCCATACACGCGTAAATGTTGTTTGAAGTAGCCGGGGTTACCATCGGCCTGAGTGAAGTCCTTTAGCGTAGTGCCTCCCTGAGCGATTGCAGCAGCGAGGACACTGCGAATATGACCTGTCAGCACTTCATAGCGCTTTTTACTGATTTTACCCGCAGCGCGACGCGGATCGATACCACTTAAAAACAATGCTTCGTTGGCGTAGATATTGCCAACTCCAACAACCACTTGATTAGTCATTATAAAGGTCTTAACGGCCACATTCTTACCTCGTGATAATTTGTACAAACGCTCATCATCAAAGGCGTCAGTCAGTGGCTCAGGGCCAAGATTCGCTAACAATGCTAGCGGAGGTTCATCAGGGGCTTGCCATAAACACGCGCCAAAACGGCGCGGATCGTTCAAACGCAAACACTTGCCACTGGCGAGTACCACATCAATATGATCGTGTTTGACCGTAGGTAGATCCTGGTCAACAACGCGTAAGCGACCTGACATCCCTAAATGCAAAACAATACTACCGACGTCGGTATTTAGAAAAAGATACTTCGCACGTCGGGTGACCGACTGGATCTGATGACCAACCGCTCGTTGCACATCATCAGGTACCGGCCAACGCAAGCGCTTGTCGCGCACAACGACAGCGGTAATCGATTGTGATTCTAAATGTGGTGCGACACCCAAACGGCTAACTTCGACTTCCGGTAATTCGGGCATAATGACTCTCGTGGAACTAAAATAATAATTGTTTCAATACGATATCTTCTAATCGATAGGTGTTAGCGCCAATTTCTACATAGCCGACATTGGGCGTTTGCCAAAACGTAAGCTGCACGGCATCTGGATTGCCCGCTAGCCACACTTGGGCTGAATATTGCGTTAACGGGTCAGTAGGTAATTGCGCTAGCGTTAAACGCGCCGAATGCCACGCTTGGATCACTTCTTGCGCATCCACGCCTTGAATGGCTGGATTAATCACTCGCCAATCCGTTCCAATGCGTTCCAATCGCGCATCCTCGAGTTGCACCTTCAATACCAAATCGTTTTCTTCGATAAGACGCAATCGCGAATCCGCTTCTGGGCGTGGCAACCACGTATCAATATTAAACAGCATGATCATCGCAAGCATGGCGAAAATAAGGATGTTGTTAAATGCACGTGCAGATAATTTCACTGGGGAAAACTCGGTTGCAAAATACCCTGCCAAGCATAACGAATCGACCGCGGTAATCAAACGCAAAAAACCCGGCGACGGCCGGGTTTTCAAAAGGAGACAAAAAGTAACGAATTACTTAATTTTGGCTTCCTTAAACATCACGTGTTGACGGATTTTTGGATCAAATTTTTTGATTTCCATTTTGCCCGGCATGTTACGCTTGTTTTTGTCTGTGGTGTAGTAGAAACCAGTGCCAGCAGTTGATACTAATTTGATTTTATCACGCATGGTTTAGGCTCCTTAAACTTTTTCGCCACGAGCACGGATATCTGCTAATACAGTATCGATGCCTTTCTTATCAATAATACGCATGCCTTTTGGCGTTAGGCGTAATTTAACGAAACGGTTTTCACTTTCAACCCAAAAACGGTGGGTTTGAAGATTTGGCAAAAAGCGACGACGAGTCGCGTTGCGCGCGTGCGAACGATTGTTACCAACCGCAGGACGCTTTCCAGTCACTTGACATACTTTTGACATTTTTGTCTCCAGAACAACGTTTACTATGTTGCTACTCTTGGTTGCTTCTAACTTTGCTGCTCTTCTCGAGCACGTTACAAGCAGGAGTAACTAACCATCAATTAAGAGGGCGCATGTTATACAGCAAACTAAGGCCATGATCAACCTAATTTATTGAAGATCTGTTGCAGATCGCTCGATCGCCTGTTTGATCCCATAGGCGGTCTCAGTCAATTTCTTGCGTTTAGTGGTTGCGCGAATTGTTGCGTTTTTATCACGCATTTCTTGAGTGACATACCCGCGCGCGTGATCAAGGTGCAAACAAATTGCTGAATAGCGGATTTGTTTGGACTTAATCCCACGATTGAACAAGCGTTCACCAAGCTCGCGATCTTCACCGCCATATTGCATTCGCTCGTCAAAACCATTGGCCGCGAAAATATCCGAACGCCAACCTGAAACATTGTGCCCATTCCACGTTGCCTTGGTCGGTGTCAATGCGTTTAGCAGTTTCTCTTTCATTCCTGAGGCGGTGAGCTTCATGGTTTTATGCGTTTTTTCCAAACCGTGCTCAACTAACCAGTCGAGTTCAAATGCTTGTCCTGATTCAATGTTTTCGCGATTGACCGCTTTGCTGGTTTCCATCGGCAATTTGAAATAGCCTCCAGATAGGAAATAACCAGGCTCTCGTCGCTCCATGTGCACGGCAAGAAAGTCTTTGCGCAGCACACAATCACCATCGGTGAATAATATGTATTCTCCCTCACTAGCGATTAGTGCTTTATTTAATATACGGGTTTTTTGAAAGCCGTCGTCGGGTTGCCAAACATGTTTAATCGTACGACCACTCGCCGCTTCAAATTGCTCAATTGCAGCCTTTGTGTCTGGTCCCGAGCCGTCATCAGCAATAACGATTTCAAAATCCTGAAACGTTTGATAATGCAAGCTCCACAGTGTTTTCAGCATCCATTCCGGTGAGTTGTAGGTTGAGAAAATCACAGACAACTGCATGAAATTACCTCTTATTAGCCGCGATTAGAGCGGCGATTTTATGCTTTGTATGATAGCGGTTTTGCCAGAAAAAATGCCACATATTGCGCAGCTTTTGCCATTGACTGCGTTGCGCGCGATTACGTGATGACTGTGCATCAATAACACTCACTTGGTCGCTACGGGGCACTGCAGCATAGGGTACTAAGCCGAACACATCGAGTTGTTTTTCCCACCAGTATTGTAAATCAACATCAATAGGACGGTGAAAACATTGGGTATTCGCCAACAGTTTTTTCGCCCCTTGCAAACTCACAGCTTGAGCGCATGTGCGAGCGGGCAATTTGTTGTAAATGACCCGCTCATATCTCGGCATTTTTTCTGCGTATACGACCCGTCGCTTGCGCTTGTGTTCTGCTAGTTTCACATAATCCCAATCCGCCGGGAATTGACTAACTGCCTGAATAACCTCGGGGAAGTTCGCTTTAAGCTCAACATCATCTTCGACAATAACAGCAAAATCTAACTGATTTTCAACGATATACTGCCAAGCCTTTCGATGACTCAGATAGCAAGCTATCTCGCCTCGGGTCAACTTTTTATAATAGGCGTCAAGATGCTCACCGTCATAAACTTCACCAACTTGTACTTCGGACAGCTGTTGACCGTCTACGGCGTCAATGCGCTCAAATGGAATGGCCAGTGCCTCCAACTGCTGATTCATCAGCGCCATTCGCTCTGGTGAACGCGCTAAGTTAATCACCAAACACGTGTGATTACTCATGTATTGTTGCTTCCATTTCCCATGATTGTTTAGCTATTGCTCTAAATTCCTACCGCGAAACCAACTTACCCAATCGTCATATTAGGCCGCGTTGGGCAAATGATACCGTATTTGTGTGAGCGACAACAAAGTGATCCAGCACTTCTACATCAATTAATTGTAGTGCCTCAGTAATGCGCTCGGTAATTCGGATATCTGCTTGGCTAGGTTCCGCTACACCAGAAGGATGGTTGTGCACCAATATAACCGCAGCAGCGTTGTCGTTAATTACTTGGCGGACAATCTCGCGAGGATAAACTGCAGCTGCATTAATGGTACCAAAGAACATCGGCCGAAACGCAATTAGATGGTGCTGACTACTGAGCATAATAAGCGCAAATACCTCTTGCTGATAACCACGCATCTGTAACGCCAAGTATTTTTCAACATCGTCGACACGGCCAAACACATTGCACAGCTTAAGCTGTGTCTTGAGAAATCGAGTCGCAAGTTCTAGAGCCGCTTGCAATACTGCATACTTAGCCTCTCCAATCCCACTGACTGGCTAAATTCAACTAAATCAGCCAATAATAAGTTAGCCAATCCTTTGTGCTTGGCAATCGCGAGACGGGCAATTTCAAGCGCCGAATATCCGGGTAAACCTGAACCTATTAGCACTGCCAATACTTCAGCATCTGTTAAAGAGGCCCCCCCGTGACTGACGATTTTTTCACGTGGTCGTTCAGCAATTGGCCAATCAGTGATTTTCATCTGTAACATCCCTTGTTACTATTTATTGCATAACCTTAACCCTAAACGGTGTTGTAAGGCATCGCCTAAAAGGTCAGTACACATTTCATGCAATTGAATAATCACAATATTCTACTGGGAGTAACCGGCGGAATTGCAGCCTATAAAGCGCCTGATCTAGTCCGTAAGCTAACAGCTAAAGGCGCTAATGTACGTGTTGTTTTGACCAGCTCAGCAATGGAATTTGTGAGCCCGCTAGCGCTCCAGGCAGTATCCGGTAATCCCGTTCATCACGATCTCTTGGACCCGGCCGCAGAAGCAGCAATGGGTCATATCGAGCTTGCCAAATGGGCCGATACCTTATTAATTGCACCTGCAACGGCAAATTGCTTAGCCAAACTTGCCCATGGATTAGCCGACGACCTGTTGTCGACATTGTATTTAGCCACAACGGCTCAAATTGTGATTGCCCCAGCGATGAATCAGCAGATGTGGGCGGCCCCAGCGACAACTAACAATTTAGCGATTTTAACCAAGCGCAATACCGTGTTTATTGGCCCCGACAGTGGCGAGCAAGCCTGTGGTGATGTAGGCGCTGGTCGCATGACAGAGCCGGAAGCAATCGCTGATGCACTTGCGCAATTAATCGTACCACCAACATTACCTGCGTTAGCCGATAAACATATTGTCATTACCGCCGGCCCAACCCGTGAAGCACTGGATCCAGTGCGTTATCTGACCAATCACAGCAGTGGCAAAATGGGTTATGCCATTGCCGCAGCCGCCGCCAAAGCGGGAGCAAAAGTCACGCTTATAAGCGGACCAACAGTATTGCCAGTCCCTCAGGGGATATCTGTGCACAAAGTTGAAAGCGCAGCGCAGATGCATCAGTGCGTCATGGCTGAGATGCCGACCTGCGATATTTTTATCGCGACTGCTGCGGTTGCAGATTATCGCTGTGCCCAAGTGGCCGAGCAAAAGATCAAAAAGAATTCGGATGAGTTAACACTTACTTTTGTTAAAAACCCTGATATTCTTAAAGACGTAGCGACATTAGCGGAAGCCCCTTTTACCCTGGGTTTTGCTGCGGAGACGCAAGATATTGAGCATTATGCACGCCAAAAAATGGCCAACAAAAAATTGGACATGATCGCTGCAAATGACGTATCAAATGCCGATATAGGATTTAACAGTGACCAGAATGCTTTGTTAGTACTCTGGCAAGACGGTCAAGAAGCGTTGCCAATCGCCAGCAAAGACAAGCTTGCTGAGCAGTTAGTTACGTTACTAGCCAAACGATTCGAAGAAAAACAAAAATAGCACGGAACCAGGTAATGCCAGCGACCAAAAAACCCAATCGACGCGCGCAAATTCTTCAATGCTTAGCAGGAATGTTGGAAACCAACCCCGGCCAACGGATCACAACCGCGAAACTCGCAGAGCAGGTAGGAGTGTCTGAAGCTGCGTTGTACCGCCACTTTCCTAGCAAAGCAAGAATGTTCGAAGGTTTGATTGAGTTTATCGAAGAAACTTTGTTTTCGCGTATTAACAAGATTGTGGCTGAAGAAAAAGACGCCACTGCGCGTTGCCAGATGATTTTGCATTTGTTGTTGGGTTTCGCAGAGAAGAATCCGGGTATCACACGTATTTTAAACGGTGATGCATTGCTCGGCGAACAAGAGCGCTTGCGGGCGCGCATCGCCAAGTTGTACGAGCGTCTAGAGACCCAATTTAAACAAGTATTACGCGAAAGAAAGTTGCGTGAAGGCAAAGAGTTACCAGCCGACGAAGGGATCATTGCTAACTTACTAGTGTGCTATGCGGATGGTCGCATCAACCTATTTATCCGTAGTGAATTCACCCGCAAGCCCACCGAAGATTTTGCAGCGCAGTGGGTATTTATCCGTAACCGCTTCTTTTAAATACACGGGCGACGATTAGGTTGCCTGTTCGCTTGACTCCAACAGAAATCACATTAGGCTTAAGAATAGAAGTTCTCGAATAGGAGCGGACCATGCCGCGCGCGCCCATGTACGATCTTGATGATGTAATGCATCAAGCCATAGACGTCTTTTTAGAACACGGTTTTCACGGCGCTGTGATGGACGAAATAATTGCCCGCACTGACTTTAATCGGCGCGGTTTTTATTTAGAGTTTGGTAGCAAACAGGCGTTTTTGTATCGAGTCCTAGAGTATTATCAAAACACTCAATTACACGATGTGCTTAGTGCACTCGAGCAACACCAAGGCATTCAAGCCATTCATAAATTCTTCGAGCGCTATTTAGATTTAGTCCAAGGCCGTGGCTGTTTATTGGTTAATTGTATAACCGAGCTGGGCCATGACGACGAGAAGATCCGCGACATTGGCAGACACTATATCGATCGCTTACAAATTGATTTTATTGCCAGCTTAGAGCGCGCCGTGAGTGCTCACGAGCTTTCAAAAGACACGCCCATTGAAGCTGTCGCATTACAGCTTACCAGTTACGTGCAAGGCTTCGCTGTTAATGCAATTTTAGTTCAAGACAACCAAGAGTTGCGCATTGCCACACAGACCCTATTGGGTAGCGTTAGCCGTTATTAGTTGGCATAAAATCATTACAATTTGGTTTTGTAATCCACTTCTGAACGTAGCATAACGCCTATTAAGTCGTTAAAATCCACGGCGTTGTTATGTAGGAAATTATATGAGTCAGTCAAAACCGCTTTTTCGTATTCAATTTGTCAGTAATGGCGAGCGCTATGAGCTCTATGTACGTGAGTTAAGCCAAGCGAGCTTATTTGGCTTTGTTGAGATTGGTGACTTTGTGTGGGATGCGCACACGAGTTTAGTAGTAGACCCTAGCCACGAAAAACTCAAAGACGAGTTTTCTGATGTCACCCATACTTATATTCCCATGCATAATGTTTTGCGTATTGACGAAGTTAAAAAGCAGGGTACTGCTAAGATCACCGCGTTGTCAGATAAGGTGACAGCATTACCAACACCCATTTATACGCCCAAAAAATAACCCACAGGACTATCGCCCATGAAACCATTTCGGCTGTATCGCTTTTGCACAATTGCCGTATTGTGCCTGTTACTACCCATGAATGCTTGGGCGACCAATGCCAGCGAACGATTAACACAATTGGTTGACGAAATTTGGCAATACGAATTACAAAGCTTCCCACGCTTGGCCCGTCGTCAGGGGATTACTGATTACGACGATCGCCTAACTGATATTTCGGCTGATGCACTGGCCCTGCGCAACAAGCAGTTCCAGACTTATCTAGCAGCGCTGGATAACATCGATCACGCACAATTAAACCAAAGTGAGATCACAACGTTACTCATGCAGCAATATCGCATTCAGAACTATGTTGATCAGTACCGTTACAAGCAGCATTTTGTGCCGATCACCTCTGAATATGGTTTTCATAGCAGCTTAGCTCAAATCCCCGGACAAGCGCGCTTGAATAACGCGATAGATGTGGAAAATTACCTTAAGCGTTTAGCACTGGTTGGCCCAACAATTGAGCAAAACATTGCATGGATGAAGGAAGGGTTAAAGGTTGGTATGACTCAGCCCAAAGTGGTGCTAGCCGGCTTTGAGGAATCGATTGAGCCATTAATAGCAAAAGAGCCACATAACAGCCTTTTTTACCAGCCAATAGCGAACCTAAGTGAAAACAATTTCAGCGTCGCTGATATCGATAAATGGCAAACCGCTGCCTTACTATTAGTGGCTGAGCAGATTAATCCTGCCTATCAGGCGTTCTACGACTTTTTAGTCGAAGATTACATCCCCAATGCACGTGATGATATTGCCGCCGTTAATTGGCCGAACGGCGAAGACTTTTATCAAAACCGTATTCGCTACTACACCACAACAGATTTAACTGCTGCCGAAATCCATCAGATTGGTTTAAACGAGGTTGCCCGGATCCGTGCGGAAATGCAGGAAATTGTCGATGCGTTGGAGTTTGAGGGCGACATTAACGAATTCATTCAATTCTTGCGTACCGACCCGCAGTTTTACGCTAAAAGTGCTGACGAACTATTAATTTATGCCTCCTATATTTCGAAAAAAATGGATGCCAAACTACCGCAACTGTTTAAAAAATTGCCTCGCACCCCCTATGGTGTAGCGCCAGTTCCCGATAGCATCGCTCCCAAATACACCACCGGCCGCTATATTTCGCCATCACGGGATGATCAGCCTGGCTATTATTGGGTGAATACCTACGCGTTGGACAAGCGCCCGTTATACGCGATTCCGGCACTGACGTTACACGAAGCTGTACCTGGCCATCACCTTCAAATTTCGCTAGCTAATGAGATGGAAGGGTTACCACCAGTGCGTCGACAGACCTATATATCGGCGTTTGGTGAAGGTTGGGGCTTGTACTCTGAGTTCTTAGGTGTAGAAGTTGGTATTTACGCTGACCCTTATGATGATTTTGGACGTTTAAGTTATGAAATGTGGCGGGCGTGTCGACTAGTGGTTGACACCGGCATGCACACCATGGGCTGGTCACGCGATCGTGCACTTGCGTATATGTTAGAAAACACCGCATTGTCAGAGCATAACGTAAAAACCGAAATTGACCGTTATATCTCATGGCCTGCACAAGCGTTGTCGTATAAAATTGGCGAAATAAAAATTAAACAACTGCGCGCTGAAGCTGAATCACGACTAGGCGAAAACTTTGATTTGCGTGATTTTCACGATGCTCTGCTGGCTCAGGGCTCAGTGCCGTTGTATATTCTGGAGCAAAATATTGAGTATTTTATCCAGAGCAATCTGTCCAAATAAAAAGTGAGTGAGTAGTATGGTTTCTGCCGGCATTATTGCCATTATGTTTATCGTGTTGATTTATTTTGTAGTGCGAGGACAGGGACTACAGCGCGATGTGAAATTGGCAAACAACGCCACTAAGAATCAAGCGCGTCGGTTAAAGTCAGCACAACAGCAAGTAGCATTTATGGCGCACGAGTTACAGCGAATTTTCTTATCGCGTTTGGAATCGCTTAATAAGCGCGGCTTGCTGAGTCAAGACGATTATCAAATTGCCTATTTCATATTAAATCGCTTCGAGTTTGTTTTAATGAACTGTACAGAGCACGGTAGTACTGTCGAAGAAGCCGTTAATCGTGCGCTTATGCATCAATCAGTAACCATTGAACAAGTGAATGAATTTATTAAAAAGCAACCCAGTGAAGTGCGCGTAGCGTGGTGCCAAAATACTCAAGATGGTTTTATTGCCGCTTGTCGTGGGATCAGCACGGGCTCACTAAACAGCAAGGCCGCAGACAGCGAAGCCGCTGCCGTTGCAGAAGGCTAATCTATTCATAGCAATACCGTTGCAGAAGTAACCTTTGCTATTCCTCTTGAGCCGTGCTGATTGATTGCCACTTGTTATCGCGATGGCGATTTAGCCACATACTAAATGGCCATAAGGTAGCGTAAACGTAAGGTGAGTAGGGCATCAACCTTTCAGGTAGCGCCAGGGCAAAAATCAGTGCCAGTGAGCAAACAGCAGCATTTACTCCCCAATGTAACTGGTAAGTTTTGGTTTCAAATCTTTCCCTATCCGTTAACTCAATCTCATCGGCACAGTCAAGTGCATGTTGAAATAAGCCCATAAAGTTTACGCTGAGCAAAATAAAACCAATCGCATAAAAGGCGAATACAAAGCGCAGCTCCCAATACTCTCTGATTTGCAATTCAAACGGAAAATAGCCACCGCTAATAGACATAAACAGGCCTTGCATCATCAATCGCAGGGGATAAATGTACACCAGCACAATACACACCAATAATCCACTGAGCACGATGGTACGATTATCTTCCAGACCGTACTGGCGTGACCAAGTGGCATGACTGTGCCAGACCCAAAATATTAGGGCGCAGCTGGCGACAAAGCTGGGTATATTTTTAACCGCGATGACAAAGTCATCGATGTTGTTGGGGATTTCATCAAGACTTATTACCAGCATGGTAATGGCAAATGCAAAAGAGGCTGCAACAAAGGTTTCGATCCGCGTCATAGCCTCGCCACGTAGGCGGATAGGCGGTTGTTTTGCAGTTTGAGTCATAGCGTGGTTCCCTGTTCGGCTATGCCTTGTAGCATGACACATCAACACAAAAATCTGAATGCTTGTTTCATACTTGCACAAATAAGACAATCAATTATACTGTATATCCGTACAGTATAATTTTGTGTTTATGTCAGCGTTAATCACTCATTTAAAAAACAAGCAATTGGTGTGGCAAGCGTCGCAGCAGGCACAAACCGCTGCTGCCAAAATCGCCACAGGTGTCGCAGAGCTTGATCAGGCACTCAATGGCGGCTTCCCCAAACAGGGCGTTGTGCGCATTAATAGCGTCATGGGCATTGGCGAGTTAAAACTGTGCATGCCGATTATTCAACAGCGCCAGCAAGACAAACGACAGTTGTTTGTTATGGCACCACCGGTACAAATCAATGCCGAAATGCTAATTGCCCATGACATTGCTATCGAGCAAGTATTCTTTGTTGCTAACGATGACAAGGCCAACCAATTATGGGCCTGTGAGCAATGCTTAAAAAGCGGCTTGTGTCACACCGTATTGCTGTGGCAATCCAAGCTGTCATTAACCCAAGCTAAGCGCTTGCAAGTGGCCGCCGAGCAAGGCGATTGCTTATTGCTGCTATTTGAATATAACAGCGTAGCGCAACCGCTGCCGATTAGCTTGTCGATGAACCTCAGCCGCGAGCAAGACGTCTTACACATCAATATTGCTAAGCAGCGCGGCGGCTGGCCGGTCAGTGATCTGACCGTTAAGCACACGCTCAACAGCATTCGTCAACGTTATCAAACCGTCGCACAGCCCCATACTAAAAATAATATCGTTGCGTTACATGCCCAGCGGTAGTTGTTATGCAGGGGTTGTGGGTTTACGTACGCTTTAAGGCGTTACAACTAGGCACTATTGTCGACAGTGATGGCATTGCGGCGCAGCATACCGCAAATCCTATTGCGATTTATGATGCACTGAATAATCAGCTGTGTCAGCTCAATCCGGCAGCACTTAATCAAGGCTTAAAAATAGGCATGGGTCTGGCTGCCGCAAGCGCATTATGTGCCGAGCTCACCATCATCGAATACGATGCAGACAAAGAAAGTCAGCAGCTTCTGGCCATTGTCCAACAGCTCTATGGCGTAACCGCTGATATCAGTTTGGACAAACCCGATGGCTTGTACTTGCGCATCGACAATATGCTGCGCTTATACGCTGATATCGATAGTTATTGGCACACAGTTCAAACCTTACTCAGTGAGTTTCACTACGACTACGCCAGTGCCTACTCAATCTCTGCCGCCAAGGTTTTAGCCCGAGCGCGATATAACCGCATCAGTTTAGAGCAGCGCAATTGGCAACAAGCACTGCGCCGTTGCCGCCTCTCTCACAGTGCGCTCACAGAGAAACAAGTGACAGCCCTACAGCGCGTCGGTATTAGCTCGTTTGACGACTTATTTACCCAGCCTCTCAGTGCCATTGCCGCTCGATTTGACGGCCCAATGCTGCGTTATTTGAGTGAGCTTAAAGGCGAGCGTTTTGAGCAGCTAACCTTGTATCGACCTGCGCAGCAGTTTATTCGCTATTCAGAACTGCTGTACGAAATTACCTTGGCCGAGCGATTACTCAAGCCGCTGGAGCACTTGCTGCAAATGCTCGAACGCTACTTGATCCAGCGCGCCTTAGTCGCCTTTGATTTAACCGTTGAGCTGCACCTACGCGATAAACAGCAACAGCAGTGGCAGCTGCACAGTGCACAAGGCGAAAACCGCACGCAAGCCTGGCTCACCATCGCTGGTGTTAGCGTTGAACGCCTAACGTTAGAAGCGCCGGTACAAGGGCTCACTCTTAAAGCTCAGCAACTGTCGCATGTAGTCGCTGCTAACGATGACTTATTTGCGGGCAAGCAAACGCAAAT
The DNA here is from genome assembly GCF_030362855.1 of Neoalteromonas arenosi. Taxonomy (GTDB): domain Bacteria; phylum Pseudomonadota; class Gammaproteobacteria; order Enterobacterales; family Alteromonadaceae; genus Alteromonas_E; species Alteromonas_E arenosi. The sequence goes on from NZ_JAUCBP010000001.1 coordinate 346,072, forward strand.
GACCACACTGCAGCTGATTTCACGCTTACAGGCAAAGATGGGTAAGCAAGGCGTGTATCAACTGCAAATGGCGCATGATCACCGCCCAGAACAGCTTAACCAAGTAGTGTATCCGGCCGACGGGCAATGGTCAGCTAGCCAAAAAGCGCCGCCAGTCTTTAGTGACAGACCTTCACTGCTGCTCAAAGAGCCTATTCCATTAACCCAAGCCAGTAAGGTGTTAACGCCGCCAGAGCGAATAATCGCCGGCTGGTGGAGTGATTCCCCCTGCGAGCGCGACTACTTTATTGCCCAAAATGACGAGGGGCAGTACTTGTGGGTGTTTCGCGATCACCACAATCAGTGGTATATCCACGGGTATTTCGCCTGATGTATGCCGAGCTGTTTTGCCAAAGTAACTTTTCTTTTCTACACGGTGCCTCGCATCCTGAGGAGCTTATCGCCCGCGCCGATTTTTTAGGTTACTCCGCATTGGCAATTACCGATGAATGTTCAGTGGCAGGAGTGGTACGCGCCTACACCGAACAGCAACACAAACAACTGGGTATCAAGCTGATTGTCGGCAGCTATTTTCGCCTTAATGACCATTTTCAATGTGTACTCTTGAGCCCGAATCAAGACGCCTACAGCGAGCTTTGCCGGATTATAACAAACGCGCGCAGACGTGCCGACAAAGGTCAGTACGAGCTGGATGAATGGGACTTAAAAAGCATTAAGCACTGCCTGTTTATCTGGCTCCCCGAGGTTGATACCGAACAGCACGAGCACTGGGCTCAGTGGCTGCTTAAGCACCATCCGGCCAGAACCTGGATTGGCGCCCAGCGCTTACTGATAGCCAATGAAGATACGCATATTCAGCAGCTGCAGCAATTAGCTGAAACCTTTAATCTACCGATTTGTGCCTGTACCGGTGCACTGATGCATGAAACCGAGCGATTGCCGTTACAACATGTACTCACCGCCACCCGCTTGGGTACTTCGGTTAAACAGCTTGGCCGGCAAGCTTTAAGTAATGCTGAGCGCAGCTTGCGCTCCCTCGACAAGCTACAAAAACTTTATCCCGCCGAATGGCTAGCCGAAAGCACCAATATCGCTAAGCGTTGTAGCTTTTGTATGTCGACCTTGCGCTATCAGTATCCGCATGAGCTCATCCCGAATGGCTTTGATGCCCAGATGTATTTGCGTTTGTGCGTTGAGCGCGGCATTAAGAAACGCTTCCCCCAGGGGTTGAGCGATGACATTCGCGCCATCATCGAAAAAGAGCTGCGCCTGATCGCCGAGCAGCGCTATGAGTATTTTTTCTTAACCATTTTCGACATTGTGCAGTTTGCCAAACAGCAACAGATCCTCTACCAAGGACGCGGCTCGGCAGCCAACTCCGTGGTGTGTTACTGCTTGGAAATTACCGCGGTCGATCCGCGTCAAATCAGTGTGCTATTCGAGCGTTTTATTTCCAAAGAGCGCAACGAACCACCCGATATCGACGTTGATTTTGAGCATGAGCGACGCGAAGAGATCATCCAGTATATTTATCGCAAGTACGGCCGCGAGCGCACGGCACTGGCCGCCACAGTGGTGTGCTATCGGTTTAAAAGCGCCCTGCGGGAAGTCGGTAAAGCCTTGGGGCTGAATCGCTCGCAGCTGGACTTTTTTATTGCCAATGTGAATCGCCGCGACCGCAATGTCAGCTGGCAATCGCAGCTGCATGAGTTGGGCTTAGACGGCGACAGCGCAATCAGTCAGCAGCTGGTAACTCTGGTTAATCAACTGATGGGCTTTCCGCGGCACTTATCTCAACACGTGGGCGGCTTTGTGATCTCATCAGGGCCCTTGTACGAGCTAGTGCCGGTAGAAAATGCCAGTATGCCTGAGCGCACGGTTATTCAATGGGATAAGGATGATTTAGAGAGTTTAGGGCTACTCAAAGTCGATGTACTTGCACTGGGTATGCTGACCGCTATTCGCAAGAGCTTTGATATGCTCAAACGCAACTACGGTCAAACCACCAGCATCGCAGACATTACCCGTTGGGGCGATGATCCGCAGGTCTATCAGATGGTGCAAAAAGCCGATACCGTGGGTGTATTCCAAATTGAATCGCGCGCACAAATGTCGATGCTGCCGCGCTTAAAACCCAGCTGTTATTACGACTTGGTGGTGCAAATCGCCATTGTCCGCCCTGGTCCTATTCAAGGTGATATGGTGCATCCGTATTTGCGCCGCAGGGATGGCAAAGAATCGATTGAATACCCGTCTGAAGAAGTTAAAGCGGTACTGAGCCGAACCATGGGCGTACCGATTTTTCAGGAGCAGGTGATTCAACTGGCAATGGTAGCGGCTGGCTTTACCGGTGGTGAAGCTGATCAACTGCGCCGTGCTATGGCCAGTTGGAAGAAGAACGGTAAGCTGCTGCAATTTCGCCAGAAGTTGATCAGCGGTATGCGCAAAAAGGGCTATGAAGAAGCCTTTGCTGAGCGCTTATTCGAACAGATTTGCGGCTTTGGTGAATACGGCTTTCCGGAATCCCATTCGGCCTCATTTGCCGTGCTGGCCTATGTGTCGTCATGGCTGAAGTACTACTACCCAGAAGCCTTTTACGCCAGCTTGTTAAATAGCTTGCCCATGGGTTTCTATAGCGCTTCACAGCTGGTACAAGACGCCAAACGCCACGGTATTCACGTGCTTCCCGTATGTATTAATCACTCCCAATACGACCACTTTCTGGTAGCGCATAACGGTGGCTTTGCCATGCAATTGGGGCTGCGGCTAGTTAAAGGTTTATCGCATGATACGGCGAATCGTTTATTGCAACTGCGCCCACCCGAAGGCTTTAGCAGCATTGCGCAGATCCGCAACCTCAAAGTGAATCAACAGGAGCTACAAGCACTGGCCAGTGCTAATGCCTTTGCGCAACTAGCGGGCAATCGCTTTCAAGCGCGCTGGCAAATTATGGAAACGGTGTCGCAATTACCGCTACTGCAAGACCAACAAGATCCGCATCAGCTGAGTTTAGTGCCCAACGACGTAGATAACTTACTGGAAGATTATCAATCAACCGGGCTTTCACTGGCCAGCCATCCGATCGAGTTACTCCTCAAAGCGAATAAGCTACCACGCTTTACGCTAACCAAAGATCTAGTCAACAAGCCACATAAGTCAGTGGTTACGGTGATCGGTTGTGTCACTGGCCGACAAGCCCCCGGCACGGCATCAGGGGTAACTTTTATTACCTTGGAAGACCCAACTGGTAACGCCAATGTGATTGTCTGGCAAGCCTCGGCGCGCGCACAAAAGCAAGCGTATTTAAAATCCACGGTGTTACAAGTGAATGGTATTTTAGAACGCGGCGATGGTGATGTTATTCACATTATCGCCGGGCGTTTGACGGATCTAAGCCACCTGCTCAGTGAGCTAGATGTTAAAGCGCGGCATTTTCATTAAGCGCAAGACAGCTATATTTTAATGCTTGGCGTCATCCATCAAGGCATCAATGGTTTTAATCCAACCTTCGTTGAAGTTATCGATAAACCACTGAACACATGGCATGGTGCTGGCGTGTTTTTCTATCTTGGCAGAAAGATTTTTTAGTGCATCAGCAAAGTCGCTATTTTTGGCTTTTTCGACTTCTTCTCGGCACTTGTACCAAGCGGCCAAGTCATCGGCCGCTTTGATAATGGCTTTGTCTGCATCGGGTACGTCTTTTTGGATAATAAACGCTGAGAACACATCTTTAAGTGGCTCCGGTAAAGAATTTGCACACATACGCTCAATCTCATCCTCAAAAGCTTTAATCTCTTTAGTGATCGCTGGCGTCGCGTATTTGACCGGTGAGGCTAAATCGCCACTCACACCCTCGGCACACTCGTGATAGAGGCCCAACAACGCGACCCGCTCACAATTGTGCTCTGCGCCAAATAAGCGATTATCAGTTTCTGCCAGTAAATGGGCGATAACCGATACATTCAAGCAATGGGAGTGCAGATCGATGTCGGTTTGCACGAGGTTATCGTTCCTATTCCAGCGCTTGATAAAACGTTGACGATAGATCCAAGCGAGAAAGTTGCTTTTGCTCATTGATGTTTTGCTCGAATGTTAGAAAGATTGAATAAACCATTAAGGGAACATCTAAAGGGTAAACCAAACACGATTAACTAAAAAGTGGGAAGTGGCACTGGCAGTGCTAAAACGAGTTATACGTGGATATCACTCAGTCCTTTGTACTTGCCGTATCGACTTTCCCATCTCCCGGATCTTGCGGGTGACGCGGGGCAATACCAAACCGGAGTAGTACATTGTGGAAGCAACTGACATTGGTGATGTGGAGCACGTGGGTATAGCCCTTTTGCATGCTTAAGAAATTTTGGTGGGCATTGATATCGATTTTCGACAACAGTGCCAAGCGCTTCTTGGTCATCGGCGTTTCGGGCCTGCTGCAGGTAATGGCACACAGGTGGGTAACGCAGGCCTCAGCGGTACCTTTGAGTACATGCTCAGTGATCAATTTACGCGTTTTACCGTGTAAAAATTCATCCAGCTCGATATACACAATTTTCTTATCTTTGTGTTTAACGGCATGTACAACATAAGCATTTTGCTCGGCGGTTTTCAGTAAGTTATCTAATACGCCCGAACGCGGTTTACTCGCGTCTTTATCCGCTAAAAATCCATGTAAAAGAACTTGCGTACCCATATTTTCAAATGGGTATAAATCGTAACTACCAGGCCGATTGTAAACGGTTTTTAAACGGTCGATAGTAAAGCGATTATTGGTTATGAGTACCGCATCACAAGGCAGATTGCGAATACATAGCTCCCATAAAAAGCGGAAGCGATTTTTTTGTCGCGTACTTAAATCACGCGTTTTGAAATACTCAACGTTGTCACTAAATACCCGATTGAGCTTCTCTGCATCTGCGGCCTTATTTTCCTCTGGAAGCTTGAGGTGTAAAGAACCACTTTCTTTGTCAAAGTACACGACTTGGTATTTTTGCCCCGATAACATAAGCGCCTCAACCGAGACCTTTACCGTTTTTTCAATCTGTGCATCTTGTGGTTTTGAAACCGTAACCTTTAAGCCATGGGTGGAAATATCGTTGAGCGTTGCGGGATAGCCGGAGAAAAAACCGGTCTTTACCTGTGCATCCATCTCTACCGCAAACCGTGGCTCACTGCGCCGGTCAGACTCGTTTTCTAAAATCGGAATGGGCGGTTGCTCAGGTGCTTGCTTAATAATGGGGCGCGGAAATGGTCGAAAGGGCTCGGGCTCAGCGATGGTCAAGTTTTCAGCCCAATTAGACACATTCTTACAGAATAGAATATGTGTCACGCGTTCCAGTAAGGGGTAATCATTTGGGATAATATCGTGAATATCGTAGGCCGTTTGCTTATGCATTTCGTCGATGGCAAACAACCGACACTGGATAACCTTGAGCTGATCAGACTCAGTCGCCAACTGCACAAACTGTTTGAGAAGCTTTAACTTAGCAAGCTCCCGATGAGTAGACGCAACTGGCGTTACACTCTCTTTGCCTTTTAAATTACCGGTTAACAGGAAGGTTTCCTGATGCGTCTCTAGCTCTTTAACGAGACGCTTAAACCCGTCTCCGCCGGGTAGATCGTCAGCAGCACTAAAACCGTCATTGTAAGCTTGGTTGGTTGTTAGGCGAAGTTCTAAATCAGCCGTAACGGCATAGTCGGTGTTAGTAATAAATACTGGGATCCACGGCGAGTGGTTGAGGATCCTATCGCGCTCGAGATCTTGCAGAACCCGTTCGATTTCTAAATCGCGCTGCAAGGGGAATTGATGCACCACATTTTGAATATACTTTTGCCAAGCCGCTTTTACTTTGCGCGACACACTATCAGCAAAGGTTAAACGGCTCTCAAAGGCCAGCGACACTTTGTTAAAAACGCTTTCGTGGTAGATAAATCGAATGGTTACACTGTTGTTCGAAAATCCGCTGACTGGCGGTAATACAAAGGCAAAGGTCTCGGGCTCGCCCTCAATAACCGGAGCGCGTTTGGTTTCGATGATCATGCCCTTGTAATTCATCGACGTAACCGGGCACTTTTTGCCTTTATCAAATTCCGCACATGTCACCACAAAATTAGGGTGGATGGCTAAATCGTCGGCAAAATCCAAATCGTTGAATGATTGCGACTCGACTGAAAAGGCTTCTGCGATTTTTTCTTGCTGTTCTTGCTTAATAAGAGACTGGTAATGCTCTGAGTTCATCACCGACTCATAAACACCTACCGTGTAGCGGTCGAGAAAGCGACCAGTTTCACGCTCGAGGATCTCTTTACCCACTTTATCCAAGCGCATATCAATGCCGAAATGCTTGAACTTCATCACTGGGAAACGTGCAAATTCTGAATTGTCGGCGCTAGCATCGGTAAGCGCGGTTAAGCGAATAACTTCATTTTTGATAATTGTGCGGACACGACTGGATAACTTACCAGAGAACTTATTGAGGCTCTCCAACAGCCTGTTTTGCTGCTGCATCGGGATAAGCTTATCAATTAGCGGTTTGTATTTTTTAATGACGAGTGATTCGTCACTAATTTTAGTGTTTTTGTCCGTCATAACGCCGCGAGTAAATGGGTTATTCTTATTATTTTTATTTGCGGTTACTTTGGTTCTACCAGAAGGAAAAATTGATTGCAATTTAAACAATTGATTAATTTGCGCTAAATAATAGCCAGATTAATAAAGATCTTCGTTGAATAGACGCTTTTCCGCGCAAAAATGGTTTAGGATAAAGGCGAACCAAGTTATGTGGGCCAACCAGAAGCGTTGTGTTCCCATATAACTCATAACACAAAACAACAGGTTAACGACAACATGAAACAACCAGTTAAAATGGGACTGGCAGCAGTTGCTGTGGTAACCACGCTAAGCGCGTGCCAACCACAAACGGCTGAATTGCCAGCGACTGATGCAACAGATTCTGCAGAAACCACCGCAATGACAACAATCAATGTAACCTATCCTACAACGGCAAAAGGCGATGTAGTGGATACCTACTTCGGCGTTGATGTCGCTGATCCTTACCGTTGGTTAGAAGACGACCGCAGCGCCGAAACAGAGGCTTGGGTTGTTGCACAAAACCAAGTGACTCAGGGTTATTTAGCTAATATTCCTTATCGCGATCAGATCGCTGAAGTAGTAAAAAACCTGATCAATTACGAGCGAGTCACTGCGCCTTTCCAAGAAGGGGAATACACCTACTTTTATAAAAACGATGGTTTACAAAACCAGAGTGTTGTTTACCGTCAAAAAGGTGATGGTGAGCCTGAAGTATTTATCGATCCAAACAAATTCAGTGAAGACGGCACAGTATCATTGGCAGCACTAACCTTCTCTGAAGATGGCTCACTGGCGGCATATCAAACGTCAACTGGCGGCAGTGACTGGCGCGAAGTTTATGTCATGAATACCGAAACCAAAGAGCTAATTGCAGACAAACTCGACAATGTAAAATTCAGTGGTTTGGCGTGGTACAAAAACGAAGGTTTTTACTACTCAAGCTATGACAAGCCTGAAGGCTCTGAGCTAAGTGAAAAGACGGATCAGCACAAAGTTTACTATCACAAAATTGGTACCAGCCAAGCCGACGACATACAAATCTTCGGTCACACCGAAGCTGAGAAGCATCGCTACGTTTGGGCCGGCGTAAGTGAAGACAATCGCTTTCTATTTATCAATGCCGCTAATTCTACATCGGGCAACCGCATGTATATGCGCGATCTCACCAGCGAGAATACTGATTGGGTAACGGTTAAAGAAGACATTACGTCAGATGTTTACGCCCTGACTACCGATGGCGACCGCTTAATACTGGTCACTAACGAAGGTGCGCCCAATACCAAGATTGTTGTAGCCGACGCAGCAAATCCAAGTGTTGAGAACTGGCGTGACCTGATCCCTGAAACAGAAAATGTACTAACGCCGAGCACAGCTGGTGGTAATATTTTTGCTGAGTATATGGTTGATGCTATCTCGCAGGTCAAGCAGTACGATTTAAAAGGCGAGCTGATCCGCACTGTAGAGCTTCCGGGCATTGGTTCTGCCGGGACATTCTCGGGCAAAGAAAACGATACCAAAACATACTTCACTTTTACTAACTACAGCACGCCTACCACTATCTACAGCTTCGATATTGAGTCAGGCGCCACTGACGTATTTAACCGTCCAGCGACGGCTTTTGACGGCGAACAGTTTGTCTCTAAGCAAGTGTTTTACACCTCAAAAGACGGTACTAAAGTGCCGATGATTATCACACACCACAAAGACACCGAGCTAAACGGTAAGAACCCAACTATGTTGTACGGCTACGGTGGTTTCAACGTCAGTTTAACGCCCCGTTATAGCTCTACAGTTGCTGCATGGCTCGAACTCGGTGGTGTTTATGCGGTACCGAATATCCGCGGTGGCGGTGAATACGGTAAAGCGTGGCATCAAGCGGGTACTCAATTGCAAAAACAAAATGTGTTTGATGACTTTATTGCTGCAGGTGAGTACTTAATCGAGAACAACTATACCAGCAGTGATTATCTTGCTATACGCGGTGGTTCAAATGGCGGCTTATTAGTCGGCGCTGTGATGACCCAACGCCCTGATTTAGCGAGCGTTGCATTACCGGCAGTAGGCGTACTCGACATGCTGCGCTATCACACCTTTACTGCAGGTGCTGGCTGGGCGTACGACTACGGTACGTCTGAGCAAAGCGAAGAGATGTTCCAATACTTGCTGGGATACTCACCGGTGCACAATGTGAAAGCTGGCGTTGAATATCCAGCAACGATGGTAACCACAGCCGATCACGATGATCGCGTAGTTCCAGCGCACTCATTTAAGTTTGCTGCCGTACTCCAAGAGCACCAAACAGGCAGCAACCCAACCTTAATCCGAATTGAAACGGATGCCGGTCACGGTGCAGGCACGCCGGTTAGCAAAACGATTGAACAGTATGCTGACATTTATGGCTTTACCCTGTTTAATATGGGTATCACCGAACTTTAAGGCGCCCCTCGACGCACCTTAAGGGTCATGGTAAGAAAAAGCGCGCCAGCCGCTGGTTAGGCGCGTTTTTTATGCACGGTACTCTCTGTTCAGTAATAAAGACACCTGCATCTGTAACATTAGGCAAAGTCTTTTTTTACTGCTAACTTTAATTAACGACGCGAAACCAAAGAACGATTACATGGGCAAAGTAATAGGCATTCTGCTATTTATTTTTAGCTTGGCCAATGCGGTTGCAAAAGAGCAAGTCTCTATAGCTGACGATTCAGGCAGTACGCACACGCCAGTCGAAATCACCTTAGCAGCACTGGAGTTTCCGCCACTGGCATACACGCAAGCGGGCTCGTCTGAATGTATCGGTTACGCCATAGAGCTTGCCCGTTTGATCGTTGAAAAATACGGCCATACACTGAATGCTATATGCGCTCCCGCGATTCGTGTTTATCGCCTAGTGCAAGCTGGCGAAATAGATATGACAATCAATATTAAATCGACTGAGCTTTTACATGACTACGTCGATTTTATTGAGCCAGAGTTTGGTAATTTAGAGTTGATCTTCCTCAGCCATGAGCAAGAGGGCTTTGAAAATTTAATCAGTGCAATTCGCGGTTTTGATTATCACGGTTATCGGCAAAAATTCGAAGCCGAAGATTACGTATTTCAAGATACGCCAGGCAGCATTGATGCAATAAAAATGTTCGTCCGCTCTCGCACACGTCACCTTATCACCTACAAAGCACCGTTTAAGTTCTATCTCGAGCAAAATGGGTTTGAACTACCGCCAACCGTTAAGATAGAAAACTTAATGGAGTTGCAAACGTACTTTGCCGTCTCAAGAGCGTCTAAACACAACGCATTGATTAAAGAAATACTGCAAAAGCACGTTGAAGCGACTCATCTTAAATCTTTCTCGGAGTTGCTACCCTTTTATTGATAATGGATCGATTATTGCTCTGCCTACAACAAAGTATAAATAGGTAAGACTTATGAGTACGCAAAACCCTGCCACAGATCCGGTGGTAATGCGCTTTGTTAATGCCATGCCAGAGCAGATAGCCAATAGCCTGACTTTGGAGCAATTAGTTGGCATTCAGCATGCGTTAACGCGACGTGATGCGAATAAACACACTGTTGATGTACGGCTTACGTTAAAGCTACCCTTTGTGCCCTCAAGCTTTTATCTGGTGCTACTTGGCGGCAAAAACCGTCGGCAGATATCAGAGCGTGAGCGATGGTTTGCTGGCCTATTACTACTGCTGCTCATAACCGGTGTCATCACCTTCGTGATCTTTGTTGGAATTATAGCGCTGTATCTTCTCAAATCGGCACTAGGCATTGACTTATTTCCAGATAGTTCGACTGGGATCTGGGATTGGTTCAATCCATCGTAGTCTTTGCATTTTGCAAAATAACAGTCTCAACTTGCGAATCCATAATTACTGATTTCTATTAGCCATTGTTTTTAAAGTGATTTTTTATTGGCATACCCTTTGCCCAACATCATTACTGATTGGAGAAGGTGATGTATAAACAATCAAATACAATGATGACAACAGCGCATAAAAGAACAGAGTCGAGTATTGTGCCTACATTACTGCTTGTAGATGACGAACCGGATATTTTGGCTGCTCTGCAACGCTGCTTACGCAAAGAGCCGTTTACAATATTAACGGCTGCTAATGGTGTGGAGGCTAAAGCCTGTTTGCAATCGGAAACAGTCCATATATTGATGACAGACTTGCGGATGCCGGGCATGGACGGCGAATCCTTACTTGAATACGTTGCTGAGGCACATCCGTCGGTATACAGAATAGTGCTTACCGGCTATGCCGAACTCGCGTCAGTTAAGCGCGCGGTCAACAATGGCCATATTCAATGCTATTTAGAAAAGCCTTGGGAAAACGCCACAGTTGTCAGTGCATTAGATCAGGCGCGGTTTGAAGTTGAAAATAAACAATCTGAACGTCGCTACATTCAAAAGGTTACATCGGCGCAGAAAAAGCTTACCGTTCGAAATAGCGCGTTAGAAAAAGCTGTTGTTGCCCGTACCAAGCAATTGCGTGCAACGCTTAAACAAGTGCAAAACGAAAAATTAGCAGCCACGCAGATGCTGTTTAACATGTTGACGATTTGCCCGCACTTAGATCCACAATTCGCACTGAACGTCAGTGATCTGTGTGTAAAAATTGCACGTTGCATGCAGTTACCACAGGAAGATATCGACACCCTTGAGCTATCGGGTAAGTTTTGTGAAATAGGTCTAATTGGGGTTGATCACGCGTTGTTACGTACACCCATTAACAAGCTCAATTTTCATCAACAGCAATTGTATTTTGGCCAAGTGGAAAAAGCCGAACAACTGCTAGCTCCGGTCAGTCACTTAGAAGGTGTACTCGACACCATTACCCAGCAGTTTGAGCAACCCAATGGCTACGGCTCACCGATGCATTTGTCTGCAGACCAGATTGTTGTTACCGCGTCAATATTGGCGGTTGCGCGTGATGTTTGGTTACTGGCCTCAGGTCGGTTAACCGGTAGCAAAGTATCTGAGACCGCGATACGTTCGCACTTGGAACATCACAGTGGTAAAAAGTATGCTGAACAGGTGGTTGAAGCAGCACTGCAGCTGAATAAGTTATCGCGGGAATATGTACTGCAAGCCAGCACTCCGGTATCAGCCCTTACACCGGGTATGACGCTAAGCGAAAACCTGTACTCGTCAGCTTTTTTGCTGATTTTCCCCAAAGGCCACGTACTCACTGAGCGTTCGATCAAGCGGTTGTTAGCCATTGAATCCAATAGCGGTGAATTGCTAAATATCCATGTAGCGGACGCCGGGTCAGAATAACGATTGCCGAGAAAGAAGTAGCGTCAACTGTTGTAGGGGAATTTTACTATGAAGGTAGTACCAACACCGATTTCCGAGTAAGCATCCATTTCGCCGCCGTGTGCCTCGATGATCGCAAATGAGATTGAAAGACCAAGCCCTGTGCCTTGCCCCACCGGTTTTGTGGTGTAGAACGGTGTAAAAATCTGCTTCTTAGTTTCGTCGTCAAATCCCATACCGGTGTCAGTTACGTGAATTTCAATATATCCATCATTCAGATTGCTGGTTATGTTCAATTCACCGCCATCTGGCATAGCTTGCGCTGCGTTAACGAACAAATTTACAAACACTTGTTGTAGCTGGCCATAAGTGCCTTGAACAAACGGCAGATCTTGCGGCAACTGATTTTTAACTTCGTGCTGATACTTAAACTGATTCCATACTACCTTGAGTGATACATCGATAACTTCATTTAAACTCACCGACTCAAAGTTTTCTTCACCGGCATGCGAGAAATTCTTTAAGGCTTGGACAATTTCCGTAACGCGATTAATACCTTGTAAGTTAGTTTCAATAATCTTTGGAGCGTCCATACAGATGAAAGCTAAATCACTCTCATGGAGGGCCTTAGCGACCACCTCGGTGGCTACCGTACCGGATGACAAACACTGCGACAAAGTACTTTCCAATACCGCTAAATCGTCAACGTACTCTTTTAATGCCTGTAAGTTAGAGCGCACAAACCCTAAAGGGTTATTGATTTCATGGGCAACGCCCGCAGCTAGTTGTCCTAGCGATGCCATTTTTTCGTTTTGAACAAGCTGTTGTTGGGTGTTTTTTAAACTCTGTAATGCAACTTCTAGGTCGGCGGCGTGCTGTTGCAACGCAGTATCGTTAATACGTCGCCGAACACCGGTAAGCAACTGACCGCGCGCGGTATCCAGTACGAATAAACGCTCCTCCTGGAGTAAATTATTGTCACCCGCCAGAACAATAGTCGTTGCGGAATCATCAGCGGTAGGGATGGTTATCAATGCACAAGCTGACAATGCCAACTTCTCGAAAGTGGGGTCTTCCAGCGGGGTTACAACCCATTGTTCAACTAAATCAGCGGTGTCACTGACGATTGGCTTTAATGCTTCTACTACGGCTTGCTGATGCGTCCAACCCTGGCCTTTAACCCATAATCGATGCGGCTCCTGAAAATCATAATCTCCATTCTGACTAGCAACAGAAAAAGCTACATCCACTTGAGTAAACTCCACCAGCTCTTGCAATATTTGCGATAACAGCTGTTGCAGCGAATCCTGATTCACTACAAGTAGTGATGTATCGTGCAAAAACTCAAGCTCTTCTGTTTTCTTTTGCGCTTCTTCCAAAGACTGCTTTAGTAAGCTGTTAGCTTTGAAAATATCCCAAGAAAAATCCTCCAGCTGCTTTTCAGCAGCTAAACGGGCTTTTTTCTCTCGCTCGAGCTTGCGTTCGAGCATGGCGATTTTTTTTTCCAAATCGCTGGGGCTGTCTGTCATAGTTTTACAATTTCAAAAAGGCAGGAATCGTCTTTTTCTTGTGTTGATTCAGTTAGCGTAATTTCAACCGGCTGCTGTAAATGCTCGGCTAACGACAAAATCAGACCTTCGCAAAAGTAGTGCAGCTTGCGCGGAGATACGTAACGCATGCGCAGTGTTGTATCGGTCTCTTCGATAAACTCAAACGTTGGCAACAACGCATCGATATAGATTTTCTGTACTTCTACGTGGATAACATCTTGTACTGCACGCAAAAAGCCAAACACATCGGTGTAGCCGGTCATATCATGGGGCGAAATAGCCATTAGCTGTGCGAAGATCCAGCGGCCAAACAAACGCTGCGCCTCAATTGGGTCGAGCGCCTTTTGTTTGCACAGCTCAACAAAGATGGTAAAAAACTCATCGTCATCGTATAACAGCCCGCTGGTGTAGGCACCACCACTTGCCAACTCCACTTCGGTGAGCACAGCGTCCCACGCATATTCGTCAAATGTGGCTTCGACAAACTCTTCTAATTTCAAAAAAATGATGCCTTTCATAGCGTTAACCTTTCGCAAGCGTTATATTCAATAGTAATGTAAAAACTTCAAAGCTCAACCAAACATCGCGTTGGAAAAAATCGAGCTGCAGATGATAGGGTGCAGATGCATGTCGAATGCCAAAATTTTGTTAGTCGATGATGAGCAAGATATTCTAGATGCGTTGCAACGTGCATTGCGCAAACAGAGCTTCGATGTATCGACGGCGATTAGCGGTTTTAAAGCACTCGAATTTCTCAAAGACAATGCCGTTGACATAGTTGTATCTGACCTCAGCATGCCCGGCATGACAGGCATCGACTTATTTGCCCAAATCTCAGAGCTGTATCCTGAAACTGTGCGTTTAATGCTGACGGCCCACAGTGACCTAGATCATGTTTTAGAGGCCATCAATACCGGCCGCGTATGGGGTTATTTGCAAAAGCCGTGGGATAATCAAAACCTTATCGTCATCTTAAATCAAGCACTGAAAGCCAGAGATACTGCTACTGAAAACGCAATTTTGCGCAAAACACTGATGCGGTATCAGAAAGATAGAAAACCGAGTTTTGAAGGCTTTATTGGTGATTCTGTGGTTATGCAATTTGTGTATTCAGCCATAGAAAAGGCAGCCCCAAGCAGTGCATCCGTATTTATCACCGGCCCAAGCGGGGCGGGTAAGGAAGTTGCCGCCGAAGCATTACATCGATTGAGTAAACGCAGAAACAAGCCATTTATGGCTATCAACTGCGCAGCAATTCCCAGTGAGTTAATGGAATCCGAAATCTTTGGTCATCTGAAAGGTGCGTTCTCCGGCGCAACCAGCAATCGCGATGGCTTGGCCACTCTGGCCAATGAAGGTACTTTATTCCTCGATGAGCTGGGTGAGATGGATATTCTATTGCAGGCTAAACTCTTGCGTTTCATTCAAACGGGTGAGTTCTCTCGTGTTGGCTCAAACAAAGTCGAGAAATCCAATATTCGCTTTATTGCCGCCACTAACCGCGATCCACTGCAAGCCATCGCCGATAAGCAGTTACGCGAAGACTTATTTTATCGCCTCAATGTGATTGGGATTGACTTGCCAGCACTTAAGTACCGAGATGACGATGTATTGCAATTAGCCATCGCTTTTTTAAACGAGTTTTGCGAAGAAGAAGACAAGTTAATTGCCGGCTTCAGCCAGGAAGCCCAAGTCTTGCTGTCCAATTACGATTGGCCGGGCAATATTCGCCAGTTGCGAAACCTAGTGCACAGCTGCGTGATCATGACTGACGGGCCATTGATTGAAGAAGATGTGGTGAAACAACAGTTAAAGATAGATCGACCAGTACTTCCGGCGACTACCGCAAGCGCCAAACCAACAGTCATGGCCCATACTACAAGCCCACAAGCTTCCTCTAATGGTGAGATCATCCCTTTAGCGATAATCGAGCGTCAAGCAATCGAAAATGCCATCGCGCAATGTGAGGAAAATGTGGTACAAGCCGCTAGCGCATTGGGTGTGAGCCCGTCTACCTTGTACCGCAAAATTCAGCAGTGGCAAGATTAAGCATATTGAAAATGCATTGCAAAATGCGAAACACGAATCCGCTTAAAAAAATAAACCCGTAAATTCAACAACTTAAAGTTGGCCTAGTTCTTGTAGTTGTTCTCGTAGTAATGGTTTTATAACTGTAGAGAACGATAAATGGGCGTTGCACAAAAAGTACTTTCAACACTTTCATCGCGTTTGGTTGCCAATGCCTCTTGGTCAATCGGTGCTGAGGTTTGTGCAAAGTTTATTCGTATATTTTCATTGTTCGCGCTAGCGTGGATACTGCCCATGGATCAGTATGGGTTGGCGATGCTCGCGTTGGCATTACAAGATGTGGTGCGGTTGTTGATGCGCTGCGGCGCGGGAGCGCAAGTAGTGCAATGCTCCAACGATAGCTATCCTTCGACATTGTACAACGGCGTCGCGTTGCAATGGATATTGTGTATCGCGCTCACGGCAGGGCAAGTGGGTTTAGGCTGGCTTGCTGCGGCGTTTTACGAGCAACAACAATTATTCACCATTCTTGCCTGGTCTGCACCGGTTCTACTGGCTTTCCCTATCGTTTGCGCGCGCGTATTTAGTGCTACCCGTAACAATAACTTGCGCCTTATCAGTATTGCTACGGCTATTGGATTGTCTTTAGAAAATCTCAGTATCGCCATCAGCGCCTATTGGGGTGCTGGTATATACGCGATTGTCATCGGTAAATATGTATTCGCAATGGTATGGATCATCTACTTCTTGCGTTTACCGTCACCTGTACTAGTCGGTGAGTTCGACCTCACTAAGGTCAAATCTATGTTTGTTTCTTCGGGCAAGCTCGCCTGCAGTGAAGCCCTGCGCGCGGTAAAAATCCATTTAGATCTTTTTGTCGCAGGTAAGTTTATGACGCCGGATATGGTGGGTGTTTACAGCGTAGCCCGCAATGCTAGTTTTGGCATCAGCCAGTCGTTTTTATTGGCCTTCGAACAAGCCCTGTACCCATACTTGTGCAAGCTCCGTCGCGATAACGCCGTGCAGTCATTAGTCAAATTGCTCTCAGTAATTGGTCTTATCATTACTGCCGGTTTAGCGCTTCAATCGCTACTGGTGCCGTACTATTTACCATTGCTGTTTGGCGACAAATGGCAACTGGCAACTACTGCTGCAGCGTATTTGTGTATTGCCATGATCCCTGCAGTTGCGGTTGACTTGTGTTGTACAGCATTGCGTTCAAAAGCCGCATTTAGTTTTGAGTCTTGGCTACGCGCCGTCTTTATTATCACTTTTATTGTTGGCCTGATTAGCACTTCAGCCACGTCAGCCAATGCGTTTGCTCTGGTTGTTGTGTCGTGCAATGTTGCTGGCGTCTTGGTGGTTGTTACCACTTTGCTTGGCGGGCAATACATCACTAATCAATTACTTCAGAAGGAAAATGCCCATGAGTAATTCATCTCCCGTAGTAAGTGTTGTCATCCCGATGTACAACGTTGCTAAGTACATCCGTGAATCTTTAAATTCAGTATTAGTGCAGACATTTAGAGATTTTGAAGTAATTTGTGTCGACGATGGCTGCAGTGACGAAACCGTGGCTATTGTAAAACGCTACAGTGATCCGAGGATTAAGATAGTACAGCAAGCCAACCGTGGTCTTTCCGGCGCGCGAAACACTGGCATTGCGGCTGCCACGGGTCGCTTTGTCGCACTTCTCGATGCCGATGATCGCTGGCACTCAGAAAAACTGCAGCGCCATGTCGCGCATCTTTTGCAACGACCTCATGTCGGTGTTAGCTACTCACCATCGCTGTTTATGGACGATGACAGCAATGACTTAAACATCGGTCAGTTTCCTAAACTTACCAATATCAGTAAGAAGCACGTGTTTTGCCGTAACCCCATTGGCAATGGCTCAGCGCCTGTGATCCGCAAATCGGTTTTTGAGCAAGTGGCATATTGGCAAGACGGTCGTAAAATGTATTTTGATGAATCACTGCGCCAATCCGAAGACATTGAATGTTGGACACGTATCTGCTTACAAACCAATGCTCAGTTCGAGGGCATTGCCCAGCCGCTAACCTATTACAGAGTGAATGCTGGTGGACTGTCAGCGAATTTAGACAAGCAACTCGAAAGCTGGAAAAACGCCATGCGCAAGTTGCGCAGTCAACATACCCGCTTCTTTGCCGCCTACTATCGCTTAGCTTTAGCCTATCAACACCGCTACTTAACCCGGCGGGCGATTCAATCGGGCAATCGCAGTGCCGCACTTAAGCATTTAGCCCGCGCAATCAAATGTGACGGTAGAATATTTATCGAAGAGCCGCTGCGTTCAATCAATACTATGGTTTGTACACTATTGAGTATGCTTCCGCGAGGCTTGTACAAAGCGATAGAAAAAGTCGGTATGAATCTAAACGCAGCATTGCGATAACAGTAGAGAACGTGGCGGACGGTTAAATACCGCCACCTTGCTCCCATGCGTATAGACCGTCGACTTCCCATAATTTAGCTTGCTGCTTGCTAACTACAGAACGCTTTTGCTCTACCCATAAATTGAAGCCACCGGCCATTGACCAAACTTGAGATAACCCCATAGCGTTCAGTGATTTGGCCGCTAACGCCGAGCGAGCCCCCGAACGACAGTAGAGATAAATCGACTTACTCGCGAGTGTTTGTAATGGGTTATCGCTGTGCTTTACGCTTTTGTGATCGGTAATTTCCATCTCTAGAACGCCACGCGGGATATGAACTGCACCTGCAATCATACCCAGAGTCACTTCCTCGGTTTCACGAATATCAATCACAATAGCCTCAGGGTTTTCGGCTAATTCGCGTGCGACATCATCACAGGCACACTGTTTGATTTCGTGTTTTACTAAACCCACTAACTCTCTGCCATTAAGTAATTTCATCGGCTTTACCTCAGCATAATAATCTGGCTAACTGAATGGGCTAATATGCCCAAAGCAACAAGTAAAATGATCCATGCAAATCCCTTTTTAAGCAGGCTTTGCGGTAGTTTTTGTGCAAACGCTTGACCGAACATACTACCTACAATTCCGATAAGCGCGAAGGTTACGAGCACTGACCAATCAATACTGTGAATTAACGGTTGGTTGGTATACCAATGGTTAGCAAGACCGGCGAACGCGTTGAAAAAAATGATCGTTAAGCTGGTATTTACCGCCTGCTGCATAGGTATTCTGATTAGCGTAACCAATGCCGGAACAATTAAGAAACCGCCGCCAACACCGACTAAACCAGTTACTACGCCTAATCCTATTCCGGTAAGCACCAAGCGCAATTTCCCCGCCTTATCACCCGGATCAGTCGACTTAGTACTTTTCAGCATTCGCCAGCTCGCCAGCAACATGATAAGTGCCAAGATAATAAATTGGGTGTGTCCTGAAAGGTAGTTAGAGCCACCCGCAGCTAGGGCGCTCCCCAACATGCCAGTGACTGACATCCATATCGCTGCGCGGAAATTGATTTTGCCTTTTCGGCTATTGATCAAAACGGTACTTAAGCTGATTGCTGCGACAATAAATAACGCACCGACAATCGCTTGTTTCTCGCTAAAGCCAACGCCATACGCTAATACTGGCACTGTAAGTATCGACCCACCTGCGCCAAGCAGCCCTAAACTCAGACCTATAATTAATGCACTGATGAAAACAGTCAGCAAAATGTTGTACTCACATTTGAATATCTTATATTTATAATATACGATATATAAATAAATGCTAGAGGTAAAATAATGATTTCGATACATGCATTTTTTCATCAAGCTAGTTCTACTATCAGTTATGTGGTGTACGAACAGGCAAGCAAACAGGCGATGATCATTGACAGTGCGCTTGATTATTCAGCACATACTGGCAAGTTGTGGACTGAGTTTGCTGATCAGCAAATTGCTTTCATTGCCAATAACAACCTCCACGTTGAATGGATCTTAGAAACACATGCACATGCCGATCACATCTCAGCAGCGTATTATTTAAAATCGAAACTCGGCGGCAGAATTGGTGCTGGAGCAGGGGTTGTGGAAGTACAAAAGACATTTATTGAATTCTTTGACCTCGACTGTGCAAACATCACCAGGGAAAGCCAACCTTTCGACCATTTGTTTGTCGATAATGAAACCTTTAGCTTGGGAAATAGTGAAGTTAGCGTAATTGCTACGCCAGGCCATACAAATGACAGTGTTACCTATCTTATTGAAGGAAATGCATTTGTAGGTGACACCTTGTTTATGCCAGATGGTGGTACCGCCCGCTGTGATTTTCCGGGTGGCAGTGCAGAGGTGCTATTCGCTAGTATTGAGCGCTTACACCGGCTACCAGAGCAAACTGTGCTGTGGATGTGCCATGATTATCAGCCCGAGGGCCGCGAACTTAAATACAATTGCACTGTTGCACAGAGCAAAGCCGATAACATTCATGTTGGGCGAGGTAACAGTCGCGATGACTTTGTTAAACTGCGTGAATCACGCGACGAAAACCTTGATATTCCGAGGCTCTTGTATCCGTCAGTACAACTGAACATAGCCGCCGGAAAACTACCGCCAAAAGCGGCAAACGGTAAACGTTTTATCAAACAACCCATAGCCTTTATTTAAAGCTACGAATACGGAGTAGATTGCTAATGACAGATTTTATTGAGCCACTCATTGGTGGCGTAATTTTGGGGGTGTCGTCGCTACTTTTGTTAGTAGCAAACGGCAGAATTGCGGGCATTTCCGGAATTGTCAGTAATTTGCTTAAGTTACAACCCGGCAATGCTTGGCGTTGGATGTTTGTTATCGGGCTTATTCTTGGGCCTGTGGTGTTGCAAACCACTAGCTATAACTTACCCAATATCAACTCTAGCTGGTGGATGCTCATTGCCGGTGGACTGCTGGTGGGTTTTGGCAGTGTGTTCGGCTCAGGCTGTACGAGTGGTCATGGTATCTGCGGCATTGGTCGACTATCACCTCGGTCGATTACGTCGGTCGTTATATTTATGGCTACTGCAGCCATTACCGTATTCGTTACTCGACATCTTCTAGGAGCAGCTTAATGAACCTCATCATCGCTTTAATTGCCGGTATTGGATTTGGTATCGGTCTGACCATTTCGGGAATGGTTGAACCGCTTATCGTGTTGGCATTTTTGGATGTAGCAGGCGCATGGGATCCAAGTTTAGCCTTCGTAATGTGCGGCGCGTTGGCGGTATTTATTCCCGGTTATCTGTTGAGCAAAACCAAGATGTCGAAGCCTATTTTTGCCGCTAGCTTCTCATTGCCAACACGCAGTGATATCGACAAGCCTTTGCTGATTGGCGCAGTAATATTTGGTCTTGGCTGGGGTATTTCAGGCATATGCCCCGGGCCGGCGATCGCCAACCTCAGCGGCATGGATGAAAAAATATTTGGTTTTATTATTGCAATGTTAGTTGGCATGATAGCGGCCAATAAAGTGAAAACCACCTAAGCTGAAGTAAGACCCTAAATGCAAGATTTTGCCAAAATGGAAGCCAACGCCCAGGAAGCGATTAATTTATTAAAAGCGCTGGGCAACCGTTACCGACTAATGACGTTATGCGTGCTTCAAGATGGCGAAATGAGCGTATCTCAGCTCAATGAAGTTATTCCTATTCCACAATCATCGCTGTCTCAGCACTTGGCCTGGTTGCGTAAGGAAAAATATGTCGCTACCAGGCGCGAGGCGCAAACTATCTACTACTCACTGAACAGCCACGAAGTCACTGAAGTGATTGCGGTTCTCTACAAGCTATTTTGCGAAGATAAATAGCATAAAAAACGACAGGCGAAGAAGGGTTTAACCCGTGTGTTAAACCCTATATGAATAGAAATTGTTGACCTATGAAAAAGCCTTAATTTTTCTGCGAAGGTTCAATAGCGCTAGCGCTGAAAGAGAGAAAAACACTAACATGCCAGGCTCACTCACACTTTGTCGCACCGTACTCAGTTGAAAGTTGCCAAAATATTCATTGTCATTAGTCCCTGCAGTCTCGCGTATTTCTACACGGTCAAATAGGGTATTCGAATATACGCCAACGAAGGTTAAAACCGAATCAGAAAATAAAGGGTTAAATGAAAACGAACCAACAAGCGCATTACCGCTAAAGATAGAAAAACTGAAAACCGAATCAACACATGAGCTTACATTACAACCATTCGGCAATGAGCTTGAACGCGGATCGGTAACATCAAAGCCAAAGGCATACGCACCACCAGCAATATCTACATTAAAGTTCTCAACACCGGATAAGGCTAACTCATTTTGTAGAAGATTGGTGAAGTTGCCAAAAAAAACGCTTGCCGAGGGACCACTCGTAAAGGTCAAAGAGCCCGCGACGCTGCCGTTGCCACCGCTTGATGGGGTCGACACAAAAGTGACAACATTATCATTTTGAAAAGACGAGGCATCTGTGTAAATGATAATTGCGTTGGCTAGTCCGCTGACTGATAAAGACGCGACTAGCATTAAGCCTTGAAGGAATTTAATTGTTGATAGTTTCATACTGCGATTTTCTTTTTACTGCAAGATTAAGCGATTTAAAGCACAAATCGAGCCATACAGTTTTAATCAATAAAAACAATTAGTTAATAAAGATGTTTACAACTTGAAACCGGAGGTTGTAAAGATAGCTGACAGTATTCATGCCAGCCATCATACCGCTATGCAGCCATTCTGTTGTTTGCTTTAAATGGATAAAACAGTACACAGCCTAGGGTCAACAAAATTTTGTGCTTCGGCTTGAGCCAGCAACGTTTGTCTTTCAATAAATTCCACGCCGCTGACACGTTGCCATTGCGCAAATTGCGCTGAGCTAAATGACAAATGTGTGCGGCACAAAAGCGCATGCGTTCAATGCGTTGTTTAGTATCTACACTCGGTTGCTGTTCTAGACGCGCCATTATCCGTTGACTGAAAGGCAGCTCCTGCGCGGGTAAATGGTTTACACAAGCGCGATTTGTGGCATCCGTATGGTATAGATAATTGATACTAGGTGAGTAAGCAACGTGATAGTTTTCAGCCAGCCGGCACATTAAATCTTGATCTTCACCCATAGTTTCACCTACAGGAAAACCGCCTACGCTATCAATAGAGGATTTTCTTACCACCATACTGCAAAGGTGAAATGGCAAATCACCGCGACTCGCTAAATCGTAAAAACTGCTCATAAGTCCGCCTTCAGGCGGCACGTCAAATGGCGCAAATTTTACATCGCGAAAATAATTTTCGCCCACAACCATTTGATAACGGCTGGCGAAAACGCCGGCAATTGGAAAACGCTCGGCTAACTCCATCATTTGTTCAAGAAACATGGGCATCCATTCATCATCAGCATCAATAAATGCAATGAAGTCCCCAGTAGCTGCCTCAATCCCCGTATTACGAGCAACTGACACTCCAGCGTTAGTTTGCGAAATGAGATGCAAATTAGGAATATTGGCTTCTGCGACAATCTGTGCACCATCATCTGTAGAGCCATCGTCAACAACTATGATTTCATGAGCAGAAAGCGTTTGTTTGGCTACGCTTTCTAGGGTACGCATCACGTGTTGGGCTTTGTTGTAAAGCGGAATTACGACAGATATTTTATTGCTTTTCATAAGCTTAACTCCAATTACTCAATGAACGTTGCACCGCCTTGTCAACTGTAAGAGTTGGTATAGCAAACCCATTCTCTAGTCCATCAATTACTTGGTCAGTCAATGTTTGTGGATCAAAGTCTGTCATGTCACAACGATTTTGCTGTGGTAAACCGATTTGCTCACACCACTGATTACATTTTGGATGGTAATTTAATGAAAAAGACGGTGTTTCTGTCATAAATGCAAAAACGTTGCCATGTAAGCGCATACTCAAACACGCTTTAAAAGAGCCCACTAATTGAATAATGCTAAAGGTATCTGTGTGGTACTGAATAAAGCGCGAAGGCACAACTTTGCTTACTTTGCGAACAAGTAATTCACACAAGCGATCGTCACCAAACTCGTGATGACCATTCAGTGAAATCACACTAATTCTCTCACCAGTAGCATTCCATATACGAATCAGTGCATCAGCTAAATGGTCAATGCGTCTTTCATCAGCCTGAACGTCGAAATTGCCATGTGTACCCCTAGCAATAGGGCAGACATTAACTAAAATACCTGAACGCTCAGCGGGCAAGGCCTTAAAGCGCGGATGACTAACAAGTGAAGGCGCCAGATCGAAAGTCAACTGACAATTAGCATTGGGTGCAAGAGATTGAACAATGTCGTAACTCTTCTGATCGCGAACACCAACAAAGTCCAAGCGATTGAGTAGTTCAGCACAATGCCTCTCGGCAGACGTATCAACGAACGGCCCAACACTTACACCAACGGCACGCGATTTACCCGTACCTGAGAACTTAAGCATATCGAGCTTCATTTTTAAGTCATGGCTGTTGTGCATCACCGAGCCACCGCCAAACACCACAGTATCGCTACGCAGTGCATTAGCATAATGCTTAAGCCGATTTTGACCGCGAAATGACTGGCGTGCTTTGAGCGTGGGTGGCAAAGTTTGGCTAGCTAAGTCGTAAATAGTCGAGGTCGCCGATACGCAGATATTAGTATGCTCAGCGAGTGTGCTAATGCCGTACATAGACGCCAGCATCAGAGCGTCGTCGCCCGCATTGTGCATACCGTAATAGCCTACTAAATAATGACTAAATTTACGCATCGTAATTCTCCAATTTTTGTGGTGTGAAGGCCATGCCAATGATTAAAAATGCAGGCCAGCATAAATACATTAAAATTTCTAAATTCTCGAAAAAGCTGTAGCACAACAACACAAACACCAAACATAGCGCTCGATGTGCTAACTTGCTGTGAATACCTTGCCAAACAAGATAAACAGCGCTGATAAATAATGGGATTGCCAGAGCAAACAAGCCTACTAGCCCTTTAACAAACAACAGCCCATACCAACTGTGGTGAGTACCAATAGGCATAAATTCCACCATCTTCGGACCGCGTTCAATAATGCCGTGACCAAACCAAAACGCTTCACTCTGCCAACGCTGGATAGCGATGTTTGCCAATGCATTACGCACACGAGTTGAATCTGGGCGCGCATCTTTTACTTGCTGATAGGAATCCATAACCGCCTCAAACAACGGTTGTCCCAACAACAGCAATGCAGGTAAACCAACCCCAGCGATGAAAAATAGCGCGGGGTGCTTTAATGATTTTTGAGTACTCAACAAAGGAATAAGTACGAGGAAAATGGCCAGTCCCGCACGAGACTGCGAGAGTACAACAATCACAAAGCAGCCAAAGTAAGCCCAGCGACGGATCTTGTCGTTCTTTTCAAGCGACACAATCACCAGTGACAAACACGCAATCAAACCGGCAGATGGTGCCCAGGGGCCAAAAAACTGCCAACGACCAGCCCCGGTTTCTGGATTCATACCAAATAGCGAGACTTTGAAAAAATCAGGACCAGGACCGCCCACAACTTTTAATGGCGAAACGTAGATATCACCACTTATACCTGCGATATAAGCCAATACGCTAATCAATGCGAAGACTAGACTGTGAATAGCAACCAGCGATACACCGCGCACTACATAGTGGGGGCGGATGTAAGAACAGGCACCCAACCAGATAAATAGTGACATTAACGCCCAGCCTTTGGCCCAACCGATGGTTGATTTTATTGTCTGCGGCATACCTAAATTCCAATTGGCGTGTCCAATGAACAAAGCGAGAAGCATGGTTAGCATGCCGATGTGCCATACCCATTGCATGGCGGATACGCTTTGCACTTTTAGACCTTGGCCAACGAAGCTGCGCAACAACACAATACCAGCCAGCATATAACCGATTACCGAGCCCAATACGTAAAGGCCGCCGAAAGCATAAATCCCGTAAGTACTCGACAACGCAAGGAGGGTTAGCTTTTCTTCAGAATAAGATTGATGATCTTGTCGCGTTGCCATAATACGATTAATCCAATTGTGATGAAGACAAAGCCAAATAAGCCCGCGGCAATCGCTATAGCTACTTTGGGTGATGTTTGGTTAAATTCTAAGCTCGGTTCGGACAGCATTTGCAATACAGGGTAGGATGCAAATACGTCTGCCTTGTTTGCTTCTAAACGGGCTGCAGCCGATGTGAAAACAGCCTCTGCCAAATCGAACTCGCGTTGTAAGCGATCAAGTTCAGCCACTTCACGTGATGCAACTTTTAATTCATCACTGACGTGAACATGCGCACGTTCGATTTCAATTAACTCTGATCGCGTACCGGTTAGTTTCGCCATTGCATCAATTAACTGACTGAACAGTTGGGCGCGCTTGGGACTCTCGTTTACAGTTAATGCTGACACTAGCTGTGGTGATTCAACACCTACAAACTGACCCACGTACTGCAACATTTTTTCCCGTGCAGCTTCTGCTCTGCGCTTTTGTGCAATAACTTTCGGATGACTCGCTCCCCAGGAAGCGGTGAATTCTGTAAGCGTTTCAATCGAAACATTGAGCTCACTCACATAACCGGTGAAATTCGGATCTGACTGCAACATCAAACCAATCGACGCTAAATGTGGAGAAACCTGCAACTCTTCGCTTAACTGATTTACATAGTGCTCAAGATTCGTGAGCTCACCTTGCAGCATGTGTTTTTGATGTTTTAAATCCGCCTGCATTTTAATCATAAGCTCGATTTGATCTTGTGAGACCAACAACGAACGCTGTTGAAAATCAACAATGCTGTTACGCGCAAAGTTGGTTCTTTCGCGATAAGTCTGTAACACCGCTTTAATAGAATTATCGCGACGCTCAACTTCATCTGCGCGCAGTTCATCAAGTTCAGCCTGTAATGCTGTGTACAAGGCCCAAGCTTTCTCTTCCGCGTGCTCAGGTGTAAGGCTAGCAATTGAAACTGTGATTATTGATGTCTGTTCAGTCAAAGTGACTTTGGGTTGACCAAAATCCTTCATTGACATATTTAGGGCTTCGCTGGCCTCCTCTAAAACGGTACGACTCATCAGCATTTGCTTGTAGTTAACTCGAGGGTTAAAGCCACCGCCAGAAAATGGCGCTGTAGTTTGCGAAACCACTTGGCCAACTTCATTCAGGCTGACATTGCTGCTTGCACCTGTGCCAGGTAACACGAGTTCCATTTCACTTTTGTACTTCGCTGGCATTTGCAAATAAACCACAACTAACAGTGCGATTACTAAGTATGCAACGCCCCCTGTAACCAAATAGGGCCAGCGCAGTATGCGGTACACTAACGACCTAAATTGATCAAACTTCGTGGGGATTTTTAAAGCATTCATAACAGCACCCTTAGAACAATTTAATCGGTAGCAAGACATCAGCAATGGTGGCTGCGATATCGCGTAGATTAGTCACATCACTGTCGTAGCAGGCAATCGCGTCATTCGGCATCAAATACGGATTGATAGCATCGCGATCAGGCTCTCTAAGCAACTGTTCAATAGACCGTTCGATGACCTGCGTTTCACCGGTAATGGGGTGTTTGCTGGCTAACACGACTTTACGCGGTGCGTTCGTCCACGACATACCGCCTACACAATTAGCAGAAATAGCGCCCTGCAACAGGCGTGTACCATACGGCAAGTTGGTTGAATAACGGCCCACTGCTGCATTGGCATTACTTTCAGCAGAGTCGATAAGGTTCGACATAAACACCCGGAAACCTTTTGGTGTAATTTGACTAGGTTTAACCAAGTGCGGTTGGAAACAACCAGTGCTCGGCACAACAATGTGGTCACCTGCTACCAAGGGAATATCGGTAACGGGTTTGCCAGAAATAATACCGCTTAAATCAACTTCAATACGCCAACCGTTGCGCACCAAAAACACTTGCTCTAATTTGGCATCAGGACGCACACCCGAAGCCGCGCGAAGTGCTTCAGACAAATAACGAGTCGGGGTGTAATCACCTGTTGCTGCATCACGCGCGTCGTACATGGCGTCAGGCGATTCAGTATTGATAAGTACGCGACCTGAAGCGAAAACCGCACCTTCAACTGTGACTTCAATGGCTGACCAACGTAATACTTTGATCGTTGTCATGGCTGTTTCCGGTTGAAACAACTGCGCTTTAATCAATGCAAGTTCGATTTCTTTGGAAATTTCGCTAGTAGTTTTGCCAATCGCTTGAATCGGCGGCAACATGGGTACGTTAATGTTGCCCAAGCTATCAACCATGTAATTGCCAGCAAAACCTTCACCCATGTCAAGTTGCAACTCGATAAGATCCCCTTGACTCAAGGTTAACTGACCACTAAAAGGCGAAGAATTTTGCTTGGCTGAAGGCGAATGTTTTACCAGCCCAGCTTCGTTAGACACAATGCTGACTGGCGCCGCAAATAAAAAGCGCTCGTCACAGTGCGAAGACCAAAAAAAGCTTCCACCTTCAGGTGTGCGCTGTGCGAAAGCAACGCCTTGTTTATTCATCTCACCGTAAAAGTCGTGTTCACTTTGCTCAGCCGTGCGCAAACCGTGATGTTGGGTACATGCGCTTAGCAAATTTGCGAGAGATAACAACACTAGCAAGGTTTTGTACGACTTCATTTTAATGTTCCTGTAAAAACGTTATACCTAGCGTTCGCAAGGCCCATGCCAAGAGTTAAGCGTTTGTTTTATATGGCTTTTATATTTTCGTTTCGCAGGGTTTTCGCATTGTGCGAGCGGATTTTTTGTATTTTGCAAATGCAAAATAACGGTTTATGAGGGTGTAAAACTGACGCTGGCCCTCAATTGAGGGCCGGAATTAGTGGGGATTAATAAGCGCCTTTGGCAAACATTACCGCAGGAACCGTTTTCAATAAGATAAGCATATCCATGATAAAGCTTTGTTTTTCTACGTATGAGTTATCCAGTGACATTTGCTCATCAAAAGTGGTATCTGCGCGACCTGATACCTGCCACAACCCTGTTAATCCAGCCTGGCAGTGTAGACGTGGGTAAATACTCGCATCGTACTGCTCAAATTCGCTAACTAAGTGAGGACGCGGGCCTACAAGTGCCATATCACCTTTAACAACATTGAATAATTGTGGTAGCTCATCGATAGAGAGTTTTCGAATAATACGACCTACAGGCGTTATACGCGGATCATTGACGTACTTCTTACACACACCTTCACGGCTACTTTCTTCTGGGTTGGGTTCGCGAAACTTAGGATCAGTCGCAAGGTACATAGAACGCAACTTATAACATCTAAAGCGGCGGCCAAAAGCACCAATTCTAACCTGTGAAAACACTATCGGGCCTCGGCTATCAAGCTTAACGGCTAGCATTGCGGTTAAAATCAATGGGCTTAATAGCAATAAGATTGCAGCTGCAGCAATGCGTTGTAGCCACATAGGCATACCTTCGCGCTTAACGGCCTTAGTTTGCTTTTCGGGTGTTACATTGAAGGGGTTTTTAGGTAGTAATAGTGACAAGTTCATACTTTGTCTCCTTATTCACAGCAAGCGCTTAGGCTTGTTTAAAAATAAATGTTCTGATTAAAAATTCGGGTGTGCCGATAACGTAACGCGAGAATTTAACAATCGGCTCTTGATAAAGTCTGAACAGCCATTCACAGCCTATTTCTCGCATCCAGCGCGGGGCGCGGGGAATACGGCCAGAATAGAAATCAAATAAGCCGCCGACGGCAAGAATACTGTTACAGCGCAGCAGTTTGCGATGTTGGTTAATCCATGCTTCTTGAAACGGTGAGCCCATCGCTACAAGCAATACTGCAGTACCGCTACTGTTGATGCGCTCGACAATATCGCTGTAATCTTTGTGGAAGCCATGCTCGACACCACTGATTTGCAATCCAGGGAATTCTCGCTTGAGTTTATTTGCCATTTCTTTGGCTACACCAGGTGCAGCGCCTAACAAAAAGATACTTTTGTGTTTTTCTACACATGCTTGGCAAATTGGCGGCAGCATGTCGGTACCATTAATGTTGCCCTTGAGTAAATAACCTTTACTTTGTGCGGCCACGCGCATACCTGAGCCATCCGCGAAGCGCCAATCGCTTTTCATTAATGCTTGTCTAAAAGACGCGTTGCGCTCAGCAAGATTGACTGAATGTGCGTTAATAAAAAAACCGGTTTTTGGTGTTTGAGTGTAAATGGGTTTGTCCGCGGTGACACGCGCGACTGCGGATTCCATTGAATCATTTGTGATATCAATGCCGAATACATCGAAACGGGCTGGCTTGGTCAACGTTGAGTTACTGAAGAACACCTGAATTAATAACCCTTTGAACATTAATACCAAGTACTGCGAATAGGACTGATTGGCTTGCTTTTGGGTTAGCTCGTATTCAGAGGTATCAGATAAACCGATGCAAGCATTAATTTCCGCCAAACTAAATAAGCCTGAAGGCATATTGTACCGCTTGGTGAACTCCCGTTGTTCATGCAACGAAAGACGGGTATTGGTACCGACTCCGCAAATCGCTATTGAACCTTTTGCGATATCGAACAAAATGGCAGTGCCCTTCAACAGGCCAAAGCGAAATGTACGTAGAGTCACATTACGACCTAATGCGTCCACGGCGTAATGATTGATCAAACATGATTCTCGTTTAACCAAAGCGATACATGCATTAATCAAAAACACTGGTAGTAAAACAACTAACATCGGCGCGACGATCAACCAATCAAGTTTAGTTCCGCGATAGTTAACCTTGTTGCACCGAGTGGTGAGTGAATCCGCTATTGACGATGAGTTTTGCATGGCTAAAACACCTTCAGAAAAAATAACTAACTGGGGGTTGCGACTAACATGCCACTTTTACAAAAATTTATAACCTATTGTATTTACTGTATTAATTTTTAAATCTTTGATTTAAAAGTGATGTTTTATGCAATTTGCGATGCGCAAAAGTAATCAATTTCTCAATTTGCAAAGCATTCTGAAATGACAATAAAAAAGGGGCCTTAAAAGCCCCTGGTTGAATAGATAGAGTGCGGTAATTAGAAACTAACGCTTAGATACTCAATATTCGTTAAGTCAATTTCACGCTGCCCCTCAAATCCAAGGCTAGACGCCACTATGCGCACCTTTTTCACATAGTGAGGGAAATCCACCTCGCTAGTTAGCCAACCGCTCTCATTCGTGCGTCCAATGAAGATAGTTTCAGGTTTCATGTCCTGGTTCTGATCATCAGCGGGAATGGCTTGAACGCGGATTATAATCCCACTCAATGGGCTTCCATCTGTGTCTGCCACCGAAATATCTAAGTCAATTTCTCGATGAGAGGTAAACATAAAGCCTTCAGGTACATCTATCTCTAGTGAGCGCTTGGCATCGTTATCGGCTAAACAGTGTCCTGACAAAGTTAGTAGTGAAGCCGCAGTGATTACTTTAAGTGTTGAGTTCATCATCTTAGTTCTCCTCTTTGTCATAAACGTGTGCAGTGCGAGTTGTTGATTGATACCAGTCTTGCTCTTCAGTGCCAGCAGACTCTACCCATAGTTCATAACGTGGATAAGCCCATTCAACATCAATATACTCGCGCGGATACTGCCATTGTTGCTCAAGTTTAAGTCCCCAAGGCAATCCCGATTCACTGATAAAATAGCGGCCATATTGTGGGTCAGAGTTATCTTTACCTTTGCCGATTAACCAAGGGTCAAACAAATCTGTGGGCGGATAACCTGCAAAATGGATCTCGTGGCTGCGATTATTCGTGCGGAAGATAAAGAAGTCCAAGCTTGAATGAGGTAATGAGGCGATTGGATAAGCAAAACTTACATCTAACTCAAACGGCACTGGTTCGAAACGGTCGCAGTTCATCACCGTGTTAAAGTGCGAGCAGGTGCCAATTTCTCCAGTATGAGTAAATACTTTGGAATTACCCCACAGTTTGATCACTGCGTCGGTTTGATAATCTTCTGTCTGCTTGTCGTATCTGTTTTCGGCGATATCGATATATGCAGATTCAACCAATTCTGGCGGAAGATCTAATAACCTTAGCGCGAATCCACTGGCGCGTGATGCTCCGCGACCATCAATATAACCTGTCAGCTTAAAGCCTGCGATCTCGCCTTGAGCATTGTAGATTGTGACCATCCGCTCGCGTACGACTAAGTCATTCATGTCGTAATCACCATAATTAGGATAGTTATCTTCAAATGCGAGGGTCACGTAACCATCAGTACTTGGATAAGAGCTGCTGTAGGCACGTTTATAATCATTCGGGAATTCGTCTTCTTCATCAGCGATACCGTCTGCATCACTATCGTTAGCGTCAGGCATTACCGATAACTCTTCGGTTTCAAGTGCCGTAAAAGGCGTTACTTTTACGCTGAAGACAGCATCGTTAAAATCGTTGTCGCCCCAGGTACGAGGTAAATCCTCAAAACCTAAAATCACTTCTTCAACCTCATTATCGAGCAACAGTACATTGTGCTGGCGCAATTCTGCGGTGTGTTCTGGATTCAATTCACTGATCGAATAGTAGTACGGGATCTTCCAAGGCTTAACACCCGTGTAATACCAATACCCATTAGCCGCAATAAAAAAGCCAATAGAAGTACCAGCCTTAAAATGGCCTAAACTGACACGATGACCGTTAGTCATGTGTGGAAATGACAAGTTTGGGAATACGATAGTTTCCTGAATTTGATGTATATCCGTGGGCGGGTTTTGCCTATCATAGGTAAAAAAACCAAACGAATTGCGATACCCTGCACCCTCATGGATAAAGGTTACAAACACCTCACCGTCTTCTACTAAATGGATGTTTGCGCCGTCGTCATCAGTCAAAAAAGCTTCATTAATCGCCGATTCTGGTAGCGCATTGCGAATGCGTTCAAAGAAATCCTGTGGATAATCGTTCTTAGCCCACGACATACCTTCAGGTTTGCCTGTCGATTGGTCGTAACCCAGTGGCCAGGGTTGCCCCGAGAGAAACTGCCATTGGTAATTGCCATCAACGAGCTCAACAGCGTTTGCGTTTTGCAGCCCTGAAATGGCTGCGCTAAGCACGAGCAGTGACATCAGCCAGTCAGGTAGTTTAAATTGCTTCATATGTTTCTCCTTTGGGATCTCCTAAGGAGCAGTGCCACAACCATGCCAACACATATGCTATTGTTTTATATTGTTTTTTTATTTTTCATCGAGATTTTTCGCAGTTCGCGTCTCGAATTGATTTGCAAACTAAAAAAATTCTACAAAAATCTGTTTTTTGCGGCTTCTAAAAGCAAACATCCGTCACTTTAGAGTTGGTCTTGTTTTTGCTGTAAATCGCTTAAGGCACAAAAAGCGGAATGTTAGCGCAAAGACTTATACCTAAACACGAGGTACGCAAGATATGAAAAAGCTATTGATTCTGAGTATTGCCTTGAATGGCTATCAGTGGTTGTATCATAAACATCTCGCGAGCCATAGACGCTATGCAGATAAAATAGACGCTGATTATTTACTTGTTGACCAACCCAGTTTCGTTGGTTTAGGTAGCGAGTGTTGCTGGCTTAAGATTCACTTGATTCAAGCAGCACTTCGCGCCGGATACAAACACGTTTTGTTCCTTGACGCAGATGCAATGGTGCATGCCCATACCCCTGATATTCTAGCCGACCCTGCCAATGACTACCCGTTATTAATGGCTAGGGGCAGAACCCAGCGTTGGAATTCAGGCGTTATCCTAGTTAAGAATTGCCAAGCAACACTCGATTTTATCGACTTTGTCTTGGCGCATAAGAACGACCCAATCGCGGAGCAACATTCTGTGGGTTGGGGCGAAAACGGTCACATTATAGCTGCGGATGCACAGTTGCGCTTAACGCGTGCATTATCGTTAAAGTGGAACAATACTTACGACCAGCATTGTGCTGATTACATTCGCCACTTTTGCGCGGGTAGCCTGCGGACATCGTCAGTTTCTAACTTCATCCATAAAGTTGTGCATTGGATGACGGCCAAAATGGCTAAATACAATAGCGAAATTCACAGCATCGAAAATTTAAATGGACTGTTATATAGCGTTATACGTCGTTACCCGCAGTTCTTCACTGCAAAGCAAAGCTATTATGAGCAATAAAAAAGCCGGCGAAAGCCGGCTTTTTTAGTTTTTTATTAGACTTTTTACTTACGCAATTTCCGTATCAAACGCAATTGCGCAATTGCCTCAGCTAGCTCAACGGCTGCTTCAGCGTAATCAAAGTCTGTGCCTGGATTAGCAATATGCTCTTCAGCGCGACGTTTCGCTTCTTCTGCAGCTTGCTCATCGAGATCTTCTGCTCGTACTGCGGTATCCGCTAGAACAGTTACAGTGCCGGGTTGTACTTCAAGTACACCACCAGCAATGTAAATCATCTCTTCTTCACCGTGCTGCTTAACTAGTCGCACCATGCCAGGCTTTAATGAAGTGATAAGTGGCGCGTGACCCGGGTGGATACCCAATTCACCTTCACTACCTGTCACCTGTATAGTCTCGACGCGACCAGAGAAAACCTGTTCCTCTGCACTTACTACGTCAAGATGTACTGTCATTGCTGCCATGGGCACCTCCTAAAGTGAGCGCTTGCGCGCTCAGACTTATTTTTTGTTGGCTTTCTCTAACGCTTCGTCGATTGAACCAACCATATAGAAGGCTTGCTCAGGCAGGTCATCGTAATCACCTGCTAAGATACCCTTAAAGCCAGCAATCGTGTCTTTAAGCGATACGTACTTACCAGGAGAACCAGTAAATACTTCTGCTACGAAGAACGGTTGTGACAAGAAACGCTGGATCTTACGTGCACGTGTTACCACTTGCTTGTCTTCATCAGACAATTCATCCATACCCAAGATAGCAATGATGTCTTTAAGCTCTTTATAACGCTGCAATGTGGTTTGTACGCCTTGTGCAGTATCGTAGTGCTCTTGACCAACTACTAGCGGGTCTAGCTGACGTGATGTTGAATCCAACGGGTCAACCGCAGGGTAGATACCCAAAGATGCAATATCACGTGACAAAACTACCGTTGCATCCAAGTGAGCAAAGGTTGTTGCTGGAGACGGGTCAGTCAAGTCATCGGCAGGTACGTATACCGCTTGGATTGAAGTGATTGAACCAGTCTTAGTAGACGCGATACGCTCCTGAAGTACACCCATCTCTTCAGCTAGTGTAGGCTGATAACCTACCGCTGAAGGCATACGACCTAGAAGTGCTGATACTTCAGTACCGGCCAAAGTATAACGGTAGATGTTATCAACGAAGAAAAGTACGTCACGACCTTCGTCACGGAACTTCTCAGCCATTGTCAAACCAGTCAGTGCAACACGTAGACGGTTACCCGGTGGCTCGTTCATCTGACCGTATACCAACGATACTTTATCCAGTACGTTTGATTCGTTCATTTCGTGATAGAAATCGTTACCCTCACGCGTACGTTCACCAACACCCGCGAATACTGAGTAACCACTGTGCTCGATTGCGATGTTACGGATAAGTTCCATCATGTTTACGGTTTTACCAACACCCGCACCACCGAACAAACCAACTTTACCACCCTTAGCGAATGGGCATACCAAGTCGATAACCTTGATACCAGTTTCTAGTAGTTCAACAGAGCTAGATTGTTCTTCGTAGCTTGGCGCTTCGCGGTGAATAGACATACGCTCTTCTTCACCGATAGGGCCCGCTTCGTCAATCGGGTTACCTAGAACGTCCATGATACGGCCCAAAGTAGCTGTACCCACTGGAACGCTGATAGGTGCGCCTGTGTTTTCAACGGTTAAACCACGGCGTAGACCATCGGTAGTACCTAGTGCGATACCACGGACAACTCCGCCACCTAATTGTTGCTGCACTTCAAGGGTTAGACCCTCTAAGTCACCTTCGGTCACTTTCAGTGCGTCATATACTCTTGGTACGTCTGACTGTGGGAATTCAATATCCACAACAGCACCAATGATTTGGACGACCTTACCTTGACTCATAATTAGTCCTCGTTATCTTTAAACCTGTTGCCTACACCGCAGCTGCGCCGCCAACGATTTCGCTGATTTCTTGCGTAATCGCTGCCTGACGGGCTTTGTTGTATACCAATTGCAATTCATCGATTAGATTGCCGGCGTTGTCTGTAGCAGCTTTCATCGCTACCATTCGCGCGGCTTGCTCTGAAGCTGCGTTTTCGACTACACCTTGATATACCTGAGACTCAATGTAGCGCGTCATCAAAGCTTCTAAGATTGGCTTTGGATCCGGCTCATAAATGTAGTCCCAACGATGCTGTAATGCTTCATCTTCCGATTTCGGCAAAGGCAATAATTGATTGATCACTGGCTCTTGAGCCATGGTGTTCACAAATTTGTTGTAAACCAAGTAAATTCTATCGAGCTCACCGTTATCAAACGCGTTAATCATTACGCGTACAATACCGACGATATCGCTCACACTTGGCTTATCTCCAATTCCTGATTCAGCAGCCATCACGTTGCCACCGAAACGGTTGAAGAACGCACACGCTTTAGACCCCAATGCAGCAAACGCAACTTCTACGTCTTTTTCTTGCCAACCTTTGATGTCTTGTGTCACGCGTTTAAATTCATTGGTATTCAAGCCACCACACAGACCACGGTCTGTAGAGATAACGATGTAACCAACGCGCTTAACTTCGCGTTCTTCTAGGTACGGATGACGATATTCAAGCGCACCATTTGCGATATGACCAATCACTTTTAGCATGTTGTCTGCGTATGGACGGCCGTGAGCCATTCGGTCTTGCGCCTTTTTCATTTTTGACGCTGCAACCATTTCCATCGCACTGGTAATTTTTTGGGTGTTTTTAATACTCCCAATCTTACCTTTAATTTCTTTACCGCTGGCCATGATTATTCTCCAGTTACTTAACGAAAGCGGTGCCTTAGTTATTCACCAAAGCACCTATCGATTACCAAGTTTGCGTCGCTTTAAATGTTGTTAAAGCGTCGTTCATTTGTGATTCGATATCGTCGTTATAGTTACCTGTCTCATTAATCGTGTTCATCAGCTCAGCTTTTTCACTGTTCATGTACGAGTGAAGGGCCGCTTCGAAATCGAGGATTTTGTTAAGCTCGATGTCTTTCAAGAAGCCTTTTTCAACTGCGAACAATGAAACTGCAGTGTCAGCAACACTCAATGGTGAATACTGCTTCTGCTTCATAAGCTCCATTACGCGCTCACCGTGCTCTAGTTGCTCACGGGTTGCGTCATCAAGGTCAGAAGCGAACTGCGAGAATGCTGCCAACTCACGATACTGGGCCAATGCTAGACGGATACCACCACCTAGTTTCTTAACGATTTTCGTTTGTGCCGCACCACCAACACGCGATACCGAGATACCAGCGTTAACCGCTGGACGGATACCGGCGTTGAACAAGTCAGTTTCCAAGAAGATCTGACCGTCGGTAATTGAGATTACGTTAGTAGGTACGAACGCAGATACGTCACCTGCTTGGGTTTCAATAATAGGTAGCGCAGTCAATGAACCAGTCTTACCTTTCACTTCGCCCTTAGTGTAGTTCTCTACATAAGTTTCATTTACACGAGCAGCACGCTCTAGTAGACGCGAGTGCAAATAGAAAACGTCACCTGGATATGCTTCACGGCCTGGTGGACGCTTCAATAGCAATGAAATTTGACGATAAGCAACAGCTTGCTTAGACAAATCATCATATACGATTAGGGCATCTTCACCGCGGTCACGGAAGTACTCACCCATAGTACAACCTGAGTAAGGTGCGAGGTATTGAAGTGCAGCAGATTCAGATGCAGATGCAGCAACAACGATAGTGTTTTGCAATGCACCGTGCTCTTCAAGCTTACGCACAACGTTAGCAATAGTAGAGGCTTTTTGACCAACCGCTACGTATACACAAGGAACGCCTGTGTCACGCTGGTTGATGATGGCATCGATAGCTAGTGCTGTTTTACCTGTTTGACGGTCACCGATGATTAGCTCACGCTGACCACGACCGATTGGAATCATTGAGTCAACTGACTTATAACCAGTCTGTACTGGTTGATCAACTGATTGACGTTCGATTACACCAGGAGCGATTTTTTCTACTGGTTCAAAACCGTCAGAATCAATAGCGCCTTTACCGTCAATTGGCTCACCTAGAGTGTTAACAACACGACCAAGTAGACCACGACCCACTGGAACTTCCAAGATACGGCCAGTCGCTTGTACTTTAGTACCTTCTTGTAGGTCCGCATAAGGACCCATTACTACCGCACCAACAGAGTCACGCTCAAGGTTCAATGCAATCGCATAGCGACCACCCGGTAGTTCAATCATTTCACCTTGCATTACATCAGCAAGGCCATGGATACGAATAATACCGTCGGTTACACCGACAATCGTACCTTCATTTCGCGCTTCACTCGCGATATCGAACTGTTCAATTCTTTTCTTGATCAGTTCAGCAATTTCTGTGGAGTTAAGTTGCATGCTCTTTATCCCCGTTATGCTTGCAACGCGTCTGCGAGACGGTTCAATTTAGATTTTACGGAACCATCGATGACCATGTCGCCGGCTTTAATAAGCACACCAGCGACCAGTGCAGGATCCACGTTACAATTAAGCTTCACTTTACGTGCCAAACGCTGTTCTAACGACGCACTGAGTTTGCTTT
Organism: Neoalteromonas arenosi; assembly: GCF_030362855.1. Lineage (GTDB taxonomy): Bacteria > Pseudomonadota > Gammaproteobacteria > Enterobacterales > Alteromonadaceae > Alteromonas_E > Alteromonas_E arenosi. The sequence goes on from NZ_JAUCBP010000001.1 coordinate 384,113, forward strand.
GTTGTGCAGCTGAAAGCTCGGTAGCTGATGTCACATCAACGTCGATTTCTTTCTCGAACTCTGCTTTAAGCTCTGCAAACAGAGCAGCAATTTCAGGCAACGCGGTTAAGCGTTTATTCTCAGCCAAAACCTTCACTAGGTTTTGACCGTGTGTGTTGAGCTGTTCACCACAAATGTTGATAAACACTTCAGCTAACTTGTCTGCAGCCATTGAACCGGTGAGTAATTCCTCTACGGTTTCATTAGCCGCAACTTCAGCTGCGAACACCAACATTTCTTGCCATTCGGCAATGGCTTTCTGCTCAACGGCAAAATTAAATGCAGCAGTAGCATAAGGGCGAGCAACGGTTGTTAATTCAGCCATGGCTCAATATCCCTTATAGTTCCGCGACAAGTTTTTCAACAATGTCGTCTTGTGCTGCTGCATCAATTTCGCGCTGAAGAATACGCTCAGCGCCAACAACTGCTAATGCAGCTACTTGCTTGCGCAGGTCTTCTTTCGCACGGTTACGTTCAGCTTCGATTTCTGCATAACCTTGATTAATGATTTTTTCGCGTTCGGCATGGCCGCGTTGCGTTTCTTCATCAACTAATTGGTTAGCGCGTTTTTTCGCTTGTTCAATAATTTCAGCGGCTTGCTGCTTCGCTTCGCGAAGTTGTGCCGTTGCTTTTTCTTGAGCAAGTTCTAGGTCTTTACCAGCACGCTCAGCATCGGCCAAGCCATCAGCGATGGTCTTTTGGCGAGCTTCGATCGCAGCCATTAGCGGTGGCCAAACGTACTTCATACAGAAGATTACGAATACCGCAAAGGCAATTAGCTGACCTATTAGAGTGGCGTTAATGTTCACGTCCGCTCCTCCTCGTTAATTCGCTATAAAGTAGGGTTAATAGAATTAAGCACCAACCGCGAACAATAGGTATAGCGCGATACCAACACCGATCATTGCGATCGCATCGATAAGACCCGCAACGATGAACATTTTGACCTGTAGTTGAGGCGCTAGCTCAGGTTGACGAGCAGCAGATTCTAGGAACTTACCACCTAGAAGACCAAAACCAATAGCAGTACCTAGGGCACCCATACCGATTAGTAGAGCAACTGCGATATATAACATGTAAATCTCCGATTTAGTTAAAGTGTAATGTTAAAAGTTAAAAGCAAAACGTTATTAATGGTCTTCACTCGCCAAGCTCAGATACACGATGGTTAACATCATGAAAATGAAGGCTTGTAGTGGAAGAACCAGAATGTGGAATACCGCCCATGCGAAGTGCAATGGAAGTTGGAACAGACCGATTGTCGCAATCAGAATGAAGATCAACTCACTGGCGTATAAGTTACCGAACAGACGCAGAGCCAGAGACAACGGGCGCGCAAGTAATGTTACGGTTTCAAGAATAAAGTTCACTGGAATAAATGCCCAGTGGCCGAAAGGCTGCATGGTCAGTTCTTTAGCAAAACCACCGATGCCTTTCATTTTCAGGGAGTAATAAATAATTAGGAAGAATACACCGATCGCTAATGCAAACGTGAGGTTGAGGTCCGTCGTCGGTACAGCCTTCATGTACACATCATGCGGGTCCATGCCGAATCCGTATTCACCTATCGCTCCTGCAATCATTGGTAGAACGTCAACGGGTACCAAGTCCATTAAGTTCATTAGAAGCACCCAGACGAAGATTGTCAGCGCTAATGGCGCAATCAAAGAACTTCTGCCGTGGAAGGTACTGGTAACGTTTTCGTTGACAAAATCAACGACCAATTCAACGAAAGCTTGAGTTTTAGACGGTACACCGGTAGTCGCTTTTTTTGCGACGCTACGGAATAGCCATAAGAAGAGTAGACCAAGACCAATTGACCAACCTAAGGTGTCAACATGCCAGACCCAAAAGCCTGCATCTTCACACGCCTTATTGAACACTATCCCATCATCGGATGTGCACATTCTAGCGTTGGTTAAATGGTGTTTGATATATTCTGAGGTTGTGTATTCAGAAGCCATTGTTTAACCCAAAAGTTTAATTATAAAACTGTTTTATAGCCCCGCGCCTCAAGAACTTTGGCTGACGCGAAACATTGTTAGCCAATAACTAATAGTGGCAATCGCAAATGCACAAAAAAGGAGAACTGGTTGTGCTTCGAAGGCGATAAACGCGATTCCAAAAATTAGTGCTGCTAAACCTAATTTGTATCTGGCTCCTTGCATTAAGCTAGTCGCGACAGCTTTTGCCTGCTGCGCACCAGAGAACCGAAATGCAAAAAACGCAAAAATTCCATTCGGGACCACACTGGCAAAACACCCTAACAACACTGATATGACCCCATTTAGGTCAGTTGCTGTCGCTGCGGCGGCAGCTAACACTACAGTTACGCCAAGTTGAACAAAAAAGCCCACTTTCGCCAGTGCTTTTCCGTCGGCGACTAAGTCGTTCGAAGGCATGTGTTTTGTCGTATCTAACGCCCGAAATAAAAGCGACGAAAGTATACTTGGTATTGAAACTTTTTCAACCGTTATAACCTTTTTGAAAGCTATTATGAAAATTTACTAACGGAATGACAAAGACACAGTACAACAGGTCGTGTTTTGCGTGCAATTACCTCGAAAATAATTGACTTTCGCTGTGTATTAAAACTAATTACTCGATTTCTTTCAGTGCCAATTTAGTCAAAATGCCATCGAGTTCATCGAGGCTGGCAAAATTAATCGTCATTTTGCCTTTACCCTTGGCATTGTGATCAATCGACACCGGCGCTCCAACACTCTCCGAAAGGCGGGTTGCTAGTCGGGCAACATCTGGGTCAACTTGCTTTGGCGCTTTCGGCGCGGCTGGCTCTAGTAGCTTTTTGACCAATTTTTCAGTGTCTCTCACCGTCAAACCTTTACCTGAAACGTGCTGCGCAGCTTCTGATTGAGCATCACCTTCAAGCGCCAACAACGCTCTCGCATGGCCCATTTCAATATCGCCATACTCGACTAATTTTTTCACATCGCTATTAAGATTATTGAGGCGCAATAGGTTGGTTACTGTAGTGCGTGATTTACCAACCGCTTCTGCGACTTCTTGATGAGTGAGCGCAAATTCAACCATTAGACGGTCAAGGGCTTGTGCCTCTTCCATGGCATTGAGATCTTCACGCTGAATATTTTCAATCAATGCGATGGCAACAGCTGATTCATCTGGCACGTCTTTGATTAAACACGGAATCACGTCTAAGCCAGCAATTTGAGCAGCTCGCCAACGACGCTCACCCGCGATAATCTCAAACTTTTCTTCGGCAAGTTGGCGCACGACTACAGGTTGTATTACACCTTGTGAGCGAATTGACGAAGCCAAGTCTTCTAGTGCCTCAGGCGACATGTCTTTACGCGGTTGATACTTACCCGGTGTTAACCACTCAATGGGGAGCTTGTTCAGTTCACTGTTGCGGCTAGGTGGATTCTTTGGATTTGATTGACTAGTGGCAAGCAGGGCGTCTAAACCTCTTCCCAATCCGCGCTTCTTTGCTGACATGCTGTCCTCGTTTAACTTAACTTGCTTACGCCGATGCGGCGACTTTGTGTGTATCTCGGCGACGTAAAATTTCGCCAGCTAGCGCCAAGTATGCTTTGGCTCCGGTTGATGATTTATCATAGTACATCGCTGGCGCACCAAAACTAGGAGCTTCTGCTAAGCGTACGTTGCGCGGTATAACAGTGCGATATACTTGTTCACCAAAATGCCTTTTTAACTGCTCTGACACATCGTTAGCTAATCTGTTGCGCGGATCGTACATGGTGCGCAACACGCCTTCAATTTTGAGATTAGGGTTGACCACTGATGCGAGCTTCTGAATTGTGTCCATCAAAGCAGTCAAACCTTCCAAGGCATAATATTCGCATTGCATAGGTACTAACACAGAATCAGCAGCTGCAAGTGCGTTGACGGTGAGTTGGCTTAGCGAAGGTGGACAATCGATGAAGATAAAATCGTAATAATTCAGCACCGGTTTAAGAGCGTTGCGCAATCTTAGCTCACGCGCGAAGACTTCCATCAATTTAATCTCTGCAGCAGTGACATCTCCATTACCAGGAATCAGATCGTACTTACCTGCAGTGTCTTTGATGATGACTTCGTCAATTGGTTGCTCTTCGATAAGCAACTCATAACTGGTAGCAGATACTTCGTACTTATCGATGCCACTGCCCATGGTTGCATTGCCTTGTGGGTCGAGATCGATCAGTAACACTTTGCGTTTAGTTGCTGCCATTGACGCAGCAACATTCACTGCGGTAGTGGTTTTACCTACACCACCTTTTTGATTGGCGATTGCAATGACCTTAGCCACAATTCTTCCTATCTTACTGTTTTTTTAGCCTAATTAAATGGCGTTCACCGACCATAAAGGGAATATCTAGTTTGTGAGTACTAACTAAATTGATATTATCGGGTAACGCAGTAAGCTCATCTTGCGGGTATTGGCCTTTTAATGCAAGAAATTCACCTGAAGAATTAATCAAATGTTGGCACCATTGCAGCATATCCTGTAGCGAGGCAAAGGCTCGGCTTAGCACGCCGTCGTAATGATCGCTTATTTGGTGTTCTTCTACGCGAGATTGAACCGGTATGACATTGCTCAAACCGAGTTCAAACACCACTTGCTTCATAAAACGCACGCGTTTGCCCAAGCTATCTAAACACGTAAACTGCGCGTTTGGACAAGCGATTGCCAATGGGATCCCGGGTAATCCTGGGCCTGTTCCTACATCGATATAGTTTTTGTTTTCGATAAAGGGTACAACCGCAAGAGAATCGAGAATATGCTTGTTAAGCATTTCGTTGGGATCGCGCACTGAGGTTAAGTTATAGGCTTTGTTCCATTTGACCATTAACTCTACATAAGCCACCAGCTGATTCATTTGAGTATTGCTGAGATCAAGGCCTAGTTGCGCGACACCAGAGGCTAATTGATTTTGTAAATCCATTGCCATTTAAGCGCTCGCGCGCTGTTGCTTACGCAACGCACCTTGTTTCTTCAAATAGACTAACAATAACGAAATAGCAGCTGGTGTAATACCTGAAATACGTGACGCTTTGCCAATGGTTTCCGGGCGTGCATCAGTTAACTTAGCTACCACTTCATTACTCAAACCAGATACTGAGGCAAAATCAAAATCAGCAGGTATCAACGTATTTTCATGACGTTGGGCTTTTGCTATCTCTTCTTGTTGACGCGAAATATAGCCCGCATACTTTATCTGAATTTCAACTTGCTCTGCCGCTTGTTCGTGCTTTAAGGCAGGGCCTAAAGATTCTATCGCCATTAACTTGCGATAAGTCATTTCTGGACGGCGGATCATTTCTTCCAATGAATGCTCACGCGACACCGGATTTTTAATCAGTTGGTTTAATTCACTAACTGCAACGTGGTCGGGATGTACCCACTGGCCACGCAACCGCTGTAATTCTTGCTCGATTAACTCTTGCTTGTGATTGAACGCCTGCCAGCGCGTATCATCAACCAAACCAACCTCACGACCCAGTGCGGTCAATCGAATATCGGCATTATCTTCACGTAACAATAAGCGGTATTCTGCACGGCTGGTGAACATACGATAGGGCTCTTTGGTCCCCATAGTCGCTAAATCATCAATCAATACGCCCATATAGGCCTGATCGCGACGCAAGATAAGCGGATCTTTTTGCTGCACTTGCAAGGCGGCATTGGCACCGGCAATCAATCCTTGCGCACCGGCTTCTTCATAACCTGTAGTACCGTTGATTTGACCGGCAAAGAACAATCCTTGAATAAACTTAGTTTCAAGGGTTTGTTTTAAGTCGCGCGGATCAAAGAAATCGTATTCGATCGCATAACCTGGGCGGATGATATGCGCGTTTTCAAACCCATTGATCGACCGTACTAGCTGCATTTGTACGTCGAAAGGCAAACTGGTTGATATGCCGTTTGGATAAACTTCAATGCTGTTTAGCCCTTCAGGCTCGACAAAAATCTGATGTGAGTTTTTGTCGGCAAAACGCATGATCTTGTCTTCAATTGACGGACAATAACGCGGGCCCACGCCTTCAATAACACCTGTATACATTGGCGATCGATCTAATCCACCACGTATGATGTCATGCGTTTTTTCATTAGTGTGCGTGATATAGCAAGGGACCTGACGAGGATGATCAGCCACACTACCCATGAATGAAAATACAGGTATTGGGGTATCACCTGGCTGTTCCTGCATTTTCGAAAAATCGAGTGTTCGAGCGTCTAATCGTGCAGGGGTACCTGTTTTTAAGCGATCAACTCTAAAAGGCAATGCCCGTAGACGTTGTGCTAACGCGTTTGACGGTGGATCACCGGCGCGACCACCTTGGAAATTTTCTAAGCCAATGTGGATTGTTCCGCCCAAGAAGGTGCCTACGGTCAGCACTACAGTGGGCGCTTTAAACTTCAAACCCATCTGTGTAACAACACCGCAAACGCGGTCATTTTCAACGATCAAATCATCAACGGACTGTTGGAAAATTGTAAGATTTTCGGCGTGTTCTAACGTGTTACGCATGGCTGTGCGGTACAAACTGCGATCAGCCTGAGCACGGGTTGCGCGAACCGCTGGTCCTTTGCTGCTGTTTAGGGTTCTAAACTGAATGCCTGCGCGATCAGCAGCCATTGCCATAGCACCACCCAGCGCATCGATCTCTTTAACTAGGTGGCCTTTACCGATCCCACCGATCGCAGGGTTACAAGACATTTGACCCAAAGTCTCAATATTGTGCGTGATCAGCAGTGTATTCACACCCATTCTTGCCGCAGCTAAAGCAGCTTCTGATCCTGCATGACCGCCACCGACAACAATGACGTCAAATGATTGTTGATAAAACACGTCTAAAACCCTCAAACCTTGATAACACAGCATTTTAGGTCACTAAAAATGCGGCCGCGTATTCTATCTGATCATTGTACTGAAAAAAATGTTTATTGGTTAAAAACTAAACGTTATTAGCAAAAAAGATTCGTTTTAGATAATTACTGATCTGGTGTTAGATCGAAGAGACCGCTTTGCTTTATAAATATGATCTTTCTTTATATTAGATTATTTTTATTATTATTAAGGAGACGTAATTCTGTGTAAAACCCTTTTTAAGTTAAAGAAAACAGCGAGTTAGATCATGTTTAAAGTTGTGATCTATGCGATCGTTAAGGCAAATAAGCTGTTAATAACTAGTGGGTTTATCCACAGGTTAATATTTAACCAATAGTGTAAACAGGAATATATACACTAATTAACAGTGTTTTTGCGATCTTATCCACACTTGTGATCCAGTTGTTCACTTACTGTGAGTAAGTTGGGGAGCGATCTTGAATAGATAGAGAAGTGAGGTGAAGGATCCCTTATTGTTAAAGGGATCCAGAATGATCGTACTAGTCTTTTAACACTTTTACGCTGCCACCACTGGTCCGCAGTGTTAATTCCGGGCCACCACCGTTGATCGAGCCGCGAATTGAACGTTTTTTGGTTCTACCATCGACCTCAAATTCAGAGCTAACAGATCCGCCTGATGTAGAGGCGTCTAGTTCAATAGCTATATCTTCCGGGAGGATTGCGGTGATCGAACCCCCCGATGTAGAGAGCTTTGCATCTTCAGTGATCTGCTTTTTAAACTCAACCTTGATGCTACCGCCAGATGTATTTGCATCAATTTCACCATACACACTGTCTACGCGGATTGAACCACCCGAGGTGTGAACATCGACGTTACCGATAATATCACCAAGGGCAATGGAGCCCCCGGACGTTTGAGCATCAATGTTACCTTCAAGATCTTCAATTTTGATGGAGCCACCCGCGGTATTTAAATCTAGGTCATAGTTTTCTGGCACAGTAATGTAGAATTTGGCGCGAATTTGCGAACCATTCCAACCCCATTCACCATCTTCTTTATCGCCGTAGATACTCACGCCATCACCAGTGCGTTCAAAACGCACAGAAAACTCATCTGCATCCGGGCCTTCAACTTCTACTTCAATTTCTACTGTATCGCGGTCGTGTGTTTCGATATTTAAGCTGCCCACATCGGTTTTTAAATAGAGTGTTTCCCCCGCTTCTACATCATAGGTTTGGGTAAAAACATCGGCGTGCGCAATTAAGCTAATACTTGCGGCGAGGGCGAAAGCAGCGGTCCCTGTTGTAATTTTGGTGATCGTTTTCATGTTTGTTCCTTTGTCTAAATGGACGAGCTTTAATGGATTTATAGCTTAGTCGCAGGTGCTTAGACAAAGGTTTAAATGTAACCAAATTAAATTTGGTTGGGTCGATAAGAGGGGGCGCGTTGTTCTTCTGGAATAGCGGGTGTAATTGACTTTCTGCGGCTCGGGCCACTGAATTTTACTTTGTAAGTATCGTACTCTTTGATCGACTCGAAACAATAATTACCCAAAGCGTTTTCGAGTTCGCTAAGGTTGTGGTTAGTGATCATAATGCAATTTTTATGGTCCACTAATCGTTGGCGCAATAAGTTACCCAACCAACTCTGCGCGTTCTTTTTGAGCATGGTTTCGTTAACACACACTTCATCCAAGATAAGTAAATCAACACTTAACAGTTCTTTTTGGATATCTCTAAACTGCTGTGCGATATTATCGGTAGATGAATAGTCATACGAGAAAAAACGCATTTCTAATAAGGTAGATAGCTGCCGATAAAGCACGGTAGTCTCAAACTGTGCAATTAATTCATGTGCTATCGCACCCGCTATGTGAGATTTTCCACGCCCGTAATCGCCGTAAAAAATCATCATATGCGAGCTGTTGTTGCGCCAATTAGGGTCGGCATGTGCGGCTATAAACGACTGAGCGATGTTAACGGCTTCGATTACGTCTTGGCTATCTTGTTGGAGGTTTGCGAAGGTCCACCCTGGGTTTAGGTCTGAACGACCATGCAATTGCTCAATGCGTTGTTGCTTTGAATTTTGCTGAAGCTTTTGAACTTCTAAATTGGCTTGTTGTTCGTATTCGCGCCGAATCGATTGAAAATCAACAGTTTCCGGATCGGTGGGCGGCAAAGGGTTTTTCCCCAGTATTTCTGCCAATCTATTGATTTTATCGTTTAGTGAATCCACGCGTGGTGTCCCTCGTTAAAACAGAGCAGTAGATTACTGCTTTGACCGATATTTTTCTACTAACTTACGTGCATTGTCATCAATTTCGACAGCTGATTGCGGGGTTGTTAGTTGTGAGCCTATTTGCGTTTTGTGGCGTGGCACCTTAGCTAATCGTTGTTGCTTTAAATAACTCACAAATTTTTGTGTCCACTGAAAATGACTCAGTTGTGTATCCGGTCGGCCTAACCAATAAGCAACAAAATCACCGGTTTCTTCCGGGGTAAATGCTTTGTCTATCAATCCGACCAACTGCGCTAGCTCAGCAAAGAGTTTGTCATCGGGTTGCCAATCGATATAGATGGCCGATTTATTCTGATGAAGTCGCTCTACACTCGCTTGTTTGACGACCACCAAGGGCAAAATAACGCGTTTATTGTTGAGACTGCGATTGATATCGCAATCACTGGGGATCTCAATCAAGCCAACGTTGACTAGTTCTTTAAGTAATGCATTGATTTGACGACCAAGTGTGAAGTGCTGTTCGGTGCCGTTGAGCAACTGCATTATATGCTTATAGACTAGCTCACCCGATGCGCCCGTTTGAACGTTAGCATTAGGTCTAAGGCTCAGCATGTATAAGACACGTGCTGGATTACTTAAGGGTTGGCTTAGCGCATCGAGTTCGGCACTGTTCATGGTTGTTTTGGGATTAGGCTGAAGTGAACAATTGAATGTTGTTGTCTAACCATTCCACTGCATACTCCTCTGGAATAGGGTGTTGGAGTACATCGACTTCTAATGGTTCGGCCAACGCTTTTGCTTGGGCGTTTTGCATCAGTTTGTGCATCTGGGCGCCACCATAGCAAAATGTATCGTAGCTACTGTCACCTAGACTGAGCACCCAATAAGGCAAATCATTTAACGTTTTGCCGACCAGATCATCGGCAAAAGGTTGAATATTATCAGGCAGATCGCCAGCGCCGTGGGTAGATGTGCATATCAGCCATATGCCCTGTTGCGGGATAGCAGCAAAATCAGGCGCTAAGTAGATTTCAGTGGTTAAGTTTTCTGCTTGGAGTCGATCTGCAACCGCATCAGCAACATATTCACTGGCACCCAAGACTGAACCGACAATGATGTGGACGGTATCCATTATATTACTTACCTATACAAAAAGACGAGAAAATTCGGCCAAGAAGATCATCTGAAGTAAATTCGCCAGTGATCTCATTGAGGTGTTGTTGCGCGATCCTAAGCTCTTCAGCGAGAATTTCTCCAGCTGCATGTTCGAGCAATTGCTGTTGGCCGCTATGGATGTGCTCAGCGGCGTTATTGAGCGCTTCTAAATGGCGACGGCGGGCGATAAATTGGCCATCGGTTTGGCTGGCATAGCCCATTGACTCTTTCAAATGCTCTATCAAAGGTGATAAGCCCAATTGTTGGCTAGCGGCAATTTTGAAAACTGAATACTGTCCGTGGTCGCTATCTATGCGTTCTGGGGTTTGACTTTCTCTGCTCAAATCAATTTTATTGCGCACTACGGTCACTGGTATTCCGTCGGGCAATTGCTGCATAAATTCGGGCCATAACACATGCGGATCTTTTTCAGTGGTAGTTGTGCTATCAACAACTACTAATACGTGATCGGCTTGCTTAATTTCTTCCCATGCGCGCTGAATACCGATTTGCTCTACTTTATCCGTACTATCGCGTAAACCGGCGGTATCAATAATATGCAACGGCATTCCGTCTAGGTGAATATGCTCCTTTAATACATCACGAGTGGTACCAGCAATATCCGTAACAATAGCTGCATCACGGCCGGCGAGGGCGTTGAGCAAACTCGATTTGCCAGCATTGGGCTTACCGGCGATAACCACTTGCATTCCTTCACGTAATAGCGAGCCCTGTTGTGCGCGTTTTTGAACATTGGTTAGTTGCTCTACAATTGCGCTAAGGTCATTTTCAACCTTGCCATCACTGAGAAAATCGATTTCTTCTTCAGGAAAATCAATCGCTGCCTCTACATACATGCGCAAATGTATGACTTGCTCTACCAATGCGTGTATTTGCGTTGAGAACTCACCTTGTAAGCTGCGCATGGCGCTTTTAGCTGCTTGTTGTGAACTGGCATCGATAAGGTCAGCAATCGCTTCTGCTTGAGCCAAATCCATTTTGTCATTCAAAAAGGCGCGTTCGCTGAATTCACCTGGGCGTGCCATGCGAACATTATTGTGGTTAAGTATTTCAGCCAAAAGCATATCAATAACCACTTGGCCGCCATGACCTTGCAGTTCTAATACATCTTCACCGGTAAACGAATAGGGCCCTTGAAAGAACAGACCAATACCTTGGTCGATGGCTTCACCGGATTGGTTGTAAAAAGGCAGGTAAGCGGCCATGCGAGGCGCCGGGCATTGCTTGAGTATTTGTTCGGCAATCGATTTAGCATCAGGCCCAGATACTCTGACGATACCAACGCTGCCTTTACCAGCGGCAGTCGCCTGAGCAACGATGGTATCAGATGCTTGAAAGCTCATAGTGACCGAGACCTAATGGCTTAGTCACGAAAGTTATTGAATTGGAACGGTTGACCAAGGTCTGCGCCTTTTACCAACTGAATGGCTTGTTGCAAATCATCGCGCTTCTTGCCAGTAACGCGCACTTGATCACCTTGAATCGATGCTTGCACTTTTACTTTGGCGTCTTTGATCAACTTGACAATTTTCTTCGCGGTAGGTTGATCAATACCTTGTTTGAAACTAATCAGTTGGCGAAAGTTCTTACCGCGGTGCTCAATGCCTTGGGCATCAATACAGGCGGTATCCACGCCGCGTTTAGCACACGCATTACGCAACATAGAATCCATTTGCTGAAGCTGAAAGTCAGCCTCAGCATTCATGATGACGCCGTCGTCGGTGGCTTCAAAACTGGCTTCGACACCACGAAAGTCAAACCGTGTAGCCAACTCACGATTAGCATTGTCGATAGCGTTTTTAACATCGACCATTTCGATTTCTGACACAATATCGAATGAAGGCATGTTTATCTCCGTTTACTTCTCGTGTTAGTGAGTCTGAATACCGCGTTTTTCCATCGAACGATAAATCAATTTCGCTTGGATAATGGTGATCACGTTAGAAATCAACCAGTACAATACAAGACCTGCAGGGAACCAGATAAAGAAAATACTCATTGCAACAGGCATCCACTGCATGATTTTTTGCTGCATAGGATCTTGAACAGTGGTTGGATTTAACTTCTGCAACAAGTACATGCTGGCACCGGTAAGAACAGGCAATACGAAGTAGGGGTCCATCACTGACAAATCAGTGATCCACAAAGCAAAGTCTGCGTGGCGCAATTCCACACTTTCCAGCAGTACCCAGTACAAGGCAAGGAAAATTGGCATTTGTAGTAATAATGGGAAACAGCCGCCCATCGGGTTTACTTTTTCCTTCTTATACAGCTCCATCATAGCTTGTGACATCTTTTGACGGTCATCGCCATAACGGTCTTTAAGCTGCTGCATTTTTGGTGCTAATACACGTAGCTTGGCAAAGGATTCGTATTGCTTTTTGGTCAGCCAGTACATTGCACCTTTAACAATAATAGTAATTAGGATAATCGCGACACCCCAGTTACCCGAAATGCTAAACAACCATTGAAGAAGGTCAAACAATGGCTGAGAGATCCAGAACAATGGACCGTAGTCCACGGTTAAGTCCAAGCCACGGGCTAAGCCTGCTAGTGTTTCTTGATCCTTAGGACCAATGTAAAGCGTGCTCGAGATAGTTTCCTGTGAACCTGGTGCAACAACTACAGCAGGGGTGGTATAGCCGATAATTGCAAACTCGTTGTTCAACAGGTTTGAGTAAATGGTGTTGTTTTGATCTTGTGGCGGTACCCAGGCCGAAACAAAATAATGCTCCAGCATGCCGACCCAACCACCGAGCGTAGCGATACGCAAGGATTCGTCTTCGAAATCACCGAAAGCAAATTTCTCATAACGCTCGTCTTGGGTTGAATACGCAGAACCTCGATAGGTTGGCATAAACATGCTACCCGTTTCAGGCAGAATAGTGGTTTGTTTTAGTTGCGCGTATTGTTGTACCCGCGCATTGTCAGTCATGCCGTTTTGGATGGTGTAACTCACATCTACCACATGTGAATTTCGCGCGAACGTAAATGTCTTTGTAATCACCAAACCTTCGCTATTTGCCCAAGTTAATGGCACGCTCAAGGTGTCACCATCTAAAGTAAATTGATTGCTAGCGACTGAATAAATTGGACGACCACTTGGATTTGAATCTGGACCATCCGGACCAATCAATCCACCTTGGGCTACATAAAGTCCCGGATTAGTTGCTTGCAACAATTGAAAAGGCTCTTCTGAACCTTGTTCTTCTGGATATAGTTTAAGGTCTGCAACAACGACATCACCACCGATAAGATCTATGGTAACTGCCAATGCGTCTGTTTCAACCGTGACAAAACGCTCACCGTTTGCATTGTCTCCGGCAATTGGCGTAGCGCCTGGAACATCCTGCAAACTTTGTTGAGTAATATCTTCAGGTACAGCTGATTGTGCGTTTGGTGCAGGCGTAGCACTGGGTACACCATTGGCGGCTGCTGGGAGTTCAGTGGTTGACTCTACTGGCTGGATAGGTTGTGGACCATAATCTTTCTGCCATTCTGTCCATAGTAAAAAGCTAACTAAAACTAAGCCAATGAGCAGAAAACTGCGTTGCGATTCCATAGTATTCTCTTAACGATATTTGATCTTATTGGTTTTTGGTGGCACTGGGTCTTCACCGCCTGGATGTAGCGGTTGGCATTTTAATATGCGTTTAACTGATAACCAACTACCAATTAGTAACCCGTGTTCATTTAATGCTTGCACAGCGTATTGCGAACAAGTCGGGGTGAACCGACAAGTAGGTCCAATTAATGGAGATAGTACTTTTTGATAAATTCTAATCAGTAGAATTGGTACAAAAACTATTACTGCGCGCAGCGTTTCGCGAGCTTTGTCCATAATTTTTCCAACAATAAAAATAACTCTTGGTTAGACATCTGTTCAGCATTTGATTTTCCGAGCACGACTATATCAACATTTGGTAGACGGTGCTGGTTTAATCGAAAACTTTCGCGAATTATACGTTTCACACGATTTCTATCATGCGCTTTACGGATACGCTTCTTAGCTATAGTGATGCCAATACGAGGATTATCAATGGTGTTTTTGCGTGCAAGGATGGTAAAGGCAGAACTGCCAGTAGGGATTGCGTCTTGAAAGACGAAAGTAAAGTGGGAGGGAGTTAACAAGCGCAACTCCCGAGTAAATCTGCACTCGCCCACTTTAAGCAAGGTTTAGCTTATGCTGAAAGACGAGCGCGACCTTTTGCACGGCGGGCAGCAAGCACTTTACGACCATTTTTTGTCGCCATGCGAGCGCGGAAACCGTGTGAACGCTTACGCTTCAGATTGCTCGGTTGAAAAGTTCTTTTCATCGCCTGAATCTCATCATTTAAAAGTTAACAAAATACTTTGAAAACATGCATTAATCACAACGAAAAACCGTTCAAATTTAGTGCCTGCTCCCAAAAGGACGCTGAATTCTAGAGATCGTTCGACTTAATGTCAATTAAAATCAAAGCGATCAGCGGTTTTTTTCAGATGTTTTTTACGGTAGCAGCGTTTAGTTGCGCTAATGATAGAACCTTTTTAGCGAGTGATGTTCGTATGCTCTGTGCATAAAATGTGCTTAGTGCTTAATTTATCCACAGATTGTTTTTTAATATGGACATTTTGGCATTAAATTTGATCAATTCAGCGTGTATAGACATTGCTAAATAACATGCTCTTTCACTTTGATTACAGTGCTACATGATCGCAAAAATATAAATAAAAATAATTAAAACAATAACATATACCTTTTTTTAAAAAAGATCGATAAATTGATCGAATTGTTGTTTTACATAGATCTTCGAATGCGAGATAATTCACAGCGTAACTCGGATATATCGCAATATTTCATTTATATCGACTGATTCTGCAAAGTTTGGCTTTGCGGAGGTTTTTGTGTCTGTGCATAAATTAAGCCGAGTTTTACTACTTAATATAAAGAAAAATAAGGTTTTTTAATGGCGGATGTTTGGGCGCAGTGTCTCAACCGGTTAAAAGAAGATTTGCCGGTTCAAGAATTCAGCATGTGGATAAGACCACTGCAACATGAAGTTAGCGAGAATACAATAACGTTGTATGCGAAAAATCACTTTATCCTTGATTGGGTAAGAGATAAATATCGCACCGCAATTTCTGCAGTTCTTAGCGAGTTGTATGATAACGATGTCCCCACGCTAAAACTTGAGGTGGTTGGAAATCGGTCAGTGCAGCATGTCGTGAATGAAAGCACGCCTAAACCTTCAAACGCTCCACAGGGAGAGGTTAAGAAAGTTGCCACACCGGCTCTCAATGATCCGATGCAAGAAGCGCCGTTAAAAGCCCAAAACCAAGTAACCCCCATTCCGGCGGGTCTTGCACATAAAAACAATCTGAATCCCACCTACAAATTTGAAAGTTTCGTTGAGGGTAAAAGTAACCAGTTAGCACGTGCAGCGGCGTCACAAGTGTCTGACAATCCTGGCAAGGCGTATAATCCTTTGTTTATATATGGTGGGACTGGGTTGGGTAAAACCCATTTGTTACACGCAGTAGGTCACGGAATAATCGAGTCAAAACCGGATGCAAAGATAGTATATATGCACTCTGAGCGTTTTGTTCAGGACATGGTAAAAGCGTTACAAAACAATGCGATAGAAGACTTCAAACGGTTCTATCGGTCGGTTGATGCATTGTTAATCGATGATATTCAGTTTTTTGCTAATAAAGATCGTTCTCAAGAAGAGTTTTTTCATACGTTCAACGCTTTGCTTGAGGGTAATCAGCAAATTATTCTTACGTCGGACCGTTATCCCAAGGAAATTGAAGGGGTAGAGGATCGCCTCAAGTCTCGCTTTGGATGGGGTTTAACGATAGCAATCGAACCGCCAGAGCTAGAAACTCGTGTAGCGATTTTAATGAAGAAGGCCAGTGAAAACCATATAGCGTTACCCAACGAAGTCGCATTCTTTATAGCTAAACGCCTACGTTCGAACGTTCGCGAGTTGGAAGGGGCGTTAAATCGTGTAATAGCCAATGCGAATTTCACCGGGCGCCCAATCACGATTGAATTTGTGAAAGATGCATTGCGCGATTTGTTATCGCTGCAAGACAAGCTGGTAACGATAGAGAATATTCAAAAAACCGTTGCGGATTATTACAAAGTTAAATTGTCGGATATTTTGTCCAAGCGGCGCAGTAGAAGTATTGCTAGACCAAGGCAACTAGCGATGGCACTTGCGAAAGAACTAACCAACCGCAGTTTACCGGAAATTGGAAACGCGTTCGGTGGTCGCGATCACACGACGGTTCTGCATGCTTGCAGAAAAATAGAGCAGCTAAGAGAAGAAAGTCATGATATAAAAGAAGACTATAAAAACCTAATTAGAACGTTGTCTTCATAAAGCTATCAAAAGAGAAAAACGATAAATGAAATTCACAATTAGCCGCGAAAAATTTCTTCAGCCATTACAACTTGTCGTTGGTGCCGTCGAACGTCGGCATACACTTCCAATCCTTTCAAACGTACTGATCAAAGTTAGTGAAGACGCACTTTGGCTGACTGGTACAGATTTAGAGGTAGAGTTAATTTCTAGCGTCGCTCTTGAAGGTGAATTCAGCGAGGGTGAAACAACCGTTCCTGCTAAAAAGCTTCTCGATATTATTCGTGGCCTAAATGAAGGAAACGATGTTGTTTTCCAGTTGGATGGTAGTAAAGCCATTATTCGTAGTGGTAGAGGTCGTTATTCACTATCAACATTATCAGCGAATGATTACCCTAATTTAGAAGATTGGGAAGGCGAAGTTGAATTTGAAGTAACTCGCAGTGATTTAAAACAACTTATCGATAGTACTTCTTTCTCAATGGCTCAGCAGGATGTACGTTATTACCTAAACGGCATGTCGTTAGAAACCGAGGGGAATGTTGTTCGTACCGTCGCCACCGATGGCCATCGCTTAGCGTTGTGCAAACTTGAGTTTGAAGGCCTTAGTTTGTCCTCCAGACAGGTGATTATACCGCGCAAGGGTGTGCTAGAGATTACACGCTTAATAGAAGATGACGATAAAGGTTTGAAGATTCAAATTGGCTCTAATCACATCCGTATTTTCTCAACCGACTTTATTTTTACAAGCAAGCTGGTAGATGGTCGCTTTCCAGACTACCGCCGTGTAGTACCGAAGGAATGCGACAAGGTCGTTAAATCTAACAAGGAAGTACTAAAGCAAACATTCTCACGTGCCGCTATTTTATCTAACGAAAAGTTCAAAGGTGTACGTCTTAATTTGGCAAGTGGCGAGTTAAAAATTACTGCCAATAACCCAGAGCAGGAAGAGGCAGAAGAAATCGTTGATGTCGATTACAATGGTGAAGATTTGGAAATTGGTTTTAATGTCGCCTATTTAATCGATGTCCTAAACGCATTGAAATCTGACGAAGTACACATTTCTTTATCCGATAGTAATTCTAGCGCGCTTATTGAGTCGGAAGGTGATAGTGCCTCTCAATACGTCATTATGCCAATGAGGTTGTAATTCAGCTTATGAAGCTGAATCAACTCCAGATAACAAACTTTCGAAATTTAAAAACCGTTACCATTAGCCCGTCGTCGGACCTAAATCTGATTTATGGGGCTAATGGTAGCGGTAAGTCTTCTCTTCTAGAAGCGCTTCATTTTATTGGCTTTGGCCGTTCGTTTCGTACCAATAAGCCTAACAACGCCATTGCCCATCAAGAAACCTCGTTCACCATTTTTGCTCAGTGCAATCAAGAGAGTGAATCTCCATTGTCTGTTGGGCTTCAACGATCCGCTGACGACCAATTCGTTTGTAGTATCAATGGCGAAAGGTCGAATAGAGTGTCTGATATGGCATCATTGGTACCAGTGCAAATCTTCACACCACAAAGCATAGAGCTATTGATTGGCTCCCCCGGTGCGAGAAGACGCTTTATCGATTGGGGATTGTTTCACGTGGAACATTCTTTTTCAGACATGTTTCGAAACTATCAACGAGTACTTAGACAAAGGAATGCACTGCTAAAATCGATGCAAATAAGTAAGGCTTCTGTCAGTTCAGAAATACTCGCTCAGCTCGATTACTGGACGAATCAGCTGTCTATCTTGGGTACAACCATAGATGAAAATAGAAAGTCATACTGGGAGTCGTTTGAACCGCTATTTAAAGCCATTTCGTCACAATTTTTACCTGAGTTTTCTTTCGAATTATCGTATCATAGTGGTTGGGATTCAAACGTGCCTTTAGCTGATTTTCTGCGCCAACGATTCGATTCAGAGCGTCGTTATGGTTATACCAGCTACGGTCCGCATAAAGCAGATTTCAAGATAAAAGTGGATGGCACTCTAGCGGTTGAAGTTTTATCAAGAGGTCAACTTAGAATGCTTGTTGCTGCGTTGCAGCTAGCCCAAACAAAGCATCTGTTTAATCAGAAAAATCAATCCGGATTGTTTCTGCTAGACGATATTGGGGCAGAGCTAGATGAAGAAAAACGTCGATTGTTTATTAACGAACTGATCAAGACAACTTCACAAGTATTCGTTACCGCGATTGAAAAGCAGCAATTGTTTGAACCAACTAACATAACAAATATAAAAGTGTTTCACGTGGAACATGGCCGCGTGACAGAGGAGCAATAGATGTCAGAAGAGAACAGTTACGATTCTTCCAGTATTAAAGTTCTAAAAGGATTAGACGCAGTAAGAAAAAGACCTGGAATGTATATCGGTGATACTGATGATGGCACAGGGTTACACCATATGGTGTTTGAGGTCGTTGATAATTCTATCGATGAGGCATTAGCCGGACACTGTAGTGAAATAACAATTCAAATACATACAGACGGTTCAGTATCTGTTGCAGATGATGGTCGTGGTATTCCAACCGCTATGCACCCTGAAGAGGGTGTTTCAGCAGCAGAAGTCATCATGACGGTTCTTCACGCTGGTGGTAAGTTTGACGACAATTCATATAAAGTTTCAGGTGGTCTCCACGGTGTAGGCGTATCGGTAGTTAACGCGTTATCAAGTAAACTAAAACTACGAATTCGTCGTGAAGGGAAAACGCATGAGCAAGAATATCACCACGGTGTACCACAAGCTCCTTTAGCCGTAGTTGGAGATACTGACAAAACAGGTACGATGGTTCGCTTTTGGCCAAGTCACGACACTTTTACGCAAACAGAATTTCATTACGACATACTGGCGAAAAGACTACGTGAATTATCTTTTCTAAACTCTGGTATATCTATCCGCTTAAAAGACGAACGCGATGGTAAGGAAGACCACTTTATGTATGAAGGTGGCATACAAGCGTTCGTTGAATATCTGAATCAAAATAAGACACCTGTTCACCAAAAGGTTTTCCATTTCACTACTGAAAGGGAAGATGGAACTGCGGTCGAAATCTCAATGCAATGGAACGATGGCTTCCAAGAAAATGTATTTTGCTTCACTAACAACATCCCTCAAAGAGATGGAGGTACGCATTTAGCCGGCTTTAGAGCAGCGCTTACACGGACGCTAAATAACTTTATGGAGAAGGAAGGGCTTAACAAAAAAGCTAAGACTAATGCCTCTGGTGATGATGCTCGAGAAGGTCTTACAGCAGTTGTTTCGGTTAAAGTACCTGATCCAAAGTTCTCGTCTCAAACTAAAGACAAGCTTGTTTCTTCAGAAGTGAAATCTGCTGTAGAAACAACCATGGGTGAAAAGTTCGCCGAATTCTTATTGGAGAATCCTGCAGAGAGTAAGATTATCGCTAACAAGATAATTGATGCTGCCCGTGCGCGTGAAGCAGCGCGTAAAGCGCGTGAAATGACACGCCGAAAAGGTGCATTAGACTTAGCAGGTTTGCCAGGTAAATTAGCTGACTGCCAGGAAAAAGATCCAGCCTTTAGTGAACTGTACATAGTGGAGGGTGACTCCGCCGGTGGTTCAGCAAAGCAAGGTAGAAACCGTAAGAACCAAGCCATTTTGCCATTAAAAGGTAAGATTCTGAATGTTGAGAAAGCCCGTTTTGACAAGATGTTATCCTCGCAAGAGGTAGCTACATTAATTACAGCACTTGGTTGTGGAATAGGTAGAGACGAATACGATCCTGAAAAACTGCGTTATCACAGTATTATTATTATGACCGATGCTGATGTTGACGGATCTCACATTCGTACTTTACTTCTGACATTTTTCTATCGCCAAATGCCAGAAATTATCGAACGTGGTTATGTATATATTGCACAGCCGCCGTTGTATAAGATTAAAAAGGGCAAACAAGAGCAGTACTTGAAAGACGATGATGCGTTAAACCAGCACTTAACCACCATCGCTGTAGACGGCTCTTCGTTGTATACGAGTCCGAATGCTCCAGCAATTAGCAGTGTGGGTCTAGAAAGCCTCGTTAAGCTTTATCAATCTACCGAAAAGATGATTGCACGCATGCACAGAGTGATGCCAACATCGTTACTGCAAAGTATGATTTATGTGGATACCATCACTAAAGATAGCTTGAAAGACAAAGCGACTTTAGAAGCCTTTGCTAAGGCATTATTAACAGACCTAGATACCAACGACGAAGGCGCAACATTTACCTTTGACGTCCGTGAAGATGCTGAGCATTCTACAAACAAACTAGTCATCATCATGCGTATGCACGGTATCGATTACGAATACGTGATTGACGTTGATTTTGTCGAAAGCGCGGAATATGCAAAGTTGGTTGAGCTCAACAATGCGATTAACGGTATGATGGAAGACGGTGCGTACGTTCAGCGCGGTGAACGTAAACAGCCCGTTGCTAGTTTTGAAGAAGCGTTGAAGTGGTTAATGGCTGAAGCGAAGCGCGGTCAATATATCCAGCGATATAAAGGTTTGGGTGAGATGAACCCAGAACAACTTTGGGAAACGACCATGGATCCTGAAAGTCGCCGCATGTTACAAGTAACGATTGAAGATGCGATAGGTGCAGACCAATTGTTTACTACATTAATGGGTGACCAAGTTGAGCCAAGACGTGCATTTATAGAAGAAAACGCACTTAATGTAGAGAACTTGGATGTTTAATGTCTCACATTAAGACAAATAAAAAAGCCGAAGTTAATGACTTCGGCTTTTTTGTTGATAAAATTTATAATATTAAAACATGAGTTCTAATCGATTTAGTCTAAAACCTTAAACCCTATAAACGAACTACTTTAATACTAACACTTGTTTCATCGTCATTTGACTCTATCCAAATTGCAAACCGACCCGTTTGATCAGGAGTGAACTGCAAATTCTGCGAATCTCCAGCACAGTATAGCTGGTATTCCTGATTTAATTCTAACCTTAAAACTACGTCACGAAATCCACACTTTGTATGTGGCGTCCAATACTGATCGGCAAGGTGAAAGTCATAAGGCTGACCATCTGCGATGAGCTCTATTTCGGTTACGTAACGAGTTTCGGTAACTTCAACAAACTGATGTTCAGGAATGATTTCGAACCAATTAAAATTGCCCACTGCATGCAGGTCGGACAAGTTTAGCTTGGGTTTATCAGCTTCAATAAAATCATCTAAAATCGAGGTGCTACTGCACCCTGACAACAACAAGATGACACTAGCACACGCTAGCTTTTTGAAACGTTTCATCATTTAATTTTTTACCACCACAAGCTTACTAATGTCAGCAACACTCTCTAGCATCCAACGTAGTTCGTTTAATAAACCCAGACGATTATTACGAATCGCTTCATCCTCTGCCATTACCATTACATTATCGAAGAACGCATCTACTGGTTCGCGTAAGCTCGCGATAACGGCGAGTAAGTCGGCGTAAGCGCGTTGTTTATGTAATTCACTAACCTTTGAATCAATGCTTTGCATTGCAGAATGAAGGGATTTTTCCTCCACCTGTGTTAGTAACTCAGTATCACAGCATAGTGAAACATCAACTTTGTTCTTGTTGAGTATATTGGCGATTCGCTTGTGCGCTGCTGCTAAAGACTCTGCTGCCGCGTTGCTCTTAAACTGACTGACTGCTTGAATTCGCGCATCATAATCTGTTGGCTGAGTAGGGCGCTTTGAAGATACTGCTTGGATAACGTCTGGGCTTATACCACGATCTTGATACATAGCAGCAAAACGACCCAAGCTAAAGTCGATAACCTGTTCTTGGCATTCAGAGTTGGTAAGCTTATCTGCAAGCTCTGCATAAGCTAGCCCTACCAATTCGACAAGATCTAAGCTCAACCCATTATCGATGATTGTGCGCAGCACACCAATAGCAGCGCGGCGCAATGCAAATGGGTCTTTATCCCCTTTTGGCAATTGACCAATACCGAAAATACCTACGAGGGTGTCTAATTTATCTGCCAATGCGACACTGATACTAATAGGATCAGTTGCGATTTTGTCACCTGCAAAGCGCGGCAGGTATTGTTCAAACAAGGCGTTGGCAACTGCTGGATTTTCGCCGTCGTGATTAGCGTAATGCATACCCATTACACCTTGCACGTCTGGAAACTCCATAACCATATTGGTCATTAAGTCTGTCTTTGACAGTAGGCCAGCACGAGCTGCGTGCGCTGTACTTGCATTCAAAAGCCCAGCAATTTTTTCCGCTACCTTCGCTATACGTTGCGATTTATCCGCTAATGTCCCCAGTTGCTTTTGAAACACTACTGTTGTCAGTGAATCCAGGCGCGATTCTAACGACGACTTTTTGTCTGTTTCGAAAAAGAATTGTGCATCAGCTAGGCGTGGCCGAATAACGCGCTCATTGCCTTCAATCACCTGTCTCGGTTCATTACTTTCAATATTGGCAACAAACAAGAAGATAGGAGCGAGGGCGCCGTTATCGTCAAGCAACGGAACATACTTCTGATCGTCTTTCATCGTGTAGATCAAAGCTTCTTTGGGTACGGCCAAAAAACTTTCATCGAACGATGCTTGCATTATCACTGGCCACTCTACCAATGAGGCTATTTCGTCCAATAAGTCGTCGCTATAATCTGCAGATAAACTGAGAGAGCCAGCGACTCGGTCGAGTTCTTGTTTTATCTTTTCACGGCGTTGAGCAAAGTCTGCCAAGACGTATTCTTTTTCGAGCGCAGCGGCATACTCTTCTGCATGGTTGATCTCAACTCTGCCACTACCATGGAATCTGTGGCCTTGCAGGACATTTTTAGATTGCTTATCGAATAATCGAATCACAACGGAGTCACTGCCGTAGAACGCGCAAAGGGTATGAACTGGACGAATAAACTGGGCATTCGAATCACCCCAACGCATAACTTTTGGAATGGGTAATTTGCTTACTGCTTTCTCGACTAGATCTTGCAGCAAGTCGTGAATAGATTGGCCCTTTACCTCTGCCTTGTGTAGTAACCATTCGCCTTTATCAGTCACCAAACGCTCGGCCTGTTCTACAGTAATCCCGTTTGAACGTGCCCAACCTTCAGCTGCTCGACTCGGGTTACCCTGTTCATCAAATGCTACATTGACAGCTGGGCCACGCTTCTCTATTACTTTATCTGCTTGTGTTTCTGCCAGCCCTTTTACTTCTACCGCTAAACGACGTGGGGCGGCAAAATAACGCACCGAATCAAAACTGAGCTCAGCAGCTTGTAAAGCTATCTCGATGCCGCTTGCAAAAGCTTGTGCTAATGATTTGAGCGCTTTGGGTGGTAACTCTTCGGTACCAATCTCTACTAATAATGTTTCCGTACGCATCGATTACTGCTCCTTTTGACACATTGGGAAACCGAGCGCTTCTCGGCTTGCATAATATTGCTCGGCACAGGCTTTTGCTAAAGTGCGAACACGTAAAATATAGCGTTGCCTCTCGGTCACTGATATCGCGTGACGCGCATCTAATAAATTAAATGCATGAGATGCTTTCATTACCTGTTCGTAAGCCGGCAGTGCTAAGCCTTTGTCTATTAACATTTGGCTAGCTGATTCACAGTCGTCAAATTGCTGGAATAACGTCTTAACATCGGCGTACTCAAAGTTATACGTAGATTGTTCAACTTCGTTCTGATGGAAAACATCGCCGTAAGTAACTGTGCCCATTGGTCCGTTAGTCCAGACTAAATCATAAATACTATCGACGTCTTGGATGTACATAGCTAGACGTTCCAAGCCATATGTGATTTCGCCAGTGACGGGTTTGCATTCAAGGCCACCAACTTGCTGGAAGTAGGTGAATTGAGTGACTTCCATGCCATTAAGCCATACTTCCCAACCTAAACCCCAAGCACCGAGAGTTGGTGATTCCCAATTGTCTTCGACAAAACGGATGTCGTGTACGAGAGGATCAAAGCCAAGCTCTTTTAAAGAGTCGAGATATAGCTCTTGAATATTCTCCGGTGATGGCTTCAACATTACTTGAAATTGGTAGTAGTGCTGCAGGCGATTTGGATTTTCACCGTAGCGACCATCAGTTGGTCGGCGACAGGGTTGCACGTAGGCACTACTAATAGGCTCAGGTCCTAGCGAGCGAAGGAAAGTCATGGGATGAAAAGTACCCGCGCCAACCTCCATATCCAATGGTTGAATGATTACACAGCCTTGTCTGGCCCAATAGTCTTGCAGAGCTAAAATCAGGCCCTGGAACGTCTTTATGTCGTATTTTTGCATGCTACCAATACAGTTCTATAGCGAAAGTCAAATAAAGTGGCATAGTATACATTTTCAGCGGGCTTGAAAGTAGCCCAAATATAAGGAATTGAGTATGTCAGAGATTGATTCTGCTGTGCAGGAACCCACGCGCTGCGGATGGGTTTCGTCTCATCCGCTATATCAGCAATATCACGATACCCAATGGGGACGTCCGGTGCTGAATGACCAAGAACTATTTGCTAAGTTGTGCTTGGATGGACAACAAGCGGGCTTGAGTTGGTTTACCATTCTTCAAAAGCAAAAAAACTATGAAAAAGCCTTCTTTAATTTTGACCCGCACAAAATTATTCGGCTGACTGAAAAAGACGTTGAGGCATTACTGCAAAACCCTGGAATCGTGCGCAACAGACTTAAAGTAAATTCAATTATTCGCAATGCAAAAGCGTATTTAGCAATCAAAGAAAAGCAAACATTCTGTGACTTTATTTGGCAATTTACCAATCACAAGAGCATCGTCAATCAATGGCAGCGATTAGATCAGTTACCTGTTACAACGCTCGAATCAGACGCGATGTCAAAAGCGTTAAAAAAGGCAGGCTTTAATTTTGTTGGTAGCACTATCTGCTACGCATTTATGCAGGCGGTAGGGATGGTTAACGACCACACTGTCGACTGCCACTGTTACGACGAAGTCGTGAAATTAGCTAGGCGCTAAAATAAATCGTCATCGCTATAAACGAGTTCTCCCTAGCTCGTTAGTATGGCTCTATCTGACGTAGTTCTTGTAATTCTTTGAGAATAGCCGATTCGTGGTTTGCTTCGATTTGTCCTCGCTCCCTGTCTTGTTTTCGCCGCTCCGCTTTACTCAGAGCATTACGCGCATCGTGTGTAGGGAAGTGGCTTATTTCTTTATAAAGCTGATGAATCCGAGGATACATAGCGGGATAATCGGGTTGCGGAATAACAGGAATCGCGGCTAGCAAGTTACAGATGCGGATTGCCCCTTCGGAAAAATCACACTGTTGTTGCTCCATTGCCATTGCAATGGTTTGGATGCTTTGCGTTATATTATCAATCCGTGTTTGTCGGGCTTGTTGCTGACGTTCGTTTTGTTGCTTTAACTGAAACAACAACTTGCCGGCATAGAAGCCTAAACCGGCGATAATGGTTAAGCCAAGAGCAATAAAAAGTATTTGCATATCGTATTAGTCTTTAAAATCGTCAATACGGATAGCGTCTAGCTGCGCAAAAGGATCATTGTCCTGATCTTCATCATCACTTTCCTTGATACCAAGTAAATCACACAGCACCTGATGTCGCTCTAATTGAGCATCAATCCATTTTCGATCATCATCTTTGAGAATTGCCCCGTCTTCCAATTGGTCAAGCAGGTAATTAAAACGCTCGTTAGCTTCAAGGGCTGCAAGCTCTTGTGCTGGAGTGGCGTATTTGCGTTTTTCGATTTTTTGAATGGGCTCTGATGTCGCTTTCACCACTAGCGGTACAGGTTTCTTACTGCCTATACGCTTATCTGTAACTGTTTTTTGGTTACCTGCTGCTTGCGGTTTGGTGTCTACATTGTGACGTGAACCCGGCGCTTTACCCTTGTGCTTTTTTACGCGCGTGGGTTTGCTCGGGCGCTGTGGTTTACTTTGCCAATCTTTGGGCGCCTTAGCTACGCCGATAGGCCCGCCTTTGCGTGATTTCTTTGCTCGTGCCATTGAGATTTGTATCTTATCGAATAATGCCGAGATTATACCGCACACAGTCGTCGCATCAAAACAACATCTGCACCTGGAGTTTCTAGTAAAAAACCATCGCGCTTGGCCAAATATTCAAAGGTCGCTAAATTAAAAAACGATACATGGGTTTGATCATTCTTATAGTGCCAATTGGCAAACTTCTCCACTGATAACCACCGTTTAGTCATAATCACTAAAAGACCGTTCGGTGATAGTAAATCGAGCCATTGCTGCCATTCGACATCGGGTTGGTGAAAATGCTCTATAGCCTCAGTACTAACGATAAAGTCGAAACCGTTTTTGGGCTTTTGGGGCGGGTTTGGTGCAAAAAGTGGGTCGTAAACCTGCATATCGAAACCGTCTTGCGCAAGACGACGAGCAAGAACCGGATTCGGGCCAGATCCAAAATCGAGTCCATTGGCTGGCGATTCGATATTATTAAGCAAGGGGAGACGAGCACGATCTAAAAATTTTAGATAACCCAGGTCATCATCGCTGTTTTGATGCAGTTCATATTCTGCCCGCTCAATGTTAATAGAAGGTAAAAACTCAGAACTCACAAAGACTAAATGGCATTCACCGCACCGCAGAAAACGGCGTTTTTTATCGGCATAAAAAAAGTCAGTTTTAAGGGCTGAGCACAGCGGACAGGGCATGTGAGTTTTTGAACCACCAGAAAAGAAAAAAGGTGAGGGCAGCTAGCCATCACCTTGTTTATGAGTGCCGTTTGACACTTCTCCCATTGAGCACTTCTGTGTGCTGTATCGCCGTCCTAGCCACTCTACTTTTTATTATTATTCACAGAGCGATTATATTGTTTTGGGTCTTCCTGACACTTTATTGACTCTTCCAATCTTGAAGTTTGTTAAACGGCTCGTGTTGTTTTTGGTCTTGGAGAGCACGTTAAAACTCAATTCGCAATGTAGAATACAGCAAAAAATTTTTATTACAACTTTTTTACAAAAAAAGATGACAATTTTTTGACGACTTAATGTAAACCACTCAAATACTGAGAAAGCACTTCAATATCTTCGTCGGTTAAACGCGCCGCAATATCACGCATCATGCCATTAAGGTCATTGGCGCGATCGCCAGAACGGAACATTTCCAGCTGTGCTTTTGTGTAAGTCGCATGTTGACCGCTGATATCTGGGAAGTTCGCTAGGCCCATGCCATTACCGCGCGGACCATGACAGGCGATACACGCTGTAATACCGCGATCGGCATCACCACCGCGATATAGCGCTTCGCCCGGTTCGATCATATTCTCTGGCGTTTCGCCTGGCGTCATGTCTTGACTTGAGAAATACGCTGCTAAGTCGCGCATGTCCTGTTCAGAAAGCCCTGCAGCGAACCCATTCATCACCGCATTATTACGACCTTCTGCTCCGCCTGTTTGCGATGCTGTCTTAAAATCTTGTAATTGCTTAACTAAGTACGATGCATGTTGACCAGCAATTTTAGGGTTCATATCAATCATACTGTTACCGTCATTGCCGTGACAGGCTGCACAGGCAGCTGATTTCGCTTTCCCTGCTTCTGGATCTCCAGCCGTTGTTTCTTGAGCAAACGCAGCGTTAGCAGAAAGGACGGCAAAGCAATATAGCAAACCAAGTTTTTTCATAAATCATTTCTTCCACTGGTGAATTGTTACCCTAAAAGCGTGATAACATTCATATTTTACACGTTTCACTGCACAGAAAAACCTTTTCCACGGAAATGTGTAATATTTATTCGTCAATATAGATAAACTATACCTGTCTTTGATCACTAACGACTTACATTAAGAGCCACAAATGACCTACTTTACTCAAGCTAAATTCGCGTTGAGCGCGCCTGACATTAAACACCTAGGACCAGATACCGGTGTTGAAGTCGCTTTTGCGGGGCGCTCAAATGCCGGCAAGAGTAGTGCACTTAATACACTGACTCGGCAAAAGAACTTAGCGCGTACCAGTAAAACGCCAGGTCGTACACAAATGATCAATGTATTTCAGCTTGACCAAGATAGACGCCTAATTGATTTGCCTGGTTATGGTTACGCCAAAGTGCCAATTGCAATGAAAAAGAAATGGCAACAAGCACTCGCTGAGTATTTGCAGAAACGCGAATCGCTGAAAGGCTTAGTGGTTTTAATGGATATTCGGCATCCGTTTAAAGATCTTGATCAAGAGCTAATTCATTGGGCTGTAGGCGCGAATATTCCGGTATTAGCGTTATTAACCAAAGCGGATAAGCTAAAAAGCGGCAAGCGCAAAGAGCAGCTTATGTTTACTCAAGAAGCCGCCTTAGCTTTTTGTGGCGATGTTACGGTGAAAACATTCTCATCTCTGAATCGGTTGGGACTACCTGATTTAGAAAGAACGCTTGCATCATGGCTCGGCATCGAATAGTCACGAGCAAAAAAAACCCCGCACATAAGGCGGGGTAATAGGACTTCAGAGAAAACACACAAAAACCGTAGATTAAGAGTTGTGGGATTCTGAAAAGTTCAAAGTTTTTTTCGAGCATAAAAAAACCCCAGTCAAATGACTGGGGTTAAAGCAAAGGTTGAAACACAAATTTGTTAACCTCTGTACCCTACCTGATTAAGTTTAAATCAGTTGTGGTAAATTTCAAGGTTTTTTTGTAATTAAATTACAGAAATGTATTCAAGTAACGCACCTGTTAATGCGCTTCATCCCAGTTCGATCCCACTCCGGCCTCTACAATTAATGGGACAGAGAGGGAAACCGCCGTTTCCATGATTTTTGTAATTTCCTGTACATATTTGTCTACAAATTGTTCTTTAATTTCAAAAACCAATTCATCGTGTACCTGCATGATCATATAAACAGAGTCGTCTGGTTGGGCCGAAACCCATTCGTCAACCGCAATCATGGCGAGTTTGATTATATCGGCGGCTGTGCCTTGCATTGGCGCATTGATAGCTGCTCGCTCAGCGCCTTTGCGTCGTGCGCCGTTGCTCGATTTAATATCGGGTAAATACAAGCGTCGGCCGAAAACGGTACTAACGTAACCGCTTTGCTTAGCCGCTTCGCGAGTATCTTCCATATATTGCAGAACGCCAGGATACCGTTCAAAGTAAGTATCCATATACTGTTGTGCCTCGTGACGCGGAATATTCAATTGTTTGGCGAGGCCAAATGCCGACATTCCATAAATCAAACCGAAGTTGATTGCCTTAGCACTGCGACGCTGATCGGTTGTCACCTCATCTAATGACACACCAAAAACTTCCGCGGCGGTAGCGGCATGCACATCACGTCCACTCGCAAAGGCGGTTTGTAAGCCTTTATCCTCGGAAAGATGAGCCATAATTCGCAATTCAATTTGACTGTAATCGGCAGCAACAATCACAAAGCCCTCTCGGGGTACAAAGGCTTGGCGCACTCGTCTACCCTCAGGAGTCCTTATCGGGATGTTTTGTAAATTAGGGTCAGTTGATGACAAGCGACCCGTGGCGGTAATTGCCTGATGATACGAGGTATGAACGCGGCCAGTACGATGGTCAATCATCTTGGGTAACTTGTCGGTGTAGGTGTTTTTCAGCTTACTCAAACCGCGGTACTCCATAATCATTTTAGGTAATGGATATTGTGCGGCGAGTTCTTGTAAAACTTCTTCTGAGGTTGATGGGGCACCTTTAGGCGTCTTTTTAACAACCGGTAAGTCCATTTTCTCAAACAAGATATGTTGCAGCTGCTTTGGTGAACCCAAGTTAAATGCTTCACCCGCTTCTTCGTGTACGCTTTGTTCGAGCTCTACAATTCGAGCCGCTAGCGTCTGGGACTGTTGGCTTAATTGCTGGCTGTCAATCAGGACGCCTGTTTGTTCCATTTTTGCAAGTACTTGAATCAGCGGTTGTTCGATTGTTTGATAAACTTTTTTAAGTTCATCTGTGGCTTGTAACTTGGGCCATAAACATTGATGCAATGCAAGGGTTACTTCCGCGTCTTCAGCGGCGTAGGGTGAAGCTTCTGCTAGCGCAATTTGATTAAACGTTAGTTGTTTTGCGCCTTTACCAGCGATACTTTCAAATGAAATAGTCGCGTGACCTAAATGCGCAAGAGCGAGAGAATCCATATCGTGGCGGGTGGCCACACTGTTGAGTACGTATGACTCAAGCATGGTATCGAACATTACGCCATTGAGCTTAATGTCATAATTTGCCAACACGTTCATATCGTATTTGATGTGTTGACCAATTTTACGTGGGTGTGGATCCTCCAAGAAAGGCTTTAACTGTGCGAGTACCCAATCGCGGTCCAGCTGCTCAGGCGCCCCGGGGTAATCGTGGGCAACAGGAATATAAGCTGCTTGACCGCGTTCAGTACATAACGATATTCCGACTAGCTCAGCCTGCATGTAATCCAAACTAGTGGTTTCTGTATCTACAGCGATAAGTTCAGCATTATTAATTTTATCGAGCCACAGCTTGAATGTTTCCTCATCTAAAATAGTAATGTATTCGCCTTTACCAAAAACTGCCTCAACACTTACAGAGTCTTCTGCAGTTTGAACTTGGCTGGCTGAGTCTGAGTTACCATCATTTGTTGCAGCGACCTCTTGAGACCAGCGCTTAAATTCATATTCTGCAAACAGCTCTGCTAGCTGTTGGTTGTCAGGGGCTGTGGGTTCCAATGTTTCTGGCGTAAACGCTAAATCCAAATCAAGTGCAATAGTTGCTAGGCGATAGGACAGTTTTGCCTGCTCCTCATACTCGGCCATTTTGTTTGCTAGTGTTTTGGCACCACGAAACTCTAATGACGCAATTTTGTCCAAATTAGCGTAAATCGCGTCTATGCCACCTATACCATTTAACAGCCCTTGCGCGCTTTTATCCCCAATTCCGGGCACACCCGGAATGTTGTCGACCTTGTCGCCTTTAAGTGCAAGAAAATCAATAATCAGTTCTGGTGGTACACCGAACTTTTGCTGGACACCTGCAACATCCATAATCTGATTATTCATGGTATTGATCAGTGTGACGTGTTGATTGACCAATTGAGCCATGTCTTTATCACCAGTGCTTATTAGTGTATCGATCCCTTTTTCTGAGGCTTGTTGAGCCAGCGTGCCAATCACATCATCAGCTTCCACGTTAGGCTCAACAATTATCGGTAATCCCATGGCTTTAATGATAGCGTGCAGGGGCTCTATTTGGCTGCGCAATTCATCCGGCATTGGCGGTCGGTTGGCTTTGTATTCAGGGTATATATCGTCTCGGAAAGTTTTGCCTTTCGCATCGAATACTACAGCTATGTGAGTTGGGTTATATTCTTTGATTAAACTCTTCAACATATTAATCACGCCATAGATAGCACCTGTATCTTGACCTTTAGAGTTGGTCAGCGGCGGCATTCCGTGGAAGGCTCGAAATAAATAAGAGGATCCATCGACTAGGATGAAAGGCGGTTTGCTAGCATTTGACATTAAAAACATTCCCAAATTGTTCGGTTTAAGGATGCCATAATTACACTCGATACACCACGTATGCAGAGACGCGAAGGAAGGCACTTTGGCTGTGGATAAGTCTGTGATTAAGCTTTGATATAGGTACAGAAAACCTGAGGTTGCCATGCTGAGAGCATGCCTCATGTTGCTGTTAATTAATACTTTTTTGCTATTACGCTAAAAGAGATGAGTCCAGATTGTTGTTTTTTTATCCTGTGGAAAACGTCGATTGAATAAAATTCATGCGGATTCAACACGGCCCAGTAATCTAGCATATTTTTTTGCCAAGGGAAGTGCTTATTTTAATATTTTTTTAACATTTGTTTTGACGATAAAAAGTAAAACGCGCATAAGCCAATAACACCAAGGGGTTAGGCAAAACTGTTAGGCTCAAATTATTCTTTGCGCTATTAATCGCCAAGTAATCGACCGTTGAAATAAAAAACTTTAAGTTTTCAGTAGTTATCACCATAATCAACGGTACAACTCAAACAATACAAACTCAGGTTTACATGCAGTATCGGTCGATTATCCGAATTCTCGGCTTATTGGTGGCACTTTTTAGTGTCACTATGATCCCGCCTGCATTAGTCTCTTTGATTTATCAAGACGGCAGTGGCCTGCCGTTTATTCTGGCCTTTTTCCTCTGTGTGATAACGGGTACAGCCTTTTGGTATCCCAATCGCTTGCATCGCTCTGACCTCCGGGCAAAAGAAGGCTTTCTTATCGTCGTATTGTTTTGGACAGTGCTAGCGAGTTTTGGTGCACTGCCTTTTATCCTTTTAGAACAACCGCAAATGAGTATTACTGACGCATTCTTCGAGTCCTTTTCGGGCTTAACCACGACAGGTGCAACAGTTATTGAGGGGATCGATTACTTGCCCAAAGCGGTGCAGTTCTACCGTCAGCAGCTCCAGTGGTTGGGCGGTATGGGGATCATTGTTTTGGCAGTCGCAATTTTACCCATTCTAGGTGTTGGAGGAATGCAGCTATATCGAGCAGAAACACCAGGTCCGGTCAAAGATTCGAAAATGACACCGCGCATCGCGGATACCGCGAAACAGCTCTGGTATATTTATTTGTCACTCACCACTGCGTGCACTATTGCGTATTACTTTGCAGGAATGGGCTGGTTTGATGCGATATGTCATGCTTTTTCTACTATTGCAATTGGTGGGTTTAGTACCTATGACGCTAGTTTAGGGCATTTTGACTCCCCGGTAGTCAACATCGTTTGCGTCGTATTTTTATGGATTGCCGCGCTGAACTTTTCGCTCCACTTCGCTGCTGCAACATCCCGCTCATTGAGAGGGTACTGGCGTGATCCTGAATTTAAAGCGTTTTTCGCTATTCAATTCACCTTAATTACTGTTTGTTTTCTGGTGCTGGTGGGTGCTAATTACTACGATACCGCCGAAGCGGCCCTGGACCAGGCGATGGTTCAAGCGGTCTCGATCAGTACCACAGCTGGCTTTGCTACGACCAACTTCTCGGAGTGGCCTGCGTATTTACCCATTATGTTAATTTTTGCCAGCTTCATTGGCGGTTGTGCTGGTTCAACCGGTGGTGGTTTAAAAGTGATCCGCGTGTTTTTGCTCTTTTTACAGGGAAAACGCGAGGTTGACCGACTAATCCACCCGCGAGCTGTTTATGCCGTCAAATTAGGTGATCGCTCTATGCCTGAACGAGTAGTAGAAGCTGTATGGGGCTTTTTCTCGGCGTATGCGATTGTCTTTGTAGTCATTATGATTGGTTTAATCGCGACGGGTCTTGACGATATCACCGCATTTACGGCAACGGCCGCTACACTGAACAACTTGGGGCCTGGTTTGGGGTCCGTGGCCGGAACCTATGCAGATGTGTCTGACTCTGGCAAATGGCTATTGGTACTTGCCATGCTGTTTGGGCGCCTTGAGATTTTTTCTCTGTTAGTACTTTTCTCGCCGACATTCTGGCGAAGTTAGCCAAAGAAAAACGCGCTGGGTTGGAATAGTTTTTCTACGTCACTGATAAACTTCTTGTCAACCAAAAATAGGATCACATGGTCATCGGCTTCGATTACCGTATCACTGTGAGCAATGAGCACTTCGTCATTGCGCACAATCGCACCGATTGTAGTGCCTGGTGGCAGTTTGATATCTTTTATTTGGCGGCCGATAACTTTGGAAGTGTTTTCGTCACCGTGTGCGATTGCTTCTATAGCCTCAGCGGCTCCGCGTCGCAGTGAATATACGTTGACGATATCACCGCGCCTAACATGGGTAAGAAGTGCCGATATGGTGGCTTGTTGCGGCGACACCGCAATGTCAATTTCTCCCCCTTGCACCAAGTCGACATATGCACTGCGTTGAATCAATACCATAGTCTTCTTTGCGCCCATGCGCTTTGCTAGCATTGCTGACATGATATTGGCTTCGTCGTCATTGGTAACAGCAATGAATGCATCGACTTGCTCCACATTCTCTTCCGATAGCAATTCAGCGTCGGAGGCATCGCCACTAAAGACGATGGTTTTATCCAAGTGAGCGGCGAGAAAACGCGCACGTTCTTGGCTGTACTCAATTAATTTTACGTTGTGTTTGTGTTCTAGACGTTTGGCTAAACCTGCACCAATCAGACCCCCACCTGCAATCATGATCCGTTTGTAACTCGATTCGAGCTCTTGCAACTCACTCATTACAGCCCGAATGTGCTTGGTCGCAGCAATAAAAAACACTTCATCGTCTGCTTCAATGATGGTGGTCCCCAACGGCCGAATAGGGCGACCTCGACGGTAAATCGCCGCTACTCGAGTATCAACATTTGGCATGTGCTCCTTCAAAGCGGATAGCGCGTGACCAACGAGTAAACCGCCGTAGTATGCCTTAACCGCGACCAAGCTTGCTTTGCCGTCGGCAAACTCGACCACTTGCAAAGCGCCTGGATAGTCAATCAGCCTTTTTATTGCTTTGGTAACAAGCTGCTCTGGCGCAATTACGTGATCAATAGGAATGTGTTCAGCTTGAAACAAATCAGACTGATACAACAAATACTCTTCCGAGCGAACTCGAGCAATTTTGGTTGGAGTATTGAACAGTGAATGAGCGACTTGACAGGACATCATATTACTTTCATCACTGTTGGTAACAGCGATTAGCATGTCGGCATCCTCGGCGCCCGCTTGGCGCAGAACATCTGGATGTGAGCCCACACCTGCAACGACTTTTAGGTCGAGGCGATCTTGTAGTTCTCGCAACGTCTCGCCGTT
The DNA here is from genome assembly GCF_030362855.1 of Neoalteromonas arenosi. Taxonomy (GTDB): domain Bacteria; phylum Pseudomonadota; class Gammaproteobacteria; order Enterobacterales; family Alteromonadaceae; genus Alteromonas_E; species Alteromonas_E arenosi. The sequence goes on from NZ_JAUCBP010000001.1 coordinate 419,426, forward strand.
GGCATCAACCACGGTGATTTCATTTTTTTCTCCCACTAAGTTTTCAGCAAGAGTTCCACCGACTTGTCCGGCGCCGACGATGATTATTTTCATGCTTTACTCGTTAAAGACTTCAGCATTGTTGTTGTTATCCTCATGACTTTAGCAGTATAGCATAATAGAAACCATCCATTTGTTGCTCGCCGGGTAATATCTGCCGTTCTACTTCGAGCGCTGCGTCATTGGTATTGCTTACAAACGCAGTAACTTGACGGTGGTTTTCCATTGGTAGTATTGAGCACGTAGCATAAACCATAACCCCACCTGGTTTTAGTGTGGACCAAAGCTGGTTCAGAATAGTGGCTTGTAGTGCAACCAGTTCATCGATATCGGTGCGCTTGCGCAACCAGCGAATATCTGGGTGACGTCGAATAACCCCGGTAGCAGAGCAGGGGGCATCGAGCAGAATGCGATCGAAAAACTGTCCATCCCACCAGGTGTCAGGCTTGCTGGCATCAGCGCATAATACCTGTGCATTTAGCTTCAACCGTTGCAGATTTTGCTCAACTCTGGCTAAACGCTCTTTATCGTTATCTAAAGCCGTACATTTAATAGTCGGTTGACGCTCAAGCAAATGACAGGTTTTACCGCCAGGTGCTGCACAGCAATCGAGAATTCGCTCGCCCTTTTTGGGTTGCATAAAGTCTGCGGCTAACTGCGCTGCACCATCCTGTACTGCAAACCAACCGTCGTCATAGCCTGGGATAGACGGAATATCAGTATATCGCTCTAGTATTACCGCGTCGGGATGCATGTCGCTTAGCGAGAAAGGTAAACTTGCTTGTTCCAGTGCTCGACAAAACTTCGCGAGGTCTGTTTGCGTGCGATTTACACGCAACCAAAGTGGCGCTTTGGCGTTCGATTGGGCAAAAATATGCTCTGCTTGTTCGGGGTAGTATTCATTAACAGCTTGAAAGATCCATTTTGGGAAACCCGCTTGAGCCGCCGCTGAAGGCGGTAACTCACGTTGCATTTGTGCGCGCTGGAACTCGCGCAGAATAGCGTTCACCAAGCCTTTCAACGACCCTGCTTGAAGTTTTTGACAACCATTTACGGTTTCAGCAATAGCGGCGTGGGGTGATACGCGTGAATACGCTAGTTGATACAGCCCGACCATCAGCAGGTGTTCAATAACTTTTTTGTTACCCTTAAGTGGCTTCTGTAATAGCTGGCGTAACCAAAACTGTAAAGTCGGCACGTGACGCAGACAGCCGAAGGTTATTTCCTGTAGCCACGCCTTATCTCGTGCTTGAGTATATCGCGCTTGCTTTTCGGCCAGCAGCGCTCGGCTGGAGCGACCATTTTCGAGAATTTCAAATAGGATTGTGGCGCAATCAACGCGTAATGCTACAGCACTGTTATTCTTGTTCACTGATTACCGTTCCTGGTAAAAACCATTCGGCTTTTCCGTTGAGGATGTCGGCTACCGCAGCGGTTTTTTTCCCGGGTATTTGCATCTGCGTGATCAGCAAGTCACCACTACTGGTGGCCACCCGCAGGCCTTGCTTATCCGCACTGACGATCGTGCCCGGTGGCTTGTTTGAGCCTACAACGACACTGGCTTTCCATACCTTAATGGCCTGACCATTACGGTTAAACCACGCTACTGGCCATGGGTTAAATGCGCGGACATTGCGTTCTAATTGCTCAGCCTCAAGTTGCCAATCCAATTCTGCTTCTTGCTTTGACAGCTTTTTAGCATAAGTTGCTTGCTCGCTGTTTTGCGGCACAGCGCGAAGCTCTTTAATTGTGCTTAATGCTTCGATTAATGCTGTCGGACCGAGTTCTGCAAGCTTCGCATATAGTGATGCACTGGTTTCGTTGATATCAATCGGCGTTTTGGCAATATGGAGTATGTCACCAGTATCTAAACCTTCGTCCATTTGCATAATGGTTACGCCCGTTTCAGCATCACCGGCCCAAATCGAACGTTGAATAGGCGCCGCACCGCGCCATGCGGGTAAAATAGAGCCATGCACATTCCAGCAACCCAAGCGCGGAGTCGTCAAAATTGCTCGAGGCAATATCAGGCCATAGGCGACCACTATCATTAAGTCGGCATTCGTGGCAGCTAATGTCGCTTGGGCATCGTCGGTTTTCAATGAATGTGGTTGCAGGACGGGTAAGTCATGCTCTAACGCAAGTTGTTTTACGCTGCTTGCTTGGAGCTTTTTACCTCGTCCAGCTGGACGGTCTGGCTGAGTATAAACCGCAACGATATCGTGCTCAGTCGCGAGCAATGCTGCAAGGTGTTGAGCCGCGAAGTCGGGTGTGCCAGCGAAAACTATGCGCAGCGAGCGATTGGTATCTGTCATTTATGCACGCGCTGCCAAACGAGCTTCTTTCTCGAGTTTCTTGCGGATGCGTTGGCGTTTCAACGGGGATAAATAATCTACAAAGAGTACGCCCTGTAAATGATCGAGTTCGTGTTGAATGCAAACTGCCAGTAAGCCTTCTGCCTCCAGTTCAAACGCTTTACCATTTTCGTCAAGCGCTTTTATTTTAACCCATTCAGCGCGATCGACCTTGGCGTAGTTACCCGGCACAGAAAGACAACCTTCCTCATTAATTTTACTGCCGCGCTTCTCCACGATTTCTGGATTAATAAAAACACGTGCCTCATTTTGCTCTTCAGATACGTCCATGACGACTACTCTGCGATGCACATTAACTTGTGTGGCAGCCAAACCAATACCATTTTCGGCACGCATGGTGTCAAACATATCGCTGACCAATTGCTTGACCTCTTGATCGACTTCCGTCACAGGCTTCGCTACCGTGCGAAGGCGTTCATCGGGGAAACTTAAAACTTCTAATATTGCCATGATTTTTTTCAACTACACTTTAATTCAGTATCAATTCCTATACTAAACGTGGCATAACACGCTTTAATATGGTCTAAGTGCCTACTATTCTAGCGCATAACGGTTATTACGTGCACGCTTTCTTAGGGATTGGCAAATGTAACCGATACCCTATTTACGAGGTTCGAAATGCGTAGCACAAACTCACTTCATACGGGGAAGGTATGTTTAAACCAAAGCTAAAATTACTATTGATTGCACTGCTAATACCAATGTGGTGTTTTGCTCAGCAAATCCAAGTTAAAGAAACCGCTCCCGAACGCTATGTGGTTAAACAGGGCGATACGCTATGGGATATTTCCAGCTTGTTTTTGGATCAGCCCTGGCTGTGGCCAGAGTTGTGGCGAACTAACACCCAAATTCTCAACCCTCACCTCATTTATCCCGGTGACGTGCTTATTCTGCAATGGCAAAATGGTCAGCCAGTGATTGTGGTCGACAGGCCTGACAAGCGTCAGGTGAGTTTATCTCCAAGTGCGTCGACTTCTACAAAAGCAGGTGCTGTTCCGCTGCTTCCTTGGAGTGCAATCGCTCCCTATTTAAACAATGACACGATCATGTCAGCTGAAGAGTACGAGCGGTTGCCTCACATTCTGGGCAATAATACAGGTGATGTTCGTTTTGTTTCAGAGGATATTGTTCTGGCTAGAGCACGCGGGCGTGCGGCACAAAACTATGCAATTGTCAGACAGCAAAATGAAGTGTTCGATCGTCACGGTAATCTAATTGGCGTTCAAGTTAGGCATGTTGCTGATGGCAAACTTACCGAAGCGCAACCTGATAATGAATGGTTAGTTCGCGTAGAGCAAAGTAACTATGAAGCAAAGCGCGGTGACAGATTGTACGAACCTGAGCAATTCAATGTATCCGAAATCCAGCTTGAGCCAGCGTCGAGTGGACTGCGCGGTCAGGTCGTAGGAAACCTGCATCAGCGAGGGTTACTCGGTAAACATGATGTCGTCATAGTAGACCTCGGCGAGAGTGATGTTCAAGCAGGCACTGTGATGGGTATTTACTTACAGGGTCCAACCATTTACGACGGTGAACAACCCAAATATGATGGCGAGAAAGGCATTGCTCAAAGTGCTTTTGACTCGGGTAATAAGATCGAACAACCCGCGTTCAAAATTGGTGAGCTCGTTGTGTTCAAAACCTTCGATAAAGCAAGCTACGCGATGATCACGCGTGCCAGCGAATTAGTGAAAGACGGAGCGATTGTCGGCACACCTTAACAACGAACGCTCTAATAGTCTCAGGGAGGAGACTTGGCAAATACATTCCAATGGGTCGATAGCAAAACGCGACGGCTATATTTGCGTCTAAACGCATTATCTGGCTTCGGTTCCAAAGCTTATCAGCGATTACTCAACAATCTAGCCGGCCCGCTAGAAGAACTTACTGAGGCATCCGACTGGCAGCTACGAAAGTTGGGCTTTAGTGTCGAGCAAGTCAAGCAATGGCGGGATTCACTTAACTGTCCCAAAATTGCCACGGGCACGCAATGGCATAACCCACAGCAGCAGCGTTTTGTAATCACTCTCGCAGACCAGCAGTACCCTGCGGCTTTAAAACAACTGAGTCGGCCACCATTTTTGCTTTTTGCGAATGGCAATTTACAGGCTTTGACGATGCCTTCTGTCGCAATCGTCGGCAGCCGAAAGCAATCAGCGACCGGCAAATGCAATGCTTATGATTTTGCAAAGCGACTAGCACAATACGGCATGTCGATAACAAGCGGTGTGGCGCTTGGGATTGATGCCCAGGCCCATCTAGGGTGTATAGAGTCAGGCGGCATAACTATTGGGGTTTTAGGTTGCGGTATCGATGTTGTTTACCCAAGACGAAATCTCGCGGTGTTTGACAAAATTTTAGTATCCAACGGGCTGCTCATCAGTGAATATCTGCCTGGGACCCCTGCAAAACCAGACCATTTTCCACAGCGAAACCGTATAGTCAGTGGTTTAGCGCTAGGTGTATTGGTGGTCGAAGCGCAGATGCGTAGCGGCTCGCTAATAACCGCTAAGGCAGCGCTAGAACAAAACAAAGATGTATTTGCAATACCGGGCAACATTCACCACCCACAGGCCTCTGGGTGTCATTGGCTTATTCAGCAAGGCGCTAAACTAGTGACCTGCACAGAAGATATTTTAGAAGAATATCAGCAGCTTAGTTTGGCACTGCCGCAGCGTGCAAAAAAAAGTCAAGAATCACACTTGGCATCTCCGCCGTTGTTAGATAGTGTAGACTTTGACGTTACAACAATTGACGTTATCGCCGAACGCAGCAAGCTGCCAGTACCGCAAATATTGGCAGAATTATTACAATACGAGTTGCGAGGTTTCGTAGCCGCCACTTCAGGAGGCTATGTAAAATTGAGGGGAAAATAACATGTTCGATATCCTCATGTATCTGTTCGAAAACTTCATTCACAGTGAAAGCGAAATTCACGTTGACCAAGACGAGTTAACGGAAGAGCTTGTGCGTGCGGGTTTTCATCATGATGAAATCTACAAAGCGTTAGCATGGCTGGAGAAATTAGCGGCCCTGCAAGAAACGGATATAAAGCCCTATTTGACCAAAGGCGCAGTTGCCAGTGTAACCCGTGTCTACACGCACGAAGAAGAAATGCGCTTAGATGTTGAGTGTCGTGGTTTTTTAATGTTTCTAGAGCAGGTTAACTTACTCGATGGTGCCACGCGGGAAATGGTGATTGATCGAGTGATGGAAATTGACGCCGCAGAATTCTGCTTGGAAGATCTTAAATGGGTCATTTTGATGGTGCTTTTCAATGTGCCAGGCAAAGAAAATGCCTATGCCCAAATGGAAGACTTACTGTTCGACGAACACGACGGCGTTCTTCACTAATTGCAGGATTATAGCTTGAGGCAACAGTGAGCAAGATAAATCACGCATTGTTTGATGCTTCAAGTCATGCGTTGGCTGATGCGTTTGGGCCTTGCCCCAAATGCGGGGCGAACACTATAGTTAAACGCGGTAAAACGGGTGCGTTTATCGGCTGCTCAAGCTATCCAGAATGTCATTACACCAAGCCATTGCACGATAGCGAGACGCAAACGATCAAGGAAATCGATGGGTCCGTTTGCCCTGAGTGTTCGTCGTTACTTGCGGTTAAGAAAGGCCGCTATGGGTTGTTTATCGGCTGCACCAATGCACCTGATTGTCATCACATTGAATCACTTAAACCGCAACATAAAACCGAAGTAAGTTGTCCGAAGTGCCGGCAAGGTTCTCTCGTGCAACGCACCAATCGCTTTGGAAAAACGTTTTATAGTTGTAATCGGTATCCCAAATGCAAATACGTAGTGAATCATCCGCCTATTGCCACTCGCTGTGAACAGTGTGGATGGGGTATTATGTTAGACATGAACGACGAATATCTATGCCCACAACCTAAGTGTCAGCATAAACAAGCAAAGAGTAGTTAATGTCACAACCCAATCATTCACCTCTAACACCGATTACCGATGCACATATTAGTAACGTCAAAGCATACCTCTTAGAGTTACAAACAACGATTTGCGAGGCGCTATCAAACGCCGATGGAGAGGCAGACTTCATCACTGATGAGTGGCGGCGAGAGCAGGGCGGCGGGGGCCGTTCGCGGGTAATGTCAAACGGGGCTGTAATTGAACAAGGTGGGGTTAATTTTTCCCATGTGTTCGGCGACAAAATGCCGGCTTCAGCAACAGCAGCAAGACCAGAGCTGGCCGGTCGTCACTTTCAGGCAATGGGAGTTTCGTTAGTCATTCATCCACGTAACCCAAACATTCCAACATCGCATGCAAATGTGCGCTTTTTTGTGGCCGAGAGAGAAGGGGCAGACCCCATATGGTGGTTTGGCGGAGGCTTTGATCTTACGCCATTTTATCCCGTTAAACAGGATGTTGTGCATTGGCATCAAGTTGCGAAAGATCTGTGTGACCCGTTTGGTGAAGATGTTTATACTCAATATAAACAGTGGTGTGACAAATATTTCTTTTTGCCTCATCGCAATGAGACTCGGGGTGTAGGAGGCCTGTTCTTCGACGACCTCAATCAATGGGGGTTTGAACGTTCTTTCGCCTTTATGCAGGCCGTCGGGAATGGTTATTTAGACGCCTATTTGCCGATAATCGCCCGCAACAAAGATACCGCATTCACTGAACTGCAGCGCCAATTTCAGCTTTATCGACGAGGCCGCTATGTTGAATTCAATTTAGTTTATGACCGCGGTACATTATTTGGGTTGCAAAGTGGTGGCCGCACTGAGTCTATTCTAATGTCGATGCCACCGTTAGCGCGCTGGGAATATGGTTTCACTCCACCAACCGGTTCGCCAGAAGCTGACTTACAACAATGGCTTAAACCAACAGACTGGTTGGGCTAGATAGTCAAAAGCGACGCTGACATTTGATTTGGATCAAACGTAACCTCTTGTTTCGGGGAGGGGTTTTTAAGACTTGTTCCAGATCAACCTTTTCATCTTTCTAATCTCTATAGTGGCACTATCAATTCGACACACAGAGATTAAAAAGATGAAAAAAACCACTATTGCTCTCGCTTTATTAGCAGCGATTACAGCACCTTCTGCGTTTGCCTATGAAAAAGGTGATTGGATAGTGCGCGGCGGCTTAACAAACGTCGCACCGGACGCAAGTAGCTCGCCTATTTTAGCGGGTAGCTTAGACCTTGGCCAAGCACTTCCGTCTGTGGGCACTTCGTTGACTGTAGATGTAGACAACAATACTCAATTGGGTTTGAACCTTGCGTACTTCGTAAGTGACCAAATCAACGTTGAAGTTCTGGCCGCAACACCGTTTAAACACGACATCGAATTTGCTGCAGGTACACTTGCTGAAACTTCACACTTACCACCAACAGTTACTGTGAACTACTTCTTTAACGATCCAGCGGCTAAGTTCCAACCGTATGCCGGTGTTGGTGTTAACTACACTATTTTCTTTGATGAAGACTTTAAGGACGGCGCTGTAACTACTATCGAAGCACTGACTCAAGCAGACTTAGGCGCACCAGCCACTGTTTCGAACTTGGAGTTAGACGCATCATTCGGTTTATCTGCTCAGATTGGTTTCGATTATATGTTGGAAGATGGTTGGTTAATTAATGCCTCAATTCGCTACATCGATATAGAGACAGAAGCGACCTTTGATATTGGTGGTGTTCCTGCTGTTGCTACACGAGGTACAATCGAGACTGTCGATATCGACCCCTATGTTTACACATTATCTGTAGGCTACAAGTTCTAATTATTGTTCCCCTGTTGTACTTATGCCCCTCTGTATAGGGGCTTTTTTCTTTTCGAATTTAGCTTTGCGTTCCAAACCGATCACAAAGTCGCTACAGTATTAAGCATCAAGTCTATGTGCTGTTGAAGTTTATGTTAAAGCTCGCCGTGTTTGGCAATCCTATAAAACAAAGTAAGTCGCCTATCATCCATCAGCAATTTGCTGCCCAATTTGAACTCCCGGTACGCTATACCGCTGAGTTATCAGATGAGCACTCGTTTAAACAAGATGCGCAGCGCTTTTTAGCCCAACCAGACGCAGTGGGATGCAATATTACTGCACCATTTAAGCAGCAGGCTTTTGAGATTGCTGCGCTGTTGTCACCTGCTGCTGCAACCGCTCGCGCTGTTAATACCTTGCAAGTACTCGAAGATGGTCGGTTGAAAGGTTTTAATACAGATGGCGGTGGCTTGGTTAACGATATCCTAGCGGTGCTCGATTCTATTTCGGGTAGTAGTGTTTTATTAATCGGAGCCGGTGGTGCGGCACGTGGTGTGCTGGTGGACTTATTAAATCAACACATTGCTTCGCTCACCATCAGCAACCGCACTCTGGAGAATGCACAATCACTTGCTGACATATGTAATGGGCTGTCAAGCAATTGCAAAGTAACGGCCTGCAACTTTGCCGATATTCCCAAAGCGCCATTTGATTTAATAATCAATGCGACAAGCTTAAGCTTGCATGGTGACGTTCCACAAATTGATCCCGGTCTTTTTGCGGGCAGTGCCTTGGCGTATGACATGGTGTATGGCGACAAACCAACTGCATTCTTAACTTGGGCGCAACAACATGGAGCATCACAAATTCGTGATGGGCTGGGAATGTTAATAGGTCAAGCCGCCCTTAGCTTTGCTATCTGGACGGGCAAACAACCTGACGTAGCCCCGGTTATGCAGTTATTAAGAGAACAGGATTAATTTATGGCAGATAATCAAACAAGCAATCCTGAGTTACAAGCTGAGTGGCAAGTGCTACAAAACCAGTTTGATAGTTACGAAAAGTTTTCGCTGATCATTAAATTAGTCGCGATATGCACGTTTGTTGTATTTATTAGCACGCAAGCCCCATTATTTTTATTTGCGATAACATTCGCGACGCTGTGGCTACAGGACGCAATTTGGAAAACATTTCAGGCGCGCATAGAAAACCGCATCCTTGCTATTGAATCTGCTTTGGTGTCATCCGTTCAGATAGCGCCATTTCAATTTAATCGTGATTTTGCTGCGCGACGGCTTGGGCCGATGGGGTTGGTGTTAGAATATTGCAAAGCTGCAATTAAACCGACGGTAGCTTTTCCACATCTAGTAATAATTGCAGCGATTTTAATATCAGAAGTACTCTTTTAAGCCTCTGCTAAATATTCATCCTTTAGCTTGACGTAATTAAGTGCGCTCTGTTTTAGGAACGCAACTTCAGAGTCGGACAGTTTGCGCTTCTGTACCATCGGGTTACCTACATATAGATACCCCGACTCTAATACCTTGTTAGGTGGCACTACTGTACCTGCGCCGATGAATACATCATCTTGGACGACAGCGCCATCCATTACGATCGCCCCCATACCGACCAATATTCGATTGCCAAGAATACAACCGTGCAACATGCATTTATGCCCAACGGTTACGTCATCGCCAATAATTAACGGAAACCCTTTAGGGAACTTTTCCGATGTGCGGGTAACGTGCAACACACTACCATCCTGCACATTAGTTCGTTCGCCGATGCGCACGTGGTTTACATCACCGCGTACAGCAACCAATGGCCAAATACTGGCATCTTTCTTAATTACGATATCACCGTACATTACCGCGCTATCATCTATATATACATCTTCACCAATTGTCGGGCTGATCCCTTTATAGCTTTTAATTGTCATTAACAGTTCGCTTAGTTTCATGGAATAAAATAGGGTTTTGCCTAGTTTAGCATCGCTATTTGGCTATTCTGCACACAAACGAACACTTTTTTTGATTTTTTTTCAAAAAGCGGTTGACGATGTAAATGATGTCTGTAGAATGCGCGCTCGCTTCAACGGGAAGACGAAACAAA
>NZ_JAUCBP010000002.1 GCF_030362855.1 Neoalteromonas arenosi
ACAATAGCGACGTGGTACCACCTGACTCCATTCCGAACTCAGAAGTGAAACACGTTAGCGGCGATGGTAGTGTGGGGCTTCCCCATGTGAGAGTAGCACATCGCCAGACTCCCAATTCGAAGAAGGGCTATCCGTTTGGATAGCCCTTTTTTATTGTCTTGAAGAAAGTTCAACAGTTAGCAACTGAGCGTGTACTGCGTGTATTCCTTGCGCATACATGTGTCTGCACAACGACCTCTTAGTAAATGATCATTTCGATTTTTTCTAGTGTATAAACAATACTAGCTGCAATATAACAGCTTGTGATATTGCTTTTTACATCACCTTTTGGGGATTCAGTATGAATGCATCGAGTGATCCAAAGATTCATGGAGAATGGTCAATCCAAGCATTGCCTAGTTGCAATACCATACTGATCAAAGGACGCGGTGGTTGGAACGGCGAAGCAGCTATCGCATATTGTGAAGAATTTAAGGATAAAGTTATTCCGCTGTTTGGCGTGAAGTGGGCCTGTTTGGGCTATGGTATGGATTGGGAATTAGGCACGCCAGATATCGAAGTCGAGATCAGCCGGTTATACGAATGGATGGTAGAGAATGGTTGTGTTCTCCAAGTGACGGTGATGCGCAGCGCGATGTCTGAAGCACAAATATCACGGTTAATGAATGTTTCAGAACCCGGGTATCAAGTGTTTATTGTTGATTCAACAGAAGAGGCCTTACAAATACTGGAACGTAGAGGTTTTGCGGTTCCAGAAGCTCAATTGACTCGCTTTATTGAAGCGCCTTATTGACGAGAGTCACTAAGGCGCAAATAGCTAGCTACTGACCAGACAAACGTTTGCCAAATGAAATCGCATAAGCGGGCGAACGCATTCTCAATACTGGGTCATCACTGGCTTTAAAACCTGATGCCATAACATTGGGATCAAAATTGATCGGCGTACAAGCATCGCCACCAATTTCAGTCAACGTAATTTTGCCCATCTCAATTGTGTCTCGATCCGTTGGCCATGCTTGAGATGGATCGTTAGTCGTATCCCCCTCTTGGCCGATAGTGGCAGTTACGGTGAATGATATGCCGTCTTGATTAAATTGTTCCGTTGTATGGTTATTTAAGAACTCAGCAGGTAAAGCTGCCTTCTCTTCGTTAGTAATTAAACGCTCGCCTGCATCTGGCGTAATATGCCAACGAAACATTGTTTCTGTACCTTGCGCGTTGACAAAATAAAAAGTATGCAAACCGAAAAATTTAGAAGTACCAAAAGAATATGGCGGGTTAGTGGTTTGTTGCCATTGCGCTAACGGCTGGGTACTTGGGTGTGTAGCAATGTACTGACCGACCTTGGCGTAATCTACTTGACCATTCTCACCCGGTAGGAGTGTTTGTAATAAACCGAAGAACACATCGGGGTTTTTCGCGGCAAAAATTGGCGTGCTGTTACCCACAATATTGTGAAGTTCACCATTAGGTCCAGCTAATTGTATCGCCATTCCGCGAGCACCTGACGCGCGTTGATCGGCACTTGGATTACCGCTTCCCATTGAAAATCGAATAGTTGCCGGGACTGTTTCTTGGGTAAATATCGATGCGCTCGAATACTCACTCATCGCTGGATTAGGTACAAAGTTCGCGGTTGCACATAGTCCATTTGCGTGGGCTTTGCGTATACCGGGTTGTTTACCACTTAGCTTTTCGAACAGTTCAACCATTTCCATTGCCGTGGTATTCGACTGCGCTACACTGGGTAATGTCACCGCAGATAAGGCGCTTACAGCGACGCCAATCAGTAATCTTTTCATGTTAATTTTCTCAGTCAACTGGTGCTTAGTGGTCTAGACATTAGCCGTTCAGTTGGTCGACGGCAAGCTATTCTGACTAAATGACGTTCAATATATTTCTCGCCAATAAAGGTAAATAAGTTCTATCAATGGAAGTGCATCAAAGAGTATGAATTGTAGTGTATACATGTTCACGTTTAATCTTGTCACAGGTAAACAACGTACTTATAAGTGTTATGACAATTACTTACACTGAGTTAAAAATTCCCCAACCGGGCGATTGGCAGCAGATTGCCAGTGGGGTGTTTTGGGTACGTATGCCGCTACCGTTCGATCTTGATCATATCAATTTATACTTAATTGCCGATGGCGATAGTTACGTGATGGTCGATACTGGCTTGGGTAGCAAGACGACACAACAACACTGGCAAGCGTTGTTTGATCGATACAATATTCGCTTATCTAAAATCATTGTCACGCATATGCATCCTGACCACATTGGCAATGCGGGCTTTTTTACTGAACAATTCAAAGTGCCTTTATTGATCAGTCACGATGAATACTTTGTTGCGCGTTCAATCCGCGCCGGTTCCCAAGGCGCATCTCAATGGCAAGATCGCGAGTTCTTAAAACGCTGCGGCATGAGTGCTGAATATATTGAACAGGCGTTGAATAATCGCAATAAGATTCAACATGTAATAACACCCATTCCACTGAGTTTTAGTCGTTTAAGTGAAGGGCAACAACTACAGATCGGTGAGCATCAATGGCAAGTTTACATCGGACGGGGGCATTCACCTGAGCATGTCTGTTTGTATTGTGCCGCACTTAATGTATTGATCTCAGGCGACCACGTTTTGCCAATTATTTCGCCTAATATTGGTGTATACAGCACTGAGCCAGAAGCTAATTCTTTACAGCGCTATTTAAGCACTCTGCCGCAATTTTATGATTTGCCTGAACAAACCTTAGTGCTACCAGCGCATAAGTTACCGTTCGTCGGTTTACACTTCCGAGTTCAAGAGCTTATCGACCACCATCATACCCATTTAAACCATCTATTGGAGTTTTGCCGGGAGCCCCGCAAATTGGTCTCGTGTTTACCGGTATTGTTTAAACGTGAATTGTCAGCGCAAGCGATGTTTTTTGCAGTTGCTGAGTGCTTATCTCATTTAAATTACTTAGTTTTCGCTGAGGCATTAAGCCGCACGATTAACGCAGATGGTATATACATTTACCAAACTGTTGACTGTGCGCAGCGCTTTGATACGCATGCGTACTCACTAGATAATTCGATTGATCAACCACTGCAAACCTGAATTGGTAGTTCCGCTAAGTTTAGCTATGCTTTATGTGAACAAAGGATTTGCACAAGGCAGGGCTCATTATGAGCAAACTCATACTATCTCTGGACGGCGGTGGCATTCGTGGTGCCGCAACTACGCAATTTGTGGCGCGCGTTGAATCGACATTATTTGCTCAACACAAACTTACGGTAAGAGATTGTGTCGATTTTTATGCCGGTACAAGTACCGGTAGCATTATTGCTTTAGCATTAGCTACTACGCGATTGTCTATGAACGATATCAATGAGTTGTATAGTTTTGAGAATGCTAAAGCTATTTTTGCCGAGAACCGAGGATTGTTTGAGATTGATGGTTTAAACGCGCCAAAGTATGAAGCTTCAGGTAAGTTAAAAATACTCAATAGAAATTTTGGTGACGCGACCTTGGATAATGTGGGGCAAGACAAGCACGTATTAGCTGTGACCTATGGCATCGAGAAACGTCGTCCGTACGTACTCAAGTCAACCAAAGCCGTGCACCGCTCCTTACGTGCTGCTGATGTCGCTGATGCGTCTAGTGCAGCACCTACCTACTTTCCGACGAAGAGTCTTAAATTTGGTGAGCACTCTTTAGAACACTGGTTAATCGATGGTGGTGTTATTGCCAATAACCCGACACTTTGTGCGGTGGCTGAAGCGCGTCGTTGTTGGCAAGATCAAGCGTTTGATCAATTGCGTGTGATTTCCATTGGTACAGGCTTTCGTACACGTAAACTGAATGGTCCTGAGTCACAGCATTGGGGGGCGTTACAGTGGATGACCAAGGGGTCTATTATCGATATTTTGTCTGACGAATTGGTGGTCGGATACCAAGCGATCACGTTAGTGCCCAATGGCAATTATATTCGTGTAAACTCTAATTTAGAGAAACAGCCCGGTCTACCACTGCCACCTGATGATGCGATGGATGACATAAGTGAGTCAAACATCGATAAACTCAAAGCGCTGGGGGATTTTTGGTTTGAGCGATATGGTGAAGATGTAATTGCTCTGCTGTGCAATAAGTATCAAGGGCCATCATTAGATCGCATTGATCCCACAACTGGGGAGCCAATAAAGTTTGCGTAACCCTATTAGACCAGAACACGGTGACTATAAATCTGGCAGGAATGGACAGGTAATCCTATTTTCAGGTCGCGGGCCATGGAACGATCAGACAATGCGAATAGGTTCGCGGCAGATGAGTCAATTTATTGCTGAACTTGATTATACGCAGCCGTGGGCTCAAATCAGCTGTGTATTTGGCGAAAGCCTTATGCCACCGTCTACCTTTGACGCCTTTGTGAAACACACCAACATCCGCAAACAAATTGGGCTATCAGAATTAGCGATAGTGATCAAAGATACAGATATCCATTTGACGATCGAAGCTCAATTGTCACAAGCGTACACGCAATGTGAAGTTACGCATCGATTTTATGCAACAATCGAAGACGCGATTGACGCCATTCACCCGCATTACAAATGCGACGTAGAAGAGTTACATCAGTTTTTTCAAAACAACAATTTTGCTAGCCAACCAGATAGCTAATTTACTGCTAATCATTGCCATCTCTGTAAATCTCGTTAACGCACTATTCTTCAGTACAGTATTGGTATTGACACTGTTGCACTAGAATTTACTGCATTCGATTACATCCCTTTTGGGTTATGCGAGCTGGTCGTTAATGCAGTTATATTCAGTCAGTGATTCCGCTAGGCTTAACTTGCGCACAATTGCGCAAATGTCCATTTTATTTAAGGAGAAGAAGATGGAGAGATTAACTGTTGCGAAAATTGGGCTAGTGAGTGGTGCAGGGCCTATTTCTTTCATTTCGTCCGCGTTTGGGAGAAGCGGCGAAGTACTTGCGAGTGCAGTCAATGGCGCTGCACCTTCGCCGTTCCCCGGGGGGAGCTTTTTAACCGCTACTGCGAGTGGGCCTACGCCTAATAATGTTGGTGGGCGCTATCCCGTTAGCGCTTTGGGGCAATCGCCAAGTATTAGTAACGTTGGTGGTGGACAACTTGGGCGTTCTGTCGCCGCTGCACTCGTTGGGGATAACAATGAAGAGCAAGTTTTAGCACCCTCTACTGATGATGAGTAGTCATTAAAGCCGGCACATGCCGGCTTCTTAACGGAGTGTGAACATGCCAACTTTACATTTTAAGTTATATGCATTTCTGAGTTGTTGGGTGGGGTTGTTTGGTGGCATTTTTGCCTGTGGATGGCTTTTCTTAGATTCTATAGACGAAGGCGTCACAAATCTAATAGCAGCGGCAGTATTTGTATTGAGTATTGGCTCTCTACTGCTCGGCGTGCGTTTAATCATGCATGACGAGATTCGAGAACACGTAGTTGTGCAGTTCCAGGTGTGTGCAACGTGCGGTTTTCTGCTTTCAATCTTTTGGCTTTGGCTAGGCGGCGAATGGAGTTTTACGTTACTGGCATTTTCAGGGTACTCGGTATTTGTAATCACTAAGTCGCACGCTGACCAATGACTATTCCTTTGCGGAGGTGAAAAAATCAGCTATGTTCAATACGTCATAGTCAAAAAAAGCACTGACCGATGGAATCCAAAAGTAGTGTGTCAAAGCCTGAGTTTGATATTTTTATCAGCTATGCCAAGGCCGATGAGAAAAAAGCGTTAGAAATTTGTAATGCGTTAGAAGCTCAGAGCGTACTGTGTTGGGTTGCAGCACGTAATCTTTCACCTGATAGTAAGCAAAGCGACGAAATCACTCGTGCAATCGAAGACTCAGCGTGCCTAGTTATTATCCTGTCAGGCGCAGCCAATGAGTCACACTTGGTCGAAGCTGATGTCGAACAAGCGGTTAGCTATGGAAAGCCTGTTTTCTCATTTCGAATTGAAGACATCCTTCCGACAGAGAAATTGCAACTGTTTACGTCAAACGCCCATTGGATTGATGCATGGCACGGCAATCTTCGCGAACATATTGATAGAATTACGGACGCATTACAAAGTGTCAGTCAGACACTTAATCACCCAGATGCAAATGATAAACCCAAGCAAAAGCGGACTTGGTTTGGGTTAATGCGCAAACGTTGGTAAATTTTATGCAAACTGTGTGAGTAAGCTCGTGTTCAGTGCAGTTTTAAGTGCGAGTATCAACATCCCAAAACCTATACAGAGTGCAGCAACAAAGCGTTCAAAATTCTCTTCCGACGACAATACTCTTCTGCCAACGAATCCGGGTAAAACAAAAAAACTGAAAGCGACAAACAATCCAGCATAGCTGATTGCATGGACAAAGCCGTAAGGTAGAAAAAAACTTGCCAACGCTGGAGGCGCAAAACACATGAGAGCGGCAACCCCACGTTGTCGCAATGAGTGGCCAAGTGAAAACTTGTCCTGAATGAAGTGTAACAAACCAACGCCAACACTGAGAAAAGACGTTACTATGGCAAGGTGTGAAAAGAGGCTCAATCGAGACGTTATATCAGCGTCAGCGCCATTAGCCGTTAATGCCTCAACTAAATTCGTTAGTGTACTTCCTGAATTCGCAATAACATTAAATTCAGCGCGTGAAACTGTCCCCAACGTGACGACTAACCAATACAAGTAAATCACTAGAGTAATGACTGCTCCCCACAATAAGCTCTGCTTTACTTTGTTGGGCTCAGCTCTATAGTGCTGGACCAAACTGGGTACCAGTCCACCGCACGCAAAAGCTGTTACAAACACGGGGAGGGCTGCTAAGAGGTAAATAGGCTCACTATTGGTAGCGACTAAATCTACAGTCTTGATCTGGGGCAGTAAGCTACTTGTTGCGATAAAAAAGGTTAGACTCATAATCAGCAGTAACAGTAAGAGTAAACGACTTACTGTGCTGACACCAAACCATACCATACAGCCAATGACCAGCGCGAAAAACAGACTCAACCAAGGACGTAGTATTGATGTATTGTTGACGCTGAAAGTCTCGAGTGTATGAGTGAGAATATTACCGCCGGCAGTGATATAGGCATACATCAGAATCATCATTATAAAAGTGATACTGAAGTTGTTAATGAGTGCCCATCTAGGACCCAGAGTAACGGTTACAATAGCATTGAAATTACTTGAGTAATCAATCTGAACTGTACTGTCATGTATCAATTTCCAATGGGATTTGGCCACTGTCATAGCTGCCAAGTATGTCATTGTGCAAACTATCAACATCCCCAGCGCTGACCACCATATCCACGGGCCTGCAGACACCATTGGTAAGGCAAACATGCCGGCGCCGATTGCGCCGCCTATAACTAGAAGTATACCGTGACTAACGGGGCTCGATGACGAAGATGACAAGCTACGGGCTACCCTTGTCGATTTATTGTTTGTTCACCATTGTGAACTAAGCGGGTCGACCAAGGTATGGGGTTACGCAGCGCGTGATGAGCCATACAGGCACCTTCAGCCTCGTTGAGCAAGGCTTGGATTCGTTCAGTCGATTCTGGGCTTTCAATTAACACATGGGTTTCAACCATTTGGCATTCACCTTCAGTAGTGTGGCCCAGTTCACGCATGGTGCCTAAGTTAGTTTGGAATTTGATGCGCTGCTCTAGCTTTAGAGAATCCACTTGGATCTTCCGCGCGTTTAATATATCCGTGAGGTGAGTCATCAAGCAAAATCCAATACCTGCGGCAAAAAACGCGAGTGGTGGTGGGGCGGTATCATCACCCACTGGGGGTTGTTCGTCACAATAAAGCACAACCGGACTGAAACCAGGAATGTTGACCTGCACAGTCCCTGTTTTTTTCTGTTTAGTGCCGGCTTCAGCGATTAAGTTCACTTCAAAATTGAGTGGCTCTGGTGGTCTCGATTTCTTGAACGGAGCGGCTGTGAATTGGGTTGGTTCAGGGATCGTATCGCCCTGCTTGCCGACGTGGTAAGTATTGCTCATTGTTATTTTTCTTTTGATGTTGTTTTTACCACGCTAACACTGAATAAAAAATAGTCAAACCTTCTGAGCCACTAAAGCGCAGGTGCAAACTGTCACAAGTGCGCTCCATGGTCTAGGCTTGAACAGTAACCAAAGCGCGACACGAGAAGGATTACGTGAAGAAGAATGTTCGGATTTTTATTTCATCACCCAACGATGTAGAAATTGAGCGGCAAATAGCGCTGCAAGTTATTCAGCGTTTGGCTAGAAAGTACAACAACAGTATTAACCTCAAAGCCATTTTATGGGAACGCGAACCCCTGCTAGCCAGCGGACATTTCCAAGATGCGCTGGATCCCAGTACTGCCGATATCGCTATTTGTTTATTGTGGTCGCGGTTGGGCTCACCACTACCAGAGCAGTTCAAGTCGATGGATGGGCGAACTGGCATAACGGGCACTGAGTGGGAATTTGAACGAGCACTAGCTGCGTTTGAAGAGCACCAAAAGCCGGATCTGTTGGTCTATCGCAAAACCGCCAAAGTATCCACCGACATTGAAAACCTCGCGCAAGCTAAGAGTTTGTTGGAGCAAAAACAAAAAGTTGAGGATTTCTTTCAGCGTTATTTTCATTACCAAGACGAATTTAGTACTTTCCGACGCGCCTACTTCTCGTTCGATAACGCCGAGGACTTTGAGCTTTTGCTTGAGTCCCATTTGCAACCCTTGATAGAAAAGCACGTTATCGATGCATCTAACACCCAAAATGTCACTTGGTTTGAGGGCTCCCCCTTTGCCGGCTTAGCGGCTTATGAAGAGCATCAACACTCAGTTTTCTTTGGTCGCACTAAAGCCATTGGCGAAGTCATGAGTCGCTACAAGCGTCTAGTCGAACGCGGTAGCGGGTTCATTATGATTTCTGGCATGAGCGGTAGCGGCAAGTCGTCTTTAGTCAACGCTGGTTTACTCCCCCTCATCAGAACGCCGCGAGTCGTGAGTTTTGATGTTGCCTATATTGACGTAACGCGATTTTCACCGCGACAACTTGGGCACAGCAAAGGCCCCTTGTATGCGCTGTGTGAATTGTTTTTAGCCCAAAGCCAAGCAACTGTGTTTGATATTGATGCTGAAACCTTGTTTGAGCAACTCAAAGGCTCACCAAAGAGTTTGGCGTCTACGTTCATGCATGCGACCGATGTCCTTGCGCAGCAACAGACTTTACATCAGAACGTCGCCTGTCGCTTTCAGTTAATCATTGATCAAAGTGAAGAGATCTTTACGCTGGCTGGCGTGGGCAAAGAACAGTTAGTCGAGTTCTGGCAAGGTATAGCGGCACTTGTGAATACCGGATTTGTGTGGGTGTTGGGTTCTATTCGCAGTGATATGGTCGGGCAAGGCCAAAATACGCCACTGTTTGATTTAATGCAGGGCGAGGGCGACTATAAACTAGCCCCTCCCAGTGCCACTGAGATCCGCCAGATCATTGCTGAGCCTGCTGCGGCGGCAGGCGTTTCATTTGAAGTCGATAAAGATGGACGATCATTGGCTGATGTGATTTTTGAAGACAGTCAGGCGCAATTGGGCAGCTTGCCGTTAGTGGCATTTTGTCTAAATGAGTTATTTGAGCTGGCCAAAAATACTGAGAATGCGCCAAACCTATTATCATTTAATGCTTACTACAACAAACTCGGTGGGCTTGCTGGCGCCATCTCGAAGCGAGCAGAAAGCATTGTCCAACAGTTTCAAGCGCAGGGTTATAATCTCGATACTGAATTACCGTACTTTTTCAATGCATTTATTCGCGTATGTGATGTTACTGCCGATGGCAGCGTAACCGCGAGAGTTGTGCCGCCGGCGGCAATCACTCGGCCTGAGCAGCAAGCCTTGATTGAAGCTTTTGTTGATGCACGATTGATTGTGCACACCGAAAGTTATTATCGCTTTGCTCATGAAGCACTAATTTCCAAGTGGCACCGGATCCAAAAATGGATTGGTGAAGATCGCAGTTTCCAAGCATTTAAGGCCCAAATTGAAGAAGATGTAAGCATTTGGCAACGAGAAGGTCAACCGACTGCACGATTATTGAATCGCGGCAAAATGCTTGATGAAGCCGAAACTTGGATGGACCTGCGACGTGATGACTTTCTACCAACAACCATTGATTATTTACAACACAGTATCGATAAATGCAATTTCAGTAAGCGCCGGCGCATAGCCGCAGTCATTGCGGTATTTATAAGCCTTTGTGTATTGACGTTGTACTCTTGGCAACAGCAGCAAAAGGCGCAACAAAATTATGCTCAAGCGCTACAGAATCAGAGCTTGTATTTGGCCGAACAGGCCCGCGATCAATATGAACGCGGTCGCACGGATACTGCTATGTTACTTGCGCTTAATGCATTACCTGGCCTGTACGGTGGCGATCGCCCACACCAGGATCTGGCCGACGTGTGGTTGAGTTTAGCCACGTCAAATAACCGTGTGCTGGCAACTTTCACTCATGAGGGATGGGTGAATGACGTAGCTATCGTCAATGACGGTAAGTACGTTATCTCGGTTGGCGATGATGGTATTGCTTATGTGTGGGATATCGAGCAAAGCACAATAAAATACACCTGGGATCATGGTGTGTTACTCGAGCGCGTAGTAGTCAGTCCAAATCAGGAATGGGTAGTCACCGTAGGGTATGATCACGGCGTGCGTTTGTGGTCCATGCGCAATGGCCTGATGTTGAGTGAATTGATATTTGAGAACTTTGTTGACGACCTCAGCTTTACCGATCAGGCAAACCGTATGTTGGTTCAAACCAGTGCGGGGGAGCTCAGTGTTATCGCGATTGACGCTGATGGTACTATGGCTATTCAACGCTCCATGTTAAACATTTCCGCTCATGCTTCATCTCAGACTGATGGCAAATTTGCGGCACTGCAGGATGATGGGGGAGTCATAATTTCTGCGCTCGAGGCTAGTGGTGGTAATAGGCTTATCAATGTGAACGGCGATGTACACCTGGTCGCTATTGATGCGCAAGCGGCCAAGCTGGCAATAGGTACAGCCGATGGCCAGGTAACTATTTGGACGATTGCGCAAGGTCAACAGCTGCACAGTTTTAGTCACGAATTTGGTCTTGAAACGATAACGTTTTCACCCAACTCGCAAATTCTCTTTACCAGTGATCTGCAAGGCACTGGATTTCTATGGGACCTGTCTTCAGGCAAACTACTAACGACCCTTGGCCATACACGCCAGCTAAATAGTGCGGCATTTAACCGCGATGGGACTCAACTGGTAACTGGATCTCGCGGAAACTCGGTGTCTTTATGGGACGTTGCAACCGGGGAATTGTTACAACGCGGTTGGCACAACAAAGACATTTTTCGTGTTCATTTTGCTGATAATGATCAGCGTTTGGTTTCCGCCTCAGGTGATGGCACTGCAATTTTGTGGCAAATAATTCCAGCTCCTATTAACTTTATGACTCATCAAGACGCGCTCATGGGGGCTGTTATATCCCCTCTAAATCGGTATTTAGGCACCGCATCGGATGATAAGACAGGTGTTCTTTGGGACATCGCCACAGGCCAATCGAAATTTGTTATGCAGCATTCCGACTCGGTTTACATGCTCAGTTTCAGTGCTGATGAAAAACGCGTAGCGTCTTCATCATTGGATGGTTTAGTACGCATTTGGTCGACTGAAACGGGTGAGCTATTAGCTCAAGTTGAATATGCGGGCGGTGTTTGGGAGTCTCATTTTAGCGCTGACGGTAACAGACTTTATGCATTAATTGAGAACAATGTGGCTGAAGTTACAGATATTGCCACTAATGAGACTTTAATTAGCGTAGCTTCGGATATCCCTGTGCACTATATCGCGCTTAACTCGGCGGGTAACTTGCTCGCCATAGGTAACGAAGATGGGGTGATTGAGCTTTGGTCGCTACCTAGCCAAGAAAAAGTGCACCAGTTTAGTCATGAACGGGAGATTTGGAATCTCGCTTTTAGTCCGCGAGATGATGAGCTTGCTAGTGTTGGCGCTGACCATAAACTGATCGTTTGGGATCTTAATACCGGACAAAAGCGTTTTGAGTACTCGCATCGCGATACCATTTGGGACGTGAATTTCAGCCCAGATGGAAGCTTACTACTGACCGGGTCATGGGATAATACCGCCAGCGTGATCGACCGTTTCACCGGCGAAGAGCGCCATGTGTTGCGCCATGCGGATGATGTCAATTGGACGCGCTTTACTCAAGATGGAGAGCACATCGTAACTTATTCCAATGATGGAACGGCAGCTCTTTGGGAGACTGATAGTGGAGAAAGAGTCGGTGTTATCACATACTCAGGTGCACCACAAATGGAAGCCATTGCTTCGGATGGCGAAAAGGTGATCACTATCGCACCCAGTGGGGTTGCAACTGTTCATACATTCTCTGATGTATTTTCTGTTTCTCAAGCAGTTGGGCAGTTACCGATCAATCGAAGGTGTTTATCTGCCGCAGAACGCGAAGATTTCTTCCTACTGCCGCTGACTGCACAAGAACGTGCAGCGCGAAGATGTGAGCCAAACGTCGACTAAAACTACAGGCAGCGTATGATAAGAGAGTGGGCTTTGGGGCTGAATGACTCCATAACAATTTAATTGACATTCAAGGACGTAATTGATGAAAGATATAAACCGCGTGTTCTCAACATACGCTTTTCTAAGCGGCTTTTTACGGCGTGTTTTAATGGCCAGTACCTGTGTTTGCCTGTGTAGCATTTCATTGGCGTCTCCTACTGCGCAGCAATCACTGTCTGATGCCGAATCGGATCCGCGAAAACTTGAACTTATGCAGGGATTTCCACCGCCTGTGGATAAACGAATTACATTGCCTGACTCTGTTTTCTTCAGCTTCCCTAACTTGCGTTGGTCGGTGTGTCATATGCGGGAACTGTTGCCAACGGCCAATATTGAGCGCCACCCAGATGCCTATAATCTGCTTCCGGTAGATTTGGACGATGCTATTGACGATATTGCCTTTACACCTATCGACGCTGAATCATCGATGACTTGGCGAGAATCTTTAGCGCATAATTACACCGATGGCATCCTTATTTTACATCGAGGTAGGATAGTCTATGAACGCTATCGCGGATGTCTAACACCAGATACTCGTCATGCTGCCATGTCTATGACTAAATCATTAACGGGTTTATTGGCAGAAATTTTGATTGCTCAGGATCTGCTAGATGAGAACGCGAAGGTTAGTGCGATCATTCCCGAACTGACTGAATCCGCATTTGGTTCAGCGACTGTGCGGCAAGTCATGAATATGACAACGGCCATACAGTACAGTGAAAACTATGCCGACCCTAATGCGGATATTTGGCAATATGCGTATGCTGCGAACCCTTTGCCTAAGCCAGATGATTACGCTGGTCCAGTGGGATATTTTGAGTACTTACAAACAGTGCAGCAACAAGGTGAGCATGGTCAAGTCTTTGGCTATAAGACGGTAAATAGTGACGTGCTCGGTTGGATCTTGGCGCGCACTTCTGGCAAGTCATACAATCATTTAGCCAGTGAACTGGTATGGGAAAAGATTGGGGCAAAATACAGTGCTGATATCACCGTTGATGGGCTTGGAACACCATTTGCTGGTGGTGGGCTTAGTGCAACCTTACAGGACTTAGCGCGTTTGGGATTCGTGGTACTGAACCGAGGATACAGTAACGGCGTTGAGGTAATACCCTCTGATGCCATCAACAGCATCATGGCTGGTGGCGATAAATCTGCATTCGACAAAGCTGGGTTCAGCACGATGCCGGGCGGCAGCTATCAAAGTATGTGGTGGCACTTTCACAATGCGAATGGCGCTTTTGCCGCAAGAGGAGTACATGGGCAAACCATTTACATTGCTCCTACAGCAGATATGGTGATTGTTAGGCTGGCGTCACATCCGAGTGCAGCAAACTCTGTCATCGATCCAACCTCGCTACCGGCCTATGAGGCTGTGGCGCAGTACTTAATGGCGCTAAATTAGATTGGTTTACGCACTATGCACTGGCGAGCACTTGAGTCGCAGGCATCACCTTATTACGGCCAGAGTTTTTAACCGTGTATAGTGCCTTATCAGCCGCATCGATCATACGGTCTAAATCGTCGGCATCCAGTGGATGACCAAAAAATTGCCCGTCGATAGTACCGCATACGCCGAAACTAGCGGTAAATTCTATTTTATCTTCATCAATATCTATGCGCGCTTGAGCTACTAAGGCGCGCAAATTTTCAGCATGTTTGATCGCTTGTTGCTCATTAGTGTCGGGTAACAGAAGTAAGAATTCTTCACCGCCCCAACGCGCCATAACATCACTGCGTCGCGCACCATGTTGCAGCAACGCTGCAATGCTCTTTAAGACTTCGTCGCCTTGAACATGACCGTATTGGTCGTTAATTTGTTTGAATAAGTCGATATCGAGTATTACCACGGATATATCACGGCCACTGCGCAGTTGCTGGTACCAAACGGGTGTTGCAGCATGTTCAAAACCACGGCGATTGTTTAGGCCAGTCAATGAATCAATACGGGCACTGCGCAATGCCAATTGTTTTTCAACTTCGGCAGTGCGGAAACGTTGTGCCAGCAAAAAGGCTAAACAGATAGCCTCAAATGACATACCCACTTCGATAAGCTTAAATGTCATGTCGTTGTAAGGTAGTAAGCCAGCAACCGCCGCAGTCGATATACAGATACAAACCGCAGCAGTGAGTGAGCACACTAAAAACAACTTCGCCGCAGCAACACCGTTGCGCAATGCGGTATGGCCCAGCGCAATAAATAGCACTGCAAAGCTGGTATTCAGTAAAAACGCTAGTACGAGGGACAATGTCAGGTTGTTAAGTAGCGCACCAATGACCATACCTGCGGGAATAAAAACAGTGACCCCTACCGTAACTTTGTCTAACCAAGGGGCGTGACTCTTGGTATTAAGCAACACTCGGGCAAAGTGTAACCCTGCAATCGAGTAGGTGATCATCAAGAAGATGTTAAGCCAATCTTGAAAGTAGGGGCCCCAATCTGGAGTAAACCAAGTATGTAGTTGACCGGTATAAGACAAGCTATTAATCACAAAGCCGACGAGGTAAACGGCGTACAAAGCGTATTCGCGTTTGCGGATGCTGATATAGATAATCAAGTTGTACATCGCCAACGCCAGCATAATTCCATACAGCAATCCGTATTGATAACCGCTAGAAATGTCTCTCTGCACTGCTAGCCCAGATTCGGCAATCCGCAGCGGAATAGCCATTGGACCGACTGTTTCGACGCGCATATATAACTGAGTAGCACCAGGTGGTAGCTCCGTTTCAAATGCGAAGTAGCGGTATTGCATTGGGCGTTGTTCATAAGGAGTGGCATCACCACCACTTTCAACATGGATGACTTTGCCGTTGTGAATCAGCCAGGCGTCGATAACGTCGAGCCACGGTGTTTCAGTGCTAAAGCGAAACACCGTGGCTTCCGTCGCATCGTTTTGCAGCTCGGTTTTAAGCCACACTGGCGCAACGCTTATACCAATTGAAATTGATTCGCTTATGCCGGTTGGATGGCTTTTAGCCGCAAACTGCTCTATGGCTTCAGACACCTCAAGCCGGCGACCTGATTCTTGAAAGTAACGTGTATACTCGCCCGCGGTTACTGCTGGATTTTGAGAAACATTAAGGATCGGCTCGGCGTGCACAAGGCTGTGTAAACAAGAAAGTGTTATTAATAACCACCACCGCAGTGTGGACGGACTTATATGCATATAAAATTCTCACGCACGCAACCATCCACTGTATTGTGCTTTTTGCTACCTGCAGAAAACACGCTAACTCTCGCAACAAATGCTGCCCTAGCGCTATGCTTAATTGTAACTGAGATTTAATTAAACTCACGCTAAAATTTCTACTTACATCTCAATAGAGTAGTTATGAGACATCTCCGATATTTGGCTTTGGCAGTCATCACTCATAAAATTCTACACAGCGGCTAGAGGTAAAACCCTCTAATTATCAACCACATAAATAGAGTCCGTAAATTTTATTGCAACATGCTGTTTACATTTTGCGCAACCGTTGTTAACGTTTACTTAAACGATTAAGAAGATTTTAGAACAAATACTAACTATAGTCCTAACGTTTCGTGTATTCGGTTGAAACGTATGGATAAGACTCAAGCGTGGAGAAAACTATGTTGGACACTTATAAGATGAAAACCCTCGCAATTGCCGTTGCCTGTGGTCTTGGCACTGCTGCGGTTGCACAAGAGGAAGCTGCTGTTGAAAAACCGGTATATGAACAAATTGTTGTAACTGCATCACCTTCAGGTGCGACAGCTCAAGAGGCGAGTGTATCGGTAAGCTCGCTCGATAACATTGCGATTGAAAAGCTCGCGCCGCGCTCCACTGCTGAAGTCTTTAGATCGTTACCGGGTATTCGCGCAGAATCATCCGGTGGTGGTGGTAACGCCAATATCACTATTCGCGGTATTCCACTTGCGACTGGTGGTTCGAAGTTTATGCAGATTCACGAAGATGGTTTACCCGTATTGGAGTACGGTGATATCAACTTTGGTAATGCGGATAACTTTCTGCGTTATGACTGGTCTGTCGGCACGGTTGAGGCGGTGCGCGGTGGCTCAGCTTCAACCTTTGCCAGTAACTCACCAGGCGGTGTTATCAACTTGATCAGTAACACCGGTGAATACGGTGGTGGGGCAATCGGTACGTCTTTTGGATTGGATTACGATGAATTCCGCTTAGACTTCTCCTATGGCGGTGAAATTAACGATGATTTGTATTTCCACATCGGTGGTTTCGCTCGCGGTGGTGAAGGTACACGTGATACTGGATTCAACGGCGACCAAGGTGGCCAAGTTAAATTCAATATGACGCAGTTGCTCGACAACGGTCATGTGCGTTTCTATTTCAAACATTT
Organism: Neoalteromonas arenosi; assembly: GCF_030362855.1. Taxonomy (GTDB): domain Bacteria; phylum Pseudomonadota; class Gammaproteobacteria; order Enterobacterales; family Alteromonadaceae; genus Alteromonas_E; species Alteromonas_E arenosi. The sequence goes on from NZ_JAUCBP010000002.1 coordinate 16,954, forward strand.
AGACGATCGCGTGACAACTTACTTGCCTGCACCTGTTTTAGTTAACAGCAATGGTGACTATGGTCCGGTGCCAAACTTTGATGCCAGCAGCGAGACATTACACTCTGCCTATACCACCAATATCTCTACGTTTGACTCATTTGGGAATCCGCGCAACCGCGACTTGACGGATGGGATTGAGTCACAAGTCACTTCGTTCGGTTTTGAGGTAGATCTTGAAGTTGCGCCGGATACCGTACTACTCAACAAATTTAGAATTTCCGATGTATCGGGCGGCTTTATCTCGCCATTTACCGATACCTTTGGCGCTTACGGTCCACAGAGCGCACAACAAATGGCTGGTGCGATTTGTGATTCAGCACTCGACGGCGATGGCAACCCATTTAACTGCGCCAGCACCTCAGTCACTTTGGCCAATGGTCCCAATGCCGGCAGCGAGTACACAGGCCTAGCCTTCCTAAATCTGTTATTCGATACGTCAATTAACGATTTGGGCAACATGATTAATGACTTAAACGTGCGCAAAGAGTTCGACAATGGCATGTCACTTACGGTTGGTTACTATTACTCAAAGCAAGATATTGCGACTAGCTGGAACAGCTGGAATACCTTCATTCAAACCGTAGACGGTACCGATTCTCAATACTTACACATCACTGATGCTGACGGTAATGCATTAGTTAACAACGGCTTATGGGCACCGAGTTTCTTGTCGTGGGAGTGGGATCTAAACTACACCACTACAGCGCCATATATTAACTTTGGCTTTGAAGTGGGGGATGATTGGTTATTCGATATCAGTGCGCGCCGCGATAGCGTAGATGCTAATGGCGAGCTCATCAGCGCTTGTTGTGGTGGAAATACTGACTTTGACTTAAATGGCAATGGCGTTATTGACGGCAACTCTGAAGATGCGTCGGCATCAAATGGCTTCGGCTTCGGCGGCGGTGTGATCAATCTCAATCGCGCAGGCGCTGGCAGCCAAATCATCAACTACGATGCGAGTAACACCTCTTTCTCCTTGGGTGGCTCGTATCTCTACAGCGATGATATGACATTCTTTGCCCGTTACAGTGAAGGTGGCCGTGCAATTGCTGATCGCTTATTACAAATCGCGGGAACATTAAATGGCGATGGCAGTTTAACCAGTACAACATCAGGTTTTGATGAAACTGACCAATTTGAATTGGGCTTAAAGTACGGTACGCCGGATTTACAGTTCAATGCGACATTCTTCAATACTGTTACTCAAGATACCCAAGCGGAATTAACCAGCGGATTAACCTTTATTCGCGAGTATGAAGCAACTGGTATTGAGCTGGAAGGGCGGTATGACATTGGCAGCGGTTTCTCTGTTACAGGTAACGCAACTTGGACCGATGCAGAGATTAGTGAAGACCGCTTCAACCCAGCCTTGGTAGGTAATACACCACGTCGCCAAGCTGACTTGATCTACACCATCGTACCGCAATTTGATACCGACAACTTCACAGTAGGTGCGGCGTTACAAGGCTCAACTGATTACTACGTGCAAGATAGTAACGAGTTGAAGCAGGATGCCTACATGTTAGTTAATCTATTTGCCACCTATTACATTTCTGATGACTTCTCAGTCAGTCTGAATATCAATAATGCGACTGATGAGTTTGTTATTACCGAATCTGAAGAAGGCAATGCGATGGCGGGCGATATTATCCGCGCCAGACCTTTGAACGGACGCACTAGCTCAATCTCAGTGAAGTACTCGTTCTAATCTCGGCATGGGCAGAGGGGAACCTCTGCCTACATTCTTCAGGTTTAGTTTTTTATGACAACTGCAACTAATACGCAAAATCTGGCGCTGATCCGCTGGTTGACCTATCTGATGTTTATGATGTTTGCGATGACATCAGATTCGGTTGGCGAGATCATCAAAGAAGTCAGAATCGAATTTGGCGTAAACAATACCCAGGCCAGTCTGATGCACTCATTATTCATGGTGGGCATCGCATTTTCAGGCTTGTTCCTAGGCTTTCTAGCCGATCGTTTTGGGCGTAAACCGTCGCTAATTTTGGGGCTTGGCCTATTTGCCGCTTCTTGCTATTTATTTTTAGTCGGCGAAACCTTTGAGTTTATTTTGGGCTTGATCACACTGTCTGGTTTAGCTGTCGGTATCTTTAAAACCGCAGCGCTTGCGCTCATTGGTGATATATCAACTTCGACTAAGCAGCACACCGGGACCATGAATGGTGCCGAGGCATTCTTCGGAGTTGGTGCCATTATTGGGCCGCTACTGGTTGCCTATCTAATTCGCTCTGGTGTGCATTGGATGTGGTTATACGTAATTGCTGGTGGTCTGTGTACGATTTTGATCGTCATGGCACTGTTAGTGAAGTACCCCGAGTATCAAAAGCCTAAAGCGCGTGGGTCGGCCAGCTTGCACGAAAGCTTGAAACTTCTCAAAGATCCTTACGCGATGGGGTTTTCAATCGGTGCGTTCTTGTACGTAGCAGCTGAAAGTGCGATTTATGTATGGATGCCGAGCTATTTAATTTGCAATGCAGGCACACTTGAAGACGTTTTTGCTTGTTATAGCAATGACACCAATAAAGTGCTCGCCATGTATGCGGTGTCGATTTTCTTCTCACTGCGTGCGCTAGGTCGTTTTGTCGGAATCTGGATGATGCAGCGATTTGAGTGGAGTACGGTGCTCGTATTGTTCAGCTTTTGCATTTTGGTCTGTTTTATTGGCGGTTTGTGGGGCGGTAAATCGGTAGCCCTGTATTTATTCCCGCTAAGTGGCATCTTTATGTCGGTGATTTATCCAACGTTCAACTCCAAAGGCATTAGCTGTTTTCCCAAGTATCAGCACGGCGCTGTGGCTGGCGTAATTTTATGCTTTACTGCGGCTGGGGCTGCTGTCGGGCCGCTGGTCATGGGTATTGTCAGTGATATGTACGGTGGCGATGCCAAGTATGGCTTTATCGTTGCCACTGGGTTCGCTGCATTGTTGTTCTTAGGTCTGGTATACAACTACCTAAGACGACCAACAGAAGCCCGTTTGGCACAGGTTGAACAGTCCGAATACAACGTCCCCGGAGAGCCAGCATGACCGAGTATTATGGCGCTATTGAAGCGGGTGGCACAAAGTTTAACTGTGCCATTTGCGATCCCTCGGGCGCAATTGTTGAGCAAACGCGCATTGCAACCACGATTCCCGATGAGACGCTTGAGAGCGTTGTCCAATGGTTTAGCCAGCAGCGTCGGGGCGGCGAACTGAGGGGAGTGGGTGTCGCAAGTTTTGGACCATTAGATCTCAATCCAGATTCTCCGCGATACGGCTGGATCACTAGTACACCTAAGCCCCATTGGTCTGATACACCTTTACTGCCGAGATTGGCATCGGCGTTAAATGTACCTGTGGTTATCGATACTGATGTTAACGGCGCGGCGCTTGCCGAAGCCACCTTGGGAGCTGGACAAGATCAACAAGTCGTTATTTACATTACTGTTGGGACTGGTGTCGGAGGGGGCGTAGTTATCAATGGTGTGCCAATCCACGGTACTGTGCATCCTGAAATTGGCCATATACTAGTGCCCGGCCATCAACAACTGAAAGGGCAATGCCCTTTTCACGCCAACTGTGTAGAAGGTTTTGCCTCGGGTACTGCGATGGGAAAAATTTGGGGACAACCTGCCGAGACTTTACCTGATGATCATATTGCCTGGGAGCTTGAAGCGTTAGTTCTGGCCCAGCTTTGCCACAACTTAATGCTGAGCTTTTCGCCCAATATCATTGTTATCGGAGGCGGGGTGATGGCAAAGCCAGGGTTGTTAGCAAATGTCATCGCTCAAACGCGCATTAGTCTTAATGATTATTTAGTACTACCGAGTAACAAGTCCTTTGAAGACATCATAGTGGCCCCACAATTGGGGCAAAACAGCGGACTACTCGGCGCATTCTTACTCGCTAAACAGAGCGATTGATCGCTCGGTGAGTAACTTAAATTTTTTGGAGAGCTATATGCCAATTAAAAATGGCGTTCAATTAATCACCTACGCAGACCGCTTAGGTAATGGTGCATTGAGTGATTTACAGTCACTGTTAGAGCACGAGCTTGCAGGCGTATTTACCGGTATTCATCTGTTGCCATTTTTCTACCCGTTTGACGGCGAAGACGCGGGCTTCGACCCGATCGATCATACTATCGTCGACCAGCGCTTGGGTAATTGGGATAGCATTAAAATGCTCGGTGAGAGCTTTGATATTATGGCTGACCTCATTGTCAATCACATGTCAGCGCAAAGCGTTGCTTTTAAAGATGTTTTGGAGCATGGCCAAGACTCTCAGTTTTGGCCGCTATTTCTGACGAAACAATCAGTATTTAGCGACGATGATGATGCTGGTATTGCTAAAGTTTTTCGGCCGCGACCAACGCCATTTTTTACCGAATACACCGTGGCCAATAACGGAACGGTGCCATTTTGGACGACCTTTACCGCCAATCAAATCGACATCGATGTGGAGTCCCAGCCCGGTCAGCATTATCTCACTTCGATACTGGATACCTTTGCCGATAACAAAGTTGACCTGATTCGACTTGATGCTGCTGGTTATGCAATCAAACGCGCCGGCACCAATTGTTTTATGCTAGAGGAAACCTTTGCCTTTATCGAGCAACTAAGCCAACGGGCACGCGATTTAAATATGCAGTGCCTGGTCGAAATTCACAGTCATTACCAAACCCAGATCGAGATCGCTAAGCGCTGCGATAGTGTGTATGACTTCGCATTGCCGCCTTTGGTTTTACACACGTTGTTTAGTCGCGATGCCACAGCATTAGCCGCATGGCTGGAGATATCGCCACGTAACTGTTTTACGGTGCTTGATACCCATGATGGTATCGGTATTGTCGATGTGGGTCCTTCGGGTGATAAACCGGGATTGTTGAACGCCACTGAAATAGACAGTTTGGTGGAGACCATTCACAACAATTCAAATGGCCAGTCTCGCCTCGCAACAGGAGCTGCAGCGAGCAACGTTGACCTCTATCAAATCAACTGTACCTTCTACAATGCACTGGGTGGAGATGATGAGGCATATTTGTTAGCTCGTGCGATACAATTTTTCTGTCCTGGGATCCCTCAGGTTTATTATGCGGGGTTACTCGCCGCTGAAAACGATATGGAGCTGTTAGCGCGCACCAACGTTGGGCGCGATATTAATCGTCCTTACTTAGATATTGCGGCAGTTAAAGAGCACCTACAAAAACCTGTGGTTCAAGGTCTGTTGAAGCTTATCGAGTTGCGCAATAACACGCCAGCGTTTAGCGGTGATTTTAGTGCCAGTTATCAGCAACACAGACTTGTATTGACCTGGCTAAATGAAGATTCAAGCGCAGAGTTAGTGATTGAACTGAACTCTTTGCAAGCGGTGATAAATGTTAACTCTGCTACGCAGAGCCAATCCTTTGCGATTAACAGCTTATTAGAATGATTGATATTTTTCCGCCATACGGTAGTGTGGCGGTATGAGCAATACCAAACTAACCATAAAAGAAGTTGCGCGTCGCTTGGATGTTTCTACGGCGACTATCTCCAACGCCTTTAATCGTCCGGATCAACTTTCCGCTAAGAAGCGCGCGGAAGTATTGGCCGCTTGTCAAGAAATGGGCTATGCCGGTCCGAATAAAGCCGCACGTTCATTGCGTCGCGGTAAAACCAATATTATTGGTCTAGTCTTGCCTGATAGCTTGGAATATATGGTGACTGATCCCGTAGCCAGTCAATTAATGCAGGGGGTGGCTAAAGTCACTAAGGACTCTGAGGCCAACTTACTGTTGTTCTCCGGCAGCAATGATTCGGTCAATGAAGTCGTCGACTTTGTCGATGGCTTTATTTGTTATGGTTCACCGCGTAACCAAGCGTTGTTAAAGCAATTAAGTCAAATCAATAAGCGTGTAGTAACGATTGATTTTGATATTGAGAACGTCCCTTCAGTTAACATTGATAATACCGAAGCGGCCTACCAATCGGCGCTATTAGCATTAGATGAAAAAGTTAAAAAACCAGCAATTTTGGGTTTGCGCTTGGTCGATGCTGAGCACACATGTGTGGTTGGCGATAACCCGCTGCTCGACAGTGAATATTCAATTTCACATCGGCGTTTGGACGGTTATTTACAAGCCATTGAGCAGGTGGGCCTAAGCATCAGTAATGAAGCTATTTGGCACATACCTGAAAGTACACATGAATGCGCGATAGTGGCGGTTCAGGAGGTGCTGAACGCTCCACAACGACCCGATGTTTTGCTTTGTATGAGTGACATTATTGCGCTTACCGCTATGCAAGAGGCACTGCGATTAGGCATGCGGATCCCTGAGGATATTCGGGTAGTTGGTTTTGATGGTATCGATATTGCCAAGCGGTATCACCCAACCCTTACAACAGTGCAACAGTTCAGCGCCAATAAAGGTGAAATTGCAACGCGTATGTTTCTCAATGGCGATACGCAAAGTCAAATACTCGACTTTGAGTTGGTGCCGGGCGGCAGCACCCTGTATTCGTAGCTGTACTGCCGTCCTGAATACTCAGCTGAGCAAATCAATGGCCACAGTGTCGGCTAACGCATTTGAATCTATCATCCTTTTAGCAGCTTCTATGTCTGGCGCAAAATAGCGATCTTTAGCGTAAAAACTGACTTTACTGCGCAGCAAACCTTTCACGTTCTCCAATTGTTCGCTAGAGGTTAACGGACAGCGGAAATCAAGGCCTTGTGCCGCAGCCAACCATTCAACGGCCAAAATACCAGAAACGTTATCAAAAATATCGCGCAAGCGGCGCCCGGCGAAAGTCGCCATCGACACATGATCCTCTTGGTTTGCCGAGGTTGGTAGTGAATCAATTGATGCAGGGTGGGCGAGCGTCTTGTTTTCACTGGCCAGTGCCGCACAGGTGACTTGGGCAATCATAAAGCCGGAGTTAACCCCGCCATTGTTAACCAAGAAGGGGGGGAGTCCACTCAAATTGGAGTCGATTAATAAGGCCATACGGCGCTCAGATAACGCGCCAATTTCAGCGAGTGCAATTGCCAGCATATCGGCTGCCATCGCGACTGTTTCGGCGTGGAAGTTACCGCCGGATAAGATATCCGCAGGCGCATCATCGCTGGTAAAAACCAACGGATTATCCGAAACACCGTTAGCTTCAGTGACTAGTATCTCACTGGCAAAACGCATTTGTTGCAGGCATGCACCCATGACTTGTGGTTGGCAGCGCAATGAATAGGGGTCTTGCACTTTTTCGCAGCTGCGATGGGAATCGCCGATTTGCGACTCGCCTAATAAGTCGCGAAAAGCCGCTGCGACATCGGCTTGGGCTTGATGACCACGCACAGCGTGAATACGCGCATCGAAGGGGGTACGCGACCCTAATGCTGCTTCGACGGAAAGCGCACCGATAGCGATACCTGAAGCGAGAGCATTTTCTGCGTAAAACAGACCTTGTAAGGCGAACGCCGTGGAAGCTTGGGTGCCGTTTAACAATGCCAAACCTTCTTTAGGTGCCAGTGTGATAGGTTCAAGTCCGGCGATTTTTAGCCCATCAGTGGCGGCCATGCGCTCGCCATTGTAGATGACTTCGCCTTCACCAAGTAACACCACACTCATGTGCGCGAGTGGCGCTAAATCACCCGATGCGCCTACCGAACCCTTCTCAGGAATAGCCGGGTACACTTGATGATTGTACAGGGTGACCAACGCCTCAATCACCGACATTCGAATACCACTGAAACCACGTGCCAGTGAATTGATTTTTAGTAGCATCAGCAAGCGCACAGTCTCTGGCTGCATAAAGTTACCGACGCCTGCAGCATGAGAAAGGACAATACTACGCTGCAGCGTTTCTAATTCGTCGGTTTCAATTTTGGTGTTGGCCAGCAAGCCAAACCCGGTATTGATACCGTATACGGTGCGACCTTGATTGATTACATCAAGTACCGCTTGCTCAGCGCGATTTACCGCTGCAGAACACTCGTCCGTTAGCCTAATAGGGACAAATTCGCGATGCACACGACGGAGATCGTGCAGGGTTAAATGGCCTGGATTAATAGTTAAAGCCGTCATTGTTTAGTCCTTATCTAGCATCGGTAAGTCAAGCTGGTGCTGCTCGGCGCACTGTTTCGCAATATCGTAGCCAGCATCGGCATGACGCATAACGCCTGTCGCAGGATCATTGTGTAGAACGCGAGCAATTCGCGCCGCGGCTTCATCGGTTCCATCACACAAAATAACAACACCCGAGTGCTGGCTGAAGCCCATGCCTACGCCGCCACCGTGATGCAGACTTACCCAAGTCGCACCGCCAGCCGTGTTTAGCATGGCGTTTAGTAATGGCCAATCAGACACGGCATCTGAGCCATCCTGCATGCTTTCAGTTTCCCGATTAGGTGATGCCACAGAGCCAGAGTCCAAGTGATCACGGCCGATAACCACCGGTGCTGAAAGCTCGCCACTGCGGACCATTTCATTAAAGGCCAATCCGAGTTTTTGTCGCTCACCCAAGCCTACCCAGCAAATACGCGCCGGTAATCCTTGAAATTGGATCCGCTCGCGCGCCATGTCTAGCCAGTTGTGTAAGTGCGGATTATCAGGAATGAGCTCCTTTACTTTGGCATCGGTTTTATAAATGTCTTCGGGATCGCCAGACAAAGCTGCCCATCGGAATGGTCCAATTCCTTGGCAGAATAGCGGACGAATATAGGCTGGCACAAACCCCGGAAAATCAAACGCATCGGTAACACCCTCTTCCAGTGCCATTTGGCGGATGTTGTTGCCGTAGTCGAGTGTCGCAGCGCCCTTTGCCTGTAACGCCAACATCGCGCTGACTTGCACTGCCATAGACTGCTTCGCAGCTTTTACCACGCCAGCTTCATCCACCAAGCGCATCTGTTTAGCCTTGGCCAGTGTCCACCCTTGTGGCAAGTAACCATTGAGCGGATCGTGAGCGCTGGTCTGATCCGTGACAACATCTGGTGTAATACCCATAGTCACGAGTTGCGGAAAAACATCAGCAGCATTGGCCAACAAACCAACCGATACCGGTTTGCCTGTGGCTTTGGCTAGCTCTATAAATTCTAGTGCTTGCTCAATGCTGGTGGCTTTTTTATCCAAGTAACCGGTTTGGATCCGAAAATCGATGCGTGACTCATCCACCTCAACGGCTACCATGCTAAATCCAGCCATAGTCGCGGCAAGCGGTTGTGCGCCACCCATCCCGCCTAAGCCGCCGGTCAAAATCCAGCGGCCTTCAGCAGCTCCGTCGAAGTGAGTTTTAGCTACACTGACAAAGGTTTCGTAGGTACCTTGGACGATCCCTTGTGAGCCTATATAGATCCACGAGCCTGCAGTCATTTGACCGTACATCATCAGGCCTTGTTTATCTAGTTCATTGAAATGCTCCCACGTGGCCCAGTTAGGTACCAGGTTAGAGTTAGCAATCAATACGCGTGGGGCATTCTCATGGGTAGGGAAAACGCCAACAGGCTTGCCACTTTGGACTAACAACGTCTGATCGTTGTCGAGGCGTTTTAACACCTCAACTATCTTGTCAAAGCAGTCCCAATCTCTGGCGGCACGGCCAATCCCACCGTATACCACCAAGTCTTGAGGGTGCTCAGCAACTTCGGGATCTAAATTGTTCATCAGCATGCGCAGTGGCGCTTCGGTTTGCCAGCTCTTTGCATTGAGTTGGGTACCCCGTGGTGCGCGGATCTCGCGCGATGGGTCATGACGGTTCATAGTGTTTCCTCAAAAATCCAGGTGACCACCCAGGCGATAGCGATCGCCCGGATGAATTAATTGGGCATAACTGACGATGCCTTTAGCCGAGTAGGTACGTCGCGTTACTTTTAAACAGGGTTGGGTTGTAGCTATGCTCAACAGATCGCAAACTTCTTGCGGTGCGATTATCGCCTCAACGATATGATCGGCTTCTGTCAGCGGGGCTACCTGAGATAAGTATTCGTTTGCCGTGGTTTGCTGAAAGTCTTGTTGTAAATAGTCTGGAACCTGCATTGGGTTTACCCAACGATTTTCGCATTGCACCGCAATATCATTTTCAAAGTGTACGATTTGACTGAAGTACACGGGTAGGAGGGGTTTTATGCCCAACCACAACGCGACTTGTTCAGTTGCCGTTTGCGTTTCAAGGGTTATTACTTGATTGCGATACTGATGGCCGCGTCGCTCAACTTCATCTTGAATACTACGGATGGCGAGCATTGAACTGGTCGGTCTGAGGTCGGAGACATAGGTGCCCAATCCCTGACTGCGGATCAGTACACCTTCGTCAACTAGCTCTGTTAGTGCACGTCGAGCGGTCATGCGACTGACGCCATGTTGTTCAGACAGCTGATTTTCCGAAGGAACCTTATCGCCCGCACAGATCACGCCATCTTCAATGGCATTGAGGAGCGCGGTTTTTATTTGTTGAAATCGAGGCTGCATGAGCAATTTCCGACTATGGTGTAGTTATCCTTTGTTTTGATATTACTTGTATATACAAGTTTATACAAGTAAGCTTCAGGCAATTAATCCAGTGAACGATGTTTATGACTCAGCACGCAGACACGCTACTTTTCAATGCACAGATAGCTACTGTGCAACCCGATACTAAAGGCTATGGCTTAATTGATAATGGTTGGCTAGCAGTTAACGCGGGTAAGATTGTTGCGCTAGGTCAGGGAAGTGTTACTGATATAAAGGCACAGACCAGCGTCGACCTTCGCGGTCAGCTGCTAACGCCCGGCCTCATAGACTGCCATACTCACCTAGTGTTTGGCGGCGATAGAGCGAATGAATTCGAACAACGCCTAGAAGGGCTGAGTTATGAAGCCATTGCCAAAGCTGGCGGCGGGATAAAATCAACCGTTAAAGCGACGCGAGAGGCAAGTTTTGAGCGTTTGCTACAATTGGCTCAGCTGCGCTTACAGCGCTTGATAAATGATGGTGTGACAAGTGTTGAAATTAAATCGGGCTATGGTCTAGATATAGCAACCGAGCGCAAGATCTTACAAGTCGCGGAGCACTTAAAATCAGACTACCCTGTAACCATTCAGCGAACCTATTTAGGCGCGCATGCACTCCCGCCTGAGTTTGCTAACAGCAGTGATGACTATATTGGTTTTGTGTGTGAGACCGCGATGCCACAGCTTGCCGGCGAAGGATTAATCGATGCCGTCGACGTATTTTGTGAAGGCATTGGCTTTTCACCACAGCAATGCGAGCAGGTATACCAAACGGCGCAGTCTTTGGGACTCCCCATAAAAGCCCATGCTGAGCAACTCTCAGATTTAGGCGGCGCGAAACTGGCAGCACAATATCAAGCATTATCAGTTGATCATCTTGAGTATTTAAACACCGATGATGTCGCGTCGTTAAAACACAGCGGTACGGTAGCCGTTTTACTTCCCGGAGCGTTCTACTTCTTGCGTGAACAGCAACTACCGCCTATTGATGCTTTACGTCAACATGGTGTACCTATGGCTATTGCCAGTGACTTGAACCCGGGGAGTTCGCCGATCAACTCCCTGTTGACTATTATGAATATGGCATGTGTATTATTTCGACTCACACCGGCCGAAGTACTTAGGGGTGTAACACAGCATGCAGCTATGGCTCTGGGGTTAGAGCACAAAGGAGTGATAGCAGTTGGCAAGGATGCGGATTTATGTGTGTGGGACGTTGAACATCCAGCGCAAATCATTGCGGGGATGAACCAACATTCACCCCAACAAGTGTGGATCAGAGGTGAACGTGTCATATCAAAATGATTTTCTCTGGCAAGGACGAGTCGATGCCGAAGACGGACCTAACGGTAAGCGTTGGCATCAAGTCATTAATGCATCAAAGGAATACTGTGACGCTGCGTTGTTGGGATTTGCTTGTGATATTGGCGTTGCTAATAATAAAGGTAGAATCGGTGCGGCAGCAGGGCCTGATACCATACGCCAAGCCTTGACCAACATGGCTTGGCATCATAGAGCACACATTAAAGACGCAGGAACAGTCGTTGCAGATTACGATTTGGTCGCCGCACAGCAAGCGTTCGCCGAGCGAGTTAGCAAACACTTAAGTTGTAATGAGTTTGTTATCGGCATAGGAGGTGGTCACGAAATAGGGTGGGCGAGTTACCTTGGGGTTCATCAGGCGCGTCCCGACAAGCGTATAGGCATTATTAATATCGATGCCCATTTTGATTTGCGACAACCGTCGCCAAATACCAGTTCTGGCACGCCATTTTGGCAAGTTGCGCAGCACTGCCAGCAGCAAAACCAAGGTTTTCACTACGCTTGCTTAGGGATAGCACCAACGGCTAATACGGTTGCCTTGTATAACCGAGCCGCAGAATTAGATGTTGTTCATGTCAGGGACTTAGATTGCAACATGACGAATGTTGTCCCAAGATTAACCGATTTTTTGGCTCAAATTGATGTGTTGTATCTGACTATTTGCTTAGATGCATTTCCAGCCAGCATGGCACCTGGCGTGAGTGCGCCAAGTGTTATCGGTGTTGAACTGAAATTCGTCTTGCAACTGCTCGTGTGGCTAGCTAAGCAGCAACATTATTTTGGCTATGATTGGGCGATTGCAGATATCGCTGAAATGAACCCTACCTATGACATCGACAATCGTACAGCTAAATTGGCCGCACGCTTAATCGATGAAATAATGACGGCTAAATTCAACCATTTTTAACGTTCGGCAAAACTCATTGGCATCGATGCCAAGCGCGACGCGTTGCCATTTATTGCAGTCGATTGCTCTGCAACTGACTGTGAGAGTCGCTGAGTTTCATCGGAGACGTTACTAATGGACTCGACATTCTTGGCAACTTCAGACGCCACCGCACCTTGTTCTTCCGCAGCGGTTGATATTTGGATTGTCAAATCGGCAATCAAAGATACATCAGCATAGATTTTTTCAATCATATGTAACGTGTGATCGGTTTCCTCGGTACACGTATCCGCGCTAGCTTTACTTTTCAGCATGGTTTCAGACCAAGTCACTAGAGTTGATTGAATATCCTTCATTGACGATTGAATTTGTTCAGTCGCCGCATGCGTCCGTGATGACAATGCTCGAACCTCATCTGCCACCACGGCAAAACCACGGCCGTGTTCGCCTGCGCGGCCGCCTCAATGGCTGCATTCAATGCGAGTAGATTTGTCTGATCAGCAATCCCTTGAATTTCTTCGGTGATATTACCGATTTGTTCGGCTTCAACCTTGAGCTCCTGAGCCGTTTTAGAAGCCAAACCCACTTCGTTAGCCAAATTAACGACTGCGCCTTTAGTTTTGTTCATAGACTCCGAGGTTTCTTTACAATCTTTATACACGTCATCTACTTTAGTCGACGCCTCGTTAGTACTTGCAGCTACTTCCTTGATAGTCACTGACATTTGCTCCATCGCGGTGGCTAACTGGTGTAACTCATCCGTTTGTGCTTTTACTCCCGCAAGCGATTTCTTCGATACTTCATCGAGCTCCTGTGCGTAGTTCAACAACGCTTTCGATCCATCGGCAACTCGGCCGAGAATGGTTTTGGCACGTCCCTGATGGATTGACTCGTGAAAATTTACAATGCTCAATGCATCTGACCCCATAAAGACCAGTCGCGACACACTGTCGTAGGTCTCGCGTTTAGTTGCGAATGCCTTGGGTATCGCAATGAGCTCGGCATAGAAAATAGCGACTGCGACAAGTGGAATCACAAAGGCTAAGACAGGTAAAGACAAGGCTGCAATTGCTAGTAGGTAAGAGACCGCTAGGTAACCAGCCCACTTCAAACTCGTTCTTTGCCAGAGTGGTTGTGGCGGTATACCACTTTGTCTAATCTGAGCATACAAATCTTCAGCACGCGTCTTAGTTTCTGGCGCTAAAACTGTGCGCACCGATTGATAACCCTGTAACTCACCCTTTTCAAACACAGGGGTAACAAAGGCATCAACCCAATAATAGCGACCATCTTTGCAGCGGTTTTTCACTGCTCCACGCCAAGATCGACCTGCTTGTAATTTAGACCACATATCGGCAAATGCCTGCTTAGGCATGTCGGGGTGACGAACAATATTGTGATTTTTGCCAATCAATTCTTCTGCCGTGAAACCCGCAACTCGACAAAACTCTGGGTTAGCATATTGAATAACACCGCGCTTGTCGGTTACAGAAACGAGCTCTTCATCGTCGCCGAATAATACTTCTTCATTAACAGTATCCTGGTTTCTTTTCATCCCTTACTCCGTGAAAGGTTGACAAATTACTTCCCATATAGTTGTAATTTTGTCGGGCACTTACGTCTTTCAGCTTAGTCTAATTTTTCTATTCTGCTAATCGATTCATCGCATTTCAACATACTGAAAAACAACATATTCTTGTTAGCCTTGCCAATGAGTCCGGCTGTCTTGAGGTTAGTTGTTTTTTGCCGAAGAGTTAAGGTAAGTTGTACGTTCTCGCAATAAGGATCCAATGAGATGATAAGCACCATCATTAGCACAATGCGGCCAAACTTCTTAATCCTGGCGCCGCTATGTGTGTCGGTAGCTTGGGCTTATGCATTCTCGATAGGGATGGCAGCGCATTGGCTTGATGTTGCGCTTTGTTATGCAGCAGCATTAATGGCACATGCCAGTGTTAATATGCTTAACGAGTATAGCGATCATCACTCTGGACTCGATCATAACACGCAGCGAACTCCCTTCAGTGGTGGAAGTGGAGCATTACAAGTACAGCCAGAAGCCAGTAGTTGGGTTAAATTAATTGCACTTGTGTTACTGGTTGTCGTGGCGTGTATCGGGCTTTATTTTTTTTGGCTCGTAGGGTTAGAGTTAATGGCCATTGGCCTCTTGGCGATAGCTTGTGTAATGTTGTATACGCCAACGCTCAATAAGTCGTCACTTTTGTGTTTTATAGCACCGGGGTTTGGCTTCGCTGTCGCTTTTGGTTATGGCAGTTTTATCGCAATCAGCGGGCGCTACGATATAACAATGCTGTACCTATGCGTGCCAGTGTTTCTACTCGTGAATAACCTGCTCTTATTGAATCAATTCCCTGACCGCGAGGCTGATGCTCAATCTGGGCGAAATCATTTGATCATTAAATACGGTGAGCGAGCGGGGCTTCTAGCTTATATAGCTAATGTATTTACTGCTGGTGTAGCCACCGTATGGCTGGTAAATACTTTTTCTTTAGGGTGGGCCGGTGCACTACTAGCAATTCCGATCGGTGCAGGTCTGTTATCTTGTGTTGGCTTGGTGAACTACATCAAAGACAAAAATACGCCGAGGTTCATGCCTTATATGGCCAGTAATGTTATAGCTGCACTAAGTTATCCGGCACTACTTTGCGTTGTTTTACTTTTGAGCTAAATAAAAAGCCCTCAAAGGCGAACCTGTGAGGGCTTGGTGATAGCTTTTAAGCGTTATTTTGAAATGACACTCGCTCCAGCAGTCCATGGACCGCCGGCATCAATTATGGCGTTTTGCAAGGCCGGCAGCTGTGACTCCTGCACTGCTTTTACGCGCGCAGTCACTTGGGTAATGCCTTCTTCAGCATAACCAAACTGTTCCATGTGTTGGGCCGTTGGACCGTAAGAGGACCACGCGGCTGACATAGAGTAACCCAAACGGCTAGCTATACTGGCAGGTTTGATCCCCATACGATCGCGTGATTTCAGCCCGAACATGGCGTTATAGATACTGTGCAGCTCAGCTTCTATGCGCGCATACTGTGCTTCTAAATCGCTGATATCACCTGGTGTGTTATCAATAGCTACACGCACGGTTTTCATGCTCGCTTGTAATGATTTTAAAACTTCATTGGCCGATGAGAAACGGCGGTCAGCATCCACCAGGCGTTGATTAAAGGCTAATGTGGTCGCCGACGAAGGCCCTTGTAATGCCGGCTCGTAGATCGCTTCAAGTGTCACTGCCACAGGCTCTGCCAATTGCTTAACTATACCATCAACTCGTTCATATAAGGTTGCCGTATAAGTGCCTGGAGGTGCCATCATGCCGCGACCTTGACCGTCCTCTTTTACCTCTGCAATTGCACTGCGCGGCGCGTAGGTCATATCCCAGGTTATACGATGCAGTCCTTTCTGTGTTTTGCCGTCAACGCGATTAACGACCTCACCTTGGACATCGGTGATTTCAACATAAATGGCGGGTTTGGGCTGTTGATTCTCCGCTTCAATGGCTTCCCAAGCGGGGTAGAGAGGATATTCTTCTTCTTTGACCATTTCCTTTTCAGCCTGCTGACGGACTTCTTTATCCGTTAAGCGGCTGTCCTTTAAGTAATAGGTCAAGGTTGCACCGTGCGCAGGATTTTCTGCCGCGTAGCGATCGTTGCCATCCGTGCGTGAATGGTTGCGATCGAGGCTAAACCACTTCGCCGGACGGCTTGGCGCGAATAGCAGCGCCTCTTGTTCGAGTGCTCGCGCATTTAAACTACGCAGTGGACCGTAGTCGTCAAGGATGTAAATACCACGGCCAAAAGTACCCACGACTAAATCGTTTTCGCGGCGCTGAATTTGAACATCTCGGCTTGATATGGTTGGAATACCGCCTTCCAATTCAATCCACTTTTTACCCCCGTCAACAGTAAAGAATACGCCGAATTCTGTGCCGATAAAGAGTAAGTCTTTGTTCACATGGTCTTGCACAACGCGCCATACTAAATGATCGTCCGGTAAGTCCTCGGCCAGTGATGTCCACTTTTTACCCAAATTAGTCGATTTGATCAGGTAGGGTTTAAAGTCACCGTACTTGTGGTTGTCCAGCGCAACATAAACGGTATTCGGGTCGTACAAGTCAGCACGAATATCATTCACATAGGCGGTCGTGGGGATACCGCGGATATCATCTAATTCAATTTTACGCCAGTTCTTACCACCGTCAGTGGTGACTTGAATCAAACCATCGTCGGTGCCAACCCAAAGAATATTTTCATCCACTGGGCTTTCAGCGAAGTTGGCAATGGTATGAAACTCCGACATGGCGTAGATGTCCCAGCCAGCTTCAACTGACCAGGTGCGGCCCATAACAGGTTGATGCATACGATTACCATTTTGCGTCAAGTCGCCAGAGATAGGTGTCCAGCTGTCGCCGCGATCATCTGAGCGCCATACGCGTTGTGAGGCAAAGTAAATGCGCGCCGGATCATGCGCTGATACATTAATGGGTGCATCCCAGTTGAAGCGCTCGGCAGGCTCACCTGGACGAGGTTGAGGTTTGATATAGACATTCTCTTTAGTCTTTAAGTCGCGACGAGCTAAGTTACCTTGTTGCCACTGTGAATACATCACATCGGGATTGCCCGGCTCAATAGCTGGCTGATGGCCATCTCCACCTAAGGTCAAGAACCAGTCTTTGTTTTTGATGCCCTCAGCGCGGTTGGTTCGCGAAGGACCTCCTTGGGTTGAGTTGTCTTGTGTACCGCCGTATACCGTGTAGAAAGGTTCGGCATCATCGACAGCGATTTTGTAGAACTGGGTTAACGGTAGGTTAGCAATAAAGCGCCACGTCGCCATTCTGTCATGCGACATGTAAATACCACCGTCTGAGCCAATCAAGACAAAGTCTGGGTCTGTGGGATGGAATGCCATTGCGTGGTCATCAACGTGTTTGCGTTCAGTACTGATAGGTGTCCATGTTTTGCCGCCATCATCAGAGACTTTACTGTAGTTACTGGCGATGTAGACACGGTCAAATTGGTGTGCATCGACAAAAATTTCTTGGTAGTAGTGGGGGCCAGTACCGCCGCCTACTT
Organism: Neoalteromonas arenosi; assembly: GCF_030362855.1. GTDB lineage: Bacteria > Pseudomonadota > Gammaproteobacteria > Enterobacterales > Alteromonadaceae > Alteromonas_E > Alteromonas_E arenosi. The sequence goes on from NZ_JAUCBP010000002.1 coordinate 34,757, forward strand.
CGTCGGACATCTTCACCCAGCTTGCGCCACGGTTTTCTGAGCGGTAGAAACCTCCGCCGCGATTATCAGTTTCGATAGTGGCGTAAATTACATCGGGTTGCATTGGCGAGATAGCCATACCGATCTTACCCATATTCCCCGTTGGCAATCCAGTTTTGAGCTCGGTCCACGTTTCACCACCATCATCTGAGGTGTGAATACCCGCACCCGGGCCAGTACCTACGTAACTTGCAATCAAGCGCTGGCGCGACCAAGTAGCGGCATAGAGTTTATCTGGATTTCTGGGATCGATAAGCAGCGATGTAACCCCGGTCCACTCATCCGCAGGCTCCAATACGAGCGTCCAGGTTTCGCCGCCATCAGTAGTTTTATACAGGCCGCGCTCACCACCCGATGTCCACAGTGGACCTTGTACAGAGACCCAGACAATGTCTGAGTTTTCAGGGTGAATGATGATGTCTGAAATCCGCTCTGACTCTTTAAGCCCCATGTTCTTCCATGTCTGACCACCATCCAGCGATTTATAGACGCCATCGCCAAAACTGATATGGCGACCACCGTTATTCTCACCCGTACCGACCCAAATGATGTTAGAGTTGCTTGGGTCAATGGTGACATCGCCGGTGGAATAAACCGATTGGCTATCAAAAATCGGCGTCCAGGTTGTGCCTGCATTAACGGTTTTCCACACGCCGCCTGAGCCAACGGCCGTATACCAGGTCGACGGATTATTTTGATCGACCGCGATATCTGCAATTCGGCCTGACATGTAGGCTGGACCGATATTGCGTAATTCTAATGATGAGAAGGTTTTACTACTGAACACCGCTTCGTCTTCTGATTTAGCAGAAGCAAAAGCGGATAGACTAGTCGCAGTGAGCGTTGCGGCCAGTACCACTTTATTGAACAAATTCATGTGATCCCCGGTTAGGTGCTTTTTGGTTATTTTTGTATGTAAACCCCAAAACCTAGAGCGAAAAACACAAATCATCAAGTTTGAAGCGTTAGTTTTTGCAAATTGCACGTTAAGTGGTTCAGCAACTTAGAAAAATCCGATTAAACTAAAGCACAGTTTGGATGTGTTTAAGTGACGGTTATTCGATGGTGCCAATGCGGATTTTTGGAACATGTCTGGCGCTTTGGGCCACTGATGTTGTTGCTGAAACTGGTGAGGATTGGATACGCGTTGAAGTCACGGCTACGCCGCCACCCTACGCCAGTGCCGTTGCAAAAATACTACCGAGTGGCGCTGCGCTGGATGAGACTAACACCTCAACGGTTGATCTGGCCACACTACTAGATGATTCGGCAGCAATAACCCTAAACGGTCAAGGCGGACTATTTCAGACTGTCAACATTCGCGGATTTGCGCGCTGGCGGATCAAAACTTTGGTCGAAGGCGTGCCTATTCACACAGAACGGCGCGCGGGTAACACTGCTGAATTTGTCTCACCATCAATGGTCCAACAAGCCTATGTGATTCCGGGAGCAGCGTCTGCACAGTTTGGCTCTGGCGCTATCGGTGGTGGTGTCGATGTGTTTTTAAGAGCGCCACAGCAACACCATCTGCATCTGAGCTATATACCGACAAATGATTATCGAGAAGTCCTTTTTGCAGGAGTCAATAATGACAGGGAGTTCTCATGGATGCTTAACCATCGGCACAGTAACAACAGTAAAGATGGAGCAAAGGCAGCCATTCACGATCAATTTGAGAAGCACAGTCTGGTATTGCGCAAGCACAGTGATAATGGATGGTTGCGCGAAGCGCTAGTGTTACTCTCAGAGGCTAACAATGTCGCCAAAGCAAGTAGTGATGATCCGGGGCAGCGTTTGACCATCTACCCCACCAATAGTCATCAGTGGGGCAAAGCTGTATTTGCTTGGCGCAATGCAACTGTTTATGCACATCGCTCCAACTTATTGACGGATATTACCCGGCCCGGTCAGCGCGTGAATCAACTCACCAGTGAAGCGCTTAACAGTGGTTTTAACATCAGTGACAAGCACCTATTTGAAAAACTGGCTTTGCACTGGCGGGTGGGTGTAGATAGCCGGTTCGGGGTGCGCGTGAATGAACAACAATTCGGCTTGATTGATGGTACCATCTCGGCGCAGCAAAACATCGATGGGCAGCAATGGGAGCTCTATGCTGCAGCAGACATCACACGCGACGTTAATAACGGTTTCTGGGCGTTAGGCGCTCGAATGGCGCACATGGAGCAAGAAAAATCACTTAACTGATAATCAGGTGGAAAGTGATAATATCAGTGTTTTTGCCGGTTATCGGCATGAATTATTAACTGGGCTTTCTCTGTCGGGCTATGTGAGCCGTGGTTATCGAGTACCCAGTTTAACCGAGCGTTTTTATCAGGGCAGCACCCCGAGGGGTGAAACCTTTGGCGACCCGGCATTGCGCGCTGAACAGGCGACTAATGCGGAAATAACTCTGCAATATCAACAACCCACATTGCTGCTCTCAGTCGCACTATTTAACCAGCGTATTAAAGACTACATCGAACGCATTGAGGTTTCTGATACATTGCGCCAATATCGCAACTTATACAGCGCAACTGTACAAGGAATTAACTATCAATTTGGTAAACGTTTTACTATCAACCAATTAGACGCAGAGTTAAAGTTCGGCGGGCAGTGGATCCAAGGTGAGGATGATTTCGGCCAGCGGATTGCTGATATCCCACCACATCAACATCGTATATCACTTGCCTTTCATGCCAACAACAGCCATGCGTTTATCGCCGTTACTCACCGTCAAGCTTCGACAGCTACAGTCGATGGTGAGCTACCTACTGATAGCGCAACGGTATTAGACCTCGGGTTCGAATACGATTTCCAAAATACTTGGCAAGCTGGGGTCCGCGTTACCAATGTTACCGATCAACACTATGTTACTTCGCGTGACGATCTTGCTCCCTATGCGCAGGGTTGCGCGGTGATACTGCAGCTTGATTACAGCTTTTAATCGGTGTTTAACTATCGGTCTAACCAGATAAACGGTATGATCCCAATTGAACTGCATTGAAGGTTTTAAATTTGCAACCCAAGTTGAGACAATTGAGTAGAAAGCTACACCTGTGGCTGGCATTAGCGATATTCCTACCCGCCCTTATCGTATTTGGCAGTGGCATTTTATTACAGGTAAAAAAACAGTCAGATTGGGTTCAACCGCCCACGATTTCCGGTATCGGCAATCAGCCAGAATTATCGTTCCTACGCATTTACACCATCACAGCAGGTATACCAGAGCTTGAGGTGTCTGATTGGCAAGATATTAAACGTATCGATGTTCGACCTGATAAAGGCATGTTGAAAGTCGTTGCCGAGAATCACTGGGAGGCGCAAATCGATACCCAAACGGGCGATATATTACAGGTCGCTTACCGTCGATCAGACATCATTGAGTCCATCCATGACGGCAGTTGGTTTGCTGACTTCGCTAAGCTTTGGGTGTTCCTGCCAGCCGGCATCTTTCTATTCGTTATGTGGGGCAGTGGCTTAGTATTGCTTTACACCACATTGAAAAGTAAACGCAACAAAGTCAGAGTGCGACAACTGCGTGATTAGTTAATCCGCAGTTGCATAGTCTGTGCAGGCTGTTTAATCTTCAGTAAGTCACCGATTTCACTTAAAAAGTCGCACAAATGGAATTTCTGAAAAACCTTGCCGCTAAGGGTCAACTTATTTACGCCAAACTAAACATACCGCAGCGCATCTATGTGGGCGCATTTCTATATCTACTATTGATGTTAATCTTTGGCGATGTTGGGGAGAGTGTGAATACCGTCGGCGTATTGGCGTTTATCGCCTTAGCACTAGAAACATGGCCGTTAATTGTAAAGATTTGGTCGTCTCTGTTAGGCCGAATATTGCTGATTTTGTTTTATATCATCGTAACTAATCTAGCCGTCGCCACTGGGGCTCAAATGCTCAATAAAATTGTAGGTATTGATCCGGCATTTCTGTTTTACTCCAAAGGTTTTGTTACCTTGTTGATTGCGCCGCTTTGGATCTTGAGCTTAACGCTGCTGATCATGTTAGTTTACTTTGTGTTTTTGCAATTAGCGCTTATGTTTAAGTTAGCTCTGCGTCTATTGCGCTTTAAGTTTCACTTAGCTAACCAAAAACTGGCATACCCCACTCGCACTGCAGTGCTTAAGATGTTTCTCATCCCGTTTATGTTTGCGACGTCAGTCAGTTTGATTGAACGTTACGGCAAGTGGTTTGGCGAGGTTGATTTTCAAGTCGTGTCAGTAAGTGATGATTCGACTGACGGCAATATGGCAAAAGATGCAAACGATACAGAGGCAACAGACTTCCCCGACCATGGCTTTAGTACTCAACGGTTGATTGCTGAATTTGTCTATCACTTTGAGGCTTTTGAGTATTCAGAGTGTCAAAAAGACGAAGATCAACGTGCACTTTTTGTTGGTGAGCAACAAGTGCTGTTGATTCGGAAAAACTCCCAGAAGCGCTCTGGGCATGAATTTGTCGTTATGCCTTGCGTACTGACAAGTGCAGTCCACACGTCGCCGTTTGACAAACAATAACGGTTCATGTGAGAACGTAAATGCAGACTTTTTTAAATCAACTTGAACGGGTACTTGGCGGATCTGGCCTGTTAACGGGTGAACAAGTTCGTGGCCGAGCCTCGAGTTGGCTAGATTCATCGCCCAATCAGGCATTAGCAATTATGCGCCCTGAGTCTACTGAAGAATTGTCTGCGGCACTCAAGGTATGCAACCAACACAAGGTCAGTGTAGTGGCTATGGGGGGGCTAACAGGACTGGTTAATGGCGCCATAGCCAGTACCAGTGAGGTTGGCTTATCCCTTGAGCGCATGAATAAAATTGTTGAGCTCGATCCGATACAAAAAACGGCGGTAGTTGAAGCGGGGGTCGCTTTACAAGTATTACATGAAGCCGCTAGCGTTCACGATTGTCACTTTGCCGTGGATCTCGGTGCACGCGGTTCCGCAACTATCGGCGGCATGATTTCAACCAATGCGGGTGGCACTGAAGTACTGCGTTTTGGCATGATGCGTGAGCAAGTGTTGGGCTTAGAAGTTGTGTTGGCTGACGGTCGAGTGATGTCGTCCATGCGCCCATTGTTAAAAAACAACACCGGCTATGACTTAAAGCAGTTGTTTATTGGCGCCGAAGGCACACTCGGGATCGTAACAAAAGCGATGGTGCGTTTGCGGCCGCGACCATTGACCCATTGTTGTGCCTTGCTCGCTGTTGAGAGTTTTGAAGAGGTGCTACAGCTATTGGCCTTCTTGCAGCAGCGCGCTGGATTGTCTCTGGGGACTTTCGAGGTGATGTGGCAAAGCTTCTACGATCACGTGCTAGCTAATAACAAAGCGCATAAGGCGCCTTTCGCGCAAAGCCCTGCGTTTACTGTGATTGTTGAATGTACCGGAACCAATATTGAGGCTGATCAAGACAGCTTTGAAGCCATGCTGGGTGAAGCATTTGAGCAAGGTTTATGCATAGATGCAGTGCTTGCGAGTACCTTAGACCAACAAGGTGCCATTTGGGCTATTCGCGATGATATAGAAACCCTGATGTCTGCATTACCCAACGGGATCATGTTTGATGTAAGTCTGCCGATCAAACACATTGATAGCTATGTTGAACAGCTGAAACAAACATTAGTTGGGCGATGGGATGAAGCCCAAGTCATCACATTTGGTCACGTAGGAGATGGCAACATCCATCTTGCAATCGCTTTAGGCAAGCATCTACCCGCGGCGAGGGATGCGTTGGAGCAATACGTCTACACACCTCTGGAGGGACTTAGCGGTTCAATTTCAGCCGAACACGGTATTGGATTGGATAAGAAGCGCTATCTACCCCTTAATCGCAGCAGCGAAGAGATAGCCCTGATGAAGCAAATAAAAGCTGTGTTAGATCCGAACAATATTCTCAATCCGGGGAAGATTTTTTAACCTTTCGCAACGGCAATTAATAAACCGTATAGCACGTTATGATATGGGTTGGCTGACCGACACAATATTCGTGCAAGTCGGCAAAAAAGGCTTGGGCTTGGTCATTGTTAAAGCCACTGATGGTTTGCTCTGGATGTGTTCTGAGTACATGGACGATGTGTACCAATTGACGCGCCACATCAGATGCTAATACTTTGTGGAAATAAGTCCCCTCCGGATTGAAATCATGACTATAGAAAAAAGGGGCTTCGATATTGTACCGTTCGCAGAATGCTAGGGTATCGCGCAATAGACCTGCACCACTGTCGTAGAGCTCTTCCTCAGTTGTTAGGTCTTTAATAACAAAGTACATGCCCATATGACGGATACTTCCTTTTCTGAAGATGAGTTTGACAACCATACAAGCGTTGTAACAAGTAGTCGATAGTGATAGCGTTTTGGCGACTATGATTGAAAGGAAATAGAGCGTTACCATGACAGCAGTTGATGGACGAAAAAGTGAGTCGGTGATCGAGAAAATTTCGCTATTCGGCGAGTTGTTTACGTTTGTAAAGGAATCTACAGGCATTGCCATCACTTGTGCCTACATAATGTTGTTGCTTACCAGTATGGGGTATATCTATTTTCTGTATGCAGAGTTTGATATCCAAATCATTAAGTATGTGACCTTTGAAGATATTCTCGCAACACCGATTAAAAACCCGAATATTATTTTTACCTTCTCGTGTTTGCTGCTCTTGCTGTATTTGACGGATGTAGGCGCTAACTTTCGTGCCAAACAGTTTGCCAAGTACCCGAATGGCAAACGGCCCTTCTATATCAGCTTGTTAATGCAAATTCTTTGGACGCCGAAAGACCAGCAGCTCAATCGCCGCATAGCGACTGTTACTATTGGGCTCTCGTTAGTCGCTTACACATTTTTCTTTGCTAAGATCGAAGCGACCGATTTAAAAGAAGAGCGCGAAGAAATGGTTGAGATTGTCTTAGTTGACAGCGAAGAACCCTTGCAGGTTTTGCTCATCGGTACTTCGCTTAACTACGTGTTCGCGTATGATTTTACCACTCAGAAATCAATGGTTTATTACGTTGAGTCAATTCAATCGATTACTAATTTAACGTTAGAGCTGGATGAGCCAGACGATGCTCCCACAGAGTCCATTGAACAAACCAGTGAAAGCACAAGTAGCGCGTAGTCAGAGCCTTCATAAAAAAATAATTTAAAAGCCAATATCCAATCGCTTTAATCGATGAGGGCGAGTGGTTTAATGAATTACCTTTGTACTGAGTCACCCCTTAAAATAACGCCATCGTTTCACATTAAACATTTTAAATCATAGAGTTATAAACAAAGGGGAAAGTATGCAAAATATTGATATCGGAATTAGTAAAGACGCACGAATTGCAGTGGCTGAAGGGCTCAAGCGCCTATTGGCAGATTCTTACACTTTATATCTGCAAACGCATAATTTTCATTGGAATGTGACAGGCCCGCGGTTTCGCGATCTGCACGCATTCTTTGAAGAGCAATACACAGAGCTTGCTCAAGCGGTGGATGAAATTGCTGAGCGGATCAGAACGCTTGGTGTCCTAGCACCGGGTACATACAAAGCTTTTGCTGAATTGAGCACAGTTAAGGAAGTTGAGGAGACACCGGATGCTGAAGAGATGGTGCGTATTTTAACCGTTGCTCACGAAAGTGTGGTTAAAACGTGTCGCTCAGTCTTAAAAGTCGCACAGGAAGCTGACGATGAATCATCACTAGCCTTGATCTCGGATCGCATGAGTATTCACGAAAAAGCTGCTTGGATGCTTCGTTCGTTGAACTAATAGATCGCTATTGTTCGATAATATAAAGGGTGAAACATGGTTTTCACCCTTCTTCATAGATAATTGCAATAAATCTTAGGACGCTTTGCGCTGAGGAAGAAATACCGATGGCCCGCATAGAGCTGCAATGGTAAACAAACCAATCAGCAAGCCAGCCCAAGGCTCAAATAAGCTAAATGCCATTGCGGTGATAACCATTGCGCCGCGTTCGGTCGCATCATCAACTAACGACAATGCCAAAGTGGCACAAGCAAACGCTGTGAGTATGAGCGTAACTGCCAACGCGACGGGTAACAGAGGCTCTACTAGCGTGACCAGTGGTAACAATATAAATAATACCGGTAGACCAAGAATGTAGAAGCTACCGATACTGTCGAACAATGATGTTTGGGTGTCCTTGGCTTGTGTCCAACGCTTTAATAAGACAACTTGAATACCTGTCCACAGCACGCCTTGAGTACTGAAAAATGGTGCGGTGAAACCCATTAATGCATTGCGTAAACCAGTTGCTAAATGAGCGCGACTTGTGTTCACATCGAGCTTTTCGTCAGTTCTTACTTTTTGCGCTTGCTCAATCATTTCATTTCCGGTGACGACATCACCAAAAAAGAGAATGTAGGTGATCAAGGCCAGTGGAAAAGACGCAATAAATACATCCATTGGCGGCCAGCCGATAGCGAAAGGTGATGCTTTCGCCCAGAGGCCTGAGGCGGCAGCACCAACGTCCAGTATTTCCCAGCGAATATTAAAGTCGAGTTCACCAGTAAAAAAGCCGACGATACCGGCAATTAAAAAACCGGGCAGCAAACCTAAGCTGAGTAACGTTGCAAGGCCTTTGTACCGCATGGCAACAGCAGTTAGTGGTTTAGAGAACGCAAATAGTAAACAAACGGTAACTCCGAGCGTTCCAGCGATAGGGGCCGATTGGAATACATTCGCTGCATCACCGTCTTTGGTAACGCGCATGAATGCAGCGATTGCGGCACCTAAAATAATTCCCCCTTTGAGTACATTAGGTACCGACTTTATCAGTTTGGCGCCCAAGCCTGTGAGTCCGAGAACTATCAGTATCAGCGCAAAATTGAGTGATAGTGCCGTCATTGCTTGGAACTGAGCAACGTGATCGCCCACAAACGCTGGTGCAGTGATAAACGCCACCACAAATGGAATAGCAGGTGTTAACCAGCCGGGGGCATAGGGGTCGCCAAATAGCATCCAGGAAAAGGCAATCAAGGTGCTGTGGATTAAGGCCATGACGACCGCTTCTTCAAACGAAAGCCCCAGTAGCATGGTGAAGTAAGGCACCAATGCCAAACCGGTGGCGCCTGATACAGCAAAGCCTTGCAACAAATCAGTCAGCGATAAACGCAAATGAATAAATGGAATTCGAGCGGTAAAAGGGCCCCACTTAAATCCTGGTTGGATTTCGCCTGGTTGTCTGTCTTTTATCATTGTTATCAAAATGTTAATTATGTCACATTTGTTTTACTTTGTTACGGTCAGAAAAGTCCAATTAACTTTATAAATAGATATTAATTTGTGGCTGGAATTATTAGCCGGTTATTACTTAGCTGGGTCATTTTCGCGCGGGTAGGGTAAAGTCGGTAAGCAGCGAAGTACTGCATCGCTAGGCGTAACAAGGGGGATGGCAATAGCAAAAAAAAGGTGGGCTTAGCCCACCTTTTTTAAAAGCATAATTGACACAATTATTTCAAATCAAAACGATCCGCTTGCATCACTTTAACCCATGCGCTGACAAAGTCGTCAACAAAGCGCTGTTTTGAGTTATCAAACGCATAGACTTCGGCAACGGCACGCAGCTCAGAGTTAGAGCCGAAGATTAAATCAACAGGAGTAGCTGTGTATTTAACCGCTCCAGTTTTGCGATCAACCCCTTCATACAAACCGTCACTGCCAGCTTTACGCCACTGAGTTGACATATCTAGCAAGTTGACGAAAAAGTCATTGTTTAAGGTGCCCGGGTTATCCGTAAACACACCGTGGTTACTGCCATCAGTATTGGTACCCAATGCGCGCATACCGCCAATGAGTACTGTCATTTCAGGTACGGTTAAAGCGAGCTGATCAGCCTTGTCGATCAAAGCCTCCGTTGGTGACTTGTAGTATCCCTTTGAGTAGTAGTTTCTAAACGCATCGGCTTCAGGCTTCAAAAGCTCAAACGAATCTACGTCAGTTTGCGCTTGGGTTGCATCACCACGACCGGGAACGAACGGCACTGTAACTTTAAAACCCGCATCGGCAGCGGCTTTTTCGATCGCTGCTGCGCCGCCCAATACAATCAAATCGGCTAATGACACCTTCTTGCGTGAACCGTCAAAGTCTTGCTTAATGCCTTTAAGCACTTCCAACACTTTCGCCACTTGCGCAGGGTTATTCACTGGCCAATCTTTTTGTGGCGCCAGCGCAATACGGGCACCGTTAGCTCCGCCGCGCATATCTGAATCGCGATAAGACGAAGCAGATGCCCACGCGGTAGCGACCAATTCAGCAACACTCAAACCAGACTCGAGAATCTCTTCTTTGAGTTTTCTGATATCGCGAGCCGACACTAGTTTATAGTCCGGCTTGCCAATCGGGTCTTGCCAAATGAGTTCCTCCTGCGGGAAGCCATCACCTAGGTAATTATCTCGTGGCCCCATGTCTCGGTGGGTGAGCTTGTACCATGCTTTGGCAAATGCTAACCGATACTCTTCTGGATTAGCTAAGAAGCGTTCTGCAATCGCGCGATACGCTGGGTCTTCTCGAAACGCTAGGTCAGCAGTAGTCATTACCGGCGGATTAAACTTGCCTTCAATATGTGCATCGGGAACCACTGCATGTAATGATTCGTCAGTGGGGATCCACTGTTTGGCACCTGCCGGGCTGGTTGTCAATTGCCACTCGAAATTGAGCAAATTCGCCAGATATAGGTTTGTCCACTGCGTAGGCGCTTGTGTCCACGCACCTTCTAAGCCACTGGTGACTGTATCTTCAGAGTGGCCCTTACCACATTTGTTTTTCCACCCGAATCCTTGCTCCTCAATCGGGGCTGCACCTGGCTCAGGTCCGACACAGTCTTTGGGTTTGTGCGCACCGTGCATCTTACCGAAGGTGTGACCGCCTGCCACTAGCGCAAGTGTTTCTTCGTCGTTCATGGCCATGCGGCCGAAGGATTCACGAATATTGGCTGCTGAAGCAATTGGGTCTGGTACACCGCCGGGCCCTTCAGGATTGACATAAATTAATCCCATGTGCACAGCGGCCAATGGACGCTGCAATTTACCGTCTGAATCACGGCGATCACTGGCTAGCATCTCGACCTCAGGGCCCCAATATACCATATCGGGCTCCCAGTCGTCGTCACGGCCCGCAGCAAAGCCATAGGTTTGGAATCCCATATTTTCAAGAGCGACATTCCCCGCCAGAACGATTAAGTCACCCCATGAAATCAATTCACCGTACTTTTGTTTAACCGGCCACAATAAACGACGCGCTTTATCGAGATTCCCGTTGTCTGGCCAACTGTTTTGTGGGTCAAAGCGCTGTTGACCGCCGCCGGCACCACCACGACCGTCAAGCGTTCGGTAGGTACCCGCCGCATGCCAAGTCATCCGAATAAAGAATGGACCATAATTGCCCCAGTCGGCTGGCCACCAATCTTGCGAATCGGTTAATATAAAATCGATATCCTTTTTTAGGGCGTCCATATCGAGTTGTTTAAACGCATCGCGATAGTCAAAGTCTGCACCGAGCGGATTCGAACGTGCGTCATGGTCGCGCAGAGGCGAAAGATCGAGTTGGTCAGGCCACCAAAATAGGTTCGATTTTGGCTGACCAGCGGTAGTTGCGCCCGTTCCGACAGTACCACCAGGCTTGGTCATTTCGGCAGCGAGCGTAGGATTTCCCAGAGATAAAACAACCACCGTGGCAAGCGCGGATGCTTTGAAACGTTTAAATGTTGTCATTAGTGTTTCCTCATTGATCAAAAAGAATCGATAAACTCAATCCCAATGCTTTACTTGTTCGTTTTTAATTTACAAAGCTGCAAACGAATTGATAACAAACAGCGTTGTTGTAAAGATAGGAAACAGTTGAGCAAATGTAGAGACGGTTATTTCAATCACGTCGATAGGTTTTTTCGATTGAGTGAAATGACGGTACCTGGTTTATGAATTCACCATGTTTTCTGGTGCTAGTGCATCATCGAGGGCGACCTTAGACATTAACTCTTTCTCCAGTACTAAATCATACACACTGCGGTTATTCTCCAGAGCCTCTTTGGCCAACATGGTGCAGATTTCATAGCCAAGGTATGGATTGAGCGCAGTAACAATGCCGATTGAGTTTTTCACATAAGACTCACATACCTCTTCATTTACCGTTATACCTTCAACACAACGTTCGGCCAGCGACTGCATCCCGTTTTTAAGGATTTCAAGCGATTCAAACACACTCTCAATCATGACGGGCTCCATCACGTTGAGCTCAAGCTGACCGGCTTCTGCAGCATGGGTGATGGTGAGGTCGTTACCTATCACTTTGTAAGCGATTTGATTTACCACTTCTGGGATCACTGGATTGACTTTGCCGGGCATAATTGACGATCCGGGCTGCATTGGCGGCAGGTTGATCTCATTTAAACCGGCGCGCGGGCCTGAAGATAACAGGCGTAAATCATTACAGATTTTCGAGAGCTTAACGGCTAACTGTTTAAGCGCCGAAGAATACATAACAAATGCACCGGTATCGTGTGTCGCTTCGATTAAGTCCTCTGCCAGAGTGATCTCACGACCAGTTACGCGGCTCAAATGTTGAATGACACGTTCGCGATACTTGGCGTTGGCGTTGAGGCCGGTGCCAATTGCCGTGCCACCCATATTAACTTTGTGAAATGACAATGCACTGATTTTTAATCGCTCGACTTCATTGCGCAAACTCGAAGCGAAGGCCTTGAAGCTCTGGCCCATGGTCATTGGCACAGCGTCTTGTAGTTGGGTTCGGCCCATTTTTAAAATATCAGCAAAAGCGTGTGCTTTATCATCAAAGGCAACGATAAGCTGCTGTACCACTTGGATGAGTTCATCATTAGCATCGAGCAGTGCAACTTTCATAGCCGTTGGATAAGCATCATTAGTGGATTGCGAGCAATTCACGTGATTATTGGGATGGCAATAAGCGTACTCGCCGCGCTGATAGCCCATGATCTCCAAGGCGCGATTGGCTATTACCTCATTAGCATTCATATTGGTTGAAGTGCCCGCGCCGCCTTGGATCATATCCACAATAAAGTGGTTGTGAAGCATTCCCATGGTAATTTCATCACAGGCCTGACAAATACTCGCGCAAACGTTGTCGGGGATATTTTGTAGATCGTTATTGGCCAGCGCTGCGGCTTTTTTCACTTTGGCAAATCCGCGAATAACGTCAGGGTAGAAGTTAAGGGTGATACCGCTGATATCAAAGTTCTCAAGTGCTCTTAAGGTTTGGATACCATAGTAAGCGGTATGCGGCACCTGTTTCTCACCCAGTAAATCTTTCTCGGTGCGGTCCCCACTGGATTGATACAGCTTCGCGACGTTCTCATAGCGATGGCTGGCGTGATCCATACGGCGAATAATGATTTGGGAAATCGTTGCAGCGATGGTCAGTGCTAGATCTCCTCGGGACTTGACTAATGTCAAAAGCAGCCCACGGTCGAGTTGCCAAACTTGCGTTTCTGTATAAGCTCGCGCCGAATAGGATTGATTGTGGCTGGGGGTAACAAATAGCATCTCACCGATAAATTCGCGCTTAGAAAATATAGTCAGGCTATGCTCGCGATTTTCATCTGAATCGATTAACTGGATGCTACCTGACTCAATCACATATAAAGCATCGGTGGGCTGACCGGCGTGAAATAAGAAGTCTCCTTCGTTGAGCATAAGCGGCTCAGCGAAATCAGCAAATAACCCGATATCGGCGTTATTCATACCGTTAAATAGTTCTACCTGACGAAGGCAGTTGACAGCAGCAGATTTATCCATGCACCTTTCTCGCTAAAGCGGTTAATCCCAACAGGCTCTAACGTTAGCGGCTTTTACGCAAAGGTACAATCGTCAATCATGGCAACACAAGCATCAACGGCGGTAACAGGCAGCATATGGCCTCGGTCGGGCATAACGGTAATGCGCGCATGAGGAATGGCGTCGGCAATGACTTCAGTGTGGGGGCGGTACGGTAAAATACGGTCGCCTTCGCCAAACAAAACACTGACTGGACATTTAATCTCTCGGTAGCGCGGAATTTGCTCGAGTAAACTTTGTTGAGCACCGGATAGATCATGGCTTGCTGCTAGAAATGCACTAGATAGCATGGATAGCGCACCGCCGTAGCGATGCGCAAAGTCAGCGCTTGGTGTCTCCGGCTTAAAAATCGCATTAACTTGGCGCCGCCCGATACGGCGTTGAATTAATGGTGAAAAGCCTTTCGAAACGGCAATTCGAAGCGCTTTACTGCGCAAATACCAGCTCGTAAACTGGGTTGATTGGATGTCTAGTGGCGCGGTCAGCGGGCATATGAGTGCCAGACCTTGGACTCTTTCCGGTGCATGAATGGCTAAATTTAGCGAAATGCCGCCGCCCATTGAATGGCCGACAAATATCGCGCGATCAATCGCCTCCATTGCCATCCACTGGGCAATCATATTGGCTTGTTCTGTGAAGCTTGGATCGGTTTTACCGAATCGCTTTGAGTGACCACTGCCCGGGCGATCTAAACAGAACACCTTATACTTCTTCGCCAAGGCATCTTCTAAGTCACTAAAATTGTGCAAATTACCGGCTAATCCGTGCACTAGCACCACCGCTTGACCTTCGCCTTTTACTGTCCAATGAATAGTACCGCCAGACACCTGAGTAAATTGTCCTTGAGCAGGAAAGCGTGCACGGATCGCGTTATCGCGCAGCGCCGTGCAGGTCACAAAGCCCAACAGTGCGAGCACAACAGTTGCGATTAAAATAATGAGAACTGTCATATAAATCCTTTTACCCTAAGGCCATTAACTAGCGACCTAAAATACCTCTGGCGATTACTTCTTTCATGATCTCAGAGCTGCCCGCATAAATAGTCTGAACCCGTGCATCACGGTAAAAACGCGAGATCGGATATTCATCCGTGTAGCCATAACCGCCAAAAAGTTGTAAGCATTCATTGACCATTTTTAGCTGCATCTCAGTGGCAGCAAGTTTCAACATGGCCGCGTCTATAACCGTCATTTCATCACGGGCAAATTTTTCCATGTGCTTTTCAAAAAGCGCGCGGCACATTTCTAATTCGGTTTGACACTCCGCCAGCTTGAAGCGGGTGTTTTGGAACTGCCCGATGCGTTGGCCAAAAGCTTTGCGATCAGTTACGTATTCTACGGTTAAATCGAGAGCGCCTTGCGCATGACCGATGGCTTGAATAGCACAACCGAGTCGTTCGCGTGGCAGCTCTTGCATCAAATACACAAAGCCTTGGCCTTCAGCACCTAAAAGGGCATCTGTAGGGATGCGCATATCTTCAAAAAACAGCTCCGCGGTATCGCTACTGTGTTGGCCAATCTTATGGATAGGGTTGCCGGTCGAAAACCCCGGTAGCGAGGTATCGACAAGGAATAATGAGATGCCTTTCGCTCCCGCGGTGCTGTCGGTTTTGGCGGTAACAATGATCATGTCTGCCATATTGCCGTTAGTGATGAAGGTTTTAGAGCCATTGAGGATGTAATTATCACCATCGCGCTCAGCAGTTGTGCGCATTGCCGCAACATCACTGCCTGCTCCAGGCTCAGTCATCGCAAGCGCTGTAAGTACATCACCGCTGGCCATTTTCGGTAGCCAGTATTGTTTTTGTTCATCGGTGCCGATGTTTAGTATGTAAGGCGCGACAATATTGGCGTGTATGTTGTAACCGGTAGCGAGAGCATGCAGACCTAGGCGACACATCTCTTCTTGGATCATTTGCGCTACGCTAAAATTTGCGCCCGCGGTGCCGTACTCCTCAGGTAAATCAACCAACAATAAACCCGCTTGCCCCATGGTCTTCCAGACCTCTCTGGGGGTGTGATGATTGGCTTCCCAATCGTCATAATGAGGGATGATTTCTTGTTCAAGAAAGCGCAACACCATATCGCGGAACAATTGGATTTCGTCGTTATCACTCATGCAAATCTACTCATACAAAACGGCCTACTGTAATCATACTGCGCTGCGAAAAAAGAGGGTTATTGTTCTTTTGAATACATCCAAATTAGTACGGATAATTGGCAAGGAGCTCATGGAATGAGCTGGTTAAATATTGATCAGTTACATACTTTCGGTGAAAAAGCTATAATTAAACAGCGACAAATGTCCGCAAACAGGGCATGACCAACTGGGTAAAGTATCGGAATATGAAAATTGCTCGTGACATACAGCTACTGCGCCTGATCAAAATCATACCTCCTTTGCTTGTTACCGCCTTCGCCATCATGGCCATCCTTATTGTTATCAATAACAATCAAATTAAACTCGAGAGTGATCTGCAAGCGCTGCGGCAGGACTTCACCGAGTCGCGTAAAGGCATGATCAAAGCTCAGGTAGAGCAATTGGTTCAGCAAATTAATTACGAGAAGAGTCGCACGGAAAGCGTCCTTAAAGAGGATATCAAGCAACAGATATACATGGCGCATACTATTGCCACCAATATCTATCGCGCCAATGCAGACAAATCAGAGGCTGAGGTCACACAACTAATTACGAGCGCGTTAAGAGATATTCGATTTAACAATGGGCGCGGTTATTTCTTTATTTACAAGACTACTGGCGAAAGCGTAATGCATCCGATTGTTCCGAGTATGGAAGGGACGCAACAGATCGAATTGCAGGACATTCGCGGAAGTTACATCGTTCGCGATATGGGGGTATTGGCCAAGGAGCAGGGTGAAACATTTTATAACTGGTGGTTTGTAAAACCCGAAAATACCCAACAAGAATTTCAGAAGATTGGGTTTGGCAAGCATTTCGCTCCTTATGATTGGTTCATCGGTACGGGGGAGTATGTGGTTGATGTTGAGAATGACATCAAGCGCACGTTAATGGATGAGATTGCCAGTATTCGCTATGGCGAAAACGGTTATGCGATTTTGTTGGATTACGATGGGCAGGTACTTGTCCACTACGACCAAGAATTTGCTGGGACTAACTTCTACCAGCACCCGAACAACTCGGTAGTCAATATCGGCAAAAAGATCGTTCGTACAGCCCAACAGAATGCGGGGTTTATCGAATATATCAGTTCCTTCATGCCTTCAACTGGCGAAGCTGAAGCCAAAACGAGTTACGTCCAAGGCATTCCAGAATGGCGATGGGCGTTGGTAATGGGGTTTTATCAAAGTGAAATTGATGCCCAATTAAGTGTTCGGGAACAAGAGATTTCTGTGCAGAATGAGCGTCAATTGTATGAATTACTGGGTTTGAGTGTAGTTGTCACCTTATTCTTTATCGTTCTTTCATTTATTTTGACTAAACAATTATCGACCCGTTTTACCTTATATGAAGCGCGAATTAATAAGGACTTTTCCGAGCTCAATCGCGTTAAGTTGGAGTCACAATATCAGGCGTTGCACGATGCGTTGACCGAGTTGCCCAACCGTGTCCTGCTAGAGGAACACATCGCCCAAGCTATCGCATTGTCGAAAGCAAATAATAAACTATTAGCCGTTATTTTTGTGGACCTAGACGACTTTAAGAAGATTAACGACACCCATGGCCATTCGGTAGGTGATGAATTTTTGAAGCATCTTGGGCAATTGTTTAAGCGAGTTATAACCAGTGGTGACAGCGTTGCTCGCTTTGGTGGCGATGAATTTATTTTTTGTTTTCCCGAACTCGATGACATTTCACAGGCCGAAGATAACGTGAGGGATATCGCGTCAATCTTCAAACAGCGTTTTGAGGTGGCGGGTAAATCTATTTACTCGAATTGCAGTATGGGTGTCGCAATGTTTCCGAATGACGGCGACAATGTTGAACAACTGATCAGCAAAGCTGACACAGCACTGTATAAATCTAAAGCAGTTAAGAAAGGCTCGGCATTATTTTTCAACAGTCAAATTGATGAGCAGGTAAAGCGCGACTTTGCCATAGAAACCGAATTGCGAACGGCCATTGCTCGTAGCGAAATTAGTTTAGTCTATCAGCCACAAATCGACGTTCAAACAGGGCAAATTGTTGGCGTTGAGGCGCTGTGTCGATGGCATAATGCAACCTTGGGGCACGTACCGCCGGATGAATTTATATCGGTTGCAGAAAACTCTGGGACTATTGGCGATTTAGGGGCATTCGTATTTTATCAGGCAATGCGTGATATACGCCTATTAAATTGCACGATTGGTTCACCGATCAGCTTGTCGATTAACATTTCTCCCAAGCAACTTCTTGAACCCAACTTTGTCAATGAGGTGACCGCGGCAGCTGATGAGCTTCTATTTGACCCGCAAATGATAACGTTAGAAATCACTGAAAATGTACTGATTAGCGATTTGTCGGTTGTTCAACCGGTGCTTACTGCGTTGCGCGATCACGGTTTCAAATTGTCACTTGACGACTTTGGTACAGGTTACTCATCGCTGAGTTATTTGAGTAATTTACCCATGAATGAAATAAAGATTGACCGCTCGTTCATTGATAAGTTCTTAACCAATAGCCATAGTGAATCGATGGTGAAAACTATTATCGCGATAGGTGAATTTTGCGAATTGAAGGTAGTAGCCGAAGGCGTTGAAAATCAAGAGCAATACGATCGATTAGCCGCTTTTCATTGTGACCTAATTCAGGGCTATTATTTATCTAAGCCTCTACCTTACGACGAGTTGGTGGCTAAGTACTATTCGCTGTCGCTCGATATCCAATCTATTGGCTAAGTTGAATATTCGTTGCTATAACCATTGTATGTAGCATCAGATGAAATACTGCACTTGAAATACTCAAACGCGTCTTGGCTTTTGCCAGTTATCTCTTTTGGTTGTCTACCCTGTGTGGTAATTGCGCAGGATGGTATTTCGAAAATCGAAGTGGTTGAAGTTACCGCGCAAAAACGCAGTCAGTCAATCACTGATATACCCATGGCAATCTCTACTTTTGACAATCAGCAACTAGAGTCGTTGGGTGTTCAAGACACGACCGATTTGGCCAAGGTTGTGCCGGGGTTAAATTTTAGTAACACCGCGTTTGGACCACCGGTCTATACTCTGCGCGGTGTAGGGTTCAATGAATCTAGTGCCCAGGCGACCTCCACCGTAGGCATCTATATTGACGAGATCAGCTTACCTTTTCCGATTATGACACAAGCCGCTAACTTAGATTTAGCGCGTGTGGAAATCATGAAGGGACCCCAAGGCACATTATTTGGACAAAATGCAACGGCTGGGGCAATCAACTATATTGCGGCAAAACCGGCAGCCAATTATGAGGCGGGTATTGTCGCAACGGTCGGCAATTTTGAGACAGTCAGCATGGAAGGCTTTATAACAGGCCCTATAAACTCGGTTGTTAACGCAAGAGCTGCGCTACGAACTATCTATGCAGGACGGGGTTGGCAACAGAGCGTTTCACGCGATGATGAATTAGGTCAGCAGGACCGTTTAGCTGCTCGCGTTAGCTTCGACTGGCAGGCCAGCGATGTAACGGATGTGCTATTTAGTATGAATTACCACCGAGACGATTCCGACACCCTTGCACCACAAGCTATCGACTACATTGCGGCACGTGCTGGTAATGCAATAAATGGCTCTTTTGACGTATTTGGACCGATTCTGGATGCCCGCGTAAATCCACAGTTTTTCCCCGGCAACAGTGATGATATTCGAGCTGCAGATTGGACTGCAGATAGAGAGCCTGCATTAGCGCATCGTATGTATTCACTAACAGTCAATGCGCAACACCGCTATTCGGATGAGGTAACGCTGGTTGCTCTAACAGGCATGCATCGATTTGAGGACAATGGTTCAGAGTATGAACGCGGCGGAGCAGCTGGAGTTACAGCGGGGTTTATCCGCAATTTGACTGGAGGCTCCCTCGATACTGTATTTGACGGTTTGTATCGCGATTTTTACGAGGGGCACCTGCACGGCGATTATGCCACTGTTCCAGATAGTGAGTATGTCACCTCCGATTATGTATTTCAGCACGGCGAAATTAAGTCTTTTTCGCAGGAACTGCGATTAACCAAAGTGACCGACGAAGTCGTGTGGATCGCAGGGCTCTTCTATAGTGATAGCACAGTCGACTACCGAACAACACAAGATTGGGGCTTAGCAACTAACGTCAATATTCTACCGACTTCAGGGTTTGGCTTTAACCAATTACGCAATGTGATTGTACAGGACACTACAACTAAGGCAGTGTTCGCTAATATAGATTGGTCATTTAGTGAGACGTTAAGCTATTCTTTGGGTTTACGCTATTCCAAGGATGAGGCAAAGTACGACGGTTGTACTGAAGACATAGACGGAGCCGGCTTGGCCTTGTTTAATCAGTTCTTTTTTTCCGGTAATGACTCAGGAGGCGTCACCAATGGCTGTGTCACAGTGATTGATTTTGGTGAGCCTACTCAATCGGTTGGCAATATTGAAGATACGCTAAAGGACAATTCACTGTCTTGGCGACTTGCGGCAAATTATCAATCCAGCCCAAATTCAATGATGTATGCCTCGTATAGCCGTGGCTTTAAAGCTGGCAGTTATCCGTCGTTGGCGGCAATTGTGGCGAACCAACTTGACCCAGTTGTGCAAGAGCAGTTAGATGCCTATGAAATAGGCTTGAAAACAAGCATCGCTGACAACACAGCACAATTGAACGTTAGTGCATTCTATTACGATTATAAAGATAAACAGCTACTCACTAAAAAAGTGATCCCAGTGTTTCGCACGGCTTTTACATTGGGCAACATCGACGAGTCTAAAGTTCGTGGAATAGAGTTCGATTTACAGTGGTACCCCAGCGATAATCTATTTGTAAAAGCTGCCGCAAGTTTTCTCGATTCTGAAGTCACGCGTGGCGACGGGTTTAACCAGCTAGGGCAATCGCTGAATTTAGCTGGTTCTCCTCTGCCTTTTACATCTGATTATCAACTGAATACTCTGCTTAGGTACAACTGGAATATAAATTCTGAACTTGGCGCGTATGTGTCGGTAGATGGCGCATTTAGCTCGGAGTTTAGCGCAGATTTTCGTTCTAATGCGACGATGACAAATCAGGTCGCTGATTTTATTGGCAGCCCAGTAGAGGTGATCATCCCCCCAGAGCCTTATGAATACGATCAGCGTTTTACTCAACCCGACTATTTTATTGCCAATGCAAGACTCGGAATTGAAGATCTCAATCGCGGCTGGCATGTGTTTTTGTGGGCACGCAATCTAACGGATGAATACTACTTCAGTTCAGTTGTGAAGAATAACGAGATGGTAGCCGCCTACCCGGGTATGACCCGAACATTTGGCGTGACCTTCGTAATGACTTTTGATTGACCAATCTTCAATCATAAATTTTGTTGTTTGATGCTTCAGACTTAAATTTAAGTTGGTAAGTTAAGACATAATTTCAATCATCTTTGTGCCGCTTTCGCTAGAGGTTGTAACGACTGTTCTATGTTGTCTGCTGCTGCTTTTGAAAGATCTTGTTTGACAGGCTGAGGCTTGCCAAATAAATAACCTTGCAGATAGTCAGCATTGGCGTTGTGTAACCATTCTGCTTCCTCTGCTGTTTCTACACCTTCAGCAATGACTTTAATCGCAGTGTTTTTAGCTATCCGTATAAGGCTGTTGACGATGTTTTGTTTAAAGTCATCACGATGAATATCCCTGACTAAGTCCATGTCGATTTTTACATAGTCAGGTCGAAGTCGTTGTAACAAATTTAGTCCGGACCATCCGGAACCAATGTCATCCAGTGCTACTTGAAACCCCGCTGAACGATAGAACGCAAGAATCCCCTTAAGATGATTCAAATCGCTTGCTTTGTGCGTTTCAGTAACTTCAAAAACAATATCCTCGGGTTTCATACCTAAGGTATGAATGGCGGCAGCCGTCGCACGCAAACAATAGGCAGGATCATATATACTAGAGGGATTAAAATTAATAAAAAGCTTGCCTGGTAGTTTAGATTTCGCTGCGTTTTCCACCGCAGAGCGCCGCGCTACTAGATCTAACGAAAACAATAGATCGGAACTTTCGGCTAGTTGGAATGCGAGTTGCGGGGGCACAATTGAGCCTGTCTCATCTCTGATCCGGAATAACCCCTCATGCGCAAAAATAGTTGGCTGTTCGGCCGACGATTGCGCGCAAACGATCGGTTGATACCAGGTTTCGTAGCGCTCTTTATCAACGCTGTCGATCAACCACTTAGCTTTATATCGATTAACCAAAACATCCAAGGTTGTCATTCTAGCCATTTGTTCTAAGTTTGGAGGCTGCGGCTGCTCTGTTGTCGTCACCTTTGCTCCAGCGAGCTCAGCCATCTCGAGTGCGCCCATGATTGAAGTTAAAAAATGCGATATTTTCGGTTTTTTAATGTGACACGAGATGCAATGACTCGTTTCTTGCTTAGCTTCTAAGCCTAAAGAGCCACACAAACTGGCAATTTTGCCGAATGATTCGACGGTCGGAACAAAAACCCAAAAGTAGGTATCCTCAAAGAAGTAGTCGTCAATAGATTCACAATCTGCACAATACATAATCAAGATCTTCGTAACTTTAAGTAACAATTGATACGCAAAAAAAAGCTGATTGGTTTTTGTACCCAATTAGTCCATGACTATCGAGTTACTCGCCTACACGCATTTTTCTACAAGCAGGGTCACGAACAAACAGGCTCAATCATTAGCGCTGCACTCGACTCACAGTATTGCGATCAGTCACACTTTATTCGCGACTTCAAAGCATTCACCGGCAAAACACCAAAGGCATTTTTGAATTCACCACCGGAGATTTATGAATCGTTATTGGAGTCGTTAATGGATAGATATATTCAGTCGTTGCTTTATTGGGGTCGTAAATAAAGGCTTTTATCGACTTGTCTTACATAATGGTGTCAAAGGACAGGCTTTTTCAGACTCGCTAACCTTCACGCGGGTAGTGAACGACACACTTACAGCGGTTACTAATTGTGAGAAATAGTTTTCTGATAAAAAACGCAATACGGGTTCGTTAGCACACTTCAGAGACCCACACATGAACCTTTAGATTAGCACCTGGGCGCCCCCAGAAGGAGCCTTCTACTGACGGTACAAGTTCAGGGAGCCTACTCACTGCAACGGCAATATGTTCTGCGCCGACTAAGCCTCCGTGAGTCGGGTCAAACCCTTTCCAACCGGCCCCAGGAATGAATATTTCAACCCACGCATGCGTTGTTCCAGGCGTTGCGTCTCGCGATTTTTCATGAATATAACCACTGACAAATCTCGCGGCGAGACCAAGATGACGTGCAGCATCGATAAACAGGTTTGCCAGATCTCTGCACGACCCTTTGCGGCTCGTCAGGGTTGCGTTTGTACTTTGCACACCTTCCTCATCCCGTTTTATGTAACCAATAGACTGATAAATTTGCTGATTAAGCAAAAGTAATAATTCAAAGGTCTGAATCGGTTCATTTTCACACCAAATTACCCTTATCCAGTTTTTCAATGCTGTGTTACAGGAGCTGTCCCCACGGCGTAAATAGGGCGCCAATGTCCTGCCATCATCAGTCAAATAAGAAAATGGATATGAAACCGCATAGCTCTCTATTAAAAAGTCATGAGGTACTACATCGTACTTTTGAACAATTGACTTACTTTCAATAAATAAACGTTGGGTCGACTCTGAAAATGTTGCGATAGCCACCGAATTACTTTCAACATCTCTATGCCATTTTAAACACGCCTCTGGGTTTATTTTGAGTTCAAATGACTCAATAAATTGATCGTGGCCTTCACGAGGCCGCAATCTGAGCGTATGCGTTTGCAACTGAACAGTTTCGGGGTATTCATAAATCGTTTGATGGACGATTTTAAATCGCTTCATGGGTGATGTATCCTGCATATGCCATGCTGAACCCTCATTTTAGTGCGGATGGCGTTCCGGCTTCGCTGTTTTTACATAGAGAGAGTAATAGAGCCACACCCAGTACAGAGGAACACAAAGATGCCAAGAGTATTCCCAATTTAGCTGCGCTCAGGTTATCCGAGGCATATGCAAGATTGGCAATAAACATTGCCATCGTAAATCCAATACCTGCCAATATACTTCCAGCAACAATCAAACCCCAGGAAAGATCGGGCGGGCGCTCAGCGACTCCCGCTCGTAACGCCAACCAAATGAAAAAACAAATACCAACAGGCTTTCCTACCACAAAGCCCAAAAATACAGCGCTTATTACCGCAAGCGATAAGTCACTGAATACTATGGGAATGCCGGCGTTGGCGAACGCGAATAATGGCATTACAACGAACCCAACCCATGGGTGGAGAATATGTTCCAGGCGTTCAACGGGTGATAGCGCTTCCCGGGCCGCTGCTTCCATAGTATTTAACAATGTTGAGTGACTGAAACTTCGGTTTTCCCTGACTTTCGCAGAAGTCGTCCAGATAGAAGCAACGATATTGTGTAAACGCTCATCTGTTACCCACCGAATTGTTGGTGTCATCAAACCAAGAACCACACCCGTAACAGTTGGATGAATGCCTGATGCATCGACAAGGACCCAAATACAAGTTCCGGCGATAAAGAACAACGAAAAACGTCGAATACCTGACAATGACATTAGCTTTACACAAACAAAGCCAGCGATAGCACAAACAATATACAAAGGCTCTATCTTTTCGCTGTAACCGAGTGCAACAACAATAATCGCGCCAAGATCATCGACAATGGCCAGTGATAGCATAAATATACGTAAACTCTTAGGTAGTCGCTCTCCGAAGAGGGCCAAACAACCCATCACGAAGGCCGTGTCTGTAGCCATAACCGTACCCCATCCTCGCCCGGCATCGCTCTCTAGCCCAAACGAAAGATAGATGCATGCCGGTACAATCATTCCACCCACTGCAGCAGAGACTGAAAGCATTGCGATCTTTGTGTTTCGCAACTCTCCCAACACCAGCTCACGTTTAAGCTCCAGTGCGATGAGAAAGAAAAACAGGGTCATTACAGCATCGTTTATCCAGGTGTGTAAGGTATGTTCTACAATCAGCGAGCCAATCTTGAACCCGAGAGGAGTTTGCCACAAAGCTGCAAAGTCATCGCTAAATCGGGAATTAGCCAGACAAAGAGCGAAGATTGTAAAAAAAAGTAATATAAATCCAGCAGCTGACTCTATTTTAATAAACCGGTGCAAAGGATGGGTTATCCAGTCAATGGGCGCTTGTGGTAGCTGCTCTGGCTGTCCTCTTCGTTCCGCGAGGAAGGCGCTAACTAGGTACTTGATTTTCATACAGTTAACTCCTCTTTATGTCCACACCTAGTCGCGGTATTTGTAAATGGCGTCGATAGCCAGAAAACCCGACCAAAGACGAATCTATGCGGCAGACTACAAGCACTCACCACAGTTACCAACACGAACTGTATGGGCCTTCTAGTTACTTTTTCAAAGTTGCGCTATCCATTTGGGACTCATCATAAAGCAGCGATAAAGGTTAGATCTGATTAAAATATTGTTCATGCCACAAAGATGTTAATATCGTTCCATCGTATGGATAGATAGAGAGATTTAATATTCTTCAAGCCGATCGGTTTCTCTCTTAACGGTTGCATAACATTCACAGCAAAGTGTTTCTAACCTCTGTCGGTCCAGTATAGTGATATGACCACGTCTGTAAGAAATGACACCTAACTTTTGCAGCTTCCCTGCAGCTTCAGTTACTCCCTCGCGCCTGACGCCGAGCATATTGGCAATTAATTCTTGTGTCATAATCAGACTATCAGTTGACACGCGATCTAATGACATTAGAAGCCACCGGCAGAGTTGCTGGTCAATAGAGTGATGTCGGTTACATACCGCCGTTTGTGTCATCTGCGCGATAAGACCTTGGGTGTAACGCAATAGAACCATACGCGTTTTTTGATTGTTATTGAATTCATACAGCAATGACGCAGCGGGTAGCTGATAGGCAAAACCGGCACTTTGCACAACGGCTCGGTTTAGGGTACTTTCACCTCCCATGAAAACAGCGATACCAACTAAGCCATCTCTTCCTACTATAGAAATTTCCGCAGATGAACCATTTTCCATAACAGATACTAGTGAAACGATGCTATCAATAGGAAAAAATACACTAGACTCGCGTTGTCCGGCTTCAAATAACACCTTGCCTAACGGTAACTGGATGCGTTTCAGTTGTGGAAAAATTTTTAATTGACTCTCTTCAGATAATGCCTTGAGCAATATATTCCCCGATGAACTGTGCGATGCAGATCCCATTGGTCAATTCACTTTTAGCTATTCACTTTAAAGTCATTACAACACTTAACTGCACACATTACCCGAGTTTTCTGAGGTACACGCTTCACGATTCATTTTGCCGCAGATTAACGGGGGGGCTATCGACATTATTGGTCTCACTGAGAGGGGCTGTGTTGTTCTGTGAAGCATACCGCTTACGCTGCACTAATGTTTTTGGCCAGTGAGGGCTAGTTACTGCAGCTTGCACCTCATCTTGACATTGATATACATATAAAATGTGTCTGGTAATAGCCGCGCTTTTTTTTATTTGGTTCATAGATCCTTCCGCATACCTTTATTTGAGCACTACAAACAAGTTTAGGTGAATTTGTAAGAATTATCTGTGCGCTAACGCACAGACAGTGCCTTATCTTGAGTGAATACTTTGGCAATGATGCGGGTTCTTTAACAGCTTGTATTGATTAATTAAAATTATCTCTCTCAACGACAAGCTCATTTCGCATCTATTTAGATTCAGTCAGGATTGCCTAAAGGCAAATAGCCTTTTATCCCATCAGTTGCCTAGGGGACTTAACCAAATGAAGCGAGACATAGACATCTTATGCGCGATTAAAAACCAGCAATGCGCTGATAGTCTGTGCCATAAAATCAAACAAATAATACCTGATGTACATTTGGTTGTTGTGCCAGAAATGGTCGATGTGTTGTCCATTATTTCTGTTCATCAGGTAAAGTTATTTATAGTCGCACTTGAAGTAAATGAAGTTGTTGACCCGCTTACTTACACAATCGCTTCGGCTTTTCCGCTAACCTTAGTGCAGTTTTTTCCCGTCAGTCTTTTGCGATACGCTGAGTTTGCAGTGACCACAATAAAACTCTGGGCTGCTTGTCTGGAATATGATTCAAAACTTCTGCATAAGCCATTAAATAATGATGTAATTAAACGAGAAAAAATGCTGCTTTTTGCGATGCCTGAAGCAGTGATCAGTTGTAACCTACAGGGAAATATAACTTATCTAAACCGCGCAGCGGAGCGATTAATTGGCCTGAAAAAGCGTCAGATGATGGATAAACCCATTACGTCAATAGTTGAGTTCAATACGGATATTACAGCCGACGGAACCGACCTTACATTGGCAGCATTGCTGACGGAGGATTCACCACAAACTCACTGTGTAAATGCAAAGTTGCTTGCGCAAAATAGTGACCATACTTCTGTCATTAGTTCGTTTGGCTGGTTGCGAGATAATAGGGAGGATTTGAAAGGTCTAGTATTGGTAATGCGAATGGTTGACAGGCAGTATGTGAAGCTTTATCACCAAGCAAATTATGATGAATTGACCTCCTTACCCAATAGGGCATTGATGAATGATAGGTCAAACCTAGCCGTTAGGTTAGCCGTCAGACATAATTGTTACGTTGGTCTAATGTTTATTGATTTGGACTACTTTAAAGCCGTTAACGATGCGATGGGACATGATGCCGGCGATCAAATGCTCAAATCCGTTGCCAAGCGACTCATTTCATGTGTTCGCGCAAGCGATACCGTCAGTCGACATGGTGGTGACGAGTTTGTAATTTTACTCACTGAGGTCGTCAACTTAAGCGACTGTGAACGGATAGCTAAGAAAATCTTGGACGCATTTAAGTTACCTCACATGGTAAACGACAAATCGTGTGTCATTGGCCTGAGCATCGGTATTAGTATATTTCCACTAGACGCTGACAGTAGTCAGGCAATGTATGTAAATGCCGACAAGGCTATGTATGCCGCGAAAGCCAGTGGACGCAATACATTTGAAATCTATCATTATCATCGATATGGTTTATGATTGGTCATTATGCAGTGACAGAAAACTCCTGGAATTGAACTCCGTAAAGAGCTGAGTTACCCGTTAATTACCTTTTTCTTCCTCAAGCCCCGGTTCCTTAAGATATTTAAAAAGTTCGCTATCCGTGGTCAAAATTAAGGTTGTACTGTTACCTATGACCGAAGGGTAGGCTGCCATAGTTCGAGTAAACTGGTAAAACTCTGCTGCTTCAGGGCTTTGGCCGTAGGCGCTAGCATATATCAGCGCGGCCAAAGCGTCGGCCTCGCCACGAATGGCCTCTACTTGTTGGTATGCTTCCGACTGAATTTTGTCCAGATCTCGTACCCTGTTGCCTCGAATTCGCGCAGCTTCACCGTTGCCTTCGGAAATAAAGCGTTCGGCAATCTGTCGCCGTTCGCTGATCATTCTATCGTAGATTTTTGGCCTTACGCTAGCGTTGTAGTTCACTCGTTTGAAGCGAATGTCCAGTAGTTCAATACCAAAAACTTTGACCTTCTCTGCCGCCGATCTAAAAATTTCTAATTCGACGATTTTACGACCTTTATGAATGGGTACCAACGTTCCTATATCCGATGCAGTTTCTCCAGCAGTAGGCAATTCGTCACGCTGCGGAGTCCGATCTTTGGTTGTCCGAATGATTTCTATCAATTCATGTTTAGCTACTGCATTGCGGGTTTCACTACCAAGGATGTCATCAAGTCTGGATTGCGCACTTCGTTCATCTCGCAAACGCAAAAAATATTGGAGTGGATCGGTAATTCGCCACCGAGCAAATAAGTCAACCGAGATATATAACTTGTCTTTGGTTGGCATATCAGATGGACTACCGTCCCATTCCAACACCCTTTTTTCGATAGGGTTAACGTGCTGAATAAATGGCACTTTAAATTGCAAACCTGCAGTGACTATGGCGTCGCCGACGGGCTTGCCAAATTGAGTAACAATAACTTGTTCTACCTCACTCACGGTGTACAGTGCACTGTTCAACACTATGGCGATACTGGCCGTTAATACAATTGCGGCAATTGTTAACCGTTTCACTTTATTCATGATTCGCCTGTTCTTCAGTTTTCAGATTTAGTAACGGCAAAATGCTCTGTGAATCAACATCCAGAATTACTTTACTGGAGACCCTTGGCATAACCTCTTGCATGGTTTCTAGATAAATTCGCTTACGTGTTACTGTGGGGGCTTTGATATATGCAGCAAACAAGGCATTGAACCGAGCAATGTCACCTTTTGCTTCATTAATACGCTTTAGGCGGTAGCCGTCTGCTTCTCGAATACGTTGATCTTTTTCACCTTCCGCAAGCGGAATAACTTTGTTGTAATCGCGCCGCGCTTCATTTATTAGCTTTTCTTTTTCCTGCTGTGCTTGATTGACTTCATTAAAGGATTCCTGAACAGGCTTAGGCGGATTAATGTTTTTCAACTGTACCTGATCGATGCTTATACCCATGGCATATTTGCTTGACGTAGCCTGCATTTTTATTAACGCTTCAGATTCAATTTCTTGGCGGCCAATAGTTATGACTTCATCAACAGTGCGGTCGCCCACCACTTCACGCATGACCGACTCCGATACGTATCGGAGAGTTTCACTGGGCTCTCTGACCTCAAACAAAAATTTAACGGGGTCAGAAATCCTGTATTGCACTACCCATTCGACCAAAGCCGCATTTAAATCTCCGGTAACCATCTGGGTTTCTCGTTGAGGATCTATATTACGCAGACTTTGATTCGGGTCAGTGGCATTTGGGGTACTAAAGCCAAACTCTTGTTTGAGTTGGCGCTTTACTGGGACAATTTGGACCGAATCGATTCCAAATGGATAGCGAAAATGTAAACCTGGCTGGACTTGTTTAATGTACTTCCCAAAGCGTTGTACGACCGCCACTGAATCACTGGGTACTGTATATACGGCACTCCATAGGACTGACCCGACAACAAAGATCAGCGCGAGAGTGAAAAATGCATGTGGGCTTCCCCCAGGAAGCCATTTTTTGAAACGGTTGAAGAACTGCTTGATTGCCTGATCTAAATCAGGAGGCGGTAAGTTACTCTTCCAAGGATTTCTTGAAGGGTCATTTTCTTGCGCCATGATTTTTGCCTCAAGTTATTGGTGGGATATTGGTAAATCTCACCACTTACAGTTTAATCGAGACACTGTGTGGAGTATGTTCGTTAGCAAACATTAGCCAGATAAAATTACTTCGAATCGTTATTTTGACGGGTTTAAATGTCTAGGCATCCCATTTTAATAATGCTACTGAAAGGCGTTCCGTTTTAATAAGTCCTCGAAGTCAGTGCGACTGAAGAGGCCTAATGATTCAGCAGATTGGGCTAACGAGAGGTGTTTTTTCTGTGCCTCCTTTACAATAGAGGCTGCCATGTCATAGCCCAGCTCTGGTGTAAGTAAGGTAATAATGGATAAGTTGTTGGTCATATTCTGCTCAATCTGTGCTTTGTTGAGAGTTAATCCATATAGGCAATTTTCCGCAAACGATTGTATTGCATCGGATAATAATTCTATGCTCTCCATAATGTTGTGAATAATGACGGGTCGTGAGGTGTTCAACTGTAATTGGCCAGCAGAGGCCGCTAGAGAAACGGTGAGATCGTTACCAAACACCTGCATGCAAACCATACTTAAAGCCTCGCATTGGGTAGGATTTACTTTGCCGGGCATAATTGAGCTACCGGGTTCATTGGCAGGCAATATCCACTCATTCAAGCCACATCGAGGGCCACTACCCAAAAGCCGAAAATCATTCGCCATTTTCAGCAATACCGAAGCCAGTAGTTTCAGTGACGCACTAAATTTTAACAATGCTGATTCTCCAGACACGGCAGTGTATAGATTTTCATGCTGTTCAAATGGCAACTCAAAGCGCTTTGCCAAACCTGCAATAACCTGGCGGCCAAAATTGGGGGGAGAATTAGCCCCCGAGCCAACGGCCGTGCCCCCGAGTGCCAACTTGAAAACTTGTTGTAAACTAGCCTGGAGGTCCAACTTAGCATGATTTAGTTCGCTCAAATATACCGACAAAATTGCCCCTGCTGGCAATGGAATAGCGTCCATTAAATGGGTGCGCCCTACGCATGAAACACCTTTAAACTCCGATTGTTTTTCCTGTAAGTATTGACAAAGTTTGTTTAACGAAGGCAATAATTTTCGTGTCGATTGCTGTGCCACAACTACGTGCATAGCGCTAGGAAATACATCATTTGAGGATTGCGACATATTGACGTGATCGTTGGGGTGAATCTTGTCTTTTGTAAGCAATTCAAAGGTTTTAACTTGATCACGCAGATAAGCATTCGCAAGCGAGGCTATAACCTCGTTCACATTCATATTGGTTTGTGTGCCAGAACCAGTTTGCCAAATCCGCAATGGAAACTGATCTTCATAGTGTCCTTTAATGATTAATTTACAGGCATATAAAATTGCGTGATGTTGTGTCTTATTCAACAGGCCTTCTGCATAGTTGACATCTGCACATAAAAGCTTAATTGCTACCAGAGCATGAATAAAATCATGGTCAAAACACTGCTTACCAATGTTAAAGTGCAGTAATGAGCTTTGCGTTTGTTTCCCCCACCATACACCTTGACTCACCTTTTCCGTGCACTCCGATTGAGCTTTGTTGGCTTGTATAAACGTAGAGACAGGTTTAAACGACATACTGTGATGCCACATAAACGTGTCTTGCATTCGGTATTGTCAAATCATCTGTGCTGTTCACAAGTCCTTTACCCGTCTTATAAAAATCGACATTTTCTCCGACCCACTATCGTTTTTGTGATCTTGAAGCAACAGTTAAGCGCTGTTCCATTGCGGTTGAACTGTTCGGTAATCTTTCTCAAAGCTAGTTATCTGGTAATTAATAGAAATTAATAATAACGGTTTGCTTAGTTCAGTTAAAATACCCCAGGTCCCCCCCCGGGGAATACACATCAAAATCAAACGTATTTTAGAATCAATGAGGGATATGAAAAGCTCTTACAATACATTTTGCGACACATTAACAAGAACCATCATGGCTGTTTCTTTTGGTCTTGCTTTGATTGTTGCTTTTGCGGCTCTTTGCTCGGAGCTAGTTGCTTTTCTTGGTCGGGCTTGCCATCTTTCGTTGGAGTTTGCATAAATGCCTCTGGCGTTTCACCGTTAGCTTGATTGCCAACAGTTCAAGTAAAGCTTAGATGCTTTATTAGTATCTTTCCGTTCGCTAGCGAACAGAACGCCAACTCGTCCGTTGGTATATTTTTCTTGCAATGAATCTTTTAGGAACAAGACAATGAATGTGCTCGCTCACCAAGTAAAACGAGTTCCATCCAAACCCAATTCGGTTAAAGAAATGCAGTGGTACCTAAGCAGCAATACGTTATGCAACAATAGTGTTTACAACCATAAGGAACAAAAGCTAGGTAAATTAAACAGTTTGATGGTTAGCCTGCCAACAGGGGTGGTAACTTATGCTATCATCGCCCATGGCGGATTTTTCGGGATCGGCGGGAACTTAACCGCAGTGCCATGGCGCTCGTTAATATTGGACCGCGAGAAAAAATGCTTCACTTTATCCGTTCCAAAGAAAAGGTTTGAGGGGGGCTCCATCATTCAATGCGAATAGCTGGCCAAATATGGAAAATACAAAATGGGCGACGGAAGTTCTCGGCTATTTTAACGTTAAAGATACCAATTTAAACATGTAAAGGTCTAAAGAGCTTAGTTGCGCAGTCAGTCTGTTGTTGAATTTTTTCTTCTACATTTTTTCGTCGTTGAGTTTCGCAGCTTACCATGTGGTCGCTTCTAACTAGCTAGACATCTCATAACCACGATCTCCAAGTCAAAGGAATCGTTGTTATATTTTCAATAAAGGTCGAATCTTCTAATAACTATGCACAAAGACAAACCTCTATTATACGTAACAGTGACCTAGCGTGGTGTGTCTCCGAAAGTACACCCACAGGGTGCGCTTTCTCCGGGCACAAAAAAACCGACTTTCGTCGGTTGGTGTGCATAGTGGTACCAGAGGCCGGGCTTGATGGGACTGACTTTTCAGCCGGTACACGATTTTTCTAATCGTTATTAGATGATGGTACCAGAGGCCGGGCTTGATGGGACTGACCTTTCAGCCGGTACACGATTTCTCGAATCGTTATTAGATGATGGTACCAGAGGCCGGGCTTGATGGGACTGACCTTTCAGCCGGTACACGATTTTTCGAATCGTCATTAGATGATGGTACCAGAGGCCGGACTTGAACCGGCACACCCTCACGGGCGGCGGATTTTGAATCCGCTGCGTCTACCAATTCCGCCACTCTGGCAATGGTAACCATGCAATGCTCGATACGTAGTTTAACGCTTCGAGGTTGCGCATTATAGCGAGCTAAAAAATCCACGCAAGAGAATTTTACCATCGGTTTATCAATAGCTCATTTGTTGTGCTATTCAGCAGAAGTGCTAGCGCAGGTTGATCAACTTTGTCAGACTATAGGTAATCATACATACCCGACTTTTAGAGCTGTAGCCGTGACCGAGAGTAAAACCCAACCCAAACGCGCTGGATTTTTTAAGCGATTAGCCGCCATGGTTTACGATGTACTGGTGGCAACCGCAGTGGCGATGTGTGCGGCACTGGTCATTATTATTACCCTGCTGATTTTGTATGAAACCAACGTGATCCCGCATACCGGAGGTATGTTATTTAATGACTTTATTCAGCAGTCGTTGTTGTACACCAGCATCATCCAAGCCTGGGTATTACTCTGGGTTATTGGCTTTTTCTTGTACTTTTGGAAAAATGGCGGTCAAACATTGGGGATGCGAGCATGGCGTTTGCGCATGTATTCGCTAACAGATAAACCGGTAGGCTACGGACGCTTGCTGCTGAGAATGATCAGTGCATTTGGTGGGCTCGGTACTCTCTTGGTGCTGCTTGATTTTAAGCACAAACTGGCCTTACAAGATCGCATTTCGCAAATTGAAGTGTTGAGCTTAAGCAAGGAAGATAACCACCACCGTTCTTGGTAGTGGCTCACTACTTCCTCAGCAGGAATCCAGCGATCGCGATAAATACAAAACTGGGCACCAACGCGCCGAGTATGGGGGGTAATTGATACACCAAACTCAGTGGCCCAAATACTTCGTTGCTGATAAAGAATGCAAAGCCAGTCAGCACACCCATAATCACACGTGCGCCCATGGTCACGCTGCGCAGTGGTCCGAAGATAAAACTCAGCGCCATCAACAGCATCACCGAAACCGAGACCGGTTGCATTATTTTTCGCCAAAGGGCTAATTCGTAGCGCGATGGATCTTGGGCATTATTTTCTAAATAGGTCACGTAATCGAGTAAACCGCGAATAGACAGTGCTTCGGGTTTTACGGCTACCACGCCAAGCTTGTCAGGCGTAAGCGTTGAGGGCCAGCTGTTGGATTCTATCGACTCTTGGCGGATGGCTAAGTCAGAGAAGTAGGTGTGATTTACGCTTTTCAATTGCCATTCATCCGCAGCATAAGCAGCTTCTTCGGCATAGGTTAAACGGGTTAAATTTAGCGATTCATCGAACCAGTAGATGGTGACTTCACGCAGTAACTCACGTGATACCACTTGGCCAATGCTCACGAAATTATCGCCGTCCTTAGCCCAGACCAACTGTTCGGAAGAGAATAAACTACCACCGGATATTGCTTCGGTGCGGATCTCTTTGGCCTTTGATTCACTGGCTGGGGTCACAAACTCGCCGACTGCCATTACCACCAAAATCATCACCACGCATGACTTCATCGCCGAGCCGATAATGTTCCAACGGCTAAGCCCCGCAGCTTGCATCACAACCAGCTCGGAATGTGTCGCCAATACGCCCATACCGATTAGGCCACCGAGTAGGGTAGCCATGGGGAAGAATTGTTCAAGATCGCGGGGCAGGCTCAATATCACATACAACAAGGCAACTGTCATATCGTATTCACCTTCGCCAATACGACGAAGTTGTTCGACGAATTTAATCAACCCGCTAAGACCCAATAAAATAGTCAGCGTCAGTGTGACTGTGCCCAGCAGGGTACGGGCTACGTATAAATCGAGGATCTTAAACATTAGCTGCGCCTCCGCAGCAATGACCGCACCCAAGTACCAGTGCGCCTATCCCTCGCAATTAAGGTAATACCAATAACCAGCATGATCAGATGTACCCACCACAAACCAATTTGCGCGGGGATTTTCCCATCTTCGAGTACACGACGGCTAGCAAGTAGCAGTAAAAAGTAGCCTAGGTATAAAAGGATAGCTGGAAACATCTTACCGAATCGGCCTTGGCGGGGGTCAACGGCGGACAGAGGGACTGCAATCAATACCAAAAATGGTAGTGAAAGCGGGATGGCTATGCGCCATTGCAACTCTGCGATAGCTTCAATAGAACCATCATTCAAAAGGTCTAATGTCGGAACGGCAACCATTTTGCGACTGGATTCTTGTGGAGCCTGTTCACTGATTTGAATTTGATACTCGTCAAATTCAACAATGCGATAGTCACTGTTGGCCGAATTGCCTTCATACTGATTACCGTTGTTGAGGATAAGGTTTTGCTCGCCGGTTTCGCTGACCGAAATACTGCCAGTGTCCGCATAAACTATGTGCACATCCGGTGGCCCTGCACTTTGCTGCTTGCGCTGAGACAAGAAAATTTTGCGCAGCGGTTGGTCCAATTCAGTATCGACTTCATGAATAAAGATTACCGCCTTATCGTTGCCAGTTTGTTGGAATCGGCCTGGGATTAAAGCCGCGATGCTCGCTTCAGAACTGGCCTTGTCGCGTAGTTGGTACTCACTTTCAGCTGATAGCGGTGCAAGCCACAAGGTCACAACACCGGTAATTACCATGAGGAACGCCGACAGCACTAGCATGACGCGTGTGACGTACCACTCACTGATGCCACAAGCTTTCATTACGGTCATTTCGCTATCAACGTATAACCTTCCATAGGCTAGCATGATGCCCAAGAAGGCACTAATGGGCAGTACTAAGGAGGCTAAGACAGGACTATATAACGCCAGAAAACCCACCACTAAACTGGCAGGAATATCGCCGTCTGATGCATCGCCTAACACCCGCACGAATCGCAGGGTGATGAATATTGCCATCAAAACGAAAAAAATCGCGAATTGAGATTTTAGTGTTTCTTTAAGCAGGTAACGGAAAATTAGCATTGCTTAGTCACACACAAACTTGGATTTTTAGTGAAAGCAGTCACAGATTTAAGTAAACTCAGTGTTTTGACATGTTTTGTCGACATGCGGTCAAGCATATACGCATTCAATTGCCCGCATATTAAATCACAAGCAACAGCAAAAGGTTAATGCAAATTGGATTAAAATGACAATTTGATCGATTAAAACCGCCCTGTTGAACGAGAGATTATTATGGAATTTAGTGTAAAAAGTGGTAGCCCTGAAAAACAACGTAGCGCGTGTATTGTCGTGGGCGTGTATGAACCGCGTCGGTTATCACCAGTAGCAGAGCAATTAGATGAAATCAGCGATGGTTACATCAGCAGCTTGTTACGCCGCGGTGATTTGGAAGGCAAAGCGGGCCAGATGCTGTTATTACACCATGTGCCGAATGTACTCAGTGAGCGTGTTTTGTTAGTCGGTTGTGGTAAAGAGCGCGAGTTAGACGAGCGTCAGTACAAACAAATTATTGCCAAAACGATTCGTACTTTGAATGAAACCGGCTCAATGGAAGCGGTGTGTTACTTATCGGATCTGCACGTTAAGGGGCGTGATGTATATTGGAAAGTGCGTCAGGCGGTGGAAGCAACACAAGATTCTCTCTACACCTTTTTGCAATTAAAAAGCAAGAAAGGCGAGCCTCGCCGTCCTTTGCGCAAAATCGTATTTAACGTGCCAACGCGTAAAGAGCTGCCAATTGGTGAGCGCGCACTTGAGCACGGCTTAGCGATTTCGGTAGGTTCACGTACAGCGCGTGATGTCGCGAATATGCCGCCGAATATCTGTAACCCTGAGTACTTGTATCAGCAAGCCAAAGACATGGTCGCTGAATATCCACATTTGAGCCTTGAACACGTTAACGAAGCGCAAATGGAAGAGCTTGGGATGCACAGCTATCTCGCGGTTGGTCGCGGTTCAGAGAACGAATCGATGATGTCGATCATCCACCACAAAGGTGCTAGCGATGACGACGCGCCCATCGTATTAGTTGGTAAAGGCTTAACCTTTGACAGCGGCGGTATTTCAATCAAGCCTGGCGAAGCCATGGACGAAATGAAATACGATATGTGTGGTGCGGCATCTGTTCTGGGTGTAATGCATACGGTGGCTGAGCTCAACTTACCATTGAACATTATCGGCGTGCTGGCTGGGTGTGAAAATATGCCTGACGGTAAAGCCTATCGTCCAGGTGATATCCTCACAACCATGTCAGGTCAAACCGTAGAAGTGTTAAATACAGATGCGGAAGGCCGCTTAGTCTTGTGTGATGCATTGACTTATGTTGAGCGTTACATGCCAGACACTGTCATCGATATTGCTACCTTAACGGGCGCTTGTGTTATCGCCCTGGGCAAACACGCCACTGGCGTGATGAGCCCGCACAATCCGTTGGCACACGAGTTAGTCAATGCATCGGAGCAAAGCTCAGATAAGGCGTGGCGTTTGCCATTGTGGGATGAGTATCAAGAGCAAATCGAAAGTCCGTTTGCTGATATGACAAACCTCGGCGGTCGACCTGCAGGTACGATCACGGCCGCATGTTTTTTGTCGCGTTTCACTAAAAAGTACAACTGGGCGCATATGGATATTGCCGGAACATCTTGGGTTTCGGGCAAAAACAAAGGCGCGACAGGTCGTCCAGTACCGATGTTGACGCAGTTTTTGATGAACCGTGCAGGCTTGCGCACTGAAGATTAATTTTGATGACGCAAGTAACGTTTTATCAGCTGCAAGACGATGATCTTACTGCCGCTGCAACCCAGTTAATCACCAGCCAGTACCGTGCTCGACAGCATGTCCTGGTTGTTTGTTCTGACCAAGTACAGGGAGAACACTGGGATGAGCATTTGTGGCAACAGCCAACTGACGCCTTTATTCCGCACAATTTGCGCGGTGAGGGCCCACCAAATGGTGCGCCGGTAACTATTGTGTGGCCACCTGTGAGTGAAACGCGCGCCGTGGTTGTAAACTTAAGCGACACGACGATAGCTGTGAACAATCGCACACGCCAAGTGATTGAATTTGTGCCTACCGACGAAACCGGTAAACAAGCGGCGCGTGAACGTTATAAAAATTACCAAAGGGCTGGCTGCCAATTGCAGTTTCAGCCGTTAGCAAAAGAGACAAATAATGGATAAGACCTTTAATCCTGGTGCAATTGAACAAACCTGTTATACCGACTGGGAACAAAATGGTTATTTCAAACCCTCGGGGCAGGGCGAGCCTTACTGTATTTTGTTGCCACCTCCGAATGTGACCGGTAGCCTGCATATGGGCCACGCGTTTCAGCACACTATCATGGATACGTTAACGCGTTATCACCGCATGAAAGGCGACAACACCTTATGGCAATGTGGTACAGACCACGCCGGTATCGCCACACAAATGGTGGTAGAGCGTCAATTGGACGCGCAAGGCAAAAGCCGACATGATCTAGGTCGCGAAGCCTTCCTTGAAAAAGTCTGGGAGTGGAAGGCCGAATCAGGCGGTACGATTAGTCAGCAAATGCGTCGCTTGGGGACTTCGACCGATTGGGATCGCGAAGTATTCACCATGGATGAGAACTTATCCAAAGCGGTGACAAAAGTATTTGTCGAGTTGCATAAAGAGGGTTTGATCTATCGCGGTAAGCGTTTGGTTAACTGGGATCCGGTACTGCACACAGCGGTTTCTGACTTAGAAGTTGTCAATGAGGAAGAAGCGGGCCACATGTGGCATATGCGTTATCCATTGGCTGACGGCTCTGGCGAGCTAGTGGTAGCAACTACGCGCCCTGAAACCATGTTGGGCGATACCGCTGTTGCCGTGCATCCAGACGATCAACGCTATGCAAGCATGGTCGGCAAAGAAATTAAGCTACCACTTACAGGCCGCTTAATTCCAATCATTGCGGATGATTATGTTGACCAAGAATTTGGTACAGGTTGTGTAAAAATCACGCCTGCTCACGACTTTAACGATTACGATATGGGTAAGCGTCACGACTTGCCGATGATCAATATCCTAACCGACGACGCCAAGCTTAACGATGACGTGCCAGAAGCCTATCGCGGTATGGATCGTTTTGATGCGCGTAAGCAAATTGTCGCTGATCTAGAGGCGCAAGGTGTATTGGTAAAAATTGAGCCACACAGCTTAAAAGTGCCACGCGGCGATCGCTCCGGTACGGTTATCGAACCGTATTTGACTGACCAATGGTATGTAGCGGTTGAGTCGCTGGCGAAGCCTGCCATTGAAGCGGTTGAAAGTGGTGAGATCCGCTTCGTTCCAGAGAACTGGAACAAGACCTACTATCAATGGATGCACAACATTCAAGACTGGTGTATTTCGCGTCAGTTGTGGTGGGGACACAGAATTCCAGCTTGGTATGACGATGCGGGTAATATCTACGTAGGCGAAGATGAAGCTGCCGTGCGCCGTGAAAACGGCTTAGACGATGCG
This sequence comes from Neoalteromonas arenosi, assembly GCF_030362855.1. GTDB lineage: Bacteria > Pseudomonadota > Gammaproteobacteria > Enterobacterales > Alteromonadaceae > Alteromonas_E > Alteromonas_E arenosi. Next base: position 74,491 of record NZ_JAUCBP010000002.1, read on the forward strand.
GTTGCGTTAAAACAAGATGAAGATGTATTAGATACTTGGTTCTCTTCTGCCCTGTGGCCATTTGCAACTATGGGCTGGCCTGAAAAAACACCAGAGCTAGAAACATTCGTACCTAGCTCAGTGCTAGTGACCGGTTTTGACATTATCTTCTTCTGGGTCGCACGTATGATCATGATGACCAAGAAGTTCACCGGCAAAATTCCGTTTAAAGACATTTACATCACCGGTCTTATTCGCGATGAGCAAGGCGACAAGATGTCGAAGTCGAAGGGTAACGTACTTGACCCGATCGATTTGATTGACGGTATCAGCTTAGACGCGTTACTTGAAAAGCGCACCGGCGGCATGATGCAGCCACAGAAAGCTGAGAAAATTGCTAAGCGCACGCGTAAACAGTTCCCAGAGGGCATTGCCAGTTATGGTACTGATGCACTTCGCTTTACCTTTGCGGCGATGGCGTCAACTAGCCGTGATATTAACTTTGATATGGGCCGGGTTGAAGGTTACCGCAACTTCTGTAACAAGATTTGGAACGCATCGCGCTTCGTGCTGATGAATACCGAAACTGAAGACACCGGTGCCAATGCATCAGCAAGTGAACGGGAGTTAAGCGTAGCGGATCGCTGGATCTGGGCGCGCTTTTATCAAACTGTTACAGATTTTGAACAAGCCATCGCGCAATACCGTTTTGATATTGCTGCACAAGCATTATATGAGTTTACTTGGAACCAGTTCTGTGACTGGTACTTAGAGCTTACCAAGCCAGTGCTTAACTCAGAGCACAGCAGTGACGCACAAAAACGCGGCACGCGTCACACGCTAGTGAACGTACTTGAACAATTAATGCGTTTACTTCACCCAGTAATGCCATTTATTACTGAGTCGATTTGGCAACGTGTTGCACCATTAACGGCAGTCGGTGCAGGCGAAACGGCGAGCGTTATGACGCAAGCGTTTCCACAAATGCCAGCAGAAGGTGTTGATCAAGACGCCTTGGCAGACATCGAATGGTTCAAGAAAGTGATTGTCGGTATTCGCAACATTCGCGGCGAAATGGATATTTCACCTAACAAGCCACTGTCGGTCATGCTGCGCAATGCTACCGCTGAAGATGAGCAGCGCTTCGACACGTTGTCGTTGTACGTAACGCGTATGGCCAAGCTTGAAGATGTGAAAGTGTTGGCTCAAGACGAAACAGCACCACCATCAGCGAGCGCGATTGTGGGTGAGATGGAAGTTTTGATCCCTATGGCGGGGCTTATCGATAAAGATGCCGAGCTGGCGCGGATCAGCAAAGCGATGGAAAAAATCGAGAAAGACGTGGCACGCACGCAAGGCAAGCTCAGCAATGAGAACTTTGTGAGTAAAGCCCCAGAAGCGGTGATTGAAAAAGAAAAGCAGAAGCTTGCCGAAGCCTCTCAGCAATTAGCTAAATTGCAAGAGCAGTACAAGAGCATCGAAGCTATCTAATTCAATCGTTAGGTTGCAAAAGGCTGGGATTTCCCGGCCTTTTTTGTGGCTGCCCGGCAATAACAACCTTCAGCTTCCATCAATATTGTCGCGCCAATATGGGCTGTATTATCAAGATGGCTTTCAACAATGCCTTGACCAGTAAAACAACCAGCACCTTCGGCGTAGGGGCCCAAATAGGTTAGCTCGCCATTGGCGTCAAAAACTGCGACAGCGGGGGTGGCGGGGATCGTATTTAACCAGCTTGAGCTTTCAGCGAGTGCAACATCTATGTTATTTTTTCCGAGCTCAGAGGATAAGTTTTTCACGGCTTGAATATGACGGCTAGCTACCGTTTCGCACATGCAGTTATCTTGACTGCTAAAGTGCACAACTGTATTGGCAATATCTTGGCCTAATTGCTGTGTAGCTAGCGCGCCAAATTGACGCTCAAAATCGCGTGCCTGTACGGCATTGTATAAACGGCTATCATCAAAAGGCAGGTTTGATGACTGTGAGAACACCACTAACGCTGTGATGGACGCCCCTATCCACAAAACGAATAACACGTAAAACCAGCGCATAACACAACATCCTGTTGATTAGGTTTCAAATTTGGCTAATGCATTGTCGAGGTGCATCAAGCTCTCTTTTAAAGCCGCCAATTCCGCCACGTTTTGCTCTAACTGATTTAATTGGCTCGCACTTGAAGTGGTGAGTCGCTCAGCGGAATCAGTAATTTGCTCAGACATGCTGCGCTGCTCAATGGTGGCAGCCTCTACTGATTTCATATTGTCAGTTAAACGCGTGATCATCTGATTGATGTTTGCCATAGTCTCACTGGTGGTAGCAGTACTGCTAACTGACGATTCAACTTTTTCGGCACAACCAGAGATGCTGGTCATCGCGTGATTCGCACTGGTCACCAGATTTTCGGTGATCGCACTGATTTCGGCAGCATTTTCACCTGTTTTGGTCGCCAGTTGACGTACTTCGTCAGCGACAACAGCAAAGCCACGACCATGCTCGCCAGCCCGGGCTGACTCGATAGCTGCATTTAATGCGAGCAGATTAGTTTGCTCCGCGATGGCTTTGATTGATGACATAAAGGTGTCGATGTCATTACACATACGAGATAACTCGTTGATAGTTTGCACAGCCGTGTCCATTTCAACTTTCAAGTGGCGCGCCTCATCGAGATTCCTGTCTATTTGCTCTTTACTGTTGCTGGTTTCGACACTGGCATCAACGCTCAACCCAGACACTTCCTCGATATTTTCAGCCACAGATTGGTTGGTTAACTTAACTTGGTCGAGAGCGGTAGAGATACTTTCCACGTCTTTTTGATTCTCACGCGCACTGACTATTATTTTTGCAGAACTGTCGGAGACACTCACTGACATTTCGGTCGCATGTTTACCATCGCGCTTAACTGAGCTGACTAATGAACATAGCGAATCAAGCAGTAAATTAAAGTCAGCGATAGTCTCACCTTCAATATTACTGATGCTTTTATTCGCGACATTGATTTTGTCGTTATTAACGATTTGGTCGATAGTTGAGGAAATGGCATAAGCCGTTACTGCTTCGGTATGTGTATTCTTCGCGATAAACATCAGTGCAACACCTTCCGCAACAGCAAAAAAAGCGTGTAAAAACAGGATGCCCCAAAGCACATGGCCGTCTTCAAAAACAAATAGATTGGCCCCACCAAGTTGTGCAATGAAAAATGCGACATGGTGAATAGCCACCACGGCAACAGCGGACGCAATTATTTTCCAGTCTCGGTAAACGCTTAAAATAGCCAAAATCGTGAAGATTTCGAAGTGAATTTCAATCAAACCCATTGCTTGATGGATATGCAAGGCAGTTAGCAGCTGAGTAGCTATCGCTATGGCGTGGCGCGTCAGTGCTTGGTCAGGTGCAGTCCTTATCATCAATAACGGCGGTGCCGCAAATAGCGTCGCAATTAACAAACTACTGAGCAATTGCCCTTGGTATAAACCAATACCAATTGCTGCAATCCATTGCAAAATAATTACGCCGCTAAAAATGCGGTGTGCAAATGCATGCCATGGATACTGCATTGATAAGTCCTCAAAAACGCTAAGCAATTACACAAACTATAGGCGCTCTGTGGAATTGTGCCAAAGCCGATCACAGAAAGATCGTTACTTTATTGCAATTTATTTTATATCGATCTAAAGTGATATCAAAATGACATCAAAAGGAAATGTTATGATAGTCGAAAAGAAAGCGTGGTCGTTTAATGGTTATATCTCAGCGTTGGTTCTGATAGCAGTGACAATCGCCTCGTTTACATTAATAGGCAGTAACACGGTGCCAATTAACGGCTTGGAATTATTGAATATCTTTATATTTATTATTGTTTTGGCTTGTTGGGGTGGATTTTTTATGGTGCAACCCAATCAAGGTAAAGTCCTGACTTTATTCGGTAGTTACGTAGGCACAGAAAAGCGCGCTGGACTGCGTTGGACCATCCCATTGTTTATGCGCAAAGCTATCTCATTGCGGATCCGCAACTTTGAAAGTGCCAAGATCAAGGTTAATGACAACCAGGGGAATCCGATTGAAATTGCGACTATTGTGGTGTGGTCGGTAACCGATACAGCTGAAGCGGTGTTTGAAGTGGATGATTATGAAAGCTATGTAACAATCCAAAGTGAATCGGCATTGCGTATTTTAGCTAGCAGTTATCCATACGATCCCCGCGATGATGGTGAGGCTGAAATCGCGCTACGGAGCCATCCGGTAGAAATAGCCGATCGCCTCTCAGGCGAAATTCAAGAGCGTTTAGGTAAAGCCGGGATCACTGTGCACGAAGCGCGTATTAGCCACTTAGCGTATGCACAGGAGATCGCCAGTGCCATGCTGCAACGTCAACAAGCTGCTGCCATTATTGCGGCCAGAGGACGCATTGTTGAGGGGGCGGTGAGTATGGTCGAGATGGCGTTGCAGAAACTTAATGAACAGCAGATTGTTGAGTTAGATGAAGAGCGCAAGGCCGCGATGGTGAGTAATTTGTTGGTGGTGTTGTGTGGCGACAAAAACACGCAGCCGATAATCAATACAGGCTCATTATATTAATGGCTAAAAAAGCGTATCCACTACGAATAAATGCCAACGTATTGGCCGCAATGCAGCGCTGGGCTGATGATGACTTGCGGAGTTTGAATGCGCAGATTGAGTTTGTCCTACGTGATGCGTTGGTAAAAAATGGCCGGGTCAAGTTAGTGGAAAAAGTTGTTGTAGATATTGAACAACTTGAACCACCAGACCCGGCCGAAAGCCGCAAGTAAAGCTTGCGGCATACGGCTCTGCGTTTAATGTGTTTCCCGCAGACGCAGAGCGCGTAATCCTATGCCGGCGAGCAGTAGTAAAATAACACCAGACAAACTACCACCATGTTCTTCAATGATGACTACTCGTTCTTCAATCACTTCATAGTTTTCGCTTTCTAGCGGTATAAAAGCCAAGTCTGCGTCGTCGTAGCCATCGGTCAGCGCGACTAATTCATCGGTGTCGGCATCGTAAAGCTCGATCAGTACTTCGTAATCATTGGGTGGATAGCCACTAATCAGCTCGCTTTCAACAACAAAGCTATCGAGGCTAGACTGGGCATCAATGGCGAAAACTGAAGTGACATGCAGCGATTCAAATACATCGCCAATACCGAGATATATCACTGCATACACATACGCACGGGTGTATACGGTATCAGCATCAAACTCAACGTTAAGTTGGGTATAGTAGCCGTCGTAATCAAAGTCGTCGCTGACGCTAGTCCAACTGTCATAGATCCAAAAATCCGTTCCTAGCGCGGTATTAAATGAATCGCGATCTTTACTGATTGAACCGCGCGCTTGTAACTCCGCATTTTTTTGTTGCCAGTCGGTAACCTGTTCAACAGCAGCAGTGGTAAGCGCATCCTTTTCCACTAAAGGTTGGCGAGGCGGCGAAACAAAAGCTTGCTCGTATTGAAATTCATTAATATTTGCTAGCTTAGTTGACGCTTCACTTGACGGATCAGCCACGCTAGCGCTTGAAGCAGTTAAAAGAGCAATGCTGCTTAGTGTTGTGAGTAACTTGTTCATTGGCGGCTCCTGATCCCTATCACTTTTGCCTTAAAGTTGGGAACAGTTTGCCTTGCTAAAACTGAACGAAAACTGAAAGCTATCTGAATTTCAGTGAGTTAAATGGCAGCGTTTTGCAATAGCATAAGGCACACTGAGTCAATCATTTTTATGCCTCAAAAATCGATTCAATTCTTGCGAGTCGTTAGGGGCCAAGGAAATTGTGAGTGTTTAAAAAAACGCTTCAGGCTCGATGCATGTGAGCCTAGCGTTACCAGAGGCATGCGCGTTAGCAATTATTTATTAAGCACTAGATGGAATCGCGCATGTGAACTTTCGCTATGTATGACAATACTGTTAAGTTATCGTTCTAGTAGTTAGACGTTATATTTCGGCCGATAATATGAAATTTGTACAATCATTTTCACAAGCGGTATTTGACCGTTTTTACAAAAGTATTGGAGATGCTCTTTTCTATTTTGGCATTGCTCTAGTTTTTTCTTACTTATACCAAAGTGAGAGTAGCTTGCGCATCCCTCTGTTCATTATTCTGTTATTTCCAATTCTTGTGACTCAAACGCTCGCTCCAAGGTGGCATTGGTATGACTGAAAGAACAAAGAGGGGCGGTATGCGGAGATATAGGTCTTTTTTAGGCCTATTGTTTGTGTTTACTCAATTTGTGAATGCCTCGGATAGTTGTGATTCTTTGCATCAAACCCAGTGGGTGTTAGGTAGCTGGGTTTCAAAATCGAACGAGCGCACCTATGAGGAAAGTTGGCAAAAGGTAAGTGATAAGACTTTCGAGGGTTTTAGTAAAATCACCTTAGTTAATGGCAAAAATGGAGGGAGTGAGTCACTCCGGTTGGTTGCTATGGGCACCGAAGTTTTTTTCATTGCTAAAGTTAGTCACAACGAATTACCAATCGCTTTTAAACTGATTTTTTGTTCGGCACAACAATTACACTTTCAAAATACCAATCACGATTTTCCTCAGTCACTTAAGTATCATCGCACTGGCGATAATACTCTTTCGGTTTTGGTTGAAGGTGACGCTGAGCAAGGGGTTAAGCTGGATTTTGTCCGTAGTGAGGGCGACAGTTAGCTAGCTTTTTGGTGAAGGTTGCTATTCCACATGAGGCTTAGTGCATGTAAAGTGGGGCAGTAGGCCTGGCTGATTCAGCAGGAACGCAGATTTTCGAACCCTTGCGCTTGTGCGCTCGGGTAGGTTTTACAACCGCTACTTTAGTCATGCCCCTAGTATCTGCTCATACAGGGAGTCAGTTTTAGAGCAAAGGAATAATTATGAAATTAAAGTCATTGTTTGGTTTAGTGTTTTTCGCACTATCGCTACCGGCACTTGCTGGCAACTACATTTTAAAGATCGATGGTAAACTCTACGAGATAGGACTGGGTGAACAAACGGAAGTCAGAATTGGTGACAAAGTTGTGAGTGTTTCGCTCGATCAAAAAGCAGTGTTGACCTACAGCTCACAGTATTTTTCGTTTGACCATCCCAGAGAGTTTGTTCCTGCAAAGAGTGATTTGGGCTCAGGCTTATATCAGACTGCAACTATGACCCCACTGGGTTCCGTTGTTCTAGTGCAGGAATATACAACGATGAGTCCGGTAAGTTTACTTGATCTGATGATCAATGAAATTACAAAAGTAGAGCGACAGTATGGTTATAACATAACCGAGGAGCCCAAGGCGATCACCCTCAAAGACGGCAAAGTGGTGAAGGGTAAAATGGTGTACTCCAAATATAACGATACTGATATCGAACGTTTTATTGGTGTCTATGGCAATCGTGACTCTGGCGTGTTGATAATGACACAAATCGACTTCGGCATAGACAGTGGCTCTCAACCATTCATTCAAGGTGTTCTGGATTCTCTAGTGTTGAAACTGTAGTTGGAATCACAGTAAGGTATTGTCGTCAGCAGAACGTGTATTTCTGCTGATGTTACGTACATGCTATTTTTTTGCACAATAGCGCAGCGTGACCTATGTTTGATGCCTAACCTCACATTGCTATAAGGATTTTCTATGCGGACAATTATTGCCGTTGTGGCCCTATGCATAGGTTCAATCATATTAGGGCACGGTGCTGCACAAGCGCAATTTCCTCAGCAAGTTCAGCAACCTCAATATGTTGGAATACCGTCAACACAGATGAACTATTTTGCTGCTGCGCAAAACAACTCGCAGTGGTGTTGGGCTGCAGCTATTCAGATGGTACTGAATTATTACGGCGTAAGTATTTCTCAAGAACAAATCGTGGCGCGAACATACGGTGTTGACCCATACGGTAATTTGCCAAACTGGGCTGGAAGCTTCCAAGCCATAACTGCCAATTTGAATAATTGGAATGTGGACAACCTCGGGAATCAGTACCAAGTAATGGCGTCGTTAAACTGGGGTGCTCCAACCCCTGCGGTACTATTACAGGAACTCAGCCAAGGACGACCAGTTATCGTCGGATACAGCACTGGACCTAACACCGGGCACGCGGTTGTTATTACTGCTGCCAGCTATACGATGTCGCCCAGTGGCCCCATCATTCAATCTGTAGTGGTTCGTGATCCTTGGCCATCAGCGCAAAATATCCAAACATCTGGTCGGGTTGAGTATCCAGGGGCGCAACTAGCTTCAGTTATGCAGGCGTACTGGTACGTGCGAGTTCAATAGGTATTTCTTTACTACATAGCCCCATGGTACGGCCAAAATCGGCAGTAAAACTAAGCCAAAAGCAAAAACAGTTGCTTCACTGCCAGAACCTTCTAATTGGCCACTACTAGCGAGTGGCCAAGCAAAAATCACCAACCACAGCACTTTGTAAAAGATCTCTAGCAGTAGCAACGGGATCATCTCAACCGGTCTAAAAACACCCAAGGCCGCCAGGCCAGAAAATGCGGCCCATACACTCCATGCAATAGCCTCCATCTCTTGCCATGGACCTTCATGCGTCAGAATATGGCTCCACACATCTTTGCCCAGCACAAAAAACATCAATAAATAGATCGCGCGCATGAAATAAATATTGAACGGTCGAATACCATCGTATTTCTCTTGAGGGATAAATAGTCTTGCTAGCATGATGCACTCTCGGCTGTCGAGTTGAGTCACCATGCTATCTGGAATAGGCAGTCAGACGCTATTAGTAAAGTGTTTCACTGTCGTCAGATTTGTAACAAATAGCGACTTTGGTCGGTTGAGGATGCCAATGAACTTAGTGATATTGCTCAATGGCACAGAGCGATGACTAAATCACCTCACTTTTTTGGATAGCTTAATTGATGGCTTTTCTACCCATATATGCATCAAATGAGAAGCAATTACGCTTACAACAACGCCAACCATTAAGACAAATAACATGTTCAGCAGCGATTCCACTGGCACATAAATTTTTGAGAACGACATGACCTTCCAGCCTAAGTCCGCGTGAAGCACATATAACGGGTAGGAAATTGAGCCAAGATACAGCATCCAGCTATTGGTGAGAAACCTTGCCTTAAATTGATACTGTCGCATCAACACAATAAATGCAGCGGTTAGCATTGCGGCGATTGTGTATGGTTTAGCATGCAAGAAAAGCATAAAACCGAGTAGGCAAATTGCCCAGGCAAAGAATGCCATTCTAAATGCACCCCCTTGGCGAAAGAATCGTTCACACAAGTACCCCAAAAAGAAATAATGCCATTGTGAGAAGAACAAGCCGGTATACAATTCCTTTAGGACCCGTAAATCGACCAAAATTGAATACACAGCAAGGGGTAAGCCGATAGCAAAGCAAAATACGATATCTGCTTTGTCTTTAAATAAGGCCTTACAAGTTAGCAGGCTAAGTATAAAAAAGAGGTAGAATTGTACTTCTAAACACAAAGTCCAATAAACCATAGAGATTTGGTTTTCTAAGTCCAGAATGTTTTGTAAGTAAAACATGTGAATAAGGACTTCGCTGGTGGAGTACATTTCGAGTGTTTCGTTGGTCACTTTGGACTCAACCACTAATAGAAAAATAGCAATAGCTATCGACAGCCAATAGACAATGTCTAAGCGGATGCTGCGTCTTAAAATAAACTTTCCGACATATTTTGAACCCATTTCATTAAGGTTCACAGTAAGCGAAATAACGAAGCCACTGATCACAAAGAAAATGGGGACGCCCAGATACCCATAAGACAAAATATCACTAATGAAAGGGTAGTTGGCTGCTAAAAAAGGTGACAACGCAAGGTTAAAGTGGAATAACATTACCATTACGGCGGCTACTCCCCTCATTCCATGTATAAACTCTATCCTCATACGACGATTAACCCTACTGCTCGCGTGTCTATCAAGTTGCTGTAAAACTACACTAAGTTTATCAGATTTGAAACACTCAACGAGATAATGAACAATACACAATGCTAACGCATGTAGCGGTTCTGATGATTGGGCTCGTCTATTTTCAGTGGCTCGCCAGTTGAGTCCACTGCAACCCATAATACTTGATGGCACTAGCAATCATACCGAGCTGTTTTTCAGAGGCTAGACGCTGTTCAAATTCAGTAACTACGTTTGGACAAGTCTTGGCATATTCATGGGTAAAGGCGTTATGGACTTCCGGGCCTTGGATCACAATGGCAGGGCGTATTTCGTGCTCGATACTGCTCGCTTCGATGTATTCATTACCAACTAAGTACCCCGTCACGAAGTAATCTGTTTCGCGTTCGAGTAACATCCTAAAGTTTTTTGCTAAACCTTCAATGGCTTGCACTTGTGGCTGACTAAGCAGAAATGCATCGATTGCTTCAGTATGCGAGTCACCTGCGTTAATGCTACCTAGTTTGCCGGCTAAATCATCCATCTGATCGACGTCTAACAGCTCTGCAGCACGCACGTAAAAAGCGACCGGGTTGGCAGCAAATGATTCTTGGGTAAAGTGCAAATATTGTTGCCGTTCACTATTGTTTTTTAGTGCTGGTATAAAGTCGATATCGTTGCGTTTGGCACTGTTAAGGACTTCTTGCCAATTCCCAACGTATTTTACATATACGTTTAAACCCAGTCGTCTGAAAATGCCTTTGCTGATGTCAATCGAAGCGCCGGCCAAGGAATCGCCTTCGCGCCAGTGAAAGGGGGGATAATTGGGGTGCGCAGAAATAGTAATACTGCGGCATTGTTCATCTGCGAAGCTCGGCAAGGCAACGATAATAATTAGGATGAGCAAAAATAGTTTGTCCATAAATACCTACAGCGATTGGCGTAACAGCACCACTAAAAGTATAGCTACGCAATTGTCTTCATCAAGTAACCTAACCGATTAGACAGTATAAATAATTGAAGGCCATATTGCGGTTGTGCGCGTAGTCACTTAGAACGCAGAATAAATCATATCGCAATATAGCGAAGGTGCTTACAACAGGATTCTTGGACCATGAGATTGTGTATTTTTGTAACGTTAGTTGGCTTACTCACCGCGTGCTCTAAACCGTTTCACCACCCGGAAAAGCTCTGGTTTAATAGTTTACAGCAAGGGACCGCGTTAATACTGTCAGAACATGTTGATGGTGATTGGAACTCGGTGTGTATTTTTGCCCCTTATAGTGACAACGCTCAAGCGCGGCAAAAGCTGGGCTTTGAGTGGCCCTTGGAAGACTTAACTACCGTTTGGGTATTAGACAATGTCAGCTTATTAGTATTTGTTGATAACAATACTGTGATTGATTTTTTGGAGGTGAGGCGTGACCATGTGGACTTCGCACCCCTCGCGGGTGAGTGTTTGGTGCGCGAAAAATCAAAATTTTACTATGATAATGGCATTGCAGTGCAGACTAATCGTAACCACAACCGTCTATAAGTAAATTTATTGACTAATAATGTGCGGCTGCGAGGATTGGTGTTTATGCTGAGTTTCGTCGCTGTGCTCGCGATGTGGGCCCTACTAATGGTTCAATAATAGAGCCAAAGCTACTTAATCGTCTAACTCTTGCGGCGCAGCGTCGTCACCGATGTAATAAGTGCCCCAACCGTCATAGTGGACCTGATGCTTGTCGCTGATAGTGACCAATGTGTCGGTATCTTTGTCTAATACATCGCGAGTCAATGCTCGCTCTACAATGGCGTCAAAGCAAAAAATAGTGCCACCATCATCAAGCACCAACTCCTCGGCATCCGTTACTTCAAAACCCGCTTTAAACACATCAACAGCGGCTTTTTCTAAACGGTCAAAATCCGCTGAGGCAATATGGTGTTCAACCGTGTAGGTCGCATCCATTTGGCTACCGTCTTCACGCAACGCATCAATAGTTTCCTGATTAAACGCGTACCACTCTTGCTGTTCTTGTTGAATACTCATAACTTTTACTTAATTGCCCGTTTCACTCATAGTTTATCGCGTTGGATCACATTGCGCGACCTCCACATTGAGTTTTTCAATGTGTTGTTGCATTAAACCATGACAATGTTCAGCCCACTGCTTAGCGCTCTTACTCTTGTCAAGCGTTATAGGTGGCAAGATATCAATCACCACTTCACCATTATTCCACCGGTTGAGCTTGATGGTTTTATGCGTATCACTGGCACACACCATCACAATTTGTTCATCGGTATCTAATGCTAAGCGGAATGCACCAGTTTTAAAGGGAAGTAATCCACGACCGTAACTGCGTGTGCCTTCAGGGAAAAACCATACACTTAAGCGTCTTTCGCGGATTTTCTCTGCCGTTAGCGACAGTGTATCACGGGCTTTTCCCGAGTTTTTTCTGTCGATCATTATATTGCCAGTTAGCCAATAAAGCTGTCCAAATACAGGGATCCACTTCAGGCTCTTTTTGCCGATGGTAACAACGCCGGGCAATGCTGCTTTACAAATAGTCAACAAGTCATAACTGTTTTGGTGGTTGGCGATAAATACATAGGGTACGTCTTGCTTCACTTCTGGCGAGCAGCGCACAATGATTTTCACGCCAATAAACCGAGACATTGACGCATAGACTTGTCCCGCCATATGGACATTATTGCGGTGAAAAGGCCTGAATAGACAGACCAGAATAAGGAAAAAATTGATCATCAAAAAATAAAAGAAAATGATCACACAACGAATTACAGCTAACACATGTACGCTCAAAATGATTTTGCGACGCAGTATACGGATTTCGGCGCAGATCTAAAGCACAGATTTGACTTGTCTTACCTCCAGATTGCGCGTTTGTTTACAACCATATCAGTTGAAATTGCGTGGATATGCTAAAGTGTTAAATTAGGTTGGTCGATATTAAGACTTATTGATAAAGAAGAGAGGTTTGCCGCACCGATGCAAGTATTTACGCCTGAAGAGTTAGACGATGAAATCCTCGGCGATTTAATGGAGGAGATCCAGGAGTTATACGAAGCGAGTGAGCAAACCTTAATTGAACTGGAGCTGCGCCCCGAAGATAACGAGTTACAGCGTTCGCTATTTCGCTCGGTACATACAATTAAAGGCGACCTTGGCTTGGTCAGCTTTTCGCCGATGATCCCTATTTTACAACACGTAGAAGATTTGCTTGATTATTTGCGTAAAGGCCAGATTGCCTATACCAGTACTATGAGTGATTTAGTACTAATCACCATGGACAAGGTTAAAACCTTTGTTGAGCAGTGCATGAATCAGGGAAAAGCACCTTACGATGGTGATATGCACGATAGGCTAGTAGCAGCTATAGCTAAGATTCAACCTGATAATCAGGCAATGCATGAGAAGCTATTAGCAAACGCAGTGTTGATTTTGGACCCAAGCCTCGATCTCGGCGGTGACAATGATGACGGCGATAGCAGTGCAAAACCGTCTTCAGCTGCGGCAATGATCGGCAATACCGGTATACCCAAGGATCTTAGCTCTGAAAAGCAACAGGATATTCTGTTTTTCCGCGACTTGATGAAAGCGATTGAACGACGCTCTAAGTATTGGGAAGGTCGTGGTGACCGCATTGCTAAATTGGCAAGCTACGTTAACAAAGCCTCCGGTTACTTAGTCGATGCTGATCAATTGGCTGTCGCCTGCTATACCCATGACTTCGGCATGGCGTTTATGCCTCTAAAGTTGCTCAACAAAACCGATAAATACTCTGAGATTGAGTTTAACCTCATGCGCTCTCACGTGTACAAAAGCTCGCGTTTGTTAGAACACTTAGACGAGTGGGACGGAGCGCGTAAAATCGTCATGCAGCATCACGAAAGAGTAGACGGCTCTGGTTATCCATTAGGTATTAAAGAAAAAGATATGTGTGAGGGCGCAAAGCTCTTAGCCATTCTCGATGCTTACGACGCTATGACACATTCGCGCGCCCACAACGGTGAAGCGAAGTATTCTAAGAAGGACGCCGTAATCGCTATTAACCGTGAAGCTAAAGGCCAATACAGCGTAAAGTGGCTGCGTATATTTAATCAAGCAATGACAGCACTGCTCACTAAACAGTGAGCAGCTCCTATTACTCTTTCACTCGCTGAATATTCGCGCCTAGATTACCCAGTTTGGTTTCAATCGACTCATAACCGCGGTCTAAGTGATAGATACGATTTACGGTAGTTTCACCGTCGGCGACTAGCCCAGCGATAACTAAGCTGGCCGAAGCGCGTAAATCCGTTGCCATTACTGGCGCACCACGCAAATGCGACTTACCCTTAGACACAGCGCTATTGCCCTCCAGCGCGATATCTGCTCCCATTCGGTGCAGCTCTGGAACGTGCATGAATCGGTTTTCAAAAATAGTCTCGGTAACTACTCCTGTGCCTTCGGCAACACAGTTCAGCGTTACAAACTGGGCTTGCATATCGGTAGGAAAGCCCGGATGTGGTGCGGTTTTTAAGTCTACTGCACGAGGTAATTCACCCTTCATATCGAGCTCAATCCAATCATCACCTGTAGTGATTGTGGCACCCGCTTGTTGTAATTTATCAATAACAGCATCCAGTGTTTCTGGTGCGGCTTTCTCACAGCGGATTTTACCGGCAGTAACTGCGGCGGCGACCAAAAATGTGCCGGTTTCAATGCGGTCGGGTAATACTTGGTGATCACAACCGTGAAGCTCGGCGACACCTTGAATGCGAATATTGTCAGTACCTGCGCCTTCGATTTTTGCGCCCATGCTGTTTAAACATGCAGCCAAATCAACAATCTCCGGTTCACGTGCAGCGTTTTCAAGGATGGTTTCGCCGTCAGCCAGTGCTGCGGCCATCATTAAGTTTTCGGTCGCCCCTACACTGACGATATCCATAAAAATGCGCGCACCTTTAAGGCGGCCATTGACGTTGGCGCGAATGTAGCCTTCTTCGACTTCAATAGTCGCGCCCATTTTCTCAAGGCCAGTCAAATGCAAATTTACCGGACGTGCACCAATCGCACAACCGCCTGGCAGCGATACATTAGCCTTGCCGTGTTTGGCAAGTAGTGGACCGAGAACTAAGATGGATGCGCGCATGGTGCGCACCAGTTCATAGGATGCAGTGATCGAATTTAACGTGCTGGCGTTTAATAATACGGTGTTGTCATCCTCGCGTTCAACGGTTACCCCCATCTCAGCTAAGAGCGCCAAGCTGGTATTAATATCGCGTAAATTAGGGACATTGCTGAATCGACACTGTTGATCGGTGAGTAAGCAAGTGATCAACAAAGGAAGCGCTGCGTTCTTGGCACCTGAGATGGTGACAGAGCCCTGCAGTGCTGGGCTTTTCTTTATGACTAGTTTATCCATTATTGTTCTTTTCGTTAGCTTGGCATATTAAACATGCGCTCGCGTTGCCACTGAGCTTCTGTAAACGTCTTGATTGTGATCGCGTGTAAACTGCCATCAGCAATCTTTTCTTTTAGTGGCGCATATATAGCCTGTTGACGTTTTACTCGGCTCATCGCTTCAAAATCATCACTAACGGCAATAATTTTGTAATGGGTTCCTTCGCTTTGCACATGTACCTCAGAGAGGTTGAGTGTTTCTTTCAGCAAAAGTTCGATTTCTTCGTTGGTCATGTTCAGATCCCGAATACAAAAAAGCAGTTGAAGTTTAATTTCCAACTGCGATGCAGAATTTAAAAAGTAGATTTGGCGCTATTCTAACGGTAAAAGCACTGAAGCGTCGCTAATTTTCGCAATATTTAGCAAATCTTCGGGGACATTAGTAAATTTCACTGTCAAATTTGCGGTTTTACAGTCGCGAATAAGGTTAATCAGCCATGCCAACCCAGCACTATCGATCCGCTCAATATTGTGCAGGTCAAACAGAATAGGCCGCTGTTTATCGAGTTTATCAACCGCGCTTTTACCTTCAGTGGGCCACCAGTCTTTGCGAATGGTATACATGGTGAGTTCACCGCGAATAGCGACTAAATTATCGTCCTTGAAGGTTAACGAGTAATTCGACATGAGTACTTAAGACTCTTCCGCATTTAACTGGATAGGCTTGTTAATTGTATCGCGCATGGTGCTAATTACTTTCTCGATTCCGTCTTGGCGCAACATGGTTTCAAATTCACTGCGGGTGCTCGACAACATACTGATACCCTCTGCAATCATATCGTAAGCGCGCCAGTCACCCGAGCGGCCTTTGCGTACTTTAAACGCAATCTTGATCTCAGGACGGTCATCGTCTTGTATCACAGCGCGAACTGTTACCGTTTTCTCGCCGTCAGAATCACCTTGCGGTTCAAATACAACCGTTTGATCGTCGTAGTAACCCATAGCCACGGCGTAACGTGTGATCAGGTACTCGCGAAATACTTGAACATATTCACCTAACCGATCTTCGGGCACAGATTTAAAGTGTTTACCGAGCACCATAAACGCCGCAAACCGATAGTCGATATACGGGATTAACTCTTCTTCCATTACTAAGCGCAATTGTTCAGGGTTTGCTTTTATTTGTGCTTGCTCATTTTTGATCCGATCAAAGGTCCTATTTGCGACCTCTGTAACCATCAAATACGGGTCTTCAGATGATACCTCTGCCAATACTGATCCACAGAATAGGACGCTTGCTGTAATAAGACCCACAAACCACTTTTTCACTATACTTTCTCCACTAATGACGGCGCACTAATCGCTATCACGACTAAACAAAAACTGTCCAATTAAATCTTCTAACACCAACGCAGATTTGGTGTCCTCAATAAAGTCACCATCTTTGAGGTTCTCAATATCGCCAAATGAAAACCCCGGTTGTAAACCGACGTACTGCTCACCCAGTAATCCCGAGGTTAAAATTGCCACCGATGTCGTCTCTGGAAACGTACTGTACTGCGTACTAATTGACAAAACGACCACTGGTGTAAAATCGTCACTGTCGAGTTCAATCGATTCGACCCGGCCGACGGTTACACCGCCGACTTTCACGGCTGAACGCTCTTTTAAGCCGCCGATGTTGTCAAACTTTGCCTTCAAGGTGTAGGTGTCACCGTTGGCTTGCATTCCTTGATTGGCTACTTTTAGGCCTAACAGTAAGGTTGCGGCAATAGTTAGCAGCACAAAGATGCCGACCAAAATTTCTGTTTTACGTGTTGTCATTGTTTCTCCTACTCAATGCCAAACATTATAGCTGTTAGCACAAAGTCCAACCCTAATACTGCTAAAGAACTAAATACGACCGTTTCAGTCGTTGCTTTACTGATACCCTCAGATGTTGGTATCGCGTCATAACCTTTAAATATGGCGATCCATGTTACAACGGTAGCAAATACAACACTTTTAATAATGCCGTTCACCACGTCTTCATTCCAATCCACCGTCGCCTGCATGATTGACCAATAGCTACCAGCGTCTACGCCAAGCCAATCAACGCCGACAAAATGCCCACCTAGGATACCAACCGCACTGAATATTAGTGCCAGCATTGGCATTGAAATCATCCCAGCCCAGAAGCGTGGTGCAACCACTCGGCGCAATGGATCAACAGCCATCATTTCCAAACTGCTCAGCTGTTCGGTCGCTTTCATCAAACCGATTTCCGCAGTCAGTGCTGAACCCGCACGACCAGCAAATAACAAAGCGGTAACCACTGGGCCTAATTCGCGTAGCAGCGATAGCGCTACCATAGGGCCTAAACTCCCTTCAGCACCATAGTCAACCAAAATGGTATAACCTTGCAGCGCCATAACCATGCCGATAAACAAGCCTGACACAATAATGATTAACAAAGACTGAACACCCACTACGTAAATTTGTTGGATGGTCAGACGGATATTTTTCAGTTGCGGCAATGCAAATATTGCCCCAAACAACATTAAACCAGCACGCCCTGTGGCTGCGATTTTTGAAATTGTGCGTGCACCAATCTGGGCAACCCAGTCGATCATGATGACGCTCCTAATAATTGCTCTGATAAATCGGGTGCGCTGAAATGGAATGGCACTGGTCCGTCGGCTTTACCCTGCAAGAATTGCTGAACTAGATCCGACTCGCTTTGTTGGATTTGTTCAGGAGTGCCTTCACCGATAATTTTTTGCTCGGCTAGGATATACACATAATCTGCAATAGTGAGCACTTCCGTAACATCGTGGGTCACCACGATACTGGTGACACCGAGCGAATCATTTAGGGCGCGAATAAGCTTAACTAGCACGCCCATTGAAATAGGGTCTTGTCCGGCAAAAGGCTCATCAAACATGATAAGTTTGGGGTCTAACGCAATTGCCCGGGCTAATGCTGCCCGTCGCGCCATACCGCCCGATAGTTCACTGGGCATCAAGTTTGCTGCACCACGCAAACCCACGGCTTGGAGTTTCAGCGCAACCAAGCTTTTTATGACTGACTCAGACAAGTGGGTGTGTTCGCGCAATGGGAAAGCCACATTGTCGAACACAGATATGTCAGTAAACAATGCGCCGCTTTGAAACAGCATGCTCATATCACGGCGCAATTCGAATAATTGATTGCGAGAGATGGCGTGAACGTTTTTACCATTGAACTCAACCGTGCCAGAATCTGGTGTAAGTTGACCGCCAATCAGCTTTAACAACGTTGTTTTGCCAATTCCACTAGGTCCCATAACCGCAGTGATTTTACCGCGCGGCACGTTCAACGAAATATCGTTGTAAATCGTTCTAGAGCCACGCTTAAATGTCATGTTTTTGATGGTTACAAGATTATCCATGAGAGCCTTATCACTAGCTATCCTATTGCACTTTACGGCATCATAATTGATACCAGTGCGCTTATGTTGCGACATTTTAACGGTTTTCAAGCCTCATCGGCAAAGATAAAAAGTAACAACTTATATCCGAAAAAAACGAACAATTGAGTAAATTCCGTTGTGTCGTCCTGATTTACTTATTCATTTCAACGTAACAGACCGCGAAAATGCGCAAAAGATTCCATTAAAAAACTTTCATAATACAAATACTAAGCTGAATCTTAGCTTTGCACTCTCGTAATTTTCTGCGATCATTGAGGGTAGAACTCGCAAATTTTATATTGCTTAAATTTATGTTTATACATGTAGCGATATTCGTGCTGGGCGTTATCGTACTGAGCTGGTCGGCGGATCGCTTTGTGTACGGGGCTTCAGCTATCGCAAAAAACAGTGGTGTGTCGCCGCTGTTGATTGGGCTTACAATCGTTGCCATGGGCTCTTCTGCGCCAGAAATTGTGGTCGCCGCTATTGCATCTTTCGCTGGAAACCCCGATACCGCGGTGGGCAATGCAATAGGTTCAAATATTACCAATATTGGCCTAGTGTTGGGTATCACAGCGCTGATGCGGCCGGTAATTGTGCGCTCGCTGACGGTTAAGCGGGAAATGCCTATTCTTTTGTTAATTTGTCTTCTCGCCGCATGGTTTATCTCCGATCAGGTGATAAGTTTCGTCGAAGGTGTGGTGTTGATTATCGGTTTTGGTTTGATCTTATTTGGCATGGGGTATTTAGCCTTGACCACGCGCAAGGACGATCCTATGCAGCGAGAAACAGAGGACGAAATACCTAAAAATGTGTCAGATTTAAGTGCTTGGTTATGGATTGTCACGGGGTTAGTTCTACTTCCCGCAAGTGCCCATTTCATCATTGAGTCCGCCACTCATATCGCCATTTACCTTGGCGTGAGCCAATTAGTCATCGGTTTAACCGTAATCGCTTTGGGCACTAGCCTACCTGAGTTGGCGGCAAGCATCGCTGGAGTGCTAAAGGGTGAACATGATTTGGCCATGGGCAACATAGTCGGTTCCAATATATTTAATTTACTCGCCGTGTTGGCAATGCCTGGTCTGATTGCGCCGGGCGTTATTGATCAAGAAGCGGCAACACGCGACATATACGTTATGCTTGGTTTTACCATTTTACTGTTAGTATATAGTTTCGATGTTCTTGGAAGGAGGCGGATCAATCGCCTGGAAGCCTTTAGTTTGTTAATCGCCTTTGGCGTTTATCAATGGTTCTTGTTTGGATAATGAATGACAGATTTTATTGAATCAGGCAAACGCGTAGTTGCGATTGAACAGCGTGAGCTAACTGCGCTATCTGACCGAATTAATTCGGCTTTCGCGCAAGCGTGTGAGCTGTGTTTGGCGTGTACGGGAAAAGTTGTGGTCAGTGGTATGGGTAAATCAGGCCATATTGGCCACAAAATTGCGGCCACGTTAGCGAGTACCGGGACGCCGGCATTTTTTATGCATCCTGGTGAAGCCAATCACGGTGACCTTGGCATGTTGGCAGCGGGAGATGTATTGTTGGCTATATCCAACTCGGGGGAGTCCGGCGAATTGTTGAGTATCCTTCCGGTGATCAAACGACTTAAGATCCCAGTCATTGCGATGACCAATAACGCGCATAGTTCGCTGGCAAAGAGCGCCGATGTTGTTTTAGATATTAGCGTCGAGGAGGAGGCCTGCTCATTGGGTTTAGCACCAACCACCAGTACGACTGTCACGCTCGTTATGGGGGATGCATTAGCTGTCGCTTTACTGGATGCCAAAGGGTTTACGTCAGATGATTTTGCTTTATCTCACCCCGGTGGCAGCCTAGGACGTAAGCTACTGCTTAACGTCGATGATGTAATGCTAAAAGGCCCTCAATTGCCATTGGTTACGCCTAAACAAACTATTTCAGAAGCGTTACTCGAGATTTCTCGCAAAGGCTTGGGTATGACCGGTGTTCACGATAATAACGGCACTTTACTGGGGATATTCACCGATGGGGATCTCAGACGCTTACTCGATGCGCGCATTGATATTCACTCTACCAATGTGGGTCAGGTGATGACCAAGGGCAGTGTTACCGTCCAATCACATACGCTCGCGGTTAATGCACTGAACCTTATGGAGCAGCACAAAATTAATGCAATGTTTGTTATTGATGACAACGGCCAACCTGTGGGTGCATTTAATATGCACATGTTATTAATGGCGGGAGTGATTTAATGGCAAGCATACAAACCATTTACGGCGAGCTTGATGAGGCCATTTTTGCCAGTTTAAAGCAAATTAAACTGCTAGTTTGCGATATTGATGGCGTTTTCTCCGATGGCCGTATTTATTTGGGCAATAATGGCGAAGAACTCAAAGCCTTTCACACTCGCGATGGGTTTGGTTTTAAAGCGGTGAAGAAAGTCGGTATTAAAACGGCGGTGATCACCGGGCGTCAGTCAGCGATTGTGACTAAACGTATGGGGTCACTGCAAACCGACTTTATCATTCAAGGACGAGAAGATAAGAAAACGGCATTGCAGGCATTGTTGGTAGAACAACAAATTGAACCTGAAGAAGTACTCGCCATGGGTGACGATGTGCCCGACCTTGGCATGTTTGCGTTGGCAGGCGTTAAAGTTGCTGTCGCCGATGCTCATCCTTCGGTTGTCCAGAAGTCTAACTGGCAAACTACGGTGCGCGGCGGATTTGGTGCGGTTCGAGAAGTCTGTGATATGCTATTGCAAGCTAATAACCGTCTTGACGATTACACCGGCTCCAGTACATGAACCGTCTAACCTACAGCATTTCAGCATTATTTATTTTGGCATTAGCCACTTACATCCCAACATGGTTGAAAGAAGAGGAAATGCCCCAAATCACTAATGATGATGATGTATTTCGGCCGACTTATCAGGCGAAGAATTTGCGCAGTGCATTGTATGATGAAAACGGCAAACTGAGTCATAGAATTTTTGCTAGTCAAATGGAGCATTTTGAGCAATTAGGTTTTGTGTACTTTAAGCAACCGCAATACACTATTTACCTAGATGAGAGCGAAACGCCTTGGCAGGTTACTGCTGAAGAGGGCACTTTGTATGATGACAATCGCATTCAATTGGAACGAAATGTTGTCATCACGAGTCTCAGTGATGGTGAGTTTGTAAAATCTATCACCACAGAATTCTTGCAAATGAACCTGGATTCGAAGGTAATGACCTCCGATCAAGCGGTCATTATTGAAGGGCAAGATTACACAATAGAGAGCAATGGTTTGGATGCTAATTTGGAAACCAAGCTCTACGAACTAAAGCAGCATGTACAAACAGTAT
This sequence comes from Neoalteromonas arenosi, assembly GCF_030362855.1. GTDB lineage: Bacteria > Pseudomonadota > Gammaproteobacteria > Enterobacterales > Alteromonadaceae > Alteromonas_E > Alteromonas_E arenosi. The sequence continues at coordinate 96,493 of NZ_JAUCBP010000002.1, forward strand.
ATTCACCGACGGAAAAATCTTCGTAATATGAAAACAATCACACAAGCGCTTCACAAAGCGATTCCGGCGGTAAGCAAGCAGTTAATTAGCGGGGTCTGTACCTTGGGGTTAATTGCTGGGTTAAATCTAGCCCACGCGGACCAAAGTGACTTTTCACAACCCATCACCGTTGATGCGAAATCGCAGTTTGTCGACGGTAAAAACAAAACATCTATCTTTAAAGACGATGTGCACATTACGCAAGGCTCAATGGAAATCAAAGCCGATGAAGTTGAAGTCATCGCAACTGATGGCGAGGGCCGTGAAGTATTCATCGCGCGCGGTAACCCAGCGATCTACGCCCAAGACATGGACGATGGTACACGGGTATCAGCACAAGCCAACGTGATCACTTATGAAGTAAGCTCGCGAGCAATTACACTAGATGGTAATGCACAATTGATCCGCGACACCAGCATGGTGCAAGGTGATTTAATTCAGTTTGATATGCAAAACGAGCAATTGCTAGCGCAAAGTAGTGAAGACGGTGAAACTGGGGTTACGACTATCTTTAGACCGGAAACATTCCGCGATTTGCAAGAACAAGAAGAGCGGGATGAACCGCAATCTGAGCAACAGGATGAACCGCGTTAATGGCAACTTTAACGGCGAAGAATCTCGCTAAATCGTACAAATCTCGACAAGTCGTTCGCGACGTTAGTGTCAGCGTCGATAGTGGCCAAATCGTCGGCTTACTTGGCCCCAATGGTGCCGGTAAAACAACCACTTTCTACATGATTGTCGGCCTTGTTCCTCTTGATGCGGGCAAGATATTTATAGACCAATCCGAGCTAACTCTGTTGCCTATGCATGAGCGCGCACGGCAAGGTATTGGTTATCTGCCACAGGAAGCCTCGATTTTCCGCAAACTAACAGTGATCGAGAATATCATGGCGATTTTGCAGACGCGCAAAGAGTTGTCGAATAATCAGCGTGAACAAGAAGCTGATGCGCTGCTCGACGAGTTTAATATCAATCATATCCGCAACAGTTTGGGGATGAGCCTTTCAGGTGGTGAACGACGTCGCGTTGAGATAGCCCGAGCACTGGCTGCTAATCCGCAGTTTATCCTACTGGACGAGCCCTTCGCAGGTGTCGATCCTATTTCAGTTAACGACATCAAAAAAATTATCCAGCAATTGTGTGAGCGCGGAATTGGCGTACTGATTACTGACCATAACGTGCGTGAAACATTAGATGTGTGTGAGAAGGCTTACATCGTCAGTCACGGTGAACTCATTGCCTCTGGATCGGCTGAAGAAGTTTTAGCAAATCAAAAGGTAAGAGATGTATACCTAGGTGAGCAATTCAGGCTATAGTTAAGCTATAGGCATTCGATACTTCAAAAGGTTATTTAACCAACAATGTTGTGGGAAATTAAGAGCAATAGATGAAGCCCTCGTTACAGCTGAAATTCAGTCAACAACTCACGATGACACCACAATTGCAACAAGCGATAAAATTGTTGCAGTTATCGACGTTGGACTTACAAACTGAAATCCAAGAAGCACTAGATTCCAATCCGCTGTTGGAAATGGAAGAGGGGCATGAACCTGACAGCAATTCTGATCTGCAAACTAATGCCAAAGACCGCGAAGAGCCTGCTGTTGAAGCCAGTCATGACTCGATAGAAAGTGGTGATGCGCTTGAGAAAAATGATCTTCCCGATGAGTTGCCCATCGATAGTACTTGGGATGAGTATTACAGTGCATCTTCAGCCCCGGCGCCCATGTCATCGACGAATGATGACGAACAAGTTTTCCAAGGTGAAACCACCGATAACATCCAAGATCATTTGCTCTGGCAAATGGGGTTAACTCCATTCAGTGAGGTAGACCGTGCGATAGCTATTGCGATTATCGATTCGATTGATGAGTCAGGCTATTTAACTTGTAGCGTCGATGACATTCTCGCTAGCGTGAATGACGATGATGTCACTGAAGAGCCGATTGAAGAAGATGAAGTCTTGTGTGTACTCAAGCGGATCCAAATGTTCGATCCCATTGGCTCCGGTTCGCGCACGCCACAAGAGTGTTTGTTAGTACAGCTGAATCAATTTGCCCCTGACACGCCATGGGTCGAAGAGGCCAAGCAGCTACTGACCGAATACTCGGATTTACTTAGCAGCAAAGACTATCGCACGTTGATGCGCAAGAGCCGCTTAAAAGAAGATGAACTGCGTGAAGCGCTACGTTTATTGCAAACGCTGAATCCACGTCCTGGCAGTGCGTTAGTGACCAAAGAGCCCGAATACGTTATACCGGATGTGTCGGTATCGAAAAAAAATGGTCGCTGGCATGTGGAACTAAATCCAGATAGCTTGCCTAAGTTAAGTATCAACCAGCAATATGCAGCGATGAGTCGCAATGCTCGCAACAGTAGCGATTCACAATTTATTCGCTCGCATATGCAAGAAGCTAAGTGGTTTATTAAGAGTTTAGAAAGTCGCAACGAAACACTGATGAAAGTCGCTAATTGTATTGTCCAACAGCAAATCGGCTTTTTCGAACACGGGCCAGAAATGATGAAGCCCATGGTGTTAAACGATGTGGCGGAAATGGTGGATATGCATGAATCAACCATTTCGCGGGTAACAACCCAGAAGTATATGCACACACCTCGCGGCATTTATGAGCTGAAGTATTTCTTCTCTAGTCATGTTGCTACCGACAGTGGCGGTGAGTGTTCGTCTACGGCGATTCGTGCATTAATTAAAAAGTTAGTGGCAGCGGAAAAACCCAGTAAGCCACTGAGTGATAGCAAGATTGCTCAATTGTTGGCCGACCAAGGCATTCAAGTCGCACGGCGGACAATAGCAAAATACCGTGAATCGCTTGCGATTCCTCCGTCCAATCAACGTAAGAGTTTACTTTAACAACTCGAACAAGAAGGAAGACGATTTATGCAAATTAACTTAACTGGTCATCATGTAGATATCACTGATTCATTACGCAATTATGTGGATACCAAGTTTTCGAAGTTAGAGCGACATTTTGATCACATTTCCAATGTCCATGTCATACTCAATGTTGAAAAGCTCAGTCAAAAAGCAGAGGCAACGATGCATCTAAGCGGTGCCGAAGTATTTGCGTCATCTGAAGACACTGATATGTACGCGGCTATTGATAGCATGATAGACAAACTCGATCGGCAAGTGATTAAGCACAAGGAAAAACTCAAACGACATTAGGGCGTTTTGAACGCTGCCTTTTTTCGCAGTAATTTTTTTAGACGTATGAACTTACAAACCATTTTAAGCACGAGCCGCACGCAATGTGCGGTTCAGTGCAATAGTAAAAAACGAATTCTCGAGATCATCAGCCAGTTGGCTGCTGAAAATAATCGCGACATTGAATCAGACACAGTCTTAGCGGCATTAATGCATCGCGAACGAATGGGCAGTACCGGTATCGGTAACGGCATTGCTATTCCGCATGGTCGCTTGGCCAACCTCGACCGCGTGATGGCGATTGTGGTAACCAGTGAGCCGGCGATTGATTTTGACGCAATTGACGACAAGCCAGTTGATATCTTTTTTGCGTTACTCGTACCTGAAGATCAGGCCGAAGGGCACTTACAAGTACTGGCCGGTGTAGCCGGTAAATTAGCTGACAAAGAGCGGGTTAAATTAATCCGCAAAGCTCAGTCCAGCGATGATATTATGCAAGCGCTAGCGTAAGCGACACGCCTTCTACATGACTAAGGAAACGTCGATAAAATGAAATTGATAATAGTGAGTGGTCGCAGCGGTTCGGGTAAATCCATTGCATTGCGATCGTTAGAAGACCTAGGCTATTACTGCGTCGATAACATTCCTGTCAATTTATTACCGACACTGACTCATGCAGTTGTCGATGAATACGACCTCGTCGCAGTCAGCATCGACGTGCGCAATTTACCCAAAGATCCTATGGAACTGGTGGAAATTTTGAATTATCTACCAGATGCATGGGACATGAATATTATCTACCTAGACGCCAGCGATGATGAGCTAGTCAAACGCTTCAGTGAAACGCGCCGTTTACACCCACTGTCGAAAGAAAATAAATCCCTAGCTGATGCGATTATTGCTGAGCGTCAATTACTCGCACCTATTGCTGAGCGCGCTGACTTATATCTTGATACTGATAAGTTATCAGTTCATCAGTTGGCGGAACTGATCCGAGAGCGGGTATTGGGTAAGAAAAGCTCGCGCTTGGTATTGGTGTTTGAAAGCTTTGGTTTCAAATATGGTATACCTAAAGACGCTGATTATGTATTTGATGCACGGTTTTTACCTAACCCCCATTGGGAGCCAGATTTGAAACACCTAACCGGTCTCGATTCACCGGTAGAGGTATTTTTGTCTTCACAGCCTATCGTGACCAAATTCGTGTGGCAGATCCAAAACCTAATTTCTACCTGGTTACCGCATTTAGAGCGCAACAATCGCAGCTACGTGACAATAGCTATTGGTTGTACCGGCGGTCAGCACCGTTCGGTCTACGTAACAGAATGTCTGGCGAAAACGTTTGGTGAAATACATCCAGATGTGCAAATCCGCCATCGTGAACTCAATCGATAACTGAACCTACTATGCGCATTGAAAAACAACTGACTATCGTCAACAAATTAGGCCTGCACGCGCGTGCCGCTACAAAGCTGGTAACTTTGGCCAATCAGTTTGAAGCTACCATAACGATTATTAAGGACGACAAACCGGCTGATGCTAGCAGTGTTTTAGGCTTGATGATGCTCGAGAGCCATCAAGGCGAAAATGTTCAGGTGGTGTGTGAGGGCGGTGACGCTGAACAAGCGTTTGTCGCAATAAAGACACTGATTGATGGTAAGTTTGACGAATCAGAATAATCCATAGGTGCTAACGTTAGGAATGTGAAGTGGGAAAGTTAGAAAAACTGCTCAATAAGATTCACATTTTAATTGTCGACGACATGGAGTCCATTCGCAATTTAGTCAAAAGCTGCTTGTACGAGCTTGGCGCTAAGAACATTAGCATGGCGGCAGACGGAGAGCACGCGTGGAAACACCTCAATAGTGCTAGGTTTGATTTAGTCATATGTGATATTGATATGCCTAAGCTTGACGGGATCGAGTTACTCAAACGCATTCGCTTTTCCGACAGTCACGCTAAAATCCCGGTCATTATGCTGACCGCCGCGGTGGATAAAGACAATGTTAATGCCTGTATCAAAGTGGGTGCTAATGATTATGTAGCCAAGCCTTTTCAGCCTAAAACGCTCATATTCAGGGTGATTAAGCAACTGAATAAAATGACCTAGCTAGGTTAGCTAATGGAAGAGGACGACAATAGGTACCTGCCAATGTTTCTTTTTTGCGACACTTTATTGCTTAACACTTCCCTTTTTCATTGTACATCCACCACTAATTTTCTGTTTTGCTCGAGCTAAGGGCCTATTAACCGCGGGCTATGCAGAATTAGTGGTGATCATAAGCAAGCGTGGCACGGTTGTTGTTATACTCGTTAGGAGTATTTAAAGAGGTATTTTTATGCAGTTATCAACAATCTTCGCAATGACTAACAAACAACAATTCAGATGTGCGGCACTAGCTGGTTGCATGTTTGGGTTAGTCGCCTGTGGTGGATCCAGCGGGGGTAGTGATAGTGAAGTCGTTGCACCTTCAACACCGCAACCGACATTATTCTCTTTGGCAGTTTCTGATGCACCGATTGACGAGGCTATATCAGTCAATGTCTATTTTGACCAAGTCGAGCTTGTAGGGGCAGCAGGTGGACCTATCACCTTTGATGTGCGCGATGAGAATGGCGACCCTAAAATGATTGATTTGCTGCAAGTACAAGGCGCGGATTTTGAGCCCATTGTCACAGATACTGAGATACCCAGTGGCGAATATAATCAATTGCGCTTATCGGTTACTGACGAAAGTTTTATTGAAATGGAGTCAGGAACATTTCCACTTCGCGTACCCAGTAATGAATTAAAGCTTGATGGTTTTTCTGCTTTACCTGGCTTTCAAGCCGCATACACGGTCGAATTCGATTTGCGCAAAGGATTAGTCGATCCGGTAGGGCAAGACGTTATCTTGCTTAAACCCAGAGGTGTGCGCTTAGTCGCGAATGACGATGTTGGTATTTTGTCGGGCACAGTAGATGAGTCGCTAATTATTGCTACAGAATGTGCAGTGAAGGATGATGCAATGGCAGGCAATGCCGTGTATGTGTATGAAGGCGTGGGCCTTGATTTTGCTAACTTAGGTGATGATGCAGATGCCTTTGAAGGCGATACAGAAGTTCGACCGTTGACTATCGTGCCGGTTAACTTCAATGCATCTGAACAGAACTATGAGTTTGTCGCCGGTTTTGTGCCTGAAGGTGAATATACATTGGCTTTTAGTTGTCTAGCTTTATTTGATGAGCCAGAAAGTGACGAAAATGCGGAAGAGGGTTTCGCATTACAGACTCAAGACGAAGTTACGGTGGTAGCGACAACAACAACGACCGTTGTGATTGAGTAGGTTGTAAGGTAGCCATAGAATGCTGTGTCGCAATAAAGATACAGTAAGCGCCAGTGGCGATTGAACACTACTGGCGTTTTTTTACACGTTGAGGTAATCGAGAATGCCTTCAGCGGCTTTACGGCCCTCATCGATAGCTGTAACCACTAAGTCACTACCACGAACCATATCACCACCCGAAAACACCTGGGGATTCGAAGTTTGAAAGGCATAAGTGCCATTCGCTGGTGCTCTTACCCGACCTTTTTCGTCTAAGATAATGCCAAAGTCAGCAAACCAATTAGCCGGACTGGGTTGGAAACCAAACGCAATAATTACGGCATCAGCTTCTAACACATGCTCTGAGCCTTCGACCTCTACAGGGCGACGGCGTCCTTGTTCATCAGGTGGACCCATTTCGGTTTTAACCAAGTGCACACCAACCGCATTGCCATTTTCATCCACGGCTATGTCTTTGGGTTGCAAGTTAAACTGGAATTCAACGCCTTCTTCGCGCGCGTTAACCACTTCACGGCGTGAACCCGGCATACTTTCTTCGTCACGACGGTATGCACAAGTCACGCTTTTAGCACCTTGACGAATGGAGGTGCGCACACAATCCATTGTGGTATCACCACCACCTAGAACCACTACGCGCTTATCGCGCATATCGATAAACTCGCTCGGGTCTTTTTCAAAGCCCATCAAACGATTGACGTTGGCAATTAAAAACGGCAGAGCCTCATACACACCACGGGCTTTTTCGTTCTCAAATCCGCCTTGCATAGCTTTATAAGTGCCCATACCGAGGAATACCGCGTCGTAATCATCAAGCAATTGCTGGAATGGAATATCCTTACCAATTTCTGTGTTGAGTACAAACTCAACACCCATGTCAGTAAAGATTTCACGGCGCAGTTTAACGACGTCTTTTTCCAACTTAAACGACGGAATACCAAAGGTTAGCAAGCCACCGATTTCTTCGTAGCGATCATAGACCACAGGTTTAACACCGTTGCGCACTAAGATGTCTGCACAGGCAAGTCCAGCAGGTCCAGCGCCGACTACCGCGACTTTTCTGTCAGTCCAGGTCACACCCGACATATCCGGACGCCAGCCCATCGAAAATGCAGTATCAGTAATGTATTTTTCGATACTGCCAATGGTTACCGCGCCAAAGTCGTCATTTAGCGTACAAGCACCCTCACAGAGACGATCTTGTGGGCACACCCGACCGCAAACCTCTGGCAAGCTATTGGTTTTATGCGACAGCTCAGCGGCTTCAATAATACGCCCTTCATTAGCCAAGGCTAACCACTGCGGAATGTAGTTGTGCACGGGGCACTTCCACTCACAGTATGGGTTACCACAATCTAAACAACGGTCAGCTTGGCCTTCCGTCTGTGACTGGGTCATCGGCTGATATATTTCGCCGAACTCTTCCTTGCGCACAATAATTGGTTTTTTCGGCGGATCAATTCTTTCAACATCTACAAATTGATATACGTTCTTTGCCATGTCTTACAATCCTTCCACTACTGCGCTTGTAACTGAAGCTCTGACGTTGAGCGACTAATGTGCCCAAGTAGATTCTTCACATCACTGGTTTTTGGCTTAACTAAACGGAACTTGGTTACTGCCTCGGTAAAGTGGGTCAGTAATTGCAATGAATGTTCGCTGCCTGTTTCTTCATAATGTTGGTTGATCAAACCGCGTAGATGCTCAGTAAGGATACCTTTTTGTTCAACCGGCAGAACTTCGACCAATTCTGGATTGACTCGTGCATTCAAATCGTCATTTTCATCATACAGATAAGCAAAGCCACCGGTCATACCAGCACCGAAGTTAACGCCGCAAGAGCCAAGCACGGCAACAATACCACCGGTCATATATTCACAACCGTTATCACCAATACCTTCTACTACCGCAATTGCGCCAGAATTACGCACGGCAAAACGCTCACCGGCACGGCCCGCGGCAAATAATTTACCGCCAGTGGCACCGTACAAGCAGGTATTACCCATGATTGCACTTGCGTGCGGATCAAACTTGATATTGCGTGGTGGATTGATCACTAATTTACCGCCAGCCATACCTTTACCGACATAGTCGTTGGCATCGCCAATCAGGTGCATATTCACACCACCGGCATTCCACACGCCAAAGCTCTGGCCGCTGGTACCGGTTAAGGTGATATTAATCGGTGAATCTTCCACACCTTCATTGCCGTAACGTTTAGCAATTTCTCCCGATAGTGTTGCGCCTACACTGCGATCAGTGTTGCGAATATCGTAATTGACGGATAGCGGTTTACGCTGTTCCACCGCATCGATGCAGTCTGCGACGATTTGTAGGTTCAAATCACCTTTATCGAGCGGCGCATTGGTTGTTTCCGAGCAGAATAAGCGCGTGTGATCCATCGCTGAAGCCTTAGCCAACAGAGGTTGCAGATCAAGGCGATTCTGTTTCGCTGTAATACCGTCGAGTACTTCGAGATACTCGGTGCGGCCAATGATGTCATCCAGCTTTGTGACGCCAAGGCTAGCGAGGATCTCGCGAACTTCTTGAGCGACAAACTTGAAATAATTCATTACCATTTCAGGCAAGCCAATGAAGTAGTTGTCGCGCAACTTCTCATCCTGAGTTGCAACCCCCGTCGCGCAGTTGTTCAAGTGACAAATTCTTAGGTATTTGCAGCCGAGCGCCACCATTGGACCGGTGCCGAAACCGAAGCTCTCTGCACCTAAAATGGCGCCTTTGACTACGTCTAAGCCGGTTTTCAAGCCGCCGTCAGTTTGCACACGGACTTTGTGGCGCAGGCCATTTTCAACTAGCGCTTGTTGCGTTTCTGATAGACCCAGTTCAAACGGACTACCCGCATATTTCACTGATGTAAGTGGACTTGCACCTGTACCGCCGTCATAACCGGAGATGGTAATTAAATCGGCATAGGCTTTTGCAACACCGGTAGCGATGGTCCCAACGCCAGGCTCAGACACTAACTTAACGGAGATAAGCGCTTTAGGATTGACTTGCTTCAAGTCAAAAATGAGCTGCGCCAAATCTTCAATTGAATAAATATCATGGTGCGGAGGCGGCGATATCAAGGTTACTCCCGGCACAGAGAAACGCAGCTGAGCAATATATTTATTTACCTTGTCACCTGGTAGCTGACCGCCTTCGCCAGGCTTCGCGCCTTGGGCTACTTTGATCTGAATAATGTTGGCATTGGTCAAATAGTGCGGGGTTACACCGAAACGACCGGATGCAACCTGTTTAATATTTGAATTGCGCTCGGTGTTAAAGCGTTTCGGATCTTCACCGCCTTCACCAGAGTTTGAGTTTCCGCCTAAGCGGTTCATAGCTATTGCCAAGGCCTCGTGTGCTTCAGGGCTTAATGCGCCAATCGACATTGCGGCGGTATCAAAGCGCGGGTACAGGTTTTCAGCCGGCTCAACTTTCTCGATATCAATCGGTTCGTGCGGACTGGTTAGTTTTAATAGATCACGCAAGTGTGACGGACTGCGGTCATTAACTAAACGGCTAAATGCTTTGTAGTGTTCATAATCGCCACTTTTAACCGCGACTTGCAGTGTTTGGACGACATCGGGGTTGTACGCGTGGTATTCACCGTCGTGCACATACTTGAGTAGGCCGCCATGCGATAGTTTTTTACGCTTCAACCAGGCAACGCGATTAAGATTGATCGTATCTTGCTCAAAGTCGTCAAAGCTAGCACCTTGGATGCGGCTATGTACGCCTTTAAAGCACAGTTCCATCACACTGTCATTGATACCTACGGCTTCAAACAGTTTAGAACTGCGATAACTGGCTACAGTACTGATACCCATTTTCGACATGATCTTGTATAGACCCTTATTGATCCCTTTGCGGTAGTTCAACACGGCGTCTAATACTGGGATGTCAAACTCGCCACGCTCAGCCATTTGTTCAATGGTTTCGTAGGCGAGGAATGGATAGATAGCCGTTGCGCCCAGCCCAATCAGAACAGCAAAGTGGTGCGGGTCACGGACACTAGCCGTTTCGACTACTATGTTTGCATCGCAGCGCAATTGCTTGGTTACTAGGCGCTGATGCACAGCACCAACCGCCATCGCCGCCGGGATGGGTAAGCGATTAGGCTTAACGTTGCGGTCAGACAAAATTACAAAAGCAGCGTGCTTTTGCTTGACCAAGTATTCCACTTCACCACACACGCGTTCGATAGCTTGTTTTAAGCCTTCTTCAGGTGAGTAGTTAAGGTCGACCACTTCGGAGTAGTAGTTTTCAGGATTAAATTCGCGCAGCTGTTTTAAATCGGTATACATCAATACTGGTGAATCGAATAGCACGCGGTCAGCGTAACCACTGGTTTCACTGAAGACGTTTTGCTCGCGACCAATACAGGTAGCCAGCGACATCACGTGGTTTTCGCGTAGTGAATCGATTGGCGGGTTAGTTACCTGCGCAAATTGCTGGCGGAAATAATCGAACAGCGTTCGTTGCTTCGACGACATAACGGCCATTGGCGTGTCATCACCCATGGAGCCAACGGCTTCTTGCCCATCTTTGGCCAGTACCTTTATGACCTGCTGGATCTCTTCATAACTGTAATTGAATAGCTTGTGATAAGTGGCTATGGCATCATCATCAAACACCCGCTTACCGATTAGGCTGGCGTCAAGTTGCTCAATGGGTGTTAAGCGACGGATGTGTTTCTCCAGCCACTCTTGATACGGATGGCGATCTTTCAGATCTTCATCTATTTCATTCGAGCGTAAAATTGTTCCGGTATAAGTATCAACAGCGAGCATTTCACCGGGACCGACCCTGCCTTTTTCGACTACTGATGCTTGATCGTAATCCCAGATCCCAACTTCCGAAGCCAGAGTAATAAAACCGTCGTCCGTTAATACGTAACGGGCAGGACGCAAGCCATTGCGGTCAAGGTTACAGGCTACGTGACGACCATTGGTCAACACGATACCGGCAGGACCATCCCATGGCTCCATGTGCATTGAGTTAAACTCGTAGAATGCACGCAGTTCAGGATCCATGGTCTTATTATTCTGGTACGCGGGCGGCACGAGTAAACGCATCGCGCGGAATAAATCCATCCCACCGGCAAGGAATAGTTCTAGCATGTTGTCCAGCGAGCTAGAATCTGAGCCTTCGGTATTAACAAAAGGAGCCGCATCTTTTAAGTCAGGGATCAGAGGCGTGGCAAATTTCGCCGTACGTGCCATCGCCCAGTCGCGATTACCTTTGATGGTATTAATCTCACCGTTGTGAGCAAGGAAGCGGAATGGTTGTGCCAATGGCCACTTAGGCAGCGTATTGGTTGAGAATCGCTGGTGGAATACACATATCGCGCTTTCCATGCGTTCATCCGCCAAATCCAAATAAAACTTGGGCAAATCGCGTGGCATTACCAAGCCTTTGTAGATGGTAACTAAGGCTGAAAGACAAGCGATGTAAAAGTCAGGGTCTTCGGCCAGGCGCTTTTCTGCGCGACGACGGATCATAAACAAACGGCGCTCAAGGTCGCGCTTACGCCATCCCGGTGGTGCGTTAACGAATACTTGCTCGATAACCGGTACACCGGTTTTTGCCAAGTCGCCTAGCACACTAGTATCAACTGGAACAACACGCCAGCCAACAACGCCAAGTGTCTCTTTTGCTAACTCTTCATTGATTACGGCACGCGCTTGCTCGCGCAGCGTCTCGTCTTGGCTAAAAAAGACAGTACCTACACCGTACTTCTTACTTAGTTTCCAGCCATTATCTTCGGCGATGGCACGAAAGAAACCGTCGGGTTTTTGCATTAGCAAACCACAACCATCTCCCGTTTTACCGTCAGCGGCGATACCGCCCCGGTGCTGCATGCGGTCGAGACCTTCAATGGCTGTTGCGACTAATCGGTGACTTGGCTGGCCTTCGATCTGGGCAATCAGTCCGAACCCACAATTATCCCGCGAATCAGCAGGGTTATATAAACTCATTCCAAAAACTCCTATTGCATATGCTTTGGTGACATGGTCAACACCAAAGCCGGGCAGAATCAGCAGACATCTTGTATACAACAACAGCTTTTGCATAGTCGCACCGCTGCCTCCATTGGCAAACGCCGACTCCAAGCGTCCACACGCACTCAACGGTGTGGTCCGAAACGTTCCTGTAATCTGTTGTGTGTTTTATTTTGTTATGTCGTTGTGCTTTGCGAGGATACTAGGCCCTGTTTACCGCATTTTTATTCATTTTTGTGCGCGGTGAATTACTCAAAATACCGATGTTCGAAGACAAAATCAATTGGATAATGTCGTTGTTGTGGTTGGATTCCGTGAATATTTAACTAAATTCAATAAAAACATAGGTTTGCGCTTTTATTTAAACAGTTGCAATTGCAACTAAAATCCCGTTAAAACGGGATTTTGTTGACGAAAAAAGCAGCGGTTAACACAGTGTTTACAAATTGAAATGACTCTCATTTAGAAAAGACGTGAAGTGAATAATCATTCATTATTGCGCGCTTCTGCTGCATACGTATTCAGGCTTGTAGTGTTTTCGAGCGTTTAATCCTCGCGCTTCGACGAGGTTAGACTATGCTTTGAATATCCATGCAGACCCATGCATTCGTATGGATACGTTGATTAAACACAAAAGGAGTCTGTAATGAGTTGGTTCACTGATTTATTTAGTGGGAGTGCGGGTACCATCATCGAAAAGGTCGGCAACACGATCGACCAGTTTCATTTGTCAGGTGAAGAAAAGCAGCAATTTAAAATTGAGTTGCAGCGCTTAATGGCTGCGCGTGATTCTGAGATTGAGCAGACCATGCGTAAAAACCTAGAAGCCCGTGAGCGGATTTTGGTCGCTGAATTGCAGCAAGGCGATACGTACACGAAGCGGGCACGTCCAACAGTGGTTTATTTTGGTTTGGTAATGATCGCGCTAAATTACTTTGTAGTGCCATTAATCTCACAAATCACAAGCGGAACGCCGGATCCATTCCCATTACCCGGGGAGTTTTGGGCCGCTTGGGGCGGTATTGTAGCGACCTGGGCTATCGGCCGTTCATTCGAGAAGCGCGGCGTACAAAATCAAATGACTCGCGCGGTGACCGGGGAGCGTCAGCGCTCCTCTTTACTCGATGACAGTACTCCTATGGGGTAGGGCCTATGCAACCAATCTATGTGATAGACAATCATCAATTGCACGGCGTAAATGTTACTCAAACGCCGTCACCTAATCACGGTCAAAATTTTGCTAGTGGTCTACCTGATACCATTGTAATGCACTACACCGCAGGCAGCAGTGTGAATTCTTCGGTATCGACAATGTGTAATCCAGCTAACAAAGTTTCTGCCCATTTAGTAATTGGTCGTAAAGGTCAGGTAGTACAGTTAGTCGATTTTAATACCATTGCTTGGCATGCTGGGCGCAGTTCTTGGCAAGGGCGGACTGGCTTAAATAAGTACAGCATTGGTATTGAGTTAGACAACGCTGGACCGCTCACGCAGAATGACGATGGCCTGTTTTTAAGCTGGTTTAACAAAGCCTACACTGGCGAAGAAGTGTTCAAAGGCAAGCACAGGAATCAAAGCCAAAGTGGTTATTGGCACGCCTACACAGAAGCTCAAATCCTTGTTGCATTTGATGTTTGTCGGTTGTTGTGCGAAACCTATGGGATCAAAACCATTGTCGGTCATGAAGAAATTGCGCCGGGACGTAAATCCGATCCTGGTCCGGCGTTTCCGCTCGACAAATTGCGTAACAACTTGCTCGAAAGCCGCGACCAGGAGGGTAGTGCAGTCGATGTACTCAGTGTGGAAAACACAGGGATAGTTACCGTGCCCAAGCTCAATATACGTAGTGGTCCTGGCGCTAACTTTAAGCCTGTAGCACCACCGCTTACAGGCGGGGCTACTGTGCAAGTTAAGGAGCGCTATCAAGGTTGGGCTAAGGTTGATTACGTGGTCAGTGGCTGGGTTAGTGAAAAGTACATTAAGTGACTTAGAGCGATTTAAAATTACCACTCGCGCCGTTGCAGAATGCTGGTAACATGCAAACATCGTGTTAACAGCATTACTTTTAGTTCATGTACGAAAAACAACCGAAAGATTCTTGGGCGATCCGCTTTGCACAGTTTGTTGAACGTTTTGGCACCATCAAGCTGAGTTTTTTATTCGTTTTCGGCAGCTTGGTTTTCACTATTGGGGGCTCATATATTATTCGTATTAGCCTCGACAGCAATATCGAGCCAGACGACTTTATCAGTGCCATTATTCTTACTATGTTAAGTGCACCTTGGGTACTGTATTTCTTTAGTGAGCTGGTCAAACATCTTGAGCACTCGCGCAATGACTTGCAAGATTTGGTTGAGCAGATGGAAAAGCTGCGCGAGGAAGACGTGTTTCTCAATCGCGAGTTACAACACAATATTCGCCAGCTCAACCACGAAATTGAACAACGTAAAGCTGCCCAATTAGAGCGTGAATCGGTATTTGTCGAGCTTGAAAAAGAGATCAAAGAAAAATCTGAGCAAGAGATCCAAGCGCGTCGTATATCCACTTTATTGCGCTCCATCATCGATGCATCGCCGGATCTAATTTATTACCGCAATGAAGAGGGACGTTTTGCTGGTTGTAATCGCGTTGCAGAG
Source organism: Neoalteromonas arenosi (assembly GCF_030362855.1). Lineage (GTDB taxonomy): Bacteria > Pseudomonadota > Gammaproteobacteria > Enterobacterales > Alteromonadaceae > Alteromonas_E > Alteromonas_E arenosi. The sequence goes on from NZ_JAUCBP010000002.1 coordinate 111,668, forward strand.
CAGTTGACAGGTAAAACTCAAGAAGAGCTTTTGGGTTTAACTCCGCATGATGTATACGAGGAAGACCTAGCGAAGCAAGTGGTTGCCAGTGATCACGAAGTTTTAGAAAGTAATGCCAGCATTACGGAAGAACTGTGGTTGCGTTTTGCTGATGGAAGGCGTCGTTATTTTGAAATGCGCAAGGTTCCATTCTTTGATAATGACGGCAATCGCCTTGGGCTACTAGCGTTCGGGCGTGATATGACAGAGCGCAAACAAGCAGAAAGCGCTGCAGCGAAAGCCAGCAATGATAAGACGCGCTTTATCGCTACTATCAGCCATGAGTTACGAACTCCACTGAATGGGATCGTGGGATTGAGCCGCATGCTGCGGGATACTGAATTAACTAAAGAACAGTTTAATTGGGTCAGTACGATTTATGCTAGTGCTATCACGTTGGGGAATATCTTCAACGATATTATCGATCTAGACCGGCTCGATCGCGACAAGCTAGAGCTGTCACTTAAGACCGTATCACTGAATGAATTCACCGATGAGTTGGCGAGTATTATCCGTCTACTCGCTGCCGATAAAGGTTTAGAATTCAATTGGACGATTAATGAACCTTTGCCAACGCTTGTCGAGGTTGATGGCACACGCTTGCGTCAAGTATTGTGGAATATCCTGTTTAACGCAGTTAAGTTTACACCGCGCGGGCAAGTGAGCTTGTCGGTGTCAGCCACAAAACCGGAAAACGGCGTATCGCTGGTTAAATTTGTGGTGGAAGATTCCGGTGTAGGGATTCCACAAGATGAGCTCGATAAAATCTTCGCGATGTATTATCAAGTGGACCACCCCGATCATCAGACTGCGACTGGCACTGGTATCGGTTTAGCTATCTGTAAACAAATGGTCGATTTGATGAAAGGCCAAATTTCAGTGCAAAGCCAAGTGGGTAAGGGCTCGCGATTTGAAATTCAACTTCCCGTGGCTATTTCAACGCAACCAGTGCAGCTTGAATCATTGCAGGTTGATAATCTCGATATTCTGCTGGTAGAAGATATTGAACTAAACGTAATGGTGGCCAAGGCGCTGTTGGAAAAACTCGGTCAGCGGGTGGATGTAGCTATGACAGGGCAAGAGGCGATAGATAAAGTCCGAAGCCATACCTATGACTTAATTTTATTAGATATTCAGTTGCCTGACATGAATGGTTTTGAAGTCGCGAAAACACTGCATGAAGAAGACCTAGTTATTCAAACCCCGATCGTCGCTCTGACTGCAAATGTTATCAAAAAACGTGAAGAATACCTGCAAAACGGCATGGACGATATTATCGCTAAACCGATTAAAAAGAGTCGGGTGATTGAAGTGTTTAATGAACTGTTTACGCAGACGCCAGCATCGCCAGCTGTTGAGCAGCAAGAGCTAGTGCCAGCAGCTAAAGATCTTGGTAATGTGCTTGATTTGGAGTTGTTGCAAATGTTGGTCGATACCATTGGTGAAGATATGGTTCGCACTAGCGTTAAGGTATTCCAAGAAAAGATGCCAGAATACATGGAAATATTGCAGCTGAGCTTGAGTGCGGATGAGAAATCTGAAGTGTGTTCGCAAGCCCATAAAATTAAAGGTGCAGCGGGCTCAGTGGGTCTGGCACGAGTACAGAGGATTGCCAATCAGATCCAACAAGGTGATCACCCCGCTTGGTGGCAAAACGTCCATGATTGGGTCGAGGAGTTACAAATGGCAGTTCAAAAAGATATGACCATGCTCACAGATTGGCTCAGTGAGCAAACGGTCGAAGATTAAGGCTGCCACGCCCCAGTCTAAGGGGCATCCGATAGTTCAATGATATCGAAGGCGCGAGTCACGCGTGAGACACCATTTACATTGCGAGCGATGTCAACGGCTGCGTTGGCTTCCTGCATGGTCAAGCTGCCCATTAAGAATACTTCACTGTTTTCAACAATCACTTCGACATTGAGCGTCGGCACAGTCTCGTCGGCGACAAATTGAGCACGGATCTTAGAAGCCAACCAGATATCATTTGCCTGAGTGCTAGCACCAATTGGTTCACCAATCCGAATTTGATTGTGGATTTTGTCAATATTACTAACCTTCTGAGCGGCATGTGCGGCTTCATTGCGTAACGCCTCGCTGGGGGCTTGGCCGGTAAGCAGTGCAACGGAGTTGTAGACGTGTACTTGAATGTTAGTGCGCTCTTTAAGGGCTTCACTTTGTCCAAGCTCATAGGCTACTTTTCCTGCGGTAGTAGTATCGTCTAACTGTGTGCCGAGTGTACGACGATCATTAGCACTAACTGCGGCTACAGTGCCAGCGGCACCAACCGCTAAGACAGTGCAACCAGTTTGGACTGATAAAACTACACCGGCTAGTAGGCTATATCGTATACAACGCCACGCGCTTGTCGCCATTAGTTGTCCTCACTTACCGGGAAGAGTGTGTCATCTATACATTCACACAGGTTGTGGATGATCAATAAGTGGACTTCCTGAATACGAGCCGTTCGCGAAGAAGGCACGCGAATTTCAACATCGTTTGGTCCGAAGAAGCCAGCCATCTCACCGCCGTCTTTGCCGGTGAGTGCAACGATAGTCATATCTCTGGAGAGAGCTGCTTGCATCGCATTGATGACATTGCGTGAATTACCACTGGTTGAGATTGCCAATAGAATATCACCTGGTTGACCCAACGCTCGCACTTGCTTCGCAAATACTTCGTCGTAGCTGTAATCATTGGCGATGGAGGTCAATGTTGAACTATCAGTGCTCAAGGCTACTGCGGGAAGGCTGGGACGATCGCGCTCGTAGCGATTGAGTAACTCTGACGAGAAGTGTTGCGCATCACCCGCTGAACCACCATTACCACAGCTGAGGATTTTATTGCCATTGATCAAACACTCGGTCATCATCATGGCCGCTTTTTCAATCGCTTCAGGCAAGACTTCCATCGCCGATAATTTGGTTTGCACACTTTCGGTGAAATTCGCTTTAATTTTTTCCAGCATTCTGATTATCCTGTGACATTTTTAATCCACTCGATTGACGTATCGGTCAAGGCAATAAAGTCGATACGTATCGGGGTGTGGTATTCATTGAGATGATTATCTAACAAAAAAACTCTCACCGCATTAAGGACTTTACGTTGTTTGTGATATGAGAGTTGTTCAACTGCATTACCAAACATTTGTTTGGAACGATATTTGACTTCAACAAATACCCAAGTGTTTAGTTGCTTAAAAATCATATCTATTTCACCGCACTTACAGCGATAGTTACGGCTAATAAACGTTAGCCCTTGTTCCTCCAAATAGCGTTGTGCTCGCGTTTCGGCAGCTGCACCAATTCTGCTAGAAGTCGGTTTAGGGTTGTGCAATCACGCGTACCTGCTCAGCATCAATTACAGCCAGCGGCAATTGTCGCTCAACTTCATTGTTCGAGTTAATACTCAGTTGACCGCTCATTGCTGATACTGATAATTGCGGTATTGCGGCCATGTGGGGAAATTGCTCGAACTGTGAAAAAGCATCATATCCCAACGCAAACAAACGAAGGAGAGAATCGCGTTGATTCGGATAAAGAGTTTTGAGTTCTAGTGCTAGGTTTTGCCATTGGTGCTCTGGCATCATCCACGGTAAATCAATGAAATGCACATTCTGTAAGTCGCGCAATTGGTTTTTACTGACATCAAAACGAATACTGCGCGACGTTACATAGACTGGCACATCCTTGTTGTTAAACGGGCTTAAACTGGCTTCAATAACCGGATTGAGAAGCTCTGTTTGTTCTGGGCTAGCAAAAGCAACAATAGCATCAATATCCCGACGATTGCGCGGAACATTGTACAACTCAGGTACTAACATACGCTCTAGCTGGCGAATGCGATCGCGACTTTGGGCTACATCCAAAGCTTCGCCAACACCTTCACGCATACTGTCTGTGCTATCAAAGCTTACAACCGTAATGCCTTGATTATCCGTTTGACCATTTAACGCTCGCCACTGGGCTAAAAAGGCGGCGGCCAATCGCTGGTTAATGGCATCATTGCCATGCACCATGATCGGTGCGCGATAACCCGAGTTATAGACATGCCTTGCTAGCTGTTTAGCTTCGTCTTCGGGCGCGAGGGCAAAATATAAGCGCGGACCAATGGTTGCGACATATTCAGTTGTACTGGTTGTTTCGACCTGCTCGGTATCGAGGGCAGGAATCACTGCTACGTTTTGTGAATCTCGCGCTGCAATCGGTTGGTCTATGCGGTTTAACGCTAGCATAACGGTACTTGGGTTTACCATTGCGCTAACGCGTTCAATATTTTCTTTTAATAACGGACCCACAACCAAATCCACTGTTTGTAAATCCGCTTGAATAACCTCGTCAGTTAGGGTTTCTGTATCGTAAAACGCAAGTTCGATTGGCTCAGTTGATATAAGACTGGATTGGTCAAAGTAAGCAGTCAGAATGCCTTGTTTTATGGCGTTACCTTGTGCGGCTAAGCGACCGCTCAGCGGCAACAGCACCGCAACTTTTTGTGGGGGGGCAACCCTAACCTCAAGACCCGCGAGCAATTCCGCCGGCGGGGTGACTGCTAGTGGATGAGCAGGATACTGAGTAACAAAATTACGGTACGCCTGCTGAAGTGCTGCAGGGGAGGCACCGTATTGATTTAACATAGCAATTACTGCTGTCCATGGTCGCAACTGTGCACTAGTGCGCGCCGCTTGGCGCAGGGTATTTTGGTCGAGCTGGTTTAGCCATTGCCATACATCACTGACCTGACTTTCATTAAGCTCCGGTAGGCGTGTTACCGATTTGGCTGCTTCTAACCATTGGCGTTTATCTACGAATAATTGCGTTTGTAAGTTAATCCGGCGCTCTTCTAGCTCGGCATCAGCAAACGATTGTGCAAGTAATTCAATGCGATGCTCGGGAGAAATGGCGTGAGCGGGGGCACACTCGGCTAATAACAGATCACTCAATTGTTGATTTTGTCGATTAGCTAGCGTGTCTTTAACCGCGTTAAGGACCACGAGCGCTTGGTAACATTGTTGTTCTTGACGGTAGGTATTTGCGGCCTCTAGTAAGTAGCGGTTGCGTAACGCTAGATTTTGTTCCTCTGCTCCAAGGCTTTGTGCATCGCTTAGCCATTCTTCTGCGGTTTTTACCGTTGTTACTTGCTCTACCTGTTCGCTGGGAATGCGATCGGTTGGACTAGATTGCACTACCGGTTGCGGCGTCGAACCACAGCCTGATAACACCGCTGTACCTAGCAAAACAGTGGCAGCTAAAGTGCGTCGAGGCGACAAATTACGTGCAAATCCGACCATGAAAACGAAAAACTCTATTAATCTAAACGCGATGTTGTCAGTTTAACACTAGGCAGAAGCGATACTCTAGCGTAAGAGCAATAAAACCGCCAAATGTTCAGGTTGGGTTCATGTGTACAGTCAACTCCATGCTACACTTGCCGCGAAGTAGTTAATTGGGCGCATAGGCTATACAACCATGACTGATATGGATCTACAATCTTCAAACTATGAATCACACGCTGTAGAGAGCGGAACTTTATATATTGTACCCACGCCTATTGGTAATTTGGGGGATATAAGTCAACGTGCGATTGATGTGCTAGCTAACGTTGATTGGGTAGCGGCTGAAGATACGCGCCATAGCAAGCGTTTGTTTGACCATTTGGGCCTGCGTGTGCGCAGCCTATCGTTGCATCAACACAATGAATCTCAACGCAGTGAATTATTGTGTAATCATTTGCGCAATGGGCAGAGTGTGGCCTTGGTTAGCGATGCTGGGACACCGCTCATCAGTGACCCAGGCTATGTGTTAGTCCAGCATTGTCGTGAACAGGGGGTTCCTGTGACTGCACTACCCGGGCCTTGCGCCGCAATTACTGCGCTGAGTGCCTCAGGGCTACCCACCGATAAATTCCAATTTGTTGGCTTTTTGCCAGTCAAACAACAAGCGCTGAATGAAGCAGTTAAAGCGCTCGCGGCAGCACCTTTAACCTCGGTATGTTACGAATCTCCACGACGCGTAACAGCGACTTTAAATGCGTTGGCCGAGCACTGTGCCAAAGGGCAACAGATTGTATTGGCTAAGGAGCTAACCAAAGCGTTTGAGTCCTATGTAAGCGGCGATGCTGAAACGATACTGACATGGTTTGAAGAAGACGAACGCCGGCTGAAAGGGGAATTTGTTTTAATGATTGCGCCTGCGCCTGATACCGACCAAGCAATCTCGCCAGAGGCTCTTGCTTTATTACAGGCACTTGGCGGCCTACTTCCCCCGAAAAAAGCAGCTGCGGTTGTTGCTCAGCACTATGGATTAAAGAAAAATAGCTTGTATAAGCTACTCATTACAGACAACTAGTATCTTAACTCTGACTACCTAAGGCATCCGGCAAGAGAAACAGCACTGATAGCTGTAACCCATAATGGTCGAATCTGCGTATAGGTTGTTCTTCTAGTAAAAGCGATGAGTATGAGTAGCTTCGCGGTAAATACAGCAAAGCATGTTTACAGCTCTGGTACACTCAGTCGCTTTGTTACATTAGCGATTTACAAGGTACTTGGTGTTGAACAAAACAATTATTGGCGCAGCAGCGCTGGCAGTTCAGTCAATGGCTGCGGAGCAAACCACTGAACTCGACAATATAGAACGCATAACCACAACGACTTCGCGGTTTGAAACAGTAGCGTTGAGTTATCCGCGCGCGCTAAATTGGGTATCAGCAGAAACCTTGGCGACAGTCGAGCCACAACATATTCAACAAGTACTTAACCGCATCGCTGGCGTTAACTTACAGCGTGGTAATGGTCAAGAATATCTTCCCGCTATCCGCTCGCCGGTTTTTACTGGTGCTGGCGCGTGCGGTGAACTATTAACTACTGAAGATGGGATTGCGCTGCGCTCTGCTGGTTTTTGTAATATCAATGAGCTCTTTGAGGCCGGTACTGAGTACGCGCAATCTATCGAAGTACTCAAAGGCCCAGGTACGGTTATTTATGGCTCAAATGCCATGCATGGTGTGGTCAATGTGGTCACGCGCAATCCGATTGATGCGCCAGAGTTTGTCGGTTTGGAGTTGGGCTCTTATGGGTTTAAACGCCTCACAACCAGTGCTGGCAATAATGCCGATGAGCATGGTTTGGGGATTAACCTAGCAATCACCGACGATACCGGCTATCGCGATGAAGAAGGGTTTGAACAAGCTAAAGTACATGTACGGTATCGCACCCGACTCGATAATGTCGATGTTAGCGCGGGGTTGAGCCTAAGTAGCCTAGATCAGGAAACCGCAACATTTATTACTGGCCTTGATAGTTATCGCGATGCCGAAATCGCTCAGTCTAACGTTAATCCGGAAGCCTACCGCAAGGCGGATTCTGCCCGTTTGTGGATCCGCTTTTCCGGTATCCAGCAATCGGCTGACAACGCTTATGAGTGGCAAGTAACCCCTTATGTTCGCTATCAAGATATGGACTTTTTGATGCATTTTTTGCCAGGTCAGCCGAATGAACTTAACGATCAAACCAGTCTTGGTGTGTTATCAAGTGCACAGTGGCAGTTAGCGCCAGATGTAAGTGTAACGGTAGGTGCTGATGCAGAAATTACCGATGCGAGCTTGCAGCAAATCCAAGCTAATCCAACCCAAGGCTCCCCATTTTTACAAGCGACAATCCCCGCTGGTCGCCAGTATGACTATGCGGTAGATGCGACTATGGTGGCCGCTTACGGTGAACTCAATTGGGATTTGACCGATGCGTGGCAGCTGTCAGCCGGTGCCCGCTGGGAACGGATTGAATACGACTACGATAACCTGATGGTCAGTGGTCGTGTGGATGAAAATGGCAATACCTGTGGTTTTGGTGGGTGTCGTTATTCGCGCCCGGACGATCGCACCGATAGCTTCAGTGAGTTTTCGCCGCAAGTGTCGATGTCCTATCAACTCGACCCACAACAAATGCTATTTGTGGTGCTAGCCCAAGGCTATCGTGCTCCGCAAGCAACTGAACTCTACCGTTTGCAGCGCGCACAAACGGTCGCTGAGCTAGATAGCGTTAAAGCGCAAAACCTGGAAGTAGGTTACAAGTGGATAAGTTCGGCACTGGAGGTACAAGTTGCGCTTTATCACATGGATAAAGACAATGTGATATTCCGCGATTCGGATTTCTTTAACCGTTCAGATGCTGAAACGCGTCACCAAGGTGTTGAATTAACAATTGGCTTCCAAATCAACGAGCAATGGCGTTTATCAACGGCTATGACGTATGGCCGTCATCAGTATCGCAATGATTTGGGCAATCTATTGCTGGCGGGCAACGATATGGATACCGCACCGCGCCGTTTGGCGACTGCACAATTGCAGTGGACCCCTACGGATAGCTTAACCGGTGAGATTGATTGGCGTTATACCAGCGAGTATTTCTTGGAGCCAGAAAATGAGCGCCTGTACAACGGTCACAATATTGTGGATTTACGTATGCGCTGGCAGCTCAATGACAACTGGCAGCTCACAGGACAGGTTTTGAATGCGTTAGACAGAGCCTATGCAGAGCGCGCTGACTATACAGTATTCTCTGGGCCTCGCTATTTCCCGGGACGCCCTCGCTCGGTGCAAATGGGCGTCGAATACCAGTTTTAATGTTTTAGTCTTATGACAAACGGCTACGGAAATCTTCGTAGCCGAATTGACGCACGATGTCTAACGCCCCGTCTTTACGCAAAATAGCGATAGCAGGATGCTCGACGCCATTGAAGAAGGTGGTTTTCACCATGGTGTAATGCATCATATCCTCGAACTGGATACGGTCACCGGTCTGTAGCGGCTGGTCAAAACTAAATACATCAATCACATCGCCAGCCAAACAAGAGTTGCCACCAATGCGATATTCGTGTGGTTTATCACCCGGCATGCCAGCACCTAAAATACGCGGTCGGTAAGGCATCTCAAGCACATCTGGCATATGCGCAGTGACTGAGATATCCAATATTGCAATTTTGCCTTCATTCTCGACGATATCGACGACTTCGGCAATCAATGGTCCGGTATCCCACGCGACTGCTGAGCCCGGCTCCATAATGATTTCTAAGTGTGGATATTTCGCTTTGAATTCACGTAGGGCAGCAATAAGGTGTTCAACGTTATATCCCTCGCGGGTCATTAAGTGACCACCACCGAGATTGAGCCATTTTAACTGTGGTAACCATGCGGCAAACTTGGCGTCTATTGCTTTCAACGTCCGTTCGGTCGCAAACGAATCACACTCACACAAGTTGTGCACATGAAAACCGTCAATCCCAGTAAGGTCGACATGACGCAGCTCGTCTGCTCGGATCCCTAAACGCGAACCTGGCGCGCACGGATCGTACAGCGGCGTCTCCGCTTCTTGATTCTCTGGGTTAACCCGCAGGCCAAGCGACACACCTGCGCTGGTAAGTACATCGCGGTGCTGATGCCACTGAGCGATACTGTTAAACGACAGGTGGTCAACTAAGGTACTGAGCACTTTAATATCTGCGGTTTTATACGCCGGAGAATAAGCGTGTACCTCACCGCCCATTTCACCACGCGCCAATTGCGCTTCCCATACCGAACTAGCGGTAGCGCCATGCAAATATTGTTTGACTAAATCAAAGGTTGACCACATGGAAAAACCTTTGAGCGCGAGAATGATTTTAACCCCGGCGGCTTTTTGAACATGTGCCATTAGCTTGAGGTTTTGCTCTAAGCGCTCTTCGATCATCACATAACAGGGTGATGGAATATCTTTGCGGTCAACCAGATTCATTGTAGTTCGGCCTTATCGTTTAAATGGGCTATCACACTCAATCACATGCCAAGGTAGGCCGTGTTCGTTGAGCATTGCCATAAACGGATCAGGATCGAATTGTTCCATATTCCATACACCAGGCTTTTTCCACGTACCGTTGAGCATCAAAGCAGAGCCAATCATAGCTGGCACACCTGTAGTGTAAGAAACGGCTTGTGCTCCCACCTCTTCGTAACATGCAGCGTGATCACAGTTGTTGTAGATGAAGATGGTTTTTTCTTGGCCATCTTTAACACCCGTTATGTAGGTACCGATACAGGTTTTTCCGGTGTAACCTTCCGCCAGAGAGCCTGGGTTAGGTAATACGGCTTTGAGGAATTCAAGCGGCACGATTTGCTGACCTTGGTACTCAATCGGTTCGATGCTCGTCATGCCAATTCCCTCGAGCACGCGCAGGTGAGTAAGATAGGCTTCACCAAATGTCATCCAAAAACGCGCGCGTTTCAACGTTGGAAAGTGCTTCACTAATGACTCTAGTTCTTCATGGAACATCAAGTATGAAGCGCGTACACCAATGTTTTGGTAATCGAGATCTTCGCGTACGCTTAGTGGGTCCGTTTCTTTCCACTCACCGTCTTCCCAGAAGCGACCGCGCTGGGTAATTTCACGGATGTTGATTTCTGGGTTGAAGTTGGTCGCAAAGGCTTGACCGTGATCACCGCCATTACAATCAACGATGTCAAGGTAGTGAATTTCATCAAAATAATGCTTGGCAGCATATGCGGTGTAAACATTTGTTACGCCCGGGTCAAAACCTGAGCCCAATAACGCCATGATGCCAGCATCTTGGAATTTTTGTTGATACGCCCATTGCCAAGAATACTCAAATTTGGCCTCGTCTTTCGGCTCGTAATTAGCAGTATCAAGATAATCGGTTTTAGTCGCTAAACACGCATCCATGATCGGCAGATCTTGGTAGGGCAGAGCTAAGTTAATCACCAAATCGGGTTGCACTTCATTGATGACAGCCTCAACTTCTGCAGCAATATCGGCGTTTAACGCATAAACACCCTTAACGCGGTCTTTACCGACTTCTTCTTGCAACGCCACACATTTCGATACGGTGCGGCTAGCCAAATAAATCTCGTCAAAATGCTCGGTTAAACGTGCACATTTTTTCACAGTTACCGCTGCGACACCGCCAGCGCCGATGATTAATACTCTTGCCATAATAGGTTCCAAAAGAGAGTTTTTGATTTGCGCTGAATGCTAGCAGTTAATTCCAATCTTGCAAGTGTTGGACAAACATAAACATCAGCGAGTTTTTAGTGCAGGCTAAAACGTACTGGGGGCACCAATGGCAACCCCTTGTGATGTTACTGCATATGGATAAAGTCGAGTGATTTCGGCGCCGCTGGCATCATTAATTTGTACTACGATAACGTCGCTTTCGCCGTGTTTAGGATCAACCACATTGGCTAAGTACGCCACAACGCTATTAGTACGTTGAGTTTGAAAACTGCGCTCAACAATCAACCATTCGAGCATTTCAATCATATTGCCATTTTCCGCTTGCTCTTCGTCGCAGCATACGCACTGTACGTCACCGTCTATGGACAATACCGCAAAGGGGTAGATTGAGTCAGTGTACTTCAGCAATGCAGCCGCGAATTGCACCGCGCGGTCGATCAGCGGTTCGCATTCGGTTAAGGCATGAAGTGCTGTGGAATGTCGCATGCAGTCCTCGCCAGTTTTAGGTAGCAGAAAAAGAGTAAGGTTACTGCCTTAAACGTATGGTTCAACCATTCGGTTCAATTGCTGGCGCGTCAACGAGCGCCTTGTAAACCACCAGTATGTAGAAAAACGAGCGTTGCCCCCGTTGCAAATTGACCGCGACTAACCAATTGCTGCATGGCATGTAAGGCTTTACCTGAATAAACTGGCTCTAGTGGGAGATTGAGTTGCGCGCTATGCCGTTGGCAAAAGTGAGCTAATTCATCTGTGACTTTTGCATAACCACCGTGATGAAAATCGTGCCAGATAGTGTAATCGCTGTGCTTGCGCTTATCGATAAGGTCTGCGACGAGCTTATCTACGTAATCCGCACCCTTTAACATGGCAATACCGTGCAGTTGGTCAATAGTAGAGTGTTTGGCGACACTTAACCCTGCGAGAGTACCACCACTGGCCACCGGCAGAATCAGTGCATCTATAGGCCTGTTAAATTCGTCTGCTAGTGATTGCATTCCTGCAAAGCACTGTTGTTGGCTGCCACCTTCAGGGATCACAACGTCAATGTCGTACTGTGCGGAGAGCTGGTTGATAAACTCCGTTTCGGTGCGCCGCTGATAATCTACTTTGTTGAGGTAAACAATCTCAGCCTGCCACGTAACAATGTCCTTCAGCATAGGTGTTTCGTTGCCGGTGTAATCGCCGCGTATAAATACCGTTAGGGGTATTTGTAGTTGCCAGCAACAGTATGCAAGGGCGTGGATGTGATTGGAGTAACCACCCCCAAAACTCGCCACGCGTGAAGGTCTGTGTTGCGCAAATTGCAGTATAGGTGCTGCCAGTTTGCGCCACTTGTTACCGGAGATCACTGGGTGGATCAAGTCATCCCGTTTGACATAAAGCTGATAGCGCTCAGCATTGGGCCAATCGGGATAAAACCGCTGTAGTGGCGATGGTACTTGAATAGAAAACAACCGGATCCTTTAAAAGCGATAGCTTAAGTTAACGCCCAATGATACCGGATTGTAATCTAGATTATCCAAAGCACCTACGGCATTTTCTTCAGCGTCAAGACTTACTCTGCTTAGGTCTTGCCAGCGAGCTTCAGTCGCTAGTGACCAATTTTGATTTAGCCTGTAGTCGGCCTGAAACATTAACTGCCATGTAATGTCGCCATCACCTGAATAGGAGCGCTCGACACTGCCTTGTTCTAAATCCAAGTCAATTTCTTGTACCCAGCCAAGGCCAGCGCCCAAGCTGACGTGCCATGGGCCGTTGGTGTACGCATGGTAATAGCCATTCAGATAAAAAATACTGGAAGCAAAATTGCCAGAAAAGCTATCGCCATTGGCATTCACTTGGGTATCAGAATCATTGGTGCGGTATTCCCAGTAAAGCTCAGTTGAGAAATCTTCAGAAATCTGTTTGCCTAACCCCGCACCAGCATAAAAGCCACTATCGATATTTGCATCCCAGCGATTGTTATCTGTGGCCGTTATTGCAGTGTTTGTTGCATCGGAGGACGTATCGGAGAGCTGGCTCAATCCAACGCTCGCCTTGGTGTACCAGGTTGAGTCGCTGGCAAGTGCGCTCGAGCTAAAAGTGATGGCGATTAACGCTGCGGTTAGCATGGGTTTATTAAGGTTGTTGTGAAAGTTGTACATTGCTATTCCTCGTGGTTTTAATGGTTGCGTTTAAGTCTACGAAAATGCGCATTACCACAAGGTTACGAGGGTATTAAATAACTGTAATTAAGCACCGTTATGCAGTTAAGTGTATGTTTTTAAATATTATTGTCTGTTTGTGAATGAGTTTTAATACTGGGGGAATTGATCAGGATCACAGGCTTTGCGTACTAATTATCAATTTAACAATGGAGTCTGGATATGAAACGCAGGTTTGCGACTCTGTACTTAATTCTCTCAATGGCAGGACCGGTAATGGCAGATCGAGCAACGATCGAACAATATATTGATGACCCACAAATTGTCGGTGAGGCCAAGTTTGAATATATCTTTTGGGATGTGTATACAGCGAAGCTATATGCGAGCGCCGGCGATTATGTCAGTGATAAGCCCTTCGCCTTGTCATTGACATACTTGCGCAACTTCGATGGCGACGACATTGCTAAGCGGTCGGTGAAAGAAATGAAATCACAAGGATTTAATGACGAGGAACAATTAGACCAGTGGCTAACGACAATGAATGAATTATTCCCGGATGTGAAAAAGGGCGAGACCATTACCGGCATTGCTGATGCACAAGGCGTTGCACATTTCTATCTCGATCAAAACAAGTTAGGCGAAGTAGATGATCCTGCTTTTACCCAATGGTTCTTTGCGATTTGGCTCAGTGACAAAACGTCTGAGCCAGGTCTGCGCAAAAAATTACTGAATTTATAAGGAGTTAGCAATGAGTAAACTTTCACAATGGGCGCCGCGCTTACTGGTAGTGCTGGGCGCTACATTTGGGCTAGCGGCGTGTAGTGTATCTATTGACGGCAATGACTATAAGTCAATTGAGCCGACGTTTGATATTAACCAATTTTTCAATGGTCAAGTGCGCGCCTGGGGGATAGTGCAAAATCGCAGCGGTGAAGTGGTTCAGCGCTTTATTGTTGATATTGATGGTCGTATTGAAACTGGTGAACTGATCCTCGATGAAACCTTTACCTACGGTGTTGGCGATGGCCCCAAAACCCGTATTTGGCGAATTGAGCAGCAAGCGCCTGGCAGTTTTATTGGCAACGCTGGCGATATTGCCGGCCCCGCAACTGGCACCGCATTCGGCAATGCGTTTAATTTTCGCTATGAGATGGATTTACCCGTCGACGATACTGAGTATCGCGTTGCATTTGACGACTGGTTTTGGGCATTCGATGAGCAAACCATGATGAACCGCAGTTATATTAAAAAGTTTGGCTTAGTCATGGCGGAAGTCACTATCTTTATGCAACGTCAAGAGTAACTCTAGATTACAACCCGGTGGGGAAGTAAAGGCTTACGCCAAGTCCGCTGCCAGTATGCAAGGGATTACTGGCAAAACGCAATTTGCCGCGATGTAACTTAACAATTGCGGCGACCATTGCCATTCCCAAGCCATTGCCTTTCGTCGTACGACTGCTTTCATCGCGGAAGAAGCGCTGGGTAATTTCATTGTGTTTATCCGCATCGATACCAATGCCACTGTCATTAATGCGAATAATCACTTCCCCGTTAGCGTAGCCGCAATACAATTGAATAAGGCCGTCTTCAGGCGTGAATTTAATCGCATTATCGAGAATATTGGCAACGCTCTGGAAAATGAGATCTTTGTCGCAAGTGGCAGAGGTAGGCTTTATCTCAGCGGCAATTCTAATGTTTTTGTCATCCGCTAAGGGTTGATACATCTCGACTACGTCGTGCACGATGTCATCAACGGCGTTAGTTTTGAATGCACAGCGCTTTTTGTCAGCTTCAATGTCGGCAATGCGCAATAAGCCGTTAAACATATCGAGGAGGTTGTCGGCTTCGTTTAACAGCGGCCTGGCGGTTTCTTCGTCAAATTGATTTTCAATGCGTTGACGCAGTCGGGTTAATGGCGTGCGTAAGTCATGCGCGATATTGTCTGATACTGACTTTATATTGTTTACCGAGTATTCGATTTCGCTGAGCATGCGATTTAGCGAAACAGCTAGCGAGCTCAAGTCATCCCAAGTACTCTCAACGGGCAAGCGCGCCGATAAATCGCCGGTGTTCATGATCCGGTCTGCGGTTTCAGAGATGTCGTTGATCCGTGAAACCACGTAGTAACCCACCCATAAACTGATACCCGCGATAAGACAAAGAACGAAAACGATTAACCAGCCAAAGGTGCGCCCAACCCATTGGGCGATCTCTAAATCATCAATTTTGCGGCCGATAAACAATTGATATTGCCCATCGAACACCATTGTGCGGCCCAACACATTGTAACTTTGTGCATCTTTTTCAATAGCACTTGGGATGTTGGCAACAAAGGAGCGGTCGATATTAAACACAGCAAGTCGATCGGTACGAAGTTCTTTGATATCCGTAGGCCAATCACTTAAGTTGCCCACGAGCATTTGCCCATCTTGATCTTGGATTGCATAGAACGAGCTATTGGTGGAGTCTTGCACCCGCATGCGCAATGTTTGAGTAACACCATCGATGCCTGCGAGATAATAGATTTCCTGGATCCCTTTGGCGTCAACATCGATGGCGGCTTCTGATTCGCGGATCAGTGTTTGATCAGAGCTTATTACAATAAAGTAGGCGATAAAAAACACACCGAGCATTAATAATGCGGTGAACAAAGCGCTCAGTGAAAAACTTGAGCTGCGCGAGAAATCGCGGATCGCCTTCACGAGAGCATTCGATCCTCAATATTGTCGCGCATGCGATAACCCGCACCGCGGACTGTCTCAATTAAGGGGACAGCAAAACCTTTGTCTATTTTTTGACGTAAGCGACTGATGTGTACATCGATGATGTTGGTTTGCGGGTCAAAGTTATAATCCCATACTTTTTCCAACAACATCGTACGTGTGATAACCCGCTCTTTATTGCGCATCAGGTATTCAAGTAGACGGAACTCACGACCTTGAAGCTCAATGCTCTGGTTAGCGCGATGTACTTTTCGGGTAAGCAGGTTGAGGGTCAGGTCAGCCGCGGTCAGAGTAACCTCAACATTTGACTGCTCGGGTGTCGCAGCTGAACGCTGTACCATGAGCTCTAAACGCGCCATTAATTCTTCGAATGCGAAAGGTTTGGTGAGGTAATCATCAGCACCCGAGCGCAAGCCGACAACTTTATCTTCAACTTTGCTTTTGGCGCTTAGGATTAGGACTGGGGTTTCCGAACGTTTGCTCCGCAAGTGTTGTAATACTTGCATGCCGTCCATTTCAGGCAGCATTCGATCAAGCACGATTGCGTCGTATTGACCGCTTTCTGCCATTTGTAGTCCGCGTTTACCATCTGCCGCTACGTCGCATGTAAGTGAAGCCTCGGTTAGCCCTTTGCGAATAAAGTGACTCACTGTAGGGTCGTCTTCAATGATTAGTACTTTCATAACCGTATTCCTATCGTTTGTATTGACTTATACGCCATGATGACTAAATAGTTTGCTCGACTATCGTTAATAAATTTTAATGATCAAACTGATAAATAAAGCGGTACCATCGATATCCGGTGTGACCACACCAGGTCCGCCGTTGGAGGAAAACTATGACAATTATGCTTTGGTGTTTGTTGGCGATTATCGTTATGCCCATTTTGGCGAAAGCGCCTTTGGCGTATGCGATGCATCAAATTAACGGCTATGACAACGCTCATCCACGTGACCAACAGGCGAAACTAACCGGGTTTGGCGCGCGAGCGCTTGCGGCCCATAAAAACAGTTTTGAAGCGATTGCCTACTTCGCACCAGCGGTACTCGCTGTAATCGCTGTAGATGCTATTGACTCTTTGGCACAAACCTTGGCACTCATTTTTGTGGCGACCCGGAGTTTCTATGTGGTGAGCTATTGGCTCAATTATGACAAACTGCGCAGCACGTTTTGGATGATTGGGTTTGGCTGTGCGCTGGCACTGATCATCCGCCTGTTGTAAAAAACAGCTATCGCCGTTAGCGTTGCATAAAACGGCGGCACGCTGGATAGGGTGTGAAGTTCTGGATCGCCCCTGTGGCAGTTATGGCTTGCACTGAGCGCCAATATTCGGGGGTCATCAAATCGCCATGCAGTTCTTTGAGAATATCCTTAAATACTTTTTTACCAATTATGAAGTGCTCGAACTGTTCTGGGAATACATCATTGGGCGCTACTGAAAGTGTGTCGAGTACATAGGGGTCATCGCTTTTGGGGAGCGCTCTGAAATTGCGTTCGTGCATAAAGCAAATCTCATCATAGTCATAAAACACTACGCGACCATGCTTCGTGATACCAAAATTTTTGTGCAACATATCGCCTGGGAAAATATTTGCCAACGCAATTTGCTTGATACACAAGCCCAGCTCATCAATCGCATTTCGTATCTTAACTGGATCAGTTTCCTGTTGCAGATATAAATTGAGCGGTGTCATTTTGCGCTCAATATAAAGATGTTTGATGATTACTTCATTGTCAGTCAGCTCAATACTAGAGGCACATGTTGCGAGCAACTCATCGAGAAGGCTGTCTTCGACGCGCTCGCGTGGCAGACGAAAGTTTACATACTCATGGGTGTCCGCCATACGGCCGATGCGATCGGATGTTTTCACTAATCGGTAGCAATCTTTGACGTGCTCACGCGTGATCTTTTTACTCTCAGCAAACTCATCCTTAATAATTTTAAAAACCACACCGTAGGAGGGGAGGTGGAATACCGCCATAACCAATCCGCGGATCCCGGGCGCAATGCAAAACTGGTCGTCGCTATTTTGTAAGTGCTGGAGAAAGTTGCGGTAAAACACTGTTTTCCCGTGTTTGTAAAAGCCCAAGCTCATATACAGCTCGAAGTGCTTTTTATTCGGCAAGAGTTCTTGCAAGAATGCGACAATTTCAGCCGGGTGTTGAGTGTCTGCCATGAAGTAAGAGCGGGCGAAACCAAAAATAACACTGAGATCTTTTTGTTCAGTCAACAACGCATCAACAAACAGTTCGTGTTGTTCGTTGGTTTGTAAGGCGATAACGAAAGGTACGGTTTCATCTGGCATACAGATACGGCCAATTAGATAAGCCGCTTTACCGCGGTAAAAAACCGGCTTTAACAGTTCTACAGCGTGCACGCTAGCCAGTTGTTCGCGATTGAGTTTACGTCGCAGTGCGACATCCATAAACTCTAAGTCGCGCTCCTTATCTTCAAAACCGATGTTGAAGCGATAGGTTTTTAAAATCGACTCGTGCATGGCGCGCACCGTGCCTGTGGTATCAAAGCTATTGACGACTTTGTCGCGGTCAGGGCCCGCTATAAAGCAACGCGAAGGCAACACAAACATTAAGCGGTCATCGATTTTGCGATGGCGGAAAATTTTACCAATGACTGAGTTGTAAAATGTTTCTGCGAGTTCGTATTGCGGATGGCTGTCGAGCAATAAGGTGAAATGTTCTTTTAACGCGATCCAAAATTCGAGATCTTGATGGTGCACGTGGACTTGCTGGTATATTTCGCTGACAATATCGGACAGGCTCTGCTCGTATATAGTGATGCGCTCTTTGACTGCATTTTGGGTGGCTTGCCACTGACCATTTTCAAAGCGATCTTGCGCGCCGCGCGTGATCCGCGAATACCATCGGTAACTTTTATCAAACCCGTTTAATATCTGATAGGCCACCTTGGCGCATAACTTCGGATCGTTCATACCTGTCCTTTTTAACCTGAGCGCGCTTAGATTAACAGGTACCGCCGGCAATACCAGCCGTGTAACGGTACTTTGCTACCAAAGGCTGAGTTTTTGAACGACGCGTAAACGATACGCATGAGTCTTCCTTTTTCGATTCATATCGGGTATTTTGGAATAATTATTGCTGCCGTTGACTACAAAAATAATAAAAAGGTGACAAGATGTCATTTCCGGTACTAATTTGCGATGACTCATCGCTAGCGCGAAAAATGGTCAAGCGAAGTCTGCCTGACGAGCTCAGCCAGGCTATATTTACTGCTGAAAATGGTCAGCAAGCGTTAGATATTCTTGAACAGCATCCTATCTCGCTGTTGTTTTTAGACCTGACAATGCCTTTTATGGACGGTGTTGAGGTATTAAAGATGATTAAGCAGAAATCGATTGAAGTCTTTGTTATTGTTATCTCGGGTGATATTCAGCCGCAAATGCAAGATCGTGTGCTGTCCCTTGGGGCGTTAGACTTTATCGAAAAACCCGTTGATTCAGCGCGTTTGCACGGCACGTTGCAACGCTTTGGTTTGTATTAAGCGATTGGTCAACTGGTACGAGTAGTGATTTATTCTCGATATCGGCATTTTCAGTATTGACATCTAGACGTCTATACGTCACATTGAGCGCATGAAAACAATTATTAGCACTACCGGCATGATGACAACCACCTTTTTCAGGGCGGTCGTTGGCTAGTGCATAATGCCAAATCAACGAAAGCCCGCTTCCAAAGAGCGGGTTTTTTTTTGGCATAAGAGAAATTTGGGAGACTCTGTCATGAAAGTTATGAAATTTGGCGGCTCGTCGCTTGCAGATGCTGAACGTTATCTGGGGGTCGCCGAAATCAGCCAACAAGCACACCAATCCGGCGGTGCAGCGGTTGTACTATCGGCCCCTAAAGGCGTGACAAACGCATTGTCATTGTTGTGCGATGAAGCTGCTGCCAATAAAGATTTCGGTGAACTGTTTGCCAAACTTGAAATGACATTACACAGCATTGCCACTGAGTTACATCAAGTCCATGAAAACTTTGCAGTCGAGCAGGTAAAAGCCTTCATTGACCAACGGTTAAGCGGTTTGGCTGCTCAGCTTGAAGGCGTAAGGTTACTCAAAATGGCGCCGCCGGCTGTCACAGCAGGAATTCTCAGTACCGGTGAATACGTCAGTGTGACGATTTTCAGCCATTTGCTAAGCGCATTAGGGATCCAAAATCGCATCTTAGACCCGGTAGAATACGTGCTGGCTGAGGGCGATTATCTCGATAGCATAGCGGACTTACAAGCGAGTAAGTCACGCTTTACCAACGTGCCAACCGATGGCAGTGAATGCTTAATAATGCCGGGATTTGTTGCCGCAAATAACGAGGGTGAGAAAGTCACGTTGGGTCGCAACGGCTCTGATTACTCAGCGGCCATATTAGCCGCGTGTATAGATGCCCAGTGCTGCGAAATTTGGACTGACGTTGACGGTGTTTATAATGCCGACCCGAATCAAGTTGAAGGCGCAGTATTACTCGACAAGCTAACCTATCAAGAAGCGATGGAGTTAAGCTATTTTGGCGCCAAGGTTCTGCACCCCAAGACCATTGGGCCAATCGCCCAGTTCCATATTCCGTGTTGGATTAAAAATACGCTAAATCCCGCTGCTCAGGGGACGTTGATCAGTGCCGAAGCCAGCACTGTTTGGACTAGCGTGAAAGGCATATCACAACTGGATGATATGGCCATGTTCAACGTTGCAGGACCCGGTATGAAAGGCATGGTTGGTATGGCCAGCCGTGTGTTCGAAGTGTTAGCACATGCCAACATTTCAATTTGCTTGATCACTCAGTCTTCAAGTGAGTACAGCATCAGTTTCTGTATTCACGAAAAAGATGCAGACCGTGCTTTAGAAGTTTTACAAGAGGCGTTTGCATTAGAATTATCGAATCAATTACTCGACCCAATTGAAGTGCGTAAGGGACTTGCCATTGTAACCCTAGTCGGTGATGGAATGCGTCATCAAAAAGGCCTTGCAGCCAAGTTCTTCAGTGCGCTTGCACAAGCGCGTGTCAATAACGTAGCCATTGCACAGGGCTCTTCTGAGCGCTCTATCTCTACTGTGATAGAAGGCCGAAAGGGTAAAAAGGCGGTCAAAGTGATCCACCAGAATTTTTTCTCAAACTCACACACTATTGATGTGTTTCTGATTGGTTGTGGAACCGTAGGTTCAGCACTGTTAAAGCAAATTGAAAAGCAGCAACCTTTATTACTCGACCGCAATGTTCGGTTGAACGTGTTTGGCATTGCCAACAGCCGTCAATTGTTACTCGAAAATGGCGGGATTACGCTTTCTACTGATTGGCAATCACGCTTAAAGGCCGCCACTGAAGCTTTTTCAGTGGCTAAATTGAAGTCCTTTGTCAGTGAGAACTCTTTGGTTAATCCGGTGATTGTCGACTGTACTAGCAGTGAATCTATCGCCGACATGTATCACGAATTTCTCGAACAGGGTTTCCACGTCGTTACGCCGAACAAAAAGGCCAACACAAAAGCATTAGACTATTATCATTCGCTGCACAAAACGGCGCTTGATACTAGCCGGCAGTATCTTTACGAGACCACTGTTGGTGCTGGCTTGCCGGTCATTGACAACTTACAAAAATTGCTCAGCGCTGGTGATAGTTTAGAGCGATTTGAAGGCATTTTATCAGGTTCATTGTCATACGTATTTGGTGAGCTAGAAGCTGGGCGAACACTGTCTGAAGCAACCAAAATAGCACGAGAGAAGGGTTATACTGAACCGGACCCACGCGATGATCTCAGTGGTATGGACGTTGCCCGAAAACTGTTAATTATGGCGCGCGAAGCAAACATGTCATTGGAGCTCAGCGATATTCAGATTGATCCGGTTTTACCCAAAGATTTTGATGCATCTGGCAGCGTAGATGAATTCCTAACAAATTTAGAGAAACTTGACGCTAGATTCGCCGAAAAAGTTAAAAATGTAGAGAAAAATGGTGAAGTTCTTCGATATGTTGGTCAGATAGTCGATGGTCAGTGCAAAGTGAGTATCGAATCTGTACCGCTTTCCCACCCTTTGGCAGCGGTCAAAGATGGTGAAAATGCGTTGGCAATCCACAGTGCGTATTACAATCCGATTCCTTATGTTATAAGAGGGTATGGTGCAGGCGCTACGGTCACTGCCGCAGGCGTTTTTGCCGATGTACTTAGAACAATGCCATGGAAACAAGATGTCTAAAATGCCTTTGCGCACTACTACTGCCTTTGCGCCAGCTTCAATAGGAAACCTTAGTTTAGGGTTTGACGTTTTAGGTGCGGCGTTACGTCCGATTGATGGGCACCCCTTAGGTGATTCGGTACAAATAGCGGGTGCTGAACACACCACGTTGACCGTCAGTGGTCGATTTGCCGATAGGCTCCCCGGCGAGCCTCGCGATAATATAGTACTGCAGTGCTACGACTATTTTGTCGAGCAGTTAGCAAAACGAGGAATTGGCGCACACGCGGTTGCTATTCACTTAGAAAAGTGCTTGCCGATCGGCAGTGGTCTGGGCAGCAGTGCAGCTTCTATCGTGGCTGCTTTGCACGCATTTAACGCCTTCTATCAAGCGCCTTTTAACCAAGATCAACTGTTACATATGATGGGTGAGTTGGAGGGGCGTATTAGTGGCAGCGTACATTATGACAATGTCGCGCCAGCCTATTTAGGGGGTATCACCCTAATGACCGGTGATGATCAACAACCGGCAACTATTCTGCCCGCAATACAGCACTGGTATTGGGTGGTGTGTTATTCCGGGTTGAGTGTATCAACGTCGGCAGCGCGCAAAATCTTACCCTCGCAATACAGTCGCGAAGACTTGTTGACCTTTGGTCGACAGCTGGGCGTTTTTGTTGATGCGTTGTATCGTGGCGATGCGTTGAGTGCTGGGCGCGTGATGCACGATGTGGTCGCCGAGCCATGGCGCAAAAGCTTACTCCCCGGTTTTGACGACGCACGCGAGCAGTGCTTGGCATTGAACGGTAAAGCCTTTGGTATTTCAGGCTCTGGGCCCACGGTGTTTTGTGTGGCTGAGGATCTTGACGATGCGCGCAATATACAAGAATACTTAGATAAACAATATGTCCAGAATGACGACGGTTTCAGTCATATCTGTACAATCCCTGATGTTGGGGCAACAGCAGAATACAGCGAGTAAGAGTAGTGGATTTAGTTAACTTAAAAGTTGCGCAGCAACGCGTCGATTTTCCTACAGCCGTAAAGACTGGGTTGGGCCAGCAACAAGGCTTGTTTTTTCCCGAGCAATTTACGCCTCTGGATAATATAGATGCCCTGTTAGACTTACCTTTAGTTGAACGTAGCACAGCAATTCTAAAGCACCTTATCGGTAGCGATTTAGCTGATGCGACGATTGAACAGATTGTCGCTACTGCATTTAACTTTCCTGCAAAAGTAGAAAGTATCAGTAATGAAGTTCATTGTTTAGAGCTCTTTCACGGTCCAACCTTGGCGTTTAAAGATTTTGGTGGCCGCTTTATGGCGCAGTGTTTAGCCAACATCAGCGATGGTGAGAAAATAACCATTCTAACTGCTACTTCGGGTGATACCGGAGCCGCAGTGGCTCATGCTTTTCATGGGTTGGATAACATCAATGTTGTGATCTTATTTCCGAAAGGCAAAATCAGTCCTTTACAGGAAAAGCTATTTACAACCTTAGGTGACAATATTCACACCGTGGCGATTGAAAGTGACTTTGACGCCTGCCAAGCATTAGTCAAACAGGCATTTGACGATCCCGAAGTTCGCGACGGTTTGCACTTAAATTCTGCAAATTCAATCAATATCAGTCGCTTATTGGCACAAGTTTGCTACTACTTCGAAGCTGTTTCACAGTTGCCAAAAGAGGCGCGAGGTAAGCTTGTGGTTTCGGTGCCAAGCGGTAATTTTGGTAATTTAACTGCGGGTATCATTGCTAAAGTATTGGGATTACCGATTAAGCGTTTTATTGCTGCAACAAACGTGAACGACACTGTGCCGCGCTATTTGCGCACCGGCAAGTGGCAACCAAAACCCACTCAAGCAACCTTGTCAAATGCGATGGATGTGAGCCAGCCGAACAACTGGCCACGCATAGAGGCCATGCTTGAACGCGGTGAGATCAAGCCTGCCGAAATCAAGGGTGAGATGATTGATGAGGAGTATACTCAGCTGGCGATGAAGCAATTAGCCAAGCAAGGTTATATCAGTGAGCCTCATGCTGCCGTAGCATACAGAGCGCTGACTCAGCACCTTGAAGAAGGAGAGGTGGGTTTATTCTTGGGTACAGCCCATCCTGCTAAGTTTCGTGAATCGGTAGAAAATGTCTTAGGTCAGCCGATCAACTTACCCGGCCCATTGGCTGATGTAGCCGGTAAAGAGAGTTTGGCACTGGACGTGGATAACGATTATGAGGCTCTCAAGGCCCACATGTTTAAGGTTTTAGGTGCTTGATGACCACCTGGACGGATGTGCTTGGTAGCGAAAAGCAGCAGCCGTATTTTGTCGAGTTAATGAACGAAGTGGCGCGCCGCCGTGCCGCGGGTGTCACTATTTATCCGCCTAAAGATGCGGTGTTTAATGCCTTTGCGACAACGCCGTTTGAAGACATTAAGGTTGTGATTATCGGTCAGGATCCCTATCACGGGCCACTGCAGGCGCATGGCTTGAGCTTTTCTGTTCCCGACGGGGTAAAACCGCCGCCTTCGTTAGCGAATATCTACAAAGAGCTCGATCGCGACTATTCTGACTTTACCATCCCCAAACACGGAAATTTAACTGCCTGGGCGGAGCAGGGGGTATTACTGCTTAATACGGTGTTAACCGTTGAAGCAGGCAATGCTCATTCGCATGCGAAGTTAGGTTGGGAGCAGTTCACCGATGCGGTTATCGCTACCATTAATCAACACAAAGAGCAGGTGGTGTTCATGTTGTGGGGCGGGCACGCACAGAAAAAGGCTCGTCAAGTAGACGCAGCGCGTCATTGCGTGTTGACCGCGCCACACCCTTCGCCACTGTCTGCACATCGCGGCTTTATCGGTTGTGGACACTTTTCCAAGGCCAATAACTATCTATTGGAGACTAATCGCAGTCCCATCAATTGGCAGGTTTAAAAACCTTAGTACCTAGATCAGAAACGGCCGCATATGTGCGGCCGTTATCATTTAATTGATTGCTGAATCCAGGTCAAAATCCATGTCGAATTCGGCGAGTTCTTTTTCTAGTCTGAAACGGTCTTGAATCGCTTCGATTTCTCTCCATTTGCGTTTTTTGTTTCGTTGTTTGCTCGTTTTAGTTTCACTATCTGCCATCGCGAATACATCTTTTTTATTCACGGCGATCTCCTTATAGTTATTTTGCGCACACTACGATTACCGGAGTAGTAATATCGAAAAATACGGCTCCGACGACTCATTAATATCACAACGTGGCTAAATATAAAACTGAAATGTTAATTTATGGTTAACATTTGATGGCTTTTATTTGACGAACAGTAAAGTGACTAAGTGTCTGGTTTAGGGGACGAACTGAGTTGTTATCTATGAACTCTAATTTTAGCCTAGTTTATAGTGGTAAATTAAACAGAGGGTATTGTGCGGTCTCTTTTAATCGGTCTTATCTGTATTGGCACAATAGGTTGTGGCAGTGGCGCGCCTCAGGACACTTCGTCGCCGTCAGAAGTGACCCTCCCCGCGCCTAGTGAGCCAGTGCCAGAAGATGCTCAAATACAAGTCTTGTTCATTGGCAATAGCCATAGCGCATCCAATAACTTGTCTGGAATGGTCAAATATCTGATTAACCAAAACGTTTCAGGAAAAAAAGCGCTTACAGAACGCGTTCAACGCTATGGCTTTTTGATTGACCATGCCGTTTCAGAATCCACTCTAGCGCACTTGGAATCGCGAGACTGGACACATGTGGTGTTGCAAGCGCAAAAATATTCACAAAGCTTTCAAGTTGATTACCCGATAACTGGCGCACTGAGCTTGATTGCGAAAATTGAACAAACTAACGGTCAGGCAATTATGTTTCCAGAGTGGGCACAGCGTAACAGGCCAAGTGAAACAGAATATATCCATAATATCCATGTCAATATTGCTACTCAGACGAATGCCTGTATTGCGCCAATAGGGTATGCATGGGAGCGCGCGTTAGAAATTAGGCCTGACGTTCGTTTACATGCCGCTGACGGCAACCATGCTTCATTGTTGGGAAGTTTCTTAACCGCTCTCGTGCTTTTCGAAACAATTACAGGCGAGCCTGCGGACCTTATTTCACCGTCACAGGAATTTGCTATTGATGCCGAAACGCAGTTGTTTTTAGCGCAAATGGCGACGTACGCTCACGCCCATCATCCAGCATGTGACTATTAAACATCATCCCGGCGTAAGACGGGACCTCATTACTACTTTTGCGCTGCTCTAAACGCTTCGATTTGTGCCGCTGTAGACGCGTCAAACTGGTTTAACTCGCGTTTGCCCAAAATGCCGTCTAACACTTGGTTGCCCAGCACTTTACCTAATTCCACCCCCCATTGGTCAAATGAATTAAGGCCCCAAATCGCACCTTGCACAAACACTTTATGTTCATACAATGCGACTAAAGCTCCTAATGTAAATGGATCTAATTTAAGGCAGGTAATGGTATTGCTTGGTTTGTTGCCCGGCATGGTTTTGTGCGCGGCAATACGGGCTTTCTCTTGATCATCCATTTCTTTGCCTTCCAAATCACTTAGGCACTCGGCGTAACTTTTGCCCTGCATCAGCGCTTGGGTTTGGCCAAAGCAGTTAGAGGCCAGCATCGCGTGATGGGTGGCAGCGTCTTCACTGTCACCGTCATACACCGTGAGTGGTAAAATAAAGTCTGCTGGGATCAAGGTATTACTTTGATGGATTAATTGATGGAAAGAATGCTGACCGTTAGTGCCTTCACTACCCCAAATAATTGGCCCAGTAGCGCAATTCACTGAATTGCCTTGTTGAGCAACCTGTTTGCCGTTACTTTCCATATCAAGCTGTTGTACATAGGCCGGGAAACCGCGTAAATAATGGTAATATGGCAATAGTACATGGCTTTGAGCACCTTGGAAGTTGCGGTACCAAACACCCAACAATGCTAAAATTACCGGCATGTTTTGCTGCATTGGAGCAGTTTTAAAATGCTCATCCATGGCGTACGCGCCTTTTAGCAACTGCTCAAAATTGTCGTAACCAATACACAGTGCAATCGGCAACCCGATTGCTGACCATAGGCTGTAGCGGCCACCGACCCAGTCCCACATGGGAAAAATATTGTCAGGATCAATCCCAAACTCAACTGCTTTAGGTACATTCGAAGAGACACAGGCAAAATGCTTCGCGATGTCCTTTTGGCTGCCACCTTGTTCGATAAACCAAGCTTTAGCCGTTAGGGTATTTTGCAATGTCTCTTGGGTCGTGAATGATTTAGATGACATTAAGACTAGGGTTTCTGTGTGGTCAAGACCACCGAGGACATCACGGATATGGCAGCCGTCTACGTTAGCCACGAAATGCACTTTACACGCATCGGTGTGCAACGGCTTGAGGGCTTCGCTCATGATTTTAGGGCCCAAGAAAGAGCCACCGATACCGATAGCGACCACGTGTTTGATGGCTTTACCCGTATAGCCTTTGTGTTCACCCGAATGAATGGCTTGAGTAAATGCGGCCATTTTCGCCAATGTTGCTGCTACTTCAGGTGCGACATCCTCGCCATCCAGCATTATGGGGTCACCTGAAAAGTTACGCAGTGCGGTGTGCAATGCGGCGCGCCCTTCAGTTGAATTGATTTTCTCACCCGCAAACATCGCATCTCGTTGAGCCTCGACGTTTGCGTAGCTGGCTAGTTCAAACAAAGCATCTAACACACTCGTATTGATTCGATTTTTCGAGTAATCGAGGTTTAAACCGCAGGCACTCAACGCATAATCAGATGCTCGGCTTGGCTCGGCAACAAACCAATCGCGCATGTGTTGCCCATCTAATTCTGCGGCTAAATGATTCAGCGTTTGCCAAGGTGTTGATGCCGTAATGTTTGTCATGCTGTGTCCTTAGAGTGAGAATGTAATTCTTAGAATTGCGCTAACAAGAGTTTTTC
The DNA here is from genome assembly GCF_030362855.1 of Neoalteromonas arenosi. GTDB lineage: Bacteria > Pseudomonadota > Gammaproteobacteria > Enterobacterales > Alteromonadaceae > Alteromonas_E > Alteromonas_E arenosi. The sequence goes on from NZ_JAUCBP010000002.1 coordinate 139,710, forward strand.
AAGTTTAACTTGGTCGGCAGCAAAGTTGCGAATACCTTCAGCAAGTTTTTCCGTTGCCATCGCATCTTCATTGTGCGCCCATCTAAAATCTGCTTCTGTTAGCGGTGCTGGTGCCGGTTGTGTATCTGTGGTTGGAGTAAGTTTCTGCACAACGTCACCCGCAGTATTGGCTAGTTCTTCAAGTAGTTGTGGACTAATCGTCAAGCGATCGCACCCCGCTAACTCGGTAATTTCATCAGTGTTACGGAAACTCGCGCCCATAACCACAGTATTGTAGCCGTGTTGCTTGTAGTAGTTGTAAATCTTAGTCACTGAAACAACGCCGGGATCTTCTGCTGGCGCGTAGCTTTCTTTGCCAGTTTGCTTTTTGTACCAGTCTAAAATACGACCGACAAATGGCGAGATGAGGAATACCCCAGCTTCTGCACAGGCACGCGCTTGGGCAAAGCTAAACAGCAAGGTTAGGTTGCAGTTAATACCTTGTTGCTCAAGGTATTCTGCCGCTTTTATGCCTTCCCATGTCGAGGCAATTTTAATCAGAATACGCGATTTATCGACGCCAGCGTCGCGGTATAGGTCAATTAATTTCTGCGCTTTGGCAATTGTCGCTTGCGTATCAAACGACAAGCGAGCGTCTACTTCGGTTGAAATACGGCCGGGAATGATCTCTTGAATTTGTTTACCGATTAATACCGCGAGTTTATCGCCAGCATTTTCGACCTGCTGTTGCTCACTGCCACCTAATGCCTTTGCATAATCGATAGCTTCAGTGATCAGCTGTGCATACTGCGGAAGCTCAGCAGCTTTAAGTAGTAACGACGGATTAGTGGTAGCATCAACCGGTTGATATTTGCGAATGGCGTCAATATCGCCAGTATCGGCTACAACGGTTGTCATTGAACGTAAAGAAGACAGTTGATTGCTCATGTTTTTATCCATAAATTTCGATGCCTATAGAGTACAAGTGTGGGCTTTTGAGTGCTAGTGAAACTGCAAATTTTGTAAGCTAAGTAATAAGTTTTCGTAATAACTTGGTTTTTTCGATCTCGCCGCAATCTTAGACGTACAATATTGCGATTATAGAAGTTAGGAGCAGTTATGTTAGTCGTGCTATCACCGGCCAAGAATCTTGATGTCGAGCCGGTAAGCTTGTCGTTACCAGCGACTCAACCAGAACTAATGTCAGAAACCAGAGAATTGGTCGACACGTGTAAGCAGCTATCGCCTGCTAATCTAGCATCGCTGATGCGCATTAGTGATAAGCTTGCGCTTCTAAACGCCGAGCGTTTTAACAGTTTTGAGTTTCCCTTCACCGTAGAAAATGCCAAGCCGGCAGTGCTTACATTCAATGGTGACGTATACACCGGACTAGATGCTGGTAGTTTGAGCGAAGATGATCTTGCTTTTGCCCAACAGCATGTGCGAATTTTATCGGGGCTGTATGGGGTATTGCGACCGCTTGACCTGATGCAAGCCTACCGCTTAGAAATGGGCACTAAGCTAGACAACCCGAAAGGTAAAAACCTGTATGAGTTTTGGGGTGATAAAGTCACTGAGCAACTCAACGCTGAGCAACAACCGGTATTGATTAATCTCGCGTCGAATGAGTATTTTAAGGTTGTCAGTAAAAAGACACTGAACGCGCGTGTAATAACTCCTGTGTTTAAAGATACTAAAAACGGTAAGCTCAAAGTGATTAGCTTTTTTGCCAAAAAAGCACGCGGCTTGATGGCGCGATACATCATTGAAAATCGCGTAACTGACGCAGAGCAGCTGAAGCAATTTAACGCTGCAGGTTACACCTTTGATGCGACCTTAAGTTCGGATAAAGAATTAGTCTTCACTCGTCCTGAACAGTAATCATTGTAACTACCTTGAGATCCCAGCTGATGCTGTCTATACCTGAAGTAGTTCAACTACGGGAATACGCATATGGAGCTGGGGCAATTTTCAGTCAGTCTAACGGTTAAAGATATGAGCAAAGCCAAAGCGTTCTATGAAGCTTTAGGTTTTGCTGCCATTGAAGGGTGTGGATCAATTAAGGACAATTGGTTGATATTGCAAAATGGCACGACCGTTATCGGTATTTTTAAAGATATGTTCGACAAGAACATACTTACATTTAACCCTGCCGATGCGCGCGGTATTGAGCGCGCAATGCAAGCACAAGGCTACACTCCAGTGAAAGCGACAGAAGGTGAGTCAGGTCCTTGCCATTGTGTATTTCTCGACCCTGATGGCAACCAAGTGATGTTCGACCAACACTAGCGGTTAGTCGACATAAAGTTTCTGTGAAAAGGTTAGCGTACGCTTGGTATTGCCTTGTTGGATATCGATATTGAAAGTGTAATTTTCCATATCGCGATAGGACAGAACTGCCAGGTAATATACTGCATCTCCTTCTACAACTCGCTTAAACTGAAGCTGCTTGGTGGTACCAATAAGGTTTCGCGCAGAGCCAGATACAGCAGGTTTGAGTGCTGCCTTGGTATCACTGTCCAATACCGAAATATTGACCAACGCGTTAAAACGACTGCGGACAATACCGTTGGCCTTGGCAACTTCAGGCGTTAAAAACGTAGTGCTGACAACCATGTAATGAACGTCCCAATCGCCCAGCGTTTGCTTTTGTTCAGCGAAAACAGAGGGAGTGATTAACAGCCCGCTAAGAAATACTGCTAGAAGAGTTCGCCAACGCATAATCATTCTCCACATGCTGATTAGAAACCGCCAAACACATCGCCCAGCAGAATTCGAATAAACTGAATTGCAATAATCGCAATAAGTACTGAAAGGTCTAAACCTCCCATCGGTGGTATGACGCTACGAATGGGACGCAAAAACGGCTCAGTTAATTGCATCGTGACGTATTCAATCGGGTTTGAACCTTGACTTACCCAACTGAGAATAGCGCGCAGAATAAGGATCCAAAATACCAGTGATAATCCCTCGCGCAAAACGTCTATCGGGGCATTGATCAGTATGCCTATTGGGTTCCAGTTTAAATTGAAAACTAGTGATACAACCAACAGCTTGACAAAAGACACTGCGATCGCCAACAGCAGAGTCGCCGTATCTAAACGACCGATGCTTGGAATAACACGGCGCAGTGGACCAACGATAGGCTGCGTCGCTTTGACGACAACTTGACTTAAAGGGTTGTAGAAATCAGCACGAACCCATTGCAACCACAAGCGCAATAACACCACCATAAGGTAGAGATTAAAAAGGGTCGTAATTAAAAAGTAGGTGGCATTCATAAATAGCTCTTCAGTTAAAACTCGTTCGACATTTGTTCAGCGCGCTGAACCGCAGCTTGCATTGCTTTACTGACCAGTGCAGGTAGCTCTCCTGCAGTAAAAGTAGCTAACGCTTGCGCTGTTGTGCCACCTTTTGACGTCACATTCTCGCGCAGCGTTGACAGTTCGGTGTCTGGATTTGCAACTACCATGTGCGCCGCGCCGAGCATTGCTTGTTGCACAAGTAGCCGCGCATCTTCGTGACTGAAGCCCATGTTTTCGGCTTCACTTTGCATCGCTTCTAAAAACAGGAAGAAGTACGCCGGTGCACTGCCGGCAGCGGCAATTACACCATCGATTTTAGTTTCTTCACGCACCCACAAAATCTCGCCAACGGCAGCCATCAATTCGCCACAGGCGTTTTGGTCTTCTGCACTCACGTTGTCAGTGGCGATAAGGCCTGTCATGCCTTTACCCACAGAGCTAGGGGTATTTGGCATTGCTCTTACCCAGCGTTTAGCTGCAGGTAACATTGTGCCTAAACGTGCGAGCTTGATGCCCGCCGCAATTGACATAAATACTTTACTGTCATCGACGAGCGTGTCGTCTAACTGCGCTAAAACATCAGCCATTATTTGTGGCTTAACCGCTAATACAATTATGTCGGAAAAGGCTAGAACCGCGTCGTTGTCTGTGGTGATATTGACCCCTAGCTCTTCTTGTAACGCCATTAGTTTATCAATAGAGCGATTACTGACTACAATATCAGCGGCGGAGTATCCAGATTCGACCAAGCCTGAAATAATACTGCGGGCCATATTCCCAGCGCCTATAAAGCCGACTTTTTTGCCTTGCATAATTTTCCTTTCACGTTTTATTTATTTGCGTGCACCAAAAATAGCGGTACCGATGCGAACCATCGTTGAGCCATTCTCAATGGCTAACGTCATGTCGTTCGACATACCGATAGATAATGTATCTATGGTTGAATAGCGTGCTTTCAAGTCAGTGAAGATGCTTTGCATCGCCGCCAAGGCATTTTTTTGTGCCTCTTTATCAGCATCTGCACGAGGAATTGCCATTATGCCCCGCAAACAAAGATTTGGCAGGGTAGCTATGTGTGCTGCTAGTGTATCAATCTCCGCGACGGCGACACCTGACTTACTTGCTTCGTCATCAATGTTGATTTGAATACATACTTGTAAGGGCGGTAAATTTACGGGTCGCTGATCATTTAAGCGCTGGGCTATTTTGGCGCGGTCAACGCTTTGCATCCAATCAAAGTGCTCGGCAACTAAACGGGTTTTATTTGACTGCAAAGGCCCGATGAAATGCCACTCAATATCTCTAAGTGATTGCATCTTTTTAATTTTTTCGACACCCTCTTGCACATAGTTTTCACCAAATAATCGTTGTCCTGCCGCATACGCAAGTTCCAAATCGGATACCGGTTTAGTTTTACTTACGGCTAGTAATTTGACCGAATTTGCAGGACGATGCGCATTCTTTGTTGCTTGCGCTATCAAGTTTTGGGTGTATAGCAACCTATCTGCTATTGTTTGCATAGCGTGTTATTTTTGATCGGAGACACAAGCCTTGGATATTACCGAACTTTTAGCCTTTAGTGTAAAAAACAACGCATCAGACCTGCACTTGACCGCAGGACTACCTCCGATAATTCGCGTGGACGGCGAGATGCGTCGCCTGAATGTGCCGGCGCTGGAGCACAAAGAAGTTCATGCGCTGATCTATGAAATCATGAATGACATGCAGCGCAAAGAATACGAAGAGAATCTAGAAACAGACTTCTCATTCGAAGTAAAAGACTTGTCGCGTTTCCGGGTTAATGCCTTCGTCCAAAATCGTGGTGCCGCTGCCGTACTGAGAACCATTCCATCGAAAGTGCTGACGCTTGATGACTTAGGTGCACCGCCGATTTTTAAAGAGATTATTAATCAGCCAACGGGTATTGTTTTGGTTACTGGCGCTACCGGCTCGGGCAAAAGTACTACGCTTGCAGCTATGGTCGATCACATTAATACCCACAAGCGCGAACACATTTTGACGATTGAAGATCCAATTGAATTCGTGCATGACAATAAATTGTGTGTAGTCAACCAACGGGAAGTACATCGCGATACACACAGCTTTTCCAACGCGTTGCGCAGTGCTCTGCGGGAAGACCCCGATGTTATTTTGGTTGGCGAATTACGGGACTTAGAAACCATTCGACTCGCGATTTCAGCCGCTGAAACCGGTCACTTAGTCTTTGGTACGTTGCACACCAACTCAGCACCGAAGACGATTGACCGGATCATTGACGTTTTTCCCGCCGAAGAGAAGGCTATGGTACGGTCTATGCTCTCAGAATCTTTACGCGCTGTAATTTCACAAACATTGTTGAAAAAAGTAGGCGGCGGACGAATCGCCGCACATGAAATTATGGTCGGCATACCCGCGATCAGAAACTTGATCCGCGAAGACAAAGTACCGCAAATGTATTCGGTTATTCAAACAGGTCAGGCACATGGTATGCAGACTATGGATCAGTGTTTACAGAAATTGGTTGGCATGGGGGTTATTTCGCCACAAGACGCGGCCGCGAAGTCAATTGATAAGCAACCAAAACCGGGGTTCTAGATCACTATGTTTATGCTCGACTCTTATTTGGAACAGATGGTATCGAATTCCGCATCGGATGTGTTTATTACGGTCGATTATCCCGTTAGCGCCAAGATCAATGGCCAATTAACGCCACTTGATGATCAGCGGTTATCAGCCGAAGACGCATTGGATTTAGTCCATCAAGCAATGACACCCGCGCAGCAACAAGAGTTTGCTGACAACAAAGAGTGTAATTTCGCAATCGCGCGCGAGGGCATTGGCCGCTTCCGTTGCAGTGCTTTCTGGCAACGCGATTTGGCGGGGATGGTCATCCGTCGGATCGTTACGCAAATTCCTCAGGCCGATGACTTGGGACTACCGCCGGTGCTTAAAGACATTATCATGTCGAAGCGCGGCTTGGTGTTGTTTGTGGGGGGGACAGGGACCGGTAAGTCTACATCACTAGCAGCGCTTATTGGCCATCGTAATGCTAATTCGAAGGGGCACATTCTTACTATTGAAGACCCAATCGAATTTGTTCACGAACATCAAAATTGCGTCGTTACTCAACGCGAAGTGGGCATTGATACAATGTCGTTTGATGACGCATTAAAGTCGTCGTTGCGACAAGCGCCCGATGTGATATTGATCGGTGAAATCCGGTCTATGGAAACGATGGAATACGCCATGTCGTTTGCTGATACTGGCCATTTGTGTGTTGCCACATTGCACGCCAATAATGCTAACCAGGCGATTGAGCGGATCATGCATTTAGCACCCAAAGACATGCACGACAAGTTGCGCTTTGATTTGAGCTTAAATATTCGAGCAATCGTTGCCCAGCAGTTAGTGCCGACGATAGACGGCAAAGGGCGCGTAGCAGCGATAGAGATACTGTTAAACTCTCCGCTAGTTACAGACCTTATTCAGCGCAATGAAATTGGTAGCCTCAAAGAGGCCATGAAAAAAGGCAAGGAAATGGGGATGCAGAGTTTTGATATGGCGCTGTATGACCATTACAAGGCAGGTAAAATCAGTCTCGATCAAGCTCTGCATCACGCTGATTCGCCTAATGATTTGCGTTTGATGATTAAGCTGGATACCAATGAAGGTTCGACCTTGGGTTCGTTGTCTAACGTCTCGATTGATATGGACTAAACGGGTGCTAATTTACAGCGATTTTGAGCGTTTTCGCGTTTACCAGATTAAACAGCTACTCGATGATCACGGCATTCCGTGTTATGTCAAAAATGAATTTGCAAGTGGCGCCGTTGGTGAACTTGCGCCACAAGATGTGCAGCCTGAAATATGGCTGCAAGACGCGCAGTGGCAGGTTAAAGCAAAACGCGTTATAGACGATTACATAGCGCAAAATCAGGCCAGTCAAAATGCGCAGGATTGGCGGTGTAATAATTGCCAAGAAGAAAATGAAGGCAGTTTTGTTATTTGTTGGAACTGCCAAACCTCGCGGCCCGAAAGTTAGTATTGGTTGTCAAACCAGCTTTGTAAAATTAGGCAGGCGGATACACTGTCTATCTTACCTTTTTCCAACTTTTTATAACCCCCCAGCTCAAACAACTCAGCTTTTGCGTCCACCGTCGATAATCGTTCGTCCCAGAGCTCGACAGGTTTGCGAAAGCGGCCGTGAAGACGGTCACCAAACTTCTTTGCGCGCGCTGAAATTGGCTGCTCTGTGCCATCCATATTAAGGGGCATACCGACTATAATTTTGGTTGGGAGCCACTCCGCATAGAGGTTGGCGATCAATTGCCAGTCTGGGATCCCATCATTTGCCTTTAACGCGGCCAAGGGCGAAGCTGTACGGGTAATAGATTGCCCTACTGCGACACCAATACTCTTCTCGCCAAAATCAAAACACAACAACGTATCAGACATGGTCAAGCATGTCCTGCTGAAGGTGCTAATTGCCAAATATCGACACCAAGTTTATTGACCGCGGCTTGCCATCGTTTGTGGATTGGCGTGTTGAAAATAATATCAGTATCAGCTTCTACTGTTAGCCAGCTGTTTTCTTGAATTTCTTGCTCCAGCTGCCCAGCTTGCCAGCCAGCATACCCCAGCGTTAGCAACGATTGAGAGGGACCGCCTTCAGTGGCAAGGGCAGGCAATATATCTTTCGATGTAGTCACCATTATTTCGGGTGTTAAAGCCAAGCTCGAAGACCAACCACTTTGGCTTGAATGTAATACAAAACCGCGATCTTGCGCGACTGGGCCGCCAGCCAGAACGATTTGCTTGCCGCGCTCTTCGTCGACTACCAACGATTCATCTATTTGCCCCATCAATGCTTTTAAATCCATATTGGTAGGCTGGTTTATCACCAGGCCCATTGCGCCGTCGGCATTGTGCTCGCATATATAGGTCAATGACCGCGAAAAATACGGATCATCTAACGATGGCATCGCAATTAGGAAATGATTTTCAAAGGTTACGGCTTGGGTCATTCCGCTGTTTTCACTCGTTTTTCTATGGCGTCAAAAAGTTTGCCGCAAATATTAATATCGTAAGCTGCCTCTAGTTCCCGCACACAGGTAGGGCTAGTAACATTGATTTCCGTTATCTTGTCACCGATCACATCGAGACCTACAAATAACAGGCCTTTTTCTACCAGAGTCGGTGCGATCGCTTCCGCGAGCATACGATCGCTATCACTGATTGGCTGTGGTCGACCTGTACCACCCGCCGCGAGGTTGCCTCGCGTTTCTCCATCACTGGGTAAGCGAGCTAAGCAATATGGCATCACCTCTCCGTCGACAATTAACACACGTTTATCGCCGTCTTTGATAGCGGGCAAGTAGCGCTGAAACATCGCATACGATTTGCCATTTTGGGTCAAGGTCTCTGCTACTACCCCTAAGTTGTTGCCATCGTCTTTAACGCGAAAAATCGATGTGCCGCCCATGCCGTCTAAAGGCTTACAAATAATATCTCGATGCTCGGCGTGAAATGCTTTGACTTGTTGCTTACTACTCGTCACTAAAGTCGGCGGCGTGTGCTCAGCAAACCATGTAGCGAATAGTTTTTCATTGAAGTCACGCAGACTTTGCGGCTTATTTACTACTAATGTTCCTCGCCGCTCGGCGAGTTCAAACATATGTGTCGCATAGATAAATTCGGCGTCGACCGGGGGATCTTTGCGCATTAACAATACGTCGAAGTCGGCTAATGACCACTGGGTTGGCTTTTCCAGTTCATACCAATGTTCAGGATCTTCCATGACACGAAGTTTGCGCGCCATTGCGCAAGGTTCGCCACTATTAATGAATAATTCTGGCATTTCGATATAGTACAACTCATAGTCGCGTGCTTGTGCCTCAAGCAGCATCGCGAAACTGGTGTCTTTGACTATATTAATATTGGCAATGGGGTCCATTACCATAGCTAACTTGATGGTCATTGTTGGCCTTATTTCGTTTTTATAAGAAGTGGTGACGCACCACTAAAAATCAAGTTCGATGTTTGTTTCATCACCACTTAGTGGTTAGTGTAGTTGATAACCGTGAGAATTGGATGGCGACGCGACCAAACGGGCACTATCAAGGGCTAATTTAAGGGGATACGCAACGTAAAGGTTGTGCCTTTCCCTAACTTAGACTCGCAATCAATTGAACCGCGTAACACATCAACTGCCAGATTGTAACAGATATGCATGCCTAACCCTGTGCCGCCCGTTGCGCGTGCGCTGGTAAAAAAAGGTTTATAGATATTGGCCACCGTATGGTCGGTCATGCCTTTGCCATTATCTCGGTAGACCATGACTAGCTGTTCATTCAAATGTCGGTCGACTTCGATTTTGGCTTTTATCGTGATATGGCCTCTCTCGTGTGGCTCAAACGCGTGCTGTGCTGAATTCATAATCAGGTTGATCAAAATCTGGCTAATCGCGCCTGGATTGCTTTGTATTTCCAAGTCAGTGTTGACGTCTATACAAAAGATGTGTCCAAATCGTTTAAGACGAGGCTTAAGCGAAAGTAACACTTCATCAATATAGCCGCAAAGGTTAATAGGGCGAGGTTCTTGCGAGTGTTGATCAGTCGACAATTGTTTGAAGGTTCTGATGAGGTGACTCGTGCGCGTTAAGTTGCGCTCGATGATCTCACTAGCCTCTCCGCACTCCTGATAAAAAGACGCGAGATCAGAACGCTTGAGATTACGCGAATCAAACAACTCCTTAGACTTCACTTGCATCGCTTTTAAATAGGTTGCCGCAGTAATCGCCACCCCGATTGGGGTATTTATTTCATGCGTCAAACTCGACATCATTGTGCCTAGCGCAGCCATATTTTCCATCTCGAGTAACTGAGAGCGCACTTCGTTACGCTGGTCTAATGCTTTGCTGAGCATTAGGTTAGCTTCAGTGAATTCTTTGGTACGCTCTTCGACTCTGTGTTCAAGCTCCTCTCGTGATAGCTTCAACGCTTCAATATTGCGGCTGCGAGCAATGATGAGACTTAACAGCTCCGCCTCGTAACACAACAATTCGCTATCTTCTTCTGTGGGAGCCGAAGATTCATCCGCAAATGCAGCGAGAGAGCCATAGACTTGATTGTCGGGGCCAATTAGCGGTTGCGACCAACAGGCAACTATGTTGGCATCGCGTGCATGGCTAACAAAACTCTGCCAATTGGGGTGCTCGAAAACGTTATCTACATAGACAGGTTGACGCGTGAATACAGCGGCTCCACAACAACCACTGGTAGCACTAATCGGAAAGTGTTGTAGCGCATTAATAAAGGTTTCTGACAAGCTTGGCGCTACAAGAGGTGAGAGGGTCATATTACCCGGGTCAACTAACATGATTGAAAAGCGCGCACTGGGATGGATAGCCTCTAGACGCTTGACCAAAATTTCCATCACCTCTTTTAAAGAGGCACCACAAATTAACTGGTCAAGTGCATTTGCACGACCTTGTTCAATAACGCTCCTGCTTTTTATTTGTGCTAATCGATCCGTGTCAGCATTGTCAATCAGCTTAAGACGCATTCAAATACTTTGTTATAATCTGATGAAGTTTCTCGCCTACTTTCTCTGCAAACCTTACTCGCTTTATTGACGTCGGTCAAAAACTTGGCGCTTTTTTGCAATCTTATAAATCGCCATGCATGGCTTGTAATGCAGATATTGTCGCCAGAGCTGCTGTTTCGGTACGCAATATACGAGGCCCTAGGGATAAACCCAAATAACCAATCTGTTTAGCACTGTAGACCTCCTGTTCTGTAAGGCCACCTTCGGGCCCAACAAACACGCGTACTTCACTATTGGGTAATGTTAAATTTGCCATGCGTAACTCTTCGCTAGGATCAAATATGATCCGAGTTGCTGATGTTTGTGCTTTAAGCCACTCGGCTGTTGATACGGGGGCGTGTAATGTAGGTAATGTATTGCGCCCGCACTGCTCGCAGGCTGACTGAATAATTTTTTGCCATTGCTCAGATTTTTTTTGCCAACGTTCGGGCGAGAGTTTAACGGCACAACGTTGGGTGATGACTGGCGTGATCTCGCTTACTCCCAACTCTGTGGCCTTTTGCAATACCCAATCCATTCGTTCCCCTTTACTCACAGCTTGGCCCAAATGGATGCGCAAATTGGATTGCACATCAATTGATAACTTAGCGTCAATGTAGGCCTGAGCTTGACGTTTCGAGACAGATGTTAACGTCGCACTGTATTCATTCCCATCGCCGTTAAACAAAACAATTGGCGCTTCGGCGCTTAAGCGTAAAACATTAGCAATGTAGTGCGCGACTTCTTTAGGCAATTCAATCTCGCAATCGGCAGCAAGTGTGATAGCAATATAAAAACGCGGGATACGCATAGTATTAAAGACGATTAATAATTTGCGCAGAAGATATCACATGTGCGTTGACTAACACGAGCGGAAAAAAAAAGGCGCTTGATGCGCCTTCCTGATATTTGTCGTTAACTCAGTCCAACGATACTCGACGGTTCGGTGTTGTCTTGTTGTTGGCTGTTGTTGGTTTTAATGCCGTCTGACTTCAGTCCCGGTTGACGCGCATGCGGTGTGTTACGCCCAGTGTCACGCATAAGCGAGTAAATAAGCAATAAACTAACCGAAGTAAATAAAATAGAGAGTATTAACATTTTCAATTCCTTTAAAAATATTATTTAAGCTGCCAAAACCTGAACTTTAGCTCAGGAAATCGGTGTGAAAGGAATATAGACAATTTTGCCAGAATTGCCAGTCAAAATGCGGTGAAAAGACTAATTATTTTTAACCTGTTGCCGATAGGTAACAGGTTTCTACATCTTAATCCTATAAGTCAAAAAAGTTCAAAAATGCTGGAAAAAGTCAAGTTACAGTTTTGTTTTCTTTTCGGTGCACGCGTTAACTGTTTCGCATCTGCCACTGAATGAATTGACTCCTCTTGGTTTTTCCGTCATTTTGTAACTAGGTCAAAAAATGGTCTAACACACAAGGAAAATAACCATGTACTCCGCAGAAGAAATAGAAAACTTAGTTAATACTTATGTGATCCCATGGGGCATTAATATCGTGATGGCGATATTGATTTATGTCATCGGTAAGATCGTGGTGAAAGTGCTGTTATCACTATTCACAAAGATCATGTCGAAGTCCAAATACGATCAGATGTTAGTCGAGTTCTTAGAATCGATACTTGGTGCAATCTTGATGTTGTTTGTCATCGTTGCATCATTGGATCAACTCGGTGTTGACACAACATCACTGGTTGCTATTTTGGGTGCGGCCGGTCTAGCCATCGGTTTGTCGCTTCAAGGTTCGCTGCAAAATTTTGCTGCAGGCGTAATGCTACTTGTCTTTAAACCTTTTCAACAAGGTAACTTTGTAGAAGCGGGCGGTACTATGGGTGTGGTGCAGTCGATCGGTATTTTCACTACCACGATGACTACACCGGATAACAAAGAAATTATCGTTCCTAATGGCGCTATTTACAGCAACAATATTACCAACTTCTCAGCCAAAGATACGCGTCGAGTCGATATGGTATTTGGTATCGGTTACGGTGATGATCTATTAAAGGCGAAGCAAATTCTCGAAGAAATGGTCAAAGAGGATGAACGCATTTTGGCCGAGCCTGCACCGCAAGTAGCGGTTTCTGAACTCGGTGACAGTAGTGTAAATTTTGTTGTTCGTCCATGGGTCGCAAGTGGCGATTTCTGGGGCGTGAAATTTGACTTCACTGAAGCGGTTAAGTTGCGTTTCGACAAAGAAGGTATTTCGATTCCATTCCCACAAATGGATGTGCATGTACACAAAGAAGACTAGTCTGTCTTTATACTAAAAAAAGCGCCCAAGGGCGCTTTTTTTATTGTTTGCAATCGGGTCTGGAACGACTCGCTTGATAAAGCGGTGTCGCCGCCGGCAGCAATGCGGTCAAATCGTCAATGCGCGTTTGAGGCGCGGGATGAGTCGACAAGAATTCAGGTTGCCGTTGGCCCCCAGCGGCTGCTTCCATATTTTTCCACAATTCAACCGCTTCAGAGGGTTTGAATCCGGCTCTTGCCATCAGTTCCAATCCAATTTCGTCGGCTTCTGATTCATGAGTGCGACTAAATGGCAATTGAACGCCAACCTGCAGTCCCAACCCTATGGCCGCCATGATAGGACCCGAATTGGCCACTTCATTAGCGGCCATTGTTTGTGCAACAACTTGGGAACCTACGTTAATCAGGGTACCCTGTGACATTCGCTCGTTGCCGTGATGGGCAATTACATGGCCCACTTCATGCCCCATCACCGCAGCCAGTTGGTGCTGATTTTCAGCGACTTCTAGAAGACCCGTATAAACGCCAATTTTGCCCCCCGGTAGTGCAAAAGCATTCACTTGTGGATCGTCAAATACTACCACTTCCCATTCGCCATCAAATACCTCTGGGCCGACTTGTGCGGTGATAAAATCGGCAATACATTGCACGTATTGATTCTCTACCGGGCGGTTAGAAATCTTGATTGACTCTTTCATGCCAGCAAAGGCTTGTGCCCCCATTTGCGAGAGCTGATCATCTGAATAAAGCAATATTTGATTGCGACCGGTGGGAGATGTAGCACAACTGCTCACTAGTAGCAGCGTAGCGATTGTCATAGCTATTTTACGCATTTCGAGCCCTTAATTATGCGAATAAACAATACTTCATGAATATTAGCACGCGCTGAACAAACATCGTTAAGGTTATATTCAGTCTTAAACATTCATGCTGTAGATAATAACGCTCAACAGTCTAAGAGTCTTACGAAATGCAAAACAACACTCTTCAGTTAGCCTCCATAATTTCAATTCTGATGTTGTTAAGTGGATGCGCGCACAGTGGTTATTATGCCAGACAAGAAGCCAATCAGTTCGTCACTGAATTTTATGCTTGGGTTGATGACATCGAAACTGTGCGCTTTGATTCAAATGTCGAAGAAAACATGCTGATTGGCGCCACTCATGGTGCAGTTTCCTGGGGCTACTACGATTCACATGATGCCTTGCAGGGAGCAATATGGGGTGGCCTGCTAGCAGGTTTAATTACTGCGGCTATTGAGGGAGACAACGAGGGGTACGAATATCAACTGTCCGCTGTCGATGGTGATTACGTCACCGTATTGACCGATAGTCGTGATGCAGTACTAGGTGATTGTGTGAGAGTGCGAGTAGCTGAACAAGTACGGATATATCCCGTGGCTGCCGAATATTGCGTGTCTGACGTCATGTAATTGTCATAAAAAGTCATTATTTTCTTTCGCCGCAAGACTTAATTTGCTTTAACTGTGGACTTAGTCAGCAGTATTTAGCATGATTACTTTTAACTCTGTTGGTATGGTAAAACAATTAAAAGGAAGGCAGATGGCGGCTCGACAAGTATTTAAATACGGATTACTCGCTTTATTTATCTCGGCAACCCTTACCGGTTGTGGTTTAGATGGTGATGATGGTGCTCAAGGTGAACAAGGTCTGCAAGGACCTCAAGGCGATCCTGGGCAAGATGGTGCACCAGGTCAAGACGGTCAAGATGGTCAAGATGGCCAAAATGGTCAAGACGCGTCAATTGGCATTAGCATGGAAATTGTGGCTCGAGCTAGCTTAGGCGCCAGCGGCTCGGCGGAAATCGTTGATTTCCATACCGCTACCCAAACGATTTATGCAACAAATAGCGCAAACGGCACCATCGCAATTATTGATGCGAGTGGGGTGACGTCTACTGCGTTATCTGACCCAATCAACCTAACGAATTTAGCCGTTGCTACAATCACGCTTCCAACTGAGTTTGAAGGTGTGACACTTGGGGGCGTTAACAGTCTAGCTGTTTCAGGCGATTTAATGGCTGTCGCGGTCGCCGGAGCGACTCAAGCGGATAACGGATACGTACTGTTTTACAACGGTTTAGATGATTCTGCTCCAGCGTTATTGGATGGGGTAGAAGTCGGTAATTTGCCGGACATGGTCAAGTTTACGCCTGACGGCGGTAAAGTTGTTGTTGCCAACGAAGGTGAGCCTAACGGTGATTACAGTAATGACCCTGAAGGGAGTATTTCAGTCATCGATATTTTGGCCAATAATGAGCCAGAAGAGGTGGCGGACCAGGTGACGTTAGAATCACTTAATGGCACTCAGGCTGACCTTGAAGCGCAAGGTATGCACTTTCCTAATCCTACTGGCCGGACAATCAACGGTAATGCTATCACTATTACGGTAGCACAGGATCTGGAGCCAGAAGCAGTCACACTAACGAATGACACGGCCTATGTGACGTTGCAAGAAAACAACGGCGTGTTGGTATTGGATCTCGAAGACCTGTCATTTGAAGTTGTTGGATTAGGCTTTAAAGATTGGGATGGCCTAAATATCGATGCCAATGAAGATGGTGCAGTAAGCTTCGGTCAGTATGAAGGTCTTTACGGTGTGTATATGCCGGATACCATTTCACATTATGAGTGGAAAGGCGCAACATTCCTAGTCACAGCCAATGAAGGTGACGCTCGTGAGTATTTCTTTGACGCGGCCGATGAAGCGGCGTGTCTTGCTGCGGGTGGTTTAGAGTTTGATGCCGATGACGGATGTCTGGCATATACCGATGAAGTCAAAGTTGAAGACTTAACCGCTGAAGCGGGTTCATTGCTTGAATCATTGCAAATGGGTGGCGAAATCAACGGTTTACGCGTTACCAGTGTGTTGGGCGATAGCGATGATGATGGAGAGTACGATGCTGCATACGCATACGGCTCGCGTTCCTTCACCATCTGGGATCAGAATGGTCTAGTAGTGTATGACTCAGGTGATGACTTTGAACGCATTACGGCATCTGTTCACGGTGACCAGTTTAATAATAACGATGACGAAAATGAAAGTGACTCACGTTCGGAAAACAAAGGCCCAGAGCCAGAAGCATTAACAGTTGGCACTATCGGCAATCGCACTTACGCGTTTATCGGTTTAGAGCGTATGGGGGGCATTATGGTTTATGATGTAACTAACCCTTATGACGTGCAGTTTGCCGATTACGTGATTAATCGCGATTTAACTGAAGGCCTTACGCCAGCAGATGTGATTGGTGATTTGGCTCCTGAGAGTTTGGTCTTTGTGTCTAGTGCTGATAGTCCTACGGGGCAGCCATTGCTTATCACAGGTAATGAGGTCAGCGGAACGGTAAGCGTTTGGGAAATTACGCCCAACTAAATCTGTTGTAATTATAAAAAAACGGCGCAGTTAGCGCCGTTTTTTTGTTTCATGACATTAGCTGGCAAGCAATGTATTCTTGACATCATATAGTCGCCGCGAGCGACATTCTGATTTTGAGAGAGTTTATGAATCAATCTGTTGTCATAAGTGGTGTGGGTGTATGGACCCCGCCCAATAAAATTAGCAATGAAGAACTCGTCGAGTGCTACAATGCCTATGCCGACTTGTTTAACGAGCAAAATGCAGCCCAAATTGAGGCTGGGCAAATAGCGGCGAAGCCGCACAGTAGTGCAGAGTTCATCGAAAAGGCCTCAGGTATTAAGAGTCGCTACATCTACTGCAAAGATGGAGTGCTCGATATCCATCGTATGCGTCCCAATATTCCCGAGCGCAGTGATGAAGAGTTAAGCCAACAGGCTGAGATAGCCGTTAAGGCTGCCAAGCTAGCAATCTCATCTGCAAATATTAGCGCCTCTGAAATCGATGCTGTGATTGTAAGTTGTGCTTACACACAACGCGCTTATCCAGCTATCGCTATTGAAGTTCAAGAAGCGCTGGGTATTAACGGCTTTGGCTTTGACATGTTAGTTGCCTGTTCGGCGGCAACATTTGGCTTGCATCGCGCTTATGAAATGATAAAAGCTGAAACTGCCAAGCGGGTCTTAGTGATCAATCCAGAATTGGTGTCACCACAGATTAATTATACTGATCGCGACAGCCATTTTATTTTTGGCGACGTAGCTACGGCAACGGTCATTGAGAGCGCGAACACTGCCTCTAGCGAACATCAATTTGAGGTGCTGGGTACTAAGGCGTTCACTGCGTACTCTAACAATATTCGCTCCAATTTTGGGTATATGTCGCACGCGACAGATGCCGATCCTTATGGCGCAGACAAGTTGTTTCACCAAGAAGGTAGAAAGGTATTTAAAGAGGTGTGTCCTTTGGCTGCTGCTCACCTTGCGGAGCATGTTGAGTCTTGTGGTATTGCTGTTGCGGATATTCGTCGTTGGTGGTTGCATCAAGCGAATATCAATATGAACACACTGATCAGTAAAAAGCTGTTAGGGCGTTTGCCGAATCAAGACGAGGCGCCCGTAGTACTAGACACATATGCGAATACTGCTTCAGCTGGCTCCGTTATCGCGTTTGCCCTTAATCACAAGGATCTCATGACAGGCGATGCTGGGGTGTTGTGCTCTTTCGGTGCGGGTTATTCAATCGGTAGTTTGGTGCTCAAAAAATTGTGATTTCAGATATCGGTTACGCGCTTGCAGGATTGTCCTATTTAATTCTGTTATTGCTTCTATTTACGGTTAAAAAAGCGGGGTTAGCCAAGTATTTACTGATTTTGGCTGCAATGGTTACTCTGTCTTGGTCAGCTGCACATGTGTCGGTCTTGTCTGGTGAGTTAACCCTCAATCGGCTGTTGTTTATCGATACCGGCAAGCAGGTGGTGTGGCTACTATTTTTAGCGGCTTTTTTGCGCAATGATTTCCGCAATATCTGGAACGTTCTGACGCGACCCGTTACATGGGCCATTTTAGCGTTGCCTTTGGCAGCATTATTACTACCTATGATGATGCCAATGTCGGCGACTTGGCGTTTTCTATTGCAAACAATTATTGCACTAGAAGTACTTGTGCTCTTAGAACAAGTATACCGACAGTCTGGCGAACAACGGTGGAACTTTAAACCTCTGGTTCTCTATCTTGGAGCGCTCAACTTGTTCGAATTTGTAACCTATGCAAACGCTACAATGGTTACCCAGGTTGAACCGCTTTACATAGCCGCTCGTGGCTATATTTATATGGCTCTTGTTCCCTTGCTGATTATTGCTACGCGACGGATAAAACACTGGGGCATCGATATTTTTATCTCCCGAGAGGTAGTACTACACAGCTCCTTGTTATTAGTAGCAGGTGCGTACCTGTTACTAATGGCGATGTTGGGATATGCGGTTAAATACTTCGGCGGTAGTTGGGGGGCGACAATTCAAGTCGTGCTAATAGCACTATCGGTCGCGTTGCTGGCAACGGTATTTTTATCTCACAGCTTCCGCAATCGCTTGAAAGTTTTTATTACCAAAAACTTTTTTGCCAATCAGTTTGATTACCGACTTGAGTGGGTCAAACTCACGAAAGCGTTAAGTGTTAATTGTCAATCATTGACCGATGTTTATCAGGCCGCGCTAAAAGGGTATCTGGGGGCGACAAATTATTCTAATGGCGCCTTGTTGAAGCGCAGTCAGCACTCGTTTAGTGTCGTTGCCCGGCAGCACTTACAGACAAATTTTTCGCCTTCACTACAAGCCAAGTTACTGCAATTTTTCAAACAAACACAATGGATTTTTGATGCTGAGGAGTATCGTGTTAAGCCCTATAACTACGAAGGTCTAAAATTAACTGACGAAGAGCTCAATCAAGTCGAGCAGATGATCATCGTCCCAATCGGCGAAGGTGAATCGCTATGGGGAGTTGTAGTGTTATATTGTCAAGGTGATGGCTTGTTGCGTTTAAACTGGGAATTACGCGATTATTTAAATGCCGTAACGGCACAAACAGGGGATTTTATTTTACATTATGAGGCGGCAACTCAAGTTGCTGAAAATGCCCAATTCGCCGCTTTTTCGCGCATGTCTGCATTTGTTGTACACGATTTAAAAAATGTCTTAGCTCAAATTGATTTGATCTTGTGTAATGCTCAACAGCACAAGAATAATCCTGAATTTATTGACGACACCTTTGAAACACTTGAACATACCAAGTCGAGGATGGATAAGATGTTGGCGCAATTAACTGAAAAACAGCATACTACGTCAAGGAACAAGGGGAGCCATCAGCTATCAGATATAATTGCCGATGTCATACGCAAACGTTGCGCAAATTTATTGCCTTCCCCTGTGCTCAAGGTCGAATCAGAGCAAGCCGTGGTGGTTGATTCAGATAAGTTTGCCAATGTTATGTACCACTTGATTAGCAATGCACAACAAGCGACTGCTGATGATGGTGTGATTGAATTGTGTCTGATCCACGATCAGGCGCAACAACTGCAAACATTGAGTATCCGAGACAATGGTGAAGGCATGACGGATGCTTTTATTCGCGAGCGCTTATTTAAGCCGTTTGAGACAACCAAAGGTAACGCTGGGATGGGCATCGGTGTTTATGATGCGCGCAATTACCTTGAATCAATTGGTGGCTCACTTACGGTAGAGAGCGAAGTAGGGCAAGGAACTGTGTTCACGTTAAGTGTACCCACTAACTAAGAAGAGAGATATCAGCAGCATGGGCAAGGTGTTAGTCGTAGATGATGATTTAGGAATTCAGAAGCAGTTAAAGTGGAGCTTAACTGATTTTGACGTCGTGTTTGCCGAAGACCGTCCTACCGCAATTGCACAGTTGCGCCGTTTTGAACCTGAGGTTGTCACATTGGACTTAGGGCTCCCACCAGATCCAGCCAATGCATCAGAAGGTTTACTTGCACTGTCTGAGATCCTCTCATTAGCACCACATACGAAGGTCATCGTGGTGACGGGTAATAATGACAAATCCAATGCACTTAAGGCAATAGAGTTGGGCGCGTATGATTTTTATCAAAAGCCGATTGACTCGGACACTATTAAAATCCTAATTAATCGGGCTTTAAATTTAGCTGCGTTAGAACATGAAAATCGCGTGCTATTGCGCAGTAGCCCGGCGATGGGCAAGATAATAGGCAATAGCTCATCAATTCAAATGGCCAGTCGTCGAGCCGAAAAAATCGCACAAACTGATATCAGTGCTTTATTGCTGGGCGAAAGTGGTACCGGCAAAGAAGTCTTTGCTCGCAGCATACATGAACACAGTCAGCGCAGTGACAAGAGCTTTGTCGCTATTAACTGTGCATCGATACCGGAAAACTTGCTAGAGAGCGAGTTATTTGGCTACGAAAAAGGCGCATTTACTGGCGCCAACAAGACTACCTTAGGAAAGATAGAGATGGCTCAAGGTGGGACCTTGTTCTTAGATGAGATAGGCGATATGCCGGTTGGCCTACAGGCAAAAATGCTGCGATTTTTGCAAGAGCGTGTGATTGAGCGTGTCGGGGGAAGAACTGAAATTCCCGTCGACATTCGCGTAGTCTGTGCGACTCATAGAGATTTACAAGCGATGGTAGCAGAAGAATCATTTCGCGAAGATTTGTTTTACCGCATCGGTGAAATCACTATCGAAATTCCTCCACTTAAAGACCGCGATCAAGATGTCATACTGCTAGCCAAAACCTTTTTGACGCAATATTGCACGGAATTTAACGCTAGGGTAAAGGGTTTCAGTGACAGTGCTGTCAATGCCATGTTGGCACACCCTTGGCCAGGTAATATCCGCGAACTACAAAATAAGCTCAAGTCTGCGGTAATCCTCGCGGAAGGCCAGTTGATTACCGCTGAAGATCTTGGCTTGCGAGCACCTGATGCTGAGCCAGAGAAAGAGATTTTGAATTTGCGCGAAGTCCGCGAATTTGCCGAGAGTCAAGCTATTCGAAAAGCTTATATTCGCGCGGATAAAAACATGTCAAAAACGGCTGAATTGCTTGGCGTGACACGCCCGACGCTTTACTCTTTAATCGATAAGTATCACCTTGAAGATCTGAAAACCGGCGTTTGAGCAGCAATATGCAGCGCTTAAATGTCGGTATGCCAGTTGATCGCTGAGAGATGGTTTAACGACGTAACTA
The DNA here is from genome assembly GCF_030362855.1 of Neoalteromonas arenosi. Classification (GTDB taxonomy): domain Bacteria; phylum Pseudomonadota; class Gammaproteobacteria; order Enterobacterales; family Alteromonadaceae; genus Alteromonas_E; species Alteromonas_E arenosi. The sequence continues at coordinate 160,951 of NZ_JAUCBP010000002.1, forward strand.
CGCTTAATCGACCAAGATCTATGTTGCGCTCATTTTCGCTGAGCGTATCAGTTTCGCTGAGCGTATCAGTTTCGTCGGTAGTTGTGGCAGACAATACGCCAATCCAACAATTTTTCCCCGATATTTTAGCCGAGTAAAGGCAGTGATCCGCTAATTGAAATGACTGCTCCCATGTAGTGCGAGCAGCGTCCGATTGGTCTAACGGAAATGCTGTAAAACCAATCGAACAAGTAGCTTTAAAGACTGCGCCAGTTTGTGTCTTAAAGTTCGCTTCGGCAACAGCTGAACGCAACCTTTCTGCCAAGTCTGGGGCATCCGAACGCAAGGTATTTCGGCATATTACTAAGAATTCTTCACCGCCCCAACGCACCTGTAAATCAGAGTGACGAAATACGTGAGCAATAATCTTAGCAAATTGGACGAGAACCTTGTCTCCAGTCACATGCCCATAGGTATCGTTGATAGTCTTAAAGTCATCAATATCGATTAAAAATCCCAACAGCGAGTTCTGTTCTGGAGGCTTGCGGCCCAACTCCTTGGCGGCGCGGTAACTATGTAAACTGCGATTGATTTCAGCGGGTAGATTTGCATCGAGATAATGACGGTTGTAGCAGCCAGTTAACGCGTCGCGTAAACTCATGTGTTCGAGGGTGCGATAGGCTTGCTGCAATTCTTCATTCTTGTCTTCGAGTTCTCGTGTTCGGCGCTTAACAATTCCTGCTAACTGCTGATTTCGCAACTTGTGTGAATGACGGCTAAACAATAAAAAGCACAACAACAGTAAAATAATCAAACTGGCCAACAATGTGACATTGCGAACATTGCGTTGCTCTGCCAAACTCAGCTCCATCGCTTTATTTTTGCGCAACAAAGCAATATTTTGTTCTTGACGCACATACTCAATATCAGATTGTAACTTTGTCAGTGCGGCTTCTCGTCGTTGCAGCAGAATTGTCTCTTCAATTGCTCGCTGATTTTTCAAGGCCTCGTAGGCGCGTTGGTACTGCTCGGTATTGGCAAAGATAGTGACGCGTAAATCTTCAAACTGTGACTGACGCTTTCCTTCTGCACGTTGAATAACTTCTTGCAGCCCCACTTCCGCTTGCTCGATTGCTGCCGACCAGTTTTGTTGGTCAATATAGACACGGGTTAGAGCCAGACGAGTCTCGGTGGTCAGTGACACATTTGCGCGCGCTTGCGCTCGTGTTAAAACATTTTGCAACATACTGACACCGCGCTCAATCTTTCCTAGGCCGACTAGGCTTTCGCCCAGTCCAGTTCGAGCCCAGTCCGCATCGCGCTGTAAATTGAGCTGCTCATATAACGCTATCGCATCCAGGAATGCTTGTTGGGCTTGTGCATAATTTTGCTGCGCTCGGTGGACCATACCAATACTGGTGTAGCAATCGGCAATAGTCGCAAGAATGTTCAATTGCTTTGCTTGGGCAAGGGCATCATTGAAGTACGTCAAGGCAAAGTCCAATTGGTCTAGCTCGCGATAAATTTCCGCCATATTGAACAATGTACCCATAATGCCGTGCTGGTCATTATGTTGCCGCTGTACCTCCAACGCTTCACTGTAGGCCTCCAGTGCCTCGTCAAATTGACCCATCTGTTCCAGCACTTGACCAATATTACTTTTTTGCGCAGCAATACCCTCGGAATCTTCAAAAGCGGTAAACATAGACAACGCATTATAAAAGCGCGATAGCGCAGTGGCGTGACGACCCTGAATACGCTTTAACGTGCCGAGGTCAGCATTTAATTGAGCAAGCAGTAAGTATTCATCTATCGATTGAAAATAGGCTTCAGCTTGAGTAAGGGCTTGCTCAGCCAGATCGTATTGATGGCGTTGAGTAGCGACTAAACCGATCAATCGTTGGGCCGCAGCTTCATCTGTGAAGTCGCCGTTTTCTCTAGCATTAGTGAGAAGCTCAGAGGCCATTGCCTGGGCAATATCGAGATTGCCGTTCCGTTGTAGTTGAACCACTTCGCGATAGGTTTGATACCCAGCTGGACTCATTAAGTCGACCAAGGAAGAGGCGTTTTGTGCCCAAGCGCTACCACTCAGTACATAATACAGCACCAAGATTTTAAAGATTGTCCACCAGTTGTGTAAACGCACGTGCTCAACCATCCTATGCTAAACAACCTGCAAATATACAATTACAGGGTTTGTGTCTCTGTTATCGTAACTTAGATATATTTATATCGCTTAAAATATCGACAGTTTACTTCAAATAAAGACATATAGGTCATTATATGTACAATTTATGTGCTGTTCGGTAATAAATTGAGGGGGTAGGTATAAAAATCAAGCGACAAACTTGTCTCCACAGCAGGCAGATTGCGTTTGTGAACAGCAACACTTGAGGCTATGCTTTTGTTCTCACGAAGCAAAGGAGCGATTATGAGCGATTTAAACCTAGTCAACAAAGAGGGGCAGGCGGTTCCCGATGTTACTTTTCCGCTACGCGAAGGTGATCAGTGGGTGAAAAAGAGTACCGGTGATTTATTCTCGGGAAAGACAGTCATAGTATTTTCATTGCCGGGGGCATTCACACCGACCTGTTCTTCAACACATTTGCCGCGGTACAACGAGCTCGCCAGTGTTTTTAAAGCACAAGGTATAGACGATATTATTTGTATGTCTGTTAATGACACATTCGTTATGAATGCGTGGGCGGCTGATCAAGAAGCGCAAAATGTAACTCTTATTGCCGACGGAAATGGCGACTTTACTGCAGGCATGGGCATGTTAGTAGATAAATCTGATCTGGGTTTCGGAAAGCGCAGTTGGCGTTATTCAATGCTCGTTAAAGACGGCATTGTAGAAAAAATGTTTATTGAACCCGATGTACCCGGCGACCCGTTCGAAGTGTCTGACGCCGACACCATGCTTGCCTATGTGGCACCGGATGCAAAAGCTCAGGAGCCTGTTTCAATTTTAACTAAGCCAGGGTGTCCTTACTGTGCTAAAGCAAAAGCATTGTTGACGGAAAAGGGCTTTGACTATGAAGAAATCGTTATGGGAAAAGATGCCACGTTTGCTTCTTTAAAGGCAATCTCTGGACGTGAAACCGTACCGCAGGTGTTTATCGGTGGTAAGCATATCGGTGGTAGCGATGATTTGGAGAATTACTTCGCTTGAACAACGTAATTAGGTGGTGGGGGGTTCTAATCGCAGTTCTGTGGTTTCCCCCTGTTGCAGCGGTCCAGTCAATCGCTTTTTTTGAACAACTACTAGCCTTCGAAAAATACTATGCTGAGAAACTTGGTGCACAACAACGCTGTAGTGAAAATGCGTTGGTTGAAGTGAAAGTGTGCTCTGCAAGACTGCGAAATGATGGCAATGCACCCTTTTTACTGCACCATGGTAAACCGACAGACGTGGTCGTAACGTTATTTCACGGCTTGAGTGATTCGCCCTTTTATCTGCGCTCTATTGCCAAGGGATTGCATGATGCAGGTTTTACTGTGGTTGTCGCTTTAGTGCCTGGTCATGGTTTAACCGATGCTGATCAAGATATGCAAGATCCCCAATTGAGTGAACGATGGATGCAACATGCCAGTGAGGTAATGACGTTAAGTGCTAACTACGGCACACATCACTATATTGGCGGAGCTTCGAGCGGCGGGGCGATTGCTGCGCTATACAGTTTGCAAAATGCCGATGATGTCGCGGGGTTGCTATTGTTTTCCGGTGCTTTGGCGTTGGCCAACAACGCTGAACAATTGAGTCGCATTTGGGGAATGCAAACTATTGCAAAATGGCTTGATGGTGATTATGTCAGTGATGGTGAGAATCCCTATCGATATCCAGAGATCAGTTTATTTGCGGTCTATGAGTTAATGGAAGTGATCCGTAACATTCGCAAAAAATTGCAGAGCAATAGCGTAAATATACCGACCTTTGCAGCGCATTCTGCCGCGGACCTGACAGCACCTTTTTCTGGTGTCGAGGATTTCTTAGCGCTGAACCGCGCTGAACACAATGTCGTACTTATCGATGAGCAATATACTCTGTGTCATTCGCATTTGACGTTAGACACCGAGCAAGTCAAGGCGATAGACTTTCCTGAACAGGGGGAGGCCATTGTCGATGCGTGCTTAGTTCCGCGCGCAAATCCATTGCATGGCTATATGATGGCGATGCTGGTGAACTTTATTCAACAAAATCAGAAATCAATAAAAGCTGAGTAAAAGCGATGAAAGAATTTTTTTGGGCCGTGGTTGCTGCCTATGTGTTTTTGTACTTCTACGCGGCATGGCTTTACGATGGATTCAGTGTTTATCTTGCCGTGTCTCTGTTTATTGCTTTGGTCGCCAATATTTATTGGCTGAAGCGACGCAAAGATAAGCACACGAAGCAAGTATCAGAGACCGCTGAATCGGCACCGCCGATCAAAGTTGATACTCAGCCAATTTCATTGTGGCGCTCTCCATTGCCGTATATGGGAATCCTCATAATCGCGGTGGTCTTAATTGTAATTAATCTTTGATGATTTAATCAGCGATAAATCCAGTGATCACTGTCGACATTACAGGCAAGATCGCAGATACTAGGCGACCGAATTTGGCGGCGTGTTTTTTTATGCAGAAAATCATACTGCCAAGGAGCTTAGTGGTTCATCATTATCAATCTTCATGCATAGTCAAATAGATGGTGTGGTCCACCTTTTTTACAACAGACTGAGAACAAATTCATGGCAGTTAATTACATTCCGCTGGACAAAAATAAACACAAAGAATTAAAAGTCAGCGCCAAAACTAATTTCGCATTTGCTCAAAACAGCCACTTGGCTGCGGCAACTATTAAAGAATTCGCTCAATTAGCCGGTTCTATTCCACTCGTATTTATCAAAGATCCACAAAGTGGCAATCACCACGTTGTTGCGATGCTAGGCACTGAGCAAAATAAAAATTTCTACGTTGTGGATGGTAAATGGCAAGGCCCATTTGTACCAATGAACATTCAACGTTATCCATTTGACGTTCGCCCTGACGGCGAGAAGCTAGGTGTGTTTATCGATGAAAACAGCGAACTTTTAGGTACAGAAGGTGAAGCTATTTTCAATGCCGAAGGTGAACCTACTGATTTCCTTAATAACACTCAGAAGTTTTTGTCTGATTTGGCAAACAGTGAATTACTGACTCAGCAATTTGTCAAAAAGATTGTTGAACTTGACTTGCTTGAATCGATTGAGATTGGTTTGACTTATACCGATGGTAAGCAACGCGCAGTTACGGGCTTGATGTCGATTAACGAGAAGAAGTTACGCGAGTTGAGTGATGAGATTGTTTTGGATATGCACAAAAGCGGTTTCTTAGGCGCAATTTACGCGACAATGATCTCACTAGGTCAACTCAATCGTCTAATCGAGTTGTCAAACAACACTGAGATGCCTATTGCGAGCTTACAAATTCGTCCAGCGGCTCCTCAAGAAGCTGCGCCAAGCGCATAAATTAAAATTAATTTCTTTTCTTTAATGGCCCGTTGAGCTCTGCTCAACGGGCTTTTTTATTAAGCGAATCAGCGACTTCAAAAGCACCGCTTAAAACGACCTCATTACAAGTCACCGAATATGGTGCATTTTCCCCAGAAATTTGCTTGACAGTGGGGCTATTGGGTACCTAAACTCACAAATGTGGGTAAAAGTGGCAAATTGTGGATCAACGAAGAAAGGTCGCTGAGTCAATTGTTTGCAAAACAGAGCTTCATTACACGAATAATAAAAAGACTACATAGAAGGCTAGGGGAATGTTCCGCGGCGCTAACGCAATCAATCTCGACAGTAAAGGCAGGGTGGCAATCCCCACCAAATACCGCCAAGCGCTGCTTGATGATTGCGGCGGAAATCTGGTTTGCACAGTCGATATACAACAAAGCTGTTTGCTACTTTACCCACTCACCGAATGGGAAGAAATTGAGCTAAAGCTCACTAAGCTTTCGACGATGATCCCGCAAGAGCGTCGGTTACAACGCTTATTGCTTGGCCATGCCACCGAAGGTGAAATGGACAAAAGCGGTCGTTTTCTGTTGCCGCCTCCCTTACGCGCTCATGCAAAACTCGATAAACAAATTATGTTAGTTGGGCAACTTAATCGCTTCGAAATTTGGGATGCCGACATTTGGACTCAGCAAGTCAACGAGGACATGGTCGCTGAGCAGGCCGGTGGTATTGAACTGTCAGAGCGATTGCAGGATTTCTCACTGTGACTCAGGCAGAATTTGAGCACCGCTCGGTGTTACTGAATGAATCCATCCAAGCATTAAACATTCAACCCGATGGTATTTATATTGACGCAACCTTTGGGCGCGGCGGCCATTCACAGGCGATTCTCGAACAATTGTCAAACGAGGGGCAGCTATTGGCCTTTGATCGCGATCCCATGGCGATTGAATCGGCTCAGCGTTTTGCCAACGATAAACGCTTTACCATAATTCACCGGCCTTTTTCAGATATGGCAGAGGTGGTCGCTGAGCGCGGGTTAACTGGGCGCGTCAATGGTGTGTTAATGGATTTGGGTGTTTCTTCTCCACAACTAGATGATGCTTCGCGCGGTTTCAGTTTTATGCGAGAGGGTCCGTTGGATATGCGTATGGATACTACGCGTGGCATTAGTGCTGCCGAGTGGTTAGCTGATGCTGATATTCAAGACATTACCCAAGTACTCAAAGAATTTGGAGAAGAAAAGTTTGGTAAGCGTATTGCGCATGCGATTGTCGAGTCTCGTGCGGAGACGCCTTTGACTACTACAAAGCAATTAGCTGAGCTGATCGATCGAGCGGTACCAGTGAAAGATAAATTCAAGCATCCGGCAACGCGAGCCTTCCAAGGGATCCGTATATACATCAATGCTGAACTTGAACAACTCAGAGAAGGGTTAAAAGGAGCGGTCGCGGCACTTGCTCAAGGTGGCAGGCTTGCAGTGATAAGTTTTCATTCGCTTGAAGATCGCATGGTCAAACGCTTTATGCGCGAACAGAGCAAAGGCAAAGATTTACCTCTAGGATTACCTGTCACTCAAGCTGAAATTGATGCGGATAAGGTACTTAAGTTGATGAGTAAAGCCATTAAGCCCTCCAAAGAGGAATTGGCTTACAATGTTAGGGCACGGAGTTCAGTGCTCAGGGTAGCGGAAAAGCTATGACGCAATCGGTCACTAACTTCAATCCAGTCACTATTATGTTGACCGATGCAGCCCGCCACCCATTGCGGGTTTTGTTGTTTTTATTGGTATTGCTCTCAGCACTTGCGGTTATTCTTAGTTCACACATGAATAGACAAGTATTAATCGCTAATGAACAGCTTATGCAAGAAAAGGATCGCCTTGATATTGAATGGCGCCATTTGTTGTTAGAGCAAGGGGCATTGACTGAGCACAATCGAATTGAAAGTCTGGTACAGCGCGATCTCAATATGCGTCGGCCAATGCCGGAAGACGAAGTGGTAGTGAGGCTAAAATGAGCACATCTATCTTTGCAAACAACCGGCAAACTACACATGCGGCAAAGAAACGTCGCAAAGGTTCAGGTGCGAAACAAAACAAAGCGCCTAATTTAATCAATTGGCGCTTCTTGGTGGTATTGTTTTCCGTTGTTGTCGTATTTGCTGTGCTGGCAATACGGGCTGCCTATATTCAAGTGATTTCACCAGATGCTCTCATTGAGCAAGGTGATAACCGCACGTTACGCACTCGCAACTCAATGGTTCATCGTGGCTTAATTACTGATCGCAACGGGGTTGAGTTAGCGGTTAGTGTGCCAGTGCGGGCTATCTGGGCAGACCCTAAAATGGTCCATCAAGAAAACGCGTTCGTCCAACGCCGCCGGTGGTTAGCTCTTGCTGAAGTTTTGGGCCAAGATATCAGCGATTTACTCGAAAAAGTTGACGACCCTTCACGTCGCTTCGTGTATTTACAGCGCCAAGTATCACCTGCCATGGCGCAGTATGTCGAACAACTGGATATCCCCGGTGTGGGTTTGCGCAATGAGTCTCGTCGATATTATCCGACCGGTGAAGTCAGTGCTCATTTGGTTGGCTTTACTGATGTTGATGACGAGGGTATTGAGGGCCTTGAGTTGTTGTTTAATGACTGGCTGACCGGCACGCCGGCTAGCCGTACAATTCGCCGAGACCGCCAAGGCCGTCAGGTCGAAATAATCGCTCAAACTGCCGGCGAAAATGCCAAAGACCTACAACTGACGATAGACCAACGCATTCAGGCTATGGCGTTTAAAGCCATAAAACAAGCAACGGAAACCTATGATGCCGCCTCTGCAACGGCAATCGTTGTCGATGTCGCTAGTGGCGACATTCTAGCTATGGTAAACAGCCCTTCGTATAACCCTAATAACCTAAAAACTGCCACTCCTCATCGCGTCCGCAATCGGGCTATCACAGATGCCGTTGAGCCTGGCTCCGCATTGAAGCCATTGGCGGTTTTGAGCGCGTTGGAATTTGGTATTGTATCCCCAGACTCTGTGATCGACACCTCGCCGGGGTGGATGCGTTTGGGAGGGAGTATTGTTCAAGACCCTCGTAATATGGGAGAAATGGATCTCACTACTATTATCCAGAAGTCGAGCAATATGGGGACTTCGAAACTGGCACTTTCAGTGCCCCGCGAATTTCTTATCGATACCTATTACAACATGGGGTTAATGGCCGATACGGGGACTTTGTTAACGGGCGAGATTAGTGGTTTATTCCATGAACGCAATCGTTGGTCAGACTTTGAGTTAGCTACCCTAAGTTTTGGCTATGGTATCTCCGTAACTCCCGCTCAGTTAGCGCGAATGTACGCGATCATCGCTAATGGCGGTACGCGTATCAATTTAAACATTATCAAAGATGGCCAAACAGAGCTGGTATCAGAAGAAGAATATCGCGTAGTATCCGCGGACAATGCTGCCGCTTTGATTGAGATGATGGAAAGCGTTACACAGCCAGGTGGCTCGGGCACAAAAGCTGCAGTTGATGGGTATCGTATAGCCGGCAAAACCGGTACGAGTCGAAAAGCCGCTCCCGGAGGATATGGCGAGCAATACGTCAATATTTTTGCGGGGCTAGCGCCAGCATCGAATCCACAGATAGTCACAGTCGTTCTGATCAATGAACCTGGGGGGGATTTGTATCACTCCAGCGATACGGCTGCACCGGTATTTAGTCAAATTATGGGCGGCGCATTGCGGCTGCTCAATATTGCGCCCGATGGTCTGAGTGAAGATGCTGCACATGTCGAATGGTTGGAGGCTACCAATCATGGTGATTAGTTATTTCGTCCAAAGTATTGAACCCTTGCTGGCAAAATTTGGCATACACGCGCCAGACGTTCGAGTCGAGCAGTTGGTGTTAGACAGTCGTGAAGTGTCAATAAAAACGGCTTTTCTGGCGGTAAAAGGTCACAATTTAGATGGACGAGAGTTTATCCCTCAAGCGATCAGTTTAGGTGCTCCGGTGATAATCGCCGAGACTGAAGATGAAGCCGCTCATGGTCAATGCACTATGCGCAACAACACCGTTATCGTTGAGTTTTACGACTTGTCACAAAGTCTATCGGCACTCGCAGCGGCTTTTTATGATTACCCGGCTACTAAAATGACCAGCATCGCAGTGACGGGAACTAATGGCAAAACGTCGGTCGTACAGTTACTCAGTCAATTGCGTCATGCATTAGGAGTTAAATGCGGCATGATCGGTACATTGGGCAGTGGTTTGTACACAGAGCCTTTTTCTTTGAATAATCTAAACCAAACCTTAAATACCACGCCAGACGCTGTGCGCATGCAATATATCTTGGCTGATTTAGCTCAGCAAGATGTTCATCAAGTTGCTTTTGAAGCGTCATCTCATGCATTGGTGCAAGGTCGATTAAATCAGGTTAAGACTGATGTTGCGATATTCACCAACCTCACTCGTGACCACCTTGACTATCATGGCACCATGGAAAATTATGCGGCTGCCAAAAGGCGTTTACTCAAGCAACCAGCGCTAAAACACGCTGTTCTAAATGCCGCAGACCCAGAAAGTCAAAACTGGGCTAAAAATATTAATGCGTCTACGGATATCATTTGGTACGGCGTTGATTGTGATCCTACCCAATGGTCTGGCGAACAACGCTTTTGTTGTGCGCGCAATCTAGAAACGACCACTTCTGGCACATCATTTGACCTTTATTCAAGTTGGGGTAACAGCAAAGTGAAGCTGGGCTTGGTAGGCAAGTTCAACGTGTATAACGCGTTAGCTGCGGCTGCTGCCGTAATGTCTATGGGAACTCGCTTCGCTGACGTACTGTCCGGCTTAAATGCATTGCGTCCAGTGCCGGGCAGAATGGAATTGTTTACAGCGCCCAATAGTGCCAGTGTCGTGGTTGATTATGCACATACTCCAGATGCTTTGGAGCACGCTTTGATGGCAGTACAAAACCATGTTGAAAAACACATATGGTGTGTCTTTGGCTGCGGTGGACAGCGAGATACGGGTAAGCGCCCTTTGATGGGAGCTGTAGCAGCCCAACTTGCTCATCACATCGTACTGACTGCCGACAATACCCGAAATGAAACGGTTGCCAACATCAATGCAGATATTCAGCGCGGTATTCAAAATAATGTCGACGTAACAATTATAGAAGATCGTAAGGCAGCCATTCGGCACGTCGTAGAAAAGGCTGTAGCTGGCGACATTATTTTGCTGGCAGGTAAGGGCCACGAAACGTATCAAGATATTAATGGGCAGCGTATCGATTATGACGAACGCGCATTTGTAGCCCAAGTTTTACAGGAGCTGAAAGCATGATTACAGTGTCCCTAGAATGGATCGCAGAGCAGGTTGGTGGTGAACTCATTGGCCCTAACAGGCAAGTGGATAGCGTCACTACGGATTCTAGAAATCTGCGACAAGGCGATGTTTTTCTCGCCTTAATCGGCGATAAGTTTGATGGTCACGTTTTTATAGAGCAAGTTGCAGATGCGGGAGCAAGCGCGCTAATCGTTGCACATCGTGTAGATAGTCAGTTGCCACAGATTGTCGTCGCAGATACACATGCAGCATTAGGCACATTGGCTGCGGCAGTTAAGCAAAAAGTGGCCCCAAAAACTGTCGCAATAACAGGTAGCAGCGGTAAAACCACAGTTAAAGAAATGGTTTCAGCTATTTTACAGCGTCGCGGTAATGTACTGGCGACAGCTGGCAACTTCAACAATGATATCGGCGTTCCTCTTACTCTATTGCGCCTTAAACCTGAACACGAATATGCGGTTTTGGAATTAGGTGCGAATCACTTGGGCGAGATTGCCTATACCACAGACTTGGTTAAACCTGATGTAGCGACTATCGTCAATGCGGCAGCTTCACATTTAGAAGGGTTTGGTAGTTTATTGGGCGTCGCTAGAGCAAAAAGTGAAATCTTCAAAGGACTAGGCGAACAGGGGACAGCAATTGTTAACGCTGACAGTCAATTCTTTCAATTCTGGCAAGGTAAACTCAAGCGCCAAAATATGCTTAGTTTTAGCCAATCGGGCAATACCGATGCTGATTATTATGCCAATGACATTACCTTAGGTTTGGATGGTTGCGCTTCATTTCAGCTACATTCTCCGGTGGGAGCAACGGGGATTACTTTGAATATCCCAGGGGTACACAACGTTGGCAATGCATTGGTTGCCGCTGCACTTGCGATGAACGTTGGCGCGAGTATTGAGGATGTGCGTGAGGGCTTAGCCGCGATGCAACAAGTTAGTGGCCGCTTAAATGTAAAACAGCTTTCCAATCAGCTCCGTATTTTAGATGACACCTACAATGCCAATGTTGCTTCGGTAAAAGCTGGAATTGATTTATTAGCGAGTTTTTCAGGTCGTCGCATTTTGGTGTTAGGTGATATGGCTGAATTGGGTGAAAAAGCGCGCCATTACCACCAAGAGGTAGGCGAGTACGCGCAAGAACAAGGAATTGAACACGTCGTTAGTTTGGGTGTCTTAAGTCAACACGCAAGCGAAGTCTATGGGCCGAAGGGCGCTCATTTTGATGACATTGACGCTTTAGTGTCGCACTTGCATCAACTGTTATCGCCAGAGCAGCGCGATATTACCATTCTAGTAAAAGGGTCTCGAAGCTCCAAAATGGAGCGTGTGACCGCAGCGATTGAGGCATCCCCTGTGGGAAAGTTTGAACGGCGTAGGGAGAAAATTGCATGTTGATTTGGCTCTCTGAGTGGTTAACTCAATTTGATACGGGGTTTAATGTATTCTCGTACTTAACCATGCGCGCCATTCTCAGTACTCTCACAGCGCTACTCATCGCTATTTTTATTGGACCTGCGATGATTCGTTGGTTGCAACAATTACAAATTGGCCAAACTGTGCGTGATGATGGCCCACAAACCCACTTGTCTAAAGCAGGCACGCCAACAATGGGTGGCTTACTTATCCTGGCAGCCATATTAGTTAGCAGTTTGTTGTGGGCAGATCTGACTAACCACTATGTGTTAGCGACACTGGCGATAGTTGTAACCTACGGCATTATTGGCTTTGTGGATGACTACCGCAAAGTCATTCGCAAAGATCCTAAAGGTTTAATCGCCAGATGGAAGTATTTTTGGCAGTCAGTAGTAGCCATTTTGGTAGCCTTTTACCTCTATAGTACCGCAAGTATTGAGGCTGAAACTGCACTACTTGTCCCCTTTTTCAAAGAAATCATGCCTCAGTTAGGCTTGATGTATATGGTGATCGCTTACTTCGCTATCGTCGGCACCAGCAATGCGGTAAACCTCACTGACGGTCTCGATGGATTGGCTATTGTACCAACCATATTGGTCGCTGGGGCGTTGGCTATTTTTGCTTATGTAACAGGTAATGTGAACTTCTCAGCGTATCTCAATATTCCTTTTATCCCTTACACCAGTGAACTGATGATCGTATGCACGGCGATTGTTGGCGCAGGGCTTGGTTTTCTGTGGTTTAACACTTACCCAGCGCAAGTGTTTATGGGAGATGTCGGTTCTTTAGCCCTTGGCGGTACTCTGGGTATTTTGGCTGTCTTGGTGCGTCAGGAAATTGTATTGATCATCATGGGAGGCGTCTTCGTCATAGAAACGCTATCAGTTATTTTACAAGTGGGATCGTTTAAATTGCGCGGGCAGCGAATTTTTCGCATGGCACCCATTCATCACCATTACGAACTCAAAGGCTGGCCGGAACCGCGCGTGATTGTGCGCTTTTGGATTGTGTCTTTAATCCTAGTATTGATTGGCCTAGCCACGTTGAAATTAAGGTAAGGAATAAATAGTTTGGCATCATTAATCGCTCAAAAAATCGCTGTAATTGGCGCCGGTTTAACCGGTCAGTCGGTTGTGCGTTTTGCTGTGGCTCAAGGTGCCAAGGTTTGTGTATTCGATACACGCGACTCGGTCAGCCGTGAGCTCGATTTTGATGTGCAATGCGGTGCAATCGAGTCTGAGGCTTTACTGGGTTTTGACATTGTTGTTGTCAGTCCAGGTGTGGGGCTCGAAATGCCAGCACTTGCAGCCGCTCGGCAACACGGCATTGATGTTATTGGTGATGTTGAGCTTTTTGCGCGTTTCAATCCTGTGCGTGTCATTGCCGTAACCGGTTCCAACGGCAAGTCTACAGTCGTGTCACTATTGGGAGAGATGTTTGCCGCGGCCGGTGTAAACGCGCGTGTCCTTGGCAACATTGGAACCCCGGTACTAGATGCCTTGAGCGACATGCAGGACTTACCGGAATGGTTTATTTTGGAGTTGTCGAGCTTTCAATTGGAAACTGTTTACTCGTTAAAACCGCAGATAGCCGCAATCCTCAATATCAGCGAAGACCATCTGGATCGACACGGCAGTATGCCGGCCTACGTGAGAGCCAAAGCGAATATACTGAATAACGCACGAACGCGGGTGTTGAATCGCCAAGACAATTGGCTTGGCGACTTGTTTGACGAACAAACTAAAAGTTTTGGGCTAGATTCTGCTAATACCGGCATGGCTTGGGATAGCGGGTCGCAAACTATATTGCATGAAGGTAAACCATTTATCGATTTCAGTGCTTGTCAGTTGGAAGGTGAGCACAACGTTGCCAATATTCAAGCTGCGGCCTTGATGGCTATACTTGCTGGTCTTCCACAAGCCTATATTAACCAAGCGGCAATCCAATTCAGTGGCATTGCCCATCGTTACCAAAAGGTAGTCGCCAACAGCGCGACGTTGTGGATCAATGATTCGAAGGCAACTAACCCCGGAGCGGCGTTAGCGAGTATTACTGCGGCGCGGCGTCAAACCCGAGGAAAATTAATCGTAATACTCGGTGGAGATTCAAAAGGTGCGGACCTTAATATTCTGTGTCCTGTGTTACAGCAGCAGGTTGATTATGTAATTGCCATTGGCCGCGATGGTCGCCAGTTTCTCAATATGCAGTCTGACAGTGTTTACGTTGATAGTATGCAACAAGCGGTAACCGTAGCCGCGGTAATCGCAGGTGCTGATGATACGGTATTACTCGCACCAGCATGTGCCAGTTTAGACATGTTTAGCAACTATCAAGATCGCGGCGAAACTTTCGTGCGCGCAATACAGGCGGTGGCAGCATGATTAATATTACGCATCCATCAAATGCATTAGTACAACTCTTTGCTGCCAAACACGATGAAGTGAGTCAGCGCTACTATGATTTGACTATCGTATTGGTTTCGGTGGCGTTGCTGGCAATTGGTTTTATTATTGTCACATCAGCGTCAATGCCAATTGCCACACGGCTATTTGAAAACCCTTTCCACTTCGCAATTCGCCATGTGATTTATATGGGCTTGGCGATTGCGGCCGCAGTTATAGTGCTACAAATTCCAATGCAATTTTGGCGCGTTACCAATCCGTATTTGTTACTGGCGGCGATATTTTTACTTGTCGCAGTATTAATTGTCGGCCGAACCGTCAATGGCAGTACGCGTTGGTTAGCCCTTGGCCCCATTACGATTCAAGCTGCTGAGCCTGCGAAGTTGTTCTTTTTCTGTTATTTAGCGGGTTACCTTGTACGCCGTTATGAAGAGGTGACGGAAAACTTAAAAGGCTTTGTAAAACCTCTGATAGTGTTTTTCGTGTTAGCACTTTTGCTGTTGCTCCAGCCTGATTTAGGCACGGTGGTGGTTATGTTGGTTACGACTATTGGATTGTTATTTCTGGCAGGGGCTAGGTTGTGGCAGTTTTTCGCATTGGTATTTGTCGGCATGATGGCAGTGGTTGCATTGATCGTATTCGAAGAGTATCGGATGCGCCGTATCACAGCCTTTCTTGATCCTTGGGCAGACCCTTACGGCAGCGGTTATCAATTAACTCAATCCCTGATGGCTTATGGTCGTGGTGATTGGTTTGGTCAAGGACTTGGCAACAGCTTACAAAAACTAGAATTCTTACCTGAAGCCCATACAGATTTTATTGTAGCGATCTTAGCTGAGGAGCTTGGCTTTGTTGGCGTAGTGCTGGTACTAACACTGGTCCTTACCTTGGTGATTAAGGCCTTGAGGATTGGTAATTTAGCTTTAAGTCGGCAACGTCCATTTGACGGCTTCTTAGCCTACAGTATTGGTATTTGGTTTAGTTTTCAAACGGCAATAAACATCGGCGCAAGTGCAGGTATTTTGCCAACTAAAGGTTTAACACTTCCGTTGGTCAGTTATGGCGGCTCAAGCCTTATTGTGATGTTGGTAGCCACTGCCATACTACTGCGCATTGATTTTGAAATGCGGGTTGAAGGTGTGCAAGCGCTTAAGAGTGGTAAAACCCAGAGTAAACCGAAGTCTATTGCTGCTCCGCAACCGGAGGTCGACCATGACTAATCCGGCAACGACAAACTTGAAACCTTGTATTCTAATCATGGCAGGAGGCACCGGCGGTCATATTTTCCCTGGGATCGCCGTTGCTGAATGTCTGTCGGAGCAGGGCTGGCAAGTAGAGTGGCTGGGGACGCCAGATCGAATGGAAGCGCAAATTGTTCCCAAGCAAGGTTACCCCATCCACTTTGTGCAGGTTAAAGGTTTGCGTGGTAAAGGCCTAGTGGCCAAAGTGAAAGCGGTTTTCGCTCTACTTTACGCATTTTTTGCGGCAATCAAGATTTTAAGGCAAGTACGTCCATCTGTTGTTTTGGGGATGGGGGGATATGCCAGTGGGCCGGGTGGAGTTGCTGCTCGAGTGCTGCGGATCCCATTACTTATACATGAACAAAATGCGGTCATGGGTATGACTAATCGTTGGTTGGCTAAACTCGCCGATAAAGTCATGTTGGGTTTTGAGAGCGCCACCAATAGTTTAAGTGATACCCATAAAGTCGTTTTCACTGGCAACCCGGTGCGCAACGCAATTGCCACTAAAGCGACGCAAGAAACAGAGCTTGGGCAGCGCAGTTTACGGATTTTAGTGATTGGCGGTAGTCTTGGTGCGCGGCCATTGAATCAGCGTTTACCAGCCATTTTCGCCACGTTGAACAATATAGAGGTGTACCACCAATGTGGCAAAGGCAATAGCCAAACTGTCAGCGAGGCTTACCAGCAGGAGGCTTCGTCAATACAGGTAAAAGTTGCCGACTTTATTGATGACATGGCTGACGCATACACCTGGGCAGATTTGGTAGTATGTCGCGCAGGAGCGATTACGGTCACTGAAATTTCAATGGCAGGTGTTGCCGCAGCTTTTATTCCCTTGCCTCATGCGGTTGACGACCATCAAACCGCTAATGCGCGCTCTTTAGTAGACCGGCGCGCGGGGTATTTGATCAATCAAACTGATATGGAGAATGCGTTACCTGTGTTGTTAAACAACATTCTCAGCAATCCACAACAATTAGAGCAAATTCGACTCAATGCATTAGACTGCGCGCCACATGACGCGGCGCAGCAAGTGGCTAACTGGTGCAAATCCTTTGTCGCCAATGGCCAGTCTCACGTATCGAAAGGAGCAGTGTTATGACTGAAATGACACCGTTTAAAAATCCGCAGATGCGTCAGATTAACCACATATTTTTTGTTGGCATTGGCGGTGCCGGGATGGGCGGAATTGCTGAAGTTTTATTAAATGAAGGGTATCAGGTAAGTGGCTCGGACATCCAAGCCAATAATATGACTCGACGTCTCGAGAGCTTAGGGGCAACGGTGTATTTAGGTCACGCGGCAAAAAACATTAGCGATGCCAACGTGGTGGTTGTATCCAGCGCCATAGACGTAAAGAATCCGGAAATCATCGCTGCTAATGAATTGCGTATTCCGATCATTCGCCGCGCCGAGATGCTCGCTGAAATTATGCGTTTCCGCCATGGCGTTGCAGTTGCTGGGACGCATGGCAAAACGACTACGACAAGCTTGATTGCAACTATATTTGCCGAAGCTGGATTGGATCCAACCTACGTCATTGGCGGCCTACTTAACGGGGCTGGAACCAATGCGAAACTGGGCTCTAGCCGTTACTTGATCGCTGAGGCCGATGAGTCCGATGCCTCATTTTTGCATTTACAACCGATGATATCGGTAGTCACCAATATCGAGCCGGACCATATGGAAACTTACGCTGGTGATTTCCAAAAGATGCAGGACACCTTCATTCAGTTTCTACACAACTTGCCATTCTACGGCAGAGCTATCGTTTGTGGCGATGATGCGGTTATTCGTGGGTTGCTCAATAAGATTGGCCGTAATACATTGACGTACGGTCTAAAAGACAATAATGATCTGCAAGCAACTAATATTATCGCTAGCCACGGTAAAATGCGCTTTGACTTAGTCCGCAAAGGCCGCTCTGCACTGCCTATTGAGCTTAAACTATCGGGTGAACACAATGTGCTCAACGCGCTAGCGGCAATCGCGGTTGCTCAAGATGAAGGCATTGCAGATTCCCACATCCAGCGTGCATTGGCGAATTTTGCCGGTATCGGGCGTCGATTTGAAACCCTTGGTAAATTTACTACTGCGCAAGGCGAGGTTACTTTGGTTGACGACTACGGTCATCACCCAACTGAAGTTAAAGCAACGCTGAACGCGGCGCGCGCGAACTGGCCAGATAAGCGCATTGTGATGATTTTTCAGCCCCACCGTTATAGTCGAACGCGAGACCTCTATGAGGACTTCGTTGATGTGTTGAGTGATGTCGATGTGCTGTTAATGCTCGATGTTTATGCAGCAAGTGAGTCGCCAATAGACGGTGCTGATAGTCGAGCTTTGTGCCGCTCAATCCGAGCGCGCGGTCAAATCGAGCCGTTATACGTGGGAGAAGTCCAAAAATTACCAGACATAATAGCTAACGCCCTGGAGGACGGTGACATCCTCCTCACTCAAGGTGCGGGAAGTGTTGGCGCTCTTGCCAAGCACCTAGAAGCCGCTCGTCTAGATGTGACATTGCTAAAAGAGAGGCTTAGTTGATTGTGACTAGTGACATGCAAATCGCACCAGAAACCTTTGGCAAAGTGGCAGTAATGCTCGGTGGCAACTCCGCAGAGCGAGAAGTCTCACTCAGTTCAGGACACGCAGTGCTCAATGCCTTGTTGACGCAAAACATTGATGCGCACGCGTTTGATCCGGCGGAGCGGCCCTTGACCGATTTGCTGAGTGAAAAGTTTGATCGCGTACTTATTATGTTGCACGGCCGAGGCGGCGAGGATGGCTCTCTACAAGGCGCTCTGCAGCAACTCAATATTCCTTATACAGGTAGCGGAGTGTTGGGGTCGGCATTGGCGATGGATAAGGTTCACACCAAACAAATTTGGCAATGTTTGGGGTTACCTACCGCAAAATATAAAATTGCTGAAAAAAGGCACTTTGACGTTGGATCATGCGGCGCTATAATGCATGAGTTGGGGAACATCGTCATGGTCAAACCTGCTCGAGAAGGTTCGAGTATAGGAATGGCAAAAGTGACAAGCGCTAAACAATTAGAAACTGCCGTAGCAAAGGCGTTCGAATACGATCGACACGTACTAATAGAGCAGTTCATTGATGGAGCGGAATACACCGTAGCCGTACTAAACGGCCGGGTATTACCTTCCATTCGTATGTCTACCCCTCATGTGTTTTACGATTATTCTGCCAAGTATCAGGATAATACTACGGAGTATTTTTGCCCCAGTGGATTATCTGATGAACGAGAACAACGTATAGCAGCGTTGTCATTACAAGCGTTTGACGCTTTGTCTTGTTCTGGCTGGGGGCGGCTTGACTTTATGCAAGATAAACACGGTGAGTTTTATCTGCTTGAAGCGAATACCGTTCCAGGAATGACGGAAAAAAGTTTGGTTCCCAAAGCGGCGAAAGCTGCAGGGATAAGTTTTGCTGAGTTAGTGGTAAGTATTTTGGCTACCAGTTTGGAAAGCGGTGCATGAGCTCGCCGCCGGTGACAAAAACAACCCGTTTTTGGGCGGGAGTTATGTTTTTCGTGCTGGTGCTAATCACGGTAGCACTTGCAACGGCAGGTGTTTATCGTTGGCTGAATGATGCCCAGCGTCTGCCAGTGCAAACCGTGGTGTTTCAAGGTGAACTTGAGCACATAGATACGGCGCGTTTGGAAGATTTGATCCGCGCCGCTCAACCCGGCAGCTTTTTCGCCTTAGATGTGAATGAAGTTTATGCATTGTTGGAGCAGCAGCCCTGGGTTTACCGAGCGTCGGTACGCAAGCAATGGCCAAACAAGCTGACCATTTATGTGGTTGAGCAACAACCGGTAGCGCATTGGAATGACGACTTATTGCTCAATCCATATGGTGAGACGTTTGCCGGCAACAACGAATTAGACTCCTTACCCAAGCTTTATGGGCCAGGGGGGAGCGAGAAAACAGCATTGCAGGGTTTTAATGCAATGCAAACGATATTGAGTGGGGCCGCATTGCCAATTGATGAATTGTTTCTTAGCGAACGTTTTGCATGGCAAATAACCCTCGCAAACGAGATTAAACTGAATCTTGGTAGACAAGAGTTTATCGATCGATTACAGCGTTTTGTGGATATTTATCCACTACTTAAAGCGCAGCCTAGAGCGGTAGAGTACATCGATTTGAGATATGACACGGGCCTAGCCGTTGGCTGGGTTGATGACAGTAAGACGAGTGAGAAAGTATAGGTATGTCCAAACCATTGGATAGAAATCTAATCGTAGGATTAGACATAGGCACAAGTCACATCAAAGCAGTGGTAGGCGAGCTCTTGGATGACAATTCATTGAGTATCGTCGGTGTGGGTACTCATTCGTCAAAAGGTATGGATAAAGCTGGCGTTAATGATTTGAACTTGGTGGTACAATCAGTTCAACGTGCGATCAATGAAATGGAACTAATGGCCGATTGCCGCGTTTCGTCGGTATTTCTGGCTATTTCTGGTCGTCATGTCCAGTGCCAAAACGAGAATGGCATGGTGCCAATCAACAACCAAGAAGTGACGCAAGAGGACGTAGATAACGTTATTCATGCTGCGCGTTCAGTGCCGATTGCGGCTGAACGTCGTTTGCTGCACGTGTTGCCACAAGAATTTACTATCGATGTCCAAGAGGGCATTAAAAACCCAATTGGAATGTCAGGCGTCCGCATGGAAGCCAATGCGCATATCATCACTTGTGCCGATGATATGGCGAAAAACATTGTTAAATCGGTTGAGCGCTGTGATTTACACGCCGATCAGCTAATTTTCTCTGCATTGGCTTCAAGTTATGCCGTGCTGACAGATGACGAGCGAGAGCTAGGTGTGTGTGTTGTCGACATCGGTGGGGGCACAATTGATATCGTGATTTATACCGATGGTGCAATACGTCACACCGCGGTGATCCCAGTTGCAGGTAACCAAATTACCAGTGATATCGCTAAAATTTTCCGCACGCCGATAAGCAATGCCGAAGAGATAAAGGTCAATTACGCTTGTGCCTTAAAAGATATGGTTAGTATGGAAGAAACCATAGAAGTGCCAAGTGTTGGAGGACGTCCGGCGCGAGCGATGTCGCGGCATACATTAGCTGAGGTGATTGAACCGCGCTATCAAGAGCTATTCGAGCTCATATATGAAGAAATTCAAGCCTGCGGCCTAGCTGAACAAATAGCCGCTGGTTTAGTCCTAACAGGTGGTACTGCGAAGATGGAAGGCGCCGTTGAGTTCGCTGAAGAAATTTTCCAAATGCCTGTTAGGGTCGGCAAACCCCTCGATGTAAAAGGGTTAGCTGAGTATGTAGATGATGCTAGCTTTGCCACTGTTGTAGGTCTTCTGCAATATGGCAAACAGCATGTTGATAATAAGAAAAACAATAAAAATAAGTCCAGTGAAGGCATTTTTAGTCGTGTCCAAAGCTGGTTTAAGGGTGAATTTTAAGCGTTAAACACTTTGTTTGTTCCACTATAACGTTGGATGGTTATATCGGTAAGCAAAGTATCATAAACGTACAAAACCGGAGAGTAAGTATGTTTGAATTAATGAATAGTCACGGCGAAGACGCTGTCATCAAAGTGATTGGAGTAGGCGGCGGTGGCGGCAACGCTATCGAGCACATGGTAACCCAAAGCATTGAAGGCGTTGAGTTTATTGCCGTTAACACTGATGCACAGGTGTTGCGTAGCTCATCAGCCGACGTAACGCTCCAAATTGGTACCAATGTCACTAAAGGTCTTGGCGCAGGCGCCGATCCCAATGTGGGCCGCGAGGCCGCGCATGAAGACCGTGAAACGATTCGTCAAAGTCTCGATGGTGCGGATATGGTTTTCATCACTGCCGGTATGGGCGGTGGTACAGGTACTGGTGCAGCGCCAGAAGTAGCCAAGATCGCTCGAGAAATGGGCATTCTGACTGTTGCTGTAGTGACTAAACCGTTCCCATTTGAGGGGCGCAAGCGCGGTGATTTTGCGAACCAAGGCATTGAAGAGTTGTCGAAGCACGTGGATTCGTTGATCACTATTCCCAATGAAAAGCTACTCAAAGTAATGGGGCCACGTACACCGCTATTACAAGCCTTTAGCGCTGCCAACGATGTATTGCGCGGTGCAGTTCAGGGTATTGCTGAGCTAATCACTCGTCCGGGTTTAATCAACGTTGACTTTGCCGACGTTAAGACGGTGATGTCTGAAATGGGCACAGCAATGATGGGCAGCGGTGTAGCAAGCGGCGAAGATCGAGCTGAAGAAGCGGCTGAAGGCGCAATTGCATGCCCTTTGTTAGAGGATATCGATTTGTCAGGCGCGCGTGGCATTTTGGTCAATATTACCGCAGGACCGGACTTTGCCATTGATGAGTTTGAAACCGTAGGTAATGCGGTTAAAGCATTCGCATCAGAAAACGCGACTGTGGTTGTAGGTACCGTTATCGACATGGAAATGACTGATGAGTTACGCGTTACAGTAGTGGCAACCGGTATCGGCGCTGAGCGCAAGCCAGATATTTCATTGGTTAGTAATGAAGGTTCGCGTTTGACCAGCGGTTCACGAAATTTTACGCAGGGTCGTGAAGCAGCTACGCCACAGCAGTCAACAGACGGTAACCAAGCGCTGAAAACGGATGAATTAGTGCAACCAAATAGTGACTTGGAATATCTTGATATTCCAGCATTTTTGCGAAAACAAGCCGACTAATCGATTAGTCGGCTTGAATGGCTTTGGTCATTGCTAATGTGTAAAACGCGTAGCTTTGCAAGCTGGTTCGACCTGTTTTTGACAGAACGATTGCAGCTCTGTATAATATGCGGCCGTTTTTTGGGTACATGAAATTATGATAAATCAACGTACAATCAAGCAATCAGTGCAAGAAACCGGCATCGGTTTGCACAAAGGAGAAAAGGTCACAATGACTCTCCGGCCAGCGCCTGCGAATACGGGAATCGTATTTAGGCGTGTTGACCTGTCTCCACATGTTGATATCCCAGCGCGTGCGAACGCCGTCGGGGATACGATGTTGTGTACGTGTTTAAGTAACACCGACGGTGTCAGTATCCATACCGTAGAGCATTTGGCCTCAGCTTTAGCTGGGTTAGGTATCGACAACATTATTGTCGAAGTCGACAGCCACGAATTACCTATAATGGATGGTTCGGCGAGTCCGTTTGTGTTTTTATTACAATCTGCGGGTATTGAAGAGTTACCAGCAGCGAAGCAGTTTATCAAAGTTAAGCAGCCGATCCGGGTTGAAGATGGTGACAAGTGGGCAGAGTTACGCCCGTTTGATGGTTTTAAAGTCGATTTTAAAATTGATTTTGACCATCCGGTGATAAGCCAAACGCGTCAGCATATGGTGATGGATTTTGATTCATCTTCTTATGTTAATGAAGTGAGTCGAGCACGGACATTTGGTTTTATGCGCGATCTCGAGTATATGAATGCACACAACTTGGCGTTGGGTGGTAGCATGGAAAACGCGGTTGCGTTGGATGAATACCGCGTTCTTAACCCGGAAGGTTTGCGTTATGACGACGAGTTCTTAAAGCACAAAATTCTCGACGCAGTAGGCGACTTGTATTTGTGTGGTCACAGTATCATTGGCGAATTACAGGCCTACAAGACTGGGCACGGTCTGAATAATAAACTGTTGAACGCGATGTTGGCTAATCGTGACTGTTGGGAATTTGTAACCTACAATTCTGCCGAAGAGGCGCCCATCAGTTTTACCGAGCCAGCATTGGTTTAGAGTAGTTGAAAAGTCGCTAAATGCGGCTTTTTTCATTTATTGCCGCGGTTATTTGTAATCTTTATTTACGATTTATTCTCCAATTATTCAATAACGCACCCTTGCTAAAAAAAGGGGATTGTTAGATTCTTGTAACAGGGTAGAATAGTTACGCTTTTAACCAATTATTCGATTATGAAATTTACGCTTTTAATTCGCAGTAAACGCATCAGATTTGTGCGCCACGTAGGCGCGCGAAGTATGGTTAGTTGTGCTGTATTACTGAGCTTGATTGCGTTGGTTTCGAGTCGGTCGACAGAGAGTGTCGATGAAAATCTAGCGCGTATCCAAATGGTAAAATCCGGCTTGCTAATTGAGCAGGAGCGCGTAGGTAATCTATATCAGCAGACACTTGATGAGTTATTGGTCGTAAAACGTCAGTTGGCGTCCATGGAAGCGCGTTTACGTGAAGTCGATCTGAAGAGTCAGCACGTGGCAGAGCAATCCGGTATAGATTATCCAGAGCTCCAGTCTCCAGTAGCCGAAAGCGACCTATCCATCGATGCGAGTGATCTTGAGCAGCACCCAATTTTTAGTACTATCACCACCATGCAAGCGCAACTAGCTGACAAACTACAGCAGTTGGATGCGCTTGAGTCGGTGTTAATGGGGCATCACATCCAAGACGTTAGTGATGTGGCTGGCCGGCCAATTCAAAGTGGCTGGTTATCTTCCTACTATGGTATGCGGGACGACCCCTTCACGGGCAAACCTGCAATGCACAAAGGGTTAGATTTCGCTGGCAAGACCGGTGATCCAGTCATTGCAACTGCTGCGGGTTTGGTAACATGGTCAGGAGAACGCTACGGATACGGCAATATGGTTGAGATCGACCACGGCAATGGACTGGTCTCTCGATACGCCCATAATGCAGAACTCACTGTTGTTATGGGTGAAGTCGTCACCAAAGGACAGGTTATTGCCAAAATGGGGAGTACTGGTCGTTCTACGGGTGCTCACGTTCACTACGAAGTCTTAAAAAAAGGTCAACAAATAGACCCTCTGCCGTTTGTCTATTAAAAAGCATCGCAATTTGATTGTAAGTTCGTAAACAAACCCATATATCAATAAAAATCGCAGTGCCACCTATTGGAGTGGTACGGAAAAAAATTAGTTAACGTTGGAATTTAGAAAAACATGTTCGCCAGTATTGCAAGAAAACTGTTTGGTAGTCGTAACGACCGCTTATTAAAAAAATTAGGCAAAGCCGTCGACGCAATTAACGCATTAGAAACAGACTATGAAGGTCTTTCTGACGAACAACTCAAACAAAAGACTGAAGAGTTTAAACAGCGCTTAGATCAAGGTGAAACACTCGACAACTTGTTGGTAGAAGCCTTTGCTACGGTGCGTGAGGCCAGCAAACGCGTATTTGGGATGCGTCACTTCGACGTGCAGTTGATTGGTGGCCAAGTATTGCACCAAGGTAAAATTGCTGAAATGCGCACCGGTGAAGGTAAAACGCTTACGGCAACACTACCGACTTACCTCAATGCGTTAACGGGTCATGGCGTTTATGTAATTACAGTGAACGATTATTTGGCGCGTCGTGATGCAGATTGGAGCCGCCCATTATACGAATTTTTGGGTATGACGGTGGGCTGCAATGTGCCAGGTATGATGCAGCCTCAGAAGAAAGAAGCCTATAGCTGCGATGTGATTTACGGCACCAATAATGAGTTTGGGTTTGACTATCTGCGCGACAACATGGCGTTTAGCCCACAAGATCGCGTACAGGGTAAGCTTTCATATGCAGTGATTGATGAAGTTGACTCGATCCTTATTGATGAAGCTCGAACGCCACTGATTATTTCAGGTGCAGCTGAAGATAGTTCAGAGCTTTATAAAAGCATTAACAAGATCATTCCAGAGTTAGTTAAACAAGATCGCGAAGACGAAGAAGGTAAAGAAAGTGAAGGTGACTTTACCATCGACGAGAAAGGAAAACAGGTACACCTGACTGAACGCGGCCAAATTCACGTAGAAGAAATCTTACAGCGCGAGGGGATCCTCGGTGAAGAAGATTCGCTGTTTGCCGCTCAGAATATCTCGTTGTTGCACCATGTAAATGCTGGATTACGCGCTCACAAACTCTACGCAAAAGATGTCGACTATATTGTCAAAGACGGCGAAATCGTTATTGTTGATGAGCACACAGGGCGCACAATGGAGGGGCGTCGCTGGTCAGAAGGTTTGCACCAGGCGGTTGAAGCCAAAGAAGGAGTGAAAATCCAGAATGAAAACCAAACACTGGCATCAATAACATTCCAGAACTACTTCCGTCTGTTTGATAAGTTGGCCGGTATGACGGGTACCGCGGATACCGAGGCGTTTGAATTCCAGCATATCTATGGTCTTGAAACGGTAGTCATCCCGACCAATAGACCCATGATTCGTGACGATAAAGCGGACTTGATTTATTTAACGGCGCAAGAGAAATACGAAGCAATCGTTGAAGACATTAAAGATTGTGTGAAACGCGGTCAGCCTTCCTTGGTTGGTACGGTTTCTATCGAAAACTCAGAATTACTTTCTCGCATTCTGAAGAAAGAAAAAATTGCCCACAAAGTCTTGAATGCAAAGTTCCACGAACAGGAAGCGGATATTGTTGCACAGGCAGGTCGACCGGGCGCCGTAACTATTGCAACGAATATGGCTGGTCGTGGTACTGACATCGTATTGGGCGGAAATTTACAAGCTGAGCTCGAAGCCATCAAGGACCCAAAACCCGCCACTGTAGAGAAACTGACAGCCGAATGGAAAGTGCGTCATCAACAAGTGCTTGATGCTGGTGGTTTGCATATTATCGGTACTGAGCGCCACGAATCACGGCGCATAGACAATCAGTTACGCGGTCGTTCTGGTCGTCAGGGCGACCCAGGTTCATCGCGCTTCTATCTATCGCTAGACGATGCGCTAATGCGTATTTTTGCCTCAGAGAAAATGGGCAATATGATGAAGCGCTTGGGTATGGAACGCGGCGAAGCGATTGAACACCCTTGGGTCACTCGTGCAATTGAAAATGCTCAACGCAAGGTTGAAGGTCGAAACTTCGATATTCGTAAGGCACTGCTTGAATACGATGACGTTGCCAACGATCAGCGTAAAGTTATTTACGAACAACGCAACGAATTGCTCGACGAAGGTGATATCAGTGAAACGATTGAAGCCGTTCGTGAAGATGTTGTTAACGGCGTTATTGATGAATATATCCCACCACAGTCATTGGAAGAAATGTGGAATGTTCCCGATCTTGAGGTGCGCCTCAAAGGCGATTTCGCCGTCGACTTACCTTTGCAAAAGTGGTTAGAAGAAGACGACAAGCTTTATGAAGAAAAATTACGCGAGCGTATTTTGGATGCGATTGTTAATGCATATAAGATGAAAGAAGAAGTCGTGGGAGCTAAAGTATTAAGACAGTTTGAAAAGGCTGTGATGTTGCAAAATCTCGACTCCCATTGGAAAGAGCATTTAGCGGCAATGGATCATTTGCGTCAGGGAATTGGATTGCGCGGCTATGCTCAGAAGAATCCCAAACAAGAGTACAAACGCGAATCTTTTGAACTGTTTTCTGGCATGCTTGAAGCACTTAAGATCGAAGTTATCTCGATTCTCAGCAAGGTACAAGTTAAAGCTGAGTCTGACGTCGAAGCGGTTGAGGAACAACGACGCCAGCAAGCGCAGGCTATGGCTAAAAAGTTTGAACATGAGTCGCCAAATGAGCCGCAAAATAAGGCGCCTTCTCAAGTTCGACAAGGTCCTAAGGTCGGCCGAAACGACCCATGTCCGTGTGGCTCAGGTAAAAAGTACAAGCAATGTCACGGTAAGCTAAGTTAAGTTTAGCCATGCAGCATATCCAAGTGGCCGTAGGCGTGATCGTCAAGGACGGTCATGTGCTACTGGCAAAACGTCCAGAGCACTTGCATCAAGGCAATAAGTGGGAGTTTCCCGGTGGTAAAATTGAAGCCGGTGAATCATTAGAACAAGCCATTGTGCGCGAACTCAGTGAGGAGCTCGCCATTGAGGTTAGCCAGCAGCATGCCTGGTTTAGTTTAGATTATGACTATCCTGAGAAACGCGTCAGCCTGCACATGAGTATTGTTTCTGCGTTTACCGGCGAGCCGCGTGGGAATGAAGGGCAACCTGTTGAATGGGTTGCCATTAGCGAACTCGGCCAATTCACATTTCCTGATGCCAATCAACCAATCATCGACAAGTTACAAGCAAGTGATTGGGATTAGCAATCGTCTGTAACCACTTGTAAGGTACACTCGGGATTGCCAAATGAGTCATACAAGATATAGCAGCCCTGATTGGTTGGCGTACCAGAAGAGGGGACGTCATAGCCAATCAAGGCGTATTGGTTTGTAATACGACTGGTAATATCGTCAGATGACACATTGATGAAATCCAACATCCCTAATTGGTCACCAGACTCAGCGCGGGCTTCTGGACACAGATTGCGCCAATCAACTTCAGTGCTTCCAAAGCCGAAATCGATAACATATGCCGTTTGTTGACTGCCGCCAGGATTGGCAGCTGCAGGGCGAAGACCTTCTATTCGAGCTTTAGCGCGAACTAAATCAATTGTTGTGACAAACTGTGCTTCTATGCCTTGCAGCGCCGCAATTTTTGCATCGCGCGATACGTCGATAAAACGCGGTGCGGCAATTGTGGCGAGTATGCCAAGCAAAACGATGACGATAATCAGTTCGATGAGGGTGAAACCTTTATTATTGTTTTTCATAGGCTTATTTCAATCTAATAATGTTTAAATGGTATCCCAGTCTGTATATAAAGTTAATCCTTACATTACCATTCGAACGTGGTAGCAGTCGCAAAGGCAACATGTGAACGCTGATAGGCTGCCTCATTAATGAAATGAGGGTACACAGTGTTTGTATTGTCTAACGGTATTGCGTTGCCTGCAAAATCAATAAAGGCCGGTGCGCCAGGCGCCAATGGTGCAAAGTCGTTATCTTGTATGGATGGGTGAACCATGGCATCGACTAAGCCCTGATGATTCAGCGGGAATTTTATGTTCTCGACAAAACGGTAAGCTTTACACGGCGGTAAGTCACCAACGTTTCCAGTATTCCACAACGCGCAAAAATCCATGATGTGATTGAGCAGTTGGATACTTTGTTTGAATAAAGCGGCACGACAGACCCCTTGTGGCTGAGCACCCATTTCAATCATCACGCCACGTTTGCCTAACGTACACAGGTATACATGCTCTTCGAAGGGCTTTTCGTCTTCTAGTAAAATATTGCACTGTGGCATTCGGTTAAAGACAAAACGCGCAAGTTGCTGGTTAAAGCGATCATTGGCCAATAAGATCAGCGTCGCTCCCATGTGACTGGTGGTATTGTGAATATCGACAATCAAATCCGGTTGTGCTGCTGATTGCGGTCCGATTTGTGCGGTCAAATGCGTTGCAATTAAACCTTCATGAAAATCGCGAGCCCCAGATTTTTGCTGTTCTAATGCAAATTGTCGGTTGAGGTCCTCATCTACAAATCGCACTCGTTGCAAAACCGCTTTGGGGTTTGTCATCAAGCCTTTAACACTAATGCCAGGCCGGGTAAATTGGGCGCCCAATGATACCCAATGTTCAATTAGCCTGACACCCGTTAGTTCATTGCCGTGCGTGCCGCCGGTAAATAGTACCGTGTTTGTTTTGGTCATTTACGATTCGTCAAAAAAAGGCTTGGATTGTTGTTCAAATTGAGCTGCTATTGCCTCTTCATCGAGTTCAATATGCGCTCCAGAGTGATTGGTCGGTGCTGAGATTACATGGCTTTCTGTCGCCCATTCGCCAAGATCGATGAGTTGGCATTTCTTGCTACAAAATGGACGATATTCATTCGTTGTCGACCATTCGACCGATTTTTGACATGTAGGGCAATTAACGTTCATCAACAGCTCGCAATCTCAAAGCTCAAGGTCTGCTCAACCGGTTTGCTGGCATCTTCACCATGCCCAAAATGCATAAAGCGCAAGGCATAGCGGTATTTGTTACCGCTAAGTGTTGGGTAACATCCGGACCCAACGGCTAACTTGATCCGCACCAATTCACCGCGATCGTCGGACAAGCCGGGGAAGAATCCGTTGGTCGCTTCAACCGTCGTGAAGTTGCCGCGCTGACGCAAAAATGACAATGTCAACGCGATTGCATTATCGATAACGTGAAGCGTTTGCAACCAAGTTTGCTTATCTTTAGCCTGCTGTTCCGCTGGTAGGTGGGTCCAATGGTGTAGGTTGGGTAAATCAAAACTACACGAACCACCGGGAATGGCAAAACGCTGTCGGATCGACGATATAAACGGGTGCTCTTTTAAGTCACTGCCAATGCGTTTGTTTTGTTTGAGGGCTTCGCGCAAGCGTAAAATAGTTTCTAGCGTCTGTTGAAGTGCCTCATTATTAATGTTGGGATGTTGTGACCAGTGCACCAGATTGCGCTCTTGTGCGTCTATGTCTTTAAGGATGTCGTTGCGAATATCAAGACGCTCCAACAAATCAAGCAACGTAAATAGATCTTCAAAAAAGTGAATATTTGCCGATGCGCTAAATGCGTCGGCATTGCTTTTTATTTGACTGAGCAGCTGCTCAATACGAAGGTAATTACGTACTTTTTCATTGAGCGGAAACTCATATACCGCTGTTGACATTCGTGACTCCCAATATAGTTACTTGGCACTACACAGCAAAAAGCGAAAAATTTCAAGTTTTTGATAGGTTTGCTGCCAATCTAAGGTATTGATTGTGCAATTGTTGTACCTTTATTTTTAGTGCATTGAGAGACGCGTCGTTAACAATGACGTCGTCGGCTTTTGCAAGACGCTCCTCGCGATCCAGTTGTGCACGCATGATAGCTTTTATGGTTGCTTCATCACTGTTGTCTCTTGCCACTACGCGCGCTAACTGTTGCTCAGGAGCAACATCTACGACTAAAACGCGGTTGACCATTGATTGCATGTTGTTTTCGAGAAGCAATGGTGCGACTAATATACAATAGGGCGATGTAGCCGCTGCAATTTGCGTTATCATTTGAGCGCGGATTAAAGGGTGCAGTAAGGCATTCAACCACTCTTTGTCTGCGGTGTTTTGAAACACACGTTGACGTAACGCTGCCCGATTGAGGTGTCCATCAGCTAAAAGTATTTCCTCGCCAAATCGCGATGCGATTTGAGCTAAAGCGTCATTGCCGGGCTCTACCACTTGTCGTGCGCAAACATCGGCGTCGACCACATCGATACCGAGTGCCGTAAAGCTATCGCTAACCGCGGTTTTACCAGAGCCAATACCACCGGTTAAGCCAACCACGTATTGGCTCATTGTAAAACCCAAGCGAGATAGGCTTGTTGAATAGTTTCACCATACAATAACGTCAACCAACCGGCGACTGCTAAGTAGGGGCCAAATGGTATTGCCTGACTGGATTCGTTTCTTCTTAGAGTTATAAGGGCTATACCAACAATAGCACCGACCAACGATGACAAAATAATAATCACGGGTAATCCCTGCCAGCCGACAAACGCGCCCAGAGCAGCTAACAGCTTAAAGTCGCCGTAGCCCATGCCCTCTTTGCCGGTCACTAGCTTAAACAGCCAATATACGCTCCACAGCGAGAGATATCCCGCAGTTGCACCAATAATGGCAGTACTGGACGGCACGAAAATAGTGAACACACTCGCGCCTAAGCCCAGCCATAACAGCGGTAGCGTGAGTTCGTCAGGCAATAACATTTTATCTGCATCGATAAAGGTCAGGGCCACTAATACCCAAGTAACAATGATTCCAAGGAGAGCCTCACTACCGTAACCATAATGAGCTGCCACCCATACTGATAACAGTGCGGTTAGTAATTCAACCAACGGGTACCGGCTACCGATTGATGTTTTACAGTTGGAGCATTTACCACGTAACAATAGCCAACTTACAACGGGAATGTTTTCCCATGCGCGAATTTTATGCCCACATTTAGGACAAGTGGAATCGGGTTTGACAAGATTAAATGTTTCCGGTGTTTGCTGTGATTCGTCTGTAGAATCGTTACCAAAGTAGTCTTGGTATTCGCGCTGCCAACTGCGCTCCATCATGATTGGTACGCGGTAAATAACCACGTTTAAGAAACTGCCAACCATAAGGCTGACAATAAAAACTAACGTTAAGAAAAACACGGGTGATTGCGCCAACAAATCAAACACAGCGGTCATAGTTTATTCACATTATTGTATTTTGTGCGTAAGCCTATCAGAGAAAGCTAAACAACGTTACCCATCTGGAAGATTGGCAAGTACATTGCAACGATTAGACCTCCGATTACCACACCTAAAACAGCCATAATAATCGGCTCTAGCAAGCTGGTCAGGCCGTCGACCATATCATCAACTTCAGCCTCATAGATCGATGCAATTTTACTGAGCATATCGTCAACTGCGCCAGATTCCTCACCAATAGCAATCATCTGGGTGACCATGTCTGGGAATACTGCAGTAGCACGCATAGCAGTATGCATTTGCATACCGCCGGAAACTTCCTTGCGGATAAATAATATGGCATCGCGATAAACCGCATTACCAGCCGCGCCAGCTGCAGACTCTAATGCACCAATCAGTGGTACACCGGCGGCAAAAGTAGTCGATAGCGTTCGAGTAAAGCGGGCGATAGCCGCTTTTTTCAAAATCTCTCCGATCACAGGGAGTTTTAAGATGTTGGCGTCCACTTTATCTCTTAATGCAGGTGACTTTTTATGGGCTCGCATAAAAAAGTAGCCAAAGCCGATCATGGCTATGGCGATGTAAACACCAAAATCTTGCACAAACCTTGAGATGGCAAGCACCAATTGAGTGAAGGCTGGAAGCTCTGCACCAAAACTGCTGAAGATCTCTTCAAACTGAGGTACTACAAAAACCAGTAGAATGGTGGTCACAATAAAAGCTACGACCACTACGGCAATCGGATAAAACATCGCCTTTTTGATTTTTGATTTAAGTGCTTCCGCTTTTTCCTTATAAACAGCAATGCGATCGTAAATCGTCTCTAGTGCACCTGACTGCTCACCGGTTTCCACTAAGTCGCAATACAGGTCATCAAAATAATCGGGATGCTTACGCAAAGCTGACGACAGTGGCATACCAGCTTGAACTTCGCTGGTAATTTCCCCGAGCATCTTGCGCATGGATTGCTTGGCATGGCCTTGCGCAATCATTTCTAAACTTTGGATTAAGGTTACACCGGCCCCTAGCATGGTCGCAATTTGACGCGAGAGCATGGCAATATCGGCTGGTACAATCTTGTTATTCCCTCCAAACAGAGGTTTGGCGAGTTTTTTAACTTTGGTGGCAGAAATACCTTGCCGACGTAATAAATTTTTTGCTTCGGAGATTGAGGCTGCGTTGATTTCACCTTTACGGACGTTACCTTTGCGGTCTGCGCCCAAGTATGTATAAGTTACCAGTGCTTTTGCCATGTCAATTCTCGTCGCAATTTAATTTTAATTCGAAGGGTAAATATTTTGCCTAGTGAGAAGGCAAAAAAGCCCAGTAAAACCGGGCTTTTCTGTATCGTCTTGGACGTTAATCAGTAGCGTTAGTCGATTAGCAAAGCTGACCGTCTGAACATGCACCAGTCCAAGTAACCACACCACCCGCTAGCGCTGGAGTCAATGTATAAGTACCTAGACCGTTTTGGTTAGTCGCTACAATTTCGCCGTCAGTGGTTACTAGAACACCTACAACGTTTGCTGGAATACCGTTAGTACCGCCGTCGCAGTCTGCTAGGTTGCCTTCAACTTGAGCACACACTTCGACCGCTGACTTGGCTGCTGCAGTTGAGTTGATTGTTTCAGTGAATTCAGCTTTACGAGTGTAGTTTTGGTATGCAGGAAGTGCGATTGCTGCCAAAATACCGATGATTGCTACAACAATCATCAATTCGATTAGGGTAAAGCCTTTTTTGTTAGTCATTGAGTTCTTCATGGTAAATCTCCGCGCGCCGTCTAACGCTATTTGTTTAAAATTTCAAAAAGGTACCTAAGTCGTTTTCGGTTGTGCGCCTCGGTACTTGATTCAAAGTATAGATCCAGATGCGCAACTGACAAGTATGCAAACACATACCTGTGTGTCGGTTTCCAACTTTTACCTTTATATTCATTTACAGCTGCATGAATAACCGCAGTGACAAATCAATCGCTTGCACGCTTTTTGTCAGGGCTCCGCTAGAGATAAAATCCACTCCAGTTGTGGCTAACAACTGCAAATCTGCATCGGTAATATTCCCCGAAACTTCTAGCTTACAGTGTCCTTGAGCCAACTCAACTGCCTCGTGGATCAGATGTAACGGGAAATTATCCAACATAACGATATCGGCACCCGCTGCTATGGCTTGAGTTAATTCTTCAATTGATTCTACTTCTACTTCTACTCGTTTATCAGTAACTTGACTGCGTGCTGTAGCGACTGCTGCAGCGATAGAGCCGCATGCAGCAATATGATTTTCTTTGATTAAAAATGCGTCAAACAGGCCGATGCGATGGTTGCTTCCACCCCCACATAGCACCGCGTACTTTTGTGCGAGACGCATGCCTGGTAGCGTTTTTCGCGTATCTAGCAATTGCGTTTTTGAATGACCAATCAACTGTGTATAGTGATGCGTTTGCGTAGCCGTTGCACTTAACGTTTGCAGAAAGTTAAGTGCGGTCCGCTCGGCAGTCAAAATTGCTCGTGCATTACCACTGATTTCCAGCAATTGACTGTTGGCGCTTACAAAATCACCATCACCCACCTGCCATTCAAGCTGTAAATCAGGATTGACGGTGTGGAATGCACAATTCACCCAGTCCACACCACACACTACCATATCTTCACGGGTAATCAGCGTCGCTTTTGCAGCGGTTTCACTTGGGATGAGGTTGGCGGTAATGTCATTTGCGGCGTAATCGTCGCCGCCCAAGTCTTCATTCAGCGCATTAACAACTGCTCGTTTAATGACATCGTCGGTAAGGTAGGCAGGTTTTTTCATTGTAATGTAGCGAAAGGTGAAAAATTGCCGGCATTATAAAGTACGCAGAATTAAAGTTTTATCTTTTTGCGAAAATTCAACCTGCCGTAAAAAACTCATACCCAGCAAGATTTTCTGCTCGCGCATACCCGGGTTCAAATTAGCCGCAACGTTTTTCATCGTTATTCCGCCAAGACTTATTTCATCAATCATCGTCTCCGCTACCGTTACAATGCCATTGGCTGTCTGGGCATAGGCTTGACGACCTGGGGTCAAGCCCAATATTTCACCCATATGTGCAGGGATTGCGACATCAGTTGCGCCGGTATCAATCAGGAATACTACGGGGACATTATTAATAGTGCCACTGGCAACATAGTGACCTTGTCGGTTCTGTTCGAGTACGACCTCAACGCGATTTCCAATCATTGAAGAAGAAGGTGAGCGGTTGGGATTGAATTGTGATTCGAGTAGTTCAGCGAATACGAATGTCACTAAACCAAAACCCGCGATCCAAGCCAAAATAACTACCCATTTTGTCACTGCAGTATCGGGTTGTTGTTGCATATCATCTCTTAGCGATTAACAATATTGGTATTCTACGTAGCATACTCAAAAATTAATGAAAATTGTTGCTGGCTGGCTACAAAATATTCGCCATGTGCCGTCACCGCATTTTGACCAACGCGACAGCACAGATATCTCGTTGTTGGTGATCCACAATATATCCCTGCCACCCAATAAATATGGTGGAGACGATGTACTGAGATTCTTTCAAGGCCAATTGGATCACTCCGAGCATCCGTTTTACGCCGAAATCGCTAACTTGCGCGTATCTTCGCACCTATTTATCCGCCGTACAGGAGAAGTAATCCAACTGGTTGATTTAAATAATCGCGCATGGCATGCCGGTGTTTCTAGCTTTCAAGGACGCACGAAGTGCAATGATTACAGCATTGGAATCGAATTAGAGGGTAGTGACTATGACGTGTTTACAAGTGATCAATATGCGGCGTTACGCTCCGTTACTCAGCTTATAATGCAAGCTTATCCGAATATATCTTTGGGTCGTATTGTCGGGCATAATGATATCGCACCGGGACGCAAGACAGACCCCGGCCCATACTTCAATTGGCCCTTTTATCGGCAACTAATCAGAGGACAACAATGACGCTTTTGAGTCTGTTATTCGCTTTAATACTAGAACGTGTAACGGTTAAAACTGAACAGTGGCGGGCACAGTATTACAGTCAAATCTACCTCCGCTGGTTGGTAGATAAAGATTGGTTGGCAATTACAAGTGATCGCGTTGTACTAATACTCGTGATGCTTGTTCCCGCGTTACTGGTGTATTTCATTGGCGATTGGCTGGGCTCGGGCTTATTGGGGTTGGTTTTCAATACAGCGATACTTTACATTTGTTTGGGTTGCCCAAATTTGCGAGCCACTTATAAGTGCTTTTTACAGGCAGCCAACCGCGGCGATGTCGCGGCCTGTGGCTTATACGCAGAAACGTTGGGTCACGATAATGATGATGACAGCGAGTGTGGTTCTTTTGGTCAACACCTAGTCTGGCTAAACTATACCCATTACGCTGCTATTATTGTTTTCTTTATCGCTTTTGGTGCTGCGGGGGCGGTTTTGTATGTCGTAGCATCGGCATTGCTCAGCTTTGTTCGAACTGGTTTTGTCAGTGCGTCTGTCGAAGAGACCGACAAGGCGTTACAGGCGATGGGCAGTATTGTGCATTGGCTGGATTTTATACCGGTAAGACTCACTGCGTTAGGCTTTCTGCTCGTTGGTCACTTTGGACGTGCAGGTGGAATATGGTTTGAGAAACTATTTGATTTAAGGGTGCCTGCGAAAAGCCTGTTGTGCCAAGTATCAACAGCAGCTGAAGATATTGAACCCAGCAATTTGCCCGCTAACAGTCCTGAAGCTGTTGTGTTGGAGCCTAAAACCTTAGTTAAATTAGCTAAGCGCAACATTACCTTTTTAGTTACTGTGGTATCTATCCTCACAGTTGTAGGGGCTCTGTAGTCAACTAATCCATTGTTTTACCGGCCTCGGCACTGAGGTCGGATCTCTCAACTAGAGCCCTGTTTACGGGCATTTGCCTGATTCATATAGCGAAATCTAATTATTGCAACAACAAAAAACGTTGTCCAAATGAGGGGATTCACCTACACTTACGGGTTAATAGGTTAAATGGTATTACCAATTGTGATTGGATAGGATGATTTGTTTACATTTTGTCCACATCTAAAAAGGTCGATGTACTCAAACATGCTTAACGTGCGCCAAAAAATTTCAGATGTGATCACCGAAAAGCTCGAATCAATGATTCTTGACGGCTCATGGCTGGCGGGAGAACAGCTACCATCTGAGCGTGAATTAGCTCAGCAGTTTGCAGTATCTCGACCTTCTCTACGTGAAGCGATACAAAACTTACACAGCAAAGGTTTGGTCACTCGTAAGCAAGGTGGGGGGACGTTTGTCAGTCGTGAATTGAACTCAGCAATGACCGATCCCTTGTTGGCTTTAGTTGCAGAGCGCCCAGAGACGCAATTTGATTTGCTCGAGTTTCGCCATGCTTTAGAAGGTATGGCGGCTTATTACGCCGCTTTGCGAGGGCAACAAGAAGATGTATTTGCCTTACAGTCAGCGTTAGACAAAGTAAACCAAACTGATGAGCAAGATCGCCAAGCTCAGGCTGAAGCGCTTGCAGAATTCTATTTAACTATGGCTAGAGCGTCACACAATATGGTTTTGTTACACGTCATGCGGACGATGCAAGCCATGATGGTTGACAATATTCGACGCAACTTAGATATGTTGGCACAACAGCCAGAAGTAGAGCGTGAAATAGGTGAACAGCGAAAACGCATTGTCACTGCAATCGCAGCGCACGACCCGGGGCTTGCGAGAACCGCTAGCAATGAACATTTGGCCTTTATTGAATCGACATTGTTGAAAATTAATCAGCGCGATCTGCGGATGCAGCGCGCATTACGCCGAATTGAATCGGAATAGCACAAGTTTAACTACATTTATCAGTAGTTTGGACTAGGCTTATTCGGACAGTTTATAACTTGTAAAATGTGAAAATAGGACAGCACCATGGCAGATATGATGCAGCATGACCAAGACCCACTCGAAACTCAAGAGTGGATAGATTCTCTTGAGTCAGTCTTAGAAAACGAAGGGGTAGAGCGTGCTCACTTCTTACTCGAATCTTTGATCGAGAAAGCACGTCGCAACGGGGCTCACTTGCCCTACGATGCTACCACTGCGTACATCAATAGTATTCCGGCTGGGCAAGAACCCACGATGCCAGGTGATCAAACTATTGAAACTAAGATCCGCAACGCGATCCGTTGGAATGCGTTGATGATGGTTTTACGCGGGTCAAAGAAAGATCTTGAACTCGGTGGCCATATCTCCAGTTTTGCATCATCAGCGATGTTATACGATGTGGGCTTTAACCACTTCTTCCGTGCGCCAACCGATGACAATGGCGGTGATTTCTTGTTTGTACAGGGGCATGTATCACCTGGCATTTATTCTCGTGCATTCATTGAAGGTCGTTTGAGCGCCGGACAGCTCGATATGTTTCGTCAAGAAGTAGACGGCAAGGGGGTTTCCTCTTACCCTCATCCTAAGTTGATGCCTGACTTTTGGCAGTTCCCAACCGTATCTATGGGCTTGGGACCAATGCAGGCAATTTATCTTGCGCGTTTCTTAAAGTATTTGACTAATCGCGGCTTGAAAGACTGTTCTAATCAACGCGTATGGTGCTTCATGGGTGATGGTGAAGTTGACGAGCCAGAAAGCTTGGGGGCGATCGGTTTGGCATCGCGTGAAAACCTCGACAACTTAACCTTTGTGATTAACTGTAACTTGCAGCGCCTAGATGGTCCGGTGCGTGGTAATGGTAAAATCATTCAAGAGCTAGAAGGGACTTTCCGCGGTGCAGGTTGGGAAGTAATTAAAGTTATCTGGGGACGTTATTGGGATTCTTTATTGGCCCGCGACACGTCAGGCAAGTTACTCGATCTCATGAACGAGACTGTAGACGGTGAATACCAAAACTACAAAGCAAAGGGCGGCGCATACACGCGTGAAAACTTCTTTGGCAAGTATCCCGAGTTGAAAGATATGGTTGCCAATATGTCAGACGAAGATATCTGGCGTCTCAACCGCGGTGGTCACGACCCCGTTAAAGTTTACGCGGCTTATAAGCGTGCTACTGAAACCGAAGGTCGCCCACAGGTTATCCTTGCCAAGACTGTTAAAGGATACGGTTTAGGCGAAGCTGGTGAGGGTAAAAATATTGCCCACAACGTTAAAAAGATGGATACAGAATCGGTTAAGAAATATCGAGACCGCTTTAATATTCCATTGTCTGATGAAGAGTGTGCCGATTTAAGTTACTACCGTTTTGATGAAGATAGCCCTGAAATGCGCTATCTACGTGAGAAGCGTGAAGCTCTGAACGGCTACATGCCCGTGCGTCGCGAGAACAGTACTGAAGAGTTACCAGCGCCACCGCTGAAAGCATTTGAAGCTATTACCAAAGGTTCAGGTGATCGCGAGATTTCCACAACTATGGCTTTTGTTCGTGTGCTAACCGTCATGCTAAAAGACAAGCAAATAGGTTCACGTGTGGTCCCAATCATCCCTGATGAGGCCCGTACCTTTGGAATGGAAGGTTTATTCCGCCAAGTCGGGATCTACAGTAATTCTGGACAAAAATATATCCCACAAGACAAAGACCAGGTGGCTTACTACCGCGAAGACAAGAAAGGTCAAGTGTTACAAGAAGGCATCAACGAATTAGGTGCAATGTCGTCTTTTGTGGCAGCTGGCACGTCGTACTCGCTAAACAACTTGCCGATGTTACCTGTGTATATCTACTACTCAATGTTTGGTTTCCAACGCGTGGGTGATATGGCATGGGCTGCTGGTGATTCGCAGACGAGAGGCTTTTTGGTCGGCGGTACAGCGGGTCGTACAACGCTAAACGGTGAAGGTTTGCAGCACCAAGACGGACACAGTCATATTCAAGCGGGCTTGATCCCGAACTGTGTATCTTATGATCCAACCTTTGGTTACGAAGTTGCTGTGATTGTCCAAGACGGTATTCGCCGAATGTTAGAGAATCAAGAGAACGTGTTCTATTACCTCACAGTGATGAATGAAAACTACGTTCAACCCGAAATGCCCAAAGGTTGTGAAGAGGGTATTATCAAAGGTATTTATCCGCTTGAAAAAGTGGGCAATGCCAATGCCAAGAAGAAAGTGAAACTGCTGGGCTCTGGTACCATTTTGCTACAAGTCCAAAAAGCCGCTCAAATTCTTCACGATGAGTTTGGCGTTGCCTGTCAGGTATACAGTGTAACTTCATTCAATGAGCTGGCGCGCAACGGCCAAGACGTAGAACGAGAAAATATGCTCAACCCAGACGGCAAGCAAGCCAAACCCTATATCACGGAAGTGTTAGAAGAAGGGTTTGAAGGACCAACGATTGCCGCCACTGACTATATCAAAAACTACAGCGACCAAGTTCGCGCCTTTGTGCCGGGAAGTTATCGCGTGCTAGGGACTGACGGCTTTGGTCGTTCTGACAGTCGTGCGAACTTACGTCGTCACTTTGAGGTAGACGCTGCTCACATTGCTTATGCGTCGTTGTATGAGCTGTACAAAGCGGGTTCGATAGACGCGAAGACCCTGGCGAAAGCGGCTAAATCGCTGGATATTGACCCAGCTAAACCCAACCCGTTTTACGCTTAAGCTGACAGGGAGAAGATAAATGAGCACTAAAGAAGTATTAGTACCTGATGTCGGTGATGATGAAGTTGAAGTTATCGAACTCTGTGTCGCAGAAGGCGATGAAGTCGCCGAGGATGACTCACTGGTCACTGTCGAAAGTGATAAAGCCAGTATGGATATACCGGCGCCATTTGCAGGTAAGGTGGCGAGCCTCAAGGTTAAGGTCGGCGACAAAATCAAACAGGGCGATTTGCTGGCTGAACTCAGTGCCGCAGACGCAGCCGAGTCTGCATCAGAAGCGCCTGCTGCAGAAGAAAAAGACGCTGCGGACGAAGTGCCAGCAACTGCTGAGCCTGAATCTTCAGCAGCAGATAATGCTAGCGCTGGCGGCTCGGTGGTAACCGTAAAAGTACCTGACATTGGGGATGCCGCTGATGTAGATATCATCGACGTTTTAGTCAGTGTTGGTGATAGCGTCGCAGAAGAAGACGGTTTGATCACATTGGAAACGGATAAAGCCACAATGGATGTGCCAGCTCCGCAAGCGGGGGTGGTTAAGTCTATTGCGGTTAAAGTTGGCGATAAGGTATCAGAAGGTTCAGTGGTATTAGAGTTAGAGAGTGCTTCGGGTTCGTCAAATAAGGCACTTGAAAGTACCCCTGCACCAGCCGCCACAAAAGCGGAAGCGCCAGCAAGCGGAGCAAGCGAAGTCATTGAGGTAACGGTGCCCGATATCGGTGATGCCACAGATGTTGATGTTATTGAAGTGTTGGTTGCCGAAGGTGATTCCGTTGCAGAAGAAGACGGTTTGATCACATTGGAAACTGATAAAGCCACAATGGATGTGCCCGCGCCACAAGACGGTGTTGTTAAGGCACTTAAAATTAAAGTAGGCGACAAAGTGTCCGCTGGCAGTTTAGTGTTAACCCTTGAAGTTCAAGGTGCAGCGCCAGCGCCTGCTGCTGAGTCAGCAGCGCCTAAAGCCGCACCAGCAGAAGCGGCGCCAACCGCGCAAGCTGCTGCACCTAAGCCGCCGCCCGTACCGCATCATCCATCAGCAGGCGAGAAGAAGCCGTCAGGTAAAGTACACGCTTCGCCTTCTGTACGCCGTTTAGCGCGCGAGTTTGGCGTTGACTTAACCCAGGTCAGCGGGACAGGCTCAAAAGGCCGTATTTTAAAAGAAGATGTTCAGTCTTATGTGAAGTACGAGTTGTCACGACCGAAGATGACACCAGGCGCCAATGTATCTGCCGGCGGTGGCGGTTTACAAGTACTTGCTCCACCCAAGGTAGATTTCAGTAAATTTGGTGAGGTTGAAGAAGTACCGCTAACGCGTATTCAGAAGATTTCTGGCCCTAATTTACATCGAAACTGGGTGACGATCCCCCATGTTACGCAGTTTGAAGAAGCCGACATTACTGACTTAGAAGCATTCCGCAAAGAGCAAAATGCGGTTGCTGAAAAGCGTAAGCTTGGCGTTAAAATCACGCCTTTGGTATTTATGATGAAGGCTGTAGCTGATGCACTTAAGGCTTATCCGGTGTTCAATACATCGCTGTCTGAATCGGGTGAATCGTTAATTCAGAAAAAATATTATCACATCGGTATTGCAGTGGACACGCCGGGAGGTTTGGTCGTTCCAGTGGTTCGAGACGTCGACAAGAAGGGCGTGTTGGAGCTATCCCGCGAATTGATGGATATCAGTGTGAAAGCGCGCGATGGAAAATTAAAAGCGGCTGATATGCAGGGCAGTTGTTTCACAATTTCTAGTCTTGGTGGTATCGGAGGTACGGCCTTTACCCCGATCGTCAATGCACCGGATGTCGCCATATTGGGCGTATCGAAAAGCGAAATGAAGCCGAAATGGAATGGCAAGGAATTCGAGCCGCGTTTAATGCTGCCGTTATCGCTGTCCTACGACCATCGTGTTATTGACGGTGCGGTTGCGGCAAGGTTTGCTGTACACCTTAGTAATGTCTTGGGCGATTTACGTCAGATTTTACTGTAAACATAGGATTTCAGTGTGATAAG
This sequence comes from Neoalteromonas arenosi, assembly GCF_030362855.1. Classification (GTDB taxonomy): domain Bacteria; phylum Pseudomonadota; class Gammaproteobacteria; order Enterobacterales; family Alteromonadaceae; genus Alteromonas_E; species Alteromonas_E arenosi. The sequence goes on from NZ_JAUCBP010000002.1 coordinate 203,427, forward strand.
CGTTTATTTCACTGAATATTTTTGCACATCCGAGCGCAGGCGATTAGAATCTGCGCAAGCGTATGCCTTGGCAGTTACAAGGCAGTGTGTTTTGGAATTTAATTGAGGTCGTAATGAGCGAAATAAAAACTCAGGTAGTAGTGTTAGGTGCTGGTCCTGGTGGTTACTCAGCTGCATTTAGAGCAGCGGATTTAGGTTTGGATGCAGTGGTCGTTGATGCGCGTGAAACGCTAGGTGGCGTCTGTCTTAATGTAGGGTGTATTCCTTCTAAAGCATTGCTGCACGTAGCTAAAGTCATTCAGGAAGCAAAACATCTATCAAGCCACGGCGTTACTTTTGGCGAGCCGACATTTGACCTCGATAAAATTCGCGCTTGGAAAGACAGTGTTGTAAACCAGTTAACCAAAGGTCTAGCTGGCATGTCGAAAATGCGCAAAGTTAAGCATGTCCAAGGCTACGGTAAATTTACCGGCGCCAACACACTTGAAGTAGAAGGCAAAGATGGCAAAACCACAATCACCTTTGAACACGCTATCATTGCTGCGGGTTCTGAGCCAGTTTCGTTGCCGTTTATTCCCGCTGATGATCCTCGCGTAATTGATTCAACTGGCGCACTCGAAATGGCCGACATTCCAGAGAAGATGTTGGTACTAGGTGGCGGTATCATTGGTTTGGAAATGGGGACAGTGTACAACGCGTTAGGCTCAAGCATCGACGTAGTGGAGTTCCTAGACCAGCTTATTCCAGCTGCTGACAAAGATATCGTTAAGGTCTATACCAAAACGTTGAAAGGCAAGTTTAATCTTATGCTTGAAACTAAGGTAACTGCGGTTGAAGCGAAAGACGACGGCTTGTACGTGTCATTCGAAGGTAAGAAAGCCCCGGCAGAGCCAGTGCGCTATGACAAAGTACTTGTTGCGGTTGGTCGTAAACCAAACGGTAAGTTAATCGACGCTGAAAAAGCCGGAGTTAACGTCGATGAGCGTGGTTTCATCAATGTTGATAAGCAATTGCGCACTAACGTTAGCCACATTCACGCCATTGGTGATGTGATAGGGCAGCCGATGCTGGCGCACAAAGCAGTACACGAAGGTCATGTTGCGGCAGAAGTTATTGCGGGTAAGAAGCACTACTTTGACCCGCGCTGCATTCCTTCAGTAGCTTACACTGAGCCAGAAGTAGCTTGGGTAGGTTTAACCGAGAAAGAAGCCAAAGAGCAGGGTGTTAACTACGAATCTGCAACTTTCCCATGGGCAGCATCAGGACGAGCGATTGCGTCGGCAGCGACCGATGGTATGACGAAGATGATCTTCGACAAAGACACTGGCCGCGTTATCGGTGGTGCGATTGTGGGTACTAATGCCGGTGAAATGCTGGGTGAAATTGGTCTTGCTATCGAGATGGGGGCGGATGCTGAAGATGTTGCATTGACTATCCATGCTCACCCAACCTTGAACGAATCGATCGGTTTGGCTGCTGAAATTTTTGAAGGTAGCATTACAGACATGCCGAATCCAAAAGCGAAAAAACGCTGAGTTCGGAATCACTAATAAATAGCAAAACAGCGCCCTTGGGCGCTGTTTTTTTATGTGTCTCGACGACAAAATATGCTTTACTAGCCAAAAGGTTGGTCGCACGTATGACGTATGTAGAGGTGAACAATGCGGATTTGGATGAAACTGCACAAATGGATTGGTGTGCTGATTGGTATTCAGGTCTTGTTGTGGATCGCTGGTGGCTTATATATGAGCGCGGTGCCGCTTAACTGGGTGCATGGAAAGCCCCTTGTAGCACCACACCCTGCTGTTGAGTTAGCAGATTCATCAAATACTATACCATATACCATTAATCCGGCTGATTGGCACCGTGTAGAGTGGACTATGAGAATTGAACAGCCAGTCCTGAAGCTAACAGATTTCGATGGTCATACCGTATTTATGGATGCCACAAGTAATACCCAACAAATGCTCGAGCCTTTGTCGGTGGAGCAGTTATTGGCATTTATTAAGCGCCAATACCTTGGCAACGGAAATCTACAAAGTATGTATTGGGTAGAGCAGCCGCCGGCAGAAGCGTCTGGGATACAATTCCCCGTTTATACCGCGCAGTTTGATGATTGGATAAATACCACGTTTTATATTCACCCATATACTGGACAGGTGCTCAAGGTACGCAGCGATATTTGGCGATTGTTTGATATTTTCTGGATGTTGCATATCATGGATTATGAAACGCGCGACAACTTTAATAATCCACTACTTATCATCGCTGCAATAATCGCTTTGTTTTTCACTGTTACAGGAATGGTACTTACCGTATCTTGGATAAGACGAAGCCTGCGATACAACCGAACTTGGTATGGCAAAAAAAGCACCTAATCCTCAACTTGCCCAACTGGAATTTTTCGATATTCCCAGCCCTTGTGTTGGTGTGTGTGAAGCTAACGAGCGAGGTTTCTGTAAAGGTTGTTTTCGCAGTCGTGAAGAACGCATTTATTGGCCACAGATCAATGATGCAGCTAAGCGTATTATTATCCAACAATGTCAGCGCCGCGCTCGCGCCGCTCGGGCCAAAAAAGCAGGGCAATCAGTGAGCAATCAAGGGCAGGGGGATCTGTTTGGCGATGACATGAGCGGAGAATAATTATTCATGTCAGAAATATGCGTTTAGGCTGGAAAAAAGCCTTAAGCCAAGCATTTATTGAGGGTATAATATAGCGGATTTGAAGTGTTGAGGTATTTCATGGCTATCGAGAAGTTCGCTGATCAAGCATCTGAGTCGTTTACTATGCCCGAAGTTTGCGTAAAACTGCGAGCGATGTTAGACGACGGCAAGCATGATCTCGATGATATCGCTCAATTGATAGTTGTTGATCCCAACCTCAGTGCCAAGGTCTTGCGATTAGCTAATAGCGCATTATTCAGGTTTCCAAGCCAAATCAGCTCGGTGACTAAAGCGATCAGTGTAATTGGTGGTGAAGCCCTCTACAACATCGTTATGGCTGAAACAGCATCGCTGGCGTTTAAACACTTTGACTCCCAATTAGTTGATATTGAGCGGCATTGGCATAATTCAGTGTATTGCGGTATGGCTGCGAAGCACACAGCGTTGATATTAAAGAAGCGCGCCAGTGACCGATTTTTTGCTATGGGGATCCTCCAAGGATTGGCAGATTTAGTGATCGCTAAAAATGCCGCAGACACTTTTCGCAAAATTAACCACCCCGACGCCAAAGGCTTACCATGGCAACGTCAACAGCACGAGTTGGGGTTTGCTTTCGCGCAATGTAGTGGTGCGATATTAGAGCGCTGGAAACTGCCATTACCGCTGTATTATCCCATTGCGCAAATGCACAACACCGCTCGCGTCAAGCAAGATGCCGATGTCGCGATTATGACGTTCGCTGCCCAGTTAACAGAATACCAAGCGAATGCGGAACGTTACCGCGCGTTAAAGCTTTGGGAAGACGATACTCAACCTGCGCTAGCGCTAACTGATGAGCAGATAGAATCAATTATCGATTCGACTGAGAAAGATACCGCTCGCGTAGCGAGTATGATCCTGCAATAACAACTAAAACAGTACTATGAAAAAGCAGCTAATACTTTTGGCCGGTAGCGTTTTGTTTTGTAACCAAGCATCAGCTGCCACGAATATCATGAAATCTCTGTATGTTGCAGATTTTGACGTGGGCTCAGATACAGCAGTTGAAGAAGGTTTCACCTTGGAAGGGGAGTTTGGTTTTCTCACCGCTTCAGGTAATACCAATGCTGCAAGCATTAAAGGTGCGCTAAGCGCTGACCAAGAGACGCAGAATTGGAGTAATCAGTATCGTTTAGAGATGCTTTACAAAGAAAGTGAAGTAGAGCGCGAGGGCGAAAATATTCGCGATGTGACCGCTCAACGGTTCTACAGCACCGTGCAAATGGATTACAAACTAGGAAATCCTGATCATCGTTTGTTTGTATTTGGTGAGTACGACAACAACCGTTTTAGCGCCTATCAGTATCAAGCGGCAATAGCTGCTGGCTGGGCACAAAAGGCCATCGATGAAGATGACTATCAATTTCGCTACAGCATTGGACCGGGTTACGGCATTGCCATTGATCATGATGGTGACACCGATAATGAAAATCATGGTTTTATCGTTCGCGCGTCAGTTGAGTATAAACAACAGTTAGCCACTGGCGCAAAATTGCGTCAGTTTTTGAGTACTGAAGCGAATAGTGATGCAACCCGTTCACGCTCTGAGACCTCAATTTCAGCGCAAATCATGGATTCATTGGCTATGAAGCTGTCGTTTATTATGAACTATAACAGCGGCATGAATGACGCGGGTCAAGACAACTTGGATACCGAAACGTCAATTGCGTTGGTGTATCAATTCTTTTGATTGCACCACAGACTAAAAAACATACAATAGCGGTGTTAACACACTGATGGGCCAAAACAGATTAACTACAAGGAAATGAGATGAAAAAATTACTAATTGCAACGGCTGTTCTGGCCTCGTTTGCCGCCACCGCAGAAGACGATAAGACGTTTACAATGGACGGTGAGTTCGGCCTGATTTTTACCACTGGTAACACTGAGACAACATCGGTGAACGCAGGTTTGAAAGCGACTCAAGAGTTACAAGGTTGGAGCAACGAATATTTAGTTCAAGGCTTGTACAAGCAGGACCAAGTGACTAACGCAGACGGCGAAGAAGTCGATGAAACAACCGCACAAAAACTTTTTGCTTCTGCGCAAGGTAACTACAAGTTAGAAAACCCTGATCACCGTATCTTTGTGTTCGGTTCATACGAAGATGATCGGTTCAGCAACTTTAAGTCGCAAACTACAATCGCTGCTGGTTGGAACCAGAAAGTATGGGAAGACGATACCAGTAGTTTCGACTACAGTATTGGTCCAGGTTATTCTTTCGCTGAAACGCAAGCCGGTGAAGATTTTGACAGTGTGATTGTACGTGGCGCATTTAACTATGCGTGGTTTATTTCTGATACCTCAAAATTCACCCAGACATTCAGTACTGAAATTGGTTCAGACAATACTAAATCTCGTGCGGTTACAGCACTAACAGCGAAAATTAGCGGCAATCTTTCGATGAAGTTATCGCTTAAACTCGACCATAACTCTGATGTTGCTGACGACGTTGATAACCTAGACACTGAAACTGCAGTGACGTTGGTATATAGCTTCTTTTAAGTGACGCTAAGAGCAAACAAAAAAGGAGAGCAGATGCTCTCCTTTTTTATGTCTGGCGATTCGTTTTGCTTAGTGCAGAATACGCGACTTGATTGTGCCTTCAATTTTTTCTAACTCAGCAAATGCTTCATCCGCACGATTAGCCTCAACGTCAATCACCACATAACCAATATTTTCGTTGGTTTGCAGATACTGTGCAAGAATGTTGATTTGTTTATCGGCAAACGCTTGGTTGATTTGCGTAAGTACTCCTGGCTGGTTAGTGTGAATATGCAGCAGGCGCGATGTGTCGGTGTGCGCTGGCAGCGATACTTCAGGGAAATTAACAGCCGATAATGTCGAGCCATTATCGCTGTATTTAGCCAGTTTACCGGCAACTTCGATGCCGATATTTTCTTGCGCCTCTTGAGTACTACCGCCAACATGCGGTGTCAGAATACAGTTATCAAATTGGCGTAATGGTGATTCGAACTCTTCGTTATTGGACTTTGGTTCAACCGGAAAAACGTCGATTGCAGCGCCGTTGAGCTTTTTGCTTGCTAAGGCTTCGACTAGCGCCGGGATATCAATAATGGTGCCGCGGGCGGCATTGATCAAAATTGCGCCATCTTTCATTTGGGCAATTTCTTTAGCGCCAATCATGTCTTTAGTTTGTGCCGTTTCCGGCACGTGTAACGTCACTACATCAGAAGTGTTGAGTAATTTTTTCAGACTTTTAACTTGGCTAGAGTTACCCAATACTAGCTTGTCTTCGATATCGTAAAACTGTACGCGCATACCTAAATGCTCAGCTAAAATGCTCAGCTGCGTGCCAATATGACCATAACCGATAATACCCAGTGTTTTACCGCGAGCCTCATAAGATCCGATAGCACTTTTAAGCCATTCGCCGCGGTGCGCTTTGGCGTTTTTCTCAGGGATTCCGCGCAACAAAAGAATGATTTGGCCTAGCACTAATTCAGCGACTGAGCGCGTATTTGAGAAGGGAGCGTTAAATACCGGTATTCCACGCGCTTGGGTCGCGTTGAGATCAACCTGGTTGGTACCAATACAAAAGCAACCTATGGCAACCAGTTTTGATGCCGCAGCGATGACATTAGCGCTTAACTGTGTTCTAGAGCGAATACCAATAAAGTGCACATCTTTGATCTTCTCAATCAGCTCATCTTCAGGTAGTGATGTCTTGAGACTCTCAATATTGTGATAGCCGTTATTATTCAGGGTTTCTACTGCACTGGGGTGTAAACCCTCAAGTAGTAGTATTTTGATTTTGTCCTTTGGCAGTGACACTTTGCTCATAACGATTGATTCTCTAACAGAATTGAAAAGCAGACATCTGGACGTCTAAACGAATCGGCAAAATACCAGATGTCAGCAGATCTTAAAAGCCTTATTTGCGTTATTTTACGGTTTCTACGCCATTGTCAGTACCAACTAGCACAACATCTGCGCCACGCATGGCAAATAGGCCATTGGTTACTACACCAACGATATTGTTGAGCTTGCGTTCTAAATCGCTCGGTTCGAGAATGGTGAGGTTGTGTACGTCTAAAATCACGTTACCATTGTCAGTCACCACGTTTTGACGATAAACCGGATCGCCGCCGAGTTTTACGATTTCGCGAGCCACGTACGAACGCGCCATGGGAATAACTTCCACGGGCAGTGGAAATTTACCCAAAACTGGTACTTGCTTGGTGTCGTCAATAATACAAATAAACTGTTTCGCCACGGCCGCGACAATTTTCTCGCGCGTAAGCGCAGCTCCGCCACCTTTGATCATTTGCTTGTGCTCGGTGATTTCATCTGCACCATCAACATAGATATCTAATTCACTGACGCTGTTCAAATCGAACACCTCAATACCCAGGGCGCGTAGGCGAGCTGTTGAAGCATCAGAGCTTGAAACTGCGCCTTGAATATCGTTTTTCATTGATGCCAATGCGTCGATAAAATGATTGACCGTAGAACCTGTGCCAACACCAATAATACTGTCTGGTGTGACATAGGATACAGCGGCCATTGCGACGGCTTTTTTCTTCTCATCTTGGGTCATGGTAGGGCCTTCTCTTTAAGTTTGCGCTAGTGTACTCCAAGGGCTGAGATTGTTGTATTGATTTTCCTTATATCGTGATTTAGTCGAAGATGCTCGTCATCCCGGCGGAGGCCGGGACCTCCTTGGAATTACGGTAATTATCTAGGAACCATCAACCAGCGAGGTTGAAACCCGCCTTTAGCAGCAATTGTGCACTCTAAAACTGCAACACGCTGTGAATACATCCATGTAAGCTTGGCGCCGTCATCCATGACGGCGACAGTTACATTTTTAGAGTACACAATTACTGCAACGGCTGAGCCAAGGTAAGAATCTAGATTTTGAGTTAACGGCGAAGCAGGGATTACTAGGGTGCTTGAGGCTGGGTTTCCGCATTAGCGGGAATAAAGATTAAAAGGAACTAAACCCACTTGGAGTGAAGATCCCCGCTAACGGCACATCCCAAGGCTCGATAGGAATGTCCTCACACAGCTGAATATCGTGGGCAACACCGATGAGTTTGGCTGTGTGTGGATTGCTCGATAGGGTTGTATCGTAATAGCCACCGCCCATACCCAAACGATGGCCATGGAGATTAAACGCCACCAACGGTAGTAAAATGTGACTAATATCGGCAAGTGGAACAAGACCATTCTGGTTAAAAACTGGCTCTGGTATACCGTATGTGTTGTCACGCAACTGGGTTGAACTGTCGTATCTGGCAAATACCAACTGACGCGTATTATTGGGATCGACAATGGGTAATACGGTCGTGATATCTCGTTGCCAACAAAGCGCTAAGATAGGTGCAATATCAATCTCGCCATCGTTGGCCAGATAACCGGAAACAACGCTAGGATTTACTTTATCAAGGTAGGTGGCAACATGTGTTAGTAAGGCATCACTGGCACTTTGCTGTTGCTGCGCAGTTAAGCCGCGTCGCAATGCGCGATAATGATGCCGTAAGGCTTTCTTTTCAGAGGTTGGAGTCGACATGTAAGTGACGTACCTGACTCGACGTAATCATCGAGTCAGGTATTGCTATTTACAGTGCGTAAGTATCAATAAACAGCTGGGTTAATCGCGCGTGATCAACGCCAGTTGCGACTTTGATCTTTTTCGCGTCTAACCATAGTGGGCTGGCGGTAGTACCTTCTGGTGCGACACTTGTTTGCCCCCGATTTAGCGGATCAGTCGAGACGCGTGCATAACCTTCGGTAATTTCAAACAAGCTTTCATCAATCATATAAGCAAGTGGGAAGGCATCGTGGAAGAAACATACGCGGTCTTCTCGATTCTGTGAGTAAAAATCGGTGTAGAATTGCGCTGACTTTTGTACAAAGCCGCCGAGTTTTTCGTTCTTGTCGGCCAGCGTATCCATAAAGCTCGGATCAAACGGGACGTTGTTTGTGACGTCTAGACCGAACATGGTTAGGTCCCAATCGGCTGAAAAAACGATATCCGCAGCATATGCGTCATTCCAGATGTTAGCTTCGGCTACTGGCGTAACGTTGCCGCGCACAAAAGCCGCACCGCCCATAATTTTGACGCCTTTTACTAACTTCGGCAATTCCGGATCGAGGCGCAGAGCTAACGCAAGATTGCCTAGCGGTCCGATAGCGACAATTGTCACTTCACCGGGGTTAGCGCGCACCGTGTCAACAATAAATTGCGCGGAGCTGCGCGGATCAAGCGGCTTATCAGACGCCGGAAAGTCGATTTCACCAAAACCATCGGCACCGTGCACAAAGTGCGCATAGGTAGATTCTGGACCAACCCAGGGCATGCCAACGCCCTTGGTTACAGGTATATCTTGGCCAGCTAAATCACACAGCGTTACTGCGTTACGCGCTGACATTTCTACCGGCACGTTACCAAATACGGTTGTTAGACCAAGTACTTCAATATCAGGCGATTGAAAGGCAAAGAAGATTGCCATTGCATCATCGATACCGGGATCGGTGTCTAAAATAATTTTATGAGCCATACATTGTGTCCATGTAAGATTTATTAGGTGTGTTTTGCCACAAACTTATTAACTTTATCGAGGTCTGGGATAGACTGTGCAGCCCCATCTACCATAACCGCAAGTGCTGATGCAGCACAGGCCCGAACCAGTGCTTGCTTGGCATCAGTGTGTTTAGTGTATGCCGCTAAGAAGTAACCAATGAAGGTATCACCGGCCGCAGTCGTATCAACCGCATCAACAACAAACGCAGGTACTTCAATACGTTGTCCTTTGCGCAGCATCACCACGCCGCGTTTCCCCAGTGTGATAATGACTTCGCCGTGTTGCCAATTGTTATGAAAGTATTCTTCCATTGCGGCTAAATCATCAGTACCCGCGAACTCTGCCGCCTCAACTTCGTTAACGATCAACAAATCAATGCACTCCAGTGGCAGAGATTTTACTGACTCAGTCATAGGTGCAGGGTTAAACGCAACTTTCAAACCGCTTTCTTTGGCTTGAGTTAAGACGTCTTCAATTGCTGAGGTCTCGTTTTGAGTTAGTACCCAATCTTCTGATTTGGATGAATCTAACGCGGCCAAAACGGTTTTGGCATCCAGTTCTTGATTAGCACCACCAAATAACACAATGGCATTTTCACCGCTGGGTGTTACTTGGATGATGGCATGCCCTGAAGGCGTCTCAGAACATTGCACATGCTTACAATCAATACCGTGTTTGATAAGCGTTTGTTTAATATGCGCATCGTTGGTGTGAATGCGTCCAACATGACGCACATCGGCACCGGCCTTAGCTAGGGCAATCGACTGGTTGGCACCTTTGCCGCCCAACAATTGCTGATACTGGGCGGACGCTAGTGTCTCACCGGGTTGAACAAAGTGTTCTACGTGATATACGTGATCAATATTGATCGAACCGAAATTGATAACCGCCATTCTGTTCCTGTCAAAATAGGGTGTCTCCCAAAATACCGCTGTCCACTGTTCGCCCGTGAACCGAAAGTTCAGGGCGGAAATATCATCACGACCGCAGGCTTCTCGATACGAGCCGAGCTTGCACAAAAGCCGTCGAATCAACTTCCTAGTTTAATAGCATCGGCCAGGGACATGAATGGACTGGCAAATATCCCAGGAGACATAATTTATTGTCATTAATCCGCAAAGGGTATCTCAAACGCATGCAAGGTGAAAGCAGATCATATTTTTGCGTGGGCAGGAAACGGCAAATTTGCTAGCATGTTGCGGAATAACTTAAGTTTATGTGAGTCTTTTTTGAGCGATTTAAATTACGAAACGTTCTCTGCCCTACTTGCGCAGAATAAAGTGTTAGCAGATGCGGCTGAAATCCAAGGCCTGATGTGCGGTATGATGGCGGGTGGCATGTCCCTTACCGATCGCAATTGGTTGCCAGCCATTGCAGATATGTTTAACGCAGGTGAGTCGTTTGGCGCTGAGCTAAGCCAAGCTTTGCAATCGGTATTTGATGAAGTCGTCCAACAAATGCTCGATAGTGATTTTGCCCTTGTGTTGATGTTACCGGATGATGCTGCGCCGATTAATGAACGCGGTGCTGCGTTGATTGCCTTTGTGCAAGGCTTTATGACCGGTTTTGGTTTACATCAAAACGATCTAACAGCTTGTTCAGACGACGTCAAAGAGGCACTCGAGGACTTTTCGGAAATTGTTAAAATGGAAGACCAAATGACTGAGGATGAAGAGTCGGAGCAGGCCCTTTTTGAAGTGCAAGAGTACGTGCGAGTCTCTGCAATGCTGTGTTTTAATGAGTTGGGTCAATCGCCACTGGATGACTCCGAAGCGCCACCAACCGTACACTGATCATTATGCACACTGCCAATTTCTTAGAGCCGCAATTTCACTTGGCGCAACGGCTTACATTATTGCGTCAGTTTAAACCCAACAGCGTGTGTGTTGTGCCGGCTGCACGACTGCAAACACGCAGTAATGACACCGAGTATTTATTTCGCCAAGACAGTGATTTCTGGTATCTGACCGGTTTTCACGAACCTGATGCCTGGTTGATCTTGTCGAATAGCAAAGACTACGACTATGAGTTCAGTGTACTGGCTTGTTTACCCAAAGATGAGCATGCGGAGATTTGGCAAGGCCGTCGCGTTGGCCCTGAAGCCGCGGTGGACAAATTTTTAGTCGATGATAGTTGCTCAACAGATGAGATTGAGTGGGCACTGCACGACATCATCAATGGTCACGATAATCTCTATTTTGCCCTTGGCCAAGATGCGCAAGCGGATGAGTTGGTGCAGTCAGTATTGGAGAAATTGCGCAGTGCACCCAAACAGTCAAAACAAGCGCCAGCGACGATTATCGATGTTCGTCCAATGTTGCATGAGATGCGCTTGATTAAACAACCCGACGAAATAGCGGTGATGCGTCAAGTCGCACAGATATCCTCGGCCGCTCATTGCCGTGCGATGCGCGAAGTATCTCAAGCGCAATACGAGTATCAGCTGGAAGCGGCTATATTGCATGAGTTCGCCTGTAACGGCGCACGCCATGCGGCATACAACTCAATTGTGGGTAGTGGCGAAAATGCCTGCATATTACACTACAACGAGAATGATGCGGCCCTGCAAAGCGGTGACTTGGTGTTGATTGACGCGGGCGCTGAACTTTATGGTTATGCCGCTGATATCACCCGAACGTTCCCCGTGTCTGGTCGGTTCAGCGAATCACAAAAAGCCCTGTATCAGCTGGTCTTAGACGCGCAATTGGCGGCACTTAATGAACTCAAACCGGGCAGTACCATCTCGCAAGCAATGATGGCCTGTTTACAGGTATTGGTTGCAGGTTTAGTCAAGCTTGGCATTCTCAGCGGCGACGTCGATACCTTGATTGAAGAAAAAGCCTACCAGCCTTATTTTATGCATGGATTAGGACATTGGTTGGGCCTGGATGTGCATGATGTTGGCATCTACAAAATAGACGGTAGTGATAGACCACTGCAACCGGGCATGGCGTTGACCGTTGAGCCAGGACTTTACATCAGTGCGAATGCTGAAGTGCCAGTGGAGTATCGCGGTATTGGGATCCGAATCGAAGATGATATCGTTATAACTGCACAAGGTCATGAAGTCCTCACCGCCGGCGTTCCCAAAACGGTTGAAACGATTGAGGCCTTGATCAACGCACCAGCCTAATACGGAGTCGTTAAGTGACCATTGGAACAGCTCATCAATTTGACATTGCCATCGTTGGTGGCGGTACCGTGGGGATTTCTCTGGCATTGGGCTTACTGCGCGATACTGAGCTTTGCATCGCCGTCATCGAACCCAATAAGTTTCAGAAAACCACTGACCATCCGGGGTTTGACAGTCGCTGTTTAGCCTTGGGTAATAGTAGTTTCGAGTATTTAACCGGGTTGTTAAGTAACGTGAGTACAGACGCGAAACCATCGTTTTCGCATTGTCCAATCACACATATTCAGGTCTCTGATCGCGGTTTTGTCGGCAAGTGTAATCTGAGTGCCAAAGAGCTGAATGTCGCGCAGATGGGTATGGTGGTGCCGATCAATGAATTGGGGCAAGTGTTATATGCAGATTTTCACGCGGCATTGGCACGCTACCCTGAGCGCTTAAGCCTGGTTTGTCCTGCGACCATTGAAGCGGCGACGCAGCAGCGGGATGCTGTTGCGCTTACCCTATCTACACAAGAGCAATTGGCAGTAAGTATGCTCGTACTGGCCGATGGCGGTCGCTCACCACTGCGACAACAGTTGGGTTTTACAGAACATAGCGAGGATTACAACCAAACCGCAATTATTGCCAACGTGCAGATGCAGCAGCCACATGCCAATCGCGCTTTTGAGCGATTCACCGAGAACGGTCCCATCGCGCTATTGCCGCTAGAGGATTTTGTCGGTAGTGACACCCAATATGCCGGTTGTACCTACTCATTGGTATGGACAGTAGCGTCTGCAGAGAGTGAGTTATTGCAGCGTTTACTCAGTGACGATGCGTTTTTTGTGCAGCAACTACAACACTATATTGGTCAACACCACGGGCGTTGTGTAAAAGTCAGTGAACGGGCCAGCTACCCATTGGCATTACGCTACACCGAGCAGGTACAGCAACACCGGTGCGTAGTGGTTGGTAACGCAGCGCAAACACTGCACCCAATTGCGGGACAAGGGTTTAACCTAGGTCTGCGCGATGTCATAGATTTAGTCGCACTGACGGCGAAAACTGATAAAGATGAGCTCGGTAGTTGGCAACACTTACACCGTTACGCAACGCTACGAAAGCCCGATCGAGATTTGTTGATGTCTGCAACTGATACGCTTGTACGCAGTTTTTCCAATCACTATTGGCCATTAGTATTGGGCCGTAATTTAGGCTTGCAAACTATGAACAGCATGGCAATGCTACGAAACAATTTTGCGCGTCGCGCTATGGGATACCGTTAATGGTTAAAGTGGATATTACTATTGTTGGTGGCGGTATGGTGGGGTTGGCACTCGCTGCTCAACTCAAATCTAGTGGTTTATCTATTGCGGTGATAAATAATCGTCCGATAGCTCGAGCTCTGCCCAACATCACAGAGTCGCGAGTTTCGGCTATTAATGTGGCTTCACAGGCGATGTTAGAAAAAGTGGGGGCATGGGCACTACTGCAATCAGAGCGATTTTGCCCATACACCGGCATGCAGGTATGGGAGCAAGACAGCTTTGCCAAGATTAGCTTCGCTACTGAGCAAACGGGACAGCAATGCTTAGGTACCATTGTTGAAAACCAAAATATCGTCAATGCGCTGTATCAAGTGGTTAGTCAGCAAGCGAATGTAAAGCTGCTAGAGAACTGCCAAATCGAGCGCATTCACTACAGCGACGATGAAGCAATACTGACATACAACAATGGAGAGTTGCTCACCACTCGATTGCTTATTGGCGCTGACGGTGCTGAATCTCAAGTGCGCAAGTCGAAACAAATACCCTTGACCTTCTGGTCGTATGATCAACAGGCAATAGTCGCAACAATAAACACCGAAAAAACGCATGACAATATTGCGCGGCAAGCGTTTACGCCCTTTGGACCGCTAGCCTTTTTACCGCTTAACGAGCCTCATCAATGCTCGATTGTATGGTCGCAAGATACCGAGCGCGCGAGTGAGCTAATGGCGCTCGATGAGCAGCAGTTTACTCAACAGTTAGCGGTTGCCAGTGATATGCAATTAGGGCCTTGTCAGTTAGCTAATCAGCGCGTTTCTATTCCATTGACCATGCGCTATGCACGCGAGTGGCTCAATGGACCGGTGGTATTAGTGGGCGATGCCGCTCACACCATTCATCCACTCGCAGGGCAGGGCGTTAATTTAGGCTTTCAAGATACAGTAATGCTGGCTGAGAGCCTAAATAATCTTGGTGCAGGGCAGTTGAGTGATCGCCGAGTATTACGCGCTTATGAACGCAGCCGCAAGGCCGAGGCTGCGAAGATGATTGCGACTATGGAAGGCTTCAAGCAGCTATTCTCTGGTCGCGATCCGGTCAAAAAGCTGATTCGCGGTATTGGGATGCGCGCTGTTAACGATATGCCTATGGTTAAACAGCGCTTAATTGAACAAGCGATGGGACTTTGATACGCCGGTCGTGTCTCACTCTGCTGGTTGTTTGGCTTCCGCCACAATGGCGCGTACATCACTCAGTAGCTGTTGTGCATCGTAAATGATGCCGTCTTTGATGGTGTACACCACACCTTTGGTTTGCACCGGCTGATTATTGTCATCAAGGCGATAATGGCCCGTGCCGTATAGCACTTTGAAGTTGTGTAATGGGTTTTCACCTACAACCACTAAGTCAGCTTTTTTGCCGATAGTGATAGAGCCAATCTCGTTTTCTAAGCCCAAGGCTTCGGCGCCGTTAAGTGTTGCAGCTTGCAAGACTTCTAGCGGATGAAAACCGGCTTCTTGGAGCAGCTCCAATTCACGGACATAACCAAAGCCATAAATCTTGTAGATATAACCTGAATCGGAGCCAGTTGTTACGCGCCCGCCGTGATTTTTATAGTCGTTGAGAAACGCCATCCAGCGCTGAAAGTTTTGTTTCCACGCAATCTCATCTGCCGTTGTCCAATCAAACCAGTAGGACCCGTGCGCATAACGGCTCGGGGTAAAGAAATCCCACAGCGTTGGTAATGTGTAATCTTCATGCCACTCAGCGAAACGCTCGCGCATCAAGTCACGACTCGCTTCATAAATCGTCATGGTCGGGTTGATGGTGAAATCCAGTGCAATAAGCTCATCGCGCACAGAATTCCACTGCTCAGAGCCGGGCTCTGCCGCTTGTAACCATAATCGACCCGCTTCCGCGAAGCGATGTTGTTCGTTGTTATAATTGTAAGCGGCTGGATAGTCTTGTATCACACGATCCGCAAAAAGTGCCTCAGGTAGCCCGTACCAGTGCTCCATGGTGGTTAACCCCAAACGCGCAGAGTCTAACGCATTCATACTCATTACGTTGAGCTGAGCATGGTGCATCATGGTGCCCAGCCCCTGCTTTTTGGCCTCATCCAGTGCCGCCTGCATAACTGGCAACGACGCACCAAAAAACTTAACCCCTAAGGCGCCGTCGCGTTTTGCTTGGCGCATCCACTCACGAGCAAGCTTGGGTGTGGCGACCGGTTTGCGCGCTCCCATGCCAAACCCTAAGTAAGGAATGATCCGCGGTGCGACAATTTGATTCTCAGCGCTGCGCTCAACGTGGTCGAGTACCCAGTCTAAGCCATTAAAGCTGCCAGGCTCACGCACCGTCGTAATGCCATGCGCCATCCATAGCTTAAACACGTATTCGGCAGGGATATTGTCTGCTGAGCCACCAATATGACCATGCATGTCAATAAAGCCGGGTAAAACGAATTGGCCGGTTAAATCGATCTCTATACCGTCTTCATTTAATTCAGGTCGATTGGCAATAATTGGCACGCCGGGGTTACCAACACTGACGATGTTTACAATGCGGTCATTTTCAATCACGATGTCGACCGGGCCACGCGCCGGAGCACCTTCGCCAGTGACCACCGTCACACCTCTAAGGATTAATTGCGAGTAAGGGCCAGCACCCTCATCGGCACGCTTATTTGGCGCGCTAGCACCAGGTGCACCAAGGGTGTTTAAACTGATAAAAAGGACAGCAGCGAAAGCGAGGGTACGGCACATAATAATAACTCTTAATTATTCTGCATTTACCTTAGCACATTCGTTACTAAAACCTAACGTGCGGTTGGTTAGTTTTGGTCTTTTTGATTCCATGGCATTTTTGCTATTAGCACTGTCAGAGGCGATGAACCTGTAACACCGCTTAATAACAAACTAGCGCCAAAAACGACGGGTATCCATGTAAATGCTGGAGCCAAAAAAAGGCTGGCAAGACTGCCACCTAGCACCAATGTTCCGATTGTGATCTGCACTTGCCGGTCTAATGGCATTCCCGACATTTGACCTTGCTCAACCGGTAAACCAGCTGCTTGCCATGCCGCTATTCCACCGTCTAAATTGTAAATGTTAACGGCGCCAGCTGCGGTGACTTTGCTACATGCCGTATTCCCACGAGCGCCTTTCTGACAGTAAATTACAATCGCTTTGTCGGTCTTGGGGAGATGTTCAACCGCAATACTGCCTAAAGGTAATATGGTTGCTCCGTGTAAACGTTGATCGGCAAACTCAGCTGGTTCACGCACGTCTATCAGTTCGGCTTCGCCATTGGCCAGCCATTGCTGTAATTCCATTGGAGAGATGTTTTTGTACTTCATTAGTCACCTGTGTGTTTAGCGGCTAATATTAGCGGTTCAATGCCTTAAATCAAACAACGAGGAACAACCGATGAGTAAATCATATCTTGAAATCACCCAGCGTATTTCAGACAACATGAAAGGCTTGCGCACCAACATCAGCGGCACAATGCAAGGCTTTTCAGCGATGGCAAAAGCAGCCACCGAAGACGGTGTGCTGGACAAAAAAACTAAAGAGCTAATTGCTTTAGCGATAGGCGTGTCAACCCGTTGTGATGGCTGCATTGGTTTTCACGTCAAGGCATTAGTGGGATTGGGCGCAACCAAGGAAGAAATTGAAGAGACCTTGGCGATGGCTATTTACATGGGCGGTGGTCCTTCGCTAATGTATGCCGCGGACGCGATGTTGGCGTTTGAACAGTTTAGCGAATAATCCAAATGATGGGCTCTGCGCGTATTGTTAAGTCAGGTGTTTTAAGGTCAGCTAATAAATGAGTGATAAACAGTTTTTACGTAGGTACTTGCTAGCTTTTATTCTAGTGTTTTGGAGCGGCGTTAGTTTAGCCTCACAATACGATAAATGGCCGGAAACACTAAGTAAGTTGGCGTTGGGGTCTTGCGCAAAAGATCGCATGCCCCAGCCGATTTGGGACGAAATTGGCAAGGCCAGCCCCGAACTGTTCCTGTTTATTGGTGACAATCAATACGCTGATGTTTGGATCCAAGACGGTGATTGGTGGCACTCTGCACCGGTAACGGATCCGGCGCGTTTTGTCGAAGCTTACAACACCGTCGCTGCGAAACCAGAATTTTCACGTTTTCGCGCCAGCGTACCCTTTATGGGCACCTGGGATGACCATGACTATGGCGCCAACGATGCGGGTAAGGAGTTCCCTCTCAAGCGAGAAAGTCAGCAGGCGTTTCTAGATTTTTTTGAATTCGCCAAAGACGACCCAATCCGTCAGCAAGAGGGCATCTATCACGCTCGAACCTTTGGTGAAGCTGGGCAACGCGTACAAATTATCATGCTCGACACCCGTTACCATCGCGACCCGCTCGACCGAAACCCCAAGGGGCGACCTAAAAATAAAGGTCCATACCTACCTACCGATGATACCAGCCGAACACTGCTGGGTGAGGCACAGTGGCAGTGGCTAGAGGAGCAACTTAAGGAACCCGCTGATATTCGTTTTGTGGTATCGAGCATTCAGGTAGTGGCTTATGAACATGCATGGGAGACCTGGGGCAATATGCCTCATGAACGAGAGCGTTTGTATCAATTGATCGCCGATACTAGGGCCAACGGCGTGATATTTTTAACCGGTGACCGCCACCTGGCGGAGATTTCTGTTGAGCGTGGGCAATTGGGTCATCAGCCACCCTATCCACTGTGGGACTTTACAATCAGCGGTATGACGCAACCAAAAAGTGAAGTGAATGAAGCCAACACGTATCGCTTAGGCGGCGTTTTCCGTCAAACTCATTTCGGTACCGTTGAGATCGACTGGACGTCAAAAAAATCACCCATCGTCACATTGACTGTGCTGGATGAGAGCAGCCAAATTCTGAATCAGCAGCAAGTCAATGTCGCAGAGTTGGTCGTTCAGTAAAAAGCGCACCATGAAGCATTAAAAAGGGCGTATCAATACGCCCCTTTTTTTGTGTTAAATCTTGTTAGCCGTCGTTTTTAGAGGCTTTGATTTTTTCAATTTGTTCTTTGGTTAAACGAATAATGCTACCAGGGTAGGGGCGCCCTTGCGGATAGTCCCATTCTTTTGGTGTAACAGACTCGGCAAAGTCTAGGAACGAACGGCACACTTTACGCGTCGGCGCTTGACCTAACTTTTCGGCATAGGCTTCTAAGTAGCGTGGGTCTACATTGCCTTTTTGCAGTAAGCAGTACGCTTCAGTTGAATAGACTTCTTCACCTTCCGCGTGATCATCAGCAACCGCGATTTGACTAAACATCGCTGTGCTTGTGAAAAGCGCTGCAACTAAGGCTTTATATCCAAACATTTTTGCTTTCATAGTGATTCCTGTTGAGTGAATGATTGTTTTACACAACCTTATGGTTCGTTAAAAACTATAGGACAGATATCAGTAATCACAAATTTTTTATGAGCGTGGTAAGCGACTTGCGATAAATTCTGTAAGGGTTTTGCTGATGGTTGCTTGGCTGGATGATTGACGCTGACGAGCAAAATCAAACAAACAAATATGTATGCTGCCTAAATTGGGCAAATAGCGGCGGGATACAACATTGAGATTATCCGGTACACTCCGCCTCGCCAGTGCCGTTATACCGATACCTTGTTTAATAGCCGCGCTGAGACCACTTAAATCGGCATTGGTATAAGCAATGCGCCACGGAATGGTTTGCTGCTTTAAGCGCTCAATCACGCGTGAACGGTAAACACAACCTTCAGGCGCGAGCACGAGTGAAATCATGTCAGATTTAGTTGGTAAGCTGCGATCGCCAATCCATACCATGTCATCTTGCACACTATAATCAGCGTCCTGAGCACGTTCGGGGCCTGTTAACGCCAATACCACGTCAAACTGATTACGCTTATCTTCATTGAGCAAGTCGTAACTCAAGCTTGAGGTCACCTCTAACGCAACATCGGGATACTGCGCAGAGAACTCACCGATGATTGATGGTAATAAGATTGAGGCAAACTCACTGGGGATCCCCAAACGCATACGGCCGCGCAGTGGATCTTGGGTGGTATAGCGAAATACTTCATCATTGATAGCGAGAATTTGCTGGGCTTTGTCTAACAACCAGCGGCCGGTATTGGTCGGCTCGTATCTTTGGCCAACCTTGTGAAATAGCTTTTGCTCTAACTGCTCTTCAAGCTTTTTAATTTGCAAACTAATCGCGGGTTGCGAGCGACCCAGCACATCACCGGCTTTGGCAAACCCACCTTGATTGATGATCGTCACGAAGGTGCGAAGCGTATCCATTGAGAGCTGTTTCAAGATTTACTTACCTAATGTTGGTTGCATTAATACATTAACAATATAAATGTATTGATTTGAATTTCAAATTTGTTTGCTGCGCACTAGCTTTCTATACTTTTTAACAATTTATTGAACAATAGTGGTCACTCGAATGAACCAGAAAACCGCCCTATACACAGCGCACGTCGATCTTGGAGCAAAGATGGTCGATTTCTTTGGCTGGGATATGCCAATCAACTACGGCTCACAAATCGAAGAGCACCATGCCGTTCGTCAAGATGCCGGTATGTTCGATGTATCTCACATGACCATTGTCGATGTGCAAGGCCCGCAAGCACAGGATTATTTGCGCCATTTGTTGGCTAATGATGTAGCTAAGTTAACGGTTAAAGGTAAAGCCCTTTATTCAGGGATGTTGAATGAAGCGGGTGGCGTAATTGACGACCTTATCGTATATCACTTCGATGCGACTAATTACCGCGTAGTTGTAAACTCAGCAACACGTGAGAAAGACTTGAACTGGCTCAATCAACAAGCCGAAGGTTTTGATGTCAACGTAATGCCGCGCGACGAATTCGCGATGATCGCCGTGCAAGGCCCTAAGGCCAAAGAAAAAGCTCATCAGGTTTTCAGCCCGGGCCAGCAAGAAGCGGTTGCAGGCATGAAACCATTCTTTGGCGTACAAGCGGAAGATTTGTTTATCGCTACCACTGGTTATACCGGCGAAGCGGGTTACGAAATTATTGTCAACAAAACTGACGCTATTGCTTTGTGGCAGCGCTTGCTAGAAGCGGGTGTTAAGCCTTGTGGTTTAGGTGCTCGTGATACGTTGCGCTTAGAAGCCGGCATGAACCTTTACGGTCAAGATATGGATGAGACCGTTTCGCCATTGGCGGCGAACATGGGCTGGACTATTACATGGGAGCCCGCAGAGCGCAACTTTGTTGGTCGTAAAGCCTTAGAACAACAAAAGGCCGAAGGTACCGATAAGTTGGTTGGTTTAGTTATGACTGATAAAGGTGTACTTCGCGCAGGCCAAGCAGTGCGCTGCGAAGCCGGTAATGGTGTGGTTACATCTGGCACTTTCTCACCAACATTAGGCCATTCTATCGCTATGGCTCGTGTACCTGCAGCCGTTGGTGACACAGTTGAAGTGGAAATGCGCAAAAAGTGGGTTACAGTATCTGTAGTGAAACCCAGTTTTGTTCGCAATGGCAAAAGCGTTTTATAAATTACCCTCAAATTAACTAGGAATCGTTATGAGCAACATCCCTAAAGAACTACGTTATACCGCTACTCACGAGTGGGTTCGTCCAGAAGGCGACGGTGTATTTACTGTTGGAATCACCGAGCATGCCCAAGACTTACTGGGTGATATGGTTTTTGTTGAGCTACCTGATGTGGGTGATGAAGTCAGCACGGGTGATGACATTGTAGTCGCTGAATCGGTAAAAGCGGCGTCTGACGTTTACGCGCCAATCAGCGGTGAAATTCTTGCGGTAAATGAAGAATTAGAAGATTCACCAGAGCTGGTTAACTCTGACCCATTTGGTGACGGCTGGATGTTTAAAATCAAGGCTGAAGACGCAAGCGAAGTTGAATCTTTACTTGATGCTGAAGGCTACGAAGAAAGCATCGACGAAGATTAATCAGCGTCACTTTACCCATTAGTTAATCGATAAGCATCACATTTGTGGTGCTTATCCACCCATTGCGAACACAACTAGTACTGAATTATGTCAAATACTATCCAAACTTTGGCTCAATTAGAGCAACCTCAGGATTTTGTCCGTCGTCACATCGGCCCGGGCCAACAAGAAATTGCCAATATGCTGGAAGCCGTTGGTGCGACGTCACTGGATGATTTGATTGAACAGACAGTACCCGCCGGTATTCGTTTACCTGAGCCACTTAACTGCGGGGTAGCAGAAAACGAGGTTGACGCATTAAGCCAGCTAAAAGCGGTTGCAGAAAAGAACACTATCATGCGGTCGTTTATCGGAATGGGTTACACCGGTACGCATACACCAAACGTTATTTTGCGGAACGTGCTTGAGAATCCAGGCTGGTATACCGCTTACACGCCGTATCAGCCAGAAATTGCCCAAGGTCGTTTGGAAGCTATTTTGAACTTCCAGCAGGTAACCATTGATTTGACTGGCTTACCGTTGGCATCGGCATCACTACTTGATGAAGCCACAGCTGCTGCCGAGGCTATGGGCCTTGCTAAGCGCGTCAGCAAGAACAAGAAGTGCAACACCTTCTTCGTTGCTGACAACGTGCATCCTCAAACCATCGACGTGGTTAAAACGCGCGCGGAAATGTTCGGTTTTGAGATCGCAACAGGTGCACCCGAAGCGGTTACAGAATTAGATGTGTTCGGAGCTATTTTGCAATACCCGAGCACCACCGGTGAAGTGACTGATTTATCTGACATCATCGCTGCCGTACAAGCCAAGAAAGGTATTGTTGCGGTTGCTGCCGATATCATGAGCTTAGTGATGCTTAAGTCGCCGGCGGAAATGGGTGCTGATGTTGCTTTCGGTAGCGCCCAGCGCTTTGGTGTACCCATGGGATATGGCGGTCCTCACGCGGCATTTTTCGCCACCCGTGATGAGTACAAACGTTCACTGCCAGGTCGTATTATCGGTGTGAGTAAAGACACCCGTGGCAACCCAGCACTGCGCATGGCATTGCAAACGCGCGAGCAACACATTCGCCGTGAAAAAGCCAACTCCAACATTTGTACCGCCCAGGTATTGCTTGCCAATATGGCGTCTTTCTATGCGGTGTATCACGGCCCTCAAGGCTTGCAAACAATCGCTAACCGTAT
The DNA here is from genome assembly GCF_030362855.1 of Neoalteromonas arenosi. Classification (GTDB taxonomy): domain Bacteria; phylum Pseudomonadota; class Gammaproteobacteria; order Enterobacterales; family Alteromonadaceae; genus Alteromonas_E; species Alteromonas_E arenosi. The sequence continues at coordinate 226,192 of NZ_JAUCBP010000002.1, forward strand.
TCACCGCATGGCTGATATTTTAGCGCTTGGCTTGACCACCAAAGGCCTTGGTCTTTTGCACAGCACCTGGTTTGATACCATCAGTGTAGTAGTCGAAGATAAAGCCGCAGTACTAGCCGCAGCGCTTGAAAAAGGCATGAATTTACGTGCTGACCTAGACGGTGCGGTCGGTATCACCGTAGATGAAACTACCACTCGTCACGATATCAGCGATTTGTTCGATGTATTATTAGGCGCTGATCACAGTCTTGATATTGACCAGTTAGATGCAGAAGTGACGACACAAGGTTCCACCAGTATACCTGCTGAGCTTGTGCGCACCTCTGAGATTTTGACTCACGACGTATTTAATCAGTATCACTCTGAAACTGAGATGCTGCGTTATATCAAGTCACTTGAAGACAAAGACTTAGCCTTGAATCACTCAATGATTTCCTTGGGCTCTTGTACCATGAAGCTTAACGCGACGGCGGAGATGATCCCTGTAACCTGGCCAGAATTTGGTGCCTTGCACCCGTTTGCACCTGTTGATCAAGCGGCTGGTTACGCCGAAATGATTGCTGAGCTTAGCGACTGGCTCATTAACATCACCGGTTACGATGCTTTATCTATGCAACCAAACTCTGGTGCACAGGGTGAATATGCAGGCTTGTTGGCGATCCAGCGTTATCACGCGAGTCGCGGCGAAGGCCACCGCAATGTGTGCTTGATCCCAAGCTCTGCGCACGGTACCAACCCAGCGTCAGCGCAAATGGTTAGTCTGAAAGTGGTAGTAGTTAATTGTGACAAAGACGGTAACGTTGACCTTAACGACCTGCGTCAAAAGGCCGCAGATGTGGCTGATAATCTGTCTTGTGCAATGATTACTTACCCTTCTACGCACGGCGTGTACGAAGAGACGGTTCGTGAGATTTGTGACATCGTGCATGAGCACGGTGGTCAGGTGTACCTAGATGGTGCCAATATGAACGCGCAAGTTGGTATCACGTCACCCGGTTATATCGGGGCTGACGTTTCGCACTTAAATTTGCACAAAACTTTCTGTATTCCGCACGGTGGTGGCGGCCCTGGTATGGGACCAATCGGAGTTAAGAAACACCTAGAACCCTTCTTGCCAAATCACCAAGTGGTCAATGTAGAAACCACTACAGCCGGTAACGGTGCGGTTTCAGCGGCGCCTTGGGGCAGCGCTTCAATCTTGCCGATCAGCTACATGTATATCAAAATGATGGGTGGCGAAGGGCTTAAAAAGGCGACGGAAGTGGCAATTTTGAATGCTAACTACGTGGCGAAAAAGCTCGAAGGCCATTACCCGATTTTGTACAAAGGTCGCAATGGTCGTGTTGCGCACGAATGTATTATCGATTTGCGTCCGCTTAAAGAAGCGTCTGGCGTAACCGAAATGGATATCGCTAAGCGCTTGAACGACTACGGCTTCCACGCACCAACGATGAGCTTCCCAGTTGCTGGAACGTTGATGATTGAGCCAACGGAATCAGAAGCTCAAGTCGAGCTAGACCGCTTTATCGAAGCTATGATCCACATTCGCGAAGAGATTGCGAAAGTGGAAAGCGGTGAGTGGGATGCAACGGATAACCCATTGCACAATGCGCCACATACACTGGCGGATATTTGTGATAACGAATGGACTCGAAGCTACGATCGTATACTCGCCGCATACCCAGTACCTGCTGTTGCACGTAACAAGTTCTGGCCAAGCGTAAATCGTATCGATGACGTATACGGCGATCGTAACCTGATTTGTTCATGTCCGGATTTGGATAGTTATCGGGAGATAGCGGAGTAGTTTATCGCGTAAAATTAACTCTCTACGCAAAAAGGCGAGCCATAGGTTCGCCTTTTTCTTGTGCTTTGTTTGTATGGCGTTGCAACTGAACTAGCTAAACTATAACCTACCACCATGCCGTTAATTGCGTTATTGCAAAAAAATATAAGTCACAAAAACGCGTGAAAATCATATCGTCATCACTACAATGTTTATGTCTTTTTCTGGTGCTAGTATTTGGATGCAATGCACAATCAGATAGCTTATTTGAGCACTCTATCTTTCATTCTCCGCTCGACAACGTTTCAGGGATAGATGGTGATATAGTCGCTATTACTGAAGATGAACAAGGCTTCATTTGGTTTGTAGCCTCTAACGGTTTGTGGCGCTGGGATGGCCACTATGCTGAGCGCGCTGTATTTGTTGAGCAATCGGCAGAGGCGCAGAGCCCATTTATTCAAGCCGCACATGCCGATAAAACAGGGCAAATTTGGGTGGGAACCAATCGCGGTTTGTTTCGTCTGGATACACAACAGCGTCAATTGTATACGGTGCAACACGATCAACTATCAACCTTGTCATTACAAAACATTACATCGGCAGCTGAGCCAGCACATTTATTTATCGCTGCTGACCGTGCTGTTTATCAGTATGATGTTGAAAGCAACCAATTAACCTTGCTGCCATTGCCCTACGATGCGCGCATTCACGCCTTAATAGTCCATAAACAACATCTCTGGGTGGGCAGCGGCAACGGTCTGCTTAACATGCCGTTGGCTGAGTCTGAGAAGATGCTCAATCCGGTTGAAAATTTTGAGTCTGAGATCCGCATCAGCGTATTTGCCACTACTCAAAGGCAAGAGTTACTAGTGGGGACCGCCAACCGAGGCTTATTTGTAGAAACGCAAAACGAACATTTTGAGCAGGTACGTTTTGATGACAAAGTTCAGCCGTGGATTTATTCTATTACGGTAACCGATGCAAATAAGGTGCTACTCGGTACTTTTGGCAAAGGTTTACTCACATTAGATGTAGAGCAGTTATCTGTTCGTCGTGCATTCTTTGACCCTTTGCACCCCGCGGGCTTAGCCAATGACAATGTTTGGGCGTTGTATACCGACTCTCGCGGACTGGTATGGATTGGTGCAAATACGGCCTTACAAATTTATCAACCGGCAGCTAATGGAATCAGTCATATTCTCGGTGGGATAGGCTCGTTTGGGGGCTTAAATCAACGCCATGTTCATTCAGTTCAGTCGCGAAATAATGATTTGATAGTTGGCACCGGTAACAGTGGTCTAGAACGTTTAAATCCAATTACCGGACATGCCGAAGCTCTATATGACGATGGCAATGATCCGATCGAGACCCTGATAGTCGCTGAAGATCAACGCCTGTTCGCATCGAGTAATTTTAAATCGATGCTGATAGATGCTAAATCTGCAGTGCAGGAGCCGATTGTTATCCCTGGGCGACCAGTGAATAAGTACTCCAGCGCATTTGCGCAGCGCAATGGTGTAATGTGGGTCGCGGGAACCGATGGTCTTTGGGCATACCATCAAGCGACCAACACGGCGCGTAATTTATTGGCACAAGCGACTCACGAACGCCGAGTCGCATCGCTCTTAATGACTGAAGACAGGCTATGGATTGGCTCTTGGCGTGGACTTTACGTGCTAGACCAACCTAACCTTGATAGCACAGAGATAAAAGTCGCCCCACATGCGCCGGTGTCGTTACAGGAACAATTTATTCCGGCTCTTTTTGCAGATAGTCGAGAGCAAATTTGGGCAGGGACTAGTAATGCCGGACTGTTTGTCTATCGCAAAGATGGACAATGGCAACAGTTACACATCGCCCCAGGTGAGCTAGGTGGGACGGTTGAAGCCATTGCTGGCGAAAGTGATGGGCGCGTGTACATCAGTACGTCAAAAAGTATCATCGCGGTCGATATCACCACCTACGAAGTGACTACTGTACTCAATGGACCTAGCGCTATCAATGCACCATTTCGACGAGGAGCAGCAACTAAAACAGCCAATGAAATTATGGTGTTTGGCGGTTTAAATGGTCTAACGCTCATAGAGCCAAACGAATTAGTATGGACACCTAAGCCCAGACAAGTGGTATTAACCGGCGGTACGGTTATCACAGCAGATGACGTGCAGTTAACCCCAGAATTATTTGACCGCAACATCCAGACGCCAACTCTGATCAAGCGCTTGTCCTTTGAGTTTGCGGCATTGGATTACCTCACACCTCAGCAAGTGTTTTATCGGTACCGATTGCTCGGATTGGATGACACTTGGACCGAGACTGATGCTGGCCACCGCGTTGCAACCTTTACGCAACCTCAACCAGGTAGCTACGTGTTTCAAGTTGAATACTCGTTAGACGGCCAACAATGGTTTGATAATAGCATTGAACGGCAGATAATTATTCCCGCGGCGTGGTATCAAACCGGTATCGCACGGTTTTTATTTGGGTTGCTCGTATGTGTGCTGGTGTTCATGTTACATAGATTACGCGTGCAAAAACTCAACCGTCGCCAATTGGTGCTGGAGCAGCGGGTGGCTGAGCGCACGGCTGAGTTGCTCGAGGCTAATAAAACGCTGAATAAACAAGCGCAAGCATTGCGTGAAGCCAGTATGACCGACGCGCTAACGGGCTTGCATAACAGGCGGTTTCTGACCCAGAACATTGAGCGGGATGTGACGAAGTTACAACGCTACTACGCTGATTGTGCCAAGAGTGCGTTGACGGCTGATGAGAACACAGACGTACTGTTTTTTCTCATAGATATTGATCACTTTAAATCAATCAATGATACCTACGGACATCATATGGGGGATTTGGTGCTCATCGAGACGAGCCTGCGTTTAAAACAAGTCTTCCGCGAAATCGATTATTTGATCCGTTGGGGGGGGGAAGAATTTCTAGTGGTAGTGCATGATACACCGCGGAAAGACGCTACGGAGCTAGCCGAACGGGTGATTAATGTCATCGGTAGCAAGCCCTTTAAGCTCAAAAACAACCTCGAAGTTAATATTACCTGTTCCATTGGCTATGCTGCTTATCCACTAGCAAGTAAACACTTCGCCGCGTTAAGTTGGGAGGCTACCATTGGGATTGCCGATGCAGGCCTTTACGCCGCGAAAAATAATAATCGCAACACCTGGTTTGGATTTACCTCTGTGCGGCCGGAAACCAACGAACAGGACATGGCCAAAGTTCAACAGGATCCAGCATTTGTGTTTGAATACGGAGTGCTCGAACGGCGCGCAACGACGAAGTCCAATACGCCTTAATTAAAGCTCCCAACGCTGCATAATCGCGCTGTAAGTGCCATTATCTTTAAGTTGTTGCAGAGCCGTTCTGATCTGCATCACTGTTGCTTGTGACGTTGCGTTACCTGTAGCCATTTCGAGATTAATGGTCAATTCATCGATGTGCAGTATCGGTTTAATTGCGCTGGGGTCGAGGTTTGCCTGTGCAATTTCAAAGGGGCTGGTTACCATGTTCATCAGAACTGCATCTATGCGTTGGCGATAGAGCATTGACCATAACTGGTCGATGCGCACAAAAAGATCGAGATTTTCACCTTCCACAAAGCCCTTATCGAGTAAGTATGCGGCAGCGCCGTAGCCGCGGATAGTGGCTACTTTTAGCGATTTAGCCTGTTCGATATGGTTTAACTCAGGTAATTGGCTGGAATTAAGTCCTATTAGGTACGCCTTAGTTTGACCTACTTTGCCCAACCACTGTAACTTGTCTTCCCGACTCGTCGTGCGCAAGGCTGTTAACAACACGATATTCGGTCGCTTTTGTGTTTCTATTATAGCTCTTGCCCAGGGCAGATGGGCGATAGATGCCTCTCGGTCGATGATGTCGATAATCGCCATCGCCAAATCGACCATGGCACCTTGCGCCTGTTTGCTATCGTCGAGCCAGTAATAAGGAGCCACAATTTCTGAATAAAATCGGATAGGCGGTTCGTTGCTCTCTGCAAACGCTTGATTGACGGCAGCAACGAGCAATGTGAGTGCGATCAAACACTGATAAATTTTCTTACGCACCATTACCTCAAGGCAAAACTTTCTACTACATGAAGCGCCATAATCTGCTTGATTCAAGCAAATTGCAATCATCAAGAGTCGTAACAGGTTTATCAATTGATACTTTATGCCGCTAATTGCGTAGTGGTTGTTAAATAGTGTTATTTCGGAGCCCGTGTGAAAAACTTTATTCTTCTTTTGTCACTGTTTATTAGTGGCTGTTCAGTATTTGGCGATAATGGCGTTGATTCAGCGCCGTATACACTGATCGCCTCCGATCAAGAATCTAACATAGAAATCCGCAATTACGAGTCGATGATCTTGGTGTCAGCGAGTATGGGAGAGGGCGGAGAGAACAGCGCTTTTCGCAAACTATTTAAATACATCAGCGGTGATAATCAAGGGTCGAGAGAGATAGCTATGACAGCCCCAGTGTTTATGGATGAAGAGCAAGCTGACGGTACTGAAATAGCTATGACGGCACCCGTATTTATGACTGAAAATAGTACTGAGCCATCGATGTCATTTGTGATGCCCGCTGATTTTACGCTAGCGACCACTCCCATTCCCAACGATCCTGATGTCGTGGTTAGCGAAGTCACTGATTATAAAGTCGCGGCAATCAAATTTAGTGGCACTCTGAGCGACGGCAATGTCAGCGAACACACCGCAATATTGCGAAAGTGGCTGCAAGCGAATAATTATCAAGCCGTCGGTGAGCCGATTAAAGCTGGTTACAATGGGCCACTGACCATACCTTTCTTACGTCACAACGAAGTCTTGATCCCCATTCAATAATCTCAAAAAGCCCGCGCGGGATTCTTCGCGTGGGCTCATTCCATTTACTGTTGTATTGAATCGCTTTGCGTTTGACATAATTCAATAGGTAACCTATAAGTTACCTATTGAATTTGGAGAGCATATGAACCCCGAGTCTATGGATGCCGTGTTTCATGCACTGGCCAATGATAAACGCAGAAAGCTACTTGATTACGTGCGTGCGAATCCCGGCTGTCTAGTCAAAGATGTGTGTAAGAACTTTGATGTCACCCGAGTCGCTATCATGAAACACTTAACCGTACTTGAAAAAGCAGACTTGCTGATGAGTGATAAGCAGGGCCGCGATCGTCATTTGTATATCAACACCGTACCTATTCAATTAATTCATGCCCGGTGGACCAGTGAATACAGCGCCATGTGGGCTGGGAAAATGCTCGATATCAAATTTGCCGCAGAGCAAAAACAACAAGTACAAGAACGCAACAAGAGGCAACAAAATGACAACCAATGAAATGCGAAAATCTATTTATAAAGTCTTTATCAATGCTTCGATTGACAAAGTTTGGTCAGAAATTGTCAACACCGACAGCCCCAGACAATTTTTCTTTAACGGTCAGTGCGACACGCCAGGTCTAGCAGTGGGCGCGCCGATGGCTATGCGTACGCCAGACGGAAAATATACCAGTGTGGTTGGCGAAGTTACTGAATTTGACCCTCCCAATCGTTATGCACATACCTTTAAATTTACGCATTTGGAAGATGCATTAGGCAAAGTGACCTACAATTTAGAGGCTAAGCATGGCGGGACTGAATTTACCTTGATTTCAGAAAATCCAGCCACGGCAGAGGTTTCCAAAACCGAGAAATCCATGCAAAGCGGTAGTAAATTTATATGTGAAAACCTTAAGGCTCTGGTTGAAACAGGTAAACCAACCTTTAGCGGGCGGTTGATTTTGGGCATCATTAAATTAACTCAAGGGCTTTCACCTAAGTCAGCAGCCAGTGAAAACTGGACTTTTCAGCGTATCACAGAACTACACCGGAAGGAGGCATAAGTATGGCTAGCCCAGAACAACAGCTACAAACGATGTTGAAAAATCTGCCCGAGAAAACCGGCAAAACACTGGCCCAGTGGTTGACGTTACTGGCTGACTCAGGGCTTGATAAGCACGGTAAAGTAGTTAGCTTACTCAAACAGCAACATCAAGTAAGCCACGGGTTTGCCAATTTAATTGCGCACCAGTTTCTGAATCGAGAAGAAACTGACAAACCAGATCTGGTCAGTGCACAATATGCCAATGGCAAGGAAGCATTGAAGCCAATTTATACCGCACTGACAAAGCTGCTTACGACCCTAGGTGATGACGTAGAATTCGCGCCTAAAAAAGCCTACGTGAGCGTACGACGGAAAAAACAGTTTGCCATCATTCAGGCATCGACCAAAACTCGCGTGGATCTCGGCCTAAACCTTAAAGACCTGACTACAGTTACGCAAACTGACAGGCTTGAGCTGTCAGGCAGCTTTAATACGATGGTCAGTCACCGCGTGCGTCTGAGTTCACCAGAACAGGTTGATGATGAAGTTGTTGGCTGGTTAAAACATGCCTATCAACAGGCGGGTTAAAATCGCTCCATCTCTGTTCTGCTAGGTTTTGGGGGGCTGTCGCAGAATAATGGTAAGCATGGTTTAAATGGGCTAAAGTTTGTACAACTGTTAAAGGGATCAGCGGTCTATTTGGTAGCGCTAAACAATAATCTACGCCAATGAAATCAGTCATCGAAGTAAAAAACCCGAGTCGATCTATGACAATGAACTATATGGTGTCACTGTCGGTAATTGCACTGCTGTCGATTGCAGTGCACGCCATGTTGGACAATGTAATTGCCCACCAAACCGACTCTGGCCAATATATTAATGTCAGTGGCCAACAGCGTATGCTATCGCAGCGCGCGAGTCTGTTTACACTTGAATATCTATACACGGGCAATGCTAACGCCAAAGCAACCGCAGAGCGTGCATTGCAGAAAATGCAAATGAACCATCATTGGTTACTTGCCGAGCATCGAGCCAGCGCAATTACCGGCGAAGAATCACCGTTAAGTAATGAAATACAAGCGCTGTATTTTTCTCCACCGCACTTTGTCGATAATCAGATCCAAGTTTTTTCTTCGTCGATTGAACAGGCGATTAGTCAAAATAGCGTGTTTGCACCTGAGCAAATTTATGAGCGCTCGAGAGGGTTCATGCAGCTAGCGCGCGAGCCGCTGCTCGAATCTTTTGACACAGTGGTACAGCAGTATGAACTTGAAGCACGACAGGAAATCGCTGGCATTCGTCAGATCCAGAACATTGTCTTAGGTATCATTATTCTGACTATTTTGATTGAAGCACTGTTTATTTTTAGGCCTATAGTTAGCAAAGTGGGAGAATACGCTAAGCGTCTACAGAATGAAGCCTTTCACGATGAATTGAGTGGTTTACTTAACCGTCGAGCCTACAACGCGCTCTCTGAGCAATATTTTGCCAACCATCAGCGTTATCAAACCCCCCTTTCTGTTTTGATCATTGATATCGACAATACGCGCTTAGTCAATGATAAGTTTGGTTACGGCGGAGGTGACGCCGCGTTCAACCTAGTTGCCCAAGAAGCCCAAAAGTGCTCTCGAGCCAGTGATTTTGTAGCCCGTATCGGTGGCGATGAATTGGCCATATTACTGCCGAATACTGATCTTGGGGGCGCTTCGCAATTAGCCGAAAAAATCAGACAACGGGTAGAGAGCAGTGTTTTTCATATTGCAGATACTACCGACAGCGTGACTGTGAGTATTGGGATCAGTGCCGGCACTCGACTCGATGCGAGTTTTAAACAACTGTTTAGGCGCACAGAGCAAGCGCTTCAAGATGCGAAGGCTTCAGGTGGCAATACCATTAGAGTATTAGAGCAAAAATTTGTCTCTAGTGAGCAACACCACGTTCATGAACAGTTGTAAGCGTAACCTAAGCGGTTTATCAAAATGAGCAATCAGTTTCCGGGCTACTCTGATAAAGACGGTGGCTTTACCTTTGAGCCTTGTGGTTTAGTGGCGGTAGTCCGATTACGAGGTGCTTGTGGGGCCAATGCATGTAAAGCATTAAGGCAACACTTAATTGACTTTGCTGCTCTATGTAAACCCAAGCTATGGGGATATCTCAGCATCTCTCCCAATGCACAAGCAACCACGCTAGAGGCTGAGGATATACTGGTCGACGTGGGGCGTTTGGCAGTTGAGTTGGGTTGTTGCGTAGATGCGCACTGTCTCAACCATCCTTTAATTCTAGAACAAACTCGCCGAGTGCGGAAAAATGCTGACTTTCGCGCAGATATGCGTGATTCGTTGTTTTCTTCAGAACAACAAGCGCTAGAGTATATCCACAAGGTACTAGCTAAAAAAAATCGCAATCGTTGAGCTTCATGTGTGTCTGTTTGATAGGGTATCGCTGATTTCAAGTCCATATCTTTTATGGTAGCGTAACCGAAGTGCTTACCCGAATATAAACCAACCATGACTAGCACACTTGCACAATCGTTGCCCTTGCCGTGTGGAGCGGTATTACACAACCGCCTAGGTAAGAGTGCGATGACCGAAGGTTTAGCCGATCCTCAAGACCGACCTACCAAACAGCATGAGCAGCTCTATCGCACGTGGTCACGCGGGGGAACAGGATTACACATCACTGGTAATGTGATGATTGACCGACGTTACCTCGAGCGTGCCGGAAATGTGGTGCTAGAAGATGAACGCGATTTGGCGACCTTTACCTCATGGGCTGAGGCTGGAATGGTAGGTGGCAATCATTTGTGGGTACAGTTAAACCATCCCGGTCGACAATGCCCACGTATGGTTAATACAAAGCCGCTTGCCCCCTCTGATATACAGCTTAGTATGCTTGGTAACTTTGGAAAACCTAGACCGATGACCAAGGATGATATCCACGAGGTTGTCACGCGTTTTGCCCGCTCCGCTGGGCTTGTTAAGCAAGCCGGCTTCAGTGGCGTACAAATACATTGTGCGCATGGTTATTTACTCAGTCAGTTTTTATCACCCAAAATCAATCAACGCAATGACGAGTACGGCGGTAGTTTAGCGAATAGAGCACGTATTATTCGCGAGATAATCGCTGCCGTGCGCAAGGCCGTCGGCAATGATTTCCCGATTGCTGTAAAGCTCAATTCTTCTGATTTTCAAAAAGGTGGCTTTAGTCTTGAAGACTGTGAGCAGGTGGCTCGGTGGTTGGCAGAAGATGGCATAGACTTGCTAGAAATATCCGGTGGAACATACGAGCAGCTCAGTCTCATTGGTGTTGAGCCCACGGATGTGCGCGAGAGTACGCGTAAACGCGAGGCCTACTTTATTGAATACGCAGATAGGATTAAAGCTGCCGCTAACGTACCCTTAATGGTTACCGGCGGTTTTCGTAGCCGCGATGTGATGGAGCGCGTGATCAATGAAGGGGAGGTCGACCTTATTGGCTTAGCACGGCCGCTGTGTACGCAACCCGACTGTTCGCAAAAACTCATCGCCGGTGAAATCGAAGCAATAGACGACTATGAGCATAATCTTGTATTGGGAACAGGTTTTTGGGGCAACAATAGTTCACTCAATTTAATCAAGGCAATCAATAGTTTTGGGCAAGTGGGGTTTTATTATTACCAAATGATCCGCTTGGCTGCTGGGCAGCAGCCAGACACTAACCTCGGAGTATTCCGCTCCTTTGTTAAGCATATGCTCAATGACACTCGTTTGAATATCAAACGCAAACGGGCGCGCCAAAGCGCTGCATAAATTGTAACGCGCCACTGCTCAGACGTCTTTATTCATTCACGCCAACAATTGCATAGGGCAAATTCAAGTAGCCACAGGGTTTATGTTCACTGGACCTGAGTGTTGACGTCAGTTCATTGGGCTGCAGCAATACATCATAATTATCAATCCGGAAACGAATAGGCTCGGCGTTTTCACACAAGGCCAACGCCTGTGTGCGCCAAATGCCTTCGCTAGAGTATTGCGTTTTCGTATCGGTAGCCTGCTTAGCGACGTTTGCAGACCATCGATTCTCAGCGAAGTTAAGCGTTCCCCGGGAGTCACTGGGTAAGAAATTCACCAAACCCGCATAGCTTGATTGTCTGCCTGTTGATGAGTGTTCGATAATAAAGCGGCTGAAGTGATTATCTACCGCGAATACGCCCCCAGCACCAACCACATAATAATCCAGTTCGGTAGCATTAAAACGCGTAAATAATGCAGTAGTTTCATCGACACCAAAACCATAGCGTGCGCCAGTTTGAGCGGTTAAAACAATTAACCGAGCTTCGCGATTGCGCTCAGAAAAGTGAGTGTCCAATACACCAATAGGGAAGCTAGCGAGACCGCCAGTGGCCAAATAGGTGAGATCGCTGCCTTCAATGCCTGACGCGCAATTGGCTCCACTGCAGCGTTGTGAAGGTGCACTATAGCTAAAAGCACCACGGGCAATCGCATTGACACTGGTGCCATTGGTAATCATTACAGTGGGTCGACCACGAAAGCTGCCACCCGATTGCACAGCCGTGCCGGCAGTGTCTCTTTGTCAGGCCGCTAATGCGCACTTCAAGCAGACACAGCAGGATGTAAAGGCTCGTTTTGAAAAGGTAGATGCAGCCATTCTTGGCGTGTTTTTGGTCGGTATTCTATGGGTGTTATATGGCGTTGTGGTGCATGCTTATTATATCCCTGAAATTGCCACGCAGTTTTTCGCTATTGGGTTGCTTTGCGGACTATTAGCAAAGCTCAGTGGCCGTCTGACGATTAATGGCATATCGAGTGCTTTTCAACGCGGCGCAGCGGAATTGTTACCAGCGGCATTAATCGTGGGGATGGCCAAAGGGATCATTATTATTCTGGGTGGCGATGCGGTGGATCAGCCATCCCATCTCAACACCCTGTTGTTTTATGCCAGTGGCTTGATCAGCGACACGAGTAATACCCTTAATGCTGTAGTCATGCTTACATTCCAATCGATATTTAATTTCTTTGTAGCCAGTGGTTCAGGGCAAGCTGCGATTACTATGCCATTGATGGCACCGCTTGCTGACCTTATTGGTGTTACTCGACAAACGGCAGTATTGGCTTTTCAGTTAGGCGACGGTTTGTCCAACATCATTATCCCTACCAGTGCGTCCTTAATTGGTTGTTTAGGTGTTGCGCGTATTGACTGGTCTGTATGGTTTAAATTCGCTTGGAAATTCTTCATAGGTCTGTTCTTATTAGCAGCTGCCAGTATGATGGTGGCTGTAAATATCGGATATCAATAACCCATGAGTTTATTCTTAATTAAGGGGGCACAGGTTTATGTTCCCGAATCACTTGGCCGCATGGATGTGTTGGTCGGTGGTGGCAAAGTCCTAGCAATAGATGCGCAACTCGCAGTGGACATGCCCAATCTACACACTATCGACGCTACAGGACAGGTACTAATCCCCGGTTTTGTTGATCCGCTAGCCCACATTAGTGGTGGCGGTGGTGAGGGCGGTTTTACGTCGCGTACTCCAGCACTTAATTTTGATGATGCGGTAAAAGCCGGCGTCACAACCATGGTTGCTGCGCTTGGTACAGATGCAATCACCCGCAGTTTAGAAGATATGCTTGCCACAGCGAAAGCAATTAATGAGTACGGTTTAAACGCTTATATTTATACCGGTAATTATCACCTGCCAGCGGTCACTTTAACCGGTAGTGTTAGTAAAGATATTATGCTGATTAGCGAATGTATTGGTGTGGGGGAAGTGGCGATTAGCGATCACCGCAGTTCGCAACCTACGATGCAGCAATTAGCAGAGCTCGCGGCACAAGCTCGAGTGGGTGGAATGCTGTCGGGGAAAGCCGGCGTAGTGTTTATACATGTAGGTCCAAGCGATACGCACTTATCACTATTGCAGAGTGTAGTTAGTGAAAGTGATATACCGATTGCTCAGTTTCATCCGACGCATATGAATCGAGACCAGGCTTTGCTTGATGCTGGGATCGCATGGACGCAAACGGGTGGATCGATTGATTTTACCGCTAGTACCAATGAGCATTTTATTGCTGAAGGTGAAATACCCGCTGCACAAGCTGTCGCAATTGCACTTGAGCAGGGTGTTGCGGCCGAGCAGATGACAATTAGTACCGATGCTAATGCCAGTTTACCGGTGTTTGACGACAAGGGTGATCTGATTGGTCTTGAGTTAGGTGATATTGCTTCACTGCACGAGGCATTCCAACAGTTGGTGCTAGAGCACAACGTCGACATTAGTCATGCGGTACAAGTCTGTAGTACCAGTGCTGCCAAGATTCTGGGCTTACCGGCCGGTTCGATTACTCTTGGTGACAACGCCGATTTGGTATTACTCGACCAGCGAGATTTGTCAATCACATCGGTATTCGCAAAAGGGCGATGCTTGATGCTTAATCAACAATTACAAGTAAAAGCGCCATTTTAAAAAATATTTTAAATTTTTTTGTATTTAGTATGCGCTTTCTAATTTACATCCGTAACATGCGCCGCATAACAGAGAAACACACTGTTTTTTTAAAACTTACGGAGTAATGAAATGAACAACATCGAAACTTTGAAGCAAACTGCTGCAAACGCTGAAGAAATGGCTCGCAACATCTGGTTAGCAGGTCTTGGTGCATACGGTAAAGGCTACGAAGAAGTTAAAGGTCGTCTTGAGACTTTGTCTGCTGACTCAAACAAATTGTTTGGTGAGTTAGTAGCTAAAGGCGAAAAGATCGAAGCTGAAGGTAAAGCGAAAGTAGCTGAAGTGAAAACTCAAGTTACTGCTAAAGCTGACGTTGAAGCGCGCGTTGAAGCTGTTCGCACTAAACTTGGTTTGAACGCTGACGACACTGACCAGAAAATCGAAGAGCTAAATGCAAAAATCGACGCATTGACTGCTGCTGTTGCTGCATTAGCTGCTAAGCCTGCAACTAAAACTGCAGCGAAAAAAGCATAATTAACTCAGGTTAATTGCATTTACAAAAAAGGGTGCCAATCGGCACCCTTTTTTTGCTGGTATAAGCGCTACTTCTTCTGTTTAAGCCGCGATATTTTTAGGGTCGCCGTCGCAACACTAACTTCGATTAAGAACGTAACCAACCCTCCCGTTAGCAACATTAAACTGAATATAAATGTTCCTAAGATAACGGCATCGAGTTTTACTGACACTAAACCATTAACAACAAGCAGTATAACGGCGATACAGATGGTCACCGCAGCTCCAGTTAGAAAGGTGATTGACCAATTGGCAAAACGCATACGTTTTCGCAGCGATTCGATTTCACGCTCTGCGCGATGGGTTATCCGCTCCGGATTTTGCTCCTCAAGCTCCTCAAACCAGCGCGCGCGATCGATAACTCGCGCTAGTCGACCGGTCATTACATTCAGCATTTGACCAATGCCAACAAGCAAAAATACTGGCGCAAGGGCAAGTTGAATCAGCTCGACGGCGTTACCAGTGAAGTTAATATCCATGATCGAAAAAGTCTGCAGAACAATGTGTTAGCAACATTTTGCCTAATGTCGGCAGTACTGTAAAATCTAGTTGTGATTTCGCTTCAATTGATATTGACGTATAATCACGCATTCGTCAGCGCCTTGTTCAGGTGCGCCTCTCGTCTAGTACACTAAGGTTGTGTTGTTCATGCAACGAATGTCGTTGTCAACAATTGCGCTAATCGCTGTTTGTTGTGGCTATTTAATCGGTCCTATGGGCATGGCTGCGGTGAACGTTGCAATACCTGCACTCGCGGCAGATCTCAATGCCAGCGCTGAAAAAGTCGGCTGGCTACCCACGCTTTATTTGCTCAGTAACGTGGCATTTATGTTGCCTTTTGGAAAATTGGCTGACAATTACGGACGCAAACGCGTTTATGCGTGGGGCATGGGATTGAACGCCTTCGCAGCTTTGATGTGTGGACTCGTTAGCAACATTGACACACTGCTATTTTGGCGCTTTATACAAGGGATGGCGGGCGCAATGATCTTTGGTACAGGCGTCGCTATTATTACGTCTGTTGTTCCGCAGCACAAACGCGGCTCAGCGCTGGGAATTGTTGCCGCGTGCGTATACGTCGGTCTAACTATGGCACCTGCAATAGGCGGGTATTTAACCGAATGGCTCGGTTGGCGTTGGGTGTTTTTCTTTCAGGTGCCGCTGGTCGTGGCCTTGTTGATTTTTATGGCGCTTAAACTTCCGGGCGACTGGATGAATACCGACAAGGAGCGTTTCGACTGGCCAGGAACTGCCATCTTCGTTGCTTTTGCGATTTGTCTTGTTTACGGCTTAAGTCGAATACACGATACAACAGGTATCGGGATTTTTGGTTTAGCAATTGTTGCTCTGATGATATTTGTTCGCCATCAAAGCCGCCGTCAGCATCCTTTGATCCGTGTACAAATGTTTCGTGAGAGTCGAGTGTTTAGCCTGTCGTTGACGACTTCATTTTTTATGTACGGGAGTAATTTTGCCATTGTGTTTCTGATGAGCCTCTACTTGCAATATGTCAAAGGTTTTGGACCTGCTGAAGCCGGTAAGATTTTAATGCTGCAAGCCTTAATGATGGCTTTGGTCGCGCCTATCGCTGGGCGTCTTGCTGACCGTTTTCAAGCTCGTATATTGGCAACTACGGGGTGTGCCATCGTAGCCATTGGCTTTGCTTGTTTGACCCAAATCGACATGCAGACAAGTGCCGGTTACATCAGCCTCGCACTGATACTGGTTGGGTTGGGTTTCGGGCTATTTTCTACGCCGAATAACAATGCCATTATGGGCGCGGTAGACCAGCGTGAAGTCGGTGTTGCATCGGCTTCCATGAATTTATCACGGACTATTGGCAACTTGTTTGGGATGAGTTTGATTAACCTAATGATTCAGTACTATTTAGGCGCAATCGCGCTCTCTGTCGAGCAGTCTGCGGCGATTATGGATACCATATCAGTGGCCCTGATCATGTCGTTGTGTTTTGTATTGCTTGCCTGTATGACCTCTGCCGTTAGGGGGCAGCAGGCATTAGGCGGCAGCGAAAGTCTAAAAACCTAACAATTCACAGTAAAAAAGCACCGATTTGGTGCTTTTCGAACCTTGCTACACTGACGTTAGAAATAACCCTCGCGTTTTTTCTTCTCCATTGAACCGGTTTGGTCCTTGTCCAATAAGCGTCCCTCACGCTCACTGGTTTTACTGCTAATCATCTCGGTCACTATGCCTTCGAGGGTATCCGCCTTACTCAAGACCGCACCTGTTTGCGGGTAACATCCAAGCGTTCTAAAGCGTATCCAGCGCTCTTGTAAACTTTCTTTTTCTTTATCGCTTAAATAGTCCAACATGCGCTCATCATCCAGTGCGAGAATTTGCCCAGACTCATCGTCTATCCAACTCATTCGTGGCTTCGCGAAATACAAGGGGACAATATCAATGCGCTCTTGGAGAATGTATAACCAAATATCCAATTCGGTCCAATTGGACAATGGGAACACTCGGACCGACTCACCTTTGTCAATTTGGGTGTTGTAGATTGACCATAACTCCGGACGTTGTCGTTTTGGGTCCCATTGATGATTGGCTGTTCTGACTGAGAAAACGCGTTCTTTAGCGCGAGACTTTTCTTCGTCGCGACGTGCGCCACCGAGTGCGGCATCAAATTGATGGGTATCCAAAGCCTGTTTAAGGGCTATTGTTTTCATAAAGTCATTATACTTCACCGACCCAGATGCGATCGGGTGGATGCCCATATCCAAGGCTTCTTGATTGATGTGAACAATCAAATCAAAGCCTAGCTTTTCTTGCAACCGATCCCGGAACTCGCCCATTTCATGGAATTCCCATGTAGTGTCGACGTGTAACAGCGTGAAAGGAATTTTACCTGGGTGGAAGGCTTTGCGAGCAAGGTGCAGCATCACTGTTGAGTCCTTGCCAATCGAGTAGAACATGCATGGCTTATCAAAACTCGCTGCAACCTCTCGTAAAATATGTATCGCTTCAGCTTCTAATAGTTGCAAATTATTTAATTCAGGCATGGGCATTGATCACAACGAATACTAGTGGTTGTATAATAACCGCCAGAATCATCAGTCAATAGTCGCTAAATTGGATTCTAATAGCAGGTTTTGCCGAATTGAATGATTGCCTTAGTCAGTTGTATACAACGAGCTTTTATCGCCCAATATACGCACTTCACGCTGAGGGAACGGAATGGTAATACCGTGCTCTCTAAGCGTTTCAAAGATCATTAATAGTAAGTCACCGCCGACGCGATTTTTGCCATCGTCAATTCCATACATCCAAAACTCGACGAACATGTTTACGCCTGAATCACCGAAGCTGTCGATTTCACAATCAGGCCGTTCTTCAAATGGAATGTCTTGACCGCTGATCACTTGATCATGCGAAGCGACGACCTCTTTGACAATTTCTACCATTGCTCGAATATCAGTGTCGTAAGCTACAGAAAAATCAACGCGATAACGCTGTTTCGGATCTTTATGGGTCCAATTGACAAGCAGAGAATTGATGAACTTTTCATTAGGTACCAGAATATCTTTGCCATCGTAGGTTTCAAGCACTGCATAGCGCATCTTAAACTCACGCACAAAACCCTTGCTGCCATCATCAAGCTCAACGAAATCACCAACGGTCAGTGACCGATCGAGTAGTATGATAATGCCTGATATAAAGTTTGACGCGATAGTTTGTAAACCGAGCCCAAGACCAACACCCAATGCGCCACCAAACACTGCAAGGGCAGTCAAATTGATCCCCATGATATTAAGCAGCAGCACGAAGATTACACAGAACATGGCCACTTCAAAAATCTTGGCAAAGACCTCTTTGGTACTCACATCTAAGGACTTATGGTTGCGAATGATGTCTTTACCCACGGCATTTGAAGCGCGCCCTAACCAAAACAGTAGTGAACCGAAAATCAACACGCGAGCAATGCCATAGGCGGATATTTCGACATTGCCTATATTGATAGCAATACCTTCAAGAGCAACGATAATGTCGGGTAAAACACCGATTAAATGTAAGAATAAAATCGGTAGCATAATCCATCGCATAAAGTTGGCGACTACGGCACTGGCGACGAAGGCGCGAACTACCGAGTTAAAGAGCAACAATATGGCGATCACCAATGCGGACTTAAGCATCCACCCAGATAGCTGGTAGGTTTCGCTGAGGATTGTCGATAACTTAAGTAGTAATATTGCGACAAAAGGGAACAGCAGTTCACCCATTTTGTAGGCGATGACTTTAAGCGTATGAGCGCCTTCTGTAGGGGGGAGTTTGAATACTTGAGTTTGTTGCCTGAAGCGTCGGGCGAATATAAACGCCACAGTGTACACGCCAATAATGGCACAAAGTTGAACAATAAATAACGGACTTGTGAGTTCCGATTCGACAATTGCACTGTATTCTGAGAATTTTTCTAAGACGAATTCCATACCGATGCTCTACATGTGATTAGCTTGGCAATCACAAAAATATTTGTCATCTATTATTCGTGTATTAGCAGAGAAAGTACAAGTATTAGTTTGATTAAAGGCGAGGCCAAACCCCGCCTTTGCAAGTTTTGTGGTTTATTTGCGCTACGTCCATAACGTATTAGCGCTGAGCTACCAAGAAAGCGTGAACGTCAGTTGCATTTTTCTCAAGCGAGAACTCAACCAAGTTTTTGCCGTTACAAGTAACACCATTTTCACTCGATACCAAACGAATTACGCCGCGACGGCTACCAGCTACTTCACCAACACTGCGATTAGCAAATTGACGAATGGCGCTCACGTTATTTTCAAGAATCGCTTTACAGTAACCCGCATAACGAACGTCACCAGTGAATTTAACGTTTTCTAGCTGTGCAGTTTCAAGCTCGGCTTGGGCTAGACCTGTTACACCTAAGCCAACTGATAGCGCTGCAACTTTTGCAATAGTTGTTAATGTTTTCATGAGTTTATCCTCAGTAATAATCAGTTTTACTGACAGCCTGATTGCTGCCAGCCATTACTTTATGCCTGAGCTAAAAACACAATGTTGTTGTTTGTTTGTAGAAAGTCAGTAAACCTAGCGTAAATTCATTTGTTATTTTTTGGTTAAAGACTTAACCTGTTGAAAAATATCAATAATATATTTTCTTGTATTTCTTTTGGGAATATAAATATTTTTTTATGACTAAAAGCTACTAAAAAACACTGGTTAAGGAGATAAAAATCAGTTGCTTTTTGTCTTGCTTACAAAAACTAACAAACGACAATAGGATACCTATCCTAATTGGTTGCTTTGATAAAGCGCATATCCTGCCATTCATGGTTCTCAGGAAGCTCAGAACGTAGAGGTAAGATTGTAAACTGTTCAATTTCACCCGTGCTATCCGCGCTAAATTGAATAAATACATCACTTGCCGCGTTTTGATTATCCCAGCGGATCACCCAGCGGTGTTGTTCAAAGGGTTCTAGATAACCTGTTAACATAGGCATTCGCGCAGAAGCGATGCGCAAAAGATTATCTTCCTGAGTAATGGTCATACTACCAAACCATTGGTCAGCATATTCTCCGACATAATCCTCTGTAGGTCTGAGCATCAGGCCATTACCCTGCGGTATGGTTAAATTTGCTAAGTAATCGATGAGCTGTTGTTGTTGATATTCTCGGTAGACGGTTACCCAATCTTGCTGGCTATCGGGCGCAAGTAAATGATGTAGAATGGTATACAGCAGCGATCCACGTACGCCGTAGTTAGAGCCATTATTGAGAATTACAATACCCAAGTCGACGTCGGGCAAGAGCGCCACTTGTGCTTGGTAACCCGATAATGTTCCCGTATGTGAAAGCATTTTGTGCGGGCCAAACTGGCTAACGCGCCACCCCAATGCATAGGACTTTAAGGCTGTCCTGTGCCACTGTTGCTCAAATTCAGACACTGGCATCACTGTTCTTGGGCGCCATAATTCTTCTAATTGCTCAGCGGACAACACAGTGCTCAATGTACCGAGCGAATCTGTACTCAATTCCGGTTGCACATAAATTTGCAGTAGATGCTGCAGCCACTTGACCATACCGTCGCTATTACATACAACGCCACCTGCTGCCACGGAGTGAACCGCTGTTTGCTGTATGGCATTGCGTGGGATCAAGTATATGCCTTGTTCTGCGTTGTGCCCATAGGGTAGAGCCGCTGCTTCAACCGCCGAAGGTGGGATATTGCTGGCGAAACATCGCATCTTCAGCGGTTGAAAAATACGTTTTTCAACAAAATCGGCCCACGACATTTTGCTAACTTCACTAACGACTTCGGCTGCGGCAACATACAGTACATTACTGTAACTAAATTGACTGCGGAAATCGTTTTGTGGCGTGATAAAACGAAGATTGTGCACAATTTCTTCGGGTGTAAAGCTTGCCGGTTCGGGCCACAGCATGCTGTCGCCACCCCCGCTGCGCAAACCACTATTGTGGCTGAGCAGATCAACAACTCGCATTTGTTGAGTAAGCAATTGAGTGGACATTTGAAATTGCGGTAAATACTGGGTCACCTTGTCATCCCAGCTCAACTGCTCGTCCTCGACTAATATGGCAAGTGATGCTGCCGTAATGGCTTTTGTCGTAGACGCTATGCGGAAGTAGGTTTCGGTAGTGACCGGCAATTGCTGTTGCACATCTCGAGTACCGTAGGCTTTGTGAAACAATACGCGCTGGCGGTTAAATACAGCAATAGTAACGCCTGGCGTATTAAATTGCGTTATTACATCCGGTGTAACCCGGTTGAGTAGTTCAGTTAATTCGCCCTCTACTTGTGCGTTACCTTGAGCCACACTAGCCCAAAGTAATAAAGACAAGTACCAACAGCCCCTGATCATTGTGCGGCGGTTATTTGTGCGTATAGCCACGCCCGTGCTTGTTCTTCATTGTCAAAGAACTGATAAGGTAATGTGGTCTCGTCGTAGATTGATGTCCAAAAATGACGGATAGTTTTAACATGGGGCAAATCCTGCAGAACGACACCCGTTGCGACTAAGTTTTGGGTCGATGCGTAACGGATGATCTCGATTAACATACGTTTAGCTTCCGGAGGCAAAAGAGGCTCACCGCGTAATAAAACCAAGCTGGCCCATGGAGCTTCTTTGAGCATATCGCGAAAACGTTGTGCACGTTCTTGGTAAATTTGTACGGCTTCGATATTCGCAGGGCCTGTTCCTTCGATGATCAACGCTGACCCTGACATCGCCATGAATTGGAAAGTTGCGATTATTCATATTCCTTTGAATCCATATGTCTTAATAGTTTTCGTGCCGTGCTGCTGAAATTACCAAACTTTGTATACTGTCTAGACTAGCACTAGGTGTGCTGCTTCTCAATCATGGACAAAACCGATGGCTTTATTACCTTCTGTACTTGTATTTCTTGCCGCTACTGTTATTGCGGTCCCCTTGTTTAAACGTCTAAAACTGGGCGCTATTCTAGGGTACCTGATCGCGGGAATAATTATTGGTCCGAACGTGCTTAATGCAGTAAACGATCCCGAGACTATATTGCATTTCGCTGAAATGGGTGTGGTGTTTTTATTATTTGTTATTGGCCTAGAGTTGGAGCCAAAAACGCTTTGGCGCATGCGCAACCAAATAGTCTTTACCGGCGGTGCTCAGTTGTTTGGAACAGCATTAATTTTAGGCGGTTTTTTGCTGGCACTAGGCTTCAGCGTGATCATTGCCATTGTTATTGGCCTGGCTGTGGCATTGTCGTCTACAGCATTTGCCATTCAGTTGATGACCGAACAGCGCATTTTGCACACACCGCCTGGGCAGCAGGGGTTCAGTATTTTGTTGATGCAAGATGTTGCTGTCATTCCGATTTTATTACTCGTTGCAAGTTTTTCACCCCAAGTAACGGACGCTGAGGTGCCGTGGTGGATGGCTGCTGGCACGATAGTTTTGGTGCTGGTGGCTGGACGTTTTTTGATTAACCCGTTCTTGCGGGTGGTTTCACGTTATGGTTCTACTGAGGTGATGACCGCGGCGGCTCTATTAATCGTATTAATTACCGCATTAGCGATGGAACAGGTGGGAATGTCGATGGGTATGGGGGCATTCATTGCCGGTATTTTACTCGCCGATTCGACATTTAAGCATCAGTTAGAAACCGAAATTGAGCCCTTTAAGGGTCTCCTGCTAGGGTTGTTTTTCATTGCAATCGGGATGAACCTCGACCTACAGTTATTGGTTGATAAACCGGCGCAAGTAGCCATTGCGACTGCTTTGTTAGTTGCGCTTAAGGCCGGCGTCATTTTTGTTCTACTGCGACTGAATAAACAGTCCAATACCGATTCAACACGTGTTGCGTTGATGTTATCGCAAGGTGGTGAGTTTGCCTTTGTTGTGATGACGCTAGCAGTCAGTTCGCAAGTGCTCGCTGCAGATTTGGCAGCAATGGTCAATTTGGTCGTCGGAATTTCAATGGCGCTGACCTCGCCTTTAGTGATTATTTATAGTTTGCTGTACAACAGTAAAAACTGCCCGGCTGTTTATGATACTCAGCGCGAGTCACCAGAGCCGCAGGTGATCATTGCAGGGTTTGGACGTTTTGGTCAAATTACAGCTCGTATTCTCGCTGCCAACGGTATCGCTTTTACCGCCATGGATAAGGACGCAGAACATATAGAGTTTGTGCGAAAATTTGGTAATAAAGTATTTTTTGGCGATGCTACGCGGCTTGATTTACTCCGCACAGCAGGTATCGAACATGCGCGAATATTGTTGATTGCGATTGATGACCCACAGCAAGTGAGCGCGCTCGCAACCATGGTGAAACACGATTTTCCCGATATTCAAGTAATTGCTCGCGCGCGTGACCGGATGCACGCGGCACGGTTGGCGCGGTTGGGCGTTGAGCACATCACGCGTGAAATGTTTAGCGGTGCATTAGATGCATCCAAACAAGTATTGTCGGCCTATGGTTACACACCGGGGCAAGTCGATTACATGACTCAGGTGTTTACTGAGCACGATATCAATATGTTACGTAGAACTATCGAGCAGGACATGTCGTTACCAGATCTCATTGCCAATAGCGAGCAGGGGCGCGAGGAGCTCAAGCAGTTGTTTGATGAGGATAAGCGCGAGATATCGGCAAACACGCCCTAATCTTGGCTTTGTTGCGCACCACTCTTACTCCAGAATACTAAAGCGGTGGCACCAAGGTACATGGTTACGCCATATACGCCACAGGCGATAGAGTAGGTTGGATCAGCTAGGAAGGTGAGGCTAATTATAATTGCCATGGTGGCATTCTGCGTGCCGATTTCAATACCCAGCGTGATGGCATCGCGCTTTGAAAGCATCACTAGCTTGGCAATTGCCACGCCCATTAACGTCGCCAAGACATTTAGAGCAATGGTAAGTATAAATACGTTGGGAAAGCTCTGCGCTAGCATATCGCGCTCTTGCCAGCTTATCCCAGCAATCATCAACAACATAAAGCTCACGGACAACTTGCGGAATAAGTGCTCTTGACGCAAAGCAAACATCGGGGCTTTATGACGTACAAACAAGCCTACCAAAACGGGCACTAGTAACAGTACTATCATTTTTAGTGTCATGTCTAAAACCGAGAAGCTTTGATTCTTAACTTCAAAATAACGCAAGCTGAACTCAACGATAAACGGCGTGGTAAATACACAAATTACCGTTGCAATTGCTGTCAAGGTGATTGATAACGCCAAGTTTGCTCGCGCTACGTGGCTAAATAGATTGGAAGTAGTGCCGCCGGGACACGCTGCCAGTACCATAATGCCAATCGCCAGATAAACGGGTAAGTCGAGCACCAGGACTAAGCCAAACGCAAGTAATGGCAGAAGTATAATTTGACCGACGAGGCCAGCGACTACTGCAAGAGGCATGCGCAACAAACGCGAAAAATCGTCGCGTGTAAGGCTCATACCCATACCAAACATGATAAACGACAATACTAGCGGCAACACCACTTGAGAGAGTACTGAACCCTCCATCGTTAACTCATTTTAGCCAACATTGACAAAGGTGCGATACGCATTAAACGGTATAATATCGACCATGGCCAACTGGGTACGTAGCTGTTGGCGCCCTCTTTCTCAATGGCCTTTACTATAGCTTTACAGCCAGTTTCAGTATCGACCATGAAAGGTGCGGTTTTAACTTTTTCATTAATTTCGCTGCGAATGAAGCCGGGGTGAACGGTGGATACTTTGATGGGCGTTTTCATTAAATCAATGCGAATTCCTTCGGTCATTGATGTTATCGCTGCTTTTGTTGCTGCATATACGGTTAATGCACGGCGGAAACCACGCGCAGCACTGATTGATGAGATAGTTACCAGGTGACCGGCGTTTTGCTCGCGGAAGATACCAACCGCAGCTTCACATTGGGCTAGCGCAGAAACAAAGTTAGTCACAGCGGTTTGTTTATTGGCATAGAAGTAACCGGTCCCAACTGACGCACCTTTACCCATACCCGCATTAACAATAACCCGGTCTAAGCTACCTAATTCTTGGCGAAATTCTTCAAAACACGTAAATACTGCGTCGTGATCATCAACGTCTAAGGACTTGATCACAACGTTAATGTTGGGGTTGATGGAAAGCAGCTCTTGTTTCAGCTCTTCTAAACGTTCAACGCGCCGTGCGCAAAGTCCAAGATTTCGGCCCATTTTGGCAAACTCAATGGCCATGCCTTTGCCCAAACCAGAGCTGGCTCCGGTGATTACAATATTACTTCTCAACATATAGTTTAGCCTGCGGTTTTAATTATTTTTTTACAACGCCTAATGAGGTAGTTCACAAAGAACCAATAGTATTTATAGGCTGGGTTTCGGGTTTGTTTGTGATGATAGCGGTAATAAATTTGCTGCGCGATAGCAGCTAATCGAAATAACCCATAAACCTCATAAAAAGCAAAGTCATTTGCGTCAAGGCCGGTTTTTTCACAGTAGTATTTAACCACCTCGCAGCGCGTCATCATGCCATTCAAATGCGTCGGTTGCTTGCGTGTGCTTTGCATTAATTTGTCATCATCGGCTTGAATCCAGTAAGCGAGTGTATTACCTAAGTCCATCAGAGGATCGCCAATCGTGGCCAGCTCCCAATCGAGTACGCCGATAATATTTGTGGGGTGTTGAACATCTAACACTAAGTTATCAAAGCGAAAATCGTTGTGGGTGATACATAGATTTTCGCTTGCTGGAATACTTGCTTGCAACCATTGGGTGACTTTTTTAGCCCGCGGTACATTCCAAGTTTTCGCGCGCATGTAACGATTTATCCAGCCTTCGATTTGGCGCCCTGTGTAGCCTGCACCTTTACCAATATGCTCAAGCCCTGCACTTTTATAGTCAACCTGATGTAAATCGATCAGAGTGTCGATAGCATTAGTGCACAGTGTGCGTACGTCATCCTGAGCAAGATGTAGCGATTTCGGCAAGTTTTTGCGAGGAATGATGCCTTCGAGTTTTTCCATGACATAAAAATCACTGCCAATCACGGTTTCGTCGGCGCAATAGCCGTATACGTGTGGAACTGCGGCGAAAACCCGTTTTAGATCCCGCTGTAGATCGTGTTCACGCTGCATATCGTGAGCGCCTTTAGCTTTTGTGCCATCGGGCCCACGGCGCAAAATCAGCGAGCGATTGTCGAACGCCAAGCAATAGGTCCAATTGGATACACCACCACTGTACTGCGTGACTTCGGGCGTTCCTTTTAGATCACCAATATACTCGTTCAGCCAAGGCTGTAATTGCTCGATATTTAACTCTTCACCGGGCCTAACTGCTTGTGCTTGGTCGAGAAGCAGCTCAGACATAACGCTTAAGCTCCAGCCGTGTCACCATACCTTTATGCACTTCGTCAGGACCATCGGCTAAACGCAGTGCTCGCGCACCTGCGGCAAACCGAGCCAGCGGAAAGTCATTACACATACCTGCGCCGCCGTGCATTTGCACGGCCATGTCTACGACTTGTTGCAGCATATTCGGCACCACGACTTTGATTGCCGAGATGTCGACCATTGCGTGCTTAACACCTAAATTATCAATCTTCCACGCGGCATTGAGGGTTAATAGACGTGCTTGCTCAATCAACATACGAGCTTCCGCAATACGCTCGCCATTGCCGCCCAACTTTACTAAGGGTTTACCAAAGGCTACACGCGATAAGCCGCGCTTTATTGCTAGTTCCAAGGCTTTCTCCGCCATACCAATAGCGCGCATACAATGGTGGATACGACCAGGACCTAAGCGACCTTGGGCAATAGCGAAGCCTTTGCCCGGACCTACCAATAAATTTTCACGCGGTACACGGACGTTGTCGAATGTCATTTCACCGTGACCATATGGCGCATCAAAATCACCGTATGCGGTAAGCATACGGTTGATCGTAATGCCCGGCGTGTCTAGCGGCACAATCACCATGCTGTGCTGGCTATGTCGGTCATTTTCTGGATTCGATAGCCCCATGAATATTGTTACTCTAGCGTTCGGATGACCAAGACCTGTAGACCACCATTTGCGACCGTTAATGACAATCTCATCATCTTGAATATCGATGTGCGCTTGCATATTGGTGGCGTCTGATGAGGCTACTTCAGGCTCCGTCATACCAAATACTGAGCGGATCTTTCCAGCCAGCAATGGCGTTAACCACTGCGCTTTTTGTGCGTCGGTACCGAAGTGGTAAAGTACTTCCATATTACCGGTATCTGGCGCGTTACAGTTGAAGATCTCAGGCGCGAATAAACACCGTCCCATTTCTTCGGCCAAGGGAGCGTATTCCAAGCAGCTAAGGCCTTTACCTAAGGTGCTATCAGGCAAGAATAAGTTTTCCAGCCCTTGCTCGCGCGCCAACGCTTTGAGTTCTTCTACGCGCGGATGCAACTGCCATTTGCGCCAATCGCCATGATTGTTTTCGGCGTGCATAAACTCATACACTTCTTGCTCAATGGGCTCTACGTGCTGTTGCATAAACTGTTTGATCTTGGCCAAGTAATCTTGGCAACGTTGGCTGTAACTGAAATCCATAGCTATTCTCGGCGATTGGGCAATTCAGTATTAGTCTAATCAATAGTTGTTGGTAGGTTAAATTAACTTTAGTGATAAATGGTTATGTTTTTCGTATAGGGAGACTACACATTGTTAGCGCGAATACCGCCATGTTTTGACTTCCTTCGCCCCAAATAAATGGCGAAATAGGATCTTATAATGTGTAATTATCAAGATTAAGTAATTGAAAAATAGATGTTAATAGAGCGATTTCAGGCGCTAAACCGGTTGTTGATTAGTGTGACAATAGCTAGGATTATTAGAACGAGGAGAAAATGCTGACAATACCCAACTGTCGCAAAAGCGACAGTTGGTGAAGGGGGCTACAACGCGCCGTCTTGATCCCAGATCAACTCTTTAAAGTGCTTGCGGCACATAGACTCGTAGCGGTCATTCCCGCCAATTTGAACCTGTTCGCCGGCCTTAGTCGCTTTGCCATTTTCATCCCAACGCACGACAAAGTTAGCTTTGCGTCCACAGAAACAAACGGTTTTTAATTCAAAGAACTTATCGGCCCAAGCCAATAAATAATGACTACCCTCGAAGGTTTCACCGGTAAAATCTGTACGCAAGCCGTAAGCTAATACTGGAATATCGAGATCGTCGACGACATAGGTTAGTGCTTTAACTTGCTTGCGGGATAAAAATTGCGCTTCATCAATAAAGATGCAGTCGATATCCTGTTTTTGTTGGTGTGCTTTTATCTCGTCATAAAGCGCAGTATCTGGGTTAAACAAATGCGCTTTTGACTCCAAACCGATTCGACTGGTGACTTTACCAACCCCATAGCGGTCATCTAATGCCGCCGTGAATATCAGCGTCTGCATGCCGCGCTCTTCATAGTTGTATGCCGATTGGAGAAGGGAGGTCGATTTACCTGCATTCATCGCAGAGTAATAGAAGTAGAGTTGCGCCATGCTAAATTTTTTATGTTGTTATTGTGAACGGTGATTATACGGAATTTGAGCGAAAAAAAACGGCCCATTTGTGGGCCGTTTCTCAATTCGCTGTATTAAAGCTTATGCAGCTGACGCTGTAGACGTTTCTGACGTTACTGACTCATCAATTAGATTGAGGTCGAAATCAAATTCATCAACGCGAACTGCAAGCTTGCGTTTCGCATCATAGCTTAGCAAGTCTGCGTGCTCAGCCGCAGTAAGCTCGCCTTTTTCAAGTAGCTTGTTACACGCATTTTCGAATGATACGAACGGTACAACAGGCTCTTTACGCAAGGCTTTTTGAACCTTACCAAGTAGTGGCATTACCGCGTGTTTCGCTTTAAACGCCTGCTCGTTGATGTCATTACCATCACCTGGCTCAACAGTAACAAGATGCGTCAATTGATCTTTTATGCTGTTGTCCTGAAGCGCTGCTGTAGCTAACTCACGAACCAAATCATCAGAGATTTGCGAAACTGATGCGGTGTATGTGTTTGTCAATACACGCATTAGGTAACGCGTAGCTGTGTTCGGGAAGTTCGCTATGAAATCTACCAAGGCTTTTTCAGCCTGCTGTAGTGACCATTGAATAGCATACTCGAAGTATGGCTGTGCCAACTTACGGTCAGTTACGCGCTGCTCGTAGAAACGAATAGTCGCCATCGCACCGTATAGGTAACTCATCATGTCACCTAGACGCGCAGACAACAATTCAGCTTTCTTCAAGTCACCGCCTAGTACCAATAGCGATAAATCAGCTAGCGGCGCAAGTTTGGCTGATAATGCATTTAAACGCTTCTCATATGGGCGCACTTCTGGCAATGCTGATTCAGTGCCGCGTAAGAATGGCAAGTAAGCATTAACTTTACTGCGGAATGCATTTTTAACGCTGAACTTAACCGTTTTACCCAACACTTTGTTGAATTCCGCATCCGCAGACTTATCGTCGCTGTGAATAAGGTCAACCATTTCTTTCAAGTATGGGTGACAACGCATTGCACCTTGACCGAAGATCATCAAACTACGAGTAAGAATGTTTGCACCTTCTACGGTGATAGCGATTGGCAACGCAGAGTAACCGTTAGCAAGAGTATTCTGTGGGCCGCGCTGAATCGCTTTACCCGCTTGAACATCCATCGCTGAGTTGAGTACATCACGACCTAGCTCGGTCATGTGGTACTTCGCCATAGCGGTGATTACTGACGGCTTAAGGCCTAGGCCTAGTGCTTCAGTTGTCAAAACACGCATTGCTTCAAGCAAGAATGTTTTACCGGCAATGTCAGCCAACTTGTCTTGAATACCTTCAAAGCGACCGATTGGAACACCAAACTGCTCACGTACAAACGAGTACTCAGCCGTTGATTTAAACGCTGATTGCGCTGAAGCAACGCCCATCGCAGGTAATGAGATACCGCGACCGGCACCTAAGCAGCTGACTAGCATTTGCCAGCCACGACCGATGTTCTTTTGGCCACCAATGATAAAGTCCATTGGGATAAATACGTTGGTACCGCGAGTTGTACCGTTATAGAAACGCACGCCCATAGGGTCGTGGCGATTACCAAGCTCTACACCCGGGTGATCTTTCGGCAACAATGCACAAGTGATACCTAACTCAACTTCACCACCTAACAAACCCTCTGGGTCAAACACTTTAAACGCCAAACCAAGCACGGTAGCGATGGGTGCTAGGGTGATATAACGTTTATCCCAGGTAACAGATAAACCAATAACTTCCTCGCCGTTGTACTCACCTTTAGTCACGATTGCTGCGTCAGGAATTGAACCCGCATCAGAACCTGCTTCAGGACTAGTTAGTGCGAAACAAGGAATATCTTGACCCACAGCTAGACGTGGCAACCAATAGTTTTGCTGCTCTTCTGTACCGTAGTGCATTAATAGCTCACCGGGGCCTAATGAATTAGGTACCATAACGGTTACAGCTACTGCGCCGCTTTTTGCAGCAATAGTGGCAACAATTGTTGAGTTTGCATACGGGCTGAACTCAAGGCCACCAAATTTCTTTGGTATGATCATCGAGAAGAATTTGTTCTCGCCCAAGAAGGTAAGTACTTCCTGTGGGATATGGTTGCCGTTTTGCAACTCAAAATCATCGACCATTTTTAATAGCGTTTTAACCGGGCCGTCAAGGAATGCTTGCTCGTCGGCGCTCAACGCTGCTTTCGGAATATTGCGCAATACCTGCATATCAGGCTTGCCACGATAGATTGACGATTCGATCCATACGTCGCCCGCATCAAGAGCCTCTTGCTCTGTGATTGAAATTGGGGGCAATACTTTTTTCAGACTTGTTCTAATACTCATGATACTCATCCGCTCATCTGACCAGTTGTGAATGTATACTACTCTAAATCACTAGAAGATCAAATTTTGCTAACAAAATGTTCATAGAGTGTTACGTTTTTTTCGGTGAACATTTAACTAACTTGCTGTTTTTATTGAATTCACCGGGTATAAAAAGCTATACGTTTAGATGAAAGTGAATACGTTTGTTTGCACAAAAAAACAGCGGATAACGGGATCTTTAGCGTTTACGTCTTAAGGCCGACACTTCAACGGCGATATATATACCTTAATTTTCGATTATTGCTCAGCAACTGCCGAGTTTAGCCGTTATTATTAAAGACTAACGTTGTTTACTTGATGAACAGAAACAAGGAGCTGATCATGTCAGCGTCAAATCGATTTTACCGCAGCTTACAACACGTCTTGCTGATCGTAGTGTTAGCGATTGGCACCTCTACAGGAGTTATCGCTGATGAGCAACGTGGCTTGGAAATATCCAAACTGCGTAAAGCCGCCGATACAGGCTGGGGTGACACCGAGGCAGAAATGCGAATGATCCTGCGCAATGCGCAAGGGCAGGAGTCTGTGCGAGAAATTCGCGTGCGTTCACTTGAGGTCATCGATGATGGTGATAAGGCCTTAACGATATTTGATCGCCCTCGGGATGTCAGTGGTACAGCATTTTTGAGTTTTTCCAAAGCACTTGAACCTGATCTGCAATGGATATACCTGCCGGCCTTACGTCGCGTGAAACGCATCAATTCGAAGAATAAATCAGGTCCATTTATGGGCAGTGAATTCGCTTTCGAAGATATGACCTCTTTTGAATTGGAAAAGTATAGTTTCAATTATACTGGTGAAGATACGATTGACGGTCGCTCTGCTTTTAAGGTTGAACAAGTTCCTCTAGACAGAAATTCAGGCTACACGCGACAGATCGTGTGGATTGACCAAGAACACTACTACGTACTCAAGATCGAGTTTTACGACCGTAAGAACGCGCTATTGAAGACACTGACGTTGGACGACTACCGACTATATAAAGACAAATTCTGGCGAGCACATGTGTCAGAAATGGTCAATGAACAGACCGGCAAATCTACCGAACTGATTATTGACAAGCTTGAGTTTGATGTGGGCTTAGAAGAGGCGGATTTTGACAGTAATAAGTTGCGGAACGTGCGCTAGATGAAGGCTTTTAGTCTGTACACAACACTTTGCTGGTTACTGACGTTGCCGCTGTCTGTAGTATGTTTTGCCCAAGACTACGAGCTGAGCGGCGAGGCCGGCATTGAGCAGCGTTACTTTTTTGAAGATCCGTTACTGCCCGAACAAGAGCGTGCCCAAGGTTCAGTCTACTTACAACCAGAATTCTTTTTCAATTGGAACGACGGTGATGACCGGTTGGTAATTAAACCCTTCACGCGCTTGGACCAGCACGACAGTGAGCGTAGTCATTTTGATCTGCGCGAATTGCATTGGTTACATCAAGATCGAGATTGGGAGTTTTTGGCGGGCATTAGCAAAGTTTTTTGGGGGCAAACAGAGTCCCTACATCTCGTCGATATCATCAATCAGACTGACTATGTCGAAGCGGTAGATGGTGAAGACAAATTAGGTCAGCCGATGCTGAGTTATTCATATTTCAGTAATTACGGACGCTTATCTGCATTTATTCTGCCCTATTTCCGCGAGCGGACGTTTGCCAGCACAGAAGGGCGAGTAACGCCCCCGTTTAGGATTGATACTGATAACCCCCTGTTTGCGTCGAGTAATGAAGAGACCAACATCGATTATGCATTGCGCTGGCAACACAGCATGGGGAATTGGGATTTAGGATTTTCATACTTTGATGGCACCAATCGCGAGCCTTATTTGGCACAGGGGTTTGACCCGGTAACTAATCGATTGGTGTTGCAGCCCTATTATTCGCAGATCCAGCAAGTCGGTGTCGATGCCTTGGCCGTAGTAGATGCATGGCTTTTCAAATTTGAAGGTATTTATCGCAAAGACGATGAGGAGAACGTACCGGTAACGCTGCAAGATGTGATTGTTGATAACTTCTTTGCTGCGGTGGTCGGTTTGGAATATACCAGTGTCGGCGTATTTGATTCACAATACGATATCGGTTGGTTAGTTGAATATCAGTTTGACGAGCGAGAGCAAACGGCATTCGTGTTCGGGCAGAATGATCTGATGGTTGGCCTGCGCTTTATTGTTAACGATATTGACGGTACTGAAGTATTGGTTGGTGTTGTGCAGGACTTAGATGATTCAGGCAGTTACACAGGCTTTCTCGAGGCGTCTAGTCGTATTACAGACCAGTGGCGGTGGAAACTGGATGGTTATTTTTTTGCCAGTGAACAATTAACCGACCCGCTATACTTCTTGCGACGTGAGGATTTTGTTCAGTTTTCGCTGGAATATTATTTTTAAAGGAGCCCTTATATGTTGAAGGCAAAAATACAATGGTTGGCACTGGGTCTGTTGGTCTGTTGGAGTGTTTCCAATGCGCAGGCGACTGAAAATATGTACGCTGTCATCAGTGCGGGGTATGCGGACTCAGAGTTTGCTCAGTATTCTGGCGGCAGCGTCGCATACAAGCTGGCCATCGGATATGAGATTCATCGACAGTGGTATATTGAGGGCGGATACCAGCGCCTAGCCAGTGACGAAGCCGATGCAGGTGACTTACTCATAGGGCTCGAAGGTGATGCGCTATTTATCTCTGCGTTAGGTAAAGCCAGTGCACGAGAGGGGGAACTGTTTTATCGACTGGGTGCTATGCGCGCTGATCTCAGCGGTTATCGCTTAGAGAGTTCTACCTGTGACAATGCGCCTTGCACGGTTGAGACAGCATACGATGATGGCATATTTGCAGGTGTCATAGGGATCGGCTTTGACTGGTACGTTGGTCTCAATACCATGGTGCGATTTGAAGTTGAGCACATCAGTGGTGAAGACAGCTTCCAATCCAATGCCGCATACCTAGGCTTTCGGTATAACTTCAACTAAAGCGAACGAGGGGCACGCTCTTGATCTTCTCTGTTCTCCACACATATAAGTATTAAGGGTGCAATAATTTTGGCGCGGGAGAACTATGAAGAATGAAGTAGATAGTCACTTTATCCTAAAAGTGTTCGAAAAAATTCGTCAACACGGTGAACAACGCGAAGACGGTTATCATTTGGGTGGGGTCAAGGCCTTCACAGATTTCGATGGTTACACAGTCTACATGGAAGATGCACTGGTAAAACTGCGTTTTGGCTTCCACAACCAATATCATTTTGACTACGAGCAAACCGAACACGCAGAGGCTTTTGAGCGTAAGCTTAAAGCAATTGACGCTGACTACTGATGAGCTAACAGTTATTCAGCCCACTGTGAGAGGGCTTTTTTTAATGTTTCTATCGATACAGGTTTGGCAACGTGATCATTCATTCCTGCTGCGCGACATAGCTCATCGTCGCCGTCTAAAGCATTTGCGGTAACTGCAACTATGGCGATGCTTTTCGCGCGAGGTATAGGCAGAGCACGAATCGCTCGAGTCGCGTCAAAACCATCCATTACAGGCATTTGACAATCCATAAAAATGATATCGATATCGTCATGGTTGAGGCCGAAGATTTCTACCGCTTCGCGACCATTTTCTGCAGTTAACACCTCGCAACCAATGTTTTGCAGCATATCTTGCGCCACTAACTGGTTTATTTGATTATCTTCGACTAACAATACTTTTTTATTTGTTATAGCGTCAGCCGATTCGTTCTCGCTGTTCAGGTTAGTCGATTGGGTTTCAATTATCTGCGGCTCTGCATCGCCTTGGATTACAGCGATGAGGTCTTGTAAACCTGTTGTGTCAGTGTAGATACCTTGAACACCTAATTCAGTAGCGAAGTCACTTGCACTAGTTTGCTGCGCGGAGGTAATTAATAAGACAGGCATGCGCGCTGTAATACCTTTTTGGTGAAGTACTTTACAGAATTCGAAGCCATCCATTCCTGGCAAGTCAGCATACACAATCAAATGGGTGTATTGACTATTAGTATTTTTCAATTGCTGCAGTGCTTGCGGTGCCGAATGAACAACATGACATTCAAAATTGTGCGCGGGTGCGACCTCCTGCCATTGCTCGCTGACCTGCTGATTGTCAACTACCAATAGCACGTTCACGGGATTTTCAATTGACTCCGTTTGATTTTCGGTAGTTTGAATCGGGATGTAAAAACTAAAAGACGAGCCAACACCAGGCTCACTATGCACCTGGATTTCACCGCCTAACAAATGCGTCAACTCACGGCAAATAGATAACCCTAAACCCGTTCCTGCCTTACCACGTGTTGAACTTGAATCGGCTTGGGTAAACTTATCAAACAATGTCTCCACACTTTCATGCGGAATGCCAACCCCGGAATCCGCGACAATAAACTCAAGTTGCTGATGCGCCCCATTGGTCAATTGCTTCACCGTAATCCTAATATGCCCTTGGTCAGTAAACTTAAACGCATTCGACAATAGATTAGCGAGTATTTGGCGCAGCTTATTTGGGTCGGTATAAATATTTGTCGGAATGTGAGCATCCATTTGCAACTCAACTAACACATCCTTTTTCTGCTCTTTTATTTGGGCGTTCACGGTGCCGATCAAATCGTTAATCAACTCAGGTAATGAGAAATAACTCGGTGTTAGCTCAACGTGACCGGCCTCTATTTTCGAGACATCTAAGATATCGTTGATGATCGTCATCAGGTTTTGACTACTCTTATGTATTAAGTCGACGTAGTCTCGTTGCTTATCGTTGAGTTGTGTGCCTTTGAGTAATTCATTTATGCCAATAACACCGTTAAGAGGCGTTCTTATTTCATGACTCATATTAGCCAAAAACTGACTTTTGGCTGCGCTTGCAGCTAATGCGTCTTGTTCAGCTTGCTTCAACTCCGAAATATCCTGAAAGGCACCGCGCAGCTTAACTGGATGTCCATCTCGATACACCGCGTATCCAACAGCTCGAACCCAAATTCTTCGGCCTTTAGCAGTAATAAAGGGCAATTGCTCATCCCACGTGGTGCCATTTTTGATACCTTTTTCTACCGCCGCGGTAATAATTGGCTGTGCTTCTGGGGCATAGAATTCAATCGCTTTTGCAACCTCCACTTTAGAGCCAACGGGTAGTTCGTGGATATGGTACACTTGATCAGACCACCATAATTGGTTGCTTAATAAATCCAGCTCCCAGCCACCTAACTTGGCGATTTCGCCGGTGGATTCAATCAGTGTTAGATGACGCTCGTTTTCGCGCTCTGCTGTACGCTGAGCAGTAATATCTCGCCCCATCCACAACAAGCCGTAATCATTCGTAGAGCGTGTTTGCAGAGCCGTTATGGTTAATTCAACATCGACCGATCGCTCGGCAAAGGTCTGTAAGGTGATTTCCGTTGTAAAAGCACCCGCGAGCAACTGTTTGGCGAGCGCTATTTGAATACGCGACTCGTTGTTGTAATCCGTTACGTCCAGTTGCTGGAGTAATTGAAGTCGCGAATCTCGTTTTAAGAGTTGTAGCGGAGATACCTGGCCGATGACGTCTACCGAACGGCATTGCAACATCTTGGCGGCATAAGTATTTATCGATGTGATGAGTCCTTCGTTGTCCGTTGAGATCAGAAAAAGGGGTGCACTATTGAGTAGGGCAGTTTGAAAGTTGTTACTGTCAATTAACTGTGTTTCAAGTTGCTTTTGTTCCGTGATATCAGTGATCAGTAAGATAAAGCTTTCAATCTCTTTGCCAACACTGAAGGGTTGCATATTAATAGAAGCCCAAAAACTGTTACCGTTTTGGTGGTAGAGTTTAAGTTCACCTTGATAACTCTTGGCGCTTTCGAGTGCGGCTTCTAACTTGCGAAGCTCAAATAAGCTCGTTCCTCCGCCGGCAAAGTCGTGGATGTGTTTGCCTTGTAATTCCCGCTCCGAGTAACCAACCAAGTTTGACATTGCAAGATTTGACCAGGTGATGGCAAACGCGCTATCGGTTATCACTAGGCCGTTGAAGGTTTGCTGGGTAAATCGCAATAATTGCTGGTTGGCCAGAGAAAGCTCTTGCTTTTCCTCATTCAGGCTAACTTCCCGCGATTGATGCCGAGTGGTCTCAGTAACCGTTACTATCATGTGTTCGCCATCACTACAGGGCTCTAGGTTAACAGCGATATAGAATACGTGTTGGTCAGCGTGCAATGCTGGAAAATTATTTCCTTCGCCCATGTTCCGCGGTTGTCTATAGGTAAAAATTCGACTGACATGCGCTGCATGCTTGGTCTTGTATTCCGCAGGGATTAAGCAGCTGATATTTGTATCAATGAGAGAGCCGGCCGGATAACCAAATAATGTGTGCGCTTTATCATTGGCGAAGCTAATGTCGCCACTCTTGTTGACCACGAGGATACCACTGGCAACCTTATTGATCAGTTCTTGTAACAGCGCTGTCTCCATCAAGCGATATCTTCACTAACAGGTAAAACTCTATTTAAGCAGCAAAATTAGCTATTTGCGAGTTTTAAGCAGAGCTTGTCAGCAGTTTGATGGACCGCTTCTCCGTGCTATTCTAGGGCGATATAAAACAACAACTGTAATATTGTGTCAAAAATTCAAGCTCCCGCATTTTCCTGGCGATTTTTCCTACCGCAATTTTGGCCAATTTGGATTGGCATCATTATTTTATACACGCTGAGTTGGTTGCCTTTAGTAGTACTACGCCAATTAGCTAAGGGATTAGCATGGTTGTTGACAAAATTGGCCAAAAAGCGAGTGAGTGTGGCGCGGCAAAACTTGCGTTTAACTTACCCTGATATGTCAGATAAAGATGTAGAACATCTACTGAAACAAAATTTGAATTGTGCGGGAATGGCAATTTTTGAGACGGCTCTGGGCTGGTGGGCACCCGCGTGGCGGATAAAAAAACTCGGCGTCGTTGAAGGATATGAGCATGTCGAAGCAGTCCTTCAGCAGGGCAAAGGCGTGTTTGGATTGGCGCTGCACAATATGAATTTAGAAATTGCCTGTCGGATTATTGGTTATACCCATCCGAGTATTGCTTTCTATCGCAAACACGATAATCCACTGATGGATTATATGCAGTATCGCGGACGCAATCGCTCAAATAAATACATGATCCACAAACGCAACTCAAAAGCGCTTATTCAAGCTTTAGATGAAGGCGAACTATGTTTGTATCTCCCCGACCAAGACTACGGCAGGGCGCAAAGTATATTTGTACCATTTGGCGGGGTTGCAAAAACTGCAACGACGACAGCCACATTGATGTTTGCACGACGCGCAAACTGTGTACCATTATTAATAACATCCCAATACACTAAATCGGGTTATGTGGTAAAAATTTATCCACCAATGCCGGAATTTGCCGATAAAGGGGATGTCGAAGCATTAACGGAGTTGAATCAACACATTCTAGACTTGGTGGCAGAGCAACCTGAAAGCTACTTGTGGATGCATAAACGTTTTAAGTCTAGACCTGATGATTCAGATCCGAGTCTGTACCAATAGTTATTTGAGTGAGTTAGTGGTAACTTACCGCAAGTGTTAACAAAGTCGATTCTTTATGAAAACAAATAATGTGTCCAACACTTTATTTTGGGTAAAACATTTAGGGCTTGCTGTCGCATTGATTGTGATTGCTGTAGTCGTTGTAATGTTGCAAGAAGAAGTTGCCTCGACTCCCAGTCCTGAAGGCGCGCCAGCTAAACGGTCTGTTGCTACTGGCTTGAGCTCTTTTTATGAAGAGTTTCGCTCTAGCTCCAAAGACCCTATCAAAGAAGAGATGGGGGACTTTGTAATGGAATTAGGCGGCGAAGACCGCAGTGTTGACGAGCGTTTGCAAGATATGACCAGCGATGCTCGCCCCGTCAGCGGTCGCTGGGTTGGTGAAAAGCGTTTTCGCGCATTCAAAGCCGGAAGTACGTTGCGCGAAGCTATCTCAAATCACGCCCAACAGGAAGGCATGCAGGTGATTTGGGACCTGGACCAAGATTTTGTGATTAAGCATCAATTCCAATTGGATACGACAATTGCAGCAGCAGTCAAACAAATTGCTAGTGCAGTGGACAGTAATTTTGATGGCGAAGTACGTGGATATGTATGTCCTAAACAGCGCACCTTAGTTGTGACGGCAAACCATACCGAGTATTTAAATACGCACTGTGTAGTTGCTCAATAGGACGTAGATTCTAAAGTTCTAAATGTTGGCTAAACACCTGTTTAACGTACTGGCGCAGTTGGTGTAACTGTTCAGTGTCGGCAACTAACGCAAGGTTTTGTAGATTGCCTTCATGGATTGCTTGGCGCATGCTCAAGTAAGCATTTTGCAGTTTCATCACATCGGTTTCAGTCACTAACGCTGTCGTAGCCAGAGCGTCTAAAATTCTTAAGTTGTCAGGCCATTGCGTCAGGCCAGCATGGGTATTTGCATACCCCAATACCCAATACTGCACCAAAAACTCAATATCGGTAATTCCGCCTTCTGCTTGCTTTAAATCAACGGCATCGGGGGCCTGTTTTAACAAATGTTGGCGCATCTTAACGCGCATGTCGACAACATCTCGGCGTAGCGAAGCCAAGTCGCGTGGAATGGCTAACACTTCATGACGGATACTATTAAAGCGTTTCTGCAACTCCATTTGTCCCCATACAGGACGGGCTCGCACTAAGGCTTGGTGCTCCCATGTCCAGGCATTGTTGGCTTGATAGTCTGCAAAGCTGACTATGTTACTGCACAGCAACCCGGAATTACCGTCGGGTCTCAAGCGCAAATCGATATCATACGCTTTTCCCAGTTGCATTGGTGTCGACAACATATGCATTACGCGTTGTACCACCTTGGCATAAAACTGACTCGCACTGACGGACTTTTCACCGTTTGTCATCGTATTGCGATCGGCGTCGTGTAAAAAGACCAAGTCAAGATCGGAGCCATAGCCAAGCTCAAGACCACCGAATTTGCCATAAGCGACCACCAATAAACCACTGTCGGCAATTGTTTTACCTTGAGGCTCGCCAAAGCGCACACTGATGTCTCGCCATGCCGCACATATAGCACTGTCGAGTATAACTTCCGCAAGAGCCGTAAGATGATCACTGACAAAGTTAGTAGCGAGCGTATCACACAAGTCTGCTGCGCCAATGATCAACTGCTGGCAGAGCTTAAATTGGCGCCATGCATTCATGAGAGCTTCTAAATCGGTTGGTTCTATGCGCAGCAACGATTGTTGCAGCTGACCTTTTAAGTCGACCCGAATCGCCTCAATATCGGTAAGCTGGGTGGTAAGATACACCGGGTCTAACAGTTCATCTAGTAACAGCGGGAAGCGCGCGATTTGTTCTGCTATCCAATCGCTTTTAGCAGTTAATTCCAGCAATTGAGTACGCGCCTGATGGTTTTCAAGCAAAAGGTCCAAGTATGCTGTTCGGCCAGTGATACTAATAAGGGTGGGGGCAATATGTGCTAGGCGTAATTGCGGATTGTTAAAGTTGAGTAAATCAAACAATATCGCAGGAAGCAGGCGGCTAAGTGTTCTATGCCCGCGTTGACCAATAGGCTGTTTGGCAATGCGTTGTTTTAATTGACTTATGTCGATATAAAGCAGGTCAAAGTCTACACAGCTGATGTGGTTTGCGACCATGGATTGCCATTCATCGCTGTCCAACGAGAGCGTCCACATGTCTTCAGCAAGGGTATAGAGCGGATCCGCTTGATCAATCTCCTGTTCCGGGGCAGCAATTAAATCAGCGAAATATGCATGAACGCGTTCTAAGCTACGATGAACGATATCTAAAAGGCTGTTCCAGTCTGGGCAGGCCATTAAGTGACAAAGCCTATCTTGATTAATTGCATCATCGGGCAGTTGCTGAGTTTGCTGGTCATCAATCTGCTGGATACAGTGTTCGACTTTGCGCAATCTGTAGTAGTCACTCATTAAACTGTTGGCTGTTTCAGAGTCTAATAACTCAGTGTTTACAAGCCCATTAAACGCTTGGATTAAAGAGGCCGTTTGCAATAATGGGTGTTTGCCCGCGTGAATAACTTGCATGCTTTGGACAAAAAACTCAACTTCTCGGATGCCCCCAGCACCTAGCTTGATATTGTTCTTTAAGCGTTTACGGCGGACCTCAGTTTCAATGAGCTGTTTCATCGTACGCAGGGATTCAAGTGCCGTGAAATCAACATAGCGACGATAAACGAAAGGCTTGAGCATTTTTTGCAGTTGTTCTGTGTAGGTGCTAGCGGAGTTAAGCACGCGTGCTTTGAGCATTGCGTAACGCTCCCAATCCCGCCCTTGCTCTTGATAGTAATCTTCCAACGCGGAAAAGTTTGCGACCAGAGGACCGCTTTCGCCAAACGGACGTAACCGCATATCTACCCGATACACAAACCCATCAGCAGTTACTGTATCCAGTAGGTGGATCAGTTTTTGGGCCAAGCGTGTGAAAAATTGCTGATTCTCGACTACCTTGCGTCCACCCGATGTTTCTCCCTTTGCTGGATAGGCAAAAATCAAATCGATATCAGACGAAAAGTTAAGCTCGCGACCACCAAGTTTACCCATCGCTAAAATACACATCGGCTGCGGGCCATGAGCACCTTGTGGAGTTCCGTAACGCTCGGTTAGTTGTTGGTATTGCCAGTCGTAAGCTGCAGTTATCAAGCTGTCTGCCAGCTCGGATACTTGTTCTAAAGAATCCTGTATTGGCTGCTTGAGTATAAAGTCGCGATAGATAATTACGGCAGCAAAACTATGTCTGATAATACGTAAATGACGCATGGTCTCAACTTCATTCGTTAGGCCCGCTACACGCGGGGCAATAGTCGTTCGAATGTCGTCCAAGAAACCTTCTGGATTATCATTGCTGGTCATGCTGAGATGGTGCTCTACCAAAAAGTCGAGCACTTCAGCGTATTGCTGGCAAACTCTTCGCGCGTATGGACTAAGTGCAAATAAATCAATGATTGGTGCAAGATCACATTGCGATTTTTCAGAACAAGCGATGGTTTGCACCAACCATTGGCGATCGGCTTCCGATTGAGCGGCTAAATGAGTGTCTTTTATGAAGCTGACTGGCATGATAATTTAAATGCTATGGCGTTGCGCACGTGACGATAAACAAAATCAATGATGAACGATAGCATTTAGCGACTATCAGATGCTAGCTGCCGCAAGGAAAATACATGGAAACACTGGTTAAACTAAATCCTTTACCGCACGACCTTTGGGTCTATTTATCAATTGATATCGCGATTACCCTGCTCCTATTACTGGTCGTACGTTGGGTCTCCGGACGTGTCAGTGATATCAACGTTACCGAAGAGTTAGGTTCGCGTGACAATTTTGCGTTTGGTATTAGTGTTGCAGGTCGCATGTTGTCACTATTAATCGTCCTTGGGGCGGTTGTTGGTCGCCACGCAGGGGAAGGGTATGAGGAAGCCGCACTCGGCATGGTTGTGTTTGGCTTAATTAGCATAGTCTTAGTTAAATTTGGCCGTTTCGCACACGATAAATTGGTGTTACATCGGGTCGACACGGATGCAATGATCCAAGATAAAAATGTCAGTATCGCATTGGTCGATGCCGCTAGCGCCATTGCCAGTGCGATAATTTTACGCAGTATGTTAGTTTGGGTAGAAGGGACTGACCTCAATGCGATAGTTGCTGTCTTTAGTGGTTTCAGCGTGGTTTTGGTGGTTCAACTCATGATTACGCGGTTATACGAAATGCGCTTTGCGAGTGATAACCAGAATGATTCGTTGCAAAAAATTCTTGGCAAAGGCCAGATCGCGCTGGCCATTGAGCATGCCGGCAGTTTATTGGGAACCGCGTTGGTAGTATCCAGTGGTGCCAGTATATTGTCCTATGATCCGCACACTTACGTGAGTAATTTGACGGGCTGGTTGTTTACCAGTTTCTCGCTTGCACTGGGACTTTTTATTACTGTGAATGTCGCCAAGCGCATCGTGTTGGCCGGCATAGATTGGCGG
This sequence comes from Neoalteromonas arenosi, assembly GCF_030362855.1. Lineage (GTDB taxonomy): Bacteria > Pseudomonadota > Gammaproteobacteria > Enterobacterales > Alteromonadaceae > Alteromonas_E > Alteromonas_E arenosi. The sequence goes on from NZ_JAUCBP010000002.1 coordinate 269,208, forward strand.
CAGGAAGTCGATCAGCAACACAATATCGGCGTTGCGGCTATTCAGTTTATCCTGAGTGTAGGTGTAGCGTTAATCGTGCTCGGCGTCTTGAGTCACATCTAAGAGAGATCACTAGGAAGTGGAAGTGAACCGTCAATGATTGCTAGCTTAGTGCGGCGACTTTGTTGTTTGACCCAATATTCAAGTGAAGCCGCGGCTGATTTTGATCCTACCGCAAATACAAAACGCAATATCAAGGGACCTTTGCCACGCAATGCTTTAGCACCCTTGGCTGCGCTGTTACTGTGTTCTGCCAAGCGTCGTTCAACATCTGTTGTAATGCCCGTATAAAATTGGCCCAGCCGGTTCTCGATGATGTACAGGTGCCAATGTTTTGGTTGCGTATTGCTAGCTGATTTTTCTTGGTTCACTGGTATACTTGCACCACGCAGTTTTTATGCAAGTAACCTATGAATTTACCCGATTTTAGTCAAGCCCAAATTTTAATCGTCGGCGATCTTATGCTTGATCGCTACTGGAAAGGCTCCACGGCGCGCATCTCACCCGAAGCTCCCGTACCTGTTGTTAAAGTAGGCGGCACAGAGGATCGTCCAGGCGGTGCCGCAAACGTAGCCATCAATGCTGCCACCTTGGGCGCTAAAGTGACCTTAATTGGATTAACAGGCAAAGACGATGCTGCGCAAGCCTTGCAAGATCGTTTAGAGGCAAGTGATGTAGATTGTCAATTTGTCTCTGTAGATGGGTATGACACTATAACTAAGTTGCGGGTTATCAGTCGTAATCAACAGTTATTGCGATTGGATTTCGAACGTGACTTTGGTCCAGTTGACAAAACCGAGTTGCTGCACAGGTATACTGATGCACTTGCACAGGTTGATGTCGTCGTACTCTCAGACTACGCAAAAGGCTGTTTGAGTGACCCACAATTACTTATTCAAGCCGCCAAATCTCAAAACATACCAGTGATTGTTGACCCCAAGGGGACAGAGTTCGATAAGTATGCCGGTGCAACATTAATTACGCCCAATATGGCAGAGTTTGAAGCCGTAGCAGCAGCGTTTAGTACAGAAAATGAGCTCGAACAGAGTGCGGTAGCTTTACGCGACGCCTTGCAATTAGATGCGCTGTTGTTAACGCGTTCAGAGCAGGGGATGTCATTATTTAGTCAGGCTGGCACTCCCACCCATTTACCAGCAAAAGCACGCGAAGTTTATGATGTCACCGGTGCTGGTGATACTGTGGTATCGACTATCGCCAGCTGTCTTGCTGCTGGGGTAGAACTTTCTCAGTCGTGTGTTTTGGCAAATATTGCTGCAAGTATTGTGGTTGGTAAATTAGGTACCTCAACAGTAACAAGCACCGAGTTAGCGCTAGCGTTACGACACGAACACCATCCTGACGGTGGTGTTATGAGTGAAGAGCAGCTGGTACAGATGGTTAAAGAGGCGCAACGTCGCGGTGAGCGGGTGGTGATGACGAATGGTTGTTTTGACATACTGCACGCTGGACATGTGGCTTATTTAGAGCAGGCGGCTCAGCTGGGGGACAGACTCGTCGTCGCGGTGAATACTGATGCCTCTGTGCGCAAGCTAAAAGGCAAAGGTAGGCCGATAAACTCTGTTGAAAGACGCATGGCGGTACTCGCCGGCCTAGCGTCTGTTGATTGGGTCGTGCCCTTTAGCGAGGACACCCCGCAACGCTTGATTAGCGAGGTTTTACCTAACACCTTAGTGAAAGGTGGCGACTACAGCATTGAACAAATTGCTGGCGGTAAAGAAGTCATTGCCAATGGTGGTGACGTGCAAGTATTGGTGTTTAAAGACGGTGTATCGACCACCGCGATAATTAAACAAATTGTCGAGCAGAGTTAGGTCGACATTACCGTGTAACGTTTGCTAATAGTGCGCTAGGCTTGTAAGCTAGCGCTTCATTTTTATTGAATTCTAGCCTGTGGATCGCGATGTACGAATCTCATTACGGATTAACTTCAAAACCTTTTCAGTTAACGCCTGATCCGACGTTTTTCTTCGCCAGTAAGTGGCATAAGCGCGCGATGTCCTACTTGCAGTATGGATTGTCTCAAGCGGAAGGGTTTATTGTTATCACCGGCGGTATTGGAACGGGTAAGACGACCATAGCAAACAGTTTATTGGCTGATATAGAGGATGACATTGTTGCAGCACAAATCGTCACACCTAAGTTAAATCCCGATGAATTAGTAAAAATGGTCGCTTCCAAGTTTGAAATTGATGTTGCGAATAAGACCAAAACAGATTTGTTAGAGGCGTTGGAAGCATACTTATTCGGTTTGAGTAAGCAGGGTAAACGCGCTCTTCTGCTGGTTGATGAAGCGCAAAACCTACCGCTAGAAACCATTGAAGAATTACGCATGTTGTCGAATTTCCAGCAAGACGGCAAACCCTTGTTACAAAGCTTTTTACTCGGGCAGGAGGAGTTACAACCTATACTACGTGCGCCCAATATGGAGCAGTTTCGACAACGTATAGTGGCTTCATGTCACTTAGCTCCGCTTTCTGTAGAAGAAGTACGCGAATATATTGAGTACCGGATGCACAATGCCGGATGGAATGGCTCCTCATTATTTTCCGATGAGGCCTATCAACGCATTCACGAATTTACTACAGGGGTTCCGCGGAAAATAAATACGCTTATGGATCGAGTATTATTATATGGATTCTTGGAAGAGCTTGAACACCTAGATGAAGCAGCAGTTGAAGCTGTAGTTAGCGAAGTCAAAGAAGAAATGTTTACTCCCGAGCCACAGTTACCGAAATCTGTGAAAGAAGAGGTCGCCAGTCATGGTATGACTGATACAGGCACGGAGATACGGGATGTGGAGTACTACAAGACAATGCTCAATGAGCTAGTTGATGCGCTTGACAGTGCAATTAGTCATAAGGTGAAGCTTACCCAATACATCGATAAGCTTCTCAAGAAGAAGTATAAGACTTATATCCGTATGAAGGATGACGACTAGAAGTCGTAGCGCAATGTAAAACTCACACGTCGATCTCTGATAACGCGTCCTGTGATATTTGAATCGCGATCCAATACTCTCAGCTCAAGTTCCGTTGACAGGTCTTGATTGACTCGGTATCGAACCGCTGAGGATACGCGGATAATAGTATCTTCGAAGTCTTGCCTCTCAACTGCACTTTGCTGGTAATTTTCAGAATAGCTCAGTTGAGTTCGCAAGTCAGTGCGCGGCCCCAGATCCCAATTAATGACCCAGTTAGTCAGATAGTTAATTTGTTCGCGCTGACGCGCTAGGTACTCGGGATTGGTATAGCGAAATTCAACCGTGGTTGATAAACGCCCATTTGAATAACCCAATGACGCTGTAGTCGATTTATTTAAGATTGGCTCTTCGGTGATATCAACAACTTGTTCGCTAAACTCGACAAAGGTTTGCCCAGGTTCCAATTGAGGATTTAAGCTACTTGGCTGGAAACACTCACCTATTTCAATATTATCTGAGTCACAAACAAATAAGCCTTGAGATTCAATATCGCTGACCAGCCGGGAAAAGGTAGTCAAACGTTCGCTATATTGCAATCGTGTCCGCAATGACTTGGTATTGTACGAAAACTGCAGATTACCACTTTCACCAAAAAAACGACGGCCATAGTTCGCACTAATTCGAGAGCGAGCTGAAAATGCCCATGCTAAATCGACACCAATAAAGCTTTCACTTTCAGCATCGTCCTCATCCGAAACGTTAGCCGTAATTGAAATAGAGCGGTTTGGCGATAAGAAATATGCAACCCCGAGACCATAGCTATCATAACTAAACGACGAATTAGACCCTGTAATGCCATCGTATTTGTTAGCTTCTAACCGCGCTCTAGCTGACAAACCAAAATCGCCGATAAGTCGATATACGACATTGGCATCAACCGTGCGGGAGTCAAAGTTAGTCGCTCGACCTCGCGTTTGTTGGGTATCTGAAGTGCTATCGGTAGTTTCAAACGACGAATCAACATTGAATACAAAGTTTTTAAAGCCCGAGCCTTGTGATATGCGCGAATTGAAACTAAAAGTTTCGGCGTCTAGGTTGTTCTGAGAAAAATTCTGTTGCTCTGAATCGAGATCTGTAAAACCAACAGAACCGTTAAACTCAACAAAAGGTAGTCGGTTTAATGTCACTGTTGCTCGTATATTGTTATTACGGTTTTTGGAGAGTAAATCAGGGTCGAGGAACCTATCACTAACCAAATAGCTCGAAGGTTCAATATTGCGGTAGTTTAGCGCACCATTAGCATTAATGGTTAATACGTTATCGATGACATCAAGCTCGCCCACGTAGCTGTATTCTGGAAAACTGTCTTCAAATGAATCGCCGTTCCCAGAACGAATTAAGTATTGATTGCGTCCAATCCATTGGGCGTCGAAATGTCTAGAGTTGTAATTAACCACAAGACTTGGGTCGATTGATATTGACTCCAAATTTATTCTATCTGTCGTTTGACTTTTTGCGTTCTGATTAACGTATCCCACTTCTAGTGCGGGTGAAAATGTAAAATCAGCATTCGCAGTATGTGCGAGAACAGACAGTGCAACCAACGTCAGTGCTTGCTTCACAGAATACTTCCTTGCTTAGTCCTTAGATGCGTAATAATAACCGTAGTAACCTGCTTCATCGTCAACTGACAATTGTGCTTTATTGACGATGAAACCAATCGCCATATCCGGATTAAGCTGGCCTACAGCATTGCGAATATCGACCATCTTAGACCGACCTTCTACGGTAACAACGACTGCTTGTCCCGCGAAGTTAGTCAGGATCGCCGTTTCGTTAATACCGATCAACGGTGGCGTGTCGATGATTACTATCCGATCTGGATAGCGGTTTGCAATCTCATCGATAGTATCCTGCATTTTTCCGCTGGCTAATAATTCGGTCGACAAGTGATGGCTCTTTCCAGCCGGTATTATTCTTAGTTTGTCGATATTCGTGTTGTACATCACCTCAGAGATATCTTCTTTTTCATCCAAGAGATACTCCATCAAGCCATCATCAGTCTTGATTTTTAGTGTTTTAGAGACATTCGGGCGCAATACATCAGCGTCGACTAACAACACAGTTTTATCTTTTTCAGCGGCAATACTTAGCGCTAGATTAATCGCGGTGAAGGTTTTACCCTCACCGGGTTTGGCACTACTAACCATTATGATATTAGGGTTAGTGAGGGTTTCGGCCAATGGACCGAATGCATTCTTCAATAGTTTGCGCTTGATCGCTCGATATTCTTCATTAATTCTGCGCCGGCTGGCATCGATTGAAACGAAACCTCGCTCTTCCAAGTCTTCAACGTCAATGTAAAGCTCTTTTTTATGCGAATTATCGCTTTGCTCAACCGCAGGTGTGGATGTCTCTTTTACCACAGGTGCTGAGGTGGTAGCCGTCTCATCGGCCTGCTCTACGCTATCAACTGGCTCAGTTGACGAGGACTCAGGGGCGACTTTTTGGTTTTTCTTTTGCTTACTGAGTGCGCGCTCTATAGTACTCATTAGATGAACCTCCCGAGCAAGTCAATGTCCATGATCTCTGCGGCCATGAGGACACCATAAAAACATAACAGTACACCGGAAGAGCATAAAAACACCAGCAAGCGAACACGCGCCGTGCGTTTTAATGACCTTACATCAATGTGACTCACTGCACCTAAAACAGGGTAACCCGTTTCATTTGCGAGCTGTGTTCCGCGTATAAGTAATGGTGTTAATTGGCTAATAAAGAAGGCAATACCAGCGCCCGCCAGGAAGCCCACTAAAACCACTAAGGTGTAAAATATCAAGCGGTTCGGCCCCGCGGGTTTATTAGGAGCCATCGGTGGTTCGATAATGCGAAACTGAAAGTCTTCACTGGAAACATCTGCGCGCTGTGATAGTTCAGCGGCTTCTTTACGAGATAATAGTTCTAGATATTTTTGTTTTAAAATACCGTAATCACGATTTAAAGCGGTTTGCTCAGCTTCAATTTGCGGCACTAAATCAATCTTAGCTCTAAGCTCTTCTATCTTATCATCGAAATCCTGTTCTCTTACGCGCAAGGACGCAATTTCACCCTCGATTCGGCTGATTTCGCTGCGAATGGTCATGCCTAACTGACTCAGCTCTCCGGTACCAGAGCCAGAGGTTTGCTGTGATGCCAAGTACTGTTGGATTTCCTCTTCCCGCACTTGCAAGAGGTTGTCAAGAATCTTAGTTGTCTCAATCACATCAGGATGTTGATCAGTGAAGCGCAAACGCAAATCGTCTAATTTGGATTCTAGCGCTCTAATGCGATCGTCGTAACGGGTCGTAATCGCAAGATCGCTGCCGCTCTGAACGTCACCATTTTGTGCAGCGGCTTGGCGCGCTTCAAGTTGTTCTAGGAATGTAGCACGCTGCTGCTCTAACTCACGGATTTGCAACTGTGTTTGGTCTTTCTGGTTTCTAAGACCTTGCAAGTTCTGATAAAAGGAGCCTGCGACAGGTAGCAATTCTGCATACTTACGCTGAAAGTCTGCCAGTTGTTGTTCGGCTTGTGTCAGGCGGTTTTCATAATCGACGATCTGTTCATCTAAGAATCGCGTTGCGGTATTAGAGTCGGCACGCGATTCACCTAATGCACCTTCAACAAACAAGTCTAGCGTTTCCTGCACAACTGTTCGTGCAACTACGGCATTTTCATGTGTATAGGAGATGGTGTACAGATTTTCTCGCCCGGTAGAAATCAGTTTGATATTGTTCGTTAGACGGTCAATTAAGGCACTATACTCAGCATCCGTTGTTGCCGTGATATCCAAATCAGCTCCGCGGGCAATTTTCTCAACGTTGTCACGACTGAGCAGGGTTTGCACCATCATTGCAATTTCTTGCTGAGGGTTGGTTTCAAATGCCAAGCCACGCAATACGGGTTGCAATAATGATCGCGTATCGACGAATACTCGTGCTTGTGACTGATATACATCAGGCATCGCAGCCACATAGAGCAAACCAATTGGAATAATCAGCCAACTGGTGATCATTACATAGCGTTTCTTAATCCAAATTCCGCGCACATAATCGAACAATTCGTCGAAAGTGCCTTTTAAATCCTGCATGCTATACCCTAACTACTAGTACCAAGCTTCAGGGATAATCACGATATCGCCTGGTAAAATATCGGTGTTTTTGGAAATATCACCTTTGCGAATTAGGTCATCAATGTCAATTTCGTACACCTCTTGTTGACCATTGACGACTCTGACTAATTTTGCACCATTGCCATCTGCGAACTCGGTTAACCCGCCTACTTGAATCATCAGGTCTAGCAATGTCATGTGTTGGGTGTAGTTTACCGAGCGAGGATTTGTCGCTTCGCCGATGACTCGAACTTGCTCGCTAAAAGGACCCGAGAAATTATTTACACTAACTGTAACTCTTGGCGAGTTGATGTAGGTAGATAGTGCTTCTTCCAACTCTCGCGCTAACATAGTGGGGGTTTTACCGGCTACTACAATATCTTCGACTAATGACGTAGTTACTTTTCCATCGGGTCGAACGATGAAACTGCCGGATATTTCTGGGTTACGCCAAACGAAGATAGTGAGGTTGTCACCGGGACCGATTAGATACTGATAATTGTTCACATCAGTAGTTAGTGAAGCCCTTGGCGTTGCCTGAGGCAGGGTGGAACTACTGCATCCAGCGAACAATAAAACCATGGTGCAAATAATTAAGTATCTAAAATGAGTGATCTTCTTCATAATTTCTTCCAGAAATGTTTATCACATAGCTTAATGAGAGCACGAGTATTAACAACGAAATCTCAATTTTATTTGACTGTTTCGTAGTCTATATCAATTAGTTTGTTTATCATATGGCAATTGTGTTGATTTTTATCTGGAATTTTTAAATGCCGGCACCCAAGAATAGGCAAAATAAACGTTCTAACGCCTTGGTGATCACTGAAGCACTGCTGATCGCGTATACAACGTACATTGCCAGTTTTTTTCTTACTTATTTAGATATCATGGCTGCGCCCAAAGTCGAGACCTTGATCGTCAACGTTATGTTAATAACCGGCAGTGCATTGATATGCTCGCTATCAGTTGGGTTATATGAAGCTAAACTGCGCGAGACATTCCGCGGCATTATTAGGCGTATTTTTGTCAGCTTTGCGTTGACTTATTTTATTGTCGAAGTTACGACCGGGGCGTTCTTTAGTACGTTGAATATGCACCCGTACTACTTGCCCAGTGCTATATCAATTAGCATTGTTACACTTGTCTTCTTCCGTTATTTCACCAATCGCTTGGGCTTATTGGGTCTTGGTCGGACGCGTATCATTGTGCTTGGAGCGGGTGAGCGTGCGTCTATTATTGAAAAGCGCATGCGTCGTGATGTTGATCGCTTAGGATTTGAATTAGTCGGTTTTGTGCCAATTCCTGGTGACAACCGTGAGGCGGGGATTGTCAACGAAAAGATTATTCACGTTAAAGTCGACGAACGCTTTCGTACTTTTATGATTGAAAACGATATTGAAGAGATCGTCATTGCATGTGATCAGCGCCGTGGCACGTTACCTGTTGAGGTTTTATTCGACTGCCGATTACGCGGTATCGAGGTGACGGACCTTCTGGATTTTATGGAGCGTGAGACAGGGCAAATTGTTGTTAATTTGATGTACCCGAGCTGGGTAATCTATTCCAACGGTTTTCATTCGCAAAACTATTTACGCGACGCACTCGATTATTCTCTCAATGCATTGATGGCGTTCTGTGTACTATTTTTCGTCTGGCCATTCATGCTTATCACTGCGTTAATTATCTATTTTGACGATGGTCGTCGCACAGGCACTTCTGTGTTGTATCGGCAAGAGCGGGTTGGTTTAAACGGCAAGTTATTTTCAATAATGAAGTTCCGCAGTATGCGGCCTGATGCCGAGAAAGACGGCGCTAAATGGGCGACCAAAAATGATTCCCGAGTCACTCGAATTGGCGCTTTTATTCGCAAATATCGGATCGATGAATTGCCGCAGCTATTTAATGTCTTTAAAGGCGAGATGTCGTTTATTGGTCCTCGTCCTGAGCGCCCCGAATTTGTTGAGCAGTTAGTCAAAGAAGTGCCCTATTACAATCAGCGTCACAACGTAAAGCCTGGCTTAGCCGGATGGGCGCAGTTGAATTACCCCTATGGAGCGAGTGTTGAGGACTCACTGGAAAAGCTTAAGTTTGATTTGTATTACGTTAAGCATCAAAGTCTTCTACTTGATATGCTCATTCTAGTCCGCACCGTGGAAGTGGTGCTATTTGGTAAAGGGCGCTAACAGCCCTTTATTAATCGATCTTATTTGATGGGCGCAACTTTTCCAGCCATGAAACGTATCGACAAGCATTTTGCATATCAGTCGGAAAACTAAAGCGTGGAATAGTAAACGGATTCTCGTTCAGTGTCTTTACTGTCGTATAACCTGAAATTGCAGTGACACCGCCATGGTAGCCTAAATTCTGCGCAATCGTCTGACAACGCTGGTCAAAGTCTTCCGCCATACCCACCGGATAACAGATTGTTTTTGAGGGGCTCGCAAAATACTTTTCTATCAAGCCCTTTGCGACGGTCATTTCACTTTCTATTTGACTCTCACCCAAGGTGGATAAAGGTTGATGGGAGTGTGTGTGCGAACCAATATTGAGTCCGCTTTTCTCCAATGCTTGTAACGCTTGCCACGAAGTGGGTTTATAGCCTTTATTGACCTGCTCTTGGCAATCTGCATCAGAGCTAAGACGGGTAACACATCGTTGTACGAAGTCTTCGCGCTGTTGTGGCTGAAGCTTCTTAGCGTACTCAGAAATTTGTCTACGAAATAGTCGCTTGTCGGTATACGGCTTTTGATTCCCACCGGGCACACCTAAATCACTCAGTGCAAACGTTTCAAGTGTCGACGCTTTAACTGCCGCGGCAATGCGGGCATCCCAAGGCAAAATACCTGTATCTACTAAGCTGGTAATAATAAATAACGTGGGCTGGACATGGTATTCCAGAAGAATAGGTACAAGCTCTGTGACTTGGTCGGCATAACCGTCATCAATTGTGAAACAGACGAAAACTTGATCTGTAGGTAAGGTAGAGCGTCTTTTGATCAGATCGTCAATGCTGATAAAAGCCACACCCGCTTTTATTAAGCTTTCCAGAAAAGTCCGTAACAAATCCGGGGCAGTGCCTGTCAATCCGTGCTCACCAACAGCTCGGTGTAAAGTGAAAATGGTCACATGCTGCCCCAGCACTTTATTGACCAGTCGATTGAGAAACTGATTGAGCAGTATTGATGAGTACAAACCGCAGTCCTCGACTTTACCTTAAAGCGACGATTTTAACTGATTAATCTGCTCGCGAAGTTCCTCATCAGTGACATTTCCTACACCATTGAGTAGACGCAATGCCTCTTCGTTGTCACCCAACATTCCCAGCGCTTTCGCATAGTGGAAGGTAATTGATGGTGTTGGTGTGAGCAAATAGGCTTCCGCAAATAAATCCGCAGCGGCGCGATAGTCACCAACTGCGAGCTCAATCTGGCCAGCGGTGTCGAGTAGCGACGGAACATCTCTTTTAATCGCTAAAGCGCTTTGCGCGATGTTGCGTGCTTTAGTGAGTTGATTGTCTTCGTATAGCAACCATGCCAAGTTGTTAGCAGCAATAATATTCGTCGGCTGTACGCGCAAAATTACTTCGTATTGCTCGATTGCAAGTTGTGGTTGTGAGAAAAACACCATATTTGCGAGCATGTTTCGGGTGTACACGTCCCGCGGGAATTCACTTACACGGCGCTCCATAAAAGCTTGTAGTTCTTCACTTTTATTTAGCCCTCGCATCGCGAGAATAATCGCCCGTGCATGAAACTGTAACGGAGACTCAGCGTATACCGCTTCGATTTTTGGGAGGCCTTGCTCGAAGTTGCGATTCAGTATGTCGATGTGCCCTTGCATGCCCTGACCAACTAATGATGTTTGAAAGTCCTCTGGCATACGGTTGAGTAATTGTGCGGCGCGTGAAGCGTTCCCAGCACTAATAACTTCACGAATTTGCAATGCGCGCAAATTGATTGAATTAGGTTGTAAAGACAAACCACGCTGGATTGCATCTGCCGCCTCTTCTGAGCGCTCAAAATTCTGTAAGAACGCGATTTGTGTCAACACAGCCGTTTCATTTAACGGTTGTGCAGTGACCCAGTCATTCAGTAACGCTTCTGCGTCTTCGATCTTCCTTTGCTGTAAATAGGTTTCAACGAGTACCAAATACTGCTCATTCGAAATGGGTGTTGGTGCGTTGCGTAAATCAAGTAGTTGAGGAATTTCTTCATACTCTCGGTTGGCAAGCAACGCGCGCGCTAAACTGACTTTTAGCATTGTGTTATCGGGGGCTGATTGCAGCGCGCGACGCAACATAGCGATACCTTGCTCTACTTGGTCATTAGCCGCGTAGATGGAGTACAGTAGTCTCACACCTTGCTGGTATTCAGGTTGAGCTTCGACCAAAGGAGTTAGATAATCAATCGCAGTTTGTGTTTGCTGTTCCGCTAATGCTTGTTTAGCCAAGTAAATACGAGACGCTGGATTCGTTGGTTCAATTTCAAGCGCGGCTAAATAGGCCTGTTTGGCTTGCTCCACATTGTTCTTAAAGCGCTGTGCGAGACCAATAGTGTTATACCCCAGTACAACATCGTTGGGGGACTCGAGCAGTGCTTGGCCTAGTTTAAGCAGCGCATCAAAATCGCCTTGACGTACATATGCGTCAATTAGCCCCAGTTTTGCCCCCTGCAAAGCTGGGTCACTGGCTAACGCAGTTTTTAAATCTTCAATACCCGCCATGTCATCCAGTTGGATTTTCAATAAACCGATACGAGCAACATCAGCGGGATCACTAACGTCGACATTTTTAAGCTCAGTTAGGATTTCATTGGCAGAGTCTTCGTTACCCGCGCGTGCTAGGCTAGTACCTAGCATCGCAGCTACGCTTACATCATCTACATCTAAGGTAGCTTGGTTACCAGTGAAAGTTTCAAGGGCTTCGGAGTCAAACCCCAATCGCAGTTGAGTAAGAATGAGAACGCGATTAGCTGGGTGGCTTGCAGGCAAGCGAGGGGCTACACCTTGCAATGCACGATAAGATTGCTCGTAAAGGCCGAGTTGATAGGCACTTAAACCTTGAATAACAATGGCCGCGTCAGACGCGAAGCCCGATTGAATGGCTTTTTCAACGTACAGCTTAGCCTCTTCGTACTTGCGTTCGTTAAACGCAATCATGCCGCGCAATTGGTTAATATACGGTTGTTTGGGGAACTCTCGCAGCAAACCATTGACCACAGGTTTGGCTGTTGCGAACTCACCATTTTGCACCAACGCACTGGCGTAAAACAGTTTTGCTTCACGCGATTCTGGCTGTAATTCAGTGTAACGTTCCAGGGCAACAATGGCACTTTCAAACTGTTGGGTCCGCAAGCCTAATTGGCCTTTGAGTAGCAGTGCTTCAGTAAAATCAGGCAATTCCGCAATAATATCATCGAGCATAGCGGTGGCTAGCTCAACATCGCCACCCTGACTTGTGAGATAAACATTGGCAAGTCTGCCGTAAGACGTGTCATACACGGCTGAGCGTTCAAAGGTCGTCATTGCAGCTTCATAATCTTCGATACCAGCTTGAGCTATACCGACGTAGGTCAGATAGCGAGAGGCTGTTGGTGCTGCGAGCTCCTGAGTTGCTAAGTCAAGTTCTATAACTTCTTCGAAGTTGCCTAGCCTGATGTTAGCGCGAGCCTCATTTAATAGCATCTCGGGGCTGTTAATGCCCAAACGTCTGGCGCGTTCATACTCTTTTTGTGCTGATGCATAGTTTCCTAGCTGCAACATCACATCACCTAACATTTGACGCATTTCGCTATTATCTGGATAGTCAACGAGCAGGTTTTGTAATTGAATGCGAGCTTGATTGTACTCACCTGCCGTAATATCCGTTCGGACTTGTTGCATTGCTTGGTTGGCGTCGATGGCGGGTTCACACGCTTGTAAAAACGCGACGCTTAAAGAAACAACAATGAAACGCTTGAACATATAACCTTTCCTTTCTTTTGCCATTCACCGTAAAATACGGCAATTAGGTTGGCGGAAGCTTCCCTTAACGACTGTTCTGTTTAAGACAAAATCGTTTATGATGCTATGATAGCTCTCTGGGGGCATTCATACATGTCCGCTACTGTAACCCAAGATGTAACAAAAAAGTAGAATATATGGCAAAACTTAATGCGATGACAGTCGACGTAGAAGAGTACTTTCAAGTCGAAGCGTTTGCGAATGATGTATCAGTGGATTCTTGGGCGACTTATGAGTCGAGGCTTCAGGTCCAAATGGAGTCACTGTTGACAGTATTCGATGAAACAAATGTTAAGGCGACCTTTTTTACACTGGGTTGGATTGCTGAAAAACACCCCGATATCATCGCTAATATCGTCGCTCAAGGACACGAGTTGGCTAGCCATGGTTTTATGCATCAGCATCTTACCAAACAAGACAAAGTAACTTTTGCAGATGATATTCAACGCGCAAAAAAAACGTTGGAGGATATCTCTGGGGTAGCCGTGAAAGGTTACCGCGCGCCATGCTTTTCGATTTCCGCTAACAATGAATGGGCTCACGACGTCATCGCTGAGGCAGGTTATGAATATAGCTCGAGTAGTTATCCTATTAATCACGATTTGTACGGTGTGCCCAATGCGCCGAAATCACCTTATTGGTTGTCGAATGGTTTGCTGGAAATCCCTGTAACTACATGTACTTGGAAAAATAAAGTATTTCCAGCGGGCGGCGGCGGTTATTTCCGACTACTGCCATTTGCCTTGTTCGACTTGCTCTACCGCAACTCCGATCATCAAGCGGTAGCCAATTTTTATACCCACCCATGGGAGTTTGATCCAGAGCAGCCGCGTATTGCAAGTAATCTTAAGTCCAGTTTCCGGCATCATGTCAATCAGTCTACGGCGTTGCAAAAATTGAAAAAGTTATGTGCACGCTACGAGTGGACCACTATGCAACAGGCGTATCTCAGTGATGAACACCCTCGTTATGGTCAATGGTCTAGCGTAGCGAACGGCGACTATTGATTGCGAATTGTATAAATTTGGGCAATCCATTTAACTAGAGAGTGGGTGTTTTGCGGGAGGCAGACAATACCATTGTCAGTCGTGTAAACATTAGCCCAATCTTTTTTGTATTCTTCATCACCGCGCAGAAAGTCAATCTCAGTCACTTGCGGGTGGGCGGTGATGATTTCATGTAACAATACGATGCCCACTGAAAATTCGCGATATTTATCATCGGCAGCGAGTAAGTAATATTGTAGCGTGGAGTCGCACATAAAGCCTAAATGTGCCGCAGCAGGGTGCCCATCGATTAACACTGCAGAGAGGTGTAGCGAAGATTGGTAGTCGAACAGTAACTGTAGTGCCGACTGCCGATGTGCAATATCAGTCAATCGGTTAGATCCAAAGCGCAAAGCATTTTGATCCAATACCCAAGTAACTAAAGATTCGTCGAGAGGAATGTCTAATCGTATCTCAACATCCGCGCTTGCAAATAATTTTTTACGGCGCCTACGAGCTTCTCGAATAACTTTACTTTTTAGATTAGGAAACGACCTCTTGTAGTATGAATGACGCCAATGATTAAAAGGCAACTGTTGTGGAAGAAGGTGCTTTACCAATGAGCACAACTCGCGTAATTGCGCACTGGGGTAGGCGAACAGTAAAGGCATTTTGGCATATTCAGAGTTGACCAAGGCGTTTAGACACATCTCGAACAGCATAGCTGCACTATCGCTACGCTCGACTACAAATTCTTGATAGTCAGTAAATGCACTACACATATGCTTTAGGCATTTAAACGGGAGCTTACGACTGATTCGGTCTTGTACCAAGGGTAATATTGCTACGCAACGTTGGTCGTTATATACACAAATAGCCAAAGGGGTCTGGCCTTTCGCTGAATGCAGTCGGGCTTGATTCATACACCAATGGAAACACCCAAACGGGTGACATTCAGCGCGTTTTTCTAGTTCCAGCCAATCGTCCTGCAGAGTGCCAATTGCGTGCAGTCCAACATGGATTTTGGTCGATAAACCGCCACTCATGGTAATTGTTTAGCGACTAGAGGTCCGATAATGCGCGTTACCCAGACGGGCAGTCGCTGCCAAATTGCAATTGCTAACTTAAACTTGGGATTATCTGGGTTCAGGCCATCATCAACACCAGTATTGTCACGCCCTAAGGTATACCAGTAATGCTGCACAGGTTTAGCGCCCCACTGCTTTTTGAATCGGTAAGTGCCTGCGCCAGATGTCGAGCGACCGAAATCAAACCATCCACAACGCTGTTCAATAGCGAATGCTAAGATTTGGTCGTACATCCACATATTGATATTCATATGGTTAACTTTGCGTAGTGTCGAAGCCCAGGGGATTTCCATCACACCGCTATTTTTAATTAAGAAAGAGGCAGCAACTGGTTTGCCAGTAACGTAGACGACGCATAAATGAGCTCGCTTTGGCAATACATCAATTAATGATTTGAACCAAGCTTTTTCATATAGGGGCGTGCCTAGATCACGCATGTTGGTCGATAATACATGATAGAAATCATTTAAAAGTTCGTCGCCGCCAAATGTGACCGATGGCGAAAATTCGTTGGCTTTGTTTACTTGAGCTCTTACTTTCGCACCAAAGGATTGACGTAGCTCGTCCGTCGAGTTTGCCAAGGGCAAAACCATAGAGACTTTTTTATTGCTGCTCGATCGTTTGTCACTGGGGGTTAACGTGCGGATCTCAACGTAATCGAGGTGCATCTCGAACGCCCATTGCTCGGCAAAGTCAAGTAATTGCTCGAACACATCCACGTAGTCAGTCAGCGGACCACCATAATTGAAAAAAGGTTGAGAAATGGCGAAGTGGCCGAACAAGCGCGTGCGCATAATGGTGATGGGTAAACCGCCAAGAATGTTCTCTTTTTCATCAAGCGCCAGGAGCATGACGCATTGATTGTTCTGGGCACTATCTAACCATTCAAAAATGGCCTGTGTGTGATAAACACTTGACCGCGCTTGAGTCTTTTGCCAAGCCCAAAACGCTTTCACTTGTTCTTGATTAGCTATACACAGAGTGATAGTACCGCCATACGTAGCTGTAGGTTGCGAAAATTGTTCCGCGTGCTGCACTCCTGCTTGAGATTCTAGTGATGGTTTGGTGAATGCCTTTATCTGTTCCTCAGTTGCTTTAATTGAACTGCTCACTGCTCGCATTTGCTCAAGCAGAGCGGTATGCTCGGCACTGCCTTTGGCCACAGATTTGAACTGTTTGGATACAGCTCCTTTTTGCTTCTTTAGCTGTTTTAAATCGCTTTTCAGTTCGTTCAATGTCATAGCGCAACCTTATCTGTTAAGCGCAGTTTGAATTCTTTCACAATATTGTGCATCAGTGCCTTGTGTTTTTCGGTAACTCCTGCGTGTGTCGGAAGCGTTACTAATGTAGCAGCCAAGCGTTGACTTACAGGCGTCGCAGCAGGGAGCTTAACTAGAGTGGCAACACCCGGTACATCGTGTAGTGCCTTCTGGTACATAGCCGTTGCGGAAATCCCTTGCTGGATGCATTTTGTCACTAATTTATTTCGAGTTTTTATATTGTCTACTAACAAGGGTAAGCGTAGCAAGCGACGTGATTGATCTGCCCAGGCACAATCACCAACGTCACTGTAAGTATTGGCAGTTGCCATCGGCATATTTAAATAACGCCTTATCGCGGCGGGTATCAAAGGGCGCTTAAACTTTTCTATTGGCGCTATTTTATCGAGTGCATGATAGTTTGTGCTGCCTAAATCTAGTCCAGGCAAACGGACCAACGCACCATACAACAATGGATTCATTAAAGCATTAAATACCTTGCTCTTAAGGCGATAACTCATGGGGGTTGACACAGGCTCTGCAATTGTTTGTTGCGCTTGGGGTATTCGCGATAACAACATTCCTCCGCCTAACAAATTGACAGGCTTTCCCCGTCCAAAAGAGGTCAATATAAAGTCACTGTCAGTGCAATCGCGCGGCAATTGATAATCGCACAGATTGTCGAGGTTGTGCCGCCGCCCCTCGGTTGTGTCCGCCTCAGGAAACCATTGGGCATCATCTTCAATGATTTTTGTATTGTCCGGCAGCGCATCTTTTATTTGTGCGATTGGCATACAAATACCGAGTAAAGATGGACACACTATCGCGGCTGCGTCACTGGCATACTTTTCTACTTGAGCTAAATCGAACGTGTATTTGTCAGCAGCTATGTCAATGATAACAGGGTTGGCACCTGCGTAGACGCATGCGGCAACAAGATCGGGGCAGCCATAACCAGGGAGTATCACATCTCGTTGGGATGGGGCTGTCTGTGCAGCCAGTGATAACTTGATTGCTTGAGCTAACGCCGCAGTGCCAGACTGATAGTAACCGCAATGGTAACCGGCAACACCAAATTCCGCATGGACTGATTGCTCCCCACCTTTTGCCAACCATACTGGCGTCCCTACAGGGGGTACCTGGCGCCAACTCATCGCGCCGAAGGTTGCCATACAGTCATTCGTTTACCCGACAAGAACTTAATACTAGCATCAAACAGTGCAATATTAACTTGAGTAAAGAAGTAGATGATTTTTACAATCCCGATATTTTGCAGTTTTGGCAGCCAATGGGCTAATAGGGCCAATCCGTAAAACATAACTTGTGCAATAAAGGCTAGCGTATAGATACCATCACCTAATTGCATACAAAACGGCGTGATAATAAAGAGTCCAAGTAATGTCCAAGGTACAGTCCAGCGCAATAATTTATGACTAATGACCTGAAATGCAAACCAACCATGACGGAATGGGTTGAGTACCTCTGGGTGGCGTTCTAAGGCTGTCATCCCCCTTATTACGGTGCGAATTTTACGATTGTATTCTTTGCTAGGGTCGGCCAAGTCTGTGTAGTAGCCGAGCACATCAGGTGCAGTTACCGCTTTAAGGCCTAACGATGCACTATTTAAAGCAGTATTGAAATCGCTAGGAGAGTGAATGTCCCACTTTTCACAGACTTCTCGACGAGCAGCAAAAAAAGAACCGCTAAGACCCACCAATCCAGCCAATTGTGACTCTTGTTTGCGCAGCCACATTTCATACTTAACGTATGCACCTTCACCCGCAACTTTCCCTTCCTTGCTAATAAACCGATCTTCACTGGAAATCGCACCAACGTTTGGATCATCAAAGTACTTTGCAAGCTTAGTTAAACCGTCTGGCTCGATTTTGGTGGCAACATCAGAAAAGACAATTATTCCCTTTTCAACCGTTTTTATTGCTTGCAACTGAGCGTTCTCCTTACCGAGGCGCTCAGTTGCGCGGACAAGGCGAACACCTTTCTGTGCAAAAGATTCGACTATGGCGTCTGTTTCGTCTGTACTGTTGTCAGAGGCTACAACAATGTCCAGTTTATCCTTGGGGTATTCCAGAGTCATGGTGTTGTCGAGTTTTTCACCAATTCTATGCGCTTCATTGTGTGCGGTGATAATCAGCGTTAAAAAAGGTAGCTCACCGCCACTCTGGGACAATTTTTCCTCGGATTGAAGGCGCACAAAGAACTTCAATAGCAGCGGATAGACAAAATAGCTAAACACCGATAGAAATACCAACAGCCAAAATACGAATTCCATGTAATGCAATCACCTTAGTTTTAGTTCTCCGCATGCACTTTACAATAGCATGAATCAGCCATGCAACGAATTATCCTTTAAAGGACGTAGATCGAAAAGACTAAGTTTGTTTTAATGCATTGGTAACTGGAATTTATTCCCAAACGAATGAAAAGGAATACAGATATATGCCCTTAAACCGCTGGGCCTTCGGATTGGTCGTTTTTGTCTGCTTAGGCGCTATCGTGTGGGCCTATCAAGAGACATATCTGTCGTTACATAAAATCTGGACAGAGAACAATCACACTTATTCACACGGGTATGCTTTACTCGCTTTTGTTTGTTATGCGTTATATACCGAACGCAACTGGCTGGTGCACAAACCTGTATTCTATTTATTTCCTTTAGGGATTGCGATCGGTGCCTTGTGGTTGGCGGCGAACGCAGTGCAGGTATTGCTTATTCAGCAGATGCTAGTGCCGTTGATGGTGCTTTTAATCATCACCGCATTTGTTGGCGTACGAGCGTCCTTTCATGCATTATTACCCGTAAGCGCGTTATATTTATCAATACCGGTCGCAGACTTTATTCTGGACCCATTACAAGATCTTACCACTTTTGTCATATCCTTTTTCGTTCGCCTGTCGGGGATCACCGCATTTATCGAGGGATATGATATCCACTTGCCGTATGGGGTTTTGCGCATTGCTGATGGGTGTGCAGGATTAAATTATTTACTTGCCGGTTTGAGTATTGGACTGTTTTATAGCTATCTGAATCTCACGCAAAAAAGGCACATGTTATTCGCCGTAGCGCTTATCGTATTTTTGTCATTGCTGGGTAATTGGATTCGCGTGTACTTGTTAATCATGATTGGTTACTACAGCGAAATGCAGAGTAGCTTAGTACATGAGCACGGTTTCTTTGGTTGGGTAACATTCGCCATCTTTATCGTTGGGTACTTCTTTTACATGGAGTACTTTGTCAAGCGAATTGGTCGCGCGCAGCGCCCGAGCATTGAACCCTTCCGCCCCCAAATCCAAGGTGCTTTGGCCGTTATTCTAGTTACAATAAGTTTGATAGCGGTACCTGGTTATAGCCACTGGAGTGCCGCAGATCGTCAAGGTAACGCGGTGGTCAAGGTACAACTACCAAACCCGTTTAGTGGCTTTCAACGTGTAGATTGGTCTGTGGCGCAACGTCAAGGAGTTCGCTATTCAGGGGCAGATGATCTACAAGCATTCGATTATCGCGATGAAAATAACGTGTATACGTTAGCCGTTTCAACATATATCCATCAAGCACAAGGTAAAGAACTGATTTATTTTGCCAACCGGCCGGGCCGGCAATTGCGAGCATCGACTGAGTTAACATTGCAAGACAGTATCATTAATATTGCTATAAAGCAGGATCAGTCTGGCGCGGTTGTTTGGTTTTATCAAATTGGAGAAAAGCAAGTCACTAGTGGCACACAAGCAAAGTTGGCGCAACTGACGCAGGTGTTTAGTGACCCTCTTGGCGCAAGTGTTGTATTGCATATTGATTGCTTGCGCCGCTGTGATATTCAGCCACAAGATTTATTAAGCTCGTCAATTGTGCAAGGACTCGCAAATGTGGAAGTGACACGTTAGATGCGAATCGTTCACATAGCATCTGGTGACATATGGGCTGGAGCAGAAGTTCAGATTTACACGTTGCTGACTGCGCTTCAGCAGCAAGAACAGCATGAAATTACCGCAATTTTACTCAATGATGGTGAGTTAGCCAAAAACCTACGTGCTAAAGGGATTGTGGTTGAAATTGTCGATGAAACATCGCATGGCTTTTTGGGATTACTCTGGCAAGTTAGACGTTTGCTCAAGTTGCACAAGCCCGAAGTCGTCCATACCCATAGGCAAAAAGAACATATCTTGGGTAGCCTAGCTAATTTGTTGAGCCAGCGCGCTAAGAGTGTTAGGACAGTGCATGGCGCTTTGGAGTTTAAGCGTAACTGGAAGCAAAAAGTTCAATACACGCTCGACGTTTTTTGTGGCCGATACTTGCAAGATGCAGTTATAGCCGTGTCAGATGTATTAGCGGAAAAATTGGCACAAGACTTTAAACCCGCGCATATCCAAATGATAACCAATGGAATATCGCCGACCGAGGTCCTTCAGGATGCTGCCTCGTTTACACCTACTTTAAATAATGACACCAGTAAAAAAATTGCTTTTGTGGGACGCATTGAGCCGGTGAAGCGGCTCGACCTATTTCTAGGGGCTGCTGAACGGTTGCTCGCGCATGGCTCGACTAGTTACCAATTCCATATTTTTGGTGATGGTAGCTTGCGGTCTGCATTTATGGCGCAAATAGCAAAGTCAGAAAATGCTGACAAATTTATTTTTCATGGTCACACAACGCAAATCCGCGCTTGGATAAACGTTATGGATTGTATCGTTATGCCGTCAGATCATGAGGGGTTGCCAATGACGGCACTGGAGTGTCTTGCGTTACAAACTAAAATTGTTGCTCACTCAGTCGGTGGGCTGGTGCCGCTATTGTCTGCCGGTTTCCCAACGGGGTTAAATCAAGATCACTCAGCCATGGGGTATCAATTGGCAGTAGAAAAGGTTTTAAAGGACACCTGTTCAGTCACTTTTCCCGATGAATATCACGCAGCGCGCAATGCCGCAAAAACCCTAGCGCTTTATCAAAACCTTTGACGGTTTTGCGAGCCTTTCAGGCAAGCACTTCTAAAGACGAGGGTAACCTAATCTGTCAAGCATAAAGCCGGCAGTGTCATTGATAGTTTTGATATCTTCGGCACTCAAGCGGTCAATGCTACCTTGATTCATGTCCTTCACACTATCTTTGCGTTCGTGAATTGCAAAGCTTTGGGTACTAAGATCAGGAAACCCTGCTAGGCCGAGAAATGCAGCTATCTTATCGAGTTCGGTTTGCGGATCTGTGGCTAAGTCTTCATAACGGACGAGGTGAAACTTATCCAGCTGCTCAGCATCGTCAAGCATTACTTGATTACTTCGCGCCCATTGCCAAGCTGATTTTCCGATTGGCCAGCCTTCTTTAATCGACTTGGGGTCGCCTTTTCGAGATATACCTTCGGCAACTGCATAACCGTTGCGGACAATGCCAATAAAGTGAGCATTTTCGAAGTGCTTTTGGAACCATCGTGTGCGTGCAGCATTCGGCGGAGACTTTTCTACCAGCACAGGCTTCGATAAGTCCAAACGCATGGCCCACTCTTTTTTGATGCGCTCTACATCGGGGCCAGGATCGTTTTCATTGAGACAGAAGATGTCTTCACGGTCAACCCACATACGAGGGATACCTAAGTCATAGTCCTTTAAGAATTGATCAGTAATAAAATGCCCTTCGGTCGGCAGAGCAGAAATACTTGGGTGCTTCCCCATCAACTCTGAGAGTAATGTCGTACCAGAATTGTAACAGCCGACGATAAACGTCCATTTCTCAGGTTTTGGCATTGGTGTAAGAGCAATTTTTACTTCGCGAAAAATATTACCAAGAGCCTCGCGTGTTACTGATCGAAATCGTGTCCCTGCCATGCCTACCTCAAAATTGAATTTATGTCGTAATCAAATTGTTGAACGATAAACTTTTCTCGTTCAAGGATGATGTTCGCGGTTTCTTCATCATAATAATGGTTTGCACTCTTACGTGATGAAGTATTCGTTTTGTTGCTGCGTGCAGCTCTAATTTCAGATTTCTGCGCATCGCTGAGCTCAATGTTAGCTTGCTCAAGCGCGTTGAGGAAGTCTTCCTCTAGATTTTCTTGGCGGACAAATGCATCTATAAAACCACGTTCCTGCCAAACCTTTACCAAAGAAGACAAGTCAGTCTGCAATGTTGGCTTATAGATCTCTTGGTCAAGCGAGGTAAATAATTTAAAAAAACGATAGCTCAGTAGTCCGGCTTGTTGAGAAAATGAACTAAAACCATAACCCTCACCGATGTCTAGTGCTCGGTCTGGATTAAACATTAACTTGACCCACTTACGAAACCCACTGACGTCGTTAACATCTTGGTAAACTGCTTGCCACTCAGACACCGGCTTGTTGAAATCATGCATGAGTTGGCGTGATGCGCGGCCCAGTGATATTCGGTGGAGGCCCATTTCTCGCGGCAATTGTCGCAATGTGTAACGCCAACTCGTACCTCGAGTACTCTGTAGGTAAACGCTACCGCGGTTGTCGCAGCCGTAGCCCCACAGTGAGACATACCAATCCCAGGGGTTGCGAATTGAACCTAGAACGAAGTTATCGCGCAGTTCGCCGGGGATGCGGTTGTGTTTACCCACCTGCTCACCGCCAACGTATTTTGCCAGCAATTTGCCGATATGGCTGCCAGCCGTTTTATGCAGTTCGGTATAAATTAATGGTTTTGAGACAAACATAAGAATTTATTGCTGTATTTTCTGCATAGCATATACAAAATCTCTGATGTACCATAATCCAAATTTGATTTTTTTATTTACTGACCGTTGTTTAAAGAACTTTACCACCGAATCATTCCGGAAGAATGGCGCTATTGGTTGTACAAGTGGCGTAACCCTGAAGAGATTGCAGATTTGCGCACACGCGTAAACCCGTCGCCGAAAGGCAACTTCGCACTGCGTCCGTTTGACGAAAAACAAGCAATCTTCGTTCATATAACAAAAACTGCTGGGACTTCAGTCGCTCTAGCCTTATTTAACGCGCTACCTTATCATTACCGAGCATGGCAGTATCGAGTAATCTTTGGACGGAAAACGTTCGCACAATATTACAAGTTTGCATTTGTTCGCAATCCATGGGATCGGCTTTATTCTGCCTTTTCATATCTCAAAGGTGGTGGTTGGGACGACAACGATAAAAAATGGGCGGCTGAAAATCTTGCCGATATTAATGACTTTAACGACTTTGTAATGAACTGGCTGACGCCAGAGAGATTACATGCCCATCTGCACTTTTGGCCGCAAAGCGAATTTATTTGCAATGCCAAAGACAAGCCGTTAATTGATTATTTGGCATATTTTGAAACCATCAATGACGACTTTAATCACATTGCCAAGCGGATCAAGACTGACGTGCAGTTAACTCATACCAATGCGTCTAAACGCGCTGGGTATCAGAGTGTATACTCCGACGAGGCGATCGCGAAGGTCGCTGAGTTGTACGCTCGAGATATTCACAATTTTGGATATTCGTTTGATGGCGTTGAACGCAAAAAAGTAGAGCAGGGAGCTTTCGTTCGTGACTCGGGACAGTAACTTACCGGCAATTTTGTGCGTTGCAAATTGGCCTTCCGATGTGGGTTATGCATGGTGGTTAATGGAAAGTTATTGGGCCAAGATTAGTCAGATGTACGCTGGTGAATTTCGGACGATCTTGGCGTTCCCCGAGGTGAATCAGATTCCTGAGGTGATCGAAAACAGCCCAATTGAAGTGACAGAGTATACTTTCGCAGTAAATAATTGGGCAGGTATACGGCGTAATATGCAGTTTATCCGCACTCACAATATTCAGGTTGTGTACTTTTCCGATTATGGTGTCGCAAAATGGGCCTATTTAGCCTACCGTTTAGCCGGTGTAAAAACAATTATAACGCATGATCATACGCCTGGCTTGCGCACTCCTGTCAGCGGCTGGCGTCGATTCCTGAAGTCGATGTTTGTGCGCAATCGATGGACAGGCGTTGATGCGGCTTTTGGAGCAACAGAGTTCGTGACTCGGCGATTAATCGATACCGCTTGCATGAAGCCTAAGGATTGCTACACAGTGCAAAACGGTATTCGGCTAACAACTGAAGCCAATAAAGAAGAGGCTCAAACGTCACATCCGTTGGTGCAGATTTTGCCGAAAAGTCGCACAATAATCGTCACTGCGGCACGGGCAAATCACTATAAAGGTGCCGCATTTGCAATTGATGTTATTGCAGAACTCAAAACGCGCTCGTTGTCACAGCCCTTTGTTTATGTATTTTGCGGTGACGGGCCTGACCTAGATGACTTCCGCCAGCGGGTTGAAGAACGCAAGTTACAAGATGTTTGCTATTTCCCCGGTCGAGTAAACGACATAATGCGGTTCTTTGACTTCTGTGCTATTGGCTTCCAGCCGTCTCAAGGCGAAGTTGGTTATTCCCTGTCAATTATTGAGTATATGGCTGCTGGCCTACCGGTTGTGGTGCCGGATAACCCGTCAGTGTGCGGCGCAACTAAGCACGATGAGGATGGGCGAATTTATACTGCAACTAGCGTCCAGCAAGCCGCTGATGCATTACAATTTTATTTAGAAGCACCTGACAAACGTGAATCACACGGTCGGCAAGCACGTCAAAGAGTACTCAATCAGTTTACCCTCACAGCTACGCATGCTGCGCTCGAAAAAGCTATGCGAGCGGTTGTTAAAACACCTTAGTGGACCATGATATGAATTCACAGTATTTCACTGATTTTCCTGAAAAAAGCGATGTTTCCGCGGTTAATGTTTTAACAATAGCTGCGGCGTTTCCAAGTCTTGTTCAGCCTTGGTTGGTTAATCATTTGGTACAAATTGCCAAGCACGGCGGAGATAACAGGATCATTTCTCGTCGTGAAGAGCATAGCGTGTTCACTGATGCCATTCGCGACAACCATTTATTGGATAAATATTGTTGCTTACCTGATGACAAGGTATCGCTGTTTAAATTTTACGTTCAATCTCACTTCAATAGCGATATACGTCGGGCAACGCAGCATTTGTGGAAGTCGTATAACAGCACTGGAACATCGCTAAAAACGCGAGTATTTGACCGCTTCTCTGCACCGGCTTTTTCGATTAAGCCAGATATCATTCACTCACATAGTGAACTAGTAGGGAGTAAGTTCGTACGCTTAATTCAAGCGACTCGCTTACCCTTTGTGGCTACTTTTCACGGCTTACCCCCCGTAGGCGTGCCGTTAATCAGTGACTCGCAGCGTAAGGCATATGTAAATGCCACCGATGTGATATTCGTAAATACGGAGTTTGCCAAATCGCAATATGAGAGTCTCGGAGCGCCATCAGATAGGTTTGCCATCATTCCTCAAGGGATAGACCTTTCACGTTGGCCATTTATGCCGCGCAGTTTTCCTGAAGATGGCAAGGTACAATTGCTCACCGTCGGACGATTGCATCCGGATAAGGGGCATCGCTATGCATTACGAGCGTTAAAAACCCTGTTGGCACGGGGGACTAACATACACTACACGATAGTTGGTAGTGGACCTGAGCGTGAGAATATTCAACATTTAGCGCAGAGTATGGGGATTGCAAATAACGTAGAAATACATACGGGTATTCCAGATGAGCAATTAGCCCAGATATATGCGCGTTCGCATATCTTTTTGTTACCCAGTTTACGCTCTAAAGATGGTTATCACGAAGAGACGCAAGGCGTTGTTTTGCAAGAAGCACAAGCGACGGGGTTGATTACTGTGGCCACACGCAGCGGTGGTATACCTGAGTGTATAGACGATGGAGTATCAGGTTATCTAGTACCCGATCGCGACAGTGACGCTATTGCAGATATGCTGACGGGCGTAATAGATAATCAAGCCAATTGGCAAACGATACAGCGCAAGGCTCGGCAATGGGTGGAAACTCACTTTAGTGCTGAAATAATTGGCGCCAAAATGAATGCGGTATATCGCGACGTAATTGGCAGAACGTAAATGGCAATAAATTTTAATCGCAATCCAATCTATTGGTTTACTGCGGGCTCTATTATTGGCCAGTTGGTCAGCTTCATCATGCTGCCCATTTATACAAGCTACTTAACACCTGCTGATTACGGCATTCTGACATTGCTGATCGTTGTGATGTCGGTTTATGAGCTTTTCCTCGGTGCGCAATTCGGTCGTTCACTGCCCAAGTTTTATTTTGAACAAGACAGCCAAGATAAAAAGGATGCAGTCGTGTATACCTGTTTAGGTATCACAGTATGCGTAAGCACATTAGGTGCAATTGCCTTCTATCTCAGCGCGCCATTTATCTCAACTCACGCCTTTGAAGATCCCAGTCTAACTGGCATCGTGAGTATTTACGCGTTGATGATGTTAACCACGACAATTGAATCGTATGTCATGGTGTTGTGCCGCTTAAAAGACAATCCGGCGTTTTTCTTTTGCATGTCAGTCGGTAAGTTATTAGTCCAGTTGTCACTGAATATATACACTGTGACGATCTTAGAGATGGGATTGGTAGGCGTGCTATACAGCTCGATCTTGAGTTCAGCTCTTTTTGCTGGAATCTCACTGTTGTACACGGTGCGCTCATGTCGCTTTAATTTCGACTCAGACCTTATTCGGCCGCTCTTTATTTTTACTTGGCCGTTATGGTTGGCGGGAGCCGGCAACATTTACGTGAGTATGGCATCAAACTTTCTCATAAAAGAGTTTGGTGGGTTAGCAGAGGTTGGTTTATTTTTCTTGGCACTGAAATTCGCCATGATAATGAGCCTTATGATTTGGCGTCCATTTAGTCAGTGGTGGCAAACTGAGCGATTTAAAATCATTAATGATAGCGAACAGCATTACAAGTTGCCGTTAATCTTTAGCTTGATCACCTATATCCTGCTAACGTCGGCAGTTGGATTGTCTTTGCTCAGCGGTATCGTTATGAAAGTTATGGTTAATAGCGCGTTTTACGCCAGTTTTCCTCTGGTGTTTCTAGTCGCATTCAGAAACCTGTTCTTTCATCAGTCGCAGATTTTTAATTTACCATTATTGCATGTAGGCAAAACCAAGACCGTCGCTTGGTTGTCATGGGCGAGGGCTTTGCTGATGACGATTTTAATTATTCCGCTGACTTATTTTTTCGGAATGACCGGGGCCGCGTATGCATTTTTAGTAACTGCGTTGGTTATTTTGCTACTGACGGCTAGAATTGCGAAACCTTGTTTTGACATGCAAATTAAATTTACCAAAACGGCAGTTTTGGTCACGGCCAGTTTTATTTATGTTTATTTGGCCCTAAAATTTATCGATATCTCAGATTCTTTAGCACAAGTCAGCATAGCGTGTGGGCTATCTTTGTCATTGTTTCTTGGCGCCATAGGTGTGATATTTTACTTGGATAAACCAACGCGCCAGTTCTTGGTGGAATTAGTGTTTAAGAAAAAGGCAGACGCATGAGTTTGATATCTGTAATTGTGCCGACGCACAATCGACAAGAGTGGTTGGTTGAAGCGCTTCACAGTATTTATAAGCAAACCTATCGCCCTATCGAAGTTATTGTCGTGGACGATGGCTCCGCTGAGGATATCAAGGGACGAGTGATGCGAGAGTTTGGTGACCAAGCGCCAACAGTTTTGCGCAATGATGAACCAACAGGACCGGGAGCCGCGCGAAATCTAGGCGTTGCGAACGCGTCGGGTGAGTACATAGCTTTTCTCGATTCAGATGATATTTGGTATCCACATAAACTTGCAGAGCAATACGCCGTCATCCGGCAAGATCCCGACATAGGTTTTGTCGGTGGTGGTTGTGATTATATGACCGCGCAAGGCGAACCTACTTTAAAGCCGACAATGCCGCCCGCTCAGGCTACCTATGAAGACTTTCTATTTAAGATCAAAATGCCGGGGAGTGGTTCCAATAATTTAATCCGAAAGTCCGCTTTTGATGAAGTGCAAGGCTTCCGCGAAGACTTGATGCGTGCTGAAGACAAACACTTGTGGTTAAAACTGTTGAAACGCTATCGCGTTGGTTATGTTCAGGATGTGCTTGCCACGGTCAGAGTGCATGGCACAGTGCGCATAAACGTCAACGAAGATATCACGCTAGCTAATCGGCTAGCGGTAGACAATGAAATAGAAGACAGTGGATTGCGGCGCAAAGCAAAAGCCTTTACCTATTACGTGGTATTTAGTCGTTTATGGCAGGCCAACAAATGGCAGGCGCTATTAATGCTATTGCGGTCATTTTTCACCTATCCATTTGCAATTGCACCAGACATTAAACGCTTGCGCGGCGCTATTGATAAGTTTCGCGGTTAACTGCCAGTCACCCTATCGAGTAGCTGACGCGCTATCGATTTATTCGATTGTTTTTGTAGCTGCATCATTTGATCCGCAAGGTTGAGCGCAACAGGTAGAAAAGAATCGTCACGAACCATGTATACGTATTGTGCGATTGGTAACATTTGCGCTACTTCCGACGTATTTGGTTGTAATTCTTCCATCAGTTGGCGCATATGAGACAGTGCAGTAAGTTTCTCTTCGCCCGTGAGTTTATTGTTTAAAATGCGAATGAAAATGCTTGCTCGAAATAACAGATAATCGCGCTTAGAGATCAATAGGTTGCGACTTTGAGCAAATGTTTTCATCGAAGCAAAAATATCTGGTAACTGCTTTCTTGAGCTATTGTTCGACGTAATCGACGCTCCGCGTTGACGATAGTAATAAAGTGGCTCGTTTGTAACGGCTGGCACTAAATCGACCGCGGCACAATACTTAAACCAAAAGTCCTCATCTTCGTGATACAGGCCCTCCGCAAAGCGGATATTGTGGTCACTAATATGTTTGGCTAAGAATATCTTGTTCCATGACGTTACGTTGCAATCCCAAAACCAGTTGGGAGAGTCGAGGTTAACGTGAAAGTACGGCGCTGGAGATGTTTGTTTGGTCTCATCATTGAGGTAGACCACTGAGAAAATACCCACATTACACTTATCTGTAGCGCTCATGACCGACAGCGTTTGTCGATAGCAATCGGTATGTAGGTAATCGTCACTGTCAACAAAGGTTATCCATTCTCCGGTCGCGTGTTCGATTCCAGAGTTTCGAGCTGCACTTAGCCCACCATTTTGCGCGCGCTTAACGGCCTTAACGCGTTTGTCTTTTGCCACATAACGCTCAATAATTGCAGCGGAGTTATCAGGCGAACAATCATCAACAACAATAATCTCAAGATTCTTATACGTTTGTGCTAGTAGTGAATCCAAACACTCGACAAGATACTTTTCTACGTTGTAAACCGGAACAATAATGCTAATGAGCGGGTCGTTCGTCGGTGTTTTCTGATCTGCCATGTTATTCCCTAATTAAATCAAGCCGCTTAAGCGCGCTTTAAAGGCTAAAGGTTGAGACGCGATATCGTTGTGTACACCAATGCGGACCAGCTGGTGAACAGGCGTCATTGCATTGTTGTGACCTCGCAGTGTTGTTACCGCATTTTTATAATTCTCTTCGACTAACGCCAAAGCAGCCTCAGAGTAATCGCCATTGGGGAAGCAAAAACTATCAATTTCGATGGCGAATTGCTGCTCTAATTGATGTTTACTATCGATTATTTCTGCATGTAGCCGCTCGGATGGAGTCCCTTCGAGTAACCTGCGGTGAGATTTAGTATGACATCCGATAGTTATATTCATTCGTTGTTGAGCATCTTTGAGTTGCTCAAAGTTCATCATTTCAACGCCAAGTTCGTCACTGGGGGCACTTACTAGCGCATTGAATATAACATCGTCATCAAATTTTTTTAAACGCTGGATAATGGCAGCTGCTTGGTCTTTGCTCAATGGCGTTGCTGGCACAGGACCGGTAAGTTCAATAAGGTTGGCATAAGCTTGCAAGCTAAAGTCTGTTTTGTTGAGTAGCAGCCGCAGTATGCGATTGGGCCAAAATGGCGCAGCTTGACCGATAAAGTCGCTGACCACATACAATGTCGCAGGAAAGTGATACTCAGCCAAAATTGGAAATGCAAACTCGTAGTTGTCGAGCCAACCATCGTCAAAAGTTATTGCGATCGCCGCATCTGGCTTGTCTTTATCAGGTAATCTGGCCCATTTGGAAAGGTCAACGATTGGCAAACCCGACTGATGCAGTTCTTCCATATGCATGCGAAAGCTTTCGGGGGTTACGATCATACCCGGTTCTTCGTAATGATATCGTTCATCTGATTTAGGCAGAATACGGTGATACATCAGAACGATGAGCTTGTGTGGTCCTCGCTGTTTAATTGACCAGCCAACACTCCCATAAATAGAGTACAAGCATTGCTTCACGCACGACTTTAGTAGTTGTTTTAACATCCGAATCAGCCCCCTAAGTAACGCTTGAGCTCAAACCAGAACGGACCCATATCATCGAGGCGATTCACTTCGTGGCGGCGATCACCAAATTTCGGCAGGCAAAACTGGAAGATGTGGCGAACCTTGGCACCGATACTCGTTTTTGAATCCTTGAGTGTAAGATATAAATTATCCAAATCGCCCAATAGCCAGCGCAATTGCACGCCCTCTTTGTACGGAGGTTGTGAATCAGGTATGGGCTCAAATTCGCCCCGGTAAAGTAAACTAGGGAAGTCGACACCGGCATCAATGGCTAGCTGCAAAGAGCCCCACAAACGAGTGTTAATCTCCATCAGATAAGGAGTACCATCTAATCCAACTTTAAACTCAACCATAGCAACGCCGTGCCAATTAGCTGCATCCAATAGGCGTGTTGCGTAGTCTTTGGGTTTAGGGGCCAACGCCGCACTGGCTGACAGTACACTCACGCCACCACTCGGTGGTTTTTCACGTAATCTCTGATGTGCGAAAAAGGCCTTAGCGTGCCCATTCTGATAGTAACAAAATGCACCGGCTCCATAGCCCTCAATATATTGTTGCAACATAAATGGGTGGTCATGCAGGTAGGGTGTATCAGTCAACAACGTCTGCAGCTCATCTCGACTCTGCACAATGTGAACTTGAGTTGTAAACCATTGATTGTCAACATTTACCTTGGATAACGCTGGTTTAATCACGCAGGGGAAAACTACCTGGTCGAGGTTAACCTCACTACTCGCGTTAAAGTACAGCGTTTGCGGCACAGGGACACCTAATGATTCGGCTAATTTGTTCAATTGGCTTTTGTCACTGAGCCTCATCACTTGCTCAAGCGGAGCGAATGGTAGCTTACAATGGGAAAATTGTTGACGATTCTCTAGCAGTGTTCGACTACTGATTTCAGTAACCGGCATTAAAAAAGTGATATGATAACGTTGAATAGCTTCTAACAGCCAAGCGACAAAGGCCTGTGTATCGCTTATTGGATCTGGGTATTGAAGGTATTTTTGGCTGTATTTAGAACAGCCTGCTAGTGCCTTTGGCGTCGAATCTGCAGTATACACAACAGTGTTCGTCTGCCCGCCCAAAGACCGTGTCGTAGCTAGCGCACTCCTTTGGTTGGCATCAAAAACTAAAACAACGTTTTTTTCCATCATAAATTAACAAAGTCTTGTTTGCAGCAAGGGTATTGCTTGTTATCCTTTGACACAAGTTGAAATCACGTTTTTTCGAAGTTTGGGCATTATGCCTCAAAAAGACACTGCACCACAGACTATCTTGCACTTAATCGATACAACCGGCCCAGGTGGTGCTGAAGATGTATTCATTCATCTCGCTACAGAATTGAATAGTACCCCTTGGCGCTCGTTGGCTGTGATTCGCGGTGAAGGGTATGTGGCCGATACCTTGCGTAAAAATGGTATTGAGCCAATTATACTTGACTCCAAAGGAAGCTTTAACGTTAAGTTTATCTGGCAACTACTTAAGCTTATTCGAGTATACAATGTGCAGGTTATCCAGTCTCATCTACTTGGGTCTAATGTCTATGCAGCTATTGTAGGTGTATTAACACGTACACCCGTAGTGGCAACCTATCACGGGATGGTTGATGTCTCACCAAACGAACGCTTTAAACGACTCAAGTTATGGTTTATGCGCAATGGTATATCGAATTTTGTAGCAGTAAGCCGCTCTTTGGCTAACAAAATACAAGAGCATGAATTATTGGTACCTGAGCGCACAACTGTCATTTATAACGGCATTCAAACTGCGCTATATAATGGCGAAAAGCAGACCTTACTGCGTGAAAAGCTTGGTATTGATGAAGACATTGTTTTGTTCGGTACACTGGGTAATATACGTAAATCGAAACGCTATGACCTCTTGCTTGAGGCGATTGATGAATTGGCGGATATCAAGCGTCGATTTCACGTTGTGATAGCCGGTGATCCAAAAGCAAAAATTAAGCAACAACTCGATGCTGTGATCAGAGATAAAAATATCACTAACGTAAGTTTTATTGGGTTTGTTGAAAATACGCCTGAATACTTACAAGGACTCGATGCGTTCTTGTTAACGTCTGATGCGGAGGGGTTTTCGATTAGTACAATTGAAGCGATGGCGTCAGGATTGCCCGTAATTGCAACACGATGTGGCGGGCCTGAAGAGATTATCGAAAATGATAGTCAGGGCCAACTGGTAGCAATTGACCCGAAGGCTATTGGCGCAGCCATGCGTAGCCTAATTGCGGATGCACCAGCTTCGATCCTACGCAATCAAGTGGCGGTTGAGCGAGTGACTAACACGTTTTCCGCAGAAGCGATGGTTGCTGCGTACAATGACTTGTACAAAAAAGCACAATTAAGAGGATTTTAAGTGTCAATTTTTGGTTGGGTTGCAAATGAGTTTGGTTCGAAGCAAGGGTTGTTGCGGCGCGTAAAGTTTGATCTC
Source organism: Neoalteromonas arenosi (assembly GCF_030362855.1). Taxonomy (GTDB): domain Bacteria; phylum Pseudomonadota; class Gammaproteobacteria; order Enterobacterales; family Alteromonadaceae; genus Alteromonas_E; species Alteromonas_E arenosi. The sequence goes on from NZ_JAUCBP010000002.1 coordinate 302,459, forward strand.
GCGTACCTGCTAGGAGCCTATCGCAACGCGTCACCAAGTAAGTTAACAGCATTTAATCGCTTAGTGTTCATTTGTAGTGGCAATATTTGTCGTAGTCCTTACGGTGAGGCTATTAGCAGGGCACTTGGCTTCCCGACAGTTTCCTACGGCCTACACTGTCGGGGGGGAGACCCAGCGTTTGCCAAAACACTTGATTTTGCGCAGCGTATGGAGGTAGAGGTTAGCAATCATAGATCACAAAATATTGAGGATTATCGGCCTGAAGGTAAGGATTTACTTGTGGTAATGGAGCCACGCCATTTATCCGAATTAGAGGAAATGTTCCCACAGACGCAAAAGATCCTGATAGGTTTGGTGAGTCCTATGCGCACCGCGTATCTGCATGATCCATACAATACTAACCAGTATTTTTTTGATAAATGTCTCGAGAACATTGCAATTGCCACCCAGCGTTTAATCGAGTCAGACAATGCAACCCGTTAAGCAGCCGGAATCTTTAACTCTGCAAAATTTGTGGTTTTTGCAAATCGGCAATCTTTGGAAGTTTTTCAAAGGTGAAAGTCTCGCATTTAAGAGTATATGCATTTACTTATTCATAGAGTATTTCCGACCCCAATCCATTTTTCCCGTAATTAATTTTTTGCCTTGGGCACAAATATTCTTAACCCTTGCTCTGGTTGCTTTTGTGATGGACAAGAAAGCAAAGCTTACCTTCACAACGTTTCACGTTTTGATATTGTTTTTCGCGATCGCGATACACATGTCATTTTTAGTCGCTTACAACATCAATTGGTCTACCAATAACTATATTTTCTTTATTCAGTGGATCGTTGTGTTCTACCTTGCTACGGGGATTGTAAACACTAAAGAGCGGCTTTATGTATTTTTCCTTGTGATGTTTATGTGTTCTTTGAAGGTAGCATTCGGGACTGCCAGAGTCTGGGCGTTTCGCGGCTTCTCTTTTACCACCTGGGGGTTGATGGGACCACCGGGGTACTTTCAAAACTCAGGTGAACTGGCAATACTGATGCTAATACTTTTCCCCTTAGGATACATGTTGTACCGCGATAATAAGGACAACGTGCGAGTCTGGGAAAAGTACGTTTTAATGGCTGCTTGGGTATGCCCCTTGCTCACTATTCTCGGTTCGAGTAGTCGTGGGGCACAATTAGCCCTAGCGGTACAACTGGTCGTATTATTTTACAAACAAATATTCAAACCTAAAGTGCTCATCGGTGCAACCTTGCTGGTTTCTATCGGCTGGCATGTATTACCTGATGAGCAAAAGGCGCGCTTTACCGATATTGGTGAAGACAAGTCGTCGTTACAGCGAAAATTGTATTGGAAACACGGGTGGAATATTATGAAGGAATACCCTGTGTTAGGGATAGGATACTTCAATTTTATTCCCTACTATCGCGATCACTATCCCCAAGACATGCTGTATGGCAAGGCCGAATTACCGCACAATATATTCTTACAAATTGGCACAGATGCTGGGTTTATTGGGCTATTCTTCTATTTGATTTTAATAATTTTTGCGCTCACCAAACGCTTGCCCAACTTCCCCTTACACCCTGATCCTGGAGATAAGATACTTCTCGCTATGTGGCGGGGGCTAAGGTTGGGTATCATCGGCTTTGTTATGGCTGGACAGTTTGTAACCGTTGGCTACTATCCATTTTTGTGGATATCGTTAGCGTTGCAGGCATCGCTCCTGTTAGTTTATCAGAACAAGCAACAAGGAATCGCACATGGCGAACAACAAGGGCTTCCTGCTCGTAGTTCAGGAAACAGCTGAGCAACCATTATCAATCGATGGCTTTCAACACGTAAAGCAATATGAATCAGCTACATTGTTCGCTGACGACGGCTGTAGAAATACGCTAATTACAACAGATGCAAATGGTATCTCGGTTTATCTTGGTGATCGTCACTTACACGCTGACGAACAGGACCATACGCTTGACCCGCACGAGTGGCAAAGCACTATCCACACAGGTACGCTGGTTAGCTTCGATACTCAGCACAAGCAGCTCAAAATTCAATGTGATTTTATGGGCAGTGAAACGGTTTGGTACGCGCAAAAAGGGCAGCAATTTTGGGTATCTAATCGACTTGAAAACTTTTCTCGTTTCGGCGCTTTTGAGAAAGATTGGGCAGGTGTATACACGTTTCTAGCAAGTGCTATCAGTGTCGCTGAGAGAACACCGCTGTTAGGGGTGCAACAAACCTGCCCATTACAGACAATAGAGTTTCGTAATGGGAAGTTGAATATTACTACGTCATCGGCTTGGCAATCTAATCCTGAGTGTAATGTTAGTTCTGCCTTACACCAAATTGATCAACGTCTACACGATGTTTTAATGCGTTCGCCCAATGCGTTTTTAATGCTGTCAGCCGGCTGGGATTCAAGAGTACTGCTTTCATCAAATCGCGAGCGGATTGTCGGCACCTATACACATGGCGAATTGAAAAGTCGCGAAGTAGAGATAGCCTATAAATTAGGAGCACCCTTGCAGAAAGGGATGACCTTTAATCCCCTTGAAGATACTCACTTCGGCGCAGAAACAGCCTTGCAAATGCTAAGTAGTCTTGGTTTTGCGCTGTTCCCACACTGGTATCATGCAAGTCATTATCTTGCGCAATTCAATGATGCACCTTTAAGTGCCGGACTGTTTGTTGAGCACCTTTCTGGCCATTACGGAATTAATAGTCTTTCCAGTGGAACCAATAAATTAAAGCTCCTGTTTAACTCTATGGTTCGACCGGGTGTATACGATAAAATTTCCAATGAACAAGCGATATCAATGCTCACACCGTTGCTCAGTGATGCGTTTAAAACACATCCGTGGTGTTGGCGCCAAGATGTTGATTACCAGGCCCTGCAAAAGCAGTTTAGTGATGATACTGCTGCATGCTTGAAGGGCTATGTTGATTCGGGGACAAATGGCTTACAAGAGTTAAGTGAACGATTCAAGTTGGCTCATGCTCATCGTCAATTCTTTGTATTACAGACTAAATCTGCAGCGACTACTTTGGGCTATCATCATCCGTATGTGGACTCTGTACTGGCGCAACAAGTTTTGCAGTTAAAGTACCGCCATCGGGTTAATTATAAAGTTAGCCAGTACATCGTTAAGCAACAACACAGCGACCTCTGCTCATTGCCAATGGCCGCTACACTAATCAATGCTGGGCGACCGATCTTAATGCAGGAAGCCAGCCGGCTGGTGCGCATTGCCGGTGAAAAACTTATCAGTAAATTGAAAGGCCAGACTGTCAAAGGGTTAGGTTGGAACAACTTCCAATTTCTGCACCAACAGCAGAGTTTCCATGAATATGTTGACCTGTTGGTGGATGATATGTGGGATAAACCGGCAATGCATAGGTTTATCGAACAGTACGGGCAAGCCAATGGCGATGCTTACTCGATGTTAGATATGCTCACCAAAATGGTTACGCTTGACTTCAAGCTTCACCCCAATGCTTATGAGGCGGCTCGATGATATCTCCATTCGCTAAACTGGTATTTTGGGCAGGGGCGCGCTTGCGTAACCCTTCATTAAAATCTATATATCGAGAGCTCAAGCAACAAGAGAGTTTTACTCGCGCTGAATTAGAAGCGTTGCAGTTGGAAAAGCTGCAGAAACTTTTGAACCTCGCCTATGAACACAGTGCTTATTACCGTCAGGTGTTCGACGATTTAAATTTACACCCTGACGACATCCAATCCATTGCTGACTTGCAGCAATTACCAACGATGTCAAAGCAGACGTTGATTGCTGAAAATAGTCGAATACATACGAGTTTTCCGTTTGCAAAACGCATGTTGGCTGAAACATCCGGTACTAGCGGTGAAGCATTAGAATTTTATCGCAACGAAGAGTGGGATTCGCAAAACCGCGCAAACGTCATGCGCAATTACGATTGGTATGGCGTTAACGTTTGGGATAAAAATGGCTATTTCTGGGGATACAATCTAGACCAAAAGCGCTCATGGAAGATTCGTTTACTTGATTGGTTGCAAAATCGCTCACGTATTTTTCGTTACGATGATGCATCAATCGCCAATTTCGCCAAAAATTTAAGCGGTGCAAAGTACCTATCTGGCTATTCGTCAATGATTTATCAAATCGCCAAAAAAGTGAATCAGTTGGGGATAAAGCTCGATGACATTAAAATGGTCAAGGGTACGTCTGAAATGATTTTAGATGCTTATCAGCCAGAGGTGAAACAAGCCTTTGGCCGCAAAATGATCAGTGAATATGGTGCGGCCGAGTCGGGACTCATTGCTTTTGAGTGTCCGCAAGGCAATATGCACATCAATATGGAAAGTGTCATTGTTGAGACTGACGAAAATAATGAAGTGATCATTACTAACTTAGCGTCCCTGTCGTTCCCAATCATTCGCTATCGCTTAGGTGACTGCGTCACCTTGTCTGAGCAACAATGTGCGTGTGGACGAGCGCACCCAATCATTGCCGATATCATGGGGCGTAAAGGTGCCAGCATTAAAGGCAATGAGCAACAATATCCCGCACTTACTTTTTACTATGTGTTCAAAAATATCGCGATGGAACACGGAGTATTGATCAACTATAAAGCGCGTCAAGAAACGTTAGGGCATGTTGATATTACCCTAGAGGGAAAGCCTAACGAGCAGTGGCAAACACTAATCGCCGCAGAAATGGATAAGTATTTTGGTCAAGACTTAGCGTACAAATTAACTTATACCGAGCGATTTGAAGAGCAAGTTAAAAAACAACAATATTTTGAGAGTACTCTTGGTGACTGAACATTCGGACCTGAAACAACAACATGTGCTATGGCTTAACCATTTTGTGCCATACCCAGCAAAGGGTGGGTTGCTTATCCGTACCCATGGTCTGTTGGAATGTGTGACTAAAGCACATAAAGTCACTTTGGTATGCCTAATTCAACCACGATTGTTAACACCTTATTTTAACTCGGTAGAGCAAGGGCTGGCCGAGGCCAAGACGTTTTATGAAAACCGTGGGGTTGAAGTACACTTTTTTGAAATGCCTGCTGAAAAGAGTACAAAAGCGCGTCTGTGGACCGCATTTTACTCGTTGTTTTCAGCGCGTCCATATTCTGTCAATTGGCTACGAGCTCCAAAGTGTAAGGTGTTTCTCAAGCGCTTGCTGAAAGAAAGGACGTTTGATTTTATTCATGTCGATACTATGGGGCTTATTGACCATTTACCTAGGGAGCAAAGGTTTGAATGTCCAGTTGTGATTAATCATCACAATGCCGAACATGCCATGATGGAGCGCAGAGCCCAAAAAGAGTCGAATATACTCAAGCGTTGGTACTATCAATTGGAGGCGCGCAAGATAGCATGCTTTGACGCAGATAGAATGCAAAAATACCAACGGCATATTGTGTGCTCTGCTCCCGATGGGCAAGCCTTAAAAGCTTTGAATAGCAAAATTGAAACCTCTGTAGTGCCCAATGGAGTGCCCTTTTTACCAGAGGTTAAGCGCACGCCAATCAAAGGTCAGTTACTGTTTATCGGAGGGTTGGATTGGTACCCCAATACAGATGCAATAACGTTTTTACTCCGAGACGTGTGCCCAATGATTATTGACCGAGGATTAGACGTTAAAATCGATATTATTGGTAAGAATCCATCTGAAGAAATTACTGCGCTTGCTCAGCGTTACGACTTTATTGAAATTCATGGCTATGTAGACGATATTTCAATTTTTTATGCGCAGGCCCAAGCCTTTCTTTGCCCATTGCGAGACGGTGGCGGTACAAAGTTGAAAGTCCTCGACGCGATGAATCATGGCCTACCCGTTATCGGCACTGACATCGCTTTTGAAGGTATTGCGATTCAAGACGGTGCGAGCGGATTTAAGGCTGAATCAGCAAATGAAATATGCGACACTATCGAAAAATTATTGAATAGCGCAGCGGAATTAGATCTCGTTGGAGTGCGCGCCCGAAAACTTATTAAAGACGAGTACGACTCTCATGCGATCTCACAGAATTACACGGAATTTATTCAGTCTTCAGCAGCTAAACGTCAATAAATGTAAGCGAAAAGTTTCATACATTGCTCTATGTTGTGCGCTCTCCTCAGTTGCTGCAACGCCATTAAATTGTACATCGACACCACATACTGGCTCAGCTGAAGAGCCCCTCGTGAGTTGGGATTTTAACGCTGGTGAGCACGCGATAGACAATACAGCGATTGTCGATTGGAACGGCCAAAAAGGGGATCTCTCGCCAATTCCAGGCGAAACCTTACAGGGCGTAGAGTTTCGTTTCCGCGGTAAACATCCAAATGGCGATAGCACCAGCGAGTGGCGCTATGTGCTACATCAACCCATGCAAGCTTCATGGGAGTATTTAAAAATCTACCAACCGGTAAATTTTTTTCATCGTGCTATCACTGAAATAGAAGCCGGGGCAGATTTAAGTATCGATCTATGGCAGAAGGGCGACCCGGTAGAAAATGAGCGCGGGATGAGAGCTGAAGTAACCTATGTTGACGGGACTAAGCTGTACATCGACAAATACCCACAACGTTTCGATCGCAACTGGGGCGAAGGCCGAGTGATTACTAATCTTCGCAGTGGCGCAATGTTCAACAGTGTTGAGAGTACCTACTTAGCGAACAACAATAAGTTGTCGACTCAATGGCAAGGCCAATATTCTAATGCTGGTGTGACAGTGGAAACAGAAGCTATTTTACCGGCTAAAGGTGGAGAAAATGGCGTCAGCTATTGTCGGCCTACGATTAATCGATCAAGCTCCCACGGGTCTAGCGGAACGGTAATTAATCGAATAGAAGGAAAGTTAGCCGAGTGTTTTCATCCCCGTGATAATGGCACAGTTGTAGAGTTACTCATTGAGCGTCAACGTTCGAGTTCTTTAACCGCTAAGGACGGCAGTTATCGGATTTGGAAACGCACCGAGAGGACTGACTGGGAGCTCATATTCTCAAATACCAGTGTGAAGATATATCAAGAAGAAAATAATCATTTTGACAATGGTTACGTTTTTGGTTGGGCGAACAGTGGATATAATGAAGACACGTATTTCTATTTGTTAGGCTGGCAATTATGGGACACAAAGCCAGCGTTTTTACCTTAGCCACAAAACCTTCCTTGTTAGCTTGACTCACAGGATACTCCTAGGCTAGAACGGCAATCCTTGCAATAATTTTGCGATATTCATATGGCAAGGCGCCTTCATATAGCCTGAGAATGTAGGTTAGGGCACATGTGCAATTGGCCATTAGCTATTTTATAGATATAAAAAAGCCGCCCAAATGGGCGGCTTTTCAAGGAATTTATCCCTTACGCTTTTTTGCGGCGAGACATACCAGCAAGACCTAACAAACCAAGCGCAAAGATTGCGATTGTTGAAGGCTCTGGAGCATCGATAGCGCGTACTGCAAACTGTGCGTTAAGAACGTTAACACCGTTTTCGCGAGTAGCGAAACCTAGGTTACCGCCGATTACTTCAAGACCACTCAAACGAGTAACCAATTGGTAAGTAGTGTGCCATACGTTAGGATCAACACCACCTACTGTGAAGTTAACTGCGAAGTCAATGAAGTCAGCGCCCGCAGCAATGATATTACCACCTGCAAAACCAGCTACCTCAAAGATGTCCGCACAACCAGCACCGTTAACAGAGCCTGGAGTACCGCTAGGAGGACCGAATGGGCAGTTGCCGTCAGCATCTATACCATTGTTTGGCGTTTCCCAGAAGTCAACTAAGAACTCAAGCTCAGGAGCAAGAACAGTAACACCAGCTGGCGCAACCGCTTGCAGCTGTAAACCATCTACGATTGTAACTTTATCAAGGAAAATACCTGTGATTGGGAAGTTATCGTGACGTAGCGCCGTACCTTGGTTGAAGAACAATGTGTAATCGTCGTCCAAATCAGCAGTAAATGCGTTACCTTGAGCAGCGCCACCGTTGATGTCAACTAATAAACCATCTTCGTCCCAGCTCTGAGTTGTTGCAGCAGAAACCGGAGAGTTAATTTTCAAACAGCTTTGGCCACCAAGAGTTACTGCGTCGCCCCAGCAAAGTGAATCTGGAAGCTCGCCAGTACTCAAAATTGAAGTACCGCCATTTGCGCTTTGACCAGAGAGAGTAGGAACGTTTACCGCACCTGGAGGAGTTGCAGTTTGTTCAAATGACTTGAAACCTGCTTCGTTAATGAATGACCACTCTTGAATGATCATTGGGTCAGCAAAAGACGCTGAGCTTACGCTCAAAGCTGCTGCTGCTGCTAATAATTTAAATTTGTTCATGATAATTCCTTGTTCAAACACGTCAATAATGTACGGTTGCTGTAAATAATGCATGGCCTGTGCCAATTTTGTAAAGTGTTGAAATGGTTAGGTAAAATGAAAATGTTTTTGCGGGCCGAGTGTTTGATGTAAAAATTCCTGACACTCAAAGTGCTAACTTTCTGAAACGACCTTTTTCGCGATTTTGAACATCAGGCGAGGTAACATCCCAGCATTACCAAACGGCCGCCACGTTTTTTTGAGTTTATTGCGGTAGGCATCAAAATGGAGCCCATAGGGCGCAGCGAGCACTTCTCCGCGGCCTAGTAGTATTTTCAATGCATAAGTACCAGCGATACCTGCGCATAAATTGACAGCCATCACAGTCGATGGGCCTTTTTTCTGTCTAAAGCTAACGCGTGTTTGGTCGACCAGGTAGGGGCGCTGTAACATTGCTGGAGAGAGCCCAATCAGGAATTGTATCAGTTGGTCTTCTTCACTTTCTTTGGCATCAAAGCGAAAATAATCCTCGAATGACATTTGTCCAGGGAGAAAGCAAAGTAAGGCTGAGCCCATTCCTAAAGGCGCTGCAGTCACTACAGGGATACCTCGTTCGTAGCATTTTTGAAAAACCAATTTGCGCGCATTTAGGGCAAAAAAATCTAAACTGTCTACATATAGATCAACATTTTTTAGGAATTCGTCGACGTTACTCGCATCAATACCACCGTCAAAAGTTTTTACATCAGCTTCTGGGTTAATATCAATCACCATCTTAGCCATGGTCTCCATCTTGCCTTGACCAACAGTTGAAAGCGTAGCGCCGAATTGACGGTTGAAATTGTGAACCTCATATTCGTCAAAGTCGGAAATATTAAACTGACCAATGCCCAGCCGTGCGAGTGTCAACATGTGTAAGCTGCCCACCCCTCCTGCACCGGCAATTGCAACTCGCTTTCTACGCAATTGCGCTTGTTCGGCTTCTGTAACCCAACCGATATTGCGTGAAAAAGCGTCGTTGTAATTGAACATGTATGAGGTATACCTATTGAGAAAACAGGTGCTTTTGTTCAGCGATGGAGTGTTGGATGTCTTTTAGCATTGTTTTAAATGCTGGTGTGAGATTCTTCATCAACAACGATGGGTTGATGTAATACGGTGCCCGTTGGCCGTGGTACTCAACAGTCGGTCCAAGTTTGTGGAACTTGATCCCGAGAAAGCTCATACTTCGCGCCAATCGTGGCTCCATCATTACGTAAGTATGAGGTATACCTTTAGCAATCACTATCGACGCCGCAGACATATAAAGACCAATCGCAATGAAAGGAAAACAGCGAAGTTCTTCTTCTGAATAAGTCTGGGGGTTAATAACACCGGTTGCAGCACCTTCAAACTGATCAATCTTGCGGCGTCTAAAACGCGCAGGCACTGCTAAACGGGATATTTCACATATTTCGTGCCGAGCAAAATTAGCCGGTGATAATTCTTCATCCGTGATTGAATGTAAGCAATACTTTTCGATGGGCAACTGCTTTGAATCGTCGTCAGGATGCACAATTCTCACTGTTCCCGCGAAGTTGCCGGTTTGCAAATGCTGAATCATTGCATGGATCGAAAAATCATCGAAGTCATCAGACTCTTGCTCATCATCGCGGATTGGCTCAAAGTTTAACTCCTCGCAATAGACTTGGTGGCGAATATTAAATACTTTGGTTTTAGAATCCGGAGAGTCTGCTACCACAGGGCGCAAATAATCGGAAAAGTGTTTAGAGATTTGTTTGGCTTCTTTGAGTTTTGAGTAACCCGTCATGAGCTTTTTAACTCGACCAACTACAGCGTCAATGGGATTAGCCATTGCTACGGGGTAATTGGGGAGAGCTGTTGGATCGACTGGATTCACTATTTAACCTCAAGCTTAAAGCGACAATTCCGTTTGAATAAGTTTAATATAGCACAGTGCTCAACGACCGTTGCAATGAACGTGATGTAATCTGTTAACTGCTGCGCTTACAGAAACTTAACTAGAATTTAAGTCATTCACGTTGCAACTATAGATGAAAAATTCCAAGAGGAAACTGTTTTGTGTAAATTTACGCGCATTTCAAGTTACATATGTGCTTGTGTCTTAACACTATTTATTACTTTTAATTGTTGGGCTAGCGAACTTGTTGATGTTATTGCCAAGGCAAAACCATCGATTGTCGGCGTTGGGGTATATGCACCTTTGGCAACGGTCAGTCATCAGCTTGAAGGTACCGGTTTTGTAGTAGGAGACGGGCATTACGTCGTTACCAATGAGCATGTGATAAATTCTGAATTGGAAGAAGGAATTAAATCGCAACGCGTGATATTTGTACCGAATGGCCGTTTAATGCGCACCATTTCTATTGAAGCAATTTATACCGATGCAGACGCTGATATCGCTATTGTTAAAATTGCCGAACAGTTGCCCGCGTTGACCCTACAAGCAAAAGACAAAATTTCGCCTGATGGCAGTAACATATTGATTACGGGCTTCCCGATAGGTGCAGTTCTCGGCCTGTTTCCTGCCACTCATCAAGGTATCGTTGCTGCGTTAACGCCAAATGTCAGACCGGCACAGCACAGCAGTCAAATTACCCAACAGTATCTGGACCGATTACAACAGCCTATGTTGATTTACCAACTCGACATTACGGCGTATCCGGGGAATAGTGGCAGTCCGGTTTATCTCAGCACAACGGGAGAGGTAATAGCAGTGATCAATAAAGTATTTGTTAAGCAAACGAAGGAATCTGCCATATCTGATCCAAGCGGAATAACCTATGCTATCCCGATTAGTTTTGTCCACGCACTGGCAGAAAAGCACAATATTCAACTTTAACCGTTATTTACCGCAATATTCCCGCTTTTAACCGTTTGTTAATTGGCTAAAGTATGCCAACATAACGCCCAGGTAAATTAAGTGGTGAAGGTATTACGCGTAGTTTATGAACAATAATAAGATAGGAATTATTGGCCTTGGTTATGTGGGGTTGCCGTTAGCGGTTTCGTTTGGGCGACACTTCGATACCATTGGTCTTGATATTAATCAGCATCGCGTAGCCCAATTGCGCGAGGGTCACGACAGCACATTAGAAGTTGATTCAGACGAACTAAAAGCGTCAAGTCATTTGACCTTTACCAGTTCTGCCGAAGATTTAAAGACCTGTAATTACATCATTGTGACTGTGCCAACACCGATTGATCAGAACAAACAGCCAGACATGACGCCACTGCGCAAAGCCAGTGAAATGATTGGTAAGGTCATCCAAGCCGGTACTACTGTCATTTATGAGTCGACAGTGTATCCGGGGGCCACCGAAGAAGTGTGTATCCCGATAATCGAAGCTGAATCAGGTTTGGTATTCAATCGGGATTTTTACGCCGGGTATAGCCCGGAGCGCATCAATCCAGGTGATAAAAAGCATCGTTTAGAAACGATTGTAAAAGTGACTTCGGGTAGCACGCCAGATGTTGCCGAGCAAGTTGACGCGTTATATCGCGCTATCATTACCGCGGGTACGCACAAAGCGTCCTCAATCAAAGTCGCTGAAGCCGCAAAGGTTATCGAAAACACGCAACGCGATTTGAATATTGCCTTGATCAATGAGTTGGCAATGATTTTCGATCGCGTGGGCATCGATACTGAAGAAGTGTTAGAGGCCGCCGGTAGCAAGTGGAACTTTTTGCCATTTCGCCCAGGCTTAGTGGGCGGTCACTGTATTGGTGTTGACCCCTATTATTTAACCCATAAAGCCGAAGAGTTGGGGCATCATCCCGATGTGATTCTTGCGGGGCGTAGGATCAATGACCGTATGGGCGAATATGTCGTATCGCGTTTGGTCAAGACCATGTTGAATAAGCAAATAATGGTAAACGGGGCGAATATTTTATTGTTGGGGATTACCTTTAAAGAAAATTGTCCGGATATTCGCAACACCAAAGTCGTTGATATAGCGCACGAGTTAGAAAGTTATCACGTAAACCTCGATATTTATGACCCATGGGCTGAATCTTCAGAGGTAGAAGAAGAGTACGGTTTACGCTTGGTCGATAAGCCCCAAGCTGGTAAGTATGACGCGATTATCGCAGCTGTGGCGCACAATGAATTTAAACAATGGACGAAAGAAGAGTTGCGTGGTCTGGGTAAGGCGCAAGCAGTCATCTTTGATTTAAAATATATGTTTGATAAACAAGCGGTCGATATTCGCTTGTAGAGGTTTGATATGAAAGTTTTAGTAACCGGGGCAGCTGGTTTTATTGGTTCGCATGTTTCACTGTACTTACTGGAGCGTGGTGACGAGGTCGTTGGGCTAGATAATATTAATGACTATTATGATGTGTCATTGAAAGAAGCGCGTTTAGAACGGATTAAGGCGCACCCCAATAGTGACAAATTCACCTTTGTTAAAATGGCTGTAGAAGATCGTGACAACATGCCTGCGCTATTTGCCGAGCAAAAATTCGATAAGGTCGTGCATTTAGCCGCACAAGCTGGCGTTCGCTACTCATTGGAAAATCCACATGCGTACATCGATGCCAACATTGTTGGCTTCATGAATATTCTAGAAGGGTGTCGACATAATCAGATTCAACATTTGGTATACGCATCATCGAGTTCGGTGTACGGTGCCAATGAAAGTATGCCGTTTTCAGTGCACGACAATGTTGACCACCCAGTGTCTTTGTACGCTGCGAGTAAGAAAGCGAATGAATTAATGGCGCATACTTACAGTCACTTGTATGGTTTGCCTACAACCGGACTGCGCTTCTTTACGGTTTATGGCCCATGGGGACGTCCGGATATGGCGCTTTTCTTATTTACTAAGGCCATTCTAGAAGGCAAGCCTATTGATGTGTTTAATTATGGTAACCACCGCCGTGACTTTACCTATATTGACGATATTGTTGAAGGCATCATCCGTACCCTCGATCACAACGCTCCGGCCAATGAAAGCTGGGATGGTAAGCAACCCGATCCGGGTACCAGTAAAGCACCGTGGCGCGTATATAACATTGGTGCGCAGACGCCAGTGCATTTGATGGAGTATATCGAAACCCTTGAATCCGCATTGGGCAAAAAGGCAGAGAAAAACTTGTTACCGCTGCAATTAGGCGATGTACCTGATACATACGCTGATGTTGAAGCATTGGTAAGCGATGTTGATTATCGACCAAAGACCACTATCAAAGAAGGGATCGGTAACTTCGTTGCGTGGTATCGTGAGTTCTATAACGTCTAAATTGCGTATCCTAGTTACGGGCGGAGCTGGCTTCATTGGCTCGGCTCTGATCCGTAACCTCGTCCAGAATCCAGAATATCATATACTTAACATAGACAACCTAACTTACGCTGCAAACCCTGAGGCATTAGCGGCTGTAAGACACTCTGATAATTACCAGTTTCGACAGCTCGACATTTGTCACAAATCAGCCCTCAAGCTTGTGATTAATGAATATAATCCCGATGTAGTATTTCATTTAGCCGCTGAATCTCATGTAGATAACAGTATCGCTGACGCGGATATTTTTGTGCAGTCAAATATTGTGGGCACCGCGGCTTTGTTAGATGTATGCCGTCAAACATGGCGGGACAGAAAGCATTCAGGTACCTTTATTTTTGTAGGAACTGACGAGGTTTATGGGGCAAATACGGGAGATTCCCCATACAATGAGACCCAAGCGCTAGCACCAAGCTCGCCTTATTCTGCGTCTAAAGCAGCGGCGACATTGCTAGTGCAGAGTTGGCAAAAAACTTATCATTTTCCCGCCATTATTAGTCATTGCACAAACAATTACGGTCCGTATCAACATCCCGAGAAGCTATTGCCAAAGGCATTGTATATGGCTTCTAGGGGCCAGAGCGTTCCGCTGTATGGCGAGGGTGATCAGCAGCGCGATTGGCTATATGTCGATGACCATGTTGAGGCACTAATTCTGCTAATGCAGAAAGGGGTAATTGGTGAAACTTATCATATCGGTACGGAGGTGTTGACTACCAACTCTGCATTACTCCGGACACTCGATAAGGTGTTACGGCGAGACACTTCTGACCGACAAAGAATAGAAGTCCAACATGTCCAAGATCGTCCTGGCCATGATCAATGTTATTGGATAAACACCGATAAAATAAGGCAATTAGGCTGGTGCCCCAAAATAAACTTAGAAGAGGGTTTAGAGCGACTCGTTAAGCATTACATCACGGTATAAATTATTGTTGTTGGCTAACTTTACCTAGCTTCATTGGTAGGAAGTCTTTTACTGTTCGATATCCTGCTTCGTATAACTGCTGCTTTTTGTCGACAGATATGTCGAAGTCTACCGCTGATGCGTCGCCGGTATTAATGACCAAAGTATTCTGCCAATAATTGGCATGTACATACTCGCGCGACAGCGCCGTCATAAAGGTCTTTATCAGCAGGCTCACGTATTGGGGTAAATATAACGTGCGCTTCTCATCGAGGGGCTTTTCGCGCAGCTCACTTTTTAAGCGGAAGCAGACACTTGGCGTACCATCACCACGCCAGTCCTCAAACAGCGCATCCTCAGAAAGAATGGCTCCATCAACCATTACGTGCTGCTTGTATATCTGAAAACTAAATATCAACGGGATCGACATTGAATAGCGAATAGCTTTGGAGACTTTAAAATCAGGTGTGTGTTTGCGGTTAAAAACGACCGGCCCGCCGCCATTAATGTCAGTAGCTAGTATACTTAAATCGAGTGGCATATCTTTAAAGCAACGACCGTCTAATTGCTCGTCCATCCACCGTTCAAATCGCTCTCCTGAGGCCAGCCCACCTTTGCAAAATAAACGGATTAGACTGAATTCCCTGAACTGTTTGAAATTGGTATTAAGCGCCAGCGAAAATATGTCATCTAATGATCGTTGCGCCGCATACAGAGCCGCCACAATTGAGCCGCCAGAGACACCCACAATGGTATCGAACTGAATATTCAGATCTTGCAGCGCCCTGAGTATACCTATATGGGCAGGCAGTCGCGTTCCACCGCCAGAGAAAATGGGGACTATTTGCTCTTTTGCCATTGCTTACTCTACTGATTGCAATAAGCAAAGCGTAGTTTGCATCCACGTATTACGCCAGCCATGACTAGCGTAATGCGCGGTAAAAGCACTAGTTGCGCAATTGCGCCTTCATCTCAATGCGCTTAGCGTGCAACAGAGGCTCGGTGTAGCCGTTAGGTTGTTCACAGCCAGCAAATATCAGCTCGCTTGCAGCTTGGAATCCAATTGCATCTTCAGGGTTTGGAGTCATAGGGATGTAGTCAGGATCATTGGCATTTTGCTCATCTACCAAAACGGCCATTTTTAGTAATGAAGCCTGAACTTGGTCTTTAGTGATAACGCCGTGTAGTAACCAGTTAGCCAAATGCTGACTTGAGATACGCAGCGTTGCGCGGTCTTCCATTAAGCCAACGTTATTGATATCTGGAACTTTAGAGCAACCGATCCCTTGATGCACCCAGCGCACTACATAGCCTAAGATACCTTGGACATTATTGTCGATTTCGCGTTCGATATCGTCAGCTGATAAAGCATTGTTATCGTCTGCCAAAGGTATGGTCAGAATATCATCCAGACCATCGAACTGCTCGCCGCTAAACTGCTGCTGGACGGCAAAAACATCGACCATGTGATAGTGCAAAGCGTGTAGAGTCGCAGCGGTAGGTGAGGGCACCCACGCAGTATTTGCTCCCGCTTTAGGGTGGCCAATCTTAGCGGACATCATATTCGCCATTTCATCTGGGATAGGCCACATACCTTTACCAATTTGTGCTTTACCACTTAAACCGCAGTCAAGACCAGCCATAACGTTGGCATGTTCGTATGCTTTAATCCAAGGCAAGTTTTTAAGCTCTGCTTTGGCCGCGAAAGCGCCAGCGTGCATTGACGTGTGGATTTCGTCGCCAGTACGGTCAAGAAAGCCGGTATTGATGAAAACTACACGTTCGTGTGCAGCTTTGATACAAGCTTTAAGGTTAACTGAGGTACGGCGCTCTTCATCCATTATGCCCATTTTAAGGGTGTTCGGCGCTAAGCCAAGAATACCCTCTACGGCTGCAAATAGGTCGTTGGTGAAGCTGACCTCTTCAGGGCCATGCATCTTCGGTTTAACTATATAGATATTGCCTTGTTGCGAATTTTTTAACGTGTTGTTACCCAGCACATCGTGTTTTCCGATAAGGCTAGTGATCACACCATCCATGATCCCTTCAAAAACGGGCTCATTGCGAAACAGGATGGCATCGTTTTGCATTAAATGCCCTACGTTGCGCACGAACATCAAACTGCGTCCTGAGAGCGTGCAATCGCTACCATCAATACCAGTATAATTGCGATCTTGTGCCATGGTTCGCGTAAATGTTTTGTCGCCTTTAGCCACAGCAACACTTAAATTACCTTGCATTAGACCTAACCAATTAGCGTAAACGAGCGTTTTGTCTTCGGCATCGACAGCGGCAACAGAATCTTCACAATCCATGATCGTGGTTAATGCCGACTCTAACAGAATGTCTTTAAGGTTAGCGGGATCATCAGCGGCGACAGGGTGTGATGCATCAATTTGAATTTCTGCATGCAACCCATTGTGGCGCAGTAGTATTTCGTTCGGCTCATTAGGTGCGCCATTAAAGGCGACTAATTGTGCTGGATCAGCTAATGCCACTGCAGAACCTTCACCTAACTCAACAGCAAGCTGGCTGTTGATTATTGAATATCGCGTAGCATCCACATGAGAGCCTGATGTTAGCGGTGCAATAGTATCCAACCACAAGCGCGCCTGACGAATTACTTCTTGGCCACGTGCGCGATTATAACCGCCAGTTTTTTCCCGTCCGTCGGTTTCGGAGATGATATCTGTGCCGTAGAGCGCGTCATAAAAACTGCCCCACCGTGCGTTTACAGCGTTTAGTGCGTAACGTGCGTTGTTGATTGGTACTACGAGTTGCGGCCCAGCGACTTGGGCAATTTCGGCATCTACATTGGTTGTGTTAATAGTGAAATCATTAGGCTGTTCAACTAAATATCCAATATCCTGTAAAAATGCCTTATAGGACGTAGCATCAAGGTCAGGATTTTCTTTATGGAAGTTATCGAGCTTTACTTGGAGCTTGTCTCGATGAGCCAATAACGCGTGGTTGCGCGGCGTAAACTCGGCCAGTATTTGCTCAAAGCCTTGCCAAAAATCATCACTTGTAACACCTGAGTTCGGCAGTGCTTGTTGTTCGATAAACTCATAGAGGCAAGTGGCAATCTGCAAGTCGCCGCGTGCGATACGATTGGAATTTGTAGTAGACATATATACGCCTCAATAAAAGCATAATTTATTTAGTCGTAGTAAACCATGCCTTGCGACTAAAGTTTAATTTATGCTTTCCATTGTAGTTATAACTACTGTGAATGTTTGTGACTACTGTGCGATTTCGGCGCCAACATCGGCAATGAGTCGACGTAGCCAAATATGACCTGCGTCGTGATGCAACAAAGCACTCCAAGCCATTTTTAACGCGATGGGGGGAATGTCAAACGGCGGCTCGACAATGGTAATGGCGGGGTCGTCAGCAAAAATTTTCGCAGCCCGGCTCGGTAGCGTTGCAATTAGGTTTTGCGTTTTGGCCATTTGCAGGGCGGCGTGATAATGCCGCGTGAAAACTCTTATGTCTCGCTGTTTACCCAGTTTTGTGAGCTCTGCATCAACCCAGCCGAGTTTCTGTACCTCATTGGGATCGATACCAACCCCCACACCAAAACCGGTTTTACTTACCCAAATATGTTGACCACTCAAGTAAGCGTTTAAGTCGAATTGATTTTTTTGTGGGTTTTTACTGCTAATCACGCACGCGAATGAGTCATACCAAATAACCTTTTGATGGAATGACAGAGGTAGTTCCTCGAATCGATTGATTGCCATATCGACTTTGCCTTGTTCAACGTCATAAAAGGTGACGTCACTGGGCGTAATCAAATCTAGCGTGATATTTGGAGCTAGTTCTGATAAGCGCCCAACCAATTCGAGTAGCAGTGTCGATTCTGCATAATCAGATGTCATGATGCGAAAGGTGCGATCACTGGTAAGTGGGTCGAACTCGGTCTCGGGTTGAATGGATGTTTCCAAGCGCGTTAGTACGTCGCGAATAATTGGCTGTAACTCGGTTGCTCGTTGAGTTGGTGTCATGCCATCGCTGGTGCGCACCAGTAGTGGATCTTTGAATAAATCTCTTAATCTCTTGAGACCATTGCTCATAGCTGGCTGAGTTATACTTAATTGGTTTGCCGCCTTAGTAACGCTCCCTTCACGCAGTAACACGTCGAGATAGACCAATAAATTCAAGTCAACTTTAGCAATATTCATTTTCTTAATAACACTGTTTATTTGTATTCGTGGGATCAATTATATCCAGAAATCAATTGAATGATAGATAGGCGTTTAGTCGTAACCCAAAAAAGCTCATGATCTAAATCAATTCAGACTTAACTTGCGCAAACTCTCTGTCGGAATTAACATTATTTTCACAATTAGAGGTTAATTATGGAAGCATTAAGCGGTCTCGATGCAACATTTCTGTATCTTGAGTCAGATACGGTACCTATGCATATTGGTGGTGTTGCAATCTTATCGGGGACTTTGAGTTTCGAAGACTTTAAACAGTTTTTGCTTGAGCGCGTGCACACTGTACCCCGATTACGGCAAAAATTAGTCAGCGTGATTGAAAATGTCGATCGACCTTATTGGGTAGATGATCCTGATTTTGATATCAACAATCATATAAGCACTCAACATTTGCCCTCACCTGGCGGCTGGGCAGAACTCCGTCTGTTGGCGGGTGACGTTTTTTCCGGCCAAATAGAGCGCTCTAAACCTCTGTGGGAGTTTGTGTTTGTTTCAGGGGTGGACAATATTGCTCAGGTACCAAAGGGGTCTGTAGCACTTATTTCCAAAATCCACCACGCAGGGTTTGATGGCAAGTCAGGGGCCGACTTAATGAGTATGTTGTTTGACCTCTCTCCAAAACCAAGTCCCGTTCCCGCGGCATCAGATACTGGACGGTATGATGTGCCAGGGGCTTTGGGATTAATTGGTCGCTCGGCAGTAGAATTGGTGAAACGGCCGGCTAAATTACCGGGGCTGATTTGGGATGCTGGTAAAGCGGCGCTAAAAGCGAGCTATTTGACGCGGATTGAAGGTTTACGTGCGCCTACGCTGCCTTTTAGCGCACCCAAATCTATACTCAATCAACCTGTCGACCGTCAGCGGCAGTGGGATTCTGCGGTGCTTGAGCTGCACCGGGTTAAAGCGTTACGCAAAGGTGTCAAAGGATCGTCGTTAAATGACGCCGTATTGGCAATTTGTGCAGGGGCACTGCGTCGTTATTTGCAAGAAAAAGGTGAGTTGCCTGATGAGCCTCTGGTGGCGATGGTGCCAGTTAGTACTCGCACGGATGATGAAAAAAATGCAATGGGTAATCAGGTGTCTGCGATGTACGTACAACTGGCGACAGACATCGATGATCCAATCGCTAGGTTTAAGCAGATTGTCGCTAACACGCAAGCGGAGAAGCAGTACCAAAATGCCTTGGACGCGCGCAGTTTGATGGGGTTTGCTGAACTCATACCGTTTGGATTAGCTGGCGTTGCATCGCGTTTTTACGCTAAATATGCATTGGCGAAACGGCATAAACCATTTTTTAACCTGGTGATCACTAATGTGCCAGGTCCTCCGGTGCCCGTATACTTATCCGGTCATCAGTTGTTGGTCAATATGGGCACTGCTCCCGTGTACGACGGTATGGGTCTGATAGTGCCAGTATTTAGCTATGCCAATACTATTTCAATCAGCCCAACCAGTACCGCGAACATCATGCCGGACATCAACCTGTTTGCACGTTATCTGCGTGAATCGGCGCTGGAGTTAGAGCAAGCGGTTGAACAAAAAGTCAGTGCCTATGCAGCACTCAATGCCCTAATCAGTGACAAGGAGCAGCATTTTGAGTAAAGCGTTAGACGTGAATCGCCCATCGCGACTGAATATGTTGCGTGAGGGGCGAGCCCTGATGGAATTCGGCGCTGCTGGGTTGATGATGCCACTTTTAATGCGGGCACCAAAAGGCGATGGTCATCCTGTCATGGTATTACCAGGTTTTCTTGCCAGTGATCGCAGTACCGGTTTACTGCGAACGTTTCTCAAAATGAAGGGGTATCAAGCCGTTGGTTGGGGACTTGGGCGCAATATGGGGACGCATATCGTCGGTGGGAAAAACTTACTCAGCGATCAGCTGCTCAATCAAGTCATCGAACTGCATGTTCGTCACGATTGCAAAGTGAGTTTAGTGGGCTGGAGTTTAGGCGGAATCTTGGCTCGCGAAATTGCACGCGTCATTCCCGACTGCGTGCGTCAAGTGGTTTCGTTGGGTAGTCCATTTAATGGACCGAAAGGTGCCGCTCCCGTCGCGGCACGTATTTTTCAGCTCATTAATGGCGATATGACTGAGCGCGAAGCCGGAGCTATGGAACGAATGCTGAAACCGCCGCCAGTGCCAAGCTCGGCGATTTATTCACGAACTGATGGTATTGCGCACTGGCAAGCGTGTCGGGACGACTGGGTGCACGAGTCAGCATTTGCTGAAAATATAGAGGTAAGAGGCAGTCATATGGGCCTTGGACACAACCCTCAAGTGATGTGGATTATAGCTAATCGCTTGGCCCAGCCAGCTAACCAATGGCAACCCTTTCGGCAGAAGTTGCTGCATAAAATGCTCTATCCGAACCCTGAGCGCGCATAAAAAAGCCCGCATAAAGCGGGCTTGGAAATGTGTCGAACTAACGGTTTAAGCGAGTCGACATCGAAGAGGACTAGACATCGAATTGGTTCATGGTGTTGTCTTCACCAGCCGCTTTAAGGGCTTGGTCACCAGAGAAGTACTCTTTGTGCGTATCACCTAGGTCTGAACCCGCCATTGCTTGGTGTTTAACACACGCTAAACCTTGACGCAGCTCTTGACGCTGAACACCTTTCACGTAGGCCAACATACCTTGCTCACCGAAGTAACCTTTGGCTAAGTTATCTGTTGACAACGCTGCAGTGTGATAAGTTGGAAGCGTTATTAAGTGATGGAAAATACCCGCTTCACGTGCAGCATCTGCTTGGAACGACTGGATGCGAGCATCAGCTTCTGCGGCTAGTTCAGAATCATCGTACTCGACGCTCATCAATGCTGCACGGTCGTAACCGGAAACATCTTTACCTGCCTCAGACCAAGCATCAAAGACTTGTTGACGGAAGTTTAGCGTCCAGTTAAATGATGGTGAGTTGTTGTAGACCAGCTTGGCATTTGGCACAACTTCGCGGATAGCATTAACCATCTCGGCAATCTGACCAACGTGTGGCTTTTCTGTTTCAATCCACAATAAATCAGCACCGTGTTGTAGCGAGGTTACGCAGTCAAGCACTACGCGGTCAAAACCGGTGTTGTCTTTAAATTTAAACAAACCATTGGGTAGACGAGTTGGCTTAACTAGCTCACCGTTTTGCTTAATGACTAATTCGCCATCGTTGAGGTCAGCAACGCTGTTAACTGGCGTAGTATCTAAAAACGCATTGTACTGCGCAGCAAGATCATCAGGGCTGTTAGATACAGGGATTTTTTGAGTTAGACCGGCACCTAAGCTATCTGTACGTGCGACTATAACGCCGTCATCTACACCCAGCTCTAAGAATGCGTAACGCACTGCATTGATTTTCGCAAGGAAGTCTTCATGTGGAACCGTCACTTTACCGTCTTGGTGACCACATTGCTTCGCATCAGATACTTGGTTTTCGATTTGGATACAGCAAGCACCTGCTTCAATCATTTTCTTAGCAAGTAAGTAAGTAGCTTCTTCGTTACCAAATCCTGCATCGATATCAGCAACAATTGGCACAACGTGAGTTTCGTAGTTATCGATTTGTGCTTGAATAGCTGCAGTATCCTCGCCTTTAGCTTTAGCTGCATCCAATTGTTTGAACAAGTCACCCAACTCACGTGCGTCAGCTTGGCGAAGGAAAGTATAAAGCTCTTCAATCAACGCCGGAACACTGGTCTTTTCGTGCATAGATTGGTCAGGTAGTGGACCGAATTCAGAACGCAATGCCGCAACCATCCAACCAGAAAGGTATAAATAGCGTTTATTAGTTGTGCCTTGGTGCTTTTTAATCGCCAGCATTTTTTGCTGCCCGATAAAGCCGTGCCAGCAACCCAATGATTGGGTGTATTGGCTGCTATCAGCATCGTAATCAGCCATGTCTTTGCGCATGATTGCAGCAGTGTACTTGGCGATATCTAGACCTGTTTTAAAACGGTTTTGCAGCTTCATACGTGCTGCATATTCTGGATTTATGCCATTCCAAGTGCCTTTTTGAGCATTTTTCAACTCGGCGATTGAATCTAGGTCTTGTTGATACTGAGACATAATAATTCCTCTTAAAAAATATATAGGGAAGTTGTGAGGTGTGATGACATCCTAAAGCGAAACTCATAATAACTGAATAATATATTTTTCATATTCGCTATAATTATGGTGAATGTTGATTTTGCTCGCGTGTTGAATTGTCAGATGCAAATAGTCGGTCTATGCTTTTAGAGCTTGTGCTGAATTAGAGGGATCAATGTCTGGAATTCTGGCCTCAGTTGACCAACGTACTCAGTTAGTTGGTGAAAATCGTCTTGAACTATTGATGTTCAAGCTAGGGACTCGGCACGTGTTCGCGATCAATGTCTTCAAAGTCAAAGAGGTGATTACAGTACCCAAGCTCAATCAAATGCCCGGCTCACATCAGCACTTAAAAGGTGTGACTAATTATCGGGGAGCGTCAATTCCCATTATTGATTTGCGTCAGTCAATAAAAATGCCCGCGCTACACGGTGACGCGCAAACAAAACAATATCTCAATGTAATTATCACAGAATACAATCGCAGTGTTCAGGGCTTTTTGATTGGCGAAGTTCTTAATATTGTTAATACCTCTTGGAGTGATATCCAACCACCGCCGAATACTATTGGAAAAGCAAATTACTTAACGGCTATTACTCAAATTGATATTGATGGTAAGCGTGAGTTAGTTGAAATCATCGATGTAGAGAAGGTACTCGCAGAAATTATTGAATACGACATTCAAATTACCGAAGAAATTCTCGACCACGATGTAATTAATCATTTGCAAGGGCAAAAAGTGCTTATTGTTGACGACTCCGGTACCGCACGTAAGCAAATCCGCGACACCCTAGAGCAACTGGGCATTGAAATCATTGAAGCGAATGATGGCTTGAAGGCATTGCGATTACTCCAAAGTTGGGCGGACGAGGGCAAACGGGTCACTGACGAAATCTTAATGATGTTTACGGATGCCGAAATGCCTGAAATGGACGGCTATCGATTAACTGCTGAAGTTAGAGCCGACCAGCGTATGAGTGATTTATTTATTGCTTTAAACACTTCATTGAGTGGCAGTTTTAATGAAGCCATGGTCGAGAAAGTCGGCTGTAACCGGTTTATCTCAAAGTTTCAACCGGATTTATTAGTAGACGTAGTACAACAGCGCATGCGCGAAGTTCTCGACATTTAACACTTCACTTACTCGACGGCTGCATTACAATAGTCCTGTTAAGTATATATGGACCTTTTAATGCGTATTTTTAAAGCTGTCGCCGTCGTAGGAATTACTGCAACTTTATTCGCCTGTCAGGCAACCCAGTCGCAACAGAATATATCAAATCAGCAAACGGATAAGCCCAAGAATGTCATTATGGTAGTCGCGGATGGCATGGGGCCAGCGTATATCACAGCGTATCGAAATTATCGCGACAATCCCAATACTGAAACGGTCGAGCCCGTTGTATTTGATGACATTTTAGTTGGAACGGCGACTACCTATCCAGCCAGTGTATCGGGCTATGTTACTGATTCGGCCGCTAGCGCAACTGCATTAGCGGCGGGTATTAAGACTTATAATGGTGCCATTGGTGTTGATGTAAACAAGCAGCCGGTAAGAACAGTATTGCATCAAGCACGGCTGAATGGCATGAAAACGGGGATTGCAGTTACTTCACAAATCGTCCATGCAACCCCAGCTGCCTATGTTGCGGCCAATGAAAGCCGTGAAAATTATAATCAACTCGCCGACAGCTATTATGATGACCGAATAAACGAAGACTTTATTTTGGACGTAATGCTAGGTGGTGGACAGCGCTTTTTTGAACGCAGCGATCGCAATATCACAGGTGAGTTTATCGATGCGGGTTATCAATATGTCGACACCTATAACCAATTAGCTACGCTTACTGAGCCAACTCGAGTATTGGGCTTGTTTGCGCCAGTAGCGGTGCCTTGGGCATTAGATGATAGTCGAGCAAATCGTCTTGAGTACATGACTCGGCATGCGATAAAACACTTGGAAAACGCCAACGGATTCTTCTTACTGGTTGAAGCGAGCTTGGTCGATTGGGCTGGGCATGCAAACGACATTTCTTCTGCGATGGCAGAAATGCATGATCTTGCCCTGACAATTCAGTTGTTGCGAGACTATGTGCGCGATAATCCAGACACCTTGGTCGTGTTGACGGCCGACCACAGTACCGGCGGATTGTCTATTGCGGCCGATGGAGAATACCGTTGGAGCCCAGAGTTTTTGCACTCGATGCAACTTTCTGTACCAACGATGGTTGAAGCGCTCCCGGCGACCGATGACTGGGTGGGGTTGGTAGAACAAGGATTTGGTTTTAAATTATCCGAAGCAGAGCAAGATTTAGTACTTAGCATTGACACTTCGTCGTCCAGCTGGGAACAACAAGGCATTCTCAACGATATTATTGATGCGCGCACCAATACCGGATGGACTACGTCTGGTCATACGGGTGAAGATGTGGGCGTATTTTCATTTGGGCAAGGTGCAGAGCGCTTCAGCGGTGCCCAGGACAATACCGCAATCGCCACAAAGTTATTTGACCTATTAGGCACGCAAGTGCGCGGTGAGCAAAACCAAAAACACGGGGCTTCTTCCGTGAAGCAAGAAGAAGTATCGGATGAAGGCGCCAATACTTGTTCATTTAAAGACAGCTGGCGCTGCTAGTAACCAGTAAGCTCCATAAACCCAACGCCGCTGTGGCTGCCTGTGATGGTCACAGCGCCCTCGTAGTAGGGGAAGCGCCCTTGATTCCACTGGTCAGGTTTGCGTGGCGTTAACTCAATGTCTACGCCGTGATGAGGTATCCTTAGGCGCCAACGTGATGGATACTTGCGCTGCTCCATTCTGGCGTATTCTTGTGGCGTAAGGTTTAGCGCAGTAGGCGGCAAAGTGCGCGCCGTACCATCAGGGCTAATGAGGGTTCCGGTAATATGATCGGCTTGATCATTTAAACGCATCCGAAAGGCCATCAGTTTTTCACCGTTATCCAAGTGCAGTGAAAACCAATCCCAGCCTTGGGTTTGCTCATTGAGCACTTGAGAGGTCCACTCATGGTCAAACCAACCCTGTCCAACTAATACCTCATTGCCTTGAGTAGTCTGTAACTCACCAGCAACATGAATAAATGGTTGGCTGTAGTACATTGATGCGTGGCTACCATTGGCTGATTTACGGCTATACCCCTGTTCGCCGTGCAAAACTATCGGGCCTGTAGCAGTCAATTCCAGCGTCAATTCAATATCATCAAGGGGAATATTCAGACGCGCGGGTAATAACTCTGCAGTAGTTGAGCGCCAGCTCCAATTATCCAGCTGAATGACAAGTGGCTCACTTAAAACACCCGCATGCCTATTGCCACCAGTCGCAAACCGCTCATCAAAGTAATGGGTTTGTGGTGTGTGAATTGACGCGTGTGCCATAAATAACTGACCATCTGACCACGCACTTTGGGTTAGTCCGCCGCGGTTAAATCGGAAAAGAGTAAATTGCACTGAGTAATGCTGTTCTGGATTGCTTTGTGACTTGAGGTTACTGGTGAAATACCACCATTCGACAGCAAAATCAGGGTGGGGTTGGTGGTCGCGGGGAAAACCAATGGCGTATTCAGGTGATACCTGCGCAAGCGAATTTGACGATTGCACTAAGCCACCGTAGAGTACAGAGGGAGCTTTATTTTGTGGTTGAGAAAAGTATTGTCCACCGAGGACTATCGCAAATAGTCCTATAGTTATGATGACGAACCCGGTTACTCGCGGCATTGGATTTGCTCCTTCAACGAACCGGATTGGCTCAGCAAAATCGACGCACTGGTGAATAAGCTTATGATCACAAGGCTAGTCACCATGGCAAAAAGGATAGCTAGCCAGTCAACTGTCAATGGAAACATCCACTGGAACGCGACTACGTTGACTTTTTTTACCAGCACGTAAGCGAGCGCAAGTCCAAATGGCAACGCACACAACGCGGTTATTAACGCGATTATCAAATATTGTCCGATTAAACTGGCAATAAGTTGCATGCGAGTCACGCCAATACTGCGCAAAACGCCACTGATGTTTTGCGTCTGGTTTGTGATCAATAAAATTGACGTGATCAGAGAGAATACCGCTACCAGCAAGGTTACTAGGTTCAATGCATCTGTGATCACAAACGTTTGATCAAATGCAGCAAGGCTGACTTCTAATAGCCTCGCTCGCGAGTAAAGGCGCTCATGGGATAATCCCAACTCATCCAAATACTGTTTAAGCGCGATATTATCTTGTGTATGAATCGCCATCACTCTTACCGCCTGTGACATTGCTTGCTCATATGTCCAAGTGGTTTGTAGCAGTAAATTGAGCGGTAACAATACTTGGGTATCTGGATTGCCGAAATCATAGTGAATACCCACTACCGTCAAATCCATCGTCTTGTCTGCAACAGCAATAGATAAAGTGTCGCCTACATCAAGTCCGTGGCGATAGGCCAATTGTTGATTGATAAATAGGCCTCGATGGGCGCGAAACTGATTTAAGCCATCGGGCAGAAGCTTCTCAACTTTAAGCCCGTTTAAGTATTCGGTAGTCGCCGGATAACTGTAGGTTTGTGCGGCAAAACCTCCATTCTCATGCTGCCAATACAGATTCATTTGATAGCGCTCTTGAGTTCTGATCCCCTCATTGTCGAGTCGCTCCTTTACCGTTAGGAGGGCACCAGTATCACCGTAGTAATAGTGTTCGGCGATCAATCGATGTTGAAGCCAGTCCTCAGTTGCGCTGCGAAAACTGTCGACCATTGTTGTCATGCCGATATGGGTGGCCAATGCAATAAAAAACGCAGCGCAAGCCAGCCTACTATGGACTGCAATGACATTGGCATGGGAAAAGGTCCAATGGATCAACGGACCAGTGCGGTGACTTACATTCACCAATAGACGAATAATGGTGGGGTACAGCCAATATAGACAGGCTACACCGCTTAATAACAACATGGCTACAGTGGCAAATACCATGCTAAGTTGCCCAGCGAATAAAATACCAATGAGTGCTATGCCCGCTAGTAACAGGCTAAAAAATAGCGCTTTGGAAACAGCAAGGCTTGATTCCGTTGAAGGGGTAATATGGCTCAATTGACTCGCTAGACGCTTGATAGGCACCGACGCGCTGATGAGCGTGGCAAGTATGCATATCGCAATGATGGGAACATAAATAGGAAAGTGGAGCAGTTCACCTAATGATACCGGAACACCAAATAAGTTGTTTAACGTAGTGGCAATGGATGGGGCTAGAAGGAACGCCGTGAGTTGACCGAGAAAAATTCCAATCACGGCCCCAATCAATGCATATAACGCTAGTTCAACTTGTAACAAACGGACGATAACCGTCCGCGGAATACCCATCTGTCGAAATATTTTTAGCATGCGTGATCTACCCGCCATAAATAAGTTGAGCGCGTTTATCACAATAAAAAAGCAAACTAAAAACATCACCAAAGACATTGCTAATAGGCTCATATGAAAACTGCGGGTAATGGCGATAGGGCTATCCTCTGCAGTATATGGCGTATATTGAAGTTGTCGGTCAGCCAGAAAAGCTACGATGTCTCGCTTGTATTCGGTTGCAAAAACGACATAGTTGGGTTGCAGCGCAATGTTCAATTGTGCGAACGCGTGCAAATCTAACAGTACTGTTGCATGTGAGTCTTGTGTTGAAGCCAATGAAACCCAAGGCAAACTGACAGTCTGATCATTGATTGTAAGCGCTATCGCAGTATCAGCAGAAAGACGCGCCGCAATATCTTGGGAAACGGCGATGACACTGACTAGGCCTAACGGGTCAGGCACCGCATCGCTAACGAGTGACGCTAGCGCTGCAGCATCAACCGCATAAACGGTGACTTCAAGTGCGTCACCGTTGACAGTGAGTTGCGTATTTTCACGTTGAAACGCTACGACTTCGCGAAAGCCTGCAGCTCTAATTTGGCTATAAAAGGCACGATGTTGCGCAACAGTCATCGGTTCAACGCTATTAATCGTACCTGCGACTTTAAGGTCTGCGTGCAGGGGGATTAAAGATGATTGCCGCTGGTAATCTTGAAGTGCAGCATTATTGAGAATCAAAACTGCTGATAAGCCGGCTGCCGCTGCCGTTACCGCTAAAATTAGCCATAACACTGGCCATGGATGTTGTTTTGCGTGCCCAGCGCTGGCTTTCAGAATGACGCTGTACATTTCAGCTCTTCTGTAATGATGGCGTGATCTTTGTCAGCTGCCCTGATGTCATGTGGTAGGCGTCATCGGCTAAGGCCGCAACGTCATTACTGTGAGTGACAAGCAAAAGAGTGGTATTAAGAGCGCGGCAAGTAGAAAATAATAGCTCACTGACTGCACTGCTGGTATGTTCATCCAGGTTACCTGTGGGTTCATCAGCAAATACAACACGGGGTTTGTGCGCCAGCGCTCGAGCGATAGCTACGCGCTGCTGCTCGCCGCCGGATAACTTTGTAACGCGTTGGTTGCGCATATCTGCAATGCCTAATTGTTGCATTAGGTTGTTGATATGATGCGGGTCTAAATTACCCGCTAAACGTGCTGTAAAAGCAATATTGTCTTCTACATTAAGGCTTTCAAGTAAGTGAAACTGTTGAAATACAATACCAATAGTATGACGCCGAAAATAGTCCAGTCGCGTTTCGTCATAGTTATGGATGGCATGCTTAGCAACTATCAGGGTACCGGCGCAGGGGTGATCTAACCCTGAAAGGAGGTGCAGAAGGGTGGTTTTACCGCAACCACTAGCTCCTTGAACTGAGGCACTTTGGCCTTGCTCAATCAATAACTCCAAGTTGTCGATTATCGCTATACCGTTTTTTTGAGCATTCTGGCGATGTGAACTAGCAATATTCTTGACCAGGTTTCTGACCTCAATCAATGCGCATATCCTCGCGTTTTTCAGTTGGATACGTGCACCACCGCAAAAAGATTATTGGTTGAGAAACTCCTCAATGTCTTCACCGGTAATCTTTTTGATTTGAGCAAACAAATACCATAAAGCTGTAATAAGTAAGATCATACTGGGGATAACAATTACAGGGTAACTCAATGCCGTCATGCGCCCCAGTTCTTCAGTGTATTCGGTGGTGCCTGGAGGGCTAACCAAAATCACTCTAGCTAGCACATAATTAAGTACTGCAGACAGAAAGAATGAACTTGCGACGATATACGAGCTATTCGCTACTTTGCGATTGAACTCTTCGGTTCGGCCCTTTTCGTCTAAAACCTGAGTAAGGTGTGGCCAATTGATGATTTGCTCGTTTAAGACCAAAATTTTCACCAGTGGCTTATTGGTGTACTGAGTAACTATGACCGCGATGCCGATAAATGCCGGAATGGCAGCCTCTTTAATTGCGATATATTCAGCCGGAAGTTCTAGCAAGCTAATACCGCCCGTTAGCAGTACGCTAATGATACCCAGAACCGAAAACGGATTGACCTTGCCAGACGATTTCAGGTCCCACAAGCCATAGCCGATGGGAAAGCTCAGTGCCGCGACGATACTCCATGCTGGCCCGAGGTACTGATCGGAACTGGCATAAGTCATGATGACAACGGGAATGATAATGTTGAAAATCAGATTGCCAAAAAAACCACTGTTCTGTGGCGGCTTCTCGCTAGTCGGCTTAACTGTTTCTTGACTCATACTACAATTGGGTATCGGTGGCTCGGTCTGCCAGTATAGCGCTTGATATTACTTTGCCCAATACCACGCGGCAATTATTCCGCTTATAAAACCAAATAGATGTGACTCCCAACTAACAAAACCACCGGTTGGCAAAATCCCCAGTAATAATGAGCCATACAGAATGGCAACCACGATGGAAATAAACATCATGCGCTTGCGTTTGCTCCGCCAGCCAGCTAACAACAGGAAGCCAAAGTATCCATAGACAACGCCACTAGCACCAAGGTGCATTGCGGTGCGGCCAAATAACCACACACACAAACCCGTGAAAGTAATAATCCACAGTGAAATTCCGAGCATGCGTCGCTGGTTTTGGGTTGTCATAAGCAACAGCATAACCACTAATGTGGTTAAGTTGGCGAGTAAATGCGCCCAATTACCATGAATGAAGGGGCTGGTGAAAATCATTGGTAAAGAGTTAACGCTGCGCGGTAGCAGGCCAAAGCCGGACAGCATGCGTCCAGTGAACATATTGATAATCTCGATGATGATCAAAACAAAACAGATAACCAAGATAAAGCGCAAATGAGTTTTTACCGCCATGTTGTTCTCGTACTCAAACATCAAATGCTATCTTAGCCTAATTCAATCGGCGTCGGTTGATTAGTGATAAATCCTTACAAAAATTATCAGTATAGGTTTGTGACTTGCACCACTGACTTGTGTACTCTTAGCCATTGAATTGTATCGGGCATGAGTAGGAAGTAGTGATGAAAAAGCGCCATTTGGGTTTTGCGATCAACCTATTGGCTTTGGCCTTATTTTTTCCAGGGATTTTATTACCCATGATCGCTTTAGATATGGAAATGGCGGCAAATTTGAGTGGCTCAGCATTCGTAACCGAACTGTTAAATAAAGAACTGTCGATTATTGCCACAGTAAAAGACTTGTGGGTAGATGAGCGCTTTCTAGTAGCAATTTTAATATTTGCCTTTTCTGTATGTATACCAATGGCTAAAACGTCGCTTGTAAGTATTGCTTACCTGCAAAAAAATAAACGTAGAGAGCAACGATTGTTGCGTTTTGTGACAGGGATTGGCAAGTGGTCAATGGCGGACGTTTTCGTCGTGGCAGTTTTCTTAGCTATTTTATCTACCAACCATGCCAACACTTCACAAGTACAAGAGTTTAATGTTTTTGGCTTGTCATTTGCGGTTGAGGTGAGTACTCAGACTCTATCTGCGGTTGGCCATGGTTTTTATTACTTCACAGCTTATTGTTTATTATCGCTGGCCGGCACTCAGCTGTATCTGCACGGTGTTGAAAGCACTAAACAATAATATGCGGAATATAGCGCGATAAGTCTTGAGTGATAGGAGAGCGATCTTCACGCACCGAAATACCGGCAGGCACATCATCAACCAGCCAAGAACCAATTAAGGTGTGATTATCTGCATAACGGGGCAGGGCGTGGAAGGCTTGAACGATCATCCCTTCTTCGCCGTAGGGACCATCTGTTTCCAACACCGTATTATCACCTTCAGTGATTTTAATATTCGCGCCTTCGCGACTGTAAATCGGTTTGTGCACCCAGCGCTGCGTTTTGGCAAGGTTCACGTTGCCTGCATTCACATCGCTTGCGAAGTATGCAGGTAATAAATTAGGGTGATTGGGAAACATATCCCACAATAGCGGCATTAGCGCTTTATTCGACAATACCGTTTTCCACAGGGGCTCCAACCATTGGGTAGGGCATTGTAAAATGGCGTCAGCAAATGCTTCGCGCTGCATAAACTCCCACGGGTAAAGTTTAAAACAGGCGTCGATTCGTCGATCATCGAGATCAGTAAAAACCTGCATATCGTCAGCATCTATTCCAAGGCCAATATCTTCAATAAACACGAAGCGGTTGGCAATGCCGGCTTCTGCGGCGCAATCTTGCAAATACTGTACGGTACCGCGGTCTTCAACCGTATCTTTACAGCAACTGAAGTGCAGTTGCTCCATGTTTTTTTGACGGGCGATGAAGGCAAGGCGATTAACTAACTTTTCTTGCAGCGAATTAAATTGATCGGACTGCCGGGGCAATTTGCCAGTATTAACGTTATCTTCCAGCCACAACCATTGCCAAAATCCCGATTCATACAGCGAGGTTGGTGTATCGGCGTTGTTCTCCAGTAGCTTGGCTGGCCCTTTACCGTCGTAGACCAAGTCTAAACGCGAGTACAGCGACGGATCGCGGCGCTGCCAGGAATCAGCAATAACAGACCAAAAGGCCTCGGGGATTTGAAATTTTTGTAATAGCGCTTCACTGTTTACTACCCGCTCGACCACCGCAAGACACATCTGATGCAACTCTGCAGTGGGATCTTCTAAGTCGTTTTCAATTTGCGCTAGTGTAAACTGATAGTAGGCACTCTCATCCCAATAGGGCTCGCCATACATAGTATGAAAATGAAAGCCAAATTCGGTTGCTCGTTGTCGCCAATTTTGTCGTTCTGCGATGGGGATCCGCAGCAAGTTAGCCTCCCCATCCTGATTTACGTGACGAGCTTCCCCAGCTAGATTTCGCCCTGACGCTACTGCCGAATCCACCGCGCTTAATAGTGCGGGTTACTGCGGGCTTCTTGTCATAGGTGGAAGAGCGTACGCGGTAATTGCGCTTTCTAATATCACCGTCAAATACAGTGCCATCAGCCATTGCCCAGCGCATTCTAAAGGGTGAATACGGCGAGTAAGAGGTGTACAGCGGTTGGTAGTAATAACGATTCGGTGATAGCAGGTTACTGACCATATAACCGGCCATAAAGGGCATAAAAAACGAACCTCTATCGGTATCAACTTCGCGGCACTGATGGGTGCCAAACTCGTATTCGCAGTCCGATTCGGTGGCAAACTTAGGCCCAGTGCGTGTCGCTTCAGCCAAGGCTTCTTCGTAGGCTGTTCTGCACGTCGCTGCAGCCTCGGCTGGATTGTCTTCAATGCACTCGTCTAAGGTAGTGTAAATAACACTCTCTTGGCGGTCGCCACCACAAGCCGATAAAAATACGCTAGCGACACCGAGTGCAAGCGGTTTAATCGCGAAGCTCTTGCGCATGCGCGCCAGACGGATTGACGCAGAGCGTTTACGAATAGTCATAACTGTCCCTCCGTTAATAGGTCATACAAGCGGCGTTGATTGTGCCTACTGCGATAGAGACTGCGGCTAACATAATGCCGGCAGAAACCTCATTGTTGTTAATACGCTCGGCAATCTTAGGCATAAAAGTGAAACGCAAAATCGCAAATGCCAGCGCCTGTGCAATGATTGCAACTACACCCCAAACAACAAAATCGACCAGCGAGAGAGAGTTGGCAGCCGCTCCTCCCAATGCAATGGCAAAACCGATAATTGCTCCGCCAAAACCAACTGCGGCGGCAATACTCTGTTGCTCTTTAACCAGCTTCCATTCGTCGTGCGGTGTTACCAGCGCGTAGACCAGTTTAAAAACAAAGATAAAGGCGATACTGATGGCGAAATACAAGGCAAAATTGCCCAGTCCGGCGATTGAATCTAGTAATGCATCCATGAGGTGTCCTCTACGTTATAAATTGTGTTAGTTTTGCTAGCCGTTAATTCGGATATCAGTGGGCTGAATATCAAACCCAGTGCTAATCACGACACAGCGATCTTTGTTGTATCCAACTATTTTTTCTTCCGCTGCAACCAGCAAGTACTCGGCGCTATCGGCGTCTATTTCGCGTTCATACAACATCATAAACTGGTCGGTACGACTGGTGTCACCGTCTTCCTCAAAGGTTTGCTCGGTGACTGCAATGGGCGGAGATTCCTCTCCCACAGCATTCCAAACGCGGCTGAAAGTCTCACCACCTAGCGCATAGGTAGGCACAGAAACGCCTTCGCTTAATACGGTTTGCCACTGACTATCATTGCCTACGGTTTGCGTATCGTAAAAATACCAAAGCTTAACATCAGTTATGTGATTTTCAGTGTCACCACCGTCTAAAATTACTTGTAAAAAAGCATCATCGTCGGTGTAAAAGCGCAACATCTTGCCGCCGCTATCCAGTGGCGCCTCGCCAACGGCTTGGATTAAGTGTTTGGTCGCCGGTTGCTCAATCATTAATTGCGGCACCAGTAAACGCATTTTTAATTCGTCCAATTCAAATGAGCCGCCAAGATACAAGCCCATTATTTCCGGTGCTTTGGGCCCTTGCGGTTGTTCTTTCGCAAACCATTTTTTAAACACAATCAAACTCCCTCAGCGCTAACAAGTCGTGACCAATCGATATCGTTGATCCGTTGTTTAGCGATGTAAAACAGCTTGTCACCTGCTTTTATGTGTTCATCCAGTGATGGATTAACCCGCATTTTGCGATAATCTCCTTGCGGGGCGTAGCCAATAAAAATGGCGTCATATTGTTGTTTAATCGCAACAAAAATTGCGCTTAGTGGCGTTTCATCAGCTTGTTCAGGCACCCGCAACGAATACTGTGCTTGGCCTTCTTGCACATCGAGTAGATCGTGATGTAACACACTTGAACCTGGGTCGAATGCTGATTTTGCCAGCATTTCTACAGCCACACTGGGTGTGCACTCTACGTTAGGACAATGCTGCTCTAATAATTTGGATAGGTTTTCGTCTTGAAAATAGGCCACCAAATGCGCATCGGCGTTGCGCTGTGCGCAATACAATGCGGTGGTCATGGTGACGTCATCCATGGGGTTATCGATAATAATCGTGCTGGCCTGAGCAACGCCTGCACGATCCATTTCATCATTGTTGAAGGAGTTGACTTTTACGAACTCAATCTCGCCAGGCAGCGGGTTTGTAACATCGGCCTTTACGCACAGCACAATATCTGGCGTGTGGGCAATATCTGCACGCTCTCGTAAAAGTAGTTTCAACAGTTGCAACGTGCGTGCTTCGTTCCAACCAATAACTAATACGTGATTGTCTACTGTTAGCTTTTTCAAACCTAAGACTCCTTTTTGCCACTGCGCAGAAACCCAGCTAGCTATCCGACCGACAACAAGGGCGAAGATACTCAGCCCGAGAGGAATGATGTAAAACGCAACTATCATCCGGCCAGCTGGGGTAGTGGGAGATATGTCACCGTAGCCTACCGTTGAACCAGTCACCGCAAGCCAATAGATGAAATCGTAAACACCGAGTAATGCGTGCTCACCGGCAAAATACAGCAGTACCCAACTACTAAGCCCATAAAACAAAAGCGCAACGAGTATGGTGTACCAGCGCGCTTCTGCAAAGTACTGCAGCATGACTTTACGGACTTTTAACCATATGCTCATGCTTGATGAACTCATTGAGCTTATTTACCTAAAATACGGCTTAGCTCATCATCAGCAGACGTCTTACCGCCTTGAATACCGGCTTCAGCTAGACGTTTTTCTAAATCATCTGAAGATTCACTAGTGGCAAGTTCCTCAGCTGCTTCTAATTCTGCATTGCGCATGTTTTGGCGTTCTTGAATGCGCTGAAGCGATTCCGTTGCCGTCTTCATTTTGCTGTTCGCGCCCATGTGGCGAGACGATACTGCAACTTGCGCTTTTTGCACTGACTCAGTTGCCTTAACCATATCAACCTGTTGTTCAAGGCGACGCAGATTAGCTTTGGCTTGAGAAATATTACCTGCCAACTGTACTTCAGACTTTTTAAACTGGTCTAAATAGGATTGCTCTGATTCCAGCTCAGCTTTCAGGTCAGAGACCTTTTGTGCACAATCTAACGCTAGCTGGCGATCGGTTTCAATGGCTTTGCGTGCATGCTCTTCGTATTGCGCAATACTGGCATTAATGCTGTCGACCTTTTGTTGGGCTAATTTACATTTAGCGAGGATTTGAGTGCGAGCGTGATCAGATTTACGCAACTCTTCTTTAGCCTCGCGAATTTCTTGCTCGAGGATTCGAATAGCTTGGCTGTCAACCACTGACTGTGCAGCTTCCGTTGCACCACCTTTAACCGCAGTTACTAATTTACGCCATACTGACATAGTAATTCTCCTTACAGACTATGAAGATTATTTCAAATGAGATTGGTAAGCATCGATAAACGATTCCACATTTCGGAATAACGTATCTAGCTCTATCAGAACGCTCTCACTTTTCGATTGTGCACTCAGCGCACCGAATGCAGTGTAGTAGTCTTCACCTCCGACACTGGAAATGCCGACAGTCGTTAATGGGAATACCATGTGGGTCCGTAAAATTTCGTCGTTTAAAGCAACGCTGTCTTTTACTTCAGATACTGCAAACAAAAGGCTTTCGACTAATATTTGTTCACCGCTGATCGCGAGCCATGCATCGATGCCATCTTCGTTAGCGATTAATAAACAATCGGCTTCTTCCGTGATGACGTATTGCTCCTGTTCACTAAGCAGTTTCGACAGTTCTTGCAAGTTCCAGCTCATTGACATTCTCCTGTTGCGTTATTTAACTGTGTTTCACTGTAACGCTGTTTTGATTAGAAAACTACGCAACCAATAAATATTTTTGATTGCCAGAAAAGACTAGCAATCAAACTCAGAATTTGTCAAACTAAATTTTATCTAAAAGTGTAAAATAATGTTTTTTTGTAAAATATAATTCACATACGTGAGGTTTTTATGGGTGGTAATTCGACGTTGCAATGGCGTACAGTAGTCCAGCGACTGATCAAAACC
Source organism: Neoalteromonas arenosi (assembly GCF_030362855.1). Lineage (GTDB taxonomy): Bacteria > Pseudomonadota > Gammaproteobacteria > Enterobacterales > Alteromonadaceae > Alteromonas_E > Alteromonas_E arenosi. The sequence continues at coordinate 339,560 of NZ_JAUCBP010000002.1, forward strand.
GAGATGTCACGCCGCGATGTGCGCTATCAGGAGTTGAGTGAGCGACTAGCAGCCGTTGGTACACAACAAAGTGCCGACAATCTGCGCAATAAAGTTAATAAGGGCATATTAGGTGCTGACTTACTGTTGCAGATTTTGTCGGTACTGCAAGTGAAAAACGTAAACATGCAAGAACTTGAGGATATTTTTACCGATATTCAAGGACGATGAGTTTTCTATGGGATAAAAAAATGCCCAGCAATATGCCAGGCAAGGATGGATCTTAGAAAGGAGAACAACACTGTTTGCAATGTTGATTATAATTTAACCGATTGCTTCGGGTTTATCGAGCATATCTCAGTATCAAAAACGCATTGCCAGTATTGCGCTTCATACGTAAAATCCCGCTCCATTTAAGCAACCCTTTTATGCACGATAACGTGTAGCGAGCATACTGTTATGAAATTGGCCGATTTTCACTTTGAACTCCCTGAGCGCTTGATCGCTAAGTATCCTACCGAGCAGCGTACTGCTAGCCGCTTGTTGTGCCTCAATGGCAACAGTGGTGAAGTCGCCCACCGCCAATTTACCGACATCTTAAACTTGCTTAAGCCCGATGACCTTTTGGTATTCAACAACACCAAGGTTATTCCCGCGCGCTTGTTGGGTAAAAAATCAACCGGTGGCCAAGTGGAAGTCTTGATTGAACGGATCACCGAATCGCAGCGCGCATTAGCCCACGTAAAAGCCAGCAAAGCGCCCAAGCCCGGCACTATGATCCGCTTGGAAGACGCAATCGACGTCGAAGTCATCGGTCGTCAAGGGGCGTTGTTTGAATTACAATTTCACGGCGGTGAATCAGTATTGGAATCGTTGGAAAATTATGGCCACATGCCATTACCACCCTACATTGACCGCCCTGATGAAGACTCAGACAAATCCCGCTATCAAACAGTTTACGGCGAAAAGCCAGGGGCAGTTGCTGCACCTACTGCAGGATTACACTTTGACGAACCTTTGCTAGACGCGATTAGAGCAAAAGGGGTTAACATTGCATTTGTAACCTTGCACGTTGGTGCAGGAACCTTTCAGCCGGTCCGCGTTGACAATATTGAAGAGCATCAAATGCACGCAGAGTATGCCGAGATACCACAAAATGTGGTTGATGCTGTGGAACGCGCAAAACAAGCGGGAGGGCGTGTGATTGCGGTTGGAACGACTTCAGTTCGTTCCCTTGAAACTGCCGCTGCGAGCGGTGAAATTCAGCCGTTTTTCGACGATACATCAATCTTTATATATCCCGGTTACCGTTTTAACGTAGTTGATGCCATGGTCACCAACTTCCATTTACCCGAATCAACCCTAATGATGTTGATTTCAGCCTTTGCCGGAAGGGACCACGTTATGGCTGCATACGAACAAGCAATTGCCGAAGAATATCGCTTTTTCAGTTACGGCGACGCAATGTTTATTGAAAAAGCCGATAACACATGAAGTTCTTAACATAACTGGTATAATCGCGCCCCAAAATTGGTTATCGATATAACAGCGGAACAAGTATGCAGTTTGAACTGTTAAACACTGATGGTGGCGCGCGGCGCGGCCAACTAGTGTTCGAACGCGGCGTAGTAGAGACGCCCGCTTTTATGCCCGTAGGCACATACGGCACAGTAAAAGGCATGACGCCGGAAGAGCTCGATGCTTCGGGTGCACATATCTGTCTTGGCAATACCTTTCATTTAATGTTGCGTCCAGGCACCGGAATTATCAAAGAACACGGTGACTTGCATGATTTCATGCATTGGCAAAAGCCAATATTAACGGACAGTGGCGGTTTCCAAGTGTTCTCGCTGGGTGATTTACGCAAAATTACTGAAGAAGGTGTTACTTTTCGCTCGCCAATTAATGGTGAAAAAATCCTTCTGACACCGGAAAAATCTATGCAAGTGCAGCGCGATCTTGGTTCAGACATCGTGATGATCTTTGACGAGTGCACGCCTTATCCCGCGACCGAACAGGAAGCGCGCTTATCGATGGAATTGTCATTGCGCTGGGCCAAGCGTAGTAAAGACGAGCACGGGGACAGCCCATCGGCATTATTCGGTATCGTACAAGGCGGTATGTATGAGAATCTGCGTGATATTTCGCTAGCAGGGCTACTGGAAATCGATTTTGACGGGTATGCCATCGGCGGTTTGTCAGTCGGCGAGCCGAAAGAAGACATGATCCGCATCATTGAGCATACGGCGCCGAAAATTCCGGCAGAAAAACCGCGTTATCTAATGGGCGTTGGTAAGCCCGAAGATATCGTCGAGGCCGTACGCCGTGGCATTGATATGTTTGATTGTGTAATGCCAACGCGTAATGCCAGAAACGGCCATCTGTTTGTTACAGAAGGGGTTATTAAGATCCGCAATGCCGCACACAAGACCGATACACGTCCACTTGATGAAAATTGCGACTGTTACACTTGTAAAAATTATTCTCGGGCATACTTACATCACTTAGACAAGTGCAATGAGATACTCGGTGCACGGTTGAACACCATTCACAACTTGCGTTATTACCAACGCGTTATGGAAGGTCTGCGTGAAGCCATCGCGAGCAATACGCTTGATGAATTTGTCGAAGATTTTTACGCAAAGAAAAATATGCCGGTTCCGGCACTAGAACAATAAATAACTGGGGAAGTTTATGAGCTTTTTTATATCTAACGCACACGCACAGGCAGCCGGCGCTCAGCAAGGCGGTGGTTTTGAGATGATCATCATGCTGGTGGTTTTCGGTTTAATCTTTTATTTCTTGCTTTATCGTCCACAGGCAAAGCGCGTTAAAGAGCATAAGAATCTAGTTGCGTCACTGAGTAAAGGTGATGAAGTACTCACTCAAGGTGGCTTAGTAGGAAAAATTACTAAGGTGAGTGAAGACAAAGACTTTATCGAAGTTTCACTGAATGAAACTAACAATATTGTTGTGCAAAAAGCGGCGGTTACCGCGGTTTTACCGAAAGGTACAATGAAAGCTATCTAATCGATTGATGGGCGGTTATGCCGCTCATCACCAAGGAATGACGTTGTGTTAAATCAAAATCCTGTTTGGAAGACCTTACTGGTATTAATCGTAGTATTCGGTTGTGCTTTGTATGCGTTGCCCAATATTTACGGTGAGGATTTCGCCGTACAAATATCCGCTGACCGCGATGCGCAAGTGAATCAACAAACTGTTGAGCAAGTCAGTCAAAGCTTGGCGCAAGCCGATATTGATGTGAAACGCATAGAATCGGCAAATGATCGCATTTTGGTTCGTGTGTTTGACAATGACGCGCAATTAGCAGCGCGAGATGCGTTGCAAACGGCGCTCGGTGATAATTACATCGTAGCGATGAACTTAGCCCCTGATACACCAGAATGGTTAGCGTCTATAGGTGGCGCACCAATGAAGTTGGGGCTTGATTTGCGTGGTGGTGTGCACTTTTTGATGGAAGTGGACATGAATTCTGTGCTTGAAAAAGCCATTGAGGACGCACAAGGCGATTTTCGTACTGCATTGCGCGAGGAAGGTTTGCGTTACCGCACTGTCCGGGCAAGTGAAAACACCATTGAAATTGTTTTCCGTGACCAAGAGACGCTGGATTCTGCAGAGTTCTTCTTGAAAAACCGCAACCGGGATTTCACCTTTGAAGAGCGCAGTGATTTGCGCCTTGTAGCCATTTTTAGTGAGCTGCGTTTAGCTGAAATCAAAGACTATGCGGTCAACCAAAACATCACGATTATTCGTAACCGGGTTAACCAGTTAGGGGTTGCTGAGCCTTTGGTTCAGAAGCAAGGCGCAGATAGGATTGTTGTGCAATTGCCCGGTATTCAAGACACTGCTAAGGCCAAAGAAATTCTTAACGCTACTGCGACATTGGAATTCCGCATGGTTGACCAGCGCAACGATATTCGCGACGCAATAAACGGGCGAGTTCCGCCGAGTTCTGAATTAATTGAAGATCGACAGGGAATCCCGCAATTACTCGAAAAGCGTATCATGTTGTCGGGCAGTCATATCATTGATGCTAATAGCGGTGTAGATGAATATGGTGTACCTCAAGTGAACATCTCACTCGACAGTGAGGGTGGGAGCATGATGTCGCGCGGCACCAAAGGCAATATCGGCAAGCCAATGGCGACAGTTTTTATCGAGTTTAAGCCCACGGATAAAGTTAATTCTGAAGGTAAAACCATTTTTGTTGAAGAGCGCGAAGTCATCAACGTGGCGACGATACAAGCGCAACTGGGCAGTTCGTTCCGTATCACAGGCTTAGATTCCCCTGCTGAAGCACGTGACTTAGCGCTTTTATTGCGCGCCGGTGCTCTAATTGCGCCAATACAAATTGTTGAAGAGCGTACCGTGGGACCAAGTCTCGGTAAAGAAAACATCGAATTGGGTATGACGGCAATCAAATGGGGCATGGCCCTCGTTCTGTTGTTCATGCTGATTTACTACAAGGCGTTTGGTGTGGTTGCGAACATCGCTTTGGTCGCCAACATCATAATGATCGTTGGGGTTATGTCGATGATTCCAGGCGCTACGCTTACGCTGCCGGGAATGGCAGGTATCGTTTTGACGGTCGGTATGGCAGTTGATGCGAACGTGCTTATTTTTGAACGGATCCGTGAAGAAATTCGCGATGGTCGCAGCCCACAACAAGCGATTCACCACGGATTTGACAGCGCATTCTCAACCATCTTGGATGCCAATATCACGACCTTTATAGCGGGATTGATTTTGTTTGCCGTAGGTACTGGACCGATCAAAGGTTTCTCAGTGACGTTGATGATTGGTATTGCAACATCGATGTTCACTGCGATTGTGGTAACTCGTACGTTAGTCAACCTCATTTGGGGTGGGCGTCGCGTTGAAAAGCTGGCAATTTAAGGAGATAAATTATGCAGTTACTTAAATTATCCAGCACTGTGCAGTTCATGAAACTGCGCGTTCCTGCGATGGTACTTTCAACAATCTTGGTCATTGGTTCAATTGTAGCCTTGAGTGTTAACAAGCTCAATTGGGGGTTGGATTTTACCGGCGGTACTTTGATTGAAGTGGGTTATGCTGAAGCGGCTGACTTGAGTCAAATTCGCACATTGCTCAATGCCGCTGATTTCGGCGACGCCATTGTGCAAAACTTTGGCAGTAGCCAAGATGTGTTGATTCGCGTTGCACCTCGTGAAGGTATCAATGCCGAGACTATCGGCGATCAAATCTTAGTGGCGTTGCGCGCCAGCGGCACTGACGTTGATATGCGTCGCATCGAGTTTGTTGGGCCAAACGTTGGTGAAGAGTTGACCGAACAGGGCGGTTTGGCAATGTTAGTCGCTCTGATCTGTATCTTGATTTATGTCGCAATGCGTTTTGAATGGCGTTTCGCACTGGGTTCAGTAGGCGCTTTGGCCCACGACGTTATCATCACTCTAGGTTTGTTTGCTGTGCTACAGCTAGAGTTTGATTTGACTATACTCGCAGCGGTCCTCGCGGTAATAGGTTATTCACTCAACGATACCATCGTTGTCTCGGACCGCATTCGCGAAAATTTCCGTAAAGTGCGCAAAGGCACGCCAGAGGAAATTATCAATATTTCACTTACGCAAACACTCAACCGTACCATTATCACCTCATTAACAACGGTATTGGTATTGTTAGCGCTGTTTTTCAAAGGCGGTGCGTTAATTCACGGATTTGCTACAGCATTGCTGTTTGGTGTGATTATCGGTACTTACTCGTCAATTTATGTCGCCAGTTCTGTCGCTTTGGCATTGGGTATCAGCAAAGAAGACTTGATGCCGCCGCAGGTCGAAAAAGAAGGTGAAGAGTTTGATGCGATGCCCTAATCGCATCGTTGGAGCATAAAAGAATCCCCGCTTGTGCGGGGATTTTTGTTTGCGAAAGACAGTTTTATTTTAAGTGCTTTACTAACTGCTGAACGACACGTGGGCTTCCAGCAACCATTTCGCCAGCGTAGAGCGGGTCGTTGTTACCGGCAAAATCAGTGACTAAGCCACCAGCCTCACGCACGAGTAACTCACCGGCGGCAATATCCCATGGTTGTACACCGCGCTCCCAATAACCGTCAAGTCGCCCTGCGGCAACATAAGCCATGTCTAGGGCAGCAGAGCCTGAGCGACGAATGTCACCCGCTTTACTAAAGATTTGCGTAAATTGTCGCGTGTATTGTTCTAGCTGTTCTGGCTGCTTGAATGGGAAAGCTGTGCCCAAGATAGTTTGATCAAGATCTTTAGCTTTCGACGCGCGAATACGGTAGCCATTTAGCTGTGCACCTGCACCTTTGCTGGCGGTAAATAATTCGCCTCGAATTGGGTCAAAGACCACTGCTTGGTCTAGACGACCTTTGTGCAACAGCGCAATAGAGACACTGAAGTGAGGAATACCTTTGATAAAGTTAGTCGTGCCGTCTAGCGGGTCGATAATCCAAGTGAAAGTTTCATCGTCGCCCTGTTTACCGCTTTCTTCGCCATAGAACGCGTGATCTGGATAAGATTGTTTGATCTTACTGATGATGGCTTGCTCAGCTTCCTTATCGATTTTCGTGACAAAATCGTTCTTACCTTTTGCTTGTGTATCTAAGTCGTCGCGGTTTTCAAAACCCCGCGCAATAATGTTACCGGCCACGCGTGCTGCGCGCACCGCAATATTTAGCATTGGATGCATATTATTCACCATCAGTTGTCAAAGAACGAGAAAGGCCCGCAACCGTCGGTTTCTGGGCAAAAAACGCGCGCATCCTAACAGAACGACGCTTTTTTGCAATGGCTTTATATTCTCTGGTTTCAGCTTAGTTCAATTCGAACTGCTTTGCCGTGCCTAATATGCTAAAATCTCGCGCGATTTTTTGACGGCTCATTTGATTGGATTTGTGCTGCGTTTAACGGTAGAGACTGCAATGCTAGAGAACATCCGGATAGTTTTAGTTAACACTTCTCATACAGGAAATATTGGTTCCACGGCCCGAGCGATGAAAACCATGGGGCTTAGTCAATTAGTCTTAGTGGATCCAGTATCACCGCCCGACGGCAAATCCAGCGCACTTGCAGCAGGAGCCGGTGATGTACTTGCCAATGCTAAGACAGTTGCCACGCTAGAAGAGGCTGTAGCTGATTGTGGTTTGGTAGTGGGTACTTCGGCGCGTTCACGCACGCATTCTTGGCCGATGTTAGGGCCACGTGATTGCGGCGTGAAGTTGGTGCAAGAAGTGGCGAAGTATCCAGTCGCACTCGTGTTTGGACGCGAGAACAACGGGCTTTCTAACGAAGAGTTGCAGCAATGTCATTTTCACATGTGCATTCCCGCAAACCCAGAATACAGTTCGTTAAACTTGGCCGCTGCAGTGCAAACACTGTGCTACGAAATCCGCATGGCGCACTTAAGTCAAAATGAGTACCCCGAGGTAGAGCAAGAATATCCGCTCAATGAAAACCTTGAAAAGTTTTACCAGCACCTTGAGCAAAGTCTGACAAAAACCGGTTTTATTGTAAAAAATCATCCGGGCATGGTCATGACTAAACTGCGACGTTTGTTTAATCGCGCTCGACCTGAATCGGCAGAACTGAATATTTTGCGCGGGATTTTATCATCCATTGATAAGTCCGTGCCTGATGCTAATGCTACTTCAGCGTCTCAGTCAGACGACCGCAAAGAGGGTTAGTTATGTTTGCTCGAATAAAGGAAGACATAGCCAGTGTTTTTCATCGCGATCCTGCTGCGCGGACAACTTTTGAAGTATTAAGCAACTATCCGGGGTTACACGCCATTTGGTTTCATCGCTTAAGTCATAAGCTCTGGCGTCGCAATTGGAAGTGGCTTGCGCGATCAGTCAGCACCTTTTCACGTTGGCTTACCGGTATAGAGATTCATCCAGGCGCGAAATTGGGACGCCGATTTTTTATCGATCATGGTATGGGCGTTGTGATTGGCGAAACTGCTGAAATCGGCGATGACGTGACCATTTATCACGGTGTTACGCTAGGTGGTACTACTTGGAAAGCGGGCAAGCGACATCCTACACTGAAAGACAATGTGGTGATTGGAGCGGGCGCTAAAGTGCTCGGCCCAATTGTGCTGCACGAGGGCGCAAAAGTGGGTTCTAACTCGGTGGTTGTTAAAGATGTTCCGGCCGGCGCTACGGCGGTTGGTATTCCCGGACGGATTATCCAAGCACCACAAGCAAATGCTGAATCGCAAGCCGCGAATCAACAACGCCGCAGCCAAATAGCACAGAAATTTGGCTTTGACGCATATGCCGTCTCTGCGGATAACCCCGATCCAGTCGCGAACGCAATGGGGGTCATGTTGGAACACGTTCACATCATGGACAAGAAAGTTGAAGAAATGTGCACGGCTATTCAAGCAATGGGGGGCAATGTATGTACTAAGTCATTGCACAGTTTAACGGTCGAGGACTTTGCTGATACGGGCTTGAAGCCGAAAGTAAAGGACAGTAAAGACTCACCAGACGATGCCTTTGACCCCAAAATATAAGTCTCTATACCTGACTAAAACACTCGGATAAATACTTGACTGTTTTAGTAGGTTATGTAACAATTCGCGGCAATTGAACGATGGGAAAGTCGCATGAAATTGACATCAAAAGGTCGCTATGCGGTCACTGCAATGCTTGATGTAGCGTTACATTCAGCGAAGGGCCCGGTGCCATTAGCAGATATCTCTGAACGCCAGGAGATTTCATTGTCGTATTTAGAGCAGCTGTTTGCTCGACTGCGCAAAGGGCAGTTAGTTGACAGTGTTCGAGGACCGGGTGGCGGCTATTTGCTGGGGCGCGACGCGAATGAAATAGCAATTGGTGAAGTTATTCGCGCTGTTGACGAAACAGTCGATGCCACCCGTTGTCAGGGGCAGTCGGACTGTCAAGGTGGCGAGCAGTGTCTAACCCATAGCTTGTGGCACGACCTCAGCGAACGCATCAGTTTATTTCTCGACGGCATTAGTCTCGGTGAACTAATGGCAAAACGCGAAGTAAAACGTATCGCGGACCGCCAAGACAAATGCAAGAGCAAAGCATCTACATTAATTAACGAAATTGAAGTCAGCTTACAGCTGTAACTGGAGCAAATTACATGAGTCAGGTACAACTACCGATTTATTTAGACTATTCATCAACTACACCGGTAGATCCTAGAGTGGCCAAGAAGATGGCAGATTGCCTTACCAACGAAGGTAACTTCGGTAATCCAGCTTCTCGTTCGCACCGTTTCGGATGGGTTGCCGAGGAAGCCGTTGATGAGGCGCGTAATCACATTGCCGACTTGGTCAACGCAGACCCGCGTGAGATCGTTTTTACCAGTGGTGCAACTGAATCAAATAACCTTGCAATTAAAGGCGCAGCACATTTTTACTCCAAGCGTGGTAAGCACATTATTACCCTGAAAACTGAGCATAAAGCTGTGCTTGATACGTGTCGTCAACTTGAGCGTGAAGGCTTTGAGGTGACCTATTTAGAGCCTGAATCAAACGGTATCGTCGATTTGGACAAATTGCAGGCGGCAATGCGCGACGACACAGTGCTCGTTTCGATAATGCATGTTAATAACGAAATCGGTGTTATTCAGGATATCGCTGCAATTGGTGAAATCTGTCGTGCTCGCAAAATTTTATTTCATGTTGATGCTGCGCAAAGTACAGGTAAGGTGCCTATCGATTTGCAGACATTAAAAGTCGACTTAATGTCGTTCTCTGCCCACAAAACCTATGGTCCGAAAGGTATCGGTGCTTTGTACGTGCGTCGTAAACCGCGGGTGCGTATTGAAGCTCAAATTCACGGTGGTGGTCACGAACGCGGCATGCGCTCTGGGACACTTGCAACCCATCAAATCGTCGGCATGGGTGAAGCGTTTAGACTTGCAAAAGAAGAGATGGCAACGGAAAACGAACGTTTATTAATGCTGCGCAACCGCTTATGGGACGGCATAAAAGACATTGAAGCGGTTACTATCAATGGCGATCTGGAACAGCGCGTAGCCGCTAACCTCAATGTGAGCTTCGCTTACGTTGAAGGAGAATCATTAATCATGGCATTGAAAGATATGGCCGTTTCATCAGGTTCTGCTTGCACATCAGCGAGTCTTGAGCCTTCTTATGTTTTACGCGCATTGGGATTAACTGACGAATTAGCGCACAGCTCAATCCGATTCAGTTTGGGACGATTCACTACTGAAGCTGAAATCGATTATGTCATCGATGTTATACGCAATGCGATAGATAAGTTGCGTGAAATGTCACCGCTGTGGGATATGTATAAAGAAGGTATCGACCTTGAAAGCGTTGAGTGGGTGCACCACTAATACGCAAGAGTTTGGTACAGCAGAGCAATTTTTAAGAGGCAAAAGTTATGGCGTATAGCGATAAAGTAATCGACCATTATGAAAACCCACGTAACGTGGGCGCGTTTGACAAGAATGACCCAAGTGTAGCGACCGGAATGGTTGGTGCTCCAGCGTGTGGTGATGTAATGAAGCTGCAACTAAAAGTTGGCGAAAACGGGATTATTGAAGATGCCAAATTTAAGACCTACGGTTGTGGTTCTGCGATTGCATCTAGCAGTTTGGTAACCGAATGGGTGAAAGGTAAATCAATTGACGAAGCAACGTCGATTAAAAATACCGATATTGCTGAAGAGTTAGCACTTCCACCAGTGAAAATTCACTGTTCTATTTTGGCTGAAGATGCAATCAAAGCTGCGGTCGAAGACTATAAAAGTAAACATAAATCATAAGTGTAATGAGCGAAGTTCAAGAGTATTCTGGTGTTACCGTAACCGACGCCGCGGCGTTGCGAGCCAAAACATTTTTACAAAATCGCGGTAGTGGAATTGGCTTGCGCCTTGGCGTTAAGACGACCGGCTGTTCGGGGTTGGCGTATGTGCTTGAGTTCGTAGACGAGCTCAATGCCGACGATGAAGTGTTTGAAAGCAACGGTGTGAAAATTATCATCGATGGTAAGAGCTTAGTTTATCTTGATGGCACTGAATTGGATTTTGCCAAAGAAGGTTTAAACGAAGGATTTCAGTTTAACAACCCCAACGCCAATGGTGAATGTGGTTGTGGTGAAAGCTTTAACGTTTAACCAGACTTATGACCAACTATTTCGAATTATTTGGGCTGCCAGTTACCTACGAATTGGATTTGGCAGCTTTATCGCAAACCTACCAAGAATTACAGCGCCTGACTCATCCGGATCGATTTGCTGATCAAGGACAACAGCAGCAGCGTATAGCTCTGCAGAAAAACTCTCTCGTCAGCGATGGGTACAGCGTTCTAAAATCACCTGCACGGCGGGCAGAACACCTGCTGAGTTTGCGTGGCATTGAATTAGCTGGCGAAACCCAAACCATGCAAGATATGGACTTTTTGATGCAGCAGATGGAATGGCGTGAGATGCTCGCTGATGTCACTGCCGATAGCGGGGAAGAGGTCATCGAAGAGTTACACGAGATCATTGAGGCACAACACAAGCAACTTTATCAAGCGCTCCAGCGCGAATTGGAGCAGCAGTCTGCGCAGAGTGACCAAGCCGCGGCAGATTTACTCCGCAAGATTAAGTTTATCGACAAGTTGCATGCAGAAGTGATGGAAAAAGAAGAGCAATTCTTTTCTTAACGACAAAACGAGATAGAAACGACTATATGGCATTACTCCAGATTGCGGAACCCGGTCAAAGCGCTGCGCCCCATCAGCGTAAGTTAGCGATAGGAATTGACCTTGGCACGACACATTCATTAGTTGCTACTGTTCGCAGTGGGCAAGCAGAAACACTTGCAGATGAGCAAGAACGTCACTTGTTACCCTCTGCTGTGCAGTACAGTCAGGACAATACCATTGTTGGCTATAAGGCCTATGAAAACGCAGCACATGATCCGAAAAACACGATCATTTCAGTCAAGCGCTTTATCGGTCGGAGCGTTGAAGATGTGTTGCACACCTGGCCAAATTTACCTTATGAATTTGCTTCTGAGTGCGCACAGAATGTGCAAATAAAAACGCAACAAGGGATCAAAAATCCCATTCATGTGTCAGCTGACATCTTAGCGTCATTACGCGGTCGAGCAGAAAAAACCCTTGGCGATGAAGTCACCAAGGCAGTAATTACTGTCCCTGCTTATTTTGATGATGCCCAACGTCAGGGGACAAAGGATGCTGCAGCAGTTGCGGGTCTTGATGTTATGCGCTTGCTCAATGAACCGACAGCAGCGGCGTTGGCGTACGGTCTAGATAGCGGTCAAGAAGGCATTGTTGCGGTTTATGATTTGGGTGGCGGAACCTTTGATATATCTGTATTGCGTCTGAGTCGCGGTGTATTTGAAGTACTCAGTACTGGCGGCGATTCGGCACTAGGCGGTGATGATTTTGACCATGCATTGGCAGATGCTGTTGCGACGCAATTAGGCTTAAGCGAAAGTGACAAAAAACGTCACTATCGAGCGTTGGTATCCGCTGCAAAGCGAGCGAAGGAAGCTCTGAGTGAACATGATACTGCAGTGCTTGAAATAGACAGTGACGAGTTCGCGGCGGTCGAAATCAGCCGCGAGCAGCTACAAGCATTGATTCAGCCTTTGATTCAAAAAACTATTCGCGCTTGTCGACGCGCGTTAAAAGACGCGGATGTCAGTAAAGACGAGGTTGTAGAGGTTGTCTTAGTCGGTGGTTCGACACGCGTCCCTGCAGTGCGAGAAGCTGTGGAGACGTTTTTTGCTAAACCGCCGCTGACATCGATTGACCCGGATAAAGTCGTGGCAATTGGTGCCGCTTTGCAAGCGGATATTCTAGTCGGTAACAAACCCGATACGGACATGCTGCTGCTCGACGTACTACCACTATCTTTGGGTATTGAGACCATGGGTGGCTTAGCCGAGAAAATTATTGCGCGCAACACGACCATACCTGTTGCGAAGGCACAAGAATTTACTACCTTTAAAGACGGCCAAACGGCGATGATGATTCACGTGGTTCAAGGCGAGCGTGAACTGGTTGATGACTGTCGTTCACTGGCACGCTTTACCCTGACAGGGATCCCTCCGATGGCAGCCGGTGCGGCACATATTCGGGTAACGTTTCAAGTTGACGCCGATGGCTTGTTAAGCGTTACTGCGATGGAGAAGTCTTCTGGAGTAAGTGCAGATATCCAAGTGAAACCATCCTATGGCCTAGAAGAGCGTGAAATCGCAGGCATGTTGAAAGACTCCATGTCGAATGCCAAACAAGACATGCAGGCGCGTATGCTCAAGGAGCAGCAAGTGGAAGCTGCTCGGGTACTTGAGGCGTTGAATGCTGCCTTGTCTGTGGATGCAGACTTATTAAGTGCCGAAGAGTTAGCTAATCTTCAACAGCAAATGCAAGTACTTGAAAACGTCGCAGCAAATGCCGATATAGATGCGATTAAGGTGGCTATCGAAAACGTCGACAAAGCCAGTCAAACTTTTGCCGAGCGCCGTATGGATAAGTCGATTAATATTGCCTTGGCAGGCCAATCCGTTGAACAAATTTAATTAAGGTTAGAATAATGCCTCAAGTGATTTTTTTGCCACACCCTGAACTTTGCCCAGATGGCGCAGTGCTAGAAGGCGATACTGGAACCTCAGTGCTGGACGTTGCACTTTCAAACGGAATTGGTATTGAGCATGCGTGTGAAAAATCCTGTGCCTGTACCACCTGTCACGTGATTGTTCGCGAGGGTTTTGACTCGCTGGATGAGAGCGATGAACTAGAAGATGACCTACTTGACAAAGCGTGGGGATTAGAGCCTGAATCAAGATTGGGATGTCAGGCTATAATCAAGGACGAAGACTTGGTAGTAGAGATACCCAAATACACAATCAACCACGCTAGCGAAGATCATTAATCGCGCTAAGGAGACTGCGATGTATAAGCTGTTAACCTCATTCTTATTGGTATCACTTCTTAGTGGCTGTGCATCGATGGGGCAAGGTAGCGTTGCTGAAAAGCGTACGGCTATTTTGGATATGCGCAATACAACACTGCAGAAATTGTATGCAGAAAAGCCTGATACTCGAGCTCAAATTAATAGTGCTGAAGGCTACGCAGTCTTTTCAAATGCCAATGTGAATCTTATTTTTATGGCGGCAGGCACCGGCTATGGCGTGGTAGAAAATCGCGCAACGGGTAAGCGTACTTTTATGAACATGGCTGAAGGCGGTGTTGGTTTCGGGTTAGGTGTTAAGGACTATCGCATTATCATGGTGTTCCATACCCAAGAAGCCATTAATCAGTTTGTCGAGTCGGGCTGGACTTTTGGTGGTAACGCTGATGCAGCCGCAAAGGCTGGCGAAAAAGGCGGTTCAGTGGAAGCTGAAGCCTACTATGGCGATGTGAGTGTTTATACCCTGACCGAAAGCGGTCTGGCGCTGCAAGCGACGGTGAAAGGCACCAAGTTCTGGCAAGATGACCAACTGAATTAATCTGAGTTCAGCACTAGGTTTTTGCCCCAGAATTGCATATAATCCGCGCCGAAATTTTTATTAACCAGTTTACGGAGATAGAGCATGGCTCTCGAGCGTACTTTTTCAATCATTAAGCCTGATGCAGTTGCTAAAAATGTTATCGGTGCTATTTACAACCGTTTCGAAACAGCAGGTTTGCGTATTGTTGCCTCTAAAATGGTACACATGAGCAAAGAGCAAGCGGAAGGTTTTTACGCTGAGCACAAAGAGCGTCCTTTCTTCACTGCATTGGTAAACTTCATGACTTCTGGCCCAGTTATGGTGCAAGTACTTGAAGGCGAAAACGCTGTTGTTCGCAACCGTGAAATCATGGGCGCAACTAATCCTGCAGAAGCGACTGCTGGTACTTTACGTGCTGACTACGCTGAGTCAATTGACGAAAATGCCGTTCACGGCTCTGATGCACCAGAGTCAGCCGCTCGCGAAATTGCTTACTTCTTCTCAGAAGAAGAGATTTGCCCACGCACTCGCTAAGCGCGTAACGGAATCGATAAAGGGAGCTTATCGCTCCCTTTTTGCGTATTCTAGGAGACGATTAATATGTCAAATAGCCAATCACCACAACAGCAAACCGCCGGCGTAAACACGGTTGAGAGTGACGTGAAGAAAGTCAATTTACTCAACTTTAATCGGCAGGGGTTACGTGACTTTTTTGCCTCAATCGGTGAAAAGCCATTTCGCGCTGACCAATTGATGAAGTGGATTTATCAACATGGTGAAGATGATTTTGACAATATGACCAATCTCAACAAGTCTCTGCGTGCCAAGTTAAAGGCGCAGTGCGAAATTACAGCACCTGAGATTGCATACCAGCAGAATGCCACCGATGGGACGATCAAGTTCGCGTTAAAACTAGCCGGTGGTCAAGAAGTCGAGACCGTTTGGATCCCTGAAACTGACCGTGCCACGTTGTGTGTTTCTTCGCAAGTGGGCTGTGCACTGGAATGCACATTTTGTTCGACGGCTCAACAGGGGTTTAATCGCAACTTGTCAGTCGCTGAGATCATTGGCCAAGTATGGCGGGTGGCGACTACATTGGGTCTATCAAACGACTCAAGCCAACGACCGGTCACTAACGTCGTGATGATGGGCATGGGGGAGCCATTGCTCAACTTGAAAAACGTTGTGCCAGCGATGGATATCATGCTCGATGATTTTGGCTTCGGCTTGTCTAAACGGCGCGTGACATTGAGTACTTCAGGTGTTGTCCCAGCACTTGATATGTTGGCCGATCAAATCGACGTTGCCTTAGCAATTTCACTGCATGCCCCGAATGACGAATTGCGTGATGAAATTGTACCGATTAATAAAAAGTACAATATCGAAACCTTCCTTGCAGGTGTGCGTCGTTACTTAGATAAAAGTAAAGCAAATCAGGGCAGAGTCACCGTTGAGTACGTTATGCTCAATCAAATCAATGACAGTACTGATCAGGCACATGAATTGGCTAAGGTATTGAAAGATACACCGAGTAAAATCAATTTGATCCCTTTTAATCCTTATCCAGGATCACCTTATACTTGTTCGAGCAACTCGCGTATCGACCGTTTTGCGAAAGTTCTCATGAGTTACGGCTTTACTGTTATGGTGAGAAAAACGCGCGGTGATGACATCGATGCGGCGTGTGGTCAATTGGTGGGTGACGTCGTTGATCGCACCAAGCGGTTGATGAAGAAACAAGCAAAAGGTCAACCAATTTCGGTTAAAATGGCCCAGTAGACAAGAAAACACGTATAAACCATTGTTATTAGTGGGTAGTCTGATAAATTTGCCTACAATACCTTTGTGATATTACGAGCCAGTACATGTTTTTACGCAGCGCTATCATTGTTTCGATGATTCTATTATCTGGTTGCGTGAGCGAGCCTTTACCCGAAGGGTTCGAGCGCAGTAACGATTTTGATCAAGTGGAAGCCGCCAAAACGCGCATTTCGCTGGGCTTAACCTACCTTAAAAATGGCAATTACACGCAAGCCAAAATCAATTTAGACAAAGCGTTAGAGTTTGCACCTAGATTGGCAGATGCACATTACAGTATGGCTTATTATTACCAGCTAGTAGACGAAGTTGTGCGCGCCGAAGAGTCTTATAAAAACGCGCTCAAATTAGATTCGCGCAACCCTGATATTGCCAACAGTTATGGCGCGTTCCTGTGTCAGCAAAGTCGCTACGAAGAGGCGAAAGAGTTTTTTATGCGCGCGGTTAATAGCCAGAGCTATGCCAATTCGGCTGAAACCTATGAGAATATGGCGTTGTGCAGCCTGAGTCAGAATCGCTCACTTGATGCAATAAACTATTTGAACACCGCATTAAATCATCAACCCACACGCGCAAAGAGTCTGTTTTTGTTGGCCGAGTTGCAAGCTCAAGCGGGTCAGTACAACGAAGCTAAACAAACCCTGGCTCGATACCAGCGAGTCGCACGGGTCAGTGCCGATACCTTGTGGTTATCAGTACAAATCGAACGCGGCTTGGGCGAGTATGAAATGGCTGAAGGCTATGGGGAAATGCTTATGCGAATGTACCCAGGTCATCGTTTGACCAAGCGTTATATTACTTCAATTGAAGAGCAAGCCGAGCAAACTGTGCGTGTTACTCGTAAGCCTGCGCCGATAGAGGATACTCCCCTCCCTGCACAAGACGCTGAAGAAGTTGTCGAGCCCGAGCCTGTCGTTACGCCACCAGAGACTACACAAGTTGAACCTGAGCCTGAGCCAGAGGTCGAAACGAGAGTTACGCCAAACGATGATGTTACTGAGACTCCAGAGGTTGTAATTCCAGTCACTCCAGAGGTTTCTTCAGCTACGGGTACGCCGGTAATGGACGGCGATAGAGTGATTAAGCATCAGGTGGCGAAACGTGAAAACCTGTATCGTATTTCGTTACGGTATAATGTTAAAATTCAAAGCCTGATCGAGTGGAATAATTTGCCCGAAAGCGGTGCAATAGATTATGGCATGCTACTTTGGGTAGTTGACCCGGCGACAATCGAGAGCGAACAAGAGCAATAATACGCAATGACGGAATCACAAGTAGAAGCCGAAGTAACGGAAAACGCGACACCGACAGTTGGAGCGCAACTCAAAGCTGGACGCGAAGCCATAGGGCTTTCCCAACAAGCGTTGGCCGATAAGCTATTTCTTAAACTCACTATCATTCAACAGTTAGAAGACGATAACGTTGATAGCGCTACGTCTTCAACTTTTGTTAAAGGTTACATTCGCTTGTATGCCAAGAATGTTGACTTGGAACCAGAACCTTTGGTCGATTTGTTTAACGCCAGTATAGGGGTGCAAAAGGCGCCACAAAAGTTACAAAGCTTTTCACGCCGAACCACCCATGAGGCGCGTGATAACCGTTGGATGATGGTCACCTATTTCATTTTGGCTGTAGTGATCGCTTTATTTGTTTTGTGGTGGTATCAGCAACCACAAACAACGGTGTCAGAAGTCACAGCGACTTTGCCTGACGTAGAAAACATACAAACAGAGCGCACTGAACTGCCAAATTTACAAAGTGATGATGCTTATTCAGCCAATGCAGTGGGTGTTCCGCTTGACGAAGCTACCGACTCCGTCACTGAACAACCTGAGTTATCAGAACCGGGTGACATTGACGCAGACGTTTCGTCTGAACTCGGGGGGGAAGATACACAAGCGCTTGTTGATAATGACGCGCCGGCGATAGAAAATTTGAATCAAACAGAAACGCCAGCAACTGTCGACCTTGTGTTTAATTTCAGTGGCGACTGTTGGGTCAATATAACCGATGCTACAGGTGAAGCAATTGCCTATGGGACTAAAGTCGCGGGACGGATTATGCCCATCACGGGCTTACCACCATTTGAGGTCACACTCGGGGCTCCGCAAAATGTGGCGATAACATTCGCTGGCGAACCGGTTGATCTAAGCGATATTCCTGAAGGGCGAAGCGCCCGATTCACATTACCCAGGTAGGATTTTCATGTTTGCAGAATCACCTATAACGCGTCGTAAATCGACGCGCATTTATGTCGGCAATGTACCCATTGGTGATGGTGCCCCAATTGCCGTTCAGTCGATGACCAACACCCCGACGACAGATGTTGAGGCGACCGTTGCTCAGATAAAGCGTATTGAAGCCGTCGGCGGCGAAATTGTCCGCGTTTCGGTGCCAACGATGGATGCGGCTGAAGCGTTCAAGCAAATAAAGCAACAGGTCAATGTGCCATTGGTAGCTGACATACATTTTGATTACCGTATTGCGCTTAAGGTCGCTGAATACGGTGTCGACTGTTTGCGAATTAATCCCGGTAATATAGGCAACATGGACCGTGTTCGAGCTGTAGTTGACTGTGCTGCGGACAAGAATATACCGATTCGGATCGGTGTGAACGGTGGCTCTTTGGAGCGTGATTTACAGGAAAAATATGGTGAGCCTACACCTGAAGCATTGGTTGAGTCAGCCATGCGGCATGTGGATATTTTAGATAAGCTGAACTTCAATCAATTCAAAGTCAGTGTCAAAGCCTCCGATGTTTTTTTAGCCGTTGGCGCTTATCGTTTGTTAGCGCAACAAATCGATAACCCGTTGCACTTGGGTATTACCGAAGCTGGTGGATTCCGCTCTGGCGCAGTGAAGAGTGCTGTAGGTCTAGGAATGCTTCTCGCGGAAGGTATTGGCGATACGATTCGAATCTCATTAGCGGCTGATCCGGTTGAAGAGATTAAAGTTGGGTTTGATATTTTAAAATCACTACGCATCCGTTCGCGAGGAATTAATTTTATTGCTTGTCCCAGTTGTTCAAGGCAAGAGTTTGATGTAATTGGGACGGTTAATGCTTTAGAGCAACGCTTAGAAGACGTATTAACACCAATGGATGTGTCGATTATCGGTTGTGTAGTAAATGGGCCCGGCGAGGCTGAAGTATCTGATCTCGGTTTGACCGGGGCGCGAAATATGAGCGGCTTTTATCTAGATGGAAAACGTCAAAAAGAACGGCTTAAAAATGACGAATTGGTCGATCAGCTGGAACAACGAATCCGTGCTAAAGCGGCGATGTTAGATGAAAAAAATCAGATTCCCGTAAAAGCCGTAGAAAGTGACGTCAAATAACGCGAATAATCGCGATAAGTCAATTGTTGTTTGTTCTCATAGCCCCTATAATACGGGGCTTTTTATTAACTAATCGAATTCGAGTTACGCTGTGTCAAAACAACTCCAAGCCATCCGAGGAATGAATGATGGACTGCCGGAACAAACTGCATTGTGGCAGTGGGTAGAAAGTCGTATCCGGAAAGTAGTCGCAAGTTTTGGATATCAAGAAATTCGCACGCCGATCGTTGAAAGTACGGATCTATTTAAACGCTCAATTGGTGAAGCGACGGATATTGTCGAAAAGGAAATGTACACCTTCGACGACTATGGTGACAGTTTAACCCTACGCCCAGAAGGAACTGCTAGTTGTGTGCGGGCCGGGAATCAGCACGGTTTACTGTACAACCAACAGCAACGACTCTGGTATATGGGGCCAATGTTCCGTCACGAGCGTCCGCAAAAAGGCCGGTATCGCCAGTTCCACCAATTTGGTGTCGAGACCTTCGGTTTGTCCGGCCCAGATATTGATATTGAAGTTATCATGCTAAGTGCTCGTTTGTGGCGTGAGTTCGGTATTAGCAACGCGGTCACATTACAATTAAACTCTTTGGGCTCGCCAGCTGCCCGAGCTGACTATCGAGAAGCACTAGTAGCGTATTTGAGCGCTCATGAAGAACAACTCGATGAGGATAGTAAACGCCGCTTAAAAACAAATCCGCTGCGTGTACTAGACAGCAAGAATCCACAAGTACAAGCTCTTGTGAAGGATGCACCAGTATTGCTCGATTACCTGGATGAGGAGTCCAAGCAACATTTTTCAGAACTTTGTGAACGATTATCGCAATTGGGTATCGAATTTGAAGTCAATCCGCGTTTGGTGCGAGGCTTAGATTATTACAATCGCACGGTTTTTGAGTGGGTGACTGACAAATTAGGTGCACAAGGTACTGTGCTCGCTGGTGGACGCTACGACGGTTTAGTCGAACAATTGGGCGGCAAACCGACACCCGCAGTGGGCTTTGCAATGGGGCTTGAGCGTCTAATACTGATGATCGAGACTTTGCAGACCGCGCAGGTTTCTAATGCAGCCGCAGATGTCTATGTGATGCCCATGGGGGCTGAGCAGTTTGTATATGCAATGCAAGTGGCGGAGCAAATGCGTGCAGCACTACCTGCCGTTAATGTGCAGTTGCATTGCGGTGGCGGGAACATGAAAAAGCAATTTAAGCGCGCTGACAAAATCGGCGCACGTATTGGCATAGTGATTGGTGACAGTGAAGCGGAAGCTCGCTGTGTAGCGGTTAAACCGTTACGCAATCAAGGTGAACAACAAACAATTTCGTTGGCTGATATGCCAGCATTAGTACAACAGTTATTGACGGCATAGCCGTCGCTGAACAGTAATTAACTCAAGAGGTAGTAAGAACTACCCACATTGTAAGAGGTAACTAACAGTGGAACAGTTTGCAACAGAAGAACAACAAGTTGAAGCGATTAAGCGATTTTGGAAAGAAAATGGTATCGCGATTGTTGTCGGTGCGGTCATTGGCTTGGGGGGGCTATGGGGCTGGCAGTATTATTCTGATAGTCAGTTGGCGGCTAAAGAAGCTGCGTCTCAAGGCTATCAAGACGTCGTTGAAAACTTGCAAGCAGATGATGGTATTGCAAAAGCTGAAGCATTTCTGGCCGAGTACGAAAGCACAGGCTATGCCGCAATGACAGCGTTGGTGCTGGCTGCTCAAGAGGTTGAAAATAATAATCTAGAGGCAGCACAACGCCACTTACAAACAGCTGTGGCAAGCCAAGACGGTGCTTTGAAAAATGTTGCTTTGTTGCGTTTAGCGCGAGTTCAATTGGCGCTTAATAACGCTCAAGCCGCACTGGATAGCGTAGCTAAAGTTGAAGGTGATGCATTCACTGCACAAGTAGAAGAGATCAAAGGTGACGCATTCGTTGTGCTCGCAGACTTTACTAAAGCAAGATTGGCTTACAGCGCGGCTGTCGAAGCTGATAGCGCCAATCGCCTGGTTAAGATGAAATTAGATAACCTTGCAATTACAGCGGGTAGCTAAGGATTGTCTGTGAAGAATTTTAAATGTGTAATCGCTGCAGGTTTAGTATTTTCGCTAAGTGCCTGTAGCACTGTATCCGATTGGTTTGCAGACGAAGAAGAACTCGAAATTCGTCGCTTAGAACCTATAGCGGAACAGTTTAAGCCCGTCAAAGTATGGGATCGTGATATTGGTCATGGCGTTGAAAACTATTATTCGAGACTGCGTCCAGCGGCCGCTTATGACAATCTTTACGTTGCTAATCGTCAAGGCGACGTTGTTGCGCTAAATCAAGCAACAGGCAAGGTCACATGGGAACGCAACTTTGCGATTTTTCCAGAGCAAGGCTTTTTTGATGGCTTAACCTCACTGTGGTCGAGCGGCGTTTCAGCTAAGATTTCTGGAGGCTTAACCGTTGTTTTTGATACCGTTTTCTTTGGCACGGAAGATGGTTTTGTCTATGCATTAGATGCTCAGACAGGTGAGACTAAATGGCAGGCAGATGTGCGCGGTGAAGTGTTGGCTGCACCCGCGGTCGAAAGTGGCATTGTTGTTGTCAATACCGGGGCAGGAGCCTTGATTGGTTTAAACAGTATTGACGGTACTGAGCTGTGGCGCGCGGATAGCGAAGTGCCACCACTTTCATTGCGAGGACTCTCCAGTCCGGTCACAGCCAGTGGAGGGGTCATTTTTGGAACTCCAACTGGCAAGCTGCAAGTGAATATTATTCAGTCTGGTATGTTGGCTTGGGAGCAAGTGGTCAGTGCGCCAAGCGGGGCAACCGAGCTTGAACGTATTGTTGATGTTGATGCACAACCTATCGTTTTGGGCGGTACGGTTTATACAATTAGTTATGGTGGTACGCTAGCAGCCGTCGAACTGCGCAGTGGTCGAGTTGTTTGGAAGCGTGAGTACGCCGCGTATCAGTCATTAGCCCTAAATGGCAATACGTTATACGTTGTTGATAACAACAGCCATGTGTATGCGATTGACCGTCGAAACGGCGTCGAACTATGGTCACAGGGGCGTTTAAAAGGGCGTGAACTGTCTGCGCCGGTCACTATGGGCAGTTATGTAGTTGCGGGTGACAAATATGGTTTTTTACACTGGTTTAATCAATCTGATGGTCAGTTGGTTGCGCGTTATGAACTGGGCGGTGATGATGAAGATGAATCGATTTTCGTTGCACCGGTTGTTGCCGGTAATACTTTGTTTGCGACAACACGCGATGGTGTCGTTGCAGCATTACAGGTGTCGCAATAAGCGACACCTATTGTTCGTTTCTAGATTTTAGGTACCTGATTCATGCTCCCCGTAATTGCCTTAGTTGGTCGTCCAAATGTCGGTAAATCTACATTATTTAATCGCTTGACCAAGACACGTGACGCATTGGTTGCCGATTTTCCCGGGCTAACCCGTGACCGAAAATACGGACAGGCAACGGTGGATAGCATGGCATTTATCGTTGTCGATACCGGGGGCATCTCTGGCGATGAAGAAGGTATTGATGCCGCGATGGCTGAGCAATCACTATTAGCGATAGATGAGGCTGATGTTGTCTTCTTTTTAGTCGATGCGCGCGCAGGTATGACGCCCGCTGATCAGGGCATAGCCGAATACTTACGTCGCTCAGAGAAGAAGGTTTACGTTGTCGCTAACAAAGTAGACGGAATCGATGGTGATAGTGAAAGCGCAGACTTCTACGCGTTAGGTTTAGGTCAAGTGCACCAAATCGCAGCCGCCCACGGACGCGGTGTCAGTCAGTTGTTGAGTGAATCGCTGGGTGAGCTTACCGAGCAATTTCCAGATATGACCGTCTCAGAAGCAATTAAACCGGTTTCTGAAGAAGACGCTGATGCGCAATTAGAGCGTTTACAGGGCCTGCCGATAAAGTTGGCGATTGTTGGTAAACCCAATGTTGGCAAATCAACGCTGACTAACCGGATTTTGGGTGAAGAGCGCGTTGTGGTTTACGACCTGCCGGGTACAACTCGCGACAGCGTTTTTATTCCTATGCAGCGCGACGAACGCGAGTACATCCTTATCGATACTGCGGGTGTACGCAAACGTAAAAAAGTCACAGACGCAATTGAAAAATTCTCAATCGTCAAAACCTTGCAAGCAATAGAAGAAGCAAATGTCGTTCTGATGATAATTGATGCGCGTGAAGGCATCAGCGATCAAGACCTAAGTCTTTTGGGTTTCGTATTGAATTCCGGCCGCTCATTGGTACTTGCAGTTAATAAATGGGATGGTCTAGATAAAGACGTGAAAGAGGATATTAAGCGCGAACTTGATCGGCGATTAGGCTTTATTGATTTTGCCCGTTTGCACTTTATCTCTGCTCTACATGGAACTGGCGTGGGACATCTGTTTGAGTCGGTACAAGAAGCTTATGCGTCAGCGACGCAACGAATTAATACATCTATGCTGACACGGATTATGGAAATGGCTCAGGAAGACCACCAGCCACCATTGGTGCGAGGCAGACGAGTAAAAATGAAATACGCTCACGCTGGCGGTTACAACCCACCCGTGATTGTGATCCATGGTAATCAGGTACAAGATTTGTCTGATTCATATAAGCGTTACCTAATGAACTATTTCCGCAAGGCGTTAAAAACCATGGGGACGCCGATAAAAATTGAATTCCGCGAAGGCGCTAACCCCTTTGAAGGCAAGAAAAATCAGCTGACGCTAGCGCAGCAGCGCAAGCGCAAGCGCAAACGCATGATGGCATTTCACAAAAAACAATAACCTTAGGATTGGGGTTGACGCAGCATTCTCATTAGCTGTGATTGTTCGGGGACTTCTATTGTAGGTAGTGCGCCTTTAACCATACTTTCGGCGACTCGGCCTGGAAAGTTTGCACTGAACTTGATGAATTTGTCTTTAGATTGAAACAAGTAAGTTGTAGTAAACATTGGCTCGCCATCGTCATCCATTGCTTCCACATCAAAGTACATACCGCGGAAATGACGTTGTTCGGTTTGCCAGTCAATTGCTTTAATCTGACCAATAGTGACCCCCTGGATATTGCGACTCGCCGTAATCAATTCGATATCGTCTATTTCTTTGCGTAATTCGTGGGTAATTTGAATTTGTGGGTCAGGATTGGACTCATCAGGTATAAACACCGGATAAACAAAAATATCTATCACATCGCCAGGATATTGGGGGTGAGAATAGCGTGCAACAGCACCTTGTAATGGATCGTGATACAGCTGCATATCATACAATTCAAAGGCACTAATGACTTGTGGTAGCTTTAAGTCTGCGTGATAGTCACTGGCTTGCAACTTATCGTACAAAAAGCCGGCGGTGAATATTTCGGCCTGTTTAGCGTCTTCGATAAATTGACTGACCAATCGCTCGGTATAATCAGCAATGCTCAGAGTCGTTACTTGTTGCTGATTGAATGTGTCAGCGTATTGATAAGAGCCAAGCACAATACCGCGCCAGGTCACGTCAAATTCAGTAATGATTTGGCTGTCAGTCACGCTTTCATCACCCGCTGAACTAACCAACGTATTGGCAATTAATAGCTCGTAATCATAACCGTCTTCGCTGGCGCCTGTTTTGAGAAAATAGTTAGGCAGTTCAACTGCCGCATAAAGTGCCATTGGGTCGATGAAATCTTCGGCGCAGTGATATTGCTCAGCGATTTGACAGAGTGATTGCACCTCGTCACCAGGAAAAGAGGAAAACACACTAATTGGAGGCAGGGTAGTCTCTGCACTAGCCATGCCTGTTGTACCTAGCGCAAGCGCAGTACATGAGGCCATCAGCCAGCTTGGTATAAATTTAGAGTGTTCGTACGACAAAAAACCGCTCCCTGAGCGAAATCCATGCTGGATAATGCCTGACATGAATCTGCCGCACAAGCGGAGATTTACAATAAAAGCAATAAATGCGACGAATATCAAAATCGCTATGATTTACCAATCTCAGTAACTTGACTGACTAATGCTCCGTCGTGCAATTGCGTGCGAATTTCGTCTCCGATTTGGACTTGTTTGCTCGATACCACAACTTCGCAATTCGATTGGGTGATGCTATAACCACGACTCAATGTGGCTAATGGGCTAAGCGACTGTAATAGCCCAGCTTGTTCCGCAAGGCGTTGGCGGTGCTTTTGCAGTCTATGTACAACAACGCTTTGCAGGCGCATGTGTACTTGGCCAAGACGCTGTTGATGCTGATAAATCTCCCGTTTCGGTGAAACCCGGATTAAACGCTGGGCTAGTTGGGAGAGATATTGCTGGGTCTGGTTGTTCTGACGCTTGACTGCATTAGCTAAGCGAGCGGCTATTTCATCAAGGCGCTGAGATTGAGTAATGAGTTTACTTTGTGGATGATTGCGTTGGACTCCGTTCGCAGCTGTTTTTAGACGATATGCGGCTTGTTCCAAATGACGTCGCATATGTTGACGTAGCGCGCGATGCAATGTGTCGATAGCCTGCAATTGGTGGCGTACGTCTCGGCTGACAACCTCTGCGGCAGCACTTGGCGTAGGGGCGCGCAAGTCAGCGACATAGTCGGCAATGGTAATGTCAACTTCGTGACCCACAGCACTAATTATCGGCAAAGTAGATTCTGCAATCGCGTAAGCTAATTGTTCATGATTAAAGCACCACAAATCTTCAATCGAGCCGCCACCTCTACCGACGATTAAAACATCGACTTCGCTGCGCCGGTTAGCAACTGTAATAGCATTGATAATATGCTGGTGAGCTTCAACGCCCTGTACTTGAGTGGGATAGACAATGACTTTAGTTGCAGGGCTGCGCCGACGAAGCACTGTCAGTATATCGTGCAACGCGGCACCCGTTGCAGATGTAACTACTCCAACAGTATTAACGATGTCAGGTATTTGACGCTTGCGTTCGGCGGCAAATAGTCCCAGTGAATTTAACTTTGCCTTGAGCGCTTCAAACGCAGCTTGGAGATCACCACTACCATCGAGTTCCATATAATCAGCAATTAACTGATAGTCCCCGCGAGGCTCGTAGAGAGAAAGGTTACCGCGAACTAATACTTTATCACCTTCCTTGGGGCGATATTTCAGGCGGGCATTCGCACCTCGAAACATAGCCGACTTTATTTGTGCCTTACTGTCTTTTAACGTGAAGTACCAATGACCACTTGCCGCTGCGGTAAAATTGGAAATTTCAGCCGATAACCAAACATTTCCCACTTCCGCTTCTAACAACGACTTAACGTAGCGATTTAGCTTAGTTACGGAGTAAATTTGGCGGGAGTTGCTAGGTGGTTTTAACATAGTTTATTTTTTTATCAGCTTTATTGCGAAAGGCAGTTTACCTGAATTATAAAAAACACTACAATTGCGCCGCAATTAAAACCTTATCCCGTAGGTGGAATTGCATGCTCCGAATCGCTAAAGAAGCTCTGACATTTGACGACGTTTTGCTCGTCCCTGGTCACTCTCAAGTATTGCCACACATGGCAAGTCTAAAAACGCGTTTAACACGTGGTGTTGAACTAAACATTCCGATGGTTTCTGCTGCCATGGATACGGTTTCTGAAGCGCGATTAGCTATTGCGCTTGCCCAGGAAGGTGGTATCGGCTTCATTCACAAAAATATGACTCCGGAACAGCAGGCTAAACACGTTCGCCAAGTTAAGAAATACGAAAGTGGTGTGGTTTCTGATCCTGTGACGGTAAAACCGTCGGCCACTATTGGCGAAGTGAATGCGTTAAGTCAAAAATTGGGTTATTCAGGATTCCCTGTTATCGATACAGACAATAACTTAGTCGGTATTGTCACAGGTCGAGACTTGCGATTTGAAAATAGATTTGACCAACCTATCAGTCAGGTAATGACGCCGAAAGAGCGTTTAGTTACGGTGAAAGAAGGCGCTCCTTCAGAAACAGTGTTGGAATTGATGCACGAACATCGAATCGAGAAAATTTTGGTCGTCGATGATGCGTTTAAACTCAGCGGATTGATTACTGTTAAGGATTTCCAAAAAGCCGAAAGTAAGCCCAATGCGTGTAAAGATAAGCTTGGACGATTACGCGTTGGCGCGGCAGTGAGCGTCGGTCCGGGTACGGATGAACGGATTAAATTACTCGTTGAGGCGGATGTTGATGTGCTGTTAATCGATACCTCGCACGGCCACTCACAAGGCGTTATCGATCGTGTTCATGCAATTCGCCAAGCCTATCCTGATGTCCAGTTAATTGCTGGTAACGTGGCAACAGGTGAAGGCGCTAAAGCTCTTGCTGATGCAGGTGTTGACGCTGTTAAAGTCGGTATAGGCCCAGGTTCCATCTGTACTACCCGTATTGTCACCGGTTGTGGTGTACCGCAGATAACCGCAGTAAGTGATGCTGTCGAAGCTCTGGAAGGTACTGGAATTCCAGTAATTGCTGACGGCGGTATCCGTTTCTCTGGTGATATTGCTAAAGCCATTGCTGCAGGCGCAAGTTGCGTGATGGTTGGCAGTATGTTGGCCGGCACAGAGGAAGCGCCAGGTGAAGTGGAGTTATATCAAGGCCGTTACTACAAATCCTATCGCGGTATGGGCTCGTTAGGCGCTATGAATCAAAGCCATGGTTCATCCGATCGTTACTTCCAAGAGAGTAACAATGCGGAGAAGTTAGTACCTGAAGGCATCGAAGGGCGGGTCGCTTATAAAGGTCCTATTGCGAATATCATTCACCAGCAAATGGGTGGGTTGCGCTCAGCAATGGGATTGACAGGGTGCCCGACCATTGATGACCTACGCACTAAGCCACAATTTGTCAAGGTAACCGCGGCTGGCATGGGAGAATCGCACGTTCACGATGTCAGCATTACTAAAGAAGCACCGAACTACCGCTTAGGATAATTTCCTACACTTGTCTTATTGCGCCATGCGTTGTCGTGGCGCTAGTTATTTAGGAACTAGAAAATGACCGCCAATATTCATGACCAACGCATCCTTATTCTCGACTTTGGCTCGCAATACACGCAATTAATTGCGCGCCGTGTGCGCGAAATCGGTGTTTATTGTGAGCTCTGGGCATGGGATGTCAGTGAAGAGCAAATCAAAACCTTTAATCCAGACGGTATTATTCTATCCGGTGGCCCCGAATCAGTAACCGAGGGCGGCTCACCACGTGCGCCGGAGTATGTGTTTAATGCTGGCAAGCCTGTACTGGGTATTTGTTACGGTATGCAAACCATGGCAGAGCAATTGGGTGGACGTGTACAAGGCTCAAATTTGCGTGAATTTGGTTATGCGCAAGTTGAGTTATTAGAAAGTACCCCTTTATTTGAACACATCGAAGATCATATCGGTGAAAACGGCAATGCGTTGATTGATGTTTGGATGAGCCATGGTGATAAAGTTGCCGAGATTCCCGCTGATTTTAAGACTATAGCCAAGACCGGAAGCTGTCCGCACGCTGCGATGGTTAATGAAGAGCGCCAATTCTACGGTGTTCAATTTCACCCTGAAGTCACACATACCAAACAAGGACAACGGATCCTGCAACATTTCGTGATGCAGATATGCGGTTGTGAAAAACTGTGGACACCAGCGGCTATCATTGATGATGCCATTGAGCGCATCAAACAACAGGTCGGTGATGATAAGGTTATACTTGGTCTGTCGGGAGGCGTCGACTCCTCAGTGACCGCCATGCTATTGCACCGAGCGATTGGCGACAACCTTACCTGTGTGTTTGTAGACAATGGTCTGCTGCGTTTGAACGAAGGGCAGCAAGTTATGGATATGTTTGGTTCGCACTTCGGCCTCAATATAATCAAAGTGGACGCGGAAGAGCGTTTCTTAAGAGCGCTGGAAGGTGAATCTGACCCAGAGGCAAAGCGCAAAATTATTGGGGGCGAGTTTGTCAAAGTATTCGATGAGCAAGCCGGCAATATAGTTGATGCTAAATGGCTAGCGCAGGGGACCATTTACCCCGATGTGATCGAATCAGCAGGTTCTGCAACCGGCAAAGCCCACGTGATTAAGTCGCACCACAATGTTGGCGGCTTACCGAAAGATATGAAATTGGGATTAGTCGAGCCTTTACGCGAACTGTTTAAGGATGAGGTGCGTAAAATCGGTCTTGAACTCGGTTTACCTTACGACATGCTGTATCGCCATCCATTCCCAGGACCAGGCTTAGGAGTCCGCGTCTTGGGTGAGATCAAGAAAGAATACTGTGATCTGCTGCGTCTGGCAGATGCCATTTTCATCGAAGAGTTGCACCGCGCTGAGCTGTATCACAAAGTAAGTCAAGCATTTACCGTATTCTTGCCTGTGCGCTCTGTTGGTGTAATGGGTGACGCGCGCAAATACGATTGGGTTGTGTCCTTAAGAGCCGTTGAAACCATTGATTTTATGACAGCACATTGGGCACATTTACCTTATGATTTCCTAGGGCACGTATCCAATCGTATCATTAATGAGATTGATGGAATTTCTCGTGTCGTTTACGATGTATCAGGAAAACCGCCGGCAACGATTGAGTGGGAGTAAATGCTCTTTAACGTTTGTTCACGTTGAGGTTACTTCAGTTTATTGGAGTAACCTTATTTGCGTTTCAAGGCGCCATTAACAATCTGTAAAAATTAGTATTCTCCATTCCAGGTAAACACGAAACAACAAAAGCACCTTTCTTTCGATTCCATTATTGGAGTGTTTTTCATTTATCGTCCTTTAGACATCATGCACTGTGTCAATATATTTTACATGGCTGAATTGTTGAACTGAAAATGTCATTATAAACAGCGTTTTAGATAATGGTGTGAAAAATGCATAACCACGATTATTGTAAAGTGTTTCCAAAAAAGGAAAGTAATATGCGATTACTAACTATTGTGTTTTTCATGTTTAGCCTTAATGCCAATGCGGCGTTAATTCTTGATCAATCATTTGATTCTTCAAATATTCAAACGGGCGCCAACTTTTCTCAAGGCAGTTTTGGGTTATTTGACGATTTTGTGCTAGCGGATACGTATAGCATAGATAGCATCAGTTTTTGGGGCGGGTATTGGAGTTCAGGCGCGCAGCCTGCGACGCCAAACTTTCGGGTGCAAATCCGCTCATCGACTAGCGTCGCTGACATAGTGTATGACTCGCTGATTAATCCAGTGGGCGTGTTTGATACGGGGTATAATCATAACGGTTCGAGTAACGGCGATATATTGAGATTTGACGTTGTTTTTAATGATTTAATTCTCGGCGCTGGTTCATATTTTATTACGTTCTCGAGTCAAAACAGCCCCAGCGGTACAAGTTTTTATTGGCAACGATTGAGAGGCTCTGGCGATCGAGCATCTGGTTCGCTCGGTGGCGAATTAAGCACATTTACTGCTTTAAATCTCGCGCTAGCGATTGAAGGATCGCAAGCACAGCAACCCCCGTCAGTGCCTGAGCCTGCTTCAATAGTACTCTTAGGTTTAGGTTTAGCTGGGTTAGCCGCTCGCCGCAGAGTCAAAGCATAATTAATCCCTAAGTGGTGCGTCTTGGAGATGCCATTTTCATCGAAGAGTTGCACCGCGCTGAGCTGTATCACAAAGTAAGCCACGCATTTACCGTACTCTTGCCAGTGCGCTCTGTTGGTGTAATGGGTGACGCGCGCAAATACGATTGGGTTGTGTCCTTACGAGCCGTTGAAACCATTGATTTTATGACAGCACATTGGGCACATTTACCTTTTGATTTCCTAGGGCACGTATCCAATCGTATCATTAATGAGATTGATGGAATTTCTCGTGTCGTTTACGATGTATCAGGAAAACCGCCTGCAACGATTGAGTGGGAATAGCCTAGACTCAATTTTGACAGTTTGCGGGGGATATTGGCTCCCCCAGGCGTTTACTGAAATCAAGCAAAGGGAATGGAGTGATATGAGTAACAAAAGAAGCTTTATCTTAGGCTTGGGGCACCAGAAATGTGGCACGAGTTGGCTGCACAAATACTTGTGTGAGTCCGATCTTTTCGCGCGGGGCTTTAAAAAGGAATATCACGTTTGGGATAGGTTAGATACACCGCTGTTTAAAGATAAACGTGAGAAGCTGACATGGCGTACATTTTTTAAGTCTAATTTAATGCGTGCTTACAAGATGGAGCACTCTGAAGGTTATTACTTCGACTATTTTGACCGGTTGATCGGCAACAATAAATTGATTGGCGCCGACATAACCCCCTCGTATAGTGGCCTTAGCGCGCGACGATTGGAATATATTAAACGCAACTTTGCTGAGCGCGATATTGATGTCAAGGTGGTGATTTTGACTCGTGAACCGTTGTCACGAATCAAGAGTGCCGTGCGGTTTAACCTGGATCGCAAAGATTACACAGAGGGTATTAACGTTGGTGAGACTGACTTTGAAAAGGCATTATTACAATATTACAAGTCTGAACACTGTACGTTGCGCACTCAATATCAAAATATTATCTTGGAAGCTGCAAAAGTCTTTAATCCAGAAGACATTTATGTAGGTTTCTATGAAAACATGTTTGACGAAGATGAGGTCAAACGCATATCCCAATTCTTACAGGTTGAGCCCAAATATGAATTTGTAAAAGTGCGGGTGAACAAAACCAAAAATACTGTGATGGAGACGAAATCTGATACTTTGATTAAAGAATTTTACGCCGATACGTATGCGTATTTTTATCAAAACTACCCTGTTACCAAAGAGCTCTGGTAATGGTTAACAAGAGCTTTATATTCCTAGCCGGTCACCACCGCAGTGGAACGTCACTGTTACATGAAATCATACGCAACCACAAAGATATCAGTGGTATGGTTGACACGGGGGTACCGGAGGACGAAGGACAGCACCTACAGAGCGTGTTTAAACCTGCATCTGAGTTTGGTGGCGCAGGTAAATATATTTTCGATGCAAACTCCTATATGAATGAGTCTCACGAGCTAGCCACGGAAGCTTCTGCGCAAAAAATACTTGAACAATGGGAGTCTTATCTTGACTCAGCCTGTTCGCATTATATCGAAAAAAGCCCTCCTAACTTAATTAGAACACGGTTTTTACAGCGTTTATTTCCCAATAGTAAGTTTATTGTCATCTTAAGACACCCATTAGCAGTTGCGTTTGCGACGCAAAAATGGAGTAAGAGCTCGATAAAATCACTGATAGAACACACCCTTAGAGGGTACGAGTTATTTGCCGAAGATAGTAAATATTTACAACAATGTTATGTGTTGCAGTACGAGAGCTTTATCGCTAGACCACAAATTGAAGTAGATAAAATTTTCGAGTTCCTAGACATGGAGTCGATCGAAGT
This sequence comes from Neoalteromonas arenosi, assembly GCF_030362855.1. Lineage (GTDB taxonomy): Bacteria > Pseudomonadota > Gammaproteobacteria > Enterobacterales > Alteromonadaceae > Alteromonas_E > Alteromonas_E arenosi. The sequence goes on from NZ_JAUCBP010000002.1 coordinate 372,467, forward strand.
TACACATCATATTCGCCAAGGCATAAACGAAAAATACTTTAATGCTTGGGAAAAGCATAAAAATAAATTGTGGAATAAGTTAATACCGCCAATCAATCAAAAACTCGAGCTACGCGCTAATAAGTTTGGTTATAGCTTACTTGACTACAGAAATGAGTTTGCGCGTTCACTATCGAGTCTCGCTTGATCTGATTTTGGCTGATTATTGCAACAAAAATATATTGGGGAAGGATTCATCGATTCGCTGAAGGTCTTCTTGGTATAACCGTTTTAGTAAGCTCGCTTCTTGTTCAGAGAACAAGGTGTATTTTTCAGCCTTATTATTTGCAGGAAATGTTTGATAGACATCGTCGCACACTTGCCGCCAGTTCGCTGGTTTTTTATCGAACTTTGCAGCCATTTGCTCAATCTTTTCAATTGCCGAATAGCTTGGCGTCATTGTCGAGGTTGGCCTAGAAAGTGTGGGAACGGCAATATTTTCATCACCAATAAATGCTTTAATAATGTCACTGCTGCGCTTTGAATAATCCTCTTGCGTCCATATTTTAAAAGCGAAAGGCCGCGCGGTTATACCGTTTATCCGCTTTAGTAAATCATGCCAATTAGGCCTATAACCATGCTTAAATAGTTCGAGGAAATAGTCTTTTGCAGCGATTGCTCCCTTGGGGTTAAATCGCAACATTGTAATATATGCTCCGGTCATTACTTTGTCGAAAGAACGGATCGACGCGTAAACCCTGACGTCCAGCTTTTGTGATGCTAAAACATCCAAAAAATGTAGCTTAGATTCTATCTGGGGATAGAGCCGTTCGCTCAATAATTGCAGTGGTGTGCCTGAGACGTTTTCTTCCGACAACAACAGGTGCTCGCAGTGTGAAGGAAGGTAAAAGTTAGTTTTTCGCAGATAGAGGTACTTGAGCTTGGCCGGAGCAAGATCATAAAGCATTTTTTTCTTACCTTTAGGGGTAAGTGCGCTTAATTTCTGCCGAGTTTCGTCCAGAGGCTCATAATACATACCTTGGTTCACAAGGTCATTTCGCATTGCAAGCAACGTATCCTGAAAGTGCGTGGTCGCGGTTTTGTGAAACCCAATATGAAATTTAAATACTTTCAACCTAAATCCTTTACTTTGGAGAGACCAACGTCTCAATGTTTCTATGTATTAATACTTGTAGTTTGCTGTGCTAATTACGATACCACGGCATACGAGTCTGAGCTAAGCGTTCTTATCAGTCGCGAGTTAGATAAACGTTGCAATTTCATCAAGTGTTTTCTTTTGTTGCGCGTGTAGCGGTACAGTTGCATCTTCAGCGGGGTAACCCGCGATCACCAACATGTAAGGGCGTTCATCATCCGGTCGCTGACAAATCTTGGATAAAAAAGTCATCGGTTTTGGCGTATGGGTCAATGTCACTAGGCCAGAATGATGTAAAGCTGTGATAAGCATGCCGGTAGCGATGCCCACAGATTCGTGAACATAATAGTTTGTGTGTTTATCACCTGTGTTCAAGCCGCCTTTCTTTTGACTGAAAATAGCGATGAGCCACGGGGCGTGCTGCAAATAAGGTTTATTCGCATCGGTACCGAGCGGTTTTAGGGCATCTAACCATTCCTCGCCAGCGCGACCAGAATAGAAGCCGCGTTCATGCGCTTCCGCTTGATCACGGACTTGTTTTTTAACCTCTTCACTGTGAATTGCTACAAAGTGCCACGGTTGATGATTGGCGCCATTTGGCGCTGTGCCCGCAGCTTTGATACAGTTTTCAATGATTGCTCGTGGTACGGGGCGATCGCTAAAACTGCGAATACTATGACGGCGCTTAAGATCTTGGTAAAACTGCTCAGAGCGGGTGAGCATGTCGGCTTGAGAATATTCTATAAAGTCAGCTAGTGGAGTGGCGTCGTGTTGCTGCATATTGGGTATTATTTTTGATTGTTGTCATGAGGTAAGTTTTGCATATTTACCCAGCCATGAGAAGCGGTGGTATCGGTCGAAAAACAGTCGATCAAACAGCAACATAACTGAAAGTCGGGGTAGTATAGCTAAATCGTTGAATCATGTAATAAATCTGTCATCTAGATATAGTTTCATGAGGGCTCTTCAGGAGTCCTCTATGATCCAATATAAAAGCGTCACATCTTTAGTAGTAACACCGGTTTTTATCAGTTTGGTAATTATTCTTTCATTAACGTTCTTCAGTGTTAGCAAAACGTTTTCAGTCCTCAATCAGTTTTCTGAGCTTGAGAATACCGTTGTGCAAGTGGAACGCGACTTTGCGGATGTTTTGAGTGATTTTAAAACGCAAGTGCAAGAGTGGAAAAACGTATTATTGCGCGGTCATAAGCGCGACGATAGAGACAAATATTGGCAACGTTTCCAAGATAATGAGCGGTCTATCCAAATGCGCTTGAACGATTTGCGCGGCAGTGACACTTTGACACTCGAGGCGAAACAAAAAATTGATGCTTTCTTGAGCGCGCATCGCAATATGGCGACAAAATACCGCGAGGGCTACCAAGCCTTTATTGATGCCAATTACGATCCAAAGGTCGGGGATAGTTATGTTCGCGGTATAGATAGAGAGCCGGCCAAGATCCTGGGGGAGCTGGCAGAACTTACTGCGACGGAAGCCAGAGCGTCTATCGCTGAATTAAAAGCAAGTACACGGCAAACCCTATGGTGGCTGGTGATTGCTTTCCTCACTCTGACAGTTGCAACGGTCTACTACGTGGTGAAAAGACTACGGTCCCATATCATCAAGCCAGTCAAATCAATGGCTAAACAGCTTGATGCGATGGCCAAGGCTGACTACAGCGTTGAGCTTACGTATGAAAGTGAGCACGAACTTGGTGTCTTGGCAAATGCTGCTCGGGTATTGCAGCAGAAACTTCGCAATACTGTCTCTGACCTCAATGGGGCAGATGACCATATCAGTGCAGCTGCTAATACGCTGCACGATATCAGCCGAGTGCTTGATGACAGTGCCCAACAGCAAACGTCTGCCTCTGCCAGTTTAGAGCAATCAACGAACCAGCTAAGTGATTGCGCTGCTGAGTTGCGTAAAATTTCCGAGGTGGTGAGTGAAGTGTCCGCATTATCGAATCAGAAAATGGGACGCTGCGCTGCGACCTTTGAAGCAGCCAATGATGGCTTTGTACAATTGGCCGATAACGTAGCGAAGTCGGGACAAGTAGTAGAAGCACTGCAAAGCCGCAGTAGCAACATTCATGGCGTGGTGAATGTCATCAATGAAATTGCTGATCAAACCAATTTGCTCGCGTTGAACGCGGCGATAGAAGCCGCTCGTGCAGGTGAGCACGGTAGGGGCTTCGCAGTTGTTGCTGACGAAGTACGTGCATTGGCTGCAAAGACCCAACAATCGACCAAGGAAATTAATGAAATTTTAGGAGCCTTCGAACAGGAAGCGAAAGGTGCAGTGGTTGCAATGCAGACCGGTAAAGAGCTGTCGATGAGCAATGCTAAAGAAGCGCAAGAGGCGCTCAATGAACTCAATAGTGTGGTAGCTGAAGTGGCGCATACCGCCGAGGAAGCTGCCAAATTGACTCAAGTGTCCGAACGGCAAAGTGCTGTGAGTATTGATGTGGCAGCTATTTCTACACAAATTGGCTCGTTATCACAGCAAAGCCGTGAATTGGCCGCAAGGCAAGATGTCTCTGAGCATATGGCAACTGCAACATCCGCATTTAAACGCATAGTGCGATCATTAACACGTAATTAACGGCGGTGGTCGTTGGTCACTTTTTCAAAGGCATTTTTGATCCGTCGCTAGGTTGATATTTTTTCCGCACCAAAAAGCGCTTATTTGCGTATTCTATGTATAAAGTAGCCGTGCAAATGTGTAGTAATGATCCCGCTAGTCTTTCATCCCATTTATAGTCAGTTAAACTTGCCGGTACGGCATCGTTTTCCGATCGAAAAATACCAAGGGATCCGGGACAGGTTGGCACTTAATGGTGTACCAGACGATTGGTTCCATGTGCCCGAACCACTTGAGATAGGGCAACTTATTCGTGTGCTTGAACCGAATTATATAAGGGCATTAACCAGTGGAATGCTCGATCCGAAAGCAATGCGTCGGATTGGATTTCCTTGGTCCGAGCAACTTGTCGAACGCACACTAACCGCAGCGGGTGGAACAGTACTAACAGCTAAATTAGCCCTTGAGTACGGCAAGGCTCTCAATCTCACTGGCGGCTATCATCACGCGTTTGCCAACTATGGGAGCGGGTTTTGTATGGTCAATGACTTGTACTTGGCGGCATTGGAGATGCTGCAACATCCCGATGTAGACAAGGTTCTTGTGTTTGATTGCGATGTACACCAGGGTGACGGTACCGCAAAGTTAGCAGAAAATAACCCCAACGTGTTCACCGTTTCGATCCACGGCGAGAAGAACTTTCCCTATCGAAAGCAACGCTCTGATCTGGACTTTAACCTGGCCAAAGGTACGTTGGATAAAGCTTATCTAGAAGTTGTTGATGAAGCGCTACAATTAGCATTGCGCCTGAGTCGGCCGGATGCCGTTATTTACGATGCTGGCGTAGATATTCATATTGATGATGACTTGGGGCACTTACATATTTCAAGTGCTGGGGTTTTCGCTCGAGATTCACTCGTGTTTGACACTTGTGCTGCCCATAACTTGCCCGTTGCTGCTGTAATTGGTGGCGGGTATCAGCGCGATATCAACGCATTGGTTGATGTTCACATGCAATTATTCAGGGCGGCGGGGGTATTAGCCTAATTGCAGCGACTGACCTTCTGCAGAGGCGAACAACTCCAGTGGCGCGGCCGCCGCATCGATGAACAATTTGCAGTGCTCAATAATTGCGTCAACATCGTCATCTGTCCGCTCAGGGTCATGACTATAAAGTGCAAGCGTCTTACAATTACTCGCCATAGCAAGCTTGACGGCTTCTTCGGCAACTGAGTGTCCCCAACCAGACTTTGCTGGCATATCACTGAGCATATATTGCGCGTCGTGGATCAACAAATCAGCATCACGGCAAAACTCTACAAACTCAAGAAAATCACTGTTTTTCTTATAGGGAGGATAGATTTCGTTATCTGTTAAATACACCACTTTCGCAGCCTGAGTCGAAATGGCATAGGCGCAGCCGCTACCCGGATGGTTAATCAACATCCGCTTTATTTTTGCACAACCACATTGCCACTCCGATATGTCTGCGGGGCGTGGCTGCAAGTCAATCGTTGCACCAAGCGTTTCAAATGGGACCGGAAAGAGTGAGCCTTGCATTTGGTCGACTACTGCCGTTGTATTGCCATCAGAGACCAGCCCAGGGACTACTTCAATCTGTCGGCCAGGTTGGTAAATGGGAGCAAAAAATGGAAAGCCTTGAATGTGATCCCAGTGATTATGCGACAGTAAAATGGTGATAGGAGCATCGTCTGCGAGTAACTTTTTCCCTAACAGCCTGATACCCGTGCCTGCATCCAGAATGATATGCGCGCCGTCGGGTAGCAATAAATCAACGCAAGCGGTATTGCCCCCATAGCGGGTGTACTCCGCGCCAGGAGTTGGGATCGAGCCTCTCACACCATAAAACGTTACTTGCATACGACCCCTAATGATCGTTATAGCTGCTGGATGAACGCTGCTGCAGAATCAATAGCCAACAGTTGTTTCTCGCCACTACGCCGATTCTTGTACTCAACTTGCTGATTGTCAAGGTTGCGCTCACCAATCACAATACTGTGTGGTATACCTATTAGCTCCATATCAGCGAACATAACGCCTGGACGTTCTTTGCGATCGTCAAACAATACTTCAACACCCGCATCTAGCAGCGCATTATAAATGGCCTCAGCCGTTTCTTTGACTCGGTGGCTTTTGTGCATGTTCATCGGGATAAGCACAACTTTAAACGGAGCGATAGCATCTGGCCAAATTATTCCGTATTTGTCATGGTTTTGTTCAATAGCCGCTGCAACAATTCGCGATACACCTATGCCATAACAGCCCATAGTCAGGGTCTCATGTTTGCCGGTCTCTGTCAGTACACCACAACTCATGGCTTTTGAGTACTTGTCGCCGAGTTGAAAAATATGACCGACTTCAATACCACGTCGGATGTCTAAGGTACCACTACCATCCGGCGATGGGTCGCCTTTTACCACGTTGCGAACATCGGCAATAATTTCATCGCCTTGCCAGTTGGCTCCGGTAAAATGAAAACCGGTTTTATTGGCACCACAAACAAAGTCAGCCAATACTGCCGCGCTGCGATCAACGATAAGTGGAATGCTTATGTCGATTGGGCCGACGCTACCAGCCGCGCAATTCAACGCGTACTGCAACTGCTTGTCGTTAGCTAATTGCAATGGTGCAAAAATCTGTTCAAGTTTTTCTGCTTTTACTTCGTTAAGACTGTGATCGCCACGCAGTGCCACGGCTACAAGCGGAGCGTCTGGAGCATTAGGTTCTTCGGTTGCACCTACAACTACAATCGTTTTTACCGTTTGTCGTGGGTCGATACTAAAAAATTGAGCAACCTCTTCAATACTTTCAACATTCGGTGTTGCCACTTCGGTGATACTTGCCGCAGGCGTTTGGGCTTCACCGACGGTAAGGGCTTCAGCTGTTTCGATGTTGGCTGCGTAATCTGAACCCGTACTAAAGACGATGTCATCTTCGCCAGAGTCAGCAAGTACGTGGAATTCATGGCTCACACTACCGCCAATTGAACCAGAATCAGCCATCACTGGGCGATATTCCAAGCCACATCGTTCGAATATATTGCAATATGCTTGATGCATGTCTTCATACGTACGCTGTAAACAGTCTTGCGTTAAATGAAATGAATATGCATCTTTCATTGTAAATTCACGACCCCGCATGATGCCGAAGCGCGGACGCACTTCGTCGCGGAACTTGGTTTGAATTTGATAGAGATTCAAGGGCAACTGCTTGTAGCTACTTACTTCGTTGCGAACTAAAGCCGTAACAACCTCTTCATGGGTGGGACCCAAGACAAAATCGCGCTGATGGCGGTCTTTTATGCGCAACAACTCTGGGCCATACTCTTCCCATCGCTTTGATTCTTGCCACAGGTCGGCTGGTTGGACGACGGGCATGAGCACTTCAATGCCGCCTGCTTTGTTCATTTCACTGCGCACGATATCAGCCACTTTATTTAGCACTCGCAGGCCGGTTGGTAGCCAGGTGTACAAGCCCGAGGCCAATTTGCGGATTAGGCCCGCACGTAGCATTAATTGGTGGCTAATTACTTCAGCATCAGCTGGCGTTTCTTTTTGCGTTGAAAGCAGGTATTGACTGGTGCGCATGCAGGCAAATATTCCGTGATAGATTAAATAACCCGCGTATTCTAGCAGTCGCGATTTAGATGGCAAACGCTAATTAAGTAACCGCTTTAATTGCGTACACTACCGCATTGCCACTGTGCACTTGCCACTGAACATCCAAGGTATACAAACGCAGTCCATAAGACTTGCTGTCGTTAGCCAATTTTCGCTTGTAGGCGGGCCTTGGGTCTTGCGCAAGGATATCGCGAATCAAGGCATCTAGGTCTGCAAAGTGCTGTTGCCATTCGGTTAGCTGTTCAAGGGCTTGTGGCGTATATTCAACGCTGAGCAATAAGGCCGGCTTTTCAGCCGCGTAACTCGACTCAGCACTGGGCGCACTATCAGCATAGGCAATGTATGGTTTAACGTCGTAAATTGGCGTGCCAGACAACATGTCCACACCAGACACTGACAACCACAGCTGACCGTCCTCTATACCGTGATCGACGTACTTTACTTTTGACATTCCCAGATGGTTAGGTCGAAACGAGCTACGGCTGGCGAACACACCGATCTTCTGATTGCCTCCTAACCTTGGTGGGCGCACTAGAGCACTTGTTTCGCTTTGGAAGTGCTGGTGAAAACCAAAGATAAGCCACAGGTCTGAAAATTGCTCGATGCCGCGCAAGAAATCTAGGCTGTTGTAGGCGTCAGCAAAAATAATTTGACCGACAACTTGCTCAGCGACGCTTGGTTGACGGGGGATGCCGAACTTTTCTTTGAAAGGCGTTTCGATATAACCGACCGGGGATAGAGTGTGCTCAAATGCCTTCACGTTTTACCTATTGGTCTTGATATGCGGTTAGTTTATGAGGATTATGCAACATCTTGCAACAATTGGCTTTCGCATGATCACACTCACTACACATTTGCGGTGTATTCTGTATCTGTCATTTAAATTTTCTTTATGACATGTAAGTAACACGGATCCCACCCTTAGGCTTGCTTGACGCAAGCCTTTTTTTTTGAATTTTTTAATCTTTCGCTGTTGATTTAGACTTAAAAAACCCAATATTTCGCACATCAGATCCTGACATAAATAGACTGCCAAATGTCAGACGCTTTTAAAACGCAAATGTATTGAGTCAAGATAGGAAGACTATGATCTCAGTGACCCAACTAACGAAGCGATTTAAGGAGTTCACAGCTGTGAATGAATTGTCGTTTGAAATGCAGCCCGGCGATATCGTCGGCTTTCTCGGACCAAACGGTGCTGGTAAGTCTACAACAATGAAGATGCTTACCGGGTTTCTAGCCCCAACATCGGGTGAAATCCATATCGATGGTATGGACTTGGCAACTAACAGCAAAGCCATTCAAGCGAAAATTGGCTATTTACCTGAAGGTGCGCCCGCATACGGCGATATGACCGTTATTCAGTTTTTAAACTTTATTGCAAAGGTTCGCGGTATAGATAGTCAGCATCGAGATCAACGCATAGCTGACGTCGTGCAACAATTAGCGTTAGAGAAAGTACTCGATAAACCCATTGAAAATCTATCGAAAGGCTTTAAACGCCGAGTTGGGCTTGCGCAAGCGATTGTCCATGACCCGCAAATACTGATCCTTGATGAGCCGACCGATGGACTTGATCCTAACCAGAAACATCAAGTCAGAGAATTGATCCAGCACTTATCAAAGGATAAGTTAGTGATTGTTTCTACACATATTCTCGAAGAAGTCACTGCGGTATGCAATCGGGTTATCGTCATCGCCGATGGCGAGTTGCGTTTTGACGACACGCCTGAAGCATTACTCAAGCAATCAAAGTATCACCAAGCAATCACGTTACATTTGAGCTATCAAGCCGATATCTCAGGCCTCCTTGAGTTGCAAGGCGTTGCTGATATGCATGTAGATCGGGCTACGGGACGAGTCACACTATTCCCCGAGCCGGGCGCACAAATCCTACATTTAGTTACGGAATACGCGCAAGTTCGCAAACTTCCCGTAGATACACTTTATATCGAGCAAGGTCGTCTGGATGAAGTGTTCAGGACGATAACTAAGGAGCGTGTTGCATGAATGCACTAGGAATTATTGTAAAGCGAGAGTTTGCAAGCTTCTTTGCGACTCCAGTGGCGTATGTATTTATCACTATATTTCTAATGCTGAGCGGAGTCTTTACGTTTTTTATTGGCCAATTTTACGAGCGTGGCCAAGCGGATTTGTTACCGTTTTTCAATTTTCACCCGTGGTTGTATTTGTTTCTGGTACCCGCTATAGCCATGCGGAGCTGGTCTGAAGAACGCAAGTCAGGCACGATTGAACTGTTGATGACTCTACCCATTTCAGTGACACAAGCCGTGCTAGGTAAGTTTATTGCAGCATGGGCGGTATTAGGATTGGCTTTACTGCTAACCTTCCCACTTTGGGTGACGGTTAATTATCTTGGTACACCTGACAATGGCATCATACTAGCAGCGTACGTGGGAAGTTGGTTAATGGCTGGTGCGTTCTTAGCCGTTAGCTTGTGCATGTCAGCGTTGACCAAAAATCAAGTTATTGCGTTTATTTTGGCAATAGTCGTTTGTTTTTTATTCGTTCTCAGTGGTAGCCCTGTTGTATTGGATGTATTCCAAGGTTGGGCATCTGCCATGGTGATCGATACGGTAGCGAGTTTGAGCTTCCTGACGCATTTTGAGGCTATGGCCAAAGGTGTATTAGCACTCAACGATATTGGCTACTTCTTGATCGTAATAGTGACCTTTATGATTGCAAATCATATGATTATTGAGCAGAAGAAGGCGGATTAGTTATGCAAAGAGCTGTTTCATTTTCGTTGGCAACTATCCTTTTAGCTTGTTTGTTTTTCGCATTGGTATTTGTCAATAACACCGCGTTGAATTCTGTGCGATTAGATTTGACGGAAAACCAAGTCTATTCATTATCAGATGGCAGTAAAGCGGTTATTGACGAGCTCCAAGAGCCCATTAATTTATATTTTTTCTTTTCAGATTCTGCCACCAAGGGGATGACAGGTTTACGAAATTACGCAAGCCGAGTTGAAAGTTTGTTAGAAGAATATGCTAACTATGCTGATGGTAAGATTCGGTTACATGTTATTGATCCAGTGCCCTTTTCTGAATATGAGGATCAAGCAACACAATACGGTTTAACCGGTGCCGCAATTGGCCAATTGGGTGAAGCTGTATACTTTGGTCTTGCGGGGACTAATGCCGTTGATGATCAGCAAGTGATAAGTTTCTTTGATCCACAAAAAGAGAGCTTTTTAGAGTACGACCTTAGTCAATTGATTTATCAATTAACTGACAGTTCGGCGGTTCAAGTAACACTATTAACTGATTTGAATACGGTTGGAGGTCAAAATCCAATGACTGGCCAATTTGATCCGGAGATGGTTTTTTATAATCAATTGGGCCAGTTGTTCGAATTAACCACTATCTCAAGTCAGGATACCGAAGTACCGTTGGATACTGATGTGCTAATTATTGTGCACCCTCAAGGGCTCAATGAAAGCTTGCAGGCGAGTATCGAGCAATACGGATTAAACGGCGGAAGAATGCTCGTTTTTGCTGATCCACATTATGAGTCTGATCCAATGGCGCTAATGGGGGGCGTCGGGGCAAACCCATCTGACTTGCCGCTATTGGCTTCGTGGGGGATTGACTTAGATTTTTCCCAGATTGTATTGGATGCCAACCTTGGCTTAGAGGTTCGCACACCGCAAGGCGGAATTGCACGTCATTTTGGCATTCTGGGGTTTGACACTGAGGTTATCGACGCAGGTGATGTTGTCACTGCTAACCTCGACAGCATTAATGCGGCTTCGATAGGCTCTATTGAACTGTCGGAAAACGCTCAGCTGGAGCTGGTACCTTTGTTGACAACTTCAGCTAATAGCCAATTGCATGAAACCGCAACATACGCAATGACTCAGGACCCGCAGGAGCACGCACGCAATTTTGCCGCTGAAGATAAAGAGCATGTAGTCGCGGCCAGAATTACCGGTGTATCAGGCACTGATTTAGCTAAACTCAACATACTTCTTGTTGCTGATGCTGATCTACTAGCGGATCGTTTCTGGGTGCAACAGAGCAACTTTTTTGGTCAAACTATTTTTACACCATTTGCCAACAACGGTGATTTATTAATTAACGCTGTGGAAAATTTAGCGGGCAGCGATGCGTTGATCAGCGTACGTAGCCGCGGAACTTTCTCTCGTCCATTTGAGCGGGTCGAGGCACTTGAGGTTGCTGCAGAAGCTAAATTTAGAGCGCAAGAAGAGCGCCTACAGCAACAGCTAGCAGACACAGAGGCGCAACTCGCTCAATTACAAAGCCAGCAAGGTGATGGCGGCGCTTTAGTAGTTACTGAAGAGCAGCAAGCAGCGATTGATGAATTTATAGAGCAACGCATCGCGATACGCAAAGAGTTACGCGATGTTCGCTTCCAACTCGATCGCGATATCGATAAGTTAGGTAACTGGCTTAAGTTCGTCAACGTTGCTGCGGCACCCGTTCTGTTAGCGCTGCTTTTGTACTTTTTGGCTGCAATATTGCGAGCTGGTTCAGCTCGTCGGTCAATCCGTAAGGTGGTCGGCTAGTATGAGTAGAATTATCGCCCTATTGATTGCATTGAGTGTTGCCATAGGTCTTGCGCTTTGGCTGATTAGCAAAGACCGTGTTTCCGTACCTACGAATCAGCCGTTACTCAACGAGTTTACGGTTGACCTTGGCAACATAGAGCGTATTGAAATAGCCAATGCCAACGAACAATTGTTGCTTGCACAGCTCGTCGACGGGCAGTGGCGGGCCAATCACTTGCATTCACAATTGTATTTTCCAATGGATTACGATTCGCTGGTGGCTTTGATTGACAGTTTGCGAGGTGCCAAAAAGGTTGAAGCAAAGACCCAAAATCCAGCCAACTTTGCTCGCTTAGGATTACAGGATATTGCACAGCCAGATTCGCAAGCTCGATTGGTTACTCTCGCTACGCCCGACCAATCTTTTAGTTTACTTGTTGGCAATACGGCGAATAACGGCTTTGGCTCTTTTGTGCGCACACCAGAAGACACGCAAACCTGGCAATTGGATAAAGTAATACGTTTACCAGATTCGCACACCAGCTGGTTAATTAACCCTGTTAAACCACTGGATCCTAACAACGTTTTTCGCGTGGTTAGACGCGGTGAAGAAACTTGGCAAATTGTTCGCGATGAACCGCGTGAATCGGAAGACGGCGTGTCCAATGGCCGCAGTGGCCCGTTTGTATTAGCGGGTATGCGTGCTGATGAACAACTCGTATTTCCGAATGTATTGCAAAACAGCATAGCAGCAATGCTGAGTGTGCGTTTTGAGGATATTGCTGCACGAGACGAGCTGGCGTTTGACGAGTCAGGCGCAGAGCCTATCATCATTGATTTTGATACCGCTCAAGGTGCGTTGATGGTCAGCTTGTATCAGATTGAAGACCGTTATTTTGTCACTTACGATTCTGCCGCGCTGCCTTGGGTCAATGATTGGGCTTTTGTTATAACCGAGTTCAATTATCGGCAGTTTGCTAAAGGCCGCAGCGATTTCGTGGAGCCGGCTGAAGCCACCGATCAAGAGCAGAGTAATGAGCGGCAACGTTCTATCGATGAAGGCGACGCGCCAGGCAGTTAAGTGTCGTCTTCGTTGCCTTCTAATGCGCGTTGGAGGGCACGTTGAAAAAACGCTGTACCGAGCGCATGCGCATGTGCAATGTTGCGCTCGGGTATTTGTTCAGGGGCCGAGAAGGTTTTTAAGGCCCGATCAAGGCTTTCTTCTCGCAGTATATGCAAAATAGGATAGGGACTGCGGTTGGTGTAATTTGCCGGTGAATCGTTTTCTTCGCCGGCAAAGCAATAATCAGGGTGAAAAGTCGCAAGCTGCAATGTGCCGGCATAATCTCTTCTTTGCATAGCCCATTCGGCTTGCTCGACGAGAAATAGGAAATCATCAAATGAGTTAATATCGTAACTGTTTGCTCTCTCGCTTGCGCCATTTGGCGCAATGATGAATAAACTTGTTGCGATACTCGGCGTTGCCAAAACGCGCTCACATTCATTCACCAACAATGCTATCTGCTCATCGATTCTCGGCGTATCAACAACCACATAAGCAATCGATTTGGCCAATACTTCGCGTTTGGCAAACGGACAAAAATTCTCGCCGACAACGACTTTTTCCACCCAGTAACGCGTGGCTTGCTCAACGTGAGCGGCGTGCGTCATTAGGAATTGTATTTGACGTAAGCTTCTAGAGTGTTGGCAACCAAGCTAGCAACTGTCATTGGCCCAACACCACCAGGGACCGGCGTGATCCACCCAGCGACTTGCGCCGCTTTATCATACTCGACATCACCGACAAGTCGACCGTCATCCATGCGATTGATACCCACATCAATAACAATGGCTCCGGGCTTAATCCAATCACCTGGAATAAAGTTAGGTTTACCGACCGCCACAACGAGTAAGTCAGCCCGTTGAACATGAGCTTGAAGATTCTTAGTAAACTTGTGACAGGTCGTTACCGTACAACCCGCAAGCAACAGCTCCAGTGACATGGGACGACCGACAATATTCGAAGCACCGACGATGACGGCATCAAGCCCCTTGATGGGACGTTTAGTTGCTTCGATCATGGTCATGATCCCCTTCGGTGTACACGGCCGTAAAGCCGGTATCCGTTGTGCAAGGCGTCCAATGTTGTAAGGATGAAATCCGTCTACATCTTTGTGTGGATGAATACGCTCTAACACTTCCTCGGCATCGAGACCTGCGGGAAGTGGTAACTGAACTAAAATACCGTCAATGGTGTCATCTGCGTTTAAATCATCCACTAATGTGAGCAATTCATCCTGTGTTGTATTGGCAGGTAAGTCGAAATGCTTGGAAACAAAACCGACTTCATCACATGCCTTGGTTTTGTTTGCGACATAGACTTTTGACGCAGGGTCTGAACCAACTAACACCACGGCTAATCCAGGCACGCGCTTTTCGGCCTCAATTAAGGACTTAACGTAAATGGCGACATCCTTGCGGACGTGTTGGGCGATGACTTTTCCATCGATTCGGTGAGCGGGCATACAACTTCTCTAGCTAAAACCAAGACAGATAATCATGATCCCACGGAAGTGCATGCCAATTCAATCACGCAATGTGATTTTTAGTTGCAAAACACTGAGGTTAGTTTCTCCGAAGGGGGAAGTTTACGGCTGTTTTTTAGTCGCCTTGATGGCATTTTAATCAACTGCAAAATTAATGCTAAAAGTGTTTGACGATAATCGGTCAAGTCGGTAATATGCGCCCCCCGTAGAGATGCTGAATTGCATTTTTACTCGGTTCGGTGAGTGGCGCAGCTTGGTAGCGCACTTGGTTTGGGTCCAAGGGGTCGTAGGTTCGAATCCTATCTCACCGACCACTTTTAATCTTGCAGAGATTTGCTACGCGTCCGTAGCTCAGCTGGATAGAGCAACGGCCTTCTAAGCCGTGGGTCGCAGGTTCGAATCCTGCCGGACGCGCCATTTGGCGTAGCCGGTATGATTCAAATATCAGCAAGGTTAAATAGACTATAATGGTCTTAACAAATCATTATGGTGGGCGTAGCTCAGTTGGTAGAGCCCCGGATTGTGATTCCGGTTGTCGTGGGTTCAAATCCCATCGTCCACCCCATTTTTGCGGAAGTGGTGGAATTGGTAGACACGCTGGATTTAGGTTCCAGTGCTTCACGGCGTGAGAGTTCAAGTCTCTCCTTCCGCACCATCTTTACACAGTGTTATTGTCGGTGAGTGGCGCAGCTTGGTAGCGCACTTGGTTTGGGTCCAAGGGGTCGTAGGTTCGAATCCTATCTCACCGACCACTTTAATTCATTTTTTTGATTCCGATCGCTCTAACTAATCGTCGATTAATAACAATATCGATGCAGCAGAGTTTTTTACTCGACTCTACAATTTCCTGCCTGTATACTACCGCGTCTTTTTTTAACCGACGCCAAACGCAGCGCCACATAACAAAAGGTGGTGGGGCTTAATTGGCTCACACTAAACATCTGATTAGAGAGCGCGTCAACCGGCGCAAAGTTGAGGTAATATAATGCAAGTTTCTGTTGAGACGACTGAAGGTTTACAACGCCGTCTTACTATCACTGTTCCCGCTGATGCAATCGACAGTGCAGTTAAATCACGCCTACAACAATTGGCGAAAACACAACGTATTAACGGTTTCCGTCCAGGCAAAGTACCTGTTTCAGTAATCAAGAAGCGCTACGGAACTGCAGTGCGTCAAGAAGTTGCAACAGATGTAATGCAGCGTAATTTTTACGAAGCCATTATGCAGGAAAAAATC
The DNA here is from genome assembly GCF_030362855.1 of Neoalteromonas arenosi. Taxonomy (GTDB): domain Bacteria; phylum Pseudomonadota; class Gammaproteobacteria; order Enterobacterales; family Alteromonadaceae; genus Alteromonas_E; species Alteromonas_E arenosi. The sequence continues at coordinate 388,144 of NZ_JAUCBP010000002.1, forward strand.
ACGCCTGCAGGTTATCCATCATTTGAATTAAAAAATGATAAAGACGGCGAAGACTTTTCGTTTGTAGCTTCTTTTGAAGTGTATCCAGAAATCGAAGTTAAAGATGTCGACAAAATGAAAATCGAGAAGCCGGTGGTTGAGATCGAAGACAAAGATCTCGATAACATGATGGTTACGCTTCAGAAGCAGCACGCTGAATGGAAAGAAGTTAAGCGCAAAGCTAAGAAAGATGACCGCGTAGTTATTGATTTTGTTGGTTCAATTGACGGTGAAGAGTTCGAAGGCGGTAAAGCTGAAGACTTCACGTTAGAGCTCGGTAAAGATCGCATGATCCCTGGCTTTGAGAAAGACTTGGTCGGTGCGAAAAAAGGCGAAGAGTTTGTTACTGAAGTAAGCTTCCCTGAAGACTATCACGCCGAAGCGCTTAAAGGTAAAGCTGCCAGCTTTGCTATCAGCGTGAAGAAAGTAGAAGGTCAAGCATTACCTAAAGTCGACGATGAGTTTGCCAAGTTATTTGGTGTTGAAGAAGGTGGTGTAGATGCATTGCGCGATGAAGTGCGCAAAAACATGCAGCGCGAACTCGATCAGACGCTTAAGGCACAACTTAAAGAAAATGTAATCGCGGCTTTGCTTGAGAAAAACGAAATTGATTTGCCTCAAGCATTAGTTGACCAAGAAGTAAATGCCTTGCGCGAGCAAGCAAAACAACGCTTTGAGCAACAAGGTCAAGGTCAGAATTTGCCAGAGCTACCGGCTGATTTGTTCATGGATAACGCTAAGCGCCGCGTTTCTGTTGGCTTATTGTTGGGCGAAATCATTAAACAGCAAGAACTTCAGGTGGAAGCAGAGCGCGTTGATGCGTTGATCGAATCAATGGCTTCTGCGTATGAAGATCCAACAGAAGTTGTTGAGTACTACAAGGCGAACGAAGAACTAATGCAACAAATGAACAATGTTGCGCTAGAAGAACAAGCAATTGAATGGATTGCTGCAAATGCTAAAACCAAAGAGGTTAAAAAGGCATTTGACGAGATCATGAACAAACAAGCTTAATCGCGTCGTCTTTGATTGACTTTTATAGTCAGCTACTGATTAAATGCTCGGAACTTTCCGAGCATTTTTTTTTCTTCATTATAAATAATAAGGTCTCTTCGACATGAATAACACTTTTGATCCGACCAACGCTTTAGTTCCAATGGTAGTTGAGCAAACGTCCAAAGGTGAGCGCTCGTATGATATTTATTCGCGCTTGTTAAAGGAGAACGTGATTTTCCTTGTTGGTCAGGTTGAAGATCACATGGCTAATCTCATCGTGGCACAAATGTTGTTTTTAGAAGCAGAAAACCCAGAGAAAGATATATATCTTTATATCAACTCTCCAGGTGGTTCGGTCACTGCAGGTATGGCTATTTATGATACGATGAACTTTATTAAGCCAGACGTCAGCACAGTGTGTGTAGGCCAAGCGGCGAGTATGGGCGCATTCTTGCTATCAGGCGGAGCAAAAGGCAAGCGCTATTGTTTGCCAAACTCGCGAGTGATGATTCACCAGCCGTTGGGCGGATTTCAAGGTCAAGCGTCAGATTTTGAAATTCATGCCAAAGAAATCTTGTCTATTAAAGAGAAGATGAATCGGTTGATGGCCGAGCACACGGGCCAACCTTATGAAAAGGTTGCTCAAGATACCGATCGCGATAACTTTTTAAGTGCGACGGAAGCCATGGAATATGGTTTAATTGACAAAGTATTGTCTAGTCGAGATGAAGCGTTAAACGGTTAATCGACTAGACTAGTTAGTGAGTAAGCAGATTTACTCTAAGAAGCACAGAGGCAATCGATAAATGACAGACAAGCAAAACGGTGATAGTGATAATAAATTACTGTACTGCTCATTTTGTGGAAAGAGCCAACACGAAGTTCGCAAACTGATTGCGGGTCCTTCAGTTTTTATTTGCGACGAATGTGTTGAATTATGCAATGACATTATTCGCGAAGAGATTAAAGAAATAGCGCCTAAGCAGGAACAAGATTCGCTGCCGAAACCGCATGAAATACACGCTCATCTCGACGATTACGTTATTGGTCAAGAACACGCCAAAAAGGTGTTGTCGGTAGCGGTTTACAATCACTACAAGCGTTTGCGAAATGGCGATGTACACGACGGTGTTGAGCTGGGTAAAAGTAACATTTTGCTGATTGGTCCAACGGGCAGTGGTAAAACGTTACTTGCGGAAACCTTGGCGCGTTTGCTTGATGTCCCTTTTACAATGGCAGATGCAACCACATTAACCGAAGCCGGTTACGTGGGAGAAGACGTAGAAAATATCATCCAGAAGCTGTTACAGAAATGCGATTATGACGTAGAAAAGGCCCAACGCGGGATTGTCTATATCGATGAAATCGACAAAATCTCACGTAAGTCTGACAATCCATCTATTACCCGTGATGTGTCAGGTGAGGGTGTTCAGCAAGCATTATTAAAGTTGATCGAAGGAACCATTGCATCAGTGCCACCGCAAGGCGGACGCAAGCATCCCCAGCAAGAGTTTTTACAGGTTGATACCTCAAAGATCCTGTTTATTTGTGGTGGAGCATTCGCTGGACTTGATAAAGTCATCGAACAGCGCGCCCACACTGGCACGGGTATTGGCTTCGGTGCCAAAGTTAAAGATTCGGATGATAAGAAAAAACTCACCGAGTTGTTCCGTAAAGTCGAGCCGGAAGATTTAGTCAAATATGGCTTAATTCCTGAGTTTATCGGTCGTCTTCCGGTTGTTACTAGCTTGGAAGAGTTAAACGAAGAAGCGCTTATCCAAATACTGCGCGAACCGAAAAATGCGATTACAAAACAGTATGCAGCACTGTTCGCCATTGAAGACACAGAGCTCGAATTTCGCGATGATGCTTTGCATGCGATTGCCGGTAAAGCGATGCAGCGGAAAACAGGCGCACGGGGTTTGCGTTCGATAGTGGAAGCCGTGTTACTCGATACCATGTACGACTTACCTTCAATGAATGATGTCAGTAAAGTTGTTATAGACGAATCAGTCATCAAGGGGGAGTCCAAGCCCATCTTGATATACGATTCGCAAGATAAAAAAGCAGCATCTGAGTAACACTCAAATATGAAAGGCCCAGCGACGGGCCTTTTTTGATAAAGACGCAACAAAATGCGATGGGGTGATTGAACTTTACTTCCGCAACCCCATATAAATCCGATACGCAGTTTATGAGAGAAAGCATGTCAAAAGAGCAATCACAGCGCACGGAAATGCCAGTATTGGCGTTGCGCGATGTCGTGGTTTATCCGCATATGGTTATCCCGCTATTTGTTGGACGGGAAAAATCGATCCGCTGCCTTGATGCGGCGATGGCTAATGACAAACAAATCTTCCTAGTGGCGCAAAAAGACGCCGGAGTTGATGAACCTGCCCAAGACGATATATACAACGTCGGTACAGTAGCAACGATTTTACAGCTGCTAAAGCTACCTGATGGTACTGTCAAAGTATTAGTCGAAGGCAACATACGCGGTCGCGTTGAAGGATTGAGTAAAACGGAGCCGTATTTTGCCGCTGATGTTGAGCAAGTTGAAGGTGAATCGATTCCCGAGGGGGAGCAGGATGTCTTGATCCGCTCTGCAGTAAGCCAATTTGAAGGTTATGTAAAGCTCAACAAAAAAATCCCGCCCGAGGTCCTAACATCGCTCAATGGTATTGAAGATGCTGCGCGTCTAGCGGATACCATGGCTGCGCATATGCCACTTAAGTTAGCCGAAAAGCAAAAGGTATTGGAAATGTCTGGCGTTAATGAGCGCTTAGAATACCTAATGGCGCTGATGGAAGGCGAAATTGATGTATTGCAGGTTGAAAAGAAAATCCGCACTCGCGTCAAGAAGCAAATGGAAAAGAGCCAGCGCGAATATTATCTCAACGAGCAAATGAAGGCGATCCAGAAAGAGCTGGGTGAATTGGATGAGGCGCCCGATGAGTTTGAGGCGCTCAACAAAAAAATTGACGAAGCGAAAATGCCCGATGAAGCCAAAGATAAGGCCGTCGCCGAGCTGAAGAAGCTTAAAATGATGTCGCCAATGTCTGCTGAGGCCACGGTAGTGCGAAGCTACATTGATTGGTTGACTGGCGTGCCCTGGCATAAGAGGTCTGCAGTTAAAAAAGACTTGGGTAAAGCTGAAAAAGTACTCGATGCAGACCATTACGGTTTAGAAAAGGTCAAGGAGCGTATTATTGAGTATCTCGCCGTCCAACAGCGCGTGAAAAAGCTCAAAGGTCCGATTCTTTGTCTAGTGGGGCCGCCGGGAGTGGGTAAAACGTCTCTGGGTCAATCCATCGCTAAAGCGACGGGACGGAAGTATGTGCGCATGGCATTAGGTGGCGTGCGCGATGAAGCTGAAATACGCGGTCACCGCCGTACTTACATCGGTTCAATGCCGGGTAAACTCATCCAGAAGATGTCGAAAGTGGGGGTCAAAAATCCACTGTTTTTACTCGATGAAATCGACAAAATGTCATCGGATATGCGCGGTGATCCGAGCTCCGCGTTATTAGAAGTTCTCGATCCCGAGCAGAATAGTAGCTTTAGTGATCACTATTTAGAGGTCGACTACGACTTATCTGATGTGATGTTTGTTGCAACGTCAAATAGTATGAATATTCCAGGCCCGCTACTGGATCGGATGGAAGTGATTCGTCTTTCTGGTTATACCGAAGATGAGAAACTGAACATTGCCCAGCGTCATTTGGTGTCCAAGCAAATTGAGCGCAATGGGCTTAAGCCCGATGAACTGGAAATAACTGATTCTGCTATTTTAGGCATGATCCGGTATTACACCCGTGAAGCAGGTGTGCGAAGTCTTGAGCGCGAAATATCAAAAGTATGCCGAAAAGCCGTCAAGCATATTTTACTCAACGAGAGTGTGGGTAAAGTCGTCGTCACACAGGATAACTTAAAAGAGTATTTGGGCGTTCAGCGCTTTGACTACGGCAAAGCGGATAAGCAAAACCAAATCGGTCAGGTCACTGGGCTCGCTTGGACCCAAGTGGGCGGTGATTTGTTGACTATCGAAACGACCTCGGTGATTGGCAAAGGTAAGATGACATTTACCGGCTCACTGGGCGACGTAATGCAAGAGTCTATTAAAACGGCTATGACCGTTGTTAGAAGCCGTGCTGACAAGTTGCGGATCAACAACGACTTTCATGAAAAGCGTGATATTCACGTACACGTGCCTGAAGGAGCGACACCCAAAGATGGACCAAGTGCGGGTATTGGCATGTGCACAGCACTAGTATCTTGCTTAACGGGTAATCCTGTGAAGTGTGATGTAGCCATGACTGGTGAAATTACATTGCGCGGTGAAGTATTGGCGATTGGAGGCTTGAAAGAAAAGCTATTGGCAGCGCATCGCGGTGGGATTAAAACCGTCGTCATTCCGCATGAAAATGAACGTGATTTGGAAGAGATACCGGATAATGTGAAGAAAGATCTAAACATTCACCCTGTTCGGTGGATAGATGAAGTTCTTGATATTGCGTTACAGGAACCCGTAGAGTCGTTTTCTGTAGGCTCTGAGAAGTAAGTAATCCTGTGTTCAATTGGGGGCAACCTCAGGTAAATTGGGCGTTTCGCCATCAATTGGTTAAAAAGTGAGCGGTGAGGCCCATTTTTTTGCACTTTTTTAACGAATATAGCTTCACACGGCAAATAGTTGTGATACCTTTAATGGGTATTCGCTTCTAGCCTTTGCCACCAAAGGGGTGGCAGCTTATTCGTGAGAAGTTAATAAATTGTAAACAGATGCTTGATGTATTTCATTAGGCTTGCTATAACAACTTGGCAAAAACGGTTTTGCCTCACAAAAATAACAACCGAAGGGGATCTTATTGTGAACAAGTCTCAACTAATTGATACCATTGCTGCTAGTGCAGATATTTCAAAAGCAGCGGCAGGACGTGCTCTAGACGCTTTCACGGACGCTGTTACTGCAGCATTGAAAGATGGTGATCAAGTAGCACTTGTTGGTTTTGGTACTTTCTCAGTACGCGAGCGTGCAGCTCGTAGTGGTCGCAACCCACAAACTGGCCAAACAATTCAAATCGCAGCAGCGAAAGTTCCATCTTTCAAAGCTGGTAAAGCTCTTAAAGACGCGTGTAACTAATACGCCGTATTTAGTATCGCAAACGAAAGCCCCTGACACAGTCGGGGGCTTTTTTTATCGGTGAGCAAAATCCCACTATGGTCGAAAATCAACGCATTTTCAGGCCTGCTAGCTGAAATAAGCTGTCGAGATATTTTCTAATTGGGGTATAATTCGCGCCCGAAAAATAAATAAATTCACGCGTTGTTCAAAAACAAACGCAGTCAATGGTGTTATGGAGAGTTTCTAAGCCATGTTAGATAAAATTAGAGAAGGTGCTCAGGGGCCTTGGGCAATGGTGGTTATTGCCTTGATTGTCTTGAGCTTCGTGTTTGCGGGCGTCGGTAGTTACTTAACCGGTTCGACGCAAACAGCTGTCGCTTCAGTGAATGGTGTTGAAATCCAACAAAATACGTTAGAACGTGCTTACCAGGCCGAACGTAACCGCCTTGAATCTCAATTTGGGGAAGGTGTTGCGGCATTGTTTGCCAATCCCGAGTATTTACAAGATTTTCGTCAAGGTGTACTTGACCGACTGATTGGTGAAGAGTTAGTTGAACAGAAAGCCCAAGCTTTGGGATTGCGGGTCAGCGATGACCAAATACGTGACACGATTCGTGCGATGCCGGAGTTTCAGGTGGGTGCCCAGTTCAACAATGAACGCTATCAAGCCATAATCCAACAAGCAGGTTTCCAGCCTAACTCATTCAGAGATTACATGCGTGCAGAAATGACGCGTGACCAACTCGCTAGAGCCCTAGCGGGTAGCGAGTTTACCCTGCCGGGTGAAGTAGAGCGTGCGAATCTATTGCAAAGTCAAACGCGTAATATAGAAGTTGTTACTATTGCCGCGCAGCCTTTTGCTGACGCTATCGAATTATCTGAAGATGATATTAATGCGTTTTATCAGTCGAACCTAAATACATACGACACCGAAGAGAAAGTGGCTTTGGCGTATGTTGAGCTTCGCGTTGCAGACCTGGCTGGTGAAGTCGATGTTACTGAAGATGAAATTCTTGAGTACTACACACAAAATCAAGCGAGCTATATGACTGAGGAAGAGCGCCGAGTGTCACATATCATGGTTGAATTAAGCGATGATGAAGCTGCTGCTGAAGCTGAAGCGATGGCGTTGCTTGCGCGTGTGCAAGCAGGAGAAGATTTTGCTGCGTTAGCGGAAGCTGAGTCAGATGATATCGCCAGTGCTGAATTAGGTGGCGATCTTGACTTCTTTGGTCGTGACATCATGGAGCCTGCATTTGAAGAGGCTGCTTTTGCCCTAGACAATGTTGGAGACGTGACAGAGTTAGTTAAAACGGATTTCGGTTTTCATATTATTAAACTGACTGACATCAAGCCTGAAGATGTCACACCGCTAGTGGAAGTGCAGGAAGATATTCGATTATTGCTTGAAACAGACAAGGCCACTGGACTTTTCTATGCTCGCCAGCAAGATATGGCACAACTCGCGTTTGAATTGCCTGACACTTTGGTAGACGTTGCTGGAGCAATCGGAGCAGAAGTTAAAACCACTGAGTTGTTCACACAAGGCGCTGCACCAGCAGCGGTAAATTACCCACAAGTATTGGCGGTGGCGTTTTCCTCAGACATTATTAACGATGGTGTTAACTCTGATGTTATTCAGATAAGTGATGAACACGTGATGGTTGTGCGCGCCGAGCAATATGAGCCTCAGCGGACTAAATCATTGGAAGAAGTGCGCACTGAGATAGAAATGGCGTTACGCGCAGAAAGAGCCCAACAAGAAGCGCTAGCCTTTGCTGATGACTTAATGGCTAAGGTTATCGCAGAAGAATCTATTGATACTGAGTTGAGTGATAATGGCTTGCAGTGGGAAGCGTTTAATGACTTAACTCGCATGATGTCTACACCGGGTCTTTTGGTTGTTGAACAAGCCTTCACTTTAGGACTTGAGCAAGGTGAAAACGTGACAACTGTGGCAAAGAACAATGGTGATGTTGCACTCGTTAAATTATTGTCTGTGGAGTCGCCGACTGAAATAGATGAAGCACAGTTGGATGCTTTAAGACAGAGATTGACTTCAACATACAGTCAAACTAATTACGCAGCCTTTGTTGAAGCGCTGCGCGCTGAGGCAGACGTTCAAGTGTTTGCGCGCTAATAATCAGTAGTTGTTTTAAGAAGTAAAAAGCCCCGCTCATGTAGCGGGGCTTTTTTTATTGATTTTGCGTGATAAACAACAGCAGAGTGTATGCAAGAGTTATGACGACTGAAAATATAAAGATGTACACAAACCCTTGTTTCCCCTGACCTAGCGAATAGCCCCGCGATTTTAAATACAGGATCCATAGAATGCATAGTGTGATGGGTATCAAAGCCAGAAAGCGAATCAATGTAAAACTCCAGTATTTTGTTTCTGTTAGTTTGCGTTAATACGAATTGACAGTCAAAAAGGCCACAATTTAAATCAGTGATTTACAAACGGGCCGCGCATAGTGTTGTTTGCATTAGATATTGTCACAATACTGTCGTGTTGTAGTAATTAAATTGTCATTCACCGGCGGCAAGCTAAAGCATCATTCATCGGCGAAAATTGTCGTTTATGTCAGTAACTCAGCCAAATCCTCAGTTGCGCAGTAATGCCTTGTGTATTGCTGAGGCGCTTATTGCGAGACCTTCAATTACCCCTGACGACGCTGGTTGCCAGCACTTTTTGCGAACCCGGTTAGAGCGACTAGGTTTTAATTGCATTACCCTCGAGGTCAATGGTGTAACTAATCTCATTGCTCGAATTGGCAATGGGGAGCGGCATATTGCCTTTAACGGTCATACAGATGTAGTGCCGCCGGGTGATTTGAACCGTTGGAATACGGACCCCTTTACGCCCGTTTTGCATGCAGGGCGCTTATATGGTCGTGGGGCTGCAGATATGAAGACAGGCTTAGCGGCAATGCTCGCAGCTTGCGAAGCGTTTGATTGGCGTTCATTGGCATCTGAACTATCATTTTGGTGGCTGATCACGAGCGATGAAGAAGGTGAAGCTGAACACGGTAGTTTGGCGATACAGCAGTATTTGCAGAGCCAAGGAGTGGAGCTTAGTAGTGTCCTAATCGCTGAACCGACTGCCGCCACCCAAGCGGGCGATTGCATCAAAGTAGGCCGACGCGGTTCGCTATCAGCACGAGTGAATATCCAGGGCCGTCAAGGTCATGTTGCCTATCCAAAACAAACCATTAACGCAGCGTTACAGGGTGCCAAAATTGCAATGGCACTGTCGGAGATTGAATTTGCACCGGGCTCTGTGGATTTCCCCGGTACAACATTGCAAGTGACGCAAATTGACAGTGGGACACATGTGGACAATTTAGTACCTGGACGCGCCTCGGTGGCATTCAATGTGCGCTATGCCAGTGATTTTAATGAGACTTCATTAAAGGCTTTACTGACAGATGCCATAAGCACAGTTGGCGCCGATGTTGATGTTCAATGGGAGCGTCTATGTGAAGCGTACTTATCAAATCCAACGGGGGGCGAAAACTGCCTAATCAATATTGCCGAAGCAGCCATTTTTGAGCATTCAGGACGTTTTCCTGTGCTGAGCACCGCTGGGGGCACTTCTGATGGCCGTTTTTTTGCAACTGAGGGTACTCAAGTCATTGAAATAGGAGTGTCTAATCGAACGATTCACCAAGCCAATGAATCTATCGCAATAGATGATTTGGAGCAATTAACCGCGATTTTCATCCGTATTTTGCCGCAATGGTTGGGTAGATAAATGCGATTCGCTAGCGCTTTAACTCGCTAGCGAATTATCAAGGTGCGGCTGAATATAGCGATTGTATTTCTTCTGTTTAAGCATATGCATATCAGCGACAACGAAACCATCGATACAGTCATTAAACTCGGGATCAATATTAAAATCGAGAAAGCAAACACCGTTTGCTTCCGTCAGCTCTGCATATTGCTTCAGCAATGTGGGTACATTAACCCCCATATTAGCCAGTAGATGTTTCAAACGCTTAAAGCCCTCTTGGCTATCGGTATTGGCGAACGCAGAGTCGTGTTCGCGAGAGATAGGGTAGGGCATTTTGCCGTGCACCGTGAGTGACGGCAGTGTGGCGAGCTGCGGGTAGCTGTTGGCATAAAAATCGACCAGCAATTTAACGGCTGCCGCTGGAAACGCATTACTAATACTTACAGGACCAAACATAAAGCGATAACGTGGATAGCGAGCGAGGAATGCACCGATTCCAAACCATAAATAGTCTAGACTGCGCTTGCCCCAGTAACGCGGTTGCACGAAGCTGCGGCCCAATTCCAAACCTTGAGCAAGCATCTCTGCACAATTTGGGGCATAGTCGAACAGCGTTGCAGAATATAGCCCTGTTGGATGATCAGGGCGGCTCAATACTGCCGCATCGCCCAAGCGATAAGCGCCAACGATTTCAAGGTCATTTTCATCCCAGAGTAAAAGGTGGTAATAGTGACTATCAAATGGATCTATATCCCGGCGCCTTAATGAACCTTCACCAACGGCGCGGAAAGCGAGTTCCCGCAAGCGGCCTATCTCACGCATGATGGGCGAGCTGCCCATGTGTTGATAAAGAAAAATCTGCTTGCCATCAGTGGTTTCTCCCAGGCGCTCGCATTGACTTAATATCGCACTCTTCAATACTTTACGGTCTTCTGGGGCGGCAATGGGTCGTTGAGTTGCTAAAGGAAGACGCTTTCCGCTGGCAACCCGATACAAATGGGTTTTAAACAACTTGGCTAAATCGGGTAGTGGTAATTGAATATTGGCGTAACTCGAATGGGGAATAACTTCGCCGATCCGCATAGGGATATGCTTGCGCTTTTGCTTGAACATTTCTTTGACCAGCAGCGCCGTAGCTAGCGGTTTGTACAACATCGATGCACCGTAAAACAGTGGCGAGTTTTTCGCATCGATAAATACCGGTAAAATCGGTGCCTGTGAGGCTTTAGCTATGCGTAAAAAGCCACTGTGCCAGTGGGTGTCACGCACACCTTGCGGACGTAAGCGTGATACCTCGCCAGCGGGGAATATCAGCACTGCGCCTTCATCTTGTAAGTGTTGCTGTATATTCAATAAATGCTGTTTGGGTGTACCGCCTTGCATGTTATTAACGGGGAGCAACATACCGTTTAATGGCTTTATTGCCATGAGCATTTGGTTGGCTACCACTTTTAAATCACTGCGCACTTCGCTGACTAATTTGATTAATGCCAATGCATCTAAAGACCCGATGGGGTGGTTGGCAATGATCAACAGTTTTCCCGATGATGGAATATTTTCCCGCTCCACATCACGAGCCGAACAACTAATACTGAAGTATTCCAATACTTGCTCAACAAAGTCGATATCGTGTAAATGTGGGTACAATCGTTCAAACTCAGTGAACTCGCGCTCGTGCAGAAGATGCTTAAGTACAAACTCAGATGACTTGAATAACAGTGGGTGGCGCTTTAGTGCAGGGTATTGCTCTTGTAATACCGTGTTTACATTAAACATAGAGTTAGCCTTTGTTATGCTGCTTTTCTTATTGGTTTTATTGTCTCGGTCGGTTCGAGTAATTTGGCTTGTAGCATCGCTGCGGTCATTAGTTGCAATTCACCCGTTCTGTCTTCAATTAGTGCTGAACAACTATCCACCCAATCACCATCATTGACGTAATGAATGTCGCGCACCGAGACCGATTCGGGATAGTGAATGTGACCACAAATAACGCCGTCAAGGCCAAGCTCTTCCGCGCGTTTACAGGCCGCAGTGCGGTAGCGGTCGATGGCCAGATTAGCCCCTTTTATTCGACGCTTGATATAGCTGGCCAGGGACCAGTAGCGCTTGTTGCGTTTTTGCATATAGGCGTTGTACCAGCGATTCAGAGTTAACAAGAACTCGTAGCCTTTATCACCCATCCATTCATGGAAACGGCCTAAAGTAACGTCCGCATCGAACTGATCGCCGTGTAATACGAGGTATTTCGCACCAGTAGCTGTGGTATGTACCGTTTCGCGGTGAATAGCGATTTCACCAAAGTGCATGCCTGAATATTTCTGCAATGGCGCATCGTGGTTGCCGGGTAGAAAAATTACGCGCGTGTTGCTATGGCTGAGCTCAATTAGGCGATGCAATACATCGTTGTGCGCTTTGGGCCAGCGAAATTGCTTACTCATCTGCCACATATCGACAATATCACCGACTAAGTACAGCGTGTCGCATTCGAGATTATTGAGAAAAGATAATAAGAATTCAGCTTTGCAATCGATACTGCCCAAGTGAATGTCTGATAGAAACACACTACGTGCTGTTATTTTGTGAGTCTGCATGTTCAACCAAGCAACAGTGATTTACTTGGTCGTACACCTTAAGTGAAGATCTTGACACTTCAGTGAAACAATCATGACACAGCGATGACATTTATATAGGAGCTATGCGATTGCTGCATAGCTCCATAAGTCAATACGTTAGGATTGAGGACTGCGCGTTTCGATTGAGGAGTTAGCCATAAATGCAGTAAATATCGCCCAAACCGCAACATTTTGCTGTAGAGCGGCAGGGTCTATTTTATCCAAGGTATCATTTGGCGTATGGTGATAATCAAAGTAATAAGTCCCGTCTTGGCGCAAATTTACAACGGGTACACCGTACTTAGGTAACATGGATACATCTGGTCCACCGGTCGCTTCATTATTACCACGCTCGACACCCAGTGGCGCGAGTGCAGTAAATAACGGCTCTGCTTGTGTCAGGCCAACAGGTGAGAATAATGTATCGAGACGATAGATTTTACCGGCACCAAAATCACTTTCCGCCGCAACGATTAGCTTACCCAAGTTGTCTTTTTCCAGGCGCGTGTACTCGTGTGCACCTACTAAGCCAATCTCTTCTGCGGCATACAATACAACGCGTATAGTTCTTTTCGGTTGACCAAGCTGCTCTTTGATCAACTTCGCCGCTGCCATCACGATGCCAACACCTGCACCGTCATCCAGCGCACCAGTGCCTTCATCCCACGAGTCTAAGTGAGCAGAGATCAATACAATTTCGTCAGGACGCTCTGTTCCGGTAAATTCACCAATGACATTATATGAGGTTTGCCAGCCCAACTCTTTGGCGCGTAGATGGACATCGAGTTTTACCTTATGGCCGGCTTCAACCATCGCCGCAATGGTGTCTGCGTCAGCATTCGATAGGGCACCTGCAGGAATTTTTTCAACATCATCGGCATAGCGCATGATGCCAGTATGAGCAAAACGCGAATTAGCAGTACCAACCGAACGGATTAGTATTGCACTAGCGCCGAGTTTAGATGCTTCAACTGCTCCGCGCACACGGCCGCTGACAACCGGACCATAACCACGTCCGGCTCTATCTCTTTCCATACGGTGGTTGATAAATACAATTTTGCCACGAACATCATCTGGACTCATAGTTGTAAGATGCTCTAGGGAATCTGCCATGATGATTTCTGCTTGCAGCCCATCTTCAGGGGTGGCGATTGAACCACCCAGTGCCGTGATCACGAGATCGTGCTCATAAGGCGCTGTGACTTTGGCATCGGCTAAGCCGCGAGACCAATTGCGCACGCGCACCGGCTGAGTGAAGACGCGGTCAAACCCCAATTCAGCAAACTTTGCTTGGGCCCATTCAACGGCGCGCTTGTCGCCGTCGCTACCAGGGATTCGCGGCCCGACTTCAACGGTCAGTGATTTGACGATATCAAATCCTAAGTTAGACGCTAAAGCATACTCCGATAGTTCAGCGTAAGGCTGTGATTGGGTTTGCGTAGTTTGACTGCAGCCAAAAGTGAGAGTTGCAGCAGCAAGGACTACAGCTGCTAAGCGACAAAAACGTCTCATGTGGGTTCCTTTATTTGAAAATACCGCAATAGTTTAACGTGTAGTCCAGACACTTAGAAGTCGTTGCGCATTGGCAGCGAGACGACAGGCACAAAAAAAGCGCCTAAAGGCGCTTTTTTGCGAAACGATAGCAACCGTTATGCTAGTGCTTTGATCTGTGCAGCAAGGCGGCTCTTATGGCGTGCCGCTTTGTTTTTATGGATCAAACCACGCGCAGCCATACGGTCAAGAACCGGTTGAGCTGCTGCAAAAGCAGTTTGTGCAGCGGCTTTATCGCCAGCTTCAATAGCCGCAACCACCTTTTTAAGGCTGGTGCGAGTCATGGAGCGACGGCTGGCGTTGTGCTGACGACGCTTTTCGGCCTGGATGGCACGTTTCTTAGCAGACTTAATGTTAGCCAAGGTGTAACTCCCAAAAAACAGGTAAAAATTAAGGGTGCGGATTGTGCCTAGTCCGATGCTTAAAGTCAACTGTTTTTGCCTATTTACTGATGAATCACGCAAATCTGTGATTAGCCAATCCAAGATGACACTTCAGGGTGCTTTGTTGTAGTCTTAACAGCATTGTTTTGAGCGTTTACTCTTGCGCTCAAAAAGGGGCGTAAACGGCGATAATAGCTGGACTCCCCAAGCACAAATAAAGGAACTTCGGTTGTCTGCTAAATTACTTAAATCGGGCATTATCGTAAGCTCGATGACTTTCATTTCTCGAGTCTTAGGCCTTATCAGGGACGGTGTAGTTGCGCATATCATGGGCGCGAGTGCTTCTGCTGATGTATTCTTTTTTGCCAATAAAATCCCCAATTTCTTACGTCGCTTGTTTGCCGAAGGGGCCTTTTCTCAAGCTTTTGTACCTGTTTTGACTGAAGTGCATCAGCAACAGAGTAAGCAGCAACAGCTAGAATTCATAGCGCGAATATCCGGTACGTTAGGGATGATCGTGTTTGTGCTGGCCATTGTGGGGGTTATCGGCTCGCCTGTGCTTGCCGCACTATTCGGCACGGGGTGGTTTATCGATTATCTCAATGATCAACCCGCGGGTGAGAAGTATGAGCTCGCGTCATTGATGTTAAAGATTACCTTTCCCTATATTGCGTTTATATCGATGGTTGGCGTTGCCGGCGCAGTATTAAATACACTGAATAAGTTTGCGGTTGCGGCTTTTACGCCGGTTTTGTTAAACCTTACAATTATAGGTTGTGCCGTGTGGATGACCCCCTATCTGTCTGAGCCGGCATTTGCATTGGCATGGGGGGTTTTTATTGGCGGTATCGTTCAACTATTGTTCCAGCTGCCGTTTTTATGGCGTGCAGGTTGTTTAGTCAGGCCGCGTTGGGGTTGGTCAGATCCGAATGTAAGCAGAGTTAGAAAGTTAATGATACCGGCGCTGTTTGGAGTCAGTGTCAGTCAGATTAACCTTTTATTGGATACCTTTATCGCAAGCTTTTTAGTCACCGGTTCTATTAGCTGGCTTTACTATTCGGACCGCTTGCTTGAGTTTCCTTTGGGTCTGTTTGGTATCGCTATAGCAACAGTTATTCTGCCAACGCTGTCGCGTGATCACGTGGCGAAAAATACGGCCAATTTTGCGGGTAATATGGACTGGGCCATACGCATGGTTTGCGTGCTTGGTATTCCCGCTGCAGTGGGTCTGTTCGTGTTGGCAGAGCCCATTCTTACAGTTATTTTTGAGCGCGGAGCCTTTACCGCAGAGACTGCCTACAAAGCGTCATTAAGTCTAATGGCATATTCGTTGGGCTTATTGAGTTTTATGTTGGTCAAGGTCCTCGCACCAGGCTTTTTCAGCCGCCAAGATACTAAAACACCGGTCAAGTTCGGGATCTGGTGTATGGCAGCAAATATGGTGTTTAACCTTATTTTGGCATTCCCCTTCGGTTATATTGGGTTGGCATTGGCCACCTCTCTGTCAGCGACTATGAATGCTGCATTATTGTACTACGCGCTGGCCAAGCAAGGGGTGTATCGCATTTCTAAAGACACGTTTTGGTTTGTTATTCGCGTACTAATAGCGGCGCTTTGTATGGCGCTTTTCGTATCTTTTTTACCGCAGTTAGCATGGGCAGATATGGCCGAGCTCGAACGCGCTCTGGCATTGTTTAAGCAAATCTTTATGGCGGGCGCGTTCTTTGTGATGACGTTGTTGCTAATGGGTATTCGACCGCGGCATCTTAAACACGCAAATCACGGTTAAAATTAATCCTTGAGTAATTGGTATTCACCGCAAGGTCGTTTATAATCGCGAGCTTTGCAATTTGCCGGCTTAAATGAGGGTTATACGTGGAGTTGGTGCACGGTTTACACAATCTGCGCGATAAACACAAAGGTTGTGTGTTAACCATAGGCAAGTTTGACGGTGTTCACCTTGGCCATCAAGCCGTTCTAGCGCAGCTCATTAAGCAAGCTAAACAACGTCAATTGCCGGCCTCGGTAATGGTTTTCGAAC
Source organism: Neoalteromonas arenosi (assembly GCF_030362855.1). GTDB lineage: Bacteria > Pseudomonadota > Gammaproteobacteria > Enterobacterales > Alteromonadaceae > Alteromonas_E > Alteromonas_E arenosi. Next base: position 404,621 of record NZ_JAUCBP010000002.1, read on the forward strand.
CTCAACCCGAAGAAGTCTTTATGCCGCATTCGGCACCTGCGCGCTTGAGTACCTTGCGCGACAAGTATGAAGCGTTGGAAGCTTTGGGTATCGACCGACTCATCTGTGTTAAATTCAATGCAAAATTTGCTAGCCAGTCAGCGCAGACGTTTGTGCAGGATCTGTTGATTAAACAGTTGGGCGTTGAGTTTCTAGTGGTGGGTGATGACTTCCGCTTCGGCAAAGCTCGCCAAGGTGACTTTGACATGTTAGTCGATGCGGGAAAACGCAATGGCTTCTCGGTTGTCAATACGCAGAGTTTGCGCATGGCTGACTGCCGAGTTAGCTCGACAGCGATTCGGGAGGCTCTCGAATCAGGCGACTTTGTTCAGGCTGAAAACATGTTGGGTCGACCTTTTTGTATCACCGGCAAAGTGGTACATGGTGAGAAAAGAGGGCGAACCATAGGTTTTCCTACTGCAAATGTATTGTTAAAGCGCATGAATACCCCCATAGCAGGTGTGTTCGCAGTGCAAGTAACAGTGGGCGCCAAAATGTATGGCGGAGTAGCTAACATTGGTCATCGACCCACAGTTAACGGCACGCGTTCGCAGTTAGAGGTACACATGTTTGATTTCGCTGAGGACGTGTATGGCAAGCGCATCGCTGTTATGCCAATAGCAAAAATACGTGACGAACAAAAATTTGAATCTTTTGAGCGCTTAAAGCAGCAAATCGAACTCGATGCTGAATTAGCCAAACAGCGCTTGGCAACGAAAACATTATAAAATTGGATTGAACAACGCATGAGTGACTACAAAGCCACACTAAACTTACCTGATACCGCTTTTCCAATGCGCGGTAACTTGGCTCAGCGCGAGCCACAGATGCTAAAAACTTGGCAGCAGAAAGAGCTCTACAAGCAAATTCGCACGGCTAAGGCAGGTAAGAAGCCGTTTATTTTGCACGATGGTCCTCCTTATGCGAACGGTAATATTCACATTGGCCACGCCGTCAATAAAATCCTTAAAGACATAATTGTTAAATCTAAGACCTTGGCTGATTTTGATGCCCCTTATGTGCCGGGATGGGACTGTCATGGGTTGCCCATTGAATTAATGGTTGAAAAGAAAGTTGGCAAACCCGGCCATAAAGTCACTGCTGCCGAATTTCGAGAAAAGTGCCGTGCATATGCACAGCGGCAGGTCGATGGTCAACTAAAGGATTTTGTGCGTTTAGGGGTTCTTGGCGATTGGGATAATCCGTATAAAACTATGGATTTCACTTCCGAAGCTAATATTATCCGTGCCTTGGCGAAGATCGTTGAAAATGATCATGTGCAAAAAGGCTTCAAGCCTGTGCATTGGTGTACGGATTGTGGCTCCGCCTTAGCTGAAGCTGAAGTTGAGTATAAGGATAAGGTGTCACCAGCCATCGATGTCGCTTTCCCAGTGGCCGATGCATCGGCCTTTGCAGCCGCATTTGACGTTGACGAATCGTCAGTGGCGGCGGCCGCTGTTGTTATTTGGACAACTACGCCATGGACCATTCCTGCTAACCGAGCGATTTCACTCCATCCAGAGCTCAACTATGCACTTGTGGAGATGCCGTTAGACAGTGGTGCGCGCACATTAATTGTTGCTGAAGACTTAGTCACAAGTTGTGCTGAGCGCTATGGTGCGCAAGACGCCAAAGTGTTGGCGAGAGCAACGGGTGCGAAGTTGGAACTATTAAAGGTTAAGCATCCATTATTGACCCTTGAAGTGCCGCTAATTTTAGGTGAGCACGTCACAACAGAGTCAGGTACCGGCTGTGTACATACCGCACCTGCTCACGGTGTTGACGACTTCAATGTGGGTAAGCAGTACAACCTAGAGGTATACAATCCAGTTGGTAGCAATGGTGTTTACGTAGATGGTACGCCAGAATTTGCAGGTCAACACGTATTTAAAGCGAATGACACCATTATTGAGGCGTTGTCTAACAGCGGTAATTTGATTCTTAACGTTAAATATAATCACAGTTACCCGCATTGTTGGCGACATAAAACACCGATCATTTTCCGTGCAACCCCGCAGTGGTTTATCAGCATGGATAAGAAAGGTTTGCGCGCCGACTCAATCAATGAGATCCATAAGACCGAATGGATCCCAGGCTGGGGTGAAAGTCGCATTGAAAGCATGGTTGAAGGTAGACCTGATTGGTGTATCTCGCGTCAGCGTACATGGGGCGTGCCCATTCCGCTTTTCATTCACAAAGTATCTGGTGAAATTCATCCTAAATCCGTTGAAATCATGGAATCTGTTGCTCAAGCGGTTGAAAAAAGCGGCATTCAAGCATGGTGGGATCTGAGCGATGCTGAATTACTGGGTGACGATGCCAATGACTATGAGAAAGTCACCGACACATTAGATGTCTGGTTTGACTCAGGCGTGACCCACCACTTTGTGGTTGATTGTCGCGACGATATGCCTGCCGCAGCCGATCTATATCTCGAAGGTTCGGATCAACATCGCGGTTGGTTTATGTCATCGTTGATGTCATCAGTGGCGATGCACGGTCATGCGCCCTACAAGCAAGTGTTGACCCACGGCTTTACCGTCGATGCTGAGGGCAAGAAAATGTCCAAGTCGCTGGGTAACGTGGTGGCGCCACAAGATGTAACAAACAAGCTGGGTGCCGACATTCTGCGTTTGTGGGTAGCCTCTACCGATTATCGCAGCGAAATCGCCGTGTCAGATGAAATTCTTAAACGATCAGCTGATGCCTATCGCCGGATCCGCAATACGGCGCGCTTCCTGTTAGCAAACCTCAATGGCTTTAATCCTGCAACAGACTTAGTTGCCGTAGAAGATATGGTGGCACTTGATCAATGGGCGGTGCAGCGCGCGTTAGATGTTCAAACCCAGATCACAGCGGCTTATGACAAGTATGATTTACTGGCTGTAACACAAGCCTTGATGCAGTTCTGTTCGATAGAGATGGGGAGCTTTTACCTCGATATTATTAAGGATCGACAATACACCGCCAAGGCGGATAGTCACGCACGTCGCTCTTGCCAATCAGCGCTTTATCACATTGTTGAGGCGCTGGTGCGCTGGATGGCGCCAATAATGAGTTTCACCGCGCAAGAAGTGTGGCAAGAGCTACCCGGAGAACATGGCGAGTTTGTGTTCACCGAAACTTGGTATGACGGGCTGAAGCCTGCGACATCATCGCTTGATAATGATTTCTGGCAACAGGTCATGGCGGTTAAGACTGCAGTGAATCGCTGCTTGGAAAATGCGCGCAAAGAATCGGTTTTAGGTGGTTCACTTGAAGCCAAAGTGACGCTGTATGTTGATGACAAGACCGAATCATTACTTAGCCAATTAGGCGATGAATTGCGTTTCGTGTTGATTTGTTCTGAAGTATCGCTGCAGAAGGGCCAACACGGCAGCGCAACCGAGACCGACGTTGCGGGCTTGAGTGTACTAGTCGAAAAAACTCAAGGGCACAAATGTGTGCGGTGCTGGCACTATACGGACGATGTTGGTTCACATTCTGAGCACTCCGAATTGTGTGGTCGTTGTGTGACTAACGTGGATGGTGATGGCGAGGCACGCCAATATGCCTAATATTATTGCCAACACGGGGTTACGCTTTGTGTGGATCTCAGTTGTAGTTTTGGTACTTGACCAATGGACTAAATTTGCGATTGTCGATTCGATGCGATTGTACGAATCAATTCAGGTCACTGGTTTTTTTAATTTGACCTACGTGCATAACTACGGCGCTGCCTTCAGTTTTTTGCATGATGCGGGTGGTTGGCAACGTTGGTTCTTCACTGCAATCGCCGTTGTAGTCAGTGCGTTGTTACTTTATTGGTTAAAACAAGCACCGAAACAACAGCTGCGATTGCCGATTGCGTTTAGTTTTATTTTAGGTGGTGCGATTGGTAATGTTTATGATCGCTTAGTGCACGGTTACGTAATAGATTTCCTAGATTTCTATTACCAGCAGTGGCATTGGCCTGCATTCAATGTTGCCGACAGCGCAATATTTATTGGCGCAGCCTTGTTGATAATCGATATGTTGTTTAGCAAAGAAAGCGAAGAGAACCGAGAATCTAAATGAGCGATGATGTAATTACAGGCGCAAGCGAAGTGTTAATGCACTTCGATTTGAAACTGGAAGATGGCAGTGCTGCAGATAGCACCAGAGTGAATAATAAGCCTGCGAAACTGGTGATGGGCGATGGTAGTTTAACTGATAATTTTGAACGCTGTTTATTGGGGTTAAAGGAAGGCGACAAAAAGTCGTTTACCCTGGCACCAGAAGATGCGTTTGGTATGCCCAATCCAGACAATATCTATCACCTTGAACGCAGCCGCTTCGAACTCGAAGAGGGCGTACAAGAAGGGATGATTATTGGGTTTTCACAGCCTGACGGCAGCGAATTACCCGGCATTATTCGCAGCGTCGCTGGAGATTCAGTCACTGTGGACTTTAATCATCCATTAGCCGGACAGACCGTAATTTTTGACGTTGAAATTTTGGCGGTGAGAAATTCGCCAACCGTTCATTGAGGAACTGAATAGATGCAAATTCATTTAGCCAACCCGCGTGGATTTTGTGCCGGTGTCGATCGCGCAATCACGATTGTTGAGCGCGCGCTCGAGCTTTTTCAACCGCCGATTTATGTGCGTCATGAAGTGGTTCACAATCGTTTCGTCGTTGATGGTTTAAAGCAGCGTGGCGCGGTGTTTGTCGATGAAATTGCGGAAGTTCCCGATGACAGTATTGTGATATTCAGTGCCCACGGGGTATCGCAGAAAGTACGCCGGCAAGCTGATGAGCGCGGGCTGAAAGTCTTTGATGCAACCTGTCCGTTGGTTACAAAGGTGCATATGGAAGTCACCCGAGCCAGTAAGCGTGGTACAGAATGTATTCTTATTGGCCACCAAGGTCACCCTGAAGTGGAAGGAACCATGGGGCAATATCACAATGAAGAGGGTGGTATTTATCTTGTCGAATCGTGTGCTGATGTTGCGTCACTAGAGGTCAAAGATCCGAGAAATTTATATTACTGCAGCCAAACAACCCTTTCGGTTGATGATACAGCCGAAGTGATTGATGCACTGCGTGAGCGTTTTCCTGATATTGAAGGGCCGCGTAAGGATGATATTTGCTACGCCACGCAAAATCGACAAGACGCGGTGCGCGAACTTTCAGCCGATTGCGATGTTGTACTTGTTGTTGGAGCACAGAATAGCTCTAATTCTAACCGCTTACGGGAACTCGCGGAGAAGATTGGTGCAAAAGCTTATTTGATCGCAGGGGCAGATTGTATTCAGCGAGAATGGTTAGAGAATGCTAATCACATCGGTGTTACCGCTGGCGCATCGGCGCCGGAGGTATTGGTACAAGCGGTAATCGCTCAATTGAAAGAATGGGGAGCGGTTAGCGCCACTGAGCGTCAAGGACGCGAAGAAAATGTTGAGTTCGCAGTGCCTAAGGAATTACGCATCAAGCATATCAGTTAGTGTTTATACCTGCACACAGGGAGTGTTTAAGTGCAGGTACGCTGTTTTTATACTTATCCCCACGTCACAATAACATTTCCTAAGTAAATTTGCGTTAACGTATACCCACTTCGTATGCGGCGCTTGCGTGTCGCAATACGAAAAAGCGATTTTAATGGAATGATTGATAGCACGGTGAGCGAAGTAACACTACCTAGCACAGGACCTACGCAGAAACAGGCAGGCGTGGGAATGATTGAAGTGCTAGTAACCTTATTTATTTTATCGGTCGGCTTGCTCGGCGTAGCATCTTTGCAATTTATTGGTTCCTTTTCTAACGCCGATGCACTCAGCCGAACCCAGGCCGTTTTAGTCGCTCAGCAAATGAGCGAGCGCTTGCGTGCCAGCGCGGTGTCATCCACACAAGGTGATGGCGTGGTAGTGAATAATGATTATTTTGATGCCAATCTTTATAACTTTACCAATTTGTCGTGTAATTCTGGCGCACAACCTTACGACTGTTTCTGCCAAGCACATCCTGCAACAATCCCAAATTGCTCACAAAATAGTTGTACTGCGGCGGAATTTGCTGCATTTGATGCCTACGAAATGTCTTGCGCCGCAGTAAATACTAATCCACTTATCGAACTCGAACTCACCTGTGTTGATAACAACGCTCTTGATACTGATGCATGTAGCGTCGGCTCCAGACATCGTATCATTTTGGCGTGGCCGGTAGAGCAGTGGCAAGGCAATAGTCGAGCACTGAATACCGATTGTTTAGTGGGGCGATCTGGCGATCACGATTGCGTGATCCTGGAGGTAACTCTGTGAATACCAGACGTACCAGCGGGTTTACGCTAATAGAAATTATGATAACTCTGGCATTGGGTTTATTGATTTCCGGAGCGATTATACAAGTGATGGTCTCAAACTCAGTCGCAGATCGTCTGAACCGCGCGATTGCCTCGGCACAAGAAAGTGGCCGATTTATCGTTAACCGGTTACGCAGTGATGTCATTATGGCGGGCCGGTACGACCTTCTAGATGGCAACCTAAACCGTGCAGTTGATGTGGTTGAAGAAGCGGCATTTGTGCAAAATCACCCTATTCCGTTACCCGGCGACTTTGCTGTCCGTCCTGTCCTTGGCGCTATTGAAGGTCCCAATACGGGGGATAGTGACGTACTGGTGATTAGCTTGCAAACCGATAGAGATTGTCGGGGGTACACTCTAGGTTATAACAACAACGATCAGTTTTATGTCGTCAATGAGTACTTCTTGGATGGTTCTCAGCTAAAGTGTCGGGGTTTTGATGGCCGTTATTTACGCGGTCAAAAGCCAGCCGCCGGTCACAATGGCCATGCCGCGTTTACGTTGCTTGATGACGTCGAAAGTTTCCAAGTGCTATATGGAGTGGCCAACCCTCTTATTGCTGGCGACGATTCAGCGCGTCCAGTCCAGTACATTCCTGCGGATCAACTTTTAGGGGCAATAGCAGCGAATGGTCAAGTCGTCGCGGTGCGAATTGGTGTGTTGGTCAAAGGCGATGGGCAAGTCAAAATTTCTCAGTCAGCCAGTTTTGTGTTGTTAAATGAGGATCCCATATCGCCTGGGTCAGATCACATTTACAAACAGTTTGAAGTGACTATTGCATTGCGCAATATGAAAAATTTCGTACGGAGTGTCAGCTTGTGAAGCAACGTGGTTTGGTGATGGTGTTTGCACTGCTTATTTTACTTTCTTTAACCGTATTAGGTGTCGCTTCGGTATCAAGCGGCTTAATGCAAAATAAAATGGCAACATCGATGGAGCAAAGTAGCCTCGCGTTTGATGCCGCAGAAGCGGCCATTGCAGGTGTTGTTTTTGAATCTGAAGATGAAACGTTATTAACCAATCCCAACTTGAGTGATCCCCTTTCAGACGCACGTCAAGGCAATATCTTCGACCCCACGGCTGACACATTGAGTTGTTTTGATGTAAATGGCTGGACTAATCGTACCATGACGCAAGCGGGGTTGACGGTTGGTCAAAATCACAACAACGCAGGTAGTTATGACAACAACCCACCCGTAAATAGCTGGTCTCGTACTGCTTTTATGCGCGAACAACCCTGCCGTGGTTCGAGTAATGTGATTGGGGGCAGCAACATCAATTGTCACGTTTTTGTCGTGCGCGGATGCGGTCAGGTTAGTGGTAAAAGTTACGTGGTTGCGAATAGCCTTACCGCAGCAGTTTTTGCTCCGGCATCGCAATAAACAGAGGTTCTAAACATGAATTGGCGGGCTAAAATCAAAAGCAGTATCGTTGTTACCAGTATGATACTTAGTGCCATGATCAGTGCTACAGCCATGGGTGATGATCTAGATATATACATCGGTTCAGGAAGCACGGCTGTTACCTATAACCCTAACGTAATGTTTATCATGGATACCTCCGGTAGCATGTCGAATAAAGACGGTACAACTGAGTCGCGTATGCTGCGCGTGCAAAATGCACTAAAAGACGCGTTGCGTGAAGCCACTAATATTAACGCGGGGTTGATGCGTTTTTCTGATTTTGGTGGACCGGTTTTATACCCTGTGCGTGATATCGACCAACCCGTACAGCCAGAGATTATTACGTCAATCGCCGAGGGCGACGACGATGCATCGGAGAGCAACAGTGGCATAATATCAGTCAGTAATAACCAGCTAGCGCTTACACAAGGTACTGGTAAAGTATACACGGGACTACGCTATCAGAACTTGAATATTCCTCAAGGTGCGAAAATTACCAATGCGTTTTTGCGCTTTACCTCGTCGCAGTTAAATACCAGCGCTTCCACTATTACCATTCGAGCTGAAAGCGTCGCCGATGCAGCACCCTTTACTACAACCCCCAATGATATCAGTGGCCGACCAATGACTTCATCGAACGTAGAATGGAGCCTCGAGAATGATTTTCCATTAAGCGGTGAAACCATTGTTACCCCCAGCATTGTCGATGTCGTACAGGAAGTTGTAAATCAAAATGGTTGGTGTGGCGGTAATAACTTAAATATCCTGTTAGAGGGTACCAGTAGCGATGCGACAAGTGCTCGCTTGGCTTATGCTAATGAAGAAGGTACTGGGCGATCGCCGCAACTGGTTGTTAGTTACGATGACTCAACAGCTACAGGCTGTGTGAATGGTCGTTTGACGTACCAAGTGAGCTCCAACAATAACAATGCGGAAGAACGCAGCGACGGTTATCAGTCAACCGGTAGCGAGTTGACGTTTAGCAGTTCAAGCAATGCCTATATTGGTACGCGATTTAGGAATATAAATATTCCACAGGGCGCTACCATAACCAATGCCTATTTAGAGTTTACTGCCTATCAAACCAATACAGGTGGTGGCGCAAGTATGACTATTTCGGCTGCGAATGTGGGTAGCTCTAAAGGTTTTAATAACTACAAACGCTTTACCTTACGCGATACACCGAAAACAGCTGGGATCACTTGGTCAAATATTCCTGATTTTTATAAAAACAGCGTTTATCAATCGCCTCCGGTAACTTCGCTAGTGCAACAGATTGTCAATCGAGGTGATTGGCAGCCCAATAATAACATGACGTTTATTTACTCGAATTTTACCGGCAAACGCGGAGCGTATACATATCGCGGTAAACCGTCAGGCTCGGTAGTCTTAGTCATTGAATATCAGGGCAATGCAGTGCCAGGAACCACAGCGACAGTGCGTCAACACTTAGTGAGTCAGGTGGATGACTTGAGTGCTAGTGGCTATACGCCAATTGTTGATACCCTTTATGAAGCAACGCAGTACTTCGGCGGTCGAGATGTATATTATGGTCTAGAAAGGGGCACAAGCTCAGTAAGCAGCACAGTACGCCGGAATACCCGCGTGAGTCATCGTGCCTCCTACATTGGCCAAGCATCTGTGCGACCACCGGGTTGTACAGACGACAATTTAAGTAGCTCGAACTGTATTGGCGAATATATTCCTTCTGGAGCGGTATACCAATCACCGATCGTCGACTTGCAGTGCCAAACAAACAACCACATTGTATTACTGTCTGATGGTCAGGCGAACAACAATCACAGCGTTGATGAGATTCAATTATTATTGGGAACGACGTGCACTGGGTCCGGCGGTGAAAAATGCGGGATTGATTTAGTCAAAAACTTAAGCCGAGCCAATCAATCTAAAATAGATGCACGCATTATTACCCATACTATTGGATTTGCTGCGAATGCAACGGCCAACAATTTCTTAAACCAACTAGCCTTGCAAAGCGGTGGTGGATTCTACACCGCTAACAATAGTGCTGATTTGGTTGAGGCCTTCCAAACGATATTGCGCTCGGTAAAAGATGTTAACGCGACATTCGTTTCACCCGGGGTAGCCGTTAACCAGTTAAACCGTCTAACTCACCGCGACGAGCTTTATTTTGCGTTGTTTAAACCTTCTGAGGGTACTATATGGCCGGGTAACCTGAAAAAATATCGTATCGACGGTGATAAGATCATTGATAAAAATGGTTTAGATGCCGTAGATACGATCACGGGATTCTTTGCTGAAAACAGTCATTCCTATTGGTCAGTACTCGCTGATGGTAACGACGTTCGCGAGGGTGGCGCAGCCAGTCAAGTATCTGCTTCTCGCAACATTTATACCTTTAATTCACCGGGTACTATTGCATCGTCAAGTAATAGTTTGAATGAATCGAATTCGTTGATCACAGCAGAGATGTTAGGGATAGACAACGAACCAACCCCTGCCATATTGCGTGATACCGTGCTGAAATGGGCGCGAGGCGTTGACGTGCGAGATGACGACGGTGATGGCTCAACTTCAGATGTGCGCTATCAAATGGGTGACCCGATCCACAGCCAGCCAGTGATTGTTAATTATTCGCAATCTGACAGCGCTATCTTTGTTGCCACGAACCATGGTTTCTTGCATTCGATAGATTCAGATACTGGGCTGGAAAACTTTGCAATTATTCCCGAAGAGTTACTGAGTAACTTACATCCAATTTATCGCAACACCTCAACCTTTAATCATATTTACGGGTTGGACGGCGATATGGTTTTACGCACGGTAGGCAACAAGACCTATCTGTATGTTGGTATGCGTCGCGGAGGGAGAAACTATTATGTCTTCGATGTAACTAGCAAAACCTCGCCGCGCTTGGTGTTTAAAGTGGAAGGCGGCAGTGTGGGCTTTGAAGAGCTTGGGCAGACCTGGTCACGCCCTACCATTACCAAGATCAAGTTTGGAGGTATGAGCAAAAATGTAATGATCTTTGGTGGTGGTTATGACGAGGATCAGGACGCCAAAACAGTGCGCTCGCCTGACGCCTTAGGCAATGCAGTTTATATCATTGATGCGGATAGTGGACAGCTATTATGGAAGGCAAGTAAAGCCGATGCCGACCTAAACTTAACAGATATGCAATACAGCATCCCTGCTCGTATTTCAGTGATTGATCGCAACAACGACGGCTATGCCGATCATATGTACGTTGCTGATATGGGCGGCCAGTTGTTCCGTTTTGACATATACAATGGTGAGACGGGTAATGATTTGATTAAGGGCAAGCTGATGGCTGACTTTGCCGGTAATACTACTGCTGACAATCGTCGCTTCTATTACGGGCCTGATGTGTCAGAGGTTAGCCTCGGTGATGATTTGTATTATGCGGTAGCCGTAGGTTCAGGCTTCCGGGCGGGTCCATTGGATACGCAAATTGAAGACCGTTTTTACATGATCAAAGACGAAGGCGTTTTCAATCTTGACGAAAATGGCCTTTACAAGTTACCGGGCGTACCGGTTATAGAAGGGGACTTGTACGATGCGACCGATCATTTATTAACTTCTAGTGATGAAACAACGCGCGGTATCGCCAGCAACAAGCTACAACAAACGCAAGGCTGGGTGTTGCGTTTGACCACTGGTGGTGAAAAGGTGTTATCTTCGCCTTTAATCTTAGACTACAAAATTTTCTATACAACTTATGTGCCGGCAAGTTCGAGTAACAGTACTTGTGCGCCACCGACAGGTAACAGTCGAGCGTATTTAGTTAATTTGTTTAATGCCAACGCTGTCGATGATTTAAATGAAACAGGGGAATTGGATAGTGGTGATCGGTTTGCGCAATTGAAACAAACTGGGATAGCGCCCGATACTAAAATTCTGATTGAAGACATTGTCCAGCCAGTCGTTTGTTTAGGCACAGAATGTGTGTCAGCGGTGATTAAAGTTGATAATAACGGCAACCAGCAGGCATGTAATTCTGACTTTGAATGTTTAGCTCAAAACATTTACGGTCGATTTGAGCGGGTTCAACGCAGCAGTTGGGAGACAGAAATTGAAAGACAGTAAATCACATATTGATGCAAAGCGACGCTTTCAAGGCTTCACCTTGATTGAGTTAATGATTGTAGTGGCAATTGTCGGCATCATAACTGCGATCGCTTACCCATCCTATCAAGGCATGCTCAAAGGCAGTAATCGCAGCACTGCGCAAGCTGATTTGATGGCTTTTGCAGCCGCAATGGAGCGTCACAAAGCGGCAAACTTCACATACCAAGGTGCCGCTGATGGTGGAGGAAGTACGGGTACGCCGGGTGTTTTTCAAACGCATTCACCGGCATCTGAACCCGCCGCTAACAAGCGCTATGATCTTACGATAGATACAGTGTCAGCCAATGGTATTAGTTACCGTATTAAAGCCACACCGGTCAGCGGCAGCGTGCAAGCGGACGACGGTGCCCTTTATGTATTCAGTGATGGTCGTAAAGCGTGGGATCAAGACAATAACGGTAGTCTGGCGCAGTCTGAATATTGTTGGAACTGTTAGAATAATTGGCGGCAGAATTGACTGCCGCCAGCTTTGCTTTAGATTGCCTCTTCGTCTTCTTCTCCGGTCCTGATCCGGATTGCCCGCGCAACGTCTGTGACAAATACTTTCCCATCGCCTATTTTGCCGGTCTTGGCAGCCGCAATTAACGACTCTACAACCTGATCAACTAAATTTTCAGCGACAACCATTTCCAGCTTCATTTTGGGTAAAAAATCCACCTGATATTCGGCTCCCCGATACATTTCAGTATGGCCTTTTTGGCGTCCAAAGCCTTTAACTTCAGTAACGGTAAGGCCTGTTACACCAATTGTAGAAAGGGCCTCGCGAACATCATCGAGCTTGAAGGGTTTTATGATGGCTTCTACTTTTTTCATTTATTCACCGTCGTAAATTGTAGGGATAGGAACGCGTTTGTGCTGCGTTTTAGTATAGATATACAACAGTTTTTCGGAAACCGCATCAGCAACTTCTTTACCTTCGAGGAAATCGTCAATCTGGTCATAAGTGAGACCAAGTGCCGCTTCATCCGCTTTTTGCGGTTCAAGCGATTCTAAATCAGCGGTTGGAGCTTTGAGAATAATTTTATCCGGGGCGCCAAGGTGCTTAGCGATTTGTCGAACTTGCCGTTTACTCAAGCCAAATAATGGCACTAAGTCACAGGCCCCATCGCCGTATTTGGTATAGAAACCAGTAATATTTTCTGCCGAGTGGTCAGTACCCAAAACTAAACCGTCAACCATTCCAGCGATCTCATATTGAACAACCATTCGTGTCCGTGCTTTGACATTGCCTTTCACAAAGTCGCGTTTTCCAGAGTCGTTCGGTAACAGTTCAGAGGCCGCTAAGGCTGCTGTGGTTTCTTCATCAATAGCATCAGCACCAGGTTTAACATTTACGGTTACGGCTTTTGATGGCTGAATAAAATCGATTGACGCTTGCGCGTCGTCTTCATCGGCCTGAGTATCATAAGGCAAGCGTACAGCGATAAATTGATAATGCTCTTGATGTTCTTCATTTAGCTCATTCACCGCTAACTGAGCTAATCGACCAAGGGTACAAGAGTCGATACCGCCACTTATTCCCAGCACCAAACTATTAAGCCCAGATTGGCGTAGTTGAGTTTTTATAAAGTTTACGCGTCGTGTTACTTCATAGTTGACATCAATCTGCGGTAGAACTCGCATTTCATCAATGACAGACTGTTTTATAGTGGCATTAACCATAGGTGATTTATCCCGTATTCCCTAAACTAAACAATGGTGTGGTATGGATACTACTAAGCGAGCGTGGTTTGCGATACCCAAAACCGACAAAATTTGTGTATGTTACGCTTACGATATTACCATTGAGAGAGTTCAAATGCGTTGCCAAAACGGTGTCACATTACTAGAAATGATGATCACCGTCGCGATTGTGGCTATTGTTCTGACAACGGTTGCGCCAAGTATTCAAAGCATTTTAGTGCAAAACCGCATAATCGGTGAAATTAATGAATTAAGCGGAATCATTCAATTTGCGCGTCACTCTGCTATTGACGAGCAAACTAATACCGTAGTGTGCCCCACCGAAGATTATACCAACTGTACCAATAATTGGGATAACGCCAAGATGGTCTTTATGGATCTAGATGCCAATGGTATGCGTGGCGCAAACGAAGTGCTTCTAGTCGCCTCTAGTGTTATTAATCGCGTTAATGACATGACTGGCCCGGCAGGTGGTTTTGCTTTTTTGCCAAGTGGCGCAGCCAGCGCCAACGCCACCATTCTGCTTTGTCATCAAAACAACAACAATGAGTATGCTCGTGCCCTAACGATCAGTTTACAGGGCAGGGTAAAAATGAGTGCGGATAACAACAATGACGGTATTCACGAAGATACCAATGGTACCGCCTTAGATTGTTCTTAATGACTGTGTTGGCATCCACCGGCAGTATGTACATGACCGTGGTCAATTTCTTCAGCTGTTGCATCGCGCAATGCAATCACTTCCACATCAAATACAAGGTCTACTCCGGCAAGCGGGTGATTACCATCAACTACAACTTCATCATCAGTTACATCAATAATGATAACTGATTGATCACCGTCATCAGTAGTCGCACGAAACGACATACCGACTTCAACATCCATACCTTCGAACATATTTTTTGGCACGGCTTGGACTAAATTGTCGTGACGAATACCGTAGGCTTTTTCAGCTGGCACCGTTACGGTAAAAGTGTCGTTAGCTTGCTTGCCTGCCAAAGCTTCTTCTAAGCCCGGTACTAAAAAGCCGTGACCGTAAAGAAACTCAAGCGGTTGGCCACCCCTTGATGAATCTATCTCAACAGACTCAGTATTGCTGACGGAATAATGGATGGTTACAACGCTATTTGGTTTAATCATTAGGATCTCTGAATTAATCGATTGAATAAGGCAATTCACTAATAGTGAGTTGCGTATCAGGGGCTTCTTTTAATCGCAATATTTCACCGACGCGACTGTCGTTGCTTAACACGGCCAATAGCCAAACTTGATTATCGGTGAAGCCTACGTGTAACACACTGCCACCACGACGCCAATTATCATCAATTGCTTTTTCAAGTATATCACCCGGAGCAATTGTTAGGGCTTGTTCATTGTTCTTTACTGTACCGGTTAGCAAATATGCTGCACGTTTATTCTTCCCTAAGTATTTGGTTCGAGCAACAACCTCTTGACCCATATAACACCCTTTGTTGAAGTCAATTGCGCCAAGGGCTTGCATATTCAGCATTTGCGGAACGAATTCATTACTAGTTTGACTGTGAATCGCAGCAATGCCTGCAACTGCGTCTAGGCAGTTCCAACTGCTTTGAGGCTCATTTGCCAAAGAGGCCACACAATCGTCTGGTAGTGGCATGGTCGCCGGCGTTGCTACGATAAAGCGCGATCCGGTGGGGCCTTTCAGGGTAAGTACCCACCGATTCTCTGTGGCAGTGACAGCCATGTGATCATCGTTAAGTTCGCCAAAGGCCCTCTCGAGTTGTTTCTTTGCTTGCGGGCCATAAAACCCCCAAAGTCGGATATCGTTAGACGCGTCAACTATATCGACTTTGGAAAACACGCCGTATTTATTGAGCTCGGCCAAACTCTTGCCTAGCGCACTTTGCTGAGCGGTGAAATAAAGGGTTTCGCTGTGCTTGACAAGCCAGCCACTATTCCACATTTTGCCTTTGAAATCACAATGACAAGCGAGCATGCCTTGTGTCTCACTCAGTAATTGCACGTTGGTGGTGATTTGACCCTGCAAGTACTCTTCTTTTTGTTCACCGGTTAGTGCTATAAGGCCCAGGTTAGTTAACTCTACAACAAAGTTCTCGGGAAGCTGAAGATGCATGTTTACCGCCATATCAATTGTGAATAGTTCAGTAGTATGTGGTCGATTGCACAGATCGCAAGTTAACCCTAGTGGATTTTCTCAACTGAGCAATTTACTAGTCATCCAATAAGGCGAGAGTACAGTAAACAATCGCAACTGTGCATGATATATTGAGAGGATGACGCAAGAATGAGTATGACTATGTTTTCTGAAAAACGCTATGCGAGACTTAAATGGGCATGCAGACGGGGGATGCTAGAGCTCGACGTGCTGCTTATGCCTTTTGTTGAATCGGGGTTTCACGAATTAAATGACGGTGAGCAGGAGGAGTTTGAGCGCTTGTTGACCTGTGATGATCCCGATTTGTTTGCATGGTTTATGGGCCATCAGACCTGTGAAGACCCAAGTCTAAATAAAATGGTTCAGCACATTTTGTCGCGTGTTAAAGTCTAACATTACCTACACTACGGGGTTTGAGCGTCTACAGGCCGCCGGTTTTGCCGGCGCAGTTTTTGTCATTAACCTATCTCTCCTGCTAGCAGTTAAGGAGCCCTCCAGCATAGTTCTCTGGATAGCAATTGTTGCCCTTGCTGCGGTTGCATGGCGTATTTTTGTGGTCTTGAACGAGCAAACATTAATTCGTTTTGTATTTGATGATGTCGATCAGTGCAGTGTAGATGGTGGTGAATATGGTGCTATTAGTCGCAAAACTCGCATCAGTCCATGGTGGGTCTGGTTAGTTATCGATGTTCCCAATATTAAATGCCAACACTACACGCTTTGTACTTGGAAACTCAGCACTGCCTGTGTGCGAAGCCTAAATTTTCGCATTCTTCGTGGGCTTCACAAAAGTTCGTAGTGGTTAAATGAACATTGGCATTATCCTAAGAGGCTTAGTAAAAAGCGCGGATTTAGGCCGCTTGGAGGGGCTGGCTAGCGGCCAAATCGCCAATGATAATCCAATCTTTCAACAGCAAGTGAAAGTGTGCGATATACAAACCACAGTTCAAAATTATCACGCTTACCACCAGTGGCAACACTCACATTGGCACCCTTGTATTGCGCAAGTATTATCACTTAATCTACAAATGCGCTGCCTAACTCAGTCGCAATCAGGCGTTCCTCTGATTGGATTGGTTCACGTTGCCAACCGAATCCTGTGGTTAGCACCGCTTACCGAGCAAGAGACTGAGATTGAATGTCAGATTTCAGGGTATAGATTACATCGAAGAGGCGTCGTTCTGACGTTGAGAACCCGATTAAAGCAAGCCGATCAGATCGCAATCATTGCTGATAGTGAGTATTTGTATCGTTGTAAACTACGCGCCAACGACTCAACGGAAACAGAACCGTTTGGATACGCTGAAGCAGAGGGCCGAGCTGTATTCAACTCAATCGCACTCAATAATGACGTAGGACGCCGATATGCGCAGCTAAGTGGCGATTACAATCCCATTCACTTGTGGCCTTTAACGGCAAAGTTGTTCGGATTTAAGCGCCCTATAGCGCATGGTATGCATACGCTCGCCTTGTGCATATCAGCGCGTTACCAGTCGGCAGATAAGTGGCAAGGCGAAACTCAGCTTGATGCTTTCTTCAAAGCTCCTGCTATGCTGCCGTGTAAGCTTGAAATGGCAACAAATGAACAACGAACTATTGCCAGTGCGTCTGTTCTCGGTCTTTACAACCCTGATGCACCGGACGGCCAGCGTGAGATACTTCAGCTTCGCATAAGTCGTCTATAGCACGGGTCAATTAACCCGTGGCTAGACTACCGGCTTCAGTTATCGGTTTCACCCGGGGTGGCAACACCGTTGGCCCTGCGTTTTCAGCCATATTGGGGTAATCGAGATTGTAGTGCAAACCTCGACTCTCTTTGCGGGCAATGGCGCAGCGAACAATTAATTCAGCAACTGTTACAAGGTTGCGGAGTTCGAGTAAATTGTTGCTGATCCGGAAGTTTGCATAGTATTCATCAATCTCTTGTTCCAACAATTGGATCCGACGAAATGCACGCTCTAATCGTTTGTTGGTGCGGACAATGCCCACATAGTCCCACATAAACAATCGCAGCTCGTGCCAGTTGTGCTGAATAATAACTTCTTCATCTGAGTTGGTAACGCGGCTTTCATCCCAAGGAGCAATTTCGCAAGGTGGCGACACCTCATTGAGGCGCTGTTGAATGTGTTCTGCTGCGGAGTGGGCAAATACAATACATTCCAATAACGAGTTACTTGCCATGCGGTTAGCACCGTGCAAACCCGTGTATGCGACTTCGCCAATGGCATATACATTGTGTAAATCGGTTTGGGCATTTAAGTCTGTAACCACACCACCACAACTGTAGTGTGCTGCGGGTACTACCGGAATGGGTTGGCGCGTTATATCTATTCCTAGTGAACGACATTTACGGTAAATATTGGGGAAGTGTTTAACGATAAAATCGGCAGGCTTGTGGCTGATATCGAGATACATGCAGTCGGCACCCAAGCGCTTCATTTCAAAGTCTATCGCTCGTGCGACAATATCCCGCGGCGCCAAATCGGCGCGTTCATCAAACTTGTGCATAAAGCGAGTGCCGTCGGCATGACACAAAAATGCACCTTCGCCACGCAATGCTTCAGTGATCAAAAAATTACCCGCCTCAGGGTGATACAGGCAAGTTGGATGGAATTGATTAAATTCCATGTTAGCGACGCGACAGCCTGCGCGCCAAGCTAAAGCGATACCGTCACCACTTGAGACATCTGGATTAGAGGTGTATTGGTACACCTTACTCGCACCACCTGAAGCCATTGCAGCAAACCGACAACTAATGACCTCAACGTGTTCATTATTCCGTGACCAAACATAGGCGCCAATACACAGTTTAGGATCGTTTTTATCCATAATCAGGTCGATAGCATTGTAGCGTTCAAACAAATGGATATTAGGGTGCTGACTCGCAGCCTCGTTTAGGGTCAATTGCACTGCTTGGCCAGTAGCGTCAGCCGCATGCAGTATGCGTCGATGGCTATGGCCCCCCTCACGCGTGAGGTGATAGCGAGTATCGCCATTTTCGTCTGTTTCGGTGTCAAATGGCATGCCGAAATTGATCAGCCATTGCATGCACGCCTTACCGCGCTCGGCGGTGAAACGTACCACCGCTTCGTCACACAAACCGGCACCGGCGTCCAAGGTATCCTCAACATGCGCCTGAATACTATCCGCTTCGTCGAATACCGCAGCGATTCCGCCTTGGGCATAACGCGTCGCACCCTCGTTGCGGTCACTTTTGCTTAATACAATCACATTGCAATAATCAGCGAGCTTCAGTGCTAAACTGAGCCCTGCAGCGCCACTGCCGATGATAAGCACGTCACATTGATGCTGAATAGTGTTGGTAGTCGCTGCATCAGCTTGCGCAGAAGCACAGTTTTCAGATTGAGGCATAGTATCTCTGGTCAGTTTATTCGCAATACCGCTATAAAAAAGGCGCACTGAGCGCTATCATTTATGCGTAAATTGAATTTTTCGTTCATTTTTTTTAAATATTATCGAACTTTCGGCAAACACCAAAGTCTATTAAGTTGCTTGCATGGGCCGTGCAGTGATGTAGTAAGGAGAATTGGCTCGAATGAGTGAGCAAATAACTGACCAACAATTGGTCGAGAAAGTACAACGTGGCGACAAGAATGCCTTTAATTTGTTGGTGGTCAGGTATCAACACAAAGTGATGCATTTAGTTGGGCGTTACGTTAAAAGTTCGGGAGATGTGGCCGATGTTACGCAGGAAGCGTTCATTAAAGCCTATCGAGCGTTACCCAGCTTTAGAGGGGATAGTGCGTTTTACACCTGGCTGTATCGCATTGCTGTTAACACAGCAAAAAATTATTTGGTGTCGCAAGGTCGAAAACCGCCCGGCAGTGATATAGACGCTCAAGAAGCGGATTATTACGATGGTGGAGAAGCGTTGCACGATAACAGTACGCCCGAGCGTTCGCTGTTGTCCAACGAAATCGAAGCGACATTGTTTAGAGTAGTTGAAAAGCTACCTGATGATTTGCGGATGGCAATAACATTGCGTGAAATGGAAGGGCTTAGCTATGAAGAAATTGCGGCAGTGATGGATTGTCCAGTCGGTACGGTTCGGTCGCGAATCTTCAGAGCTCGGGAAGCCATAGACAAAGTCATTCAACCATTAATGCAGAATTGATGATTGAAACAGTAACAGTTAGTATACAAACGCGAGTCAATTAAGAGAGTTTTATGACGCAAGAGCAAGAAAATTTGTCAGCATTTGTTGATGGTGAGTACCAAGGCGATGATTCTGCGTTGGTTAGTGCCCTCAAGCAAGATACTGAATTGCAGGATAAATGGCGCCGCTACCACACCATTAGAGATGGTTTGCGCGGCGAGTTACCAGCGGATTCGAGTATCGATATTGCCAATAGCATAGCCGCAGCAATCGCTGATGAGCCTGCGATAGTCGCTCCTAAACGCCGGTTGCGTGACCTCCCCGTTGTTGGTAGCGTAATCCCGTTAGTCAAACAATCAGGCCAATTCTTAGTTGCAGCATCTGTTGCCGCCGTCGCTATCCTGGGCGTGCAAAATTACAACACTACCCCTGAAATTGATGAGCCGTTGATGACTGCACCACCTATTGCAGGTCGTCCACAAGGCGGACTTGCGCCAGTGAGCTTGGAGCAAACTCGGCCGGTCGAAAGAACCGATATGGCGACTTTGCTTGAGCAGCGTCGGCAGATTAATGCATTAATCGCTGATCACGAGCGTCAGCTCCAGTTAAAGCAGGCACAGATGCAAGATTCAACTGCTCAAGAGCAGGCAGCGGAGCAAGATCAGCAACCGGAATAGGATATTCATGCTAAACCTCTCGCTTAGATTTAAAGCCGCCGCGACGCTTATGCTAGCGGCGGTTTTGTTTAGTCCATTATGTGTCGCACAGGAACCTGAGGGCGATGTTGACAGCCCTGAAGCTGCCGTTGAAAAGTTAAGTGGCGCACAATGGTTGTTGAAGATGTCACAGGCCGTAAGTCAAACGAATTATCAAATGTCTTTAGTCGAGCAACGACCAGGCTCCGATACAGTCCCTTACTTGTGGCGTCATGGCGTGTTTGAAAATGGCATAACCATGGAGCAACTCAGTATGCTCAATGGTCCGGGTAAAGAATTTATTCGCGTCAATCGTCAAGTCAGCGTGTTTGAACCCAACGTCGCTCCGTTTAGCTTATCGGGTCGAATTATTGATGGACCATTTCCATCCGATTTATTGCTCAATCCACTAGATTTGCAATCGGCTTATACTTTTATCGCCATTGGTCGCGGTCGCGTCTCCGGACGAGCGGCACAGCAAATTCGCATAGTAAGTCGCGATAACTCACGCTATGCGTATCAATTGTGGGTTGATGAAGAAACCGGCATGCCGTTGAAAATGAATATGCTTGACCAATCCGGTCAATTGATAAAGCAGATTCAAGTTACTCAGTTTACCACCAGTGCTGAACCACACGAGTTTTTTAGTCGAATTAACCACGAAGCGTTACCGACAATCACTGCGGTTCCTTTGAGCTATCACCAGCACAATTGGCAAATTGCGTATATGCCAATAGGTATGACCGAAGTGAAACGCAACACTCATAGGTTAAGCGTTACTGACCAAGTGGTTGAGTATGCAATGTTGAGTGATGGCATGGTCGAAGTTTCTGTATATGTTATGCCAATCAGTGCCAGTGGCCCGCAAAATAACGTTTACCGGCATGAATCTAAAACCCTCCTCAACCGAACAGAAGGTGGTATGCAAATATCGGTGATCGGCGAGATCCCCCCGCAAACAGCTAATAAGATAGCAACATCATTAGTCGCCAGAGTTGAGTAGACCCGATGATCGAAGAAGTAGGCAAAGTTATTGCGGTTGAGCGCGACGAAATCATAGTGGAAACTGAGATAAAAACCACATGCGGTAGTTGTGAAGCTCAGCAAAATTGCGGTACTGGGACTATTGCTAAAGCGCTTGCACCGCGCCGTGAAACCTTGCGGTTCTCTACTGAGCTACCGGTTCAAGTGGGCAGTAAGGTTCGTTTAGGTATTCCCGAGACGGCGTTATTGAAAGCGTCAATCTGGCTTTACGTTATACCGTTACTTGGATTGATTGTGGGTGGGGCACTGTTCAGTTGGGTTTTACCGATCTTTGGCCTGGTTCACGAAGGCTGGGTTATTGCAAGTACCATACTGGCTGCACTGGCGGCGTTTGTTTGGGTTTCTGCAACCGTCAAACAGCGAGAGCTACAACAGTATCAACCGCGCCTTCTGGGTGTGATCTTGGATAGTTCTGAACCCGTAAAAGTATCAATAGCAAACCCACGCTAGCTTTCCGCGTCGGTAACGAGTAAAATTCAGCCGTTTTTGCGCTTCGCAATTTTCTTTTCACTTTTTTCAGGTAGTTTCTAACGCAATGCAACACAAGCATATACGTAATTTCAGCATCATCGCCCACATCGACCACGGTAAATCCACCCTTTCAGATCGATTGATTCAGCACTGCGGAGGGTTAAGTGATCGCGAAATGGCTGCGCAAGTACTCGATTCAATGGATCTTGAGCGCGAACGCGGGATTACTATCAAGGCACAGAGCGTTACACTGAACTACGAAGCCAAAGACGGTGAAACATACCAGCTCAACTTTATCGACACGCCAGGGCACGTTGACTTTACATATGAAGTCTCTCGTTCATTAGCCGCTTGTGAGGGGGCATTGTTGGTTGTTGATGCGGGCCAGGGGGTTGAAGCACAAACACTAGCAAACTGCTACACCGCGATTGATATGGACATGGAAGTTGTGCCAATCCTGAATAAAATTGACCTGCCACAAGCAGAGCCCGAACGCGTCGCTGAAGAGATTGAAGATATCGTCGGTATCGACGCAATTGACGCGGTTAAATGTTCGGCTAAAACTGGCTTGGGTATAGAAGATGTACTTGAAGAGATTGTGCATAAAATACCGCCACCCGAGGGCGACAGAGAGGCTCCATTAAAAGCATTGATCGTTGACTCATGGTTTGACAATTATCAAGGCGTTGTTTCTTTGGTGCGTATTGTCGAGGGTTCTCTGAGCGTCAAAGACAAGATTCAGATAATGTCTAATGGTCAAGTACACCAAGTCGACAAAATCGGGGTGTTTACCCCTAAAGCACTGGAAACCGGTGTTTTAAAGGCCGGAGAAGTAGGTTTTATCATTGCCGGTATTAAAGAGATTCACGGTGCTCCTGTAGGGGATACCATCACGCTCGCGCGTCAGCCTGCTGAAGAGCCTCTGCCAGGTTTCCAAAAAATCAAGCCGCAGGTTTACGCGGGCTTGTTCCCAGTCAGTTCAGACGACTATGAAGATTTTCGTGACGCATTAGCCAAACTCAGTTTGAACGACGCTTCACTGTTTTATGAGCCAGAAAGCTCAGCGGCTTTGGGCTTTGGATTCAGGATAGGTTTCTTGGGCATGCTGCACATGGAGATCATCCAAGAGCGTTTGGAGCGCGAGTATGACCTTGACCTGATAACTACAGCACCGACCGTAGTGTATGAAGTTGTTACGACAAAAGGTGAAACACTCCAAGTTGACAATCCATCTAAATTGCCAGCGGTGAACGATATTGATGAAATTCGCGAACCGATTGTAGAGGCTAATATCTTAGTACCACAAGACTACTTGGGTAATGTCATCACTTTATGTGTGGAGAAGCGTGGAACCCAGACCAACATGGCTTACCACGGCAAGCAAGTCGCGTTGACTTATGAGCTTCCCATGGCGGAGGTGGTTCTCGACTTCTTCGACCGTTTAAAGTCTACCAGTCGCGGCTTTGCATCCTTGGACTATAACTTTAAACACTTTAATGCAGCAGATATGGTGCGACTCGACATTTTGATTAATGGCGAGCGCGTGGATGCATTGGCGGTCATCACTCACCGCGACAATGCACAATCTCGTGGACGTGAATTGGTAGAAAAGTTGCGCGAGTTGATCCCAAGACAGATGTTTGACATCGCCATTCAAGCGGCGATTGGTAACCACGTCATCGCACGTAGTACTGTTAAGCAGTTGCGTAAAAACGTTATCGCGAAGTGTTATGGTGGTGATGTAAGCCGGAAGAAGAAACTATTGCAGAAACAGAAAGAAGGTAAGAAGCGCATGAAGCAGGTGGGGAATGTTGAATTGCCTCAAGATGCGTTTTTGGCCGTGCTTAAAGTGGGCAAATAATGGCGAATTATTTTTCTTTGTTGTTGGTTGTTCTGACAGCAGTAACCGGCTTGGTTTGGTTAATCGATCATTTCTTTTTTGCGCAGAAGCGACGCCAGCAAGCTGTTCTTAACAGCGATGCATTGGCACAAGGTGATTCTGTCGAAGTTGACGTACCCGACCCTTATTGGGTTGACACATCCAAACAAATATTTCCGGTAATCGCATTTGTGTTGGTACTGCGTTCGTTTATCTATGAACCGTTTCAGATCCCATCGGGCTCAATGATGCCTACACTACTGGTTGGAGACTTTATCTTAGTTGAGAAGTTTGCCTATGGACTGAAGGACCCAGTTACTCGGACGAAGTGGGTCGAAACAGGTAAGCCCGAACGCGGCGATGTAGTGGTTTTTAAGTATCCTGTTGACGGGCGTACAGACTACATCAAACGGGTAGTTGGTTTGCCGGGGGATACTGTGATCTACCGTGACAAACAGATTCATATCAAGCCAGCGTGTGAATCAAACACTGATTGTCCAGCTTCATATGTAGTGCCGTTGTCTTTTGTTAGCAACGATGAGTTTGCTCAAGGCATGGTGAGACTAGAGCGTTACACCGAATCACTGGGTGACGTGGCGCACGATATCCTTAAGAATCCAGGCCGACCAATGCAAATGTCCCGTTATGCGCAGCAGCCAGGTACGCGTTATAATGAATGGATAGTGCCAGCTGAATCTTACTTCGTAATGGGTGATAACCGCGATAATAGTACCGATAGTCGTTTTTGGGGGTTTGTCGAAGATGAGCATTTGGTCGGCAAAGCTGTAGCAATCTGGATTAGTTTTGAATTTGAACGGACTGACGAAGACGCGCTACCCACTTGGATACCAACTGGCGTTCGCTTCAACCGCGTCGGTGGGATTGATTAGGCTCCCTTCTGTGATTGACATTAATGCTGCTGCACGTCATATAAAAAAGTCATTTGGGTATCAGTTTTCCAATCTAGAACTGCTGGATTTAGCTCTTACTCACCGAAGTGCGGCAAAAGCGCATAACGAACGTCTCGAGTTCCTCGGTGACGCTGTGCTGGGTATGGTTGTGGCTAAAACACTGTATACCCGCTACCCCAATGTACCGGAGGGTAAGCTAACCCGTATGCGTGCTTCGCTGGTAAAAGGCGAGACTCTTGCTGGTGTTGCCAAAGATGCACAACTCGGTGAATGGCTAAAGCTCGGCTCGGGCGAGCTTAAAAGTGGTGGCAAACGCCGTGCATCCATTCTTGCAGATGTTACTGAGGCCTTATTTGGTGCGATATATCTAGACGCTGATGTTGATGTCTGTGAACGCGTGATATTGAAGCTGCTTGAGTCGCGAATCGCCAAGCTTGATCCCAACGCTCATCCCAAGGATTTCAAAACCCAGTTACAGGAGTTTTTGCAATCGCGTAAACAGGCGTTACCACACTATGAAATCAAAGATATACAAGGCAAAGAGCACGATCAAACCTTTACCGTTGCTTGCCAATGCGCAGCAGCAAGTGAGCCTACAATAGGAGTCGGCCCCAGTCGACGCCGGGCTGAGCAGCACGCAGCCCAACAAATGTTAGAAATTATTAATCAGCGAGCTAAATCATGAGTGACTTACAAACCCGTTGCGGCATGGTCGCAATTGTGGGGCGGCCCAATGTAGGTAAATCGACAATTCTCAATCAACTGCTCGAGCAAAAAGTCAGTATCACGTCGCGCAAGCCGCAGACAACTCGGCATCGAATTCTAGGCATCGATACGCGCGACAATTGCCAAACGATATACGTCGATACTCCTGGGCTTCACAGTGAAGAAAAACGCGCCATCAATCGGGTCATGAATCGCGCTGCGTCGAGTTCATTAGGGGAAGTCAATCTAGTCTTGTTTGTGGTTGAAGGCACGCGCTGGACTGATGATGACGAAATGGTGCTAAATAAGATCAAAGCTTCGCGGCTACCGTGCTGGTTAGTGGTGAATAAAATTGACAAAATCAGTGAGCAAGAGGATCTTATTGACCAACTTAAATGGCTCAGTAAACAGTATGCTTTTGCTGAAACCATACCCGTTTGTGCCAAGACGGGTAAAAACATAGACACTTTGCGCAGCTTGGTGATGGATGCGCAACCAGTTAGTGAGTTTTACTTCCCAGAGGATTATATTACCGATCGTTCCAGCCGTTTTATGGCCGCTGAAATTATTCGCGAGAAACTGATGCGCTTTACCGGTGACGAATTACCTTACTCCGTAACGGTAGAAATTGAACAATTCTTACAAACTGAAACCGGTATGTTGCGTATTGGTGGTCTGATTTTGGTCGAGAGAGAAACCCAGAAACGCATGGTGATCGGAAAGGCCGGTTCGCACTTAAAGAAGATAGGCGCCGAAGCGCGCAAAGATATGGAAAACTTGTTCGATAATAAGGTTTTTCTCGAGCTTTGGGTAAAAGTGAAAAGTGGCTGGGCCGATGATGAACGCGCGCTGCGGTCACTCGGTTACTCTGATCAATAAGCGGGGGTTATATGTCTGAATTGGCTGACTTACGGCGCAGTTACACAAAAGGCCGACTGAGTGAGAGCGATCTAACCGAGTCTCCATTCGATTTGTTTGACCGATGGCTAAAACAGGTCATCGATTCAGGCTTACCCGATCCAACCGCTATGACGGTCGCAACAGTTGACGCAGATGGTCAGCCGTCGCAACGTATTGTGTTACTCAAAGATGTATCACCAGAAGGTTTTGTATTTTTTACCAATCTCGGCAGTCGCAAAGCGAGTGAATTAGCCAGTAATCCCAAGGTATCATTACATTTCCCATGGTATGTGTTAGAGCGTCAAGTGAGAGTCTGTGGTGCAGCACAGCCACTGAGCCGAGCAGCCGTAGCCAAGTACTTCTTATCGCGTCCAAAAGAGAGTCAGCTTGCCGCCTGGGCATCGCAACAAAGCAAACCCATTTCAACCCGAGAATTATTGATGACTCAGTTTTCGCAGCTCAAGCAGAAATTCGCAAAAGGCGAAGTCCCTGTACCAGATTTTTGGGGCGGTTATTTGGTAAAACCTCATCAGATTGAATTTTGGCAAGGTGGTGAGCACCGCATGCATGACCGGTTTGAGTACAATCTTACGGATAACGGGCAGTGGCAAACACAGCGCCTTATGCCCTAATTGATAGTCACTGTCATTTAGACTTATCTGCGTTTGCGCATGATTTCAACGCGGTGGTTGCCAGTGCCAAGTCATTGGGTGTGACACGATTTCATATACCCGGCACCACTGCAAAGCGCTGGCAGCCATTAACGCATTTGGCGGCGCGTGACGATATTGACGTCTCGCTAGGGTTGCATCCGTATTTTTTATCAGAGCAACCTAAATCGCAGTTAGAGCGTTCTTTGGATGAATTAGACACGCAATTAGACAAGCATTTACCTGGTGTTGTGGCTGTCGGTGAGTGTGGCTTGGACACAGTGATAGACGTCGACTTGCAGCTACAGGAAACGATCTTTGCACGCCAATTAGACTTAGCTAAACAGCACCGCTATCCACTAGTCTTACATGCGCGCAAAAGCCACCACTTGATTCATCAACACCTATCTGCGCAGCGCTTTGCACATGGCGGCGTCATTCATGCTTTTAGCGGCAGTGTCGATGTTGCCAAGCAGTATGTGGACCGTAATTTTGTGTTGGGTATAGGTGGTACCATAACGTACCCTCGTGGATATAGAACGCGTGAAGCGGTTAAAGCGGTGGGGTTGGCACATGTCGTGTTGGAAACAGACTCACCCGATATGCCAATCAACGGCTATCAAGGGCAGCGAAATACGCCTGAGCGGCTACCTCTGGTGATGCATACTTTAGCTGAGTTGTTCGATATCGAGCCTGCTGAGGTTGCGCGCGTTACCAGCGCAAACTATTTACGACTGTTTCATTAATCGTTGTTTGGCCCGCAAGCGCCGTTGCATGCGAAAGCGCAATTTATAAAACGCGCGCGTAACATACAGCGCTCCCAACGCCGCTAACAGCATAAACACTAGGAGCTGTTGTGCCAGTTGTTGTTGAAACTTGTCGTGATGTGCCATCACCGCATTGGCAGAGAGCTGTAGCTTTACATAGCCCACTACTTGCTGCTGAATCATCCTCTCTTCGCCGTCACTTGCAGTGGCTGGTTGTGTGCGAATAATATCAGCAACAAACACCAATCGTTCATCACGCTGAGTCTGAAGTGATGTGAGAAAGTCACCGTCGAGCCCTTGGCTGGCCAACCGGCGGCCACGAAAATCGTAGACTGCGCCAGCAACAACGTGTTTATCAGTTAACACTTGGGCAAGAGCGCGTTCAATTGCAGCAGTATCATCGCTGGTTACTGGCGCGATTAGATCCATTGCTTTTTGCTCGGTAAGGCTGCGGCCTAACTGCTGTGCTTGCGTGGTATACCACAGTTGCGTTTGCTGCTTGTTTACCCACCACAAATTCACGCTGATCGCGATGCCGATCAAGATTAAGATCAGGTTGGCGATGCGCTTATATACGGTATAGGTACTATGAGTTTTAACTGCCACGCAATAACAAGAGCTTGCTGAAAACCTAAACCTTAAGTCAATCGCGATTAATTGCCAAGAGTTGTTTCAAGTTTACGGCGCATTCGGTAGACTCACGCCATCGAGTACAACGAGTTAAGTATAAGCTGTGAAGTTACCCCCTTTTTCGACTGACGATGCCAATAGTTACGCCGTTTTTCGTGCCCTAGTAGACCAACCTATACATGCGGATAAAGCCATCGTCTTTCGGCATTATGATGGCGTTTGGGAGTACACTACTGAAGTCGATGTTGAGCACTACGCAGTACTGCTGCATATTGCTATTCAAGCGCCGACGATGAATTTGCTAGAGCGGATTCTCGCGGCTATCTCACCCTACGGCATCGAGCCGCAGTTTTTCTTGCATCCATTAAGTGATCTCGACAATGCCACCATTGGTTTGCTGTTGCCATTGAACTGTTTACCGGATGAAGAAAATAAGGCCGCAATCACTGAGCAATTGAGTCGTTTTGAACTCGAATACGGTTTCACCGAACACGCGCCACAAATTTCTCAACCGGGTTTGCTGGTGATGGATATGGACAGTACGGTCATCGCGTGTGAGTGTATCGACGAAATTGCTGTACATGCCGGTGTGGGCGATGAAGTGGCGGCAGTCACGGAGCGTGCAATGCAAGGCGAACTCGACTTTGCGCAGAGCCTTTCTTCACGTGTAGCGTGCTTAAAAGGCTTAGATGTAACAGCGCTTGAGCAGGTCAAACAGCAACTCCCCTTAATGCCTGGGCTTACTCGTTTGATTGCAACGTTACATCACTACCAATGGCGAATAGCCATTGCGTCTGGAGGCTTTACCTTCTTTGCTGAGCATTTACAACAGCGTTTGGGGCTGGATGCTGCCGTGGCGAATGAGCTGGCCGTAGTTGATGGCCAACTTACTGGTGAAGTGGTAGGTGACATTGTCGATGCCCAGACTAAAGCGAAAACAGTCGTTGAGCTTGCAGAACAATGGCAGCTCAGTCATTCACAAACAGTTGCGATGGGCGATGGGGCTAACGATTTGGTGATGATGTCCGCTGCGCAACTCGGCATAGCGTTTCATGCTAAACCCGTTGTACAGGCTAAGGCCGACGTGGCGATACGCCGACAAGGGTTGGACGCGGCTTTGTTATTGATGCGTTTTTAACTCACTGGGGCACGTGGTGCTGTTACTGGCGCAATAGAGCCTCAATGTTGTCTGTACCGACAACTAATGAACTCGGCGTGCTATGGTTGTGTGCAATTTGTTCCTGACTAAAGTTGTAACGGGTCATAACTTCGTCAGTAATGTCAATTAGATTACCCATTGCCGCAATATTCCACAATTGTTCTTCAAGCTCTTTAGCCCGATGTATGGCGTAAACACTGACATAATTAAATTCCGATTGGAGAAGCTCTAAATCCGGCCTACCGGTAAGCGACATATAAACGTGAATGGCAATGAATTGACCATTGGCCATAGCTTCTTCAATGAATTTCTGGCGCTGCTGGTGATCGAGAAATTGCTCAGTAAAGCGGGGGATAATTGCCTCGCCAATTTCCGTCTTAGTTGGATCAAAGGCGATATACAATTCGCGATGCAATGGATTTGGTTCAATGCGCAATTGCGTTATTGCTTCATGGATAAAAGAGTACTCTTTACTTCTATCCCGATACAAAAACTCTAAGTTAAATTGCCCGGGTTCAGCAAATTGCTGACCTAACTTAGCAATACGCGTATTTTGCCCATGGTTAATTACCATGTCCGGAATAAACTTGCCTTGCTCTTTGCGAACAAAAAATGCGATGTTCTCAACGTTCTGTGCATAGATACATCGCAAGGCGTGGCCGATACCCGGTATCTCTTCTTCGTCGGAAAAGGCCTTTAAACGATTCTTATTATGTTTTATCAAATCTTCAAAAAACTGACGTGCCACATTGCCTTCTTCATTGATTACCTTTAAATGCAGCACATTCCGTTCGGCATTAATGTTAATCACTCGATATTGCAAGTTCACTAATTTGTACTTCTTAGTGATTTTTTGCAGTGCCGGAAATGCGAGTGAAACGCGACTGTTTACCGCGCCATGGAAAAATGAATCTAATTCAATCCGTAAGCCATTCACTGACGCGTCTTCGCTAATGCCCTCCAATTCGATGTCGTCAAATTTTAGTTCGACTTTCGAACGCAATTGATAGCGACTCTCCACGCGCTGTTCCAAATATTTAAATCGGAAAACTTTAATGTCACTGGGTGGTTTATTACGCGGATGACCGAAAAGTTTAAGCTTGGCCAACTCGCTGCGTTTAATTTTGTGTTGTTCGTAGCACTGCTGGCCAACATCACTGGTTATATCGGTAATCAATAAACAGTGACTGAGATTTTTAAGGCGTGCCATTAAACGCGGTGCGGGTGGATTGTTTTGCCGTTTGACAGTTTCAGATACGGAATCAGGGATCGACAGCGGGACATGTGCTTGGTCCGGAGAAATGTCAGACATTTGCAATTTAAAGACTCGCCAACTGACTTTACGTGCACCAAAGCCTAAAAATACAGAATGTAAATTTGGGTGCGCGTTAAGTTCGTTAAGACTTGCCGAATAAAAATAGACTTTACCGTCTTTCACGTGAGTGAAAACGTAAATGTACATAACCCGTAACTCGGGTGTTTGCTCTGCCAACTCAGCGATTCGTTGATGATTACACATAAAACCCAAACGCAAATTGTTGGCCTCGTCAGTCCAAAAATCCAGTATGTTGCGATTGCTGTCATTCATCATCGCAAAGCGAGGGATGTACTTGTTATCGATGCAGTCAACAAAGACGGGGAGGGATGGAAAGCGCGGTGTAAAGTACTGTTCACAGGTCTTGCTGCGAATCGCGTCAAGTGTATTATCCATGTTGACTTTGTAACGCCGCTTGTTGCCGTGTATGAAGCGGTTTAAAAATTCATCAAATGCACTATTTTTATCTTCGTCCAGTCGCTGTAAGCGCAAGCGCTGCTCTTTTTGGGTCCGTTCGATTTCAATGATTTGATAGCCAATTCCATGCTTCTTGTCCAATGCAAACTCCGCTTCCATGCCGCGAAAATACACCGACAATTTTTCATTCGGCTTGAACAAATAATCCGAGTTGAGTTTTACCCGCATGCCCTCAGTAGATATATCGATACTAGTGGCTAGAACACTGTTGTTGTGTTCGGTGAATAACTCCAAGGCAACGGCGTAGTTCATCCGTTCATTGTTGCGCTTGGGATAGTTCATTAGCGTTGTTGTGGGCGCAATGTATTGGCTTAATGGGTCAGAATCTTCAGGCTCAAGTGGTGCGTTGAGTTCAGCATTGAGTGCTTCTTCACGCATCAATTTGAGATTATTCTCCGTGCGGTGTACCGCTTCGTACACGCCTAACGTATATTCCCCGAAAATCCGCACCTGTTGTTCAAAGGTTTCAATCGCGATGTCGTCCAGGTAGTGTTGACGCCCACCGTGTTCATATATCTGGCACTCACCATCAACTTTTCCGCGCAAATCAATCACGCGGATACACGGTCTAGCTAACCGTTTTAACTCCATTTTTAACAAGAAGCGTTTGTCACGAGTTAAATTGCCTGCAACTTGAGCCAGCACCTGATTAAATTCAGGCTCGTTAACCATTGGCTTAAGGCGTTCAATTAAGTCGCTGTATTCGCTGATTTCTGGGGTCATTATTAACTAATTAATCGCTTTGTTATTATCCGTGATGGAGCTGTTATACCGAATGATGTTATCTTTATCGGCAAATTTACATTCAACACAAGGGCTTATCGATGTTTGCGGTCGAAAATTTTCACAGTAAACTTCAACACGCCGTTGTGACATAGCGAAATGCTTTTCGCTATGCAATATACCTGAACAAGAGAATTAATGGCAAAACGTAAAACCGCCTTTGTTTGCTCAGACTGTGGCGCTGAGTATCCGCGCTGGCAAGGTCAATGCAACGATTGTGGCGAATGGAACACTATTTCAGAGATCACCTTAGCACCGGCAACGCGTGCCGGGCAGCGTAATCTCAGCGGCTATGCTGGACAGACTCAAGCGCAAATCACCACACTCGATGAAATTGTTCTGACTGACTTACCGCGCTTTTCATCGACCTTTTCTGAACTAGACCGGGTTCTCGGTGGTGGCATAGTGCCTGGTGCGGCGATGCTTATCGGTGGCTCTCCCGGTGCCGGTAAAAGTACGCTGCTTCTACAAGTCATGTGCGCGTTAGCACAACAAACCACGACTTTATATGTGACGGGCGAAGAATCGTTGCAACAAGTTGCGCTGCGAGCCGATCGTTTGGGCTTGCCGAATGACAAGTTGAGTTTGCTTTCGGAAACCAACGTCGAAACTATTTGTGATTTAGCGCTCAAGCACAAGCCGCAAGTCATGGTGATAGACTCAATTCAAGTTATGCATGTGGCCGAGGTGCAATCCGCACCCGGCAGCGTTTCGCAAGTGCGCGAAAGCGCAGCGTATTTGACCCGTTTTGCGAAACAAAATCACATCGCCATGTTTATTGTCGGTCATGTCACCAAAGAAGGTCATCTGGCGGGTCCTAAGGTTCTTGAGCACTGTATCGATAGCTCGATGATGCTCGATGGCGATAGTGATAATCGCTACCGCACGTTACGCAGCCACAAGAACCGATTCGGTGCGGTCAATGAATTAGGCGTATTTGCGATGACTGACAAGGGGCTAAAGGAAGTCAAAAACCCATCAGCGATTTTTCTCAATCGTCATGATACGGAATCGCCAGGTAGCAGCGTTATGGTTGTTTGGGAAGGCACGCGCCCGTTATTAGTTGAGTTGCAGGCCTTGGTCGACTACACCCAGTTAAACAATCCCAAACGCGTTGCCGTTGGGTTGGAGCAAAACCGATTGGCCATGTTGCTGGCAGTATTGCACCGCCATGGCAATATTCAAATGAATGATCAAGATGTATTCGCCAATGTCGTTGGTGGTGTTCGAGTCAGTGAAACTGGCGCTGATTTAGCCTTGCTGACTGCTATGGTTTCTAGTTTTCGCAATCGCCCTTTACCGCGCGATCTTATCGTCTTTGGCGAAGTCGGGTTGGCAGGGGAAATTAGACCTGTACCCAATGGAACTGAGCGATTGTCTGAGGCGGCGAAACACGGATTTAAGCGGGCAATTGTGCCGCTTGCGAATAAGCCCAAAACCCCGATTAACGGTATTGAGGTGATCGGGGTTAAGCGATTGGAAGAGGCGTTAGAAGCGCTTAGTTAATGCGGTTAACTTTCGTTGTCATCTGCTGAGCGGCTGGGCAGTCGGCATCAGCATGCGCAAGTCGCTCTTGTTGTACTGTCTTTAAGTAAGCGGCTAGACTTTTGTCTTTTTCATCCTTAAAGCGCTGACCAAGCAATTTGAAATTACTGATTCGGTCAATCCGAAAATTGCGGAATGCACAACGCAATTCACACCAACCGGTAAGCAGCCACACAGGACTGAACGAGGTGAGGGCTAGAGGGCGTATGGTACGCTGGGTGATAGTGTCATCGAGTGCTTGATAATCAAATTGGATTAATTGTTTGCTGCGAATGCATTCGCGGATTTCAGTAAAATCCACTTGCCAAGGGATTTTATAGTGACTCGGTGCTGAGAATGTGGTGATTTGGGCTAACTCTTGCAGCATCTCTGGTGACAATGTCGCTTGAATCTTTTGATAAGCACTCTGTGCCTTTTGCGCAAAGTTATCGTCGGTCCAGTTGCTCACTAAACTTATCCCCAAGGCAATGGCTTCAACTTCGTCAGCGTCGAACATGATGGGCGGTAGATGGTAGCTTTTATCAATCAAATATCCTACCCCAGCTTCACCAACAATAGGTACGCCACTGTCTTGTAAATCTTGTATGTCGCGATACAAAGTTCTCACACTGACTTCAAATTGTTCCGCCAATACTTCTGCCGTCACTGCCTGATGCATGCGTCGCAAATAATGAACGATTTGGTTAAGTCGGTCAGATTTTCGCATCGTTGTTTACTCAGTATTTCTGCTGGCATTAAAGATTAGTCGAACACTACTGACATTAGATGTCAGTAGTCAACGTCTATTATGCATTCACCGTCATTCACACCACAGGAGAAAAGGACATGATTGGTTATGTAACATTAGGAACTGCAGATTTAGAACGCGCAGGTGCATACTACGACGAACTGTTGGCAACTATCGGCGCGACGCGCTTTATGGAAGAAGATAACTACTTTATTGCATGGTCACGCAACCAAGAAGAATGTGCCCTATCAGTAACGCTGCCATTTGATAAGCAACCCGCCACTGTTGGCAACGGGACTATGGTGGCTATTGCTTTAGGAACACCGGCGCAAGTGGATGCTTTATATACTAAGGCATTGGCATTAGGCGGCAGTTGTGAAGGGAAACCAGGCTTTCGCCCAGAAGATGCAACCAAAGGCTTCTATGCCGGCTATTTTCGCGATCTCGATGGCAATAAACTCAATGCCTTTTGCGTGGTTGATTAATACGTAAAAAAGAGCCGAACATTGAGTTCGGCTCTGAGTTTGATTATTTGCTGATCTTTTTGTATTTCAAGCGATGCGGCTCAACCACATCGTGACCAAAGTTTTCTTTCAGCCAGTTTTCATACTCTGAGTAGTTACCTTCGAAGAAATTGGTTTTACCTTCGTCGCGGTAGTCGAGAATATGCGTGGCTACCCGGTCTAAGAACCAGCGGTCGTGCGAGATAACCATGGCACAGCCTGGGAATTCCAAGAGTGCATTTTCCAATGCTCGTAAGGTTTCAACGTCTAGGTCATTGGTTGGTTCGTCGAGGAGTAGTACGTTACCGCCAGCTTTTAATAGCTTCGCTAGGTGGACGCGGTTGCGCTCACCACCGGATAGGTCTTTGATAAATTTCTGCTGATCTGTGCCTTTGAAATTAAATCGGCTGCAGTATGCGCGGCTATTGATTTCAAAGTTGCCGATGCGAATGATGTCTTGATCATCGGAAATTTCTTTCCACACGGTGTTATTGCCATCCATGTGATCGCGGAACTGTTCAACACTGGCTATTTGTACCGTATCGCCCAAAACGATTTCACCTGCATCAGGCTGCTCTTGGCCAGTGATCATGCGGAACAAGGTAGATTTACCCGCACCATTCGGACCGATAATGCCGACAATAGCGCCTTTGGGCACTTGCATGCTCATATCGTCAATCAGTAGACGGTCGCCATAAGATTTTCGTAATCCATTGACTTCGATGACTTTGTCACCCAATCGCTCGCCCGGTGGAATAAACAATTCGTTGGTTTCGTTGCGCTTTTGGTATTCACCGGTGTTAAGCTCTTCAAAGCGCGCCATACGGGCTTTGCTTTTCGCTTGTCTGCCTTTGGGATTTGAACGCACCCATTCAAGTTCTTGTTTAATCGATTTCTGACGTGCAGATTCGGCGCGCTCTTCCTGCTCTAAGCGCGCTTCTTTTTGCTCTAACCAAGAGGAGTAGTTACCTTCCCAAGGAATACCTTCACCGCGGTCAAGCTCTAGGATCCACCCAGCAACGTTGTCGAGGAAGTAACGATCGTGGGTAATAGCAACCACGGTACCTTCGTAATCGTGCAAAAAGCGCTCTAACCACGCAACAGATTCGGCGTCTAAGTGGTTAGTGGGTTCGTCGAGCAATAACATATCTGGCTTTTCCAGCAGCAAACGGCAAAGCGCAACGCGACGACGTTCACCACCTGATAGTTTGCTTACATCGGCATCCCATGGCGGTAAGCGCAGGGCATCGGCCGCACGCTCTAGGGCATTCTCAAGATTGTGACCATCTTTAGCTTGAATTATCGCTTCAAGTTCACCTTGCTCTTTTGCCAATGCATCAAAGTCTGCACCTTCTTCAGCGTACGCTGCATAGACTTCATCTAAGCGTGTTAACGCATGGGCAACATCGGCGACGGCCTCTTCAATATTGCCACGCACGTCTTTGCTTTCATCCAGTTGTGGTTCCTGGGGCAGGTAACCAATATTGATGCCCGGCTGGGGACGCGCTTCACCTTCAATTTCGGTGTCAACGCCAGCCATAATGCGAAGCAGGGTAGATTTACCGGCACCGTTAAGGCCTAGCACTCCAATTTTGGCGCCAGGAAAAAAACTCAACGATATATTTTTTAAGATGTGACGGTTCGGCGGTACGATTTTACCGACCCGGTGCATGCTATAAACGTACTGGGACATTTATGTTCTCTTTCTCAGTGTAAATTGCCGCTATTGTAATTAATTCCTTACCTAATTGACCAGTTCATTAGCACCTTTTATCGAATTACCCTAAAATCCCCCTGTAAATTTTTATCAGGAACACCAATGCAGCAATTTACTATCGATGAACTTGCCTTACATGTCGGCGCAGAAGTCACTCTTGATCCGGCATTTGGCCAACAAGTGATCACCGGCGTAAATACGCTAGATGCCGCCTCACAACAGCAACTGTCGTTTTTTACCAATACCAAATACAAAGCCAGCTTATTAGAGACCAACGCAGGTGTCGTTCTAGTTAGCGAAAAGCATGCAGATATGGTCTCGGGTAAAGCGCTGGTGGTAAGTAATCCACACGTTGCATTCGCTAAAGTAGCGCAATTATTTGATACTACGCCCGCGGTAGCTAAAGGCATTGCACCGAGTGCGGTCATCGCGTCTAGCGCAAGGTTAGGGGAGAATGTGAGTGTTGGGGCTAATGCCGTAATTGGTGAGCATGTCGTGTTAGGTGATAACGTGCAGGTTGGCCCAGGTACGGTTATTGGCGAATACACTGAAGTCGGTGCTGGTAGCGTTATTCACGCCAACGTCACTTTATACCATCGCTTGCAGATTGGTGAAAATGTGACAGTCCGCAGTCAGACGATTATCGGTTCCGATGGTTTTGGCTTTGCCAATGAGCGCGGTGAGTGGCTACCGATCCCGCAAACTGGCACTGTGGTTGTCGGTGATCGCACCAGTATTGGGGCAGGCTGCACTATTGACCGTGGCGCGTTAGAGAACACGATTATTGGTACTAACGTCATCATTGATGATCAGGTTCACATCGCTCACAACTGTCAAATCGGTGATCACAGCTGTATCTGTGGCAATACCGGCATGGCCGGCAGTTGTATCATCGGAAAATACGTGGTCATTGCTGGACAATGCGCAATCAATGGTCACTTGCGTATTGCCGATCAAGTACAAATCACCGGATTCTCGATGGTCACAGGTAGTATCAACGAGCCGGGTGTTTACTCTGGGCAGCCCGTTCAGCCGAATAAAGACTGGCGCAAAAATACCGTACGTGCGCGTCAATTAGACGAGTTATTTGCACGCGTTAAACAATTGGAAAAGCAGTTGCAAGAATAATTGCCACTGATTGTTAATCAATCGAATAAAACCGGTATACTTAACGCGCAAAATGACTAGAATATGCGCTCGTGATTTTCTCAAGAGCGCTTGCAGTTAAAACGCGCCCATTCGTATCTTGTTGTTAAGGAGCCGCTATGCTTTCTCGTAATATGACCATTGCCGAATTCGATCCCGAACTGGCACAGGCCATCCAAAATGAACATACTCGTCAAGAGCATCATATTGAATTGATTGCTTCTGAGAACTATTGCAGTCCACGAGTATTAGAAGCGCAAGGATCGCAGCTGACTAACAAGTATGCCGAGGGCTATCCGGGCAAGCGTTATTACGGCGGTTGTGAGTATGTCGACATCGCTGAAGATTTAGCCATTGAGCGAGCTAAACAATTATTTGGCGCAGACTACGCTAACGTCCAGCCGCACAGTGGGTCGCAGGCAAACACCGCGGTGTTTATGGCATTGCTTGACGCGAATGACACGGTCTTGGGTATGAGCTTGGCCGATGGTGGTCACTTGACCCACGGTAGCCACGTAAACTTCTCAGGTAAAACCTACAAAGCAGTACAATATGGCTTGAACGAAGAAACTGGCGAAATCGATTACGATCAGGTACAGGCGCTAGCACTTGAGCACAAGCCCAAAATGATTATCGGTGGCTTTTCGGCCTACTCAGGCATCGTTGACTGGCAGCGTTTCCGCGCAATTGCCGACCAAGTAGGCGCGTACTTATTGGTTGATATGGCTCACGTTGCAGGATTAGTCGCTGCGGGCTTGTATCCGAATCCATTACCACACGCTCATGTTGTAACCACAACAACTCACAAAACGCTTGCGGGTCCGCGCGGCGGTTTGATTTTGTCATCTTGTGGTGATGAGACTTTATACAAGAAGTTTAATAGCTCAGTATTCCCTGGTAACCAAGGTGGTCCATTGTGTCACGTGATTGCAGCGAAAGCGGTTGCTTTTAAAGAAGCACTCGAGCCCGAATTCAAAGAATACCAAGCGCAAGTACTGGCTAATGCCAAAGCGATGGTAGCAGTCATGCAACAACGCGGTTATAAGATTGTCTCAAATGGCACTGATAACCACTTGTTCTTGCTTGATTTAATCGATAAAGACATCACTGGTAAAGATGCTGATGCTGCACTTGGTCGTGCAAATATTACTGTTAATAAAAACTCTGTGCCTAAAGATCCGCGCTCACCGTTTGTTACCAGTGGCTTGCGTATTGGAACGCCGGCAATCACGCGTCGCGGTTTTAAGCAAGCCGAAGCTGAGCAAGTAGCTACGTGGATTTGTGATGTGTTAGACAACATGGGTGATGAGTCCGTAGTCGAGCGCGTGCAAGGTGAAGTTGTAGAGCTTTGCAACCGCTTCCCGGTATACGCAGGATAAGCTGAACATGCATTGTCCCTTTTGTAGTGCTCAAGACACTAAGGTTATCGACTCTCGGTTGGTAGCCGAAGGTCATCAAATTCGTCGTCGTCGGGAGTGCAATGCTTGCCATGAGCGCTTCACGACATTTGAATTAGCTGAACTGGTGTTACCCCGAGTGATCAAGAGGGACGGCTCGCGTGAACCTTTCAACGAAGATAAATTGCGCGCGGGTATGCTGCGCGCGCTCGAAAAACGTCCGGTGAGCACTGAACAAATAGAGCAGTGCATCGTTAAAATTAAATCAGCCCTGAGGGGTACTGGTGAGCGCGAAGTTGCCAGTGAGTTGGTTGGTAGCCTGATCATGGATGCATTAAAAGAGCTGGATAAGGTTGCCTATGTGAGATTTGCATCCGTTTATCGCTCATTTGAAGATATCCGTGAGTTTGGCGAAGAAATTGCCAAACTCGGCGACTGAGCCACAATAAATGCCAGTGACAGCTACGGCAGTTATCGACCAAGCCTATATGCAGCGAGCGCTAAAGCTCGCGTCACTGGGCAAATACACCACCACACCTAATCCCAATGTCGGCTGCGTTATTGTCGATGACAACTCGCAAATTGTCGGCGAAGGTTTTCATCAGCTAGCCGGAACACCGCACGCCGAAGTGCATGCAATGCGTCAAGCAGGCGATAAAACACGCGGTGCAACGGTTTATGTAACCCTTGAGCCTTGCAGCCATCACGGCCGCACTGGCCCATGCGCTGATGCATTGATTGAAGCGGGAGCAAAGCGCGTTGTTGTCGCCATGCAAGACCCCAACCCACGAGTGGCAG
Source organism: Neoalteromonas arenosi (assembly GCF_030362855.1). Classification (GTDB taxonomy): domain Bacteria; phylum Pseudomonadota; class Gammaproteobacteria; order Enterobacterales; family Alteromonadaceae; genus Alteromonas_E; species Alteromonas_E arenosi. The sequence goes on from NZ_JAUCBP010000002.1 coordinate 444,687, forward strand.
GCAATGGAATTCAACGCTTACGCGATGCGGGTATAGCGGTCGATGTTGGCTGTTGTGAGGCCGATGCTCGAGCACTTAATCGCGGCTTTTTGCGGCGGATGGAAACTGGGCGTCCGTTTGTGACCCTCAAATTGGCAGCAACCTTGGACGGGCGCACAGCATTGGCCAACGGTGCCAGCCAGTGGATTACCGGCGCGGATGCTCGACGCGATGTGCATCGTCTGCGAGCTACAAGCTGCGCCATACTTACAGGTGCCGATACCGTTCTCGTTGATGATCCGCAACTTAACGTGCGGATTGATAAATCAGCCGTTTATCCCCATCAAGTTAGTGAACTGGAAGTACGTCAACCAATCCGCGTGATCGTTGATGGCAAGAACCGATTAAGGCCAGAGCTGCAAATATTTCAATCAGGAAATCCCGTAATCGTGGCGAATTTGACTGCCAATCCGGTGTTAGTTGAGTCAACGCCGGTGGCACCACAACAATGGCAAGTCGTCAGTGCGTCGGGTTATGTCGATTTGGCTGAGTTGTTATCTCGGCTGGGTGAGCACGAGATTAATTCTGTTTGGGTTGAAGCGGGCGCAACCTTAGCCGGAGCGCTGCTTAACCAGAAGCTGGTTGATGAAGTGATTCTTTATCAGGCACCGAAGGTCATGGGGCAGTATGCTCAGGCATTGTTTAACATCGCTGAGCAGACAGATATGAATGAACTTCCTCAGTTTAGCTACGTATCCGTAGAACGCGTGGGCGAAGACGTTAAACTGGTATTGGTGCCGAAATACTGAGAATGACCAATTTAAATTAGGATAGTTATGTTTACAGGCATTATTACAGCGGTAGGTAAGATTGCACAACTCAAGAGACGTGGTGATGATATGCGTGTCACTGTTGACGTGGGTAAACTCGACATGAGTGACGTGCAACTCGGGGACAGTATTGCGACCAACGGTGTGTGTTTAACAGTTGTTGATTTTGACAGTCACTCCTACAGCGCTGATGTATCAGCAGAGACCCTAAAATTGACCGGTTTTGGTGATTATCAAGTCGGCAGTCCAGTGAATTTAGAAAAAGCGCTGGCGGTTAATGACCGCTTAGGTGGTCATATTGTCAGTGGTCACATAGACGGTATTGGCACGGTTTCCCGCATCAATAAGCACAGTAAATATGTCGAAATCTGGGTCAAAGCACCCGATGAACTGGCCAAATATATTGCTCACAAAGGCTCAATCACCACCGATGGTGTAAGCTTAACCGTAAACGAAGTTAACGGCGCAGAGTTTATGTTGTGGGTTATTCCACATACGCTGCAAGAAACCGTTTTAGGCCATTACTCGGTTGGCACTAAGATTAACTTAGAAGTCGATTTGATTGCGCGCTATTTAGAGCGCTTGCTACTGGGCGACAAAGCTGCTGAAAGTAGCAAAAGTAATCTAGATTTAGCATTTTTAGCTGAGCACGGATTTTTAAAAAAATAACGCACCTAAGACGTTACCCTACACATAGAGAGAAATATGGCACTACATACCCCACAAGAGATAATCGAAGATATTCGGCTGGGAAAAATGGTCATCCTGATGGACGATGAGGATCGCGAAAACGAAGGTGATCTGATCATGGCGGCCGAGCATGTAACGCCAGAAGCAATTAATTTTATGGTCACTCATGCACGCGGATTAGTGTGCTTGCCGATGACGGCAGAGCGATGCAGACGGCTTAACTTACCGTTGATGGTAAACAACAATGGTGCTCAGTTTTCGACTAACTTTACGGTTTCGATCGAAGCCGCTGAAGGTGTCACGACGGGTATATCGGCTGCCGATAGAGCACGGACAATCCTCGCTGCAGTAGCACCCGATGCCAAAGCTGCGGATATTGTTCAGCCCGGCCACATTTTTCCATTGATCGCTAAACAAGGTGGCGTGTTAAATCGCGCCGGTCACACTGAAGCTGGCGTTGACTTAGCGCGTCTTGCCGGATGTGAACCCGCGGCAGTTATCGTTGAGATCCTCAATGAAGATGGCTCTATGGCAAGGCGCCCTGAACTAGAGGCCTTTGCAGCAAAGCACAATCTGAAAATGGGCACCATTGCTGACCTTATTGAATATCGCAATATCAACGAAACCACTATCGAATCAGTGGCGCAATGTAAGCTACCCACGCAGTACGGTGATTTTGAGCTACATACCTTTCGTGACGTGATAGACAACCAATTACACTTCGCATTGAAGAAAGGCGATATCGTTGAAGGCCAGCCTACCTTAGTTCGCGTGCATCTACACAATACATTTTCTGACTTGCTCGGCTCTACTCGCTCAGTCAATCGCTCTATGACATTGCCGCAGGCGATGTCGCGTATCGCTGAAGAGGGCGGTGTGCTTGTGTTGCTGGGCAAAGAAGAAGATATCGCTCAACAGGTATCTCAGTTTGCGATGGAAGACCGCGGCGAAACACCTGCAGCAGCAGATTGGAAGGGCTCGTCGCGCACCGTTGGCGTTGGTAGCCAAATCCTGGCCAGTCTTGGTGTGCATAAAATGCGACTGCTAAGTAAGCCGATCAAATATCACGCTTTGTCTGGGTATGGCCTAGAAGTCGTGGAATATATCCACGAATAAACCGATAACTTAGCGCAGTTTGCCGGAAAAGTATGCTATACTGCGCGCCGAATTTTTTAAGGGTAACCGCTATGAATGTAATTGAAGGCAATGTTCGAGCTACGGGCAAGCGCTTTGGTGTCGTTGTTTCACGCTTCAACAGCTTTGTTGTGGAAAGTCTGTTAGAAGGCGCATTGGACACACTTGACCGCTTTGGTGAAGTCAGTGAAGGTGATATCACTGTTGTACGTGTACCGGGTGCTTATGAGCTTCCAATTGCAGCGAAAAAGATGGCTGCAAGCGGCAAATTTGACGCAATCATTGCCTTGGGTGCGGTTATTCGTGGTGGCACGCCACACTTCGACTTTGTTGCTGGCGAATGCAATAAAGGCTTGGCACAAGTTTCATTAGACTACACGCTGCCTGTATCTTTTGGCGTAATCACTACTGACAGCATCGAGCAGGCTATCGAGCGCTCTGGTACTAAAGCCGGTAATAAAGGCGCTGAAGCGGCGATGGGGGCTCTAGAGATGGTTAATGTGATGTCCGCAATCGATAATGAATTAGGTGCTTAAGGTGAAAGTAGCTCCTCGTCATTTGGCACGAGAGTTAGCGCTACAAGGCGTCTATTCTTGGCAACTTAGCAATAATCCAGTAGAGCAGGTAGAGCTCATGTTAGCGACCAGTAATGATATGAGTAAGGTTGACATGGCCTTCTTTCAATCGTTACTGCGCGGCAGCACAAGTCGTCACGCTGAGCTGGATGAGCAAATTAAACCTTATTTAGGCCGCTTGCCTGAAGAACTCGATCCGATTGAAAAAGCCATTTTACGCATCGCAACCTTTGAGTTAGTGCAGTGTTTAGAAACCCCCTACAAAGTCGTTATCAATGAAGCCATCGAACTTGCGAAGAGTTTTGGTGCCCAAGATAGTCACAAGTTCATCAATGGTGTACTCGATAAAGCCGTTAAAACATTGCGCAAACACGAACGTAGCTAGACAGTGAAAGAATTTGATCTCATCGACCGCTTTTTTAAACATGGCGGTCATCAGCGTAAGGATGTCTTGGTCGGTATTGGCGACGATGCTGCGTTGACTAAAGTAGCAAGTAATCAGTGTTTAGCGACGACAACAGATACCCTAGTCAGTGGCGTTCATTTTTTACCTGATACGCCACCGCGAGCTGTTGCTTATAAGGCGGTTGCTGCAAACCTCAGTGATTTGGCCGCAATGGGCGCCGAACCCGCTTGGATTAGCTTGTCGCTATCTTTACCTGACACTGATGAAAGCTGGTTAGCTGAGTTCACCAAAGGTTTATACGACCTATCACAATACTTTTCGGTCCAGCTCATCGGTGGTGATACGGTTGCAGGTCCTCTGGCTTTGACAATCACTGCGCAAGGTTTTGTACCAGAGCAGTCGGCTTTGACACGCAGTGGCGCAAAGCCAGGTGATTGGATTTATGTGACTGGTACTGTAGGCGATGCAGGCGCCGGATTGGATATTCTCAAGGGTGATTTAGCTGCGGCTGGTGAAAGCGCAGACTACTTAATTAAACGCCATCAATTTCCATCACCACGCGTAGTAGCTGGCACCATGCTGCGCCGCGCAGCCAGTGCCTGTATAGACATTAGTGACGGCCTGTTAGCCGATTTGCATCATATTTTGGAGGCTTCAGAATGTGGCGCAATGTTACACGTAGACCGGTTGCCGATTTCTGAAGCGTTAACAGAATTGGTTGAAGAGCAGCAATGCTTCCAATACGGCCTTACCGCAGGCGATGACTATGAGTTGTTGTTTACTATTGGCGAAGAGTATAAGAGTCAGGTAGAAACGGCGTTTAGCAGTTTCAACATTCGCGCTACATGTATAGGCCAAGTTACCGGCGTTGCCGGTAAAACCGACCTTCGTCTGAACGACAAACCGTTTAAGCACTCTGGCAAACAGGGATTTGAGCACTTTAATGCATCCTGACTTGCGTAAAAAGGTTTCGTTAGCAAATCCCTATCATTTCCTTGGTCTTGGCTTTGGCAGTGGTTTGATTCCGTTTATGCCCGGTACTATGGGGTCCTTAGCTGCAATGCCACTGTTGCTATTGATGCTCCCCCTAGCGGCTGAGTTTTATGTATTGATTACTCTACTTTCGATCGCCATCGGTGTGGTTATTTGTGAGCGCACAGCGAGGGATCTGGGCGTCCATGATCACGGTTCAATCGTGTGGGATGAAGTGGCGGGAATGCTAGTGACCTTTTTATTGGTCCCGATAAGCATTACGAGTTTAGTTTTAGGCTTTCTGTTATTCCGTATTTTTGATATTTGGAAACCTTGGCCAATCAGCTTTCTCGACAAGCACGTACATGGCGGCCTTGGGATTATGTTAGACGATATTGTCGCAGGCCTAATGGCCTGCGCCGTACTGCATATCGCACTTTATTATTTGCCTGTTTAGCAGCGTTCGATAGCTGCTAATATACCCGCTGTATCAAGGCCGAGTTCGGCGTACATTTCCTGCTGTGTGCCCTGCAGTATAAAACTATCAGGTAACCCAAGCTTAATCAGGCGGTTGGTGTAACCACAGTCTTGCATGTACTCTCCAACAGCACTGCCTGCTCCCCCCATGACTGCGCCATCTTCTAATGTAATGATGGCATCGTGAGTCGCAACGATTTTATCAATAATCGCTGTATCAAGCGGTTTCACAAAGCGCATGTCAATCAATGTTGTGTCTTTGCTATCTGCCGCTTCTTGGGCGTAACCGATTAATGTACCGAAGTTTAATATGGCGATCTTACGGCCTTCTCGCACGGTACGTGATTTACCTATGGGTAGCTCCGTCATCGTTTCTTCAAGCGCAGTACCAATACCGGTGCCTCGCGGATAACGCACCGCAGCGGGGACTTGCGCTTTGTGACCGGTATACAGCATTTGGCGGCACTCATTCTCATCACTCGGTGTCATGATGACCATGTTAGGAATACAGCGCATGTAACAAATATCGAAAGCGCCTTGGTGTGTAGGCCCGTCTGCACCCACGATGCCCGCACGATCGATAGCGAATAAGACGGGAAGATTCTGTATTGCAACGTCGTGGATCAACTGATCATATGCACGTTGCAGGAAAGTAGAGTAAATCGCTACGACTGCATTTAAACCATCACGAGCCATGCCTGCCGCAAAAGTTACTGAATGTTGTTCGGCAATGGCCACATCGAAGTATTGCTCCGGGAATTGTTGTGAAAACTTAACCATTCCCGAGCCTTCACGCATAGCCGGTGTTACTGCCACTAATTTAGGGTCGGCAGCAGCCATATCGCACAACCAATCGCCAAAGACTTTAGAAAACGTAGGTCCACTGGGCTTACTTGCAGGCAATTCATTATCTGCGGGATTGAACTTTGGTACCGCGTGATACTTAATCGGATCTTGCTCGGCAACATCGTAACCTTTGCCTTTGCGCGTTACGACGTGCAGAATTTGTGGCCCTTTCATATTGCGCATATTGCGCATAGTATCGACCATGCCATTTACGTCGTGCCCATCAATTGGGCCAATATATTTGAAGCCTAACTCTTCGAATATAGTCCCAGGAACAACCATACCCTTGATATGCTCTTCTGCTCGACTAGCGAATTCTTTAATCGGCGGCACATTACTCAATAGTTTTTTACCGCCATCACGAATTGAGTTAAATAGATTACCGGTTAGAAGACGAGCCAGGTGACTATTAAGTGCGCCGACGTTTTCTGAGATTGACATCTCATTGTCGTTTAGCACGACGACTAAATCTTTATCTATATCACCGCCGTGATTTAACGCCTCAAATGCCATTCCTGCCGTCATTGCGCCATCACCTATAACGGCAACCACTTTGCGATCGCGTTGTTCTTTCTCGGCGGCGATAGCCATACCTAAAGCTGCACTGATCGAGGTCGATGAATGGCCCACTGCGAAGGTGTCATAATCGCTCTCTGGTGGCCAGGGAAATGGATGTAAACCATTTTTTTGGCGTATTGTCGGCATCCTGTCGCGCCGTTCAGTCAGAATCTTATGTGGATACGCTTGGTGACCGACATCCCATACTAGGCGGTCAAAAGGGGTATTGTAGACATAATGCAATGCAACAGTAAGCTCAACTGTGCCTAAACCCGATGCAAAGTGTCCGCTACTTGTACTCACGCAAGCCAAAAGATATTGGCGCAACTCATCGGCCAATGCTGTTAATTTATCCTGTGGCAGCTGACGCAGTGCCTTGGGATTCTCGATACCCGCGAGTGTCGGATACTGACTAATATCTAGGGTCATTATTGTTAGTGTGTTCTATTTAACATCAAATCGGCAAACTGCCGCAAAAGCTGGGTATTGTAAGGCAATCTGTCCAATGCTTGAAGCGCTTCTGCATGATAATTCTGTAGTTGTTCACGGGCTGCTTGCAATCCAAGTAAAGCTGGATACGTTGATTTATTCGCTTTTTGATCAGAACCTGAAGGTTTTCCTAAGACTTCACTACTAGCCGTGACATCCAAAATGTCGTCTTGAACTTGAAAAGCTAGACCTATTGATTGCGCATAAGTGAGAAAGTTCGCTACGTCACACTCTGCAATATTAGGTGTCATAAGAGTTGCTGTTTCCACACAAGCGGTCAGCAAGGCACCCGTTTTCAGCTGGTGCAACTGAGTCAAACGCTCAAGTGAAATGCGTTGATTTGTGGCTGCTAGGTCGATTGCCTGGCCACCACACATACCGCTGTAGCCAGAAGCTTTGGCGATGCAAGTGATTAATTTGACCTTAGTCTCGTGACTGAGTTGTTTAGAGCTGGTATCGGCAATTATTTCAAACGCCAATGTTTGCAACGCATCACCTGCGAGTATCGCGGTGGCTTCATCGTATTTGATATGACACGTAGCTTGCCCTCTTCGCAAGTCGTCATCGTCCATTGCTGGTAGATCGTCATGAACTAGCGAATATGCGTGGATGCATTCAATCGCAGCCGCTACAGGTAGACTGTCTAGGTAGCTAATTCCCAATGTCTCAGCAGTAATTCGATGCAGTAGTGGGCGCATGCGTTTACCACCGACTAACAAGGCATACTGCATGGCCTCTTTTAAATCTATAGCATGCTCGGGTAATCGTTGTATGTAGTTAGTAAGGTAGGCATCAATAGTGTTTTTTGTCTCAGCCTGAATGTCTGCAAGTGTCGCCTCAGTCATCGTCTGGTGCCATGTCCTCGAGTTGGGTCTGACCATCTTTGTTGGTCAGTATTTGGACCTTTTGTTCGGCGGCTTGTAATAGAGCCTGACCGTGTTTGGTAAGTTGCACGCCACGTTCAAACTTTTCTAGCGCATCTTGGAGAGGGAGGTCGCCGTTCTCCATGGCGCTAACGATTTCTTCCAACTCTTCAAGGGTCTTCTCAAAATTTGCTGAATCCGACGCTTTTTGGCTCAAAACAATCACTCATATGCTATTAATAATAAAGTATCGCGCACATTACCTAAGCCCCTGCAGAGGGTCAATGACTTTGTCGTTGAATTGGCTCAGCGTGAGAGTGAATGTGCATAATCGCTTGAGGGGTATAGAAATTATTATTGTGGTCGATACAATGGCTAACAAAGGTCCTTACAGAATTAGCTGCAAAAATAGGAGAGGCGTGTGGATTTAGCAACCGTCATAGGCATCATTGGCGCGATAGGTTTTGTCGTAATGGCCATGGTGTTGGGCGGCGACATGGGTATGTTTATCAACGTTCCATCGCTGTTAATCGTATTTGGTGGCACTATTTTCGTTGTGCTTTCACAATTTACCCTCGGCCAATTTTTCGGTGCAGGTAAAATTGCTGCTAAGGCGTTTATGTTCAAGATCGAAGCGCCCGAAGACCTTATCCAAAAGATTGTTGAAATGGCTGATGCAGCCAGAAAAGGTGGATTTTTAGCCCTCGAAGAAGCAGAAATTGAAAATAGTTTTATGCAGAAAGGGGTCGACATGTTGGTGGATGGACATGATATTGACGTAGTGCGCGAAACTCTGGCGAAGGATATCAGCATGACCACGCAGCGGCATGAATTTGGTGGCAAAATATTCAAAGGCATGGGGGATGTGGCACCCGCTATGGGGATGATTGGGACTTTGATTGGTTTGGTTGCTATGTTGTCAAACATGGATGACCCTAAAGCTATTGGTCCGGCAATGGCCGTGGCATTGTTAACAACGCTCTATGGTGCGTTCTTCGCTAACGTCATATGTTTGCCGATCGCAATAAAGCTCGGAAACCGCATGGAAGAGGAAAAGCTCAATCAGTCACTGGTGTTAGACGGCATTGTTGGCATTGCAGATGGTCAGAACCCCCGTGTTATTGAAGGTATTTTGAAAAGCTATCTCGCCGCCAGCAAGCGCGCTGAGGTAACGGAAGAAGATTAGCATGTCACAACAGCAAGAAGAATGTCCTAAATGTCCCCCCGAAGGCCTGCCGCCATGGATGGGGACTTTTGCTGATTTAATGTCACTGCTGATGTGCTTTTTTGTATTGTTGTTAGCATTTTCGGAAATGGACGTGTTGAAATTCAAGCAGATCGCTGGGTCCATGAAGTTTGCATTTGGCGTGCAAAATAAAATTGAAGTCAAAGATATTCCCAAAGGAACTAGTGTTATTGCGATGGAGTTCCGTCCCGGTCGACCCGATCCAACCCCGATTGAAAACATCCAGCAGCAGACCATAGAAATGACGCAGCAAATGCTGGAGTTCCAAGCGGGTGATGAAGATTCAGCGGGTGGGCGTCAGAAACAGCGAGGCACTCAGCGGGGCGGGCAAGCGCAGCAAACCGCAACTGATCAGTCAGCGGCAACGCAAACACAGTCGGCGGCGCAAGAGCAAGTTAACGAGTTAATTAAGAAAGTTGCCCAACAGCTTGAAAAGCAGATTGTTGATGGCTCAATAGAGATGGAATCATTGGGCCAGCAAATTACCATTCGCATTCGTGAAAACGGCTCATTTTCGGCTGGCTCTGCGTTTTTACAGCCACAATTTATTCCCATTATTCGTACTATTGGAGAGTTATTATCGGAGATGCCTGGCGAGATTGAGGTGTCAGGACACAGTGACAGCCAGCAAATATCGAATGAGTTGTATCGCTCTAACTGGGATTTATCGGCTCAGCGAGCGGTAGCGGTTGCAGAGGAGCTACGCCGTGCACCAGGTTTTGATGAGTCGCGTATGTCGGTAGTCGGCAAAGCTGATACTGCGCCGTTACTCGATGGTGAAGAAGCCGATATTCGTGCCAGAAATAGGCGTGTAGAAATCGTTATCAATCAAGGCAAGCCCATATTATCTAATCCGATTTCCGTGATTGAGAATAGCGGCGGTTAATCGACATCACTGGCACGTGCGGCAGCAACAAGTACGTCAAATTCGTCATCGCCAACGGGCATTATCGATAATCGATGTCCCTTTTTAACCAAAGGGAGGTTAACGACACCAGGCATCGTCTTGATTCTCTTCAAACTGAGAACCTCGGGAAAGGTTTCGACGTGTCTTATTTTAACCCCAAACCAACGCGGTAGGTCAGGTGACGATTTGGGGTCAAAGTATTTGGATTCTGGATCGAATTGCGTAGGATCGGCACTTGCACTCGCAACTACAGTTGCCAGCCCAGCAATACCAACGTTTTTGCAGCTGCTGTGATATAAAAGAACATCATCACCCACTGCGACTTCATCACGTAAAAAGTTTCTCGCTTGGTAATTGCGAACGCCGTCCCAAAACTCTGATTGCTCTGGCCTGCTAACTAAATCGTCTATACCAAAGGCATCGGGTTCGGTTTTAAAAAGCCAATGAGCCATAGGTAAGTGCGCCTTTTAGCGTGTGATAGGGGCCTTAAATCCGGGTTTAGAGATTATCAGTTGTACGGTACTGATTGTTCGTTCTAAAAAGCCACCTTCACAATAGTTTAAGTAGTATTGCCACATTCGCGCAAACCGCTCGTCATAACCATCTTTGGTTAGTGCTTCACGACTTTGCTGAAATGCGATATACCAATCATTTAATGTACGTGCATAGTCTAAGCCGATATCGTGTAAATCGCGAATCATCATGTCTGTGTGTTCCTTAAGCGTCTTATTCATGATTAATTGCGAAGGTAAGAATCCGCCTGGGAATATGTGTTTTTGGATAAAATCTACCCCTTTGGAGTAGGTTTCATAGCGTCTATCGTCGATGGTAATGGCTTGAATCACCATTAAACCACTTTGCTTGAGTAACGATGAGCACTTGCTGAAAAAGTTAGCCATATATTCTTTGCCAACGGCCTCTATCATTTCTATCGACACCAGTTTGTCATAGCTGCCTTCAAGTAATCGATAATCTTTCTTCAACAGAGTGATTCTCGATTCCAGTCCTTCACGCTTTACCCAGTCTTTAGCAAAGGCAAATTGCTCTTCTGAAATAGTAGTCGTTGTTACTTTACAACCGTAATGCTTGGCAGCAAATACGGCTAATCCACCCCAGCCTGTACCAATTTCTAACAAATGGTCGTTGGCATTCAATTGCAGTTTGTCACAGATGCTCTTCAGTTTGTGAATTTGTGCATCTGCAAGTGAAGAATTAACGTCAGGGTATATCGCTGACGAATACATCATGCTTTCATCGAGAAAACGAGTGTATAGCTTATTGCCCAAATCGTAATGAGCGGAGATATTCTTTTTCGCCTGCTCTTGAGAGTTACGACGCATTAAATGACGAATCTTTTCGACCGGCATCGATAGCCACTTAAACTTGGCTTCCCATTGATCCAAGGTATCAAGGTTACGTGCAAATATTCGGATCACATTAGTCAAATTTGGCGTCGTCCATAAACCGTCGGTATAGGTCTCACCTGAGGCTACGCTGCCGCCAACTAGTAAGTGCTTGTATGCGACGGGAGATTGAATGTCGACTTCGGCTTTTAGGTCACTGTTGGCATCGCCGTATGCGGCAACTAAGGTGCCTCTTTCTTTAATGGTGATTTGTCCGTGAGGTAGCGTTGATAGCACGTTAAGGAATATGGCTTTACAGGTTCGATTAACCCAATTGAGCTCTTCTTCAAACGCGATAGCGTGTTCACCATGCGACATGATTAATGTTCCTTGTTGTTGCTGGGGTAGGAATAAAACGGGACGCGTTTAAAGAATAACTTAAGCGCTTGCCAGTATATCCCAACCACAGTTTTGATCGTCATACTTGGTATAGATAACATTACGCGTCTTAGCGTAGTTGAGTTCAATGACATTTTTGTCATGTTCAGCGCCGCAGTAAAATGTCGCTGCTTTTGGTAGCAAGACAGCGTGAGACGCAAATGTTGATTAGGTTGCTGTACCGACCACTGATAGATCATATCCATCGGATTAAAAGGCGATACATGAAACATTTTTTGGGTAGGCGATTGTTTGTTTAAATCCACTAAATAGTGGTGGCGTTTGTTCCAGGGCGTGTTACTGACTTCCGCTAGCATATGCGTATATACGCCATTCGCAGCACGCACAAAATAAAAGTTTACAGGGCTAAAGTACAGACCAAAAACGCGCAGCTGTCCCAGCATGAATACCTCTCCATGGACAGGCTCCTCACTCAGTTGATTGCAGCGTTCTAGTACTGCTTGCTCTAAATCGATATTTTCGCTACCGAGAAAGTCACTGCGTTTAAATCTCGCAGGAGCAAAGCGTTGACTGGAAAAACCACTAACACTTTGATTTAGCGTATCGATCTCTGAAAGTTTGAGCCAAAACAAGAAAATCTTATAAGTGAATTGATGGTTTTTTGGCACAACCCGCTGATGAAAAACTTCACCCGTATATAGCGCACTTTCAATCGCTACCTCGTTCACAGAGACTCTCCGAAATAGTCACATACATCTAACGCACTGCGGACACCATCTTCATGAAATCCGTTATACCAGTATGCGCCACAGAAATGGAAGTTGTCTACTCCGCTGATTTCAGTGCGACGCGCTTGTGCGTCAACCATCGCTAAGTTGTACTGTGGATGGGCGTAACGATATTGTCCGAGGATTTTTTCTGGGGCAATTTGCGCAGTATTATTCAACGTTACACAAAACGTGTGCGGTGCTTCTAAGCGTTGTAAAATATTCATATTATACGTGACTGATGCAGGCCGTTGTTGTTCGCCAGGCTCACCCTTGATCAGATAATTCCAGCTCGCCCAGGCCAGCGGACGTTTGGGCAGTATCGTCGTATCAGTATGCAAAACAACGTCATTCATGGCGTAGGGAATTGCGCTTAGCACTTCTTGTTGTGCATCGGTGGGTGAGCCCAACATAGCGAGCGCTTGATCACTGTGACACGCAAAAATAACTTCATCGAACACTTCGACAGAGCCGGTAGCAGTCGTAAGCACTATTTCATCGTTCTGCTTGATAACTTTAGAGACTGGGGTATTTAAGCGTATCCGGTCGATAAAACCGGCTGTCAAAGGTGTAATATACTGCTTTGAACCGCCGATAATGGTGTACCACTGCGGTCGGTCAGAAATATTCAATAATCCGTGATTATTGAAAAACTGTAAAAAGAAACGCAAAGGAAATCCTTTTGTGTCTTCTACCGAAGATGACCAAATAGCTGCACACATTGGCAAAATGTAGTTTTGGATGAATGCTTCACTTAAACCGAGTTGTCGAATAAACCCAATCAGCGTTTGTTCGCGGTCTACATCAGCGGTGTTTAAACTCTTACACGCTTTGTTAAAGGTGAGAATGTCGCGAATAAGGCGTATGAATTTGGGCCGCACAATGTTGCGACGTTGAGCGAATAAACTGTTTAAGTTGTTGCCGTTGTACTCGAGGTTTTCAGACGTGTTTTTGACACTAAAACTCATTTCAGTGGGCTGGCTTTTGACGCCGATTTGTTCCATTAATTTGATGAAATTGGGGTATGTCCAATCATTGAAGACAATAAATCCCGTATCGATGGCGTATTGGTGACCAGCAAGCTCAATGTCTTTTGTGGCAGTATGTCCGCCGATATAATCGTTACTCTCAAAAATCGTTATATCGTGCTTTTTGTGCAGCAAATACGCACAGGTTAAGCCTGAAATACCTGATCCTATGATCGCTATTCTTTTTTTCATTGAGATCTTTTTCCGCGTTTCATGGAGCGTTTCATCGAAACACACATGCGTTTTTGCAAAGTGCTGGGTAGCAAATTCAACAGCCTCAAGATCAAACTGAAGCGCGTTGGAAAGTAAATAGAGCTCGATTTCCGCTCTATGCCTGCCAACATATCTTCAACGGCTTCTTGCACCGAGATTTTCATTGGCATTTCAAAATCGTTTTTGACAGTAAGAGGGGTCACTACAAAACCGGGGGATACGCTCTGCACAATGACGTCTTTGTGCGCTAAATCAACTTCAATACTTTTGGTAAAATAGTGCAGTGCTGCTTTGCTGGCACCATAAGCTTGACTGCGAGTAAAAGGCAGGAGTCGCGCGAGAGAGTCGACGATTACGATCTGATCACCCGCCATCAGTTGCGGCGTCAATGCACTAACGCAATTAACCACACCAAAAAAGTTGGGCTCGAATACACGTTTGAACATGTCTGGTTCGATCGCGTCAATGTCGACATATTCACATGTGCCCGCATTCAAAACCGCTATATCACAGTTTATATCGGCAAGAGCCGCGGTCGTTGCTTGAGCGTCTGTAACATCAAACTGCAGTATTTCGATACCGTTAGTTTGCGCGAGTTCTGCAAGTTTTTCGGCATTTCTACCGCACGCAATAACTCGATAACCGCGGCTCGCTGCAAGTTTGGCTAACGCTTCACCAATGCCAGACGTTGCTCCAGTAATCAGTATGCTCTTACTCATTGTAGTTGTCCTTTCACTCGCTTAACGAAGAAACTAAGAATTGGTATGTTTTCGTACACTAACTGCCCCATGTCATAGTAATCGCGGTGATAAATGACTTTGTCTGCATTTGTTTTCAGCACCGTTATACCGTCCACCACAATTGGCTCGGCACGCTTTAGTTTTTTAGATTCGAAACGCATGACCCACTCGACAGTATGTTCAGTGTCACTCGAGGAGCGGACTTTACGAATGTCAAAATCGCACCACCGCGTTCCTTTCAGCAATTTATCAAAGTAGCGCTGCACTACTTCGATACCTTGATGGGTGGCAATTGGATCGATAAATTCGATGTTTGTATCGTAAACATCAGTAATTCCGCTAATGTCACGATCTTTAAGTTGTTGATAAAAGTGGGTAAATTTCTCTATTGCGGTCATAGTGTTGGATTTAAAATTGATTTATAAGTTTTACCCTAGAAACAGCTAAGCAGATCAAGAGGTTAAAAACTTTTAATTCAACGCATAATTCGATCCGTTAGTCGTGTTCCACCGTAATCCTTATTATTGTTAAGAAACCGGAAAAAGTACGTTGCAGAGATTGTCTTTGTTTCCATTATCCGCACACCTGCTACCAGGTGGTCGCATGTCATTGCGGATTTTCGAACCACGCTATGTGCGGATGGTCAAAGAAGTGTGTGCCAGTGATTCAGTGTTCGTTGTTTGTATGCTCAATTCAGAAGGGGACAAAGAAATAAATACACATATCCATCCGCTTGGCACTGTGGGCAAAGTTATCGACTTTGACGTGTTGGAAGACGGGCTGCTTGGTGTCACTGTGGAAGGTCAACACTGTGTTAAAGTTTCGTCTATTGAGACCGAGTCTGATGGACTGAGAGTGGGGCAATGTGAGGAAGTGGACGGCTGGACTTGCGATATCAGTCAAACAGACATTGCGCCAATGAATATGCGTTTGAAGGAAATTTTTGAAAAATATCCGGAAGTAAACGCGTTATACGCCGAACCCGCTTTTGACGACCCCATTTGGGTTATTCATCGTTGGTTGGAATTATTGCCGGTGGATGCGTCAAAAAAGCAATACTTTTTAGAGCAAAAAGATTGCGGCAAAGCGCTGCAGTTTTTGCGAGAATTAATCGAATAACTGATCCTTATTAAAGCTCAGCCGTATTTGTTATTATGTGGAAGAGTTAGGATTATACAATGCTAGTTGGGATACCGTTGGAATCGAAAGAAGCGAGACCGTCAAGACCAATCGACTGTGCTGAAGAGATGTCTTCTTATTTAGTAGAGGTGGCATCAGACAGAAGTAAAGTTGCGTTCGCGAAAATTTTTAGTTATTTCGCACCTCGCTTGCGTTCTTACGCGTTAAAGCAAATGGGCAACGAAGCGTTGGCGATGGAGTTGGTGCAAGACACTATGTCAAACGTTTGGCAAAAAGCGCACCTGTTCAACGCTGAGAAAGGCTCACCATCTACTTGGATTTTCACTATCGCCCGAAACATTCGCTTCGATATGTTAAGAAAGTTGCAAAACAGAAAAGAAGATGTGTGTGCCGACGATTTATGGCCGGTTTTGTGTGAGCAAACGGCTGATGCCAACGAAACATCGCTTGAAGAGCAAGTTACGCTAGAGCAACTTGGGCATTTATTTGATGCATTACCTGTAAAACAACGTGTCGTGATTGAAGCGATATACATAGACGGCAAGTCTCAGCAAGAAGTTGCTGACGAGCTAGAGATCCCGTTGGGAACAGTCAAATCTCGCACTCGCTTGGCATTGCAAAGACTAAAGGACATGATTCAAGAGCATGATTAATTTTCACCCAACTTCAACACAATTACAGCGATTCGCGGAAGGCAATTTACCTCCATCGGAGGCGTTAGTAGTTTCAGCGCACTGTGATATGTGTACTCAATGCATGGCTGTAGTCAAAGCTGCAAGCGAGAAAGTTGCAGCAGAGGCGTTATCAAAGGTAAGCAATGACCCAAGTCTCGACGCAATACTCGCTAACATAGTACAGCAGCCGGTGGCTGAACGTCCTAGTATCAGTGTTCCGAGTATAGATACGATCGAGTTAGACGGACGCGAATTCAAAGTGCCTAGAGCGTTGCGTCGGTACGTGCGCAAGACGGGTAACTGGTCATCGCTGGTGGGGAAACTATGGCAAGCCCCGGTTGATTTGGGGGATATGGGTATGGCCAACTTTATCTACATGGAAAAAGGCGGTCGTGTTCCTGAGCACACACATAAGGGGTCAGAATACACATTGGTCATCAACGGTGAGTTCAGTGACGGTATTGCAGACTATGATTCCGGTGACTTTATCTCACTAGATGGTGAGCATACACACGCGCCGATGTCTGATGCAGATGAAGGTTGCTTGGTGTTTAGTATCGTCGACAAGCCTTTGCACTTTACGTCAGGTTTAGCACGACTACTCAACCCGTTTAGTCACTTGTTCTTCAAATAAAAAAAAGGCGCCATCTTGGCGCCTTTTTTATACGTCAATATTAAATAAATTCACTGTCAGGGTAATTAAGCATCAACGTTTTGATCGCATTGCGCTTTAGATCCTCTAACTTGAGCTCATCATAGCAAACCACCATAATTTCAAGTGCTTGCTGTACCTGATTAGAATCCGGGTAGTGTTCTAATACATAGCGGCCACGATTTGCTGCGGCAACATAGGCTTGGCGACGCATATAGAACCTTGCGATGGCTATCTCGTAACTCGCTAAACGATTTTTGATATAAAGCATACGCTTCTGAGCATCAGCAGCGTACTTGCTGTTTGGGAACTTTTCAATTAAGCGACGAAAGTCTTCAAACGCTTCACGTGATTTACTGGGATCGCGATCGGAGCGATCAATATTCATTAAATCTTGAAAAAGGTTGTTATCCGTTTCCATATTTGTCAAACCGCGCATGTAATGCGCATAGTCAACATCTGAATGATTGGGATTCAAGCGAATAAAGCGATCTATGGTTGCTAGCGCTTGATCCTGTTTGCCAGACTTGTAATAGCTGTATATTAAATCCAGTTGAACTTGATGTGACAACGGGCCGAACGGAAAGCGCGAATCCAATGTGCTGAGGGTTGTTGCAGCGCCAGCAAAGTTACCTGCGTCCATTTGTCTCTTGGCTTGCTCATAAAGGGTTTCTGCCCCTTGATTGGCAGAGACAATTTGTTCTTCGTTGTCTGACGAACTGCAACCAGACATGACAAGGGCAGCTGAAAAACAGACTGCGCCAATTAAACCGTTATACTTCATTTAAAACGTTCCTGTTAGGACGATGCTTGTGACTACTCATTTTTGTGGGCGCTATTCTAACGCAATGAATTCAATAATACCTCATCATTAAGCATCTAATCACGATTGCATTTTGCTATAATGCCGCAAATTATTACTGAAGGTCGATATGAGCGCGTCACAAAAAACCATTAATTTATTCGTAGAGACTGATTTATCAGTCCATGGTTTACGGTTAGATCAGGCAATTGCGAATTTGTTCCCCGAATATTCACGTTCTAAACTAAAAACGTGGATTTTAGACGGCTGCGTACAAGTTAACGACCAGGTCTGCACTGTACCGCGGCAAAAATTAGATGGGTTCGAACGTATCAAAATCGAAGCTACTGCCGAAGTCCAAGTTGAACATACCGCTGAAGACATCGCCTTAGATATTGTCTATGAAGATGAGCACATCATGGTCATCAATAAGCCAGCTGACTTAGTTGTGCACCCTGGGGCTGGTAATGCACAAGGTACAGTGTTAAACGCACTCTTGGCTTATATACCCGGCATAGAGTTAGTGCCACGGGCAGGTATCGTGCACCGCTTAGACAAAGACACTACTGGATTGATGGTGATCGCTAAAACCCTCGAGGCGCAAACCCATTTAGTTGAGCAATTACAAAGCCGCACAATGAGTCGCGAATATGAAGCTATTGTCACGGGGAATTTAGTTGCAGGTGGCTTAGTTGACAAACCGATAGGGCGGCATGCAACGAAGCGCACCTTGATGGCGGTTAGAGAGTTGGGTAAACCGGCAACGACCCACTATCGAGTGATGAAGAAGTTTCGTGCGCATACACATCTACGGTTAAAGCTGGAAACGGGTAGAACTCACCAAATCCGTGTACATATGGCCTATATTAAGCACCCAATTGTTGGCGATCCGACATACGGAGGGCGTCCTCGCTTACCCAAAAATGCCAGTGACGCAATGGTTCAACAACTGCGTGGATTAAAGCGCCAGGCATTACACGCGGCACAGTTGTCACTGTTTCACCCGGCAACTGAAGAGTGGCTAACGTGGCAAGCGCCTTTGCCAGAGGATATGCAGCAGTTACTCATAGCTCTGGACGACGACACTGCTATCCATGGGCTCGATGATTAATTCTGACGCCCTGTTACGTCCCGATTGGCAAGCCCCTGAGACAATAGAGGCTTATTCTACAACGCGTATTGGGGGCCTGAGCAAAGATGAATTTGGCAGTTTAAACCTTGGTGATCACGTTGGCGATTTGACTGAAAGTGTAAATGCAAATCGCGCGCTGTTGCCTCATCATGAAAGTATTACTTGGTTAACACAAATTCATTCAAATACCGTCATATCGTTGCCCAGTGAGCAGAGTGTTGGAGATGCGGTATATACCTCTGAGGTGGGCGTAGCGTGTGCCGTTATGACCGCTGATTGTGTTCCTATTCTTATGGCTGATAAGCACGGCCAAACCGTTGCAGCCATTCACGCAGGTTTGAAGGGACTTGGTTCGCAGATCATTCAGCGCACGGTGGAACGTGCTTATGCTCGACAAAATGGCGCTCAATTACTTGCATGGATAGGTCCCCACATCGGCCCCAACCACTATGAAGTAAGTAGTCAAGACGCGGAGATATTTGGCCACATTGATGGTGCTGTTACTCCTAGTGGGGTAGGTAAAGTTCGGCTCAATCTCGAGTTCATCGCCCGTTACCAATTGCAGTCAGTGGACGTTAGAGCAGTTTTTTCAACCGGTCACTGCACCTACAGCCGTGAAACTGAATACTTTTCATACCGGCGTTCTCGCCATCAGGGTATGGAGAATTGCGGTCGGATGGTTAGCGTGATTATAAAGCGCGCCTAATCTAAAAAAACACTTCAGATCTTGAATAGTGCAATATAAATACCCACATTGATAGTAAGTTAAAAGCGATGATGAGGTAATTTAGATGCGCTTAGATAGATTTACAAGCAAATTTCAGATCGCAATTTCTGACGCTCAATCACTGGCTTTAGGACGTGATCATCAGTTCATTGAGCCTGTTCATTTGATGACGGCGTTGCTCAATCAGCAAGGCAGTTCATTACGTAGTTTGTTTGAGCAGGCCGGTGTCAATGTCAATGGTTTACGTTCAGCACTTGCGGAATCAATAGACCGTCTGCCGCGTGTTGACGGCGTTGGTGGTGATGTCCAATTAGCTAAAGAGTCGGTTGTATTGCTTAACCTGTGCGACAAAATTGCACAGCAGCGAAAAGACGACTACATCACATCAGAAATCTTCGTTCTGGCGGCGCTACAGGATCAAGGCAAACTCGGCCAATTATTGGCTGATGCAGGTGCCACTGAAGCGAAAATAAACGCGGCAATTGAACAATTGCGCGGTGGTCAGAAAGTGACCGATCCCAATGCTGAAGACGTACGTCAAGCACTAGAAAAATATACCACAGATCTCACCGAACGTGCTGAGCAAGGCAAGCTAGATCCTGTGATAGGTCGCGACGATGAGATCCGCCGCACGGTCCAAGTATTGCAGCGACGCACCAAAAATAACCCAGTACTCATCGGTGAGCCCGGTGTTGGTAAGACCGCTATTGTCGAAGGTCTTGCCCAACGAATTGTTAACGGTGAAGTGCCGGAAGGACTGAAGAATAAGCGTGTATTAGCGTTGGACATGGGCGCGTTGGTTGCTGGTGCTAAGTATCGCGGTGAGTTTGAAGAGCGCCTGAAAGCTGTATTGAACGAACTATCTAAAGAAGAAGGCCGAGTTATCCTTTTCATCGACGAACTCCACACTATGGTAGGCGCGGGTAAAGGCGACGGCGCAATGGACGCTGGTAACATGCTTAAACCGGCATTAGCCCGGGGAGAGTTGCATTGCGTAGGCGCGACAACATTAGACGAATATCGTCAGTATATTGAAAAAGACGCTGCGCTTGAGCGTCGCTTTCAAAAGGTTCTCGTTGACCAACCCAGCGTTGAAGACACTATTGCCATCTTACGTGGCTTAAAAGAGCGTTATGAGTTACATCACTCGGTTGATATCACTGATCCTGCAATCGTCGCTGCAGCAACCCTATCCCAGCGCTATATTAGTGACCGCCAGTTGCCGGATAAAGCTATCGACCTGATTGATGAGGCCGCATCGAGTATTCGACTTCAAATTGATTCAAAGCCGGAAGACATGGATCGCCTTGAGCGCCGAATCATTCAATTGAAACTCGAAGAGCAAGCTTTGGCGAAAGAAAAGGATGACGCGAGTCACAAACGGTTAGAAGTGATCGAATTGGAGCGTGAGCAGCTTGAGATGAAGTACGCCGAGCTGGACAAAGTATGGAAGCAGGAAAAAGATGCCATGCAAGGCACTCAATCTATTAAGTCTGAACTTGAACAAGCGAAACTTGATTTAGAGATTGCCCGACGGGCTTCAGATTTAAGTCGGATGTCTGAATTGCAGTACGGTCGAATTCCCGAATTGGAACTGCGTCTTGAAAAAGCAGGTGAAAACGAAAGTATCGAGACCAAATTATTGAAGAACAAGGTGACAGACACCGAAATTGCCGAGGTATTATCGCGCTGGACAGGAATTCCTGTTGCCAAGATGCTCGAGGGTGAGCGTGACAAACTCTTGCGTATGGAAGAGGCTCTTCATCATCGTGTCGTTGGTCAAGATGAGGCGGTAACGGCAGTGTCTAATGCGATACGTAGGTCTCGCGCGGGGCTAGCTGATCCGAACCGCCCGATTGGCTCTTTCCTGTTTTTAGGGCCGACAGGGGTAGGTAAAACAGAACTTTGTAAGTCATTAGCCAATTTTATGTTTGATTCTGAACAAGCAATGGTGCGCATTGATATGTCTGAGTTTATGGAAAAACACAGTGTTGCTCGGTTAGTTGGGGCCCCTCCTGGATATGTGGGCTACGAAGAAGGGGGCTATCTCACCGAAGCGGTGCGACGTAAGCCATATTCGGTGATTTTACTCGACGAAGTAGAGAAGGCTCACCCTGATGTTTTTAACATTCTATTACAAGTGCTCGATGATGGGCGACTCACAGATGGACAAGGGCGTACAGTAGATTTTAAAAATACAGTCGTGATTATGACGTCGAATTTGGGCTCAGATGTGATACAAGACAAACACCAAGAGAGTCAATACGATGAAATGAAGAACATGGTAATGTCTGTTGTAGGGCAGCATTTTAGACCTGAGTTTATTAACCGGGTTGACGATATTGTTGTGTTCCATCCGCTTGGCCGTGAACAGATTAAGTCTATCGCCTTGATCCAACTAGCCGGTTTGCGCCAACGCTTAATTGATAAAGGCTTTAAACTAGAGTTGTCTGGAACAGCATTGGATAAAATCGCAGCAGTCGGTTTTGATCCCGTGTTTGGTGCTCGTCCGCTGAAACGCGCAATCCAAACGGAGATTGAAAATCCACTTGCACAAAAACTATTATCTGGCGACGTAATGCCTGATAGCACTATTAAAATCGACGTCCATGATGGCCAAATTGATTTTACGGTCCATGATTAATTGAACGACGCTCTGACATCAGCTGCTTATTCGGGCAGCTGATGTCATGATGAAAAACAACCGCGAATAGTATATTCTGCTCGGCAAAGTCAAGATGACTCAAGCAAAGGATAAAATTCATGCCGCGAGGTCTATTCCGCCGATCAGCGTTAGCTGCTGTTGTTTGCCTTTCAGTTCAAGCGGCGATTGCCAATCCTGACTTATATGAAAGCGCCTTGGCTGACGCTCAGAGTGGCGACATACGCTCCGCTGTTATCAAGATTAAAAATATTCTACAAAGCGATCCCAACAACTTACCCTCGCGATTGTTATACGCGGATATTTTACAGCAGTATGGCGAGTTTGCTGCGGCCCAAGCGCAATATGAAAGGGCACTTGAGCTAGATGCAGATGAAAACCTAATTATTGTACCATTGGCAAAAATTATGCTGTTGCGTGGCGAGTACGAAGCCTTGCTACGGGATATTGAAGTTGCTGGTCGGCCTACTGATATTCAGATAGAACTATTATTAGTGCGAGCCGATACCTATTTAGCTATGCGTGATTATGCTAGTGCGGAGCGCGAGTATCGACGAGCATTGCGACTTTCTCCCAATAATATGACCGCAATGATAGGCTTCGCGCAAATCGCATTTCAGCAGGAAGACACAGAGGCATTTAAACGACATATTCTCGCCGCAAAAGAAGTCGATCCGTTAAATAGTGCGGTTTGGTTTTTAGAAGGGACGTATGAGCGCAAAAAGCGAAACTTTAATGCTGCCTTGGAAGCGTTTGATCAGGCAATAGAGCGTTCACCGGACTTATTTACTGCCAGGCAAGCGCGGGCTGCAATTTTAATAGATTTAGACCAACTCAATGCTGCAGCTATCGACATTAACTACATGATGCAGCGTATCGATGATGATCCTTACACGCTTTTTTTACAGGCTTTACTATTGTTCAAGCAAGACCAGCGCGATGAGGCAAATGTGTTGCTCACAGATTTGAGCAATAAATTTACTTTGGTCCCACCCGACGTTTTAGATCAGCATCCGGAGCTAATGCGAGCTAAAGCTATTACAGAGTTCATGTTGCAAAACTATACAGAGGCTGAGCGTTTGTTTTTACAATTACTCGGCAAATCACCTAGTGATCCGCAGCTGCGTGCAATGATGGCAAAAGCCCTTTCGGCTCAGGGGCAAAACCGCCGCGCAATTGATCATCTGAAGCTCATTCCTATAGAAGAATTAGAGTTAGAAAGTGCGCGTCTATACGTTTTAGCTCTGTTTGAAAATAATAGACACTTTGATTTGGTTAGCTTAGTCGACCGACTACCCGTTGATTATCAGGCTGACCCGCAAATAGCCAACATGCACGCAGTAGCCTCGATTAATACAAGACAAATCAACTCAGATAGTCACGAGGCACCAACAGCATCGGAAAGTAGCTCATTACTGGTAAAAGGATACAGTTATTTACAAAATGGCGACCTTCAGCAAGCAATGATTATTGCTCGAGAACTTGAAGAAGAGGCGAGTAATATTGAAACGTTGAATTATATTGGTGCGACATATCAAGCGCTTGGCAAATACGAAGAGGCAACTGCTGCCTACCGTAAAGCGTTGGAGCTAAACCCAGATGATTTGTTAGTAAACTTGAATTTAGTCCAAATTTACCAGCAACAAAATCAACTTGTTAAGGCATATCAGATACTTAAAGTACAAGAGCAGCGGTATCCTGAAGACATTCGAATTATGTTTCAATTGGCCAGAGTTGCGCAGCAACAGGGCGATTTTTCAACTGCCGCTGACTATTTTAGTAAAATCAATGATTTGAATCCGTTAGAGCAAAATACGTTGCTTAACTGGCTTGATGTTCTGCTGCGTGATGAACAGTATATGCAGGCATTGGAAGTCGCGAAGCTACTTGAAGACATCAATAAGTTCTCACCACCCATGTTATTTGGCAAAGCTCGCGCACAATTGGGTAATAACAATGAGCAAGATGCGATTCGCACATTGCGCACATTATTGGGGTTAGTCGGTGATTCAGCGGCTCACTTACTCAGAATTGGTCAAATGTTTGCTGAAATTGGTGAGCAAAATGGGTTGGGAGATGTAATTGCGCGTCTAGAAAAGCAATCGGATCAACGTGACAATGTGGCGCGCTTACGAATTGTTTTTCAGTCAAATGCTGGGATGAATACAGAAGCCCTACAGACAGCACAAGGATTAGTTAGACGGACCAATGCAGCTTCAGATCACAGAAGATTAAGTGAATTGTATTTGCAAGACAATAACCTTAATGCAGCCTTACAACACGCTAAACAAGCATTTTCTCGAAGCGCGACCAATGAGTATTTGCCCTACCTAGTGACGATTTATTGGCGTATGGGTGATCACTCTGAATTACTCGCTTTACTAGAGAACTGGCTAGCCGACCATCCCGATGATTTGACCAGCAGAAGAATGTTTGCCAATTATCTACAACAACGTCAAGAGTTTGGGCTAGCAGCTACGCAATATCAGTTAATCCTCGCTACTGTTGAAGCCGACTCATTCAGCTTAGTCAACCTAGCGATAATGGCCGTAATTCAAGGTGATTTCGAGCAGGCTTCAACTGAATTAGGGAAATTGAATGAACTTCAAGCCCAAGACCCGATAGTGATCGACTTAAAAGGTTGGATAAATTTCAATCGAGGTAATCAACAAGAAGGACTTGCCCAATTGCGCGAGAGCTATGCTCGGAATGCACGCAACCCGTTAAATCTCTACCACTTGGGGATGGCGTTACTCGAGCAGAATCGCACTGCACAAGGAGAGCAAATGCTGCGTCGCTTCATAGAACTATCCAACCCTACAACTAAAAGCTATGAAATAAAGGCCAAAGCGCGACTGGGCGTTTCTTAACATCATGTGCGTTGCCTGCATTATTGTGTAGGGAGCCGAGAACTAGCTCCTATGCTATAGGTACAAAAAAGCGAGCCATTGGCTCGCTTTTTTTAAAACCTAAATTTAACTTAGCTTTTGCGTTTTAATCGGAATACTAATAAACCAAAGCTAAGCAGCATGATAGCGATGGTCGAGGGTTCAGAAACGTTGCGTCGAACCGCACTAAAAACGATGTTATCGAAACCACCAGACCCTTGCATACGCAGCACTAACGTGGTGACATTCATCGCGCCGTTGAATGTTTGCGTTAACCAGCCACCATTACCATGACTGCTACTAGTATTAAGCAACGTCGGTGACATTGCCTGCGTTCCCATCAATGTCTGGGTGGCATCGTAGAAACCAAACGAACCTAACTGGTTCGAGCGATTCTCCATATCTACCAGATCAATAGAGTGTAAGTTTACCGGCTGACTAAAGTTAACAAAAACCCACCCACCGTGCGGTGCGCCGTCGCTGCTCGTGTAACGATCGTCAGGATCATGACAGTAATCGTTCCCCATGTAAGCGGTACAACGTTCATTATTTCCGTCAGCCCAGTTCTCGTTGATAATTGCAATATTGCCGCCGGTATAGTTTGATGCCATTCCATCGTTGTTATTTACGCCAACTTCGAGGTCGTTGTCGTCAGAGCTGCTGTAAGCAGTGTTAAACAATACTAAATAGGGCGCAATTGACGCTGCATTACCGTTTGAGTCTTTACCTGAGTTAGTAATAGAGAAATTACTGCTAGGATTAAAATCGAGCCCATCAAAGCCGTTGACGCCGGTTTGAATTGATGTCCAGAAACTTACATCAATACCGCCAAAGCGACCGTCTGAATATTCATCATCGATGACCTGAGACCATTTTCCCCACCCATGGCTACTGCCTGGTGCAACAAAGTTAGGATCATCAAAATCAATCGTATACTGTGTTGCGCCAGATGCGCTTGCGTTAAAAGCTGCCAATGAGCCCAATAACAACAGTGCTGACAACTTTTTCAAATTACCCATTCTTAAATACTTCCTTTGGTTTAATCCGCGATATTAATCGGTTTCTACGCAACTTGCGTTTACATCCTCATAACAGCGTTTTGTATTTTATACGCTAGCGTCTCCTAGGCACATATCGTGCCACTGATTTTTATGTATAATTAACAATGGCATATGTTTTATATTTGAGCTTTTTGTAAAGAAAGCTGACAACGTTATTGTTATTAATTTGTGATTTTTCTCTCGTCTACTACCTACCTGACTATATTAGTTTAGCATTGCGTTTATGTGTTATTATGAACCGGTTATTAATAATAGAGATTTTTTGATGGCTCAGCGTAAAGGCATATATTTACTCCCTAACCTTTTAACCACTGCAGGGCTTTTTGCCGGATTTTTTGCCGTAGTATCTTCTATGAATGGAAGGTTTGAGTCTGCCGCAGTGGCTATATTCGTTGCCATGATTTTCGATGGCCTCGATGGTAGGGTTGCGCGCATTACCAATACGCAAAGTGACTTCGGTGCTGAATATGACTCAATGGCGGACATGGTCTCGTTTGGCGTTGCACCTGCATTAGTTGCTTATAATTGGGGCCTGACTGGAATGGGGAAACTCGGCTGGTTGGCAGCTTTTATATATGTAGCAGGCGCAGCCTTGAGACTTGCCCGTTTTAATACGCAAGTTGGTATAGCAGATAAACGCTTTTTCCAAGGTTTGGCAAGCCCGGCCGCTGCAGCAGTGGTTGCCGGAATGGTTTGGGTAGGTGTTGAATACCAAATTACTGGCACTGATGTCAGCCTTATTGTAGCTGTTGTCACCGGATTGAGCGGTTTACTGATGGTGAGTAACTTTAAATACAACTCCTTTAAAGAGGTAAATTGGCACGGAAAAGTACCTTTTGTTGCTTTACTACTTATATTGTTAGGTTTTGTTGTTGTAGCGACTGAACCGGCTTTAGTTCTGTTCGTTGTATTCTCATTATATGCATTGGCCGGTCCTATCAATACTTTCCGCACGGTCGACAAAGTAACATTAGATGATGTGGTAGGCGATCATGAAGAGGATGAAGATTTTTCTTCGAGCGATGTAAAACCGTCACAAAAACACCCAGAATCTGAGATTAAAGCTGAAGAAACCAGCAAAACGGTCGAAAAATAACCGAACGGACGTGTTTTTCGACTTTTTTTCAAAAAGCGGTTGACGATGTAAATGATGTCTGTAGAATGCGCGCTCGCTTCAACGGGAAGACGAAACAAACAAATCAACGGCATCGCCAATGATTTGACGCAATCCCTTAACTGAAGCGGGTTTCAAGCAAATCGCTGAAAAATAAATTTCACAAAAATGCTTGACACTCTGACGCGAAGATGTAGAATGCGCGTCCCGCTTGAGGAGAGTCACCAAGACGCTAATCAAGCACTGCTCTTTAACAATTTATAACAAGACAATCTGTGTGGGCACTCGTTAAGAGTGTCACAACGACAATTTATTTTTTGCTTT
>NZ_JAUCBP010000003.1 GCF_030362855.1 Neoalteromonas arenosi
CAAGGAGGACATACAGTACTCTTTGCAGCAAACTAATTTGCTCGATATACAAGTTTCGCTTGAAAGAACCGTCATTTTATAAAACAACAATTCAATCAGTTACTCTTGGATTAAATTAATATCAGCTTTTCCAAATTGTTAAAGAACATATTTAAGGCTCAAAAAAACCTTAATCAATAATTCACATCATTCATTAAGGCTCTTACCTTTTCGACCAACCAGCCGTCTTCCTCATGCCGCACAATCTTTAGCGAGCAGTAAAAATGTCAGCAACTTCGCAAGTTGCGGTCAAGCATTTTTACGCGACGATTCGCCAGCGAATCACAAGGTAAATGGTAGGCTTGGGCAGACTTGAACTGCCGACCTCACCCTTATCAGGGGTGCGCTCTAACCAGCTGAGCTACAAGCCTGTGGTGGAGCTAAGCAGGATCGAACTGCTGACCTCCTGAATGCAAATCAGGCGCTCTCCCAGCTGAGCTATAGCCCCATAGTATGGTCGTTCTTCTTCATAACAAAACAATCTGTGTGAGCACTGCATCAAAAATGTCTATCGACTTAAGGTAAGGAGGTGATCCAACCCCA
>NZ_JAUCBP010000004.1 GCF_030362855.1 Neoalteromonas arenosi
GTCGCCAGATGATGTGGAGCCGTCCTTGAAATACCACCCTTGTATGTTTGATGTTCTAACATTGGCCCCTTATCGGGGTTGTGGACAGTGTCTGGTGGGTAGTTTGACTGGGGCGGTCTCCTCCCAAATAGTAACGGAGGAGCACGAAGGTTAGCTAATCACGGTCGGACATCGTGAGGTTAGTGCAATGGCATAAGCTAGCTTAACTGCGAGACAGACACGTCGAGCAGGTACGAAAGTAGGTCATAGTGATCCGGTGGTTCTGAATGGAAGGGCCATCGCTCAACGGATAAAAGGTACTCCGGGGATAACAGGCTGATACCGCCCAAGAGTTCATATCGACGGCGGTGTTTGGCACCTCGATGTCGGCTCATCACATCCTGGGGCTGAAGTCGGTCCCAAGGGTATGGCTGTTCGCCATTTAAAGTGGTACGCGAGCTGGGTTTAGAACGTCGTGAGACAGTTCGGTCCCTATCTGGTGTGGGCGTTGGATGATTGAGGGGAGCTGCTCCTAGTACGAGAGGACCGGAGTGGACGAACCGCTGGTGTTCGGGTTGTTTTGCCAAAGGCATTGCCCGGTAGCTACGTTCGGAACGGATAACCGCTGAAAGCATCTAAGCGGGAAGCCGGCCCCAAGATGAGTCATCCCTGGACGTAAGTCCTGGAAGGGTTGTTATAGACGATGACGTTGATAGGCAGGGTGTGGAAGCGTTGTAAGGCGTTAAGCTAACCTGTACTAATTGCCCGAGAGGCTTAACCATACAACACCTAATGGGTTTGTATGTGACGATTGCTTTGCAAGTCGCGCTCTTGAATTAAATGTATCAGTGATTCCAAATGTTAAAATTTTAAGTAAGGCTGACTTAACACACTCCTTGAGAGTACTGTGAGTCCTCCTTGCGCAAATGTCATCCTACGGATGAATTTGCACGACAGTTTATGTCTGGCGACAATAGCGACGTGGTACCACCTGACTCCATTCCGAACTCAGAAGTGAAACACGTTAGCGGCGATGGTAGTGTGGGG
>NZ_JAUCBP010000005.1:0-2159 GCF_030362855.1 Neoalteromonas arenosi
ATGTTTCAAAGCCTCCCACCTATCCTACACATGTAGGGTCAATGTTCAGTGCCAAGCTGTAGTAAAGGTTCACGGGGTCTTTCCGTCTAGGTGCGGGTACACTGCATCTTCACAGCAATTTCAATTTCACTGAGTCTCGGGTGGAGACAGCGTGGCCATGGTTACACCATTCGTGCAGGTCGGAACTTACCCGACAAGGAATTTCGCTACCTTAGGACCGTTATAGTTACGGCCGCCGTTTACCGGGGCTTCGATCAAGAGCTTCGCTTACGCTAACCCCATCAATTAACCTTCCGGCACCGGGCAGGTGTCACACCCTATACGTCTTCTTTCGAATTAGCAGAGTGCTGTGTTTTTAATAAACAGTCCCAGCCACCTGGTCACTGCGGCCTCCATTCGCTTAAGGAGCAAGTCCTATCACAAACAGAGGCGTACCTTCTCCCGAAGTTACGGTACAATTTTGCCGAGTTCCTTCACCCGAGTTCTCTCAAGCGCCTTAGTATTCTCTACCTGACCACCTGTGTCGGTTTGGGGTACGGTTTATATATTCATAAGTTTAGAAGCTTTTCCTGGAAGCAGGGTATTTGCTACTTCACCACCGTAGTGGCTCGTCTCGTGTCTCAGGCATGTAGTTTCCCGGATTTTCCTAAGAAACAACCCTACGCACTTTCACTTGGACAACCAACGCCAAGCTAGCATAACCTTCTCCGTCCCTCCATCACTGAATATATAAGTACGGGAATATTAACCCGTTTCCCATCGACTACGCATTTCTGCCTCGCCTTAGGGGCCGACTTACCCTGCCCTGATTAGCATGGGACAGGAAACCTTGGTCTTCCGGCGTGGGGGTTTTTCACCCCCATTATCGTTACTCATGTCAGCATTCGCACTTGTGATATGTCCAGCAAGCTTCTCAACTCACCTTCATCCACTTACACAACGCTCCCCTACCCAGCATGTAAACATGCTGCCGCAGCTTCGGTATATTGCTTAGCCCCGTTACATCTTCCGCGCAGGCCGACTCGACTAGTGAGCTATTACGCTTTCTTTAAAGGGTGGCTGCTTCTAAGCCAACCTCCTAGCTGTCTTAGCCTTCCCACATCGTTTCCCACTTAGCAATATTTTGGGACCTTAGCTGGCGGTCTGGGTTGTTTCCCTCTCCACGACGGACGTTAGCACCCGCCGTGTGTCTCCCGGATAGCACTCATTGGTATTCGGAGTTTGCAAAGGGTTGGTAAGTCGGGATGACCCCCTAGCCTTAACAGTGCTCTACCCCCAATGGTGTTCGTCCGAGGCTCTACCTAAATAGATTTCGGGGAGAACCAGCTATCTCCCGGTTTGATTGGCCTTTCACCCCCAGCCACAGGTCATCCCCTGACTTTTCAACGTCAGTGGGTTCGGTCCTCCAGTTGATGTTACTCAACCTTCAACCTGCCCATGGCTAGATCACCGGGTTTCGGGTCTATACCTAGCAACTAAACGCGCAGTTAACACTCGCTTTCGCTACGGCTCCCCTAGACGGTTAACCTTGCTACTAAATATAAGTCGCTGACCCATTATACAAAAGGTACGCAGTCACCCCGAAGGGCTCCCACTGCTTGTACGTATACGGTTTCAGGTTCTATTTCACTCCCCTCACAGGGGTTCTTTTCGCCTTTCCCTCACGGTACTAGTTCACTATCGGTCAGTTAGGAGTATTTAGCCTTGGAGGATGGTCCCCCCATCTTCAGTCAAGATAACACGTGTCCCGACCTACTTAATATGACTTACTTGAACCTTCACATACGGGACTATCACCCTGTATCGTTGTGCTTCCCAACACATTCTGCTAATTCAAATAAGTTCGGCTGCTCCCCGTTCGCTCGCCGCTACTAGGGGAATCTCAATTGATTTCTGTTCCTAAGGGTACTTAGATGTTTCAGTTCCCCTCGTTTGCCTCGTTAAGCTATGTATTCACTTAACGATACCGCCGAAGCGGTGGGTTTCCCCATTCGGACATCTGTGGCTCAAATGCGTTTTGTCAGCTCACCACAGCTTTTCGCAGACTTACACGTCCTTCATCGCCTCTAACTGCCAAGGCATCCACCGTATACGCTTAGTCACTTAACCATACAACCCTAATGCGTCTGCCTTTTGACTTCAGACTCATCAAGCGGTAC
>NZ_JAUCBP010000006.1:0-94495 GCF_030362855.1 Neoalteromonas arenosi
AGTCATCGCAAAACTCCTTTCAAATAGTTTAAAAGAAATTCTACGAGTAAGCTGTTTCATTTTAGGGGGTAGTTACATTTTATCCCAATAAAGTGGGACGGTTAGTTAACACTTATCAAGTTGTGAGCGCTAATCGTAAACAATTAAAAGACACCTATTGGAATTATTTGGTCGTAGACTTAGTAATAAAGACCATGAGATGTTTTCATTTTCGATATATCTTTGAGCTGTTGCTATGCATTACCATCGTCAGCTTGTTTTGGCGTTTTATTTTCCCTTCTTGCTTCAATCAGCTCTTTTTGTTCTTGCAGGGCGCAAAGGTTCGGGTTGGCGTTTAAGCTGTTAAGTAAATCATGTAATGATTTATTCGACTGCAGTTGTTTTTCACGCATATGGGCAACAAACTGCGCGACTGTCTGCGTATTTTCCCTGCATGTACAAACGGGTTGGTTACACCGTTTCAGCAAGGTTACGACCAATTGTGGCAAGTCTTTATCAACCGCATAAAGCTGGTTGTACAACCGCTCAATTTTGTTCATCTAACTCCTCCTGATAGGGGAAATACGTTTGACCCAGCGTACGCAGTTTATCGGGCATATTTTGCCAACCGTGTCTCTGGTGAATGTAAGCATCTAACTCATCAACTATGTGCGGTTCTAGAAAGGCCTCTTTGAGTGCCTCCCCTAGCTTGGGATGGGATTCACTCACGGCCGCTAATTTGCCATAGCCTTGGGCCATGTGCGCGAGCGCTAGCGTTATCAGGCTTTGACGCCCCAAGATGGCATGTATATCAGTGGTATCATGAGGAAATGGCACCTCGAAGGATTGATGCACATATTCGCCATCCTCAAAGCCAGCGCCGAAATTGACCCACATCGGAAGGGTAATCAGCCTGGCTGGATAGTTCCCTTGATAGCGGCGAGGTAAATCAAACATTTCCGACGGCCGCGGAGAGTCATAGTCGAACTTGGTGCGCTCAACGTCAAATGCTTGCCACTCTTCATAAAAACCAAAGCCGTCCTGTTTTTCAGAAAACGGGTGAAACACCAGCTCATTGTGCAGTACCGGCTTTCCATGCAGGATTGCGTGCTGGAATTCACTCGGCGGATTATAGCCTCGCGCTATCCAGTAAATGAGACTTTGCGGAAAGACCCACACCACATTATCGCTGCCTCGAACCATCGATACCCGATTGGCATGAAATTCAACAAGCTCATCACGAAAATAGGGCATCACATGCCTAGGGTATCGGTCCTGATAAGGGCTCACAAACAAATACTGATTTGCCACCCCATACATGGCGCCTCGCCAGCAAAACTGTGGTCCCTTTTCAATTAGGTCAGCCAGAATATTGGCATGCTTGTCACTGAGCTGGCCACGCGAATCAGGCACTTGACCTTTTTCAAACCAGCCAATGGTCTTAAAGTGCGTATCATGGGTTCGCATCATCAGGTGCTGCCCAACAATACTGCGGTCCATCAAATGGCGTGTCGGGGTAGGAATAACCGGCTGAGTATAGGCGGTATCGTTACGAAAAATCATGAACAATGATTATCCTTTTGGGCAGCGGCGAGTATCTCATTGGCTTGTGTTTGTAAATCGGTCGCTATTTGCATCGCAGTACCATAAATATAGCCATTCTCATCGCTATCGAGAACCTGCTCAGCTTGTGCTTTAATCGCTTGGTAGAGTGTTTGGTAGTAGGCATGGTAATTGACATTAGGGTTGAGTGGATGCTGATTGATAACACGTTGGGCGATAGCAAGCCCTATGCGCATATCTTGCCCCACACTGCCGCTACCTGAAAAATAGCCATGCCCTTCTCGCGATGTCGCCGTATTGCTAAATTGAGTTAACAGCTCTTCTGGTAATGCACTGAGTGCTTCAAATGTTGATGTCATGGCTCACAATACCTTTGAGGTTAGACTTTAAGCATAGCGAAATTGGCCAAAGATTAAACGACATAAAGTCACCATCGCGTGTTTTGTGTTAACGTAGTTGGGCATTATGGTGAACTAACTAACGATAGAAGCGAGCGCTAGCTTATGTATAGACCTCTCACTTTCTTTTTTCCTCGTGAGCAAACGACTGCTAGACGACTGCTAGTATGATAACCACGTTTATTGCGCTCAATCTACTATTGTTGACTTTTAGTTCACAGGCAGAGGACCGGCGCTACCCAAAAGAGTTCGAAAACGAAATCACATCGCTCAAAATGGCTGTGAAACGGTTGGTGGCAAAGGGTTTTGAAAAGGCGCTCAAAGCGCATGTACATCTACCTGATAAACACACCCCGTTTATTGCCAGAGTTTCAATTCAATTTAGTCCCTCAGGCAGCATATTATCCATGAGAGTGACAACAACACCTCACAACGTTGCTAACCAAACCGCAATCGAACAGGGTATTCGTCGATGAGCCTCGTTTGACTACGCCGCGGAGCTACTCATGATTTCGCGAAATAATGAATATGTTCAGGATATCGGATTTGGCATTGTGAGTGAAACGCCTGATGTGGTCATTGACGATGAAGATTAATAGGATAAGCAGAATGGCGCGCGCACTCACGTTTACTATGGGGCTATTTGCAATAACACCACTCTTTGTTGAAGCGCAAGCATCGCCCTTTAACGCTTGTGAAAGTCTAGAAACCCTCAAAGGCACCGTTTGTGTCGAAGTAGATGAGCATGCAGCTTCGGATACAGTGACCTTTCTTTATAAATCTAATAACGCAAGCAAGTTCACCACAACGCGAACCCTTGCTCTACAATGGGAGACCTATTGCGGGATGACGATTGCTGAAGAAGAGACCTATCTGGCTATCTGCACTGCCGCTGAGGGACATCCGGAATTCACCTTTTATCCACTCGATTATCTAATGCATGGGAGGGATATCGAGCCTTTGGGAAACTTTTTTGATTACTATTTTGTACGGCTAAAACATTTATCAGCGGATGCCAAAATGACCTATGAAGCAGAATATTCTGAAGCACCGCCACATGCGCATTGCGAAACAGAGCAAATCGGCGATGTAACTGAAGTGTTGAGTTTCAGACTTAGCCCGCAGACTACACTCAACGATTAATAGCGTTTCTCAAGACAAACTTTTTCTTGGCGAACCAGTCCATCTTTATCTTCGATGGTCCTTACAATGCAATTGTTAGCCTTTTTCTGCTGATAAGACAAATAGTTCATATACTGTTTACACGCAGGCGATTCATAGCCTTTTTTATTGCATGGGTTGTCGCCGATGAACTGAGGATATGGGATACCGTTTTTGTCTTTATGAGTATAATCAGAACTAAGTTGTGCCGAATATGCCTCGCCAACCCAAAGAATAGGTAAGGCGCACAATATCATAATTAACCTGTCCAAAGCTCTTTCTCCTAATTTAACTTGTTTGCGCAATTGATACGTTGGTCTTAACTTTTTGCACGTTTGCGTTTTTATATACACTGATCCTCAACTCTTCGCACACTTTATTATCAGCCATCCCATCTTCAGACGTTTTAAGCAAAGCCATAAGTTTAAACTCAGCAGGATACTTTTGGTATTGTTTACCTTTAGCCATTTCACACCCATTGGTGTAGCCATAAAACTAGTTAAGAGTGCCCACAGAAATGGGGCAATACAACATTGCTGACATTCAGGTTTAAAAGTTGATAAACAGACCAAAAGGTCAAAAGGGAAGCTTGGCTCATGCCTTTCAGATTTATTGAGTCAACTTTTGGTTAACTACTTCAATAAATTGAACATCATCTGGAAGGAGTGTTCCATTGCTTTGCATGGCTAACAACTGGTTCAGGCATTTTTGCCAAAACAATTTGGCCTCTGCACCCTTACCTTGTTCATCTAAAGCGCGTGCTAAATTCCAAAAACTTACTAACAAGCCGCGCTGAAAACCTGCGTCTTGTGGGTCCAGCGCAACGAGTTGT
Organism: Neoalteromonas arenosi; assembly: GCF_030362855.1. Taxonomy (GTDB): domain Bacteria; phylum Pseudomonadota; class Gammaproteobacteria; order Enterobacterales; family Alteromonadaceae; genus Alteromonas_E; species Alteromonas_E arenosi. Next base: position 3,934 of record NZ_JAUCBP010000006.1, read on the forward strand.
TCTCTAATGGTCAGTGCCTGCTGATAGGATTCAAGTGCTGCCTCTGTGTTACCCAACTGCAACTGGATATCGCCCAGATTGTTATACGATACCGACAAGTCATGCTGAAATCCGGCGTTTTGCGGGTCTTGTGCAACGAGTTGTTCTCTAATCGTCAGTGCCTGCTGATAGGCCTCAAGGGCAGCATTGGTATTGCCCAACTGCAACTGGATATCGCCCAGATTGTTATACAATATCGACAGGTCACGCTGAAAATCGGCATTTTGCGGGTCCAATGCCACCAGTTGCTTACTAATGGTCAGTGCCTGCTGATAGGCCTCAAGGGCAGCATCGGTATTGCCTATGCGCAGCTGGATATTGCCCAGATTGTTATACGATCCCGACAAGTCACGCTGAAATTCTGCGTCTTGTGGGTGCAGCGCAACGAGTTGTTCTCTAATGGTCAGTGCCTGCTGATAGGATTCAAGTGCTGCCTCGGTGTTACCTAACTGCAACTGGATATTGCCAATCTTGTTATACGATATCGACAAGTCACGCTGAACTCCGGCGTTTAGCGGGTATTGAGCCACCAGTTGCTTATCTATGGTCAGTGCCTGCTGATAGGCCTCAAGGGCAGCATCGGTATCGCCTATGCGCAGCTGGATATTGCCCACTCTTTGATACGATACCGATAGGTCTTGCTTATAAAGTGAGTTTTTCGGATCTAGAGCAATCAGTTGCTGTGCAATAACCAGCGATTGCTCGTAAAGTGGTAGCGCTTCTTCTGGATTTTCAGCGGCACTGCTTAAGATAACGTCGGCCTTTTGTGACAAAACAATTAATTCAGCTCGAAGATCATTTTCAGATTGTGAATCGTTGTGTGTTGATAAAGCCTCTAATAAAGCATCGATACGCTGCATAACCCTAACGCGCTCGTTACTAGGCGCGTATTTTAACATCACATCCCGTAAATCAAAATTCATGAAATTAAGGTTCTCTCGGACATTATCCAATAAGCCCTCGGCGCGGTCTCGCTGTGCTTCCGCGATACGTTGCTGCTTGAATGCGTAGGTCCCTGTCCCAACCGAGATTGCAGCCAGGAGTGTCACCCCCACAAGCCATCGTCTTAACTGTTTTGCTTTTTGTTTCTCCAATGCTAGTTGATAGGCTTTATCTCGCTGAGTGAGGTCATCGAGCGGAACGCCAATAATGCCAGCAATGACCTTAAGGAGCATCAGTTGCAGCTGATTGTCATAGTCCTTGACGATACGGGTTACTTTCTCTTTACTAAGCGTTGTTTCTTCAATGAGATGTTGTTGAAGTGCCTGGGGTGAGGTCCAACCTTGTGTTTTTCTTCCATTAATCACAACTCTAAAGTCAGCCGCTACAGGCTCTGTTCGTTGCGATGTCTGTTCGCCATTATCATCATAAATAAATTGAAGAGGCTCTGGAAAACATTCATCTTTTGTCGAGAATCCTTCTTTGATTTTCCCTTCTTCCAGACTGGTATTGGGCTCTCCATCAATGATTCCAGCAATGATTCGGTCGCTATTGCCTAGTCGTTTAAAATAAAGAATTTCATCTGCTACAAATGAGGATTCACGTGCTCTTGGTGAGCAAAGGACAATTAAAAATTGCGTATTATCTAATGCGCGAGTGATGACATTGGAAAGGTCTGCATCAGCGGGTAACGCTTCTTCATCTCTAAAGACAGGAAAGATGCGTTCAGGGATTTCTTAGCCACGGCTATTCACTTGCCCGACTAATTCCTCAGGAACTTGATAAGTCTCGATGGCTTGGTGCAGCCACGTTGCCCATTGCCTGCCAGAATCAACGTTGTCTGCATGCCGGTATGAGATAAAAGCGTGGTACTTTTTTTGTTGTTGGCTCATCACTACTTCAATTGTTTTGATTGATTTCAAGTGTAGTCAATAAGTTTGTGCTTTTACCGTTGGGTGTCAAGGTTAAAGGAAAATAAAGGAGTAACTCTCTGCAATCGGCATGTCAGCTGTCAGTCATCCAGTAAAGCCACTATGGACTGAGTTCGCTATTAAAGCTGGTTTAAGTTGCGGTCGTCTCAACGTCCGCAATACCTAGTTAGTGATCATTGAGGCGGCACAAATCTGAGCAATTTTAGCGTCCGCAAATTGTCTGTTCTTGCAAGACACGGCCGTTCTTCAGCAGCTCACATGTTGGTAATGATCAATCCGAACTGTAATTTTTAGCGCATGATAGAACTTTAGACTTGTAAATTGTGTTATCACTTTTCAAACCTAGCATTCAGAATAGTCTCGAAGTCTAGAGTTATTGAGGAATAATGGGAAAGATTCAGGCTTTAGGCACGGTTAGAATTCCATATCGAGCAAATATGATTCGTCGCAGTTGCTCAAGTTCACCTGTCGATTGCATGTCTTCAAGTAAGCTATCTACCTGAGCTACGATCCCAACATGCAATGAAGACTTTCCTATAAAAAGATGCCATCCTTGCCGCTTTATGACCGGGGAAGATAGAGAAACCAATTGGTCTTGAAGGCCTAATTGAGAGGCCTGATACTTGAACATCTCGGCTTGCTCAAGATAAAGATCAGCTCGGTTTTGTACAAGTAACTTGGGAATCACCGCAGCGTCCGCTACCTGAGTGATATTTTTTAAACCTGCTAAATTCTGCTCATGCCAGCCTGAACCCCGCATAAAGACGTGTCTCAACCCTTGCATCTGCAAAAGCTCTTCAAGCGAACGAATCGATTGAAATTCACAGAGCAATGGATGATCTTTCTTTGTATGGATTAAAAAATTCGTGGTGTAAAAAGGACTTTTAGTTTTTTCTGTATATTCTGCACGACTGTCAGTTGGTACTGTGAAAAAGCCGTCTAGTTCCGCATTTTCAACTAAACGCTGGCATCGTTTCCAAGGACAGGCGACATGATGCACCTCAAATCCCAAACGCTGAACCAATATCTCGTCAAGAAAGTCAATTTGGACACCTTTAGCTTGACGCTCTCCCATCCATGCAAATGGCGCGTAACCGTCTCCATACGCGATTTTTAAAACCTCAGAGGCCGAGACTGGCGATATAAGTATAGTCAGACAAATCAGAATAATTAGTTTGGTCATATCAGTCACTGCTACTAGTTTTTTTGGCTCTTTTACTCACCTTCTTTGTTATATCACTTGTATATTGTTCTCGCCATTTCTGTGTAGCAGCTGTTTGCAGGCTCGCTCGTCATAGGCTAGTTAACTTAGGTTAACTACTGGCTGAAATAGACGCTTTGCTAACATTAAAGTGAAAAAATAGTTAAGACAGCTACGCGCGAATATTGTCCTAAAAGCTCTAACTAAGAGGTGTAGTAGAAATGAAAGGCGATTCAATCAGTGAATATTGTTAACATTAATTTAAATTAAATTATGTGAGAATAGATTCTCATGTCAGCATAGTTAACTTAACTTTCTGAATAGTTTAAAAAAACCAGAGACATTTATTTATGCTTCTTCGTCGTTTCATGTTAAATCTTAATGAGCAAAATTGGTTAGCAGTTATCCTTGATTTAGTAGTCGTTATCTTAGGGATTTTTCTGGGTCTGCAGGTCACTGAGTGGAATAATCAACGGGTTGAAGATAACAGAAGCGTTGAATACTTAGAGCGTATTTTGATCGACTTCGATAACAATATTGAGCTTCAAGAGATACTCATCCCCGCCTTCCAAAAAAGAAGAAAACAGCTTGTTGAAACCTACCGATTTTTGCGTGCGCCTGACGACTCTGCGTATGATGAGCAGGCTTTTATTACAGGCATAAGCACGATTGAAAGGGATATCGGTATCGATATCAATATAACAACGCTGAATGAATTAATCTCTGCGGGAGATTTAAAACTGATCCAATCAGCAGAAGTTAGACTGGCTATTGGCCAACTCCTAGAAAAGTTAGACCGTATAAACTACGTGGTGTCGAGGAACAGACGAGATAGCTCGCCCGCGGTTTTTGATATTTACAAAAGAATTGATCGAGGCTACGGCAATACAGACCCCATGCTCAGTCCTCGATTTGATATCGAAGAACTTCGCCAAGACAAAGAACTTTCTGCGCTTCTTTCAATTGTTATCAATAACCAGCATGATATCGCTCGTATGCAAGTCAGACTGCATCAAGACATCATCAATTTTCGCAATATAATTGCCCGCGAATTAAACAAAGAAGTCATTCCTGAGCACGATCATACGCTAGAAATTTTGCCTTGAAAGGTACCGAGAAAATTTGAAGCCAATCGATTTAAAGTGTCAGTTAAACGTTATTAACCAGCCAAACGGCACAAGCCTCAAGTAACGAAACAAGAATCTGAAGGACGGAAAATTACTGAACTTGTCCCTGTTACTGACTTTCTAGCGAGGCTAAAACCGCATTAATCTCTATGATTGTTTGTTCCGCGTTCGCAAATTGAGTCGACAGCTTTGCGAACAAAGGAATCCTATCTAGAGCGTGTTGCTTGACCGCATCGAGCTGATATTTTTGCTGTAGTTGCTTTGTGATTGAACTATAGCCCAGCATGTATGCCGCAGGGAATTGATGCAGTTTATCAAGTGCATCTTCGTGATTTATAGCGTAAGAGACGTTTGCCGCACCATTAACAAGGGCTTCGAAGCGTCCCCCATAGGAATAACTTGATATAAGGATTAGATGCTTCCCTTTGAGGTGCTCAAATGACCCAACAGGTATGCCACCGTCGGGCCAAAACACGCTAAGCTCCATCACAAATAGCGGCTTTTCGCTGGTCAGAGCCAAATCGCTTGATACTCGCGAGTCTTTCTGACCGGCCCATAGATCGACCATACCTTGTTCAATGAATGCCAACTGACGTTTATGTGGCACGTAAATAAATTCAGGTGTTAATTTTAATTCAGTGGCGATGACTTTAAATACATCAATAAGTTGGCCAGCGGGTTGCTGATTGCGGTCAAGGAATGAATATGGCGGGGCGTCTACAAAACCAATTAATATCGATGGCGAGCATTCGCATTTGCACTAATTGCGATACACCATAAAAACAGAACGTTGAAACAGGAACGGACTATCACTACAGAACCTCATTGTATAGATGTAGTAACGATGTTATCCCTAACACTGTTATTGAGAGTTGTTCAATTCTGCATGATTAAATTTAAACTGTCGCAGAATACCAACGTCTTCTACGTACGCAATCCCAGAATAGTTGTTAAAATATTTATGTGCAACTTCTTCAACGATGGCCTCTGCCATCGCTTTGTCACTGACAATAACCTCAATTTTCACATTAGAGAAATCATCCACAACGGTTGCGCGATCAGCGGTTGATCGCTTGTTGCGACTCCCCTTACCTCCTGCAGGCGTCAGGGTATAACCTGTAGCACCGGCTTTCGTAATAATGCTACAGACTTTTTCACAAATAAGTTTTTCGGTGATGATAACGAGCTTTTCAGCAGTGTATAACGTCATAATAGCCTCACTATTAGTTATCAAAGACGATTTGCGCCAGCGCTACAAATAGCGGAATACATACTGCTATTGCCACCGGTGTACCAATACTGGTTGATGAGCCAATATACGCTGAAGGGTTAGCCGAAGGGATCGCTGAACGCAACGTCGGAGGTCCTGAAATATCGGAGCTCGAAGCTGCCATTACTGCTAACAGTACCACGCCACCCGCGCTAAACCCAACTGTGACATGAGCAATGTATCCCAAGCCAAACGCAATCAAGCCATGAGTAATAGGCGCTAACAATGCGTAAATCATATACCAGTGGGCGACGCGCTTTAATTCGTGTAAGCGCTCGTAGGCTTCCATTCCCATGATCAACAATAAAATGGATAGAAAACCTCTGAAAAGCGGCTCATAAAAGTCATCGTATACGGCTTCCGGGTTAGTGACTAAACCGAGTAACAATCCCAATATCAAAGCAGAAAGTGCGGAACCACGCAGACTATCTTTGACTATTTGCCAATAATTGACCGGTTCTTCATCTTCGTCGTTTTTACGCTTCAGATAAACATTCGCAAGCACAATGGCTAACACCAATGCTGCGATATCCATAAATGGATAAAGCGCTGGAACCCAGGCTTCGAAGACCATGTTTTCTTCGTCCAACACAACCGTGGCCGCGGCTAAAGTTGATGCACTTACCGCGCCGAATAATCCAGCGGTAGCGATACCATCCTCTTTCTTGACTGACTTGATTAACGAAAATACCGCATTGCCCAGCAGTACGACCACGATACCTATTAAGGTTGCGAAGATCAGCGGTAGCAGCATATCAGACAGCTCTGCGTTGCGGATTTCCATGCCGCCCTTTAAACCGATTTTCATCAGCAACATAAACACTATGAACTGATAAATTGCGCTTGGAATGGTTAACTTACTGCCAAATGCAGCTAATAACATGCCGCCGACAAGAAAACCGATGGTGGGTGTCTGTAATTGCGCAACTAGCCGTACGCCAAACTCAAGCAAGAAATCCATTTAAAGGGCTCTCATGCAATTTAAAATTGCGGTATTTTAACGGTTAAAGCTACATTAAGGGATAACAAAATAGTTTGTTTATCACTTATCTTTTATCAGTTTTTACCGATAATTAAAAATTTAAATATCGAAAAAACCTACCCTATAAATAATGCAATAAAGTCTCCGAAGCCCCTATACAGATGGCATTACTAAATACTCAGTCTGTCGTGTATTTGTATTAATGCTATACCGTTGGCAAAAATCGATGGTACGCGCGCAAAGTAAGTGAAAAAACCACCACAAATCGCACAGTTTTTGATAGGCATCAATATCCCGTTAGAAAAAGTGCAGTAAACTTGAAAAGATGAGCAATAACTATTTGGCGGGGTGTCCCATGGGCTCAAATAAAACGATCCAAACGACTTACTGGCAGGGCTTTCGCTTCAATAAATGGCAGGATGAAATTGATGTCCGTGATTTTATCCAACAAAATTATACACCATACTCCGGGGATGCCGCTTTTCTCTTTGGCGCTAGTGATACCACACAACGCCTGTGGCACAAGGTCTCTAAATGGATAAGTGAAGAAAACCGCCTACACGGTCCGATTGACTTTGATACCGAGATCCCCTCAACTGTGACCTCGCACGAACCAGGCTACATTGATAAGTCACTTGAAAAAATAGTCGGATTACAAACGGAGAAGCCACTTAAACGCGCGCTGATCTGTCAAGGTGGCATTCGAATGGTCGAAGAATCTTGTCGCGTGTATGGCAAGTCAATCTCTACAAGTCTCAGTCGATTTTTCCGCGAACATCGCAAAACACATAATCAAGGCGTGTTTGATGTTTATACTCCTGCTGTACGTGATTGTCGCCGCTCAGGGCTTATCACCGGTTTACCCGATGCCTATGGGCGCGGTCGCATCATTGGTGACTACCGCCGTGTTGCTTTATACGGTATTGACAGACTTATTGCCGATAAGCAAGCACAATGGCACAGTACAGAAGATGCTGTCTACGGTTGCAACAGTGAACATGACCTCGAGCAGGCATTGAGACTGCGCGAGGAGATCGCTGATCAATTGCGGGCTTTACATGAGATTCAAGCCATGGCTAGTACCTATGGATTCGATATCAGTGCGCCTGCACAAACTGCGCAACAAGCGATACAGTGGACATACTTTGCCTATCTTGCAGCCGTTAAAAGTCAAAATGGCGCGGCGATGAGTTTGGGGCGTGTATCATCGTTCTTCGATATCTATATCACCCGTGACATAGCCAATGGGGTGTTGACTGAAGAACAAGCGCAAGAATACATCGACCACTTCGTTATGAAGTTACGCATGGTTAGATTTTTACGTACACCAGAGTATGACCAACTTTTCAGTGGTGATCCAATATGGGCAACCGAATCCATTGGCGGAATGGGTCAGGACGGAAGAACACTTGTTACGAAAACAAGCTTTCGATTCCTCAACACTCTCAACACGATGGGCGCAAGCCCGGAGCCGAATATCACCGTACTTTGGTCCCCGTCTTTACCAGAGGGCTTTAAGCGCTTCTGCGCGAAAATTTCAATAGCAACATCGTCTATCCAATACGAAAACGATGATCTAATGCGTGAAGACTTTGGCTCTGATGATTACGCCATTGCGTGTTGTGTAAGTCCCATGATCATTGGCAAACAAATGCAATTTTTTGGTGCCCGGGCCAATTTGGCAAAAGCATTATTGTATGCAATTAACGGTGGTGTTGATGAAATTTCATTCGCACAAGTTTCTCCCAAACGTTCACCACTGAGCAGCAAACCACTGTGCTACAACGAAGTTCGAGAGCGGCTTGATGAGGTAATGGATTGGCTCGCACATCAATACGTTACTGCATTAAATTGTATTCACTATATGCACGACAAGTATAGCTATGAAGCTGTATCGATGGCCTTACATGATCGTGATGTCGAGCGCACAATGGCTATGGGTATAGCTGGTTTATCAATTTGTGCTGACTCACTCTCGGCGATCAAATATGCCAATGTTACCCCGCTATTCAATGCTCAAGGGGTCGCGACGGATTTTAATATTGAGGGTGACTTCCCCACATTTGGCAATAACGACCAACGCGTAGATAGCATTGCAAGTGAGTTAGTGTCGGAATTTATGACTAAAATTCGCAAGTTTGTTACCTACCGCGACGCACGACCCACTCAGTCCATTCTAACCATTACGTCAAACGTGGTGTATGGGCACAAAACCGGCAATACACCTGATGGTAGAATAGCTGGAGCCCCTTTTGCACCAGGTGCAAACCCAATGCATGGTAGAGACACCCGCGGTGCTTTAGCGTCGCTTTCTTCTGTTGCACAGCTGCCATTTAGCGATGCTCAAGATGGCATTAGTTATACCTTTTCAATCGTTCCCACCGCACTGGGAAAAACTATCGAAGCGCAAATCACCAATTTACTCGATTTGCTCGATGGTTATTTTTATCACGACGAATCTCAAGAAGGTGGGCAACACCTAAATGTTAATGTCATGGATAAAGCGATGCTTCTCGACGCAGTTGAGCATCCTGATAAGTATCCGCAGCTGACAATTAGGGTTTCGGGGTATGCGGTTCGATTCAATGCGCTAACACCAGAGCAACAACAAGATGTTATATCTCGGACATTTACTGAGAGTTTATGACTGTAAGCGGATTTATTCATTCAAAAGAGTCATTTAGCACCGTTGACGGCCCAGGAGTACGCTATGTGGTCTTTCTCCAAAGTTGTCAATTGCGCTGCTTGTATTGCGAAAACCGTGATACGTGGGATAGGCATTTGGGGACGGTCTACAGTGTCGATGCGCTCGTCGAAGATATACTCAAATATCGACAGTATATTCAACCGCATGGCGGAGTAACCGTTTCAGGTGGTGAGCCGACATTACAGCTTCCTTTCATTATCGAGTTGTTTAAACGTTGTCAGGCACTGGGGATTCATACTGCACTGGATACCAATGGCTACATCCACAAACCCGATGCACAAGTACTAGAGCTCTTGGAAGTAACGGATTTGGTATTGCTTGATATTAAGGCCATGTCCAATCCACTCCATGTTGAATTAACCTCGGTCAATAATCATGACATATTGAAATTCGCTCAGTTTCTTGGCGAGCACCAGCAACCAATGTGGATACGCCATGTTGTGGTTCCAGGTTATACGGACACGATTGAAAACATTAGTGCTCTTGCAGCGTTTATTCAAACCTTAACAGGGGTCGAGCAAGTCGAGCTATTGCCGTATCACGAGCTGGGCAAACACAAATGGGCGCCCTATACAGACAAATATCCTCTTGAGGGTACCCCTACTCCTGATAAACAAACTATGCAAAAGCTAACGAATTATTTGCTGGACCGAAAAATCCCCGCGTTATTCTAACTGGGCAATCGAAAAGCCATGATCTCAATCAATAAACCGATTTTTCGGTATTGCAACGGTCTGCAAAGCTTAGAATAGTAAGGTACTAGTTAACGAAATTGGAGTTGGACGACTTGCAACAGCTCGCACGCTTTTCTCATATCCGAGAGATTATTGGCGACATCTTAAGAGTCACTGTGCCTAATAGTGACGATGACCGCATCGTTATCAGGCTCGGCGATCTGGCAGTTGTTCGCACACGCCAAGACGAATCATTACCCGCACAAATCATCAATATCGATCGCAATACAGTTTCTCTGCAAGTGTTTGCCGGTACCAAAGGCATTTCCAGCGATGCCACAGTAACGTTTTTGGGCCACCCAATCCAAGTCACTTATTCGGACAATATCTTAGGGCGTGTTTTTGATGGCCTTGGTAGACCCTTAGACAATGGTCCGGATTTGAGTTTGGACCCCAAAATTTCAATAACAGGGCCGTCGGTCAACCCGTGTCAGCGAATTGTACCCAAAAAGATGATAAGAACCGATGTGCCGATGATTGACGTGTTCAATAGTTTGGTTGAAAGCCAAAAAATTCCGATTTTTTCCATTCCCGGAGAACCCTACAACCCGTTTTTAGCCAGAATCGGTATACAAGCCGATGCGGATGTTGTGGTTTTTGGCGGATTAGGGTTGATTTTCGATGACTATTATCGCTTTCGAAAAAGCTTTGAAGACGCAGGCGTGTTTGCTCGGACTGTCATGTTCATCAATCAAGCTTCAGATCCCATTGTAGAACGCTTACTCGTTGCTGATATGGCGCTCTCAGTCGCCGAGCGTTTTGCAATCGATGAAAATAAACGAGTACTTGTTTTATTGACTGACATGACTGCATATGCCGATGCAATGAAAGAAGTCGGTATCGCAATGGACAGAGTCCCCTCTAATCGCGGATATATGGGCGACTTGTATTCGCAACTAGCCAGACGCTATGAAAAAGCGTGTGACTACGCCAAAGGGGGCTCAGTCACAATATTATCGGTTACCACGATGCCCGGCGATGATGTGACTCATCCAGTACCAGACAACACAGGATATATCACAGAAGGACAATTTTATTTACACCAAGGCGTGATTGATCCCTTTGGCTCCCTGTCGCGCTTAAAGCAAAACGTTATTGGCAAAGAGACTCGCGATGATCATGGTCAGTTGATGAATACCATGATCCGCTTTTACTCAGATGCCCAAGACGCCTCAAAAAAGCAAGCAATGGCCTTCGACTTGTCTGAATTTGATCATCAACTTATTCGATTTGGCGATCTGTTTCGTCAGCGTTTTATGGACATCAATGTCAGCATGCCACTAGAGCAAGCGTTAGATCTCTGCTGGCAAACCTTAGCTGAGTGCTTTGAGGCCGATCAGTTGCTTATGAAGCAAGCCCTCATAGATAAATACTTTGTGCAATATAAGCAACCGGAAGATAGTAATGGCGCGGTTACAGCTGAATAAATCTTCATTAGCAAAGCACACGCGCGCTTTAAAGTCATATAAGCGCTTTTTGCCGTCGTTGGATCTCAAACGTCAACAATTACTCGCCGAGAGAGCGCACGCATATCGGATACTGGATGAGCTTAAAAGCGAAGAAGAAGCACTCTACCATTTTGTCAAGACTCAGTTACCCATGCTTTCAAACTCTGACATTGATATATCCAACTTGATCGCTATCGAAGATATAACAGTGGCAGAGGAAAATGTGGTTGGGATTAAGTTACCCTCACTCAAGCATATTGCTTTTTCAGCTCCAAGCTATAGCTTTCTAGCGAAACCGCACTGGGTTGACAATTATTGCCTGCAGTTAAAGAAGACTGTCACCGCGACGATAAAAATTGCGCTGCAAAAGCAACGCATTAATCGTCTTGAAGAAGCGGTTGCAACCATCACGCAAAGGGTGAACCTCTTTGAACAAGTCTTGATCCCACAGGCTGAGCACAACATCAAACGCATCCGTATTTTTCTATCTGACGAGCAAATGGTTGCGGTGGTCAGAGCCAAAATAGCGAAAAAGAAAGTGCTAGACCAAACCTCTTCTCTATCGAATCCAATTGATTCAGCGGAGGGCATGCTTTGAGTATCATCGCACTCAAAAAAGTCACCATGATTGTGCCTGTGAAAGAAAAGTCAGCGTTCTTGTCGTCGCTGCAAGCACTGGGCGAGTGCCACATTATTAGTCTTAAAGAATCCAATCAGTTACCGATAAACAAACGCAGCGATATACGCGCTGAGTCTGCTTATGAAGCTCTGAATTTTTTAAACGCGGTGAAATACAAACGACATCAGCTTACCCGCAGTGAAGATTTCGATGTACAGGCAATAACCGCACAGGCTCTTACAATTAAAAATTCATTGCGCGACAAGTCAGACAAACTCGACTTTCTCAATGAGCGCATCGAACAAATGCGTCCATGGGGAGATATCACCTTCCCCCCCACACAAACATTACGTGGTAATTACCTGTGGTTTTACCGGCTGCCTCTTAAGCATATGGACAAATTGACTGGTATCAATTTGCCGTGGCAAATTGTTTCACAATCCACGCAGTATGCTTATCTTGTAATTATTGCACCTCAGGAACCACCACCGGACTTACTTCCCGTTGCACGCATTCACATGGGCGCGTTACCGATGCAAGAACTTTGCAATGAACGTGAACAAACTGTGTCTGAAATTGAAGAATTAGAAGCGCAACGACAGAAACTTACACGCTATCTACTGTTAATTCGGTTACACCTTGCCGAAGCTGATGATCAGGCACTGTTAGACTATGTGTCGGCACAATCTCTTGATAGTCAACATTGGTTTTTATTACAGGCGTGGGTACCTAGACACTGCACTGATGAGCTAACAAAAATATGTCAACGCTATGACTCTGCGCTAGTTGTAGAGGAACCAGCGTTCAATGAGCTGCCACCAACATTACTAGAGCAACCTCCGGCACTGGCAACCGGAACCGATATGAGTCTGTTCTACCAAACACCTGCTTACCATAGCTGGGATCCGAGTAAGCTATTACTCGCATCATTCTGTTTGTTTTTTGCCATGATACTCGCTGATGCTGGCTATGGACTGGTTCTCTTAGTAATCATGTTGGGTAGCAAAAAATGGATTAGACGAAAAACCAAAGGAAGCGCGTACCTTTTACTCGGCATCGCACTCAGTTTCACGACCTGTATCTACGGCGTTTTGGTCGGTAGTTACTTTGGTATCAGTCCCGCACCGTCACATTGGCTTGCCCACTTCCACATTCTGCATATAAAAGATTTCGACAGCATGATGCAATTGTCGATATATATTGGTGCATTGCACATAGTAATAGCCAATGCGATGCACGCATATCACCTACCCCATGCAACGCAAAAACTAGTGCCTTGTGGCTGGATATTGATCATCTGCGCGGGTTTGTTGTTATGGCAAGCCCAGTCATCAGAGCTGCTAGTTTTCGTAGCAATTGCCCTACTTGTGGCTGGTACCTTGTTGATTCTAACGTTCTCGAGTATGCGTCAGACAGATTCTTTTAAGGCACATATAATGCGTTTTATGGATGGTGCCATTCAATTATCCGGGTTAATGAGTTTATTTGGTGACATTCTCAGCTACATGCGCCTATTCGCACTCGGTTTAGCCAGTGCATCGCTAGCCGTTACCTTTAATCAATTAGCGTCAGACGTCTATTCGAGTAGTTCAGGTTTGGGCTTATTGGGCGCTATTTTAATTTTAGTTCTTGGTCATGTGCTTAATCTGCTTCTCTCACTTATTAGTGGCTTGGTACATGGCTTACGCTTGAATTTTATCGAGTTTTATAAATGGGGACTTCCCGTTGAAGGACAACCGTTCAAGCGTTTTAAACGCAAGGGGATAGATAATGAATGAATTTGTTGTAGCGCTGGGTTGGTTCGGTATATATGCCCCCATGGCAATGGGCGCTGTAGCGAGCAGTATCGGCTGCGGAATTGCCGGTCAAGCAGGGATTGGAGCTATGTTGGAAACTGAAAGTAGCTACGGTCGCTACATTGGAATTTCAGCATTCCCATCCACCTTTGTCATATACGGCATCGTTATAATGTTTACTCTCAATCGAACAGTTACTATTGATAATGCAGGCGGCCTTTTTGGCGTTGGCACGCTGGCTGGTATAGCGATGCTTTACAGTGGAATTTGGCAGGGTAAAGCATGCGCAGCTGCAATAAATGCGGCCAAGGAAAAACCCGAAATATTTGGCCTATCACTAGCGCCCGCCGCTATTATCGAAGGCTTCGCAGTATTCGCATTCGTTTTTGCTCTAGTGATCAGCGGTAACATAAGCGGAGCAGCAGTATGAGTGAACCGCAACAGATCTCACAAGGCGTCGACCAACTCATAGAGCGATTAAAGAATGAAGGGGTCGCTGCCGGCGAACAAAAAGCAAACGCGATAATTGCTGACGCAGAACAGCAGGCCAAACAAATTATTGCCAAAGCCAAGCAGGAGTCACAACAACGGATTAATAAGGCGCGAGAACAGGCACGCGAGTTCCAGTCAGCCGCCGAGTCCGCCTTAAAAATTGCGGTTCGTGACATGATGCTTGGCTTAAAGTCCGATTTAACTCGAGAGTTGAGTGAAGACTTGCAACGCCTTGTTAGCGAGGCCATGCTGAAAACTGAAGTATTGGAACAGCTCATTGTTGAGGCCGCCGCTAGTTCAATTAAAACGGCGAAAGCGGCAAAAAATATTGAAGTTATTCTGCCTGAAAAAATTATCGGTTTATCGGAACTGCGCAACGACCCCAGTGCGTTAAAAACAGGTCCAATTTCTGAACTCGTGTTTGGATTGACCCAAAATAGATTGCGTGAAGGTGTATCTTTTGTTGTGTCCGAGGATCTGAACGCCGGCATACAAATACGTTTAGTCGATAAGGATGTCACACTCGATTTAAGTGATTCCGCTGTTAGTGAACTTTTACTCGCCCATATACAACCTAGGTTTAGAGCAATGATCGAAGGAGTCATTCGATGATCGCGACTGGTAGCGATAAATACGTAATGTTAATTACTAGTCTACCAAGGCCGGATGACTTATTTGTGGCACAGCGTACGCCACTCTCGCGTATTAAACTTGAACGCAGACTCAATGTATTATCAGTTGAAGAAAAGCGCATTTTGCAAAGTGTTGAGCGCGCTCTGGATTGGCGCTTTCTCGACGCAAATTTAAGCGAACAAGTACTTTCAGATCGCGATCGCGAGGCCTACACGCGCGTAGCGAATCGCACCTTGAGAACTGTCATTCGCAATCGACTAGAGCTGCGAACACTGCTCGCCGCGTTGCGAATGCGCAAACAACAAATGCCTAAACCATTAGATGACCAATGGGGATTTGGACGCTGGCAATCACATATCAGGCGCCACTGGAATGAAAAAGATTTTGCCTTGTCTCAGACCTTTCCTTGGTTACCTACTGCGCAAAAATACTTAGACAATGACGACCCTCTTGCACTAGAGAAGTTGATCCTGACAGAAGCGATGAAACAGCTAAAAAGGTTAAGTTACCCGCACATGTATGACTTTGAGGCAGTAGTCATTTACGTATTAAAGTGGAACTTGCTTGAACGTTCATTAAAAATGAACAGTTATGCAGCGAACAAGCGTTTCCAACAACTAATTCAGGATTGTGTAAACAGTTATACCGAAATCGACGATATATTAGGGAACGTAAATGCAGCAAACTAACGCGACTCCCCCATCAGCAAAAGTAGTGTCTGTGCAGGATGATTTAGTCGAAATTCAATTAGATGCAAACAGTACGCAGCGTCTAATGAAAAACGAAGTGATTTATATCTGCCCGAAAACTGAAAATGAGCAGCCTGTTTGGTTAAAAGCGGAAGTACTGAGAGTTCGCCACAATTGTGCTGATGCACAAGTTTATGAGAGTACACATGGGGTTGCTGTGGGTGATCCTGTCGTGCAAACCGGTCAAATGTTGTCGGTAACACTGGGACCGGGCTTGCTTGGCCAGGTTTTCGACGGTTTGCAAACACCTCTTCCAGAGCTCGCTTCCCAATTCGGCACATTCTTGCCTAGAGGAGTGCAACTTTCAGCTTTGAATCAGCGCAAGAAATGGGCATTCACGCCCACAGCAAAAGCCGGTTCAACGATGCGTGCAGGAGACGCAATAGGCACCATTCAAGAGGGGAAAATACTGCACAAAATCATGTTGCCTTTTCATTGGCGCGGTAGCTTTAAGCTTGAATGGATACAGGAAGGAGCTTTTACTGTTACTGACGTTGTAGCGCGAGTATCAGACCCTAATAACCGTACTCATGATGTCACGCTTTCGCAATCTTGGCCGGTTCGCAAACCTCTCAATCAAGCACTTGTTAAAGGCAATAGCACGCAACGCCTCTACCCTACGGATCCCTTACTAACCGGTCAACGATTGATAGATACATTTTTCCCTATTGCTCGGGGTGGGACAGCTTGTATACCTGGTCCATTTGGAGCGGGCAAAACGGTACTACAAAATCTAATCTCTCGTTACGCAGACGTTGATGTAGTTATTATTGTTGCTTGTGGTGAACGAGCGGGTGAAGTTGTCGAGACAATCACTGAGTTTCCACAATTACCCGATCCTCAGGGCAATGGCAGCCTGATGGATAGAACCATTATTATTTGCAATACATCTTCAATGCCTGTAGCCGCTCGCGAGGCCTCTATTTACACTGGTATTACGGTGGGTGAGTATTATCAGCAAATGGGGTTAGACGTTCTAATTATTGCTGACTCCACATCTCGCTGGGCTCAGGCTATGCGCGAAACGTCTGGTCGGTTAGAAGAAATCCCAGGCGAAGAAGGATTTCCTGCCTATTTGGAGTCGTCCATCAAAAGTGTGTATGAACGTGCCGGCAGCTTTAAAACCAATGATGGAACACATGGCAGTCTTACGCTTATTGGCACAGTTTCCCCAGCCGGTGGTAACTTCGATGAACCAGTAACACAAGCAACTCTAGCAACAGTTAAATGTTTCTTAGGTCTATCTTCAGAACGCGCTTACAAACGTTTTTACCCCGCAGTCGATCCATTGAACTCATGGTCTCGCTACCGGGAGCAATTGGATGAATGGTTTGATGAGCATCAGCAATCCGGTTGGAGTGATTCTGTAGAACACGTGATTGCATTGATCAAAAATGGCCAAGCAGTGCTCGAGATGATGCAAGTTACGGGAGAGGACGGAGTTACGCTTGAAGACTTTGTTCAGTATTTAAAAGGTTTATTTGTCGATATGGTTTACTTGCAGCAAGATGCATTCGACCCAGTTGATGCCGCATGTTCGTTAGACCGGCAAAAGCAATTATTTAATCTCATACTGGAATACGTGGATTGCGATTATTCATTCGCCGACAAACAAGAAGCCCGTCAGTATTTCACAGCGCTAACCGGAAAATTCAAGAATTTGAACTACACCAAAGAGTCAACGCCCACCTACCGGCAGTTGCTTGACGCTTTACAAACAAGAAAAGGCTAACTTGTCAGTTCACTGCTTGCATTGCGATAACCTTCTCTTGTTCTGTAGCGATGTAAGAGACCCAGCGCTCAGCTAAATCTCGGCTATCTGGATACTCTGCGGCACGCTCACATGCAGTAATGGCTGCGGTATACGCGTTCATATTAAAATTAGCCATACCGATCAATAAATATGACTCACCGACGTACTTGGGTGTCAAGCCTCTTTCAATCGCCAATTTTGCAGTTTCCGCAGCTTTTCGCCACTGGTTTGAATCGTACAACAAATACGCCAGTCGCAAAGTCAACTCTCCGTCGTCAGCAAGATTTGCTGCCTTAGCCAATGTCGCCATGGATAATTCATCTTCTGCCGCCAAACGCCACGCTTGTGACAACATTTCATAGTTTCGCTGGCTGCCCTTAATTGTAGAGTCATCAATTGCTGCTTCGAGCAAATGCGCGGCTTTAATTGGCACTTTCTCAGACATATATAAACTGGCTAAATTGATCAGTTGAGATGAGTCGGTCAGCTTGCCAGCTTCATACAGTGATTCCATCAATACCGTCTGTTTGTCGAGACGGTCGACCTGGCCAAAAATAGACGCTAGATACAAAATATACGTGGACTTGGGATAGTGTTTTATCAGCGTTTCAAGTGTTGTGATCATATTGTCCATTTGCTTTAGCTCAAAATAGGTCGCGTTTTGCAATAACAACACATTTTCTTTAGGTACCTTGCCCGCCAACCGATTAATCTCGCGTGCGGCTTGAATGGCTTCTAATGCCGCCTGCCAGTCTGATAACTTATAATTTGCTTGGGCTAGCAGCGTCCAATCATCGGCGGAGGGCGTTTCAGAAATAGCGATGAGTTGCTGCCCCAGTTCTCGTGCAGAGCTATAGTCCTCAAGTACAAGGTTAAGTTGCATTAATGTCCTCGTGACACGTTGATGCAAAAAGTCTGGAATATCCCCGGCATAATCCAGTACTCGACTGAATGCTGGCATAGAAGCGGCTTCACCATCCTGTTTATATAGAATTGTGCCTTTTAAATAGTATAACTGTGCTTTCTCATACTTAGTTAGACGGCTCCAACTAAGTGTTTCTTCAAGTTCTAGCAATGCTTCTTGAGTTTCTTCATTGTCAACGAGTAGATTTATCTGCTCAACCGCTCTAAACACATTTAGGCTCATTGCATAGGTTTTTTTGCGTTTAGCCTCAGCTGTTGTAGCCAGACACACAAGCAGTATCAATAATACACTTTGCACTTTCATTGCTAGACTCATTGCTCGTCTCTTTGGTCTAAATAGTAATTGAATAAATTGCGTACGTTAGGCACTTCAATCGGCTCTCCATCAATAATACGCGGCTTGTATTTGAATTTTTTTGCCGCTTCAACTGAGGACCTAACAAAATAGCGATGGCACTGACCGGGCACCGACTCTACGTCTTTTGTCGAACCGGTTACAGTTACAGTAAATTGCACCAAACACGTGCCTTCAAGACCTTCCATTGAGGCTTTGATAGGATAGGCTGGCGCGACTTTTACTATGGGTAAATACTCGCCATCCCCTTGACCGACGCCAATACCACCAACATCGACATTCATTCCGGTGTCTACCGTCGGCACGGCAACCTCTAGCGCACCATCGCCCAAATCCTGCTGTTCCGATTGCGGGCTTGGTGGTGCAGGAGGTGCCTGCTGTTGTTCTGGCTTGGTCGGTTTGCGTCTATTGTGAGCAGACGACTCCTCTCGCTTGACTCGAACGAAATCTAACATATTCGCCCGTACACTTTGATCGAGCTCTTTGTGACTGGCCTCAATCAACACGTGCATAAACAGTGTCAATCCACCGGCGATTGCTATCCCAAACATGAGCAATAGCACGAATCGAAGACTGTAGGTGCGATCAGATATCTGTTCTAGTTGGTCAATAAAAACGGACTTCATCAGTTTCTATCCGCCGCCAGCGCGATATCGTAGACGCCCGCTTTACGCGACGCATCCATAACCTGAACCAACACTTCATTCCGAGACATTCGATCAGCCTGAATCACCACAATACCTTTGGGATTTTCGGCATGTAGCCGTTCAATGTTTGGTCGTAGTGCACGCACGTCAACTTCACGGCGATTTATCCAAACTTTATTATTTGCGTCAATGGCAATCAGGATATTGGCTTTTTCTTGTACAACTGATGTCGATGCCTGTGGTGCATCGACCTCGATACCCGACAACTTTACGAACGTGGCCGTTACGATAAAAAAGATCAGCATGATAAATACGACATCAAGCATTGGAGTGATATCAACACTGGCTTCCTGATCTTGAGCTTGAGCCGATATGAATCTACGCATGTTTCACCACCTTTTTGAGCCGCACATGGCGCTCTTCCATTCTAAAACTGTCAAAAAATGATAATTTCACAACTTCAGCTTTTTTGATTAAATAGTTGGATACCATTAGGCCCGATATCGCTACAACCATACCCGCCATTGTAGAAATCGTTGCTTTTGAAACCCCTCCCGCTGTGGTTCTGGCACTGTTGTTACCGGTGATGGCCAATGCATCAAAGATCTCCAGCATTCCCATAACGGTGCCAAGCAACCCTAACAAAGGACAGATTTTTACTAGCGTCCGGATCAGTTGAAGATTGCGTTGCATATCGCGAGATAAGCGACTGATTAACAGCTGCCGCAATTGGCCGGCATGCCAACTACGATGCTCTGGCAGGTCCCGCCACATCGATTTGGCGATTTGCTGTTTATTCGGTAATACCACGGTAAAAAACGCAAGCCGCTCAATGATCAGCGCCCACATAAATGCTGCGATGATAATTATTAACAGTAAAATATCGCCGCCAAGCTCGAGCATATCTCCAAGCCATGGAAACAAATTATCAAGAAATACGGGCATCCTGGCCTACCCCTCTGACTTTTCCGCTTGCACAGCAACCAAAGCGACTGACTCTTGCTCAATGATTTGTGACAACTTAGTAGCCTTATCGTTTACTAAGTTATGCAGCAGTAATGCTGGTATTGCTACGGTTAAGCCCAAGACAGTGGTTACTAATGCTTGTGAAATCCCACCCGCCATTAGTTTAGGATCACCGGCACCAAACAGTGTGATCGCTTGGAACGTAATTATCATGCCTGTCACGGTACCTAACAAACCCAGTAGCGGAGCAATTGCGGCACTTATTTTTAGAAAAGACAGTCCTCGTGTTATTTTGGGTATCTCGCGCAAAACAGCTTCACCCAATTTTAGCTCCAATGACTCAAGGCCTTCGTCGCGATTCTTTAAATAAACCTTAATAATCCGACCGAGCGCATTGTTTCCGGGATTGTCCAGTTGCGTGAGTTGCGAACGAATCCGCGCATCTTCAATCATCAGTACTACATAACGAATTAGCGCTAAAACAATGACGACTGCGCCTAGACTAAGAATGATGTAGCCAATCACCCCACCTTGTTGGACGCGCTCGCGCAAGTCAGGAGCAGCGCCCATTAACGCAATCAACTGGCCCCTTACAGGATCTATGGTCATGGCTACTAATTCGCCTGATTTATCAGCAATAGCTTCAGCGCCACTCATATAACGATTCGATGGCTGACGCGCGAACTCAACCAGTCGGCCAGTTTCCATTATTCGTTGAACGTATTTGCCATTTGCGACCAGGTTAAATGTTCCAACCCGTATAACATCTTCAATCGTTTCTTCACCATCAGCATTTAAGACAGTTTGTTGTGACATGACGATCTTGCCTGATTCAGTCATTTCTCGCTGTAACTCAAACCACAACGCTTCTATTTCTTCGACCGTGGGTAATTCAGTGGACGATCCCATTTTGGTCGAAAAAGCATTTAAATCAGCAGTGCGTTGTGGATAGTGTATTTGCACTAGTGAGTTTTCAAACTGTGCCTGTGTATCATTGGCGACGAGTTGCAGAACACCAAAGAGCTCTTTTAAAGCACCTAAGCGCTCACTGAGACGCTCCTGCAACAAGGTGATCTGTTGGTCATTATCTTCAAACATCTGCTCGCGAGTTGCGCTAAGGGCCTCAGCAACTTCTCGTTGACGTTGAATATCTGCAAGCATGGCTGCCTGTTTGTCTTTGGCTTGACGAAACTCTGCAATCCGTTGTTGATTAAATATCGTATCTGTACGATTGCCCTCTTTGACCTGCTCCAATAACTGGTCAAGGGACACTACTTTTCGCGAGACTTGCTGTTCATCAGTAACTTCGGCCTCTGTATCCTGTGCGCAAACCAACATAGAACAACATAAAGAGACTAAAAAAACTATCCAGATCGATTGTTTCATTAGCGCACCTCCAACGTTGAATAAAGCGGAATCGTGATCAATTCAGGCGAAATTTCTTCACGGGCAATTTTCAGACCTTTTGTCACATGACGTAAAAATTGACGTTCGGTAAGCGCAAGCCATTGCTTGGCAACGGGATCCCACATCCCTACTTTTTCGCCAGCCAAGTCGCGATACAACAGAGCGATGCGTCCAATTCGCAGAAAATCGACGGCAAATTGTTGCTCTTCAAGTTGCACTCGTCCTTTGTAGGATTCGATTGTGTAACCATATTCATTTTCTATTTGATAGGCCTCAAACACGCGCCGACACTTCTCTGATGTCGAGAACTCGGATTTTTCTAACAGAATACGCAAGCCGTGAATTCGTTCTTCGCGCTCTTGTGTTAGGAAAGGAAAGTCTAAACGCACAAAGTTTTCTAAGGCATCGACCATGCGCACCAATAAGGGCATGATTTGGCGCTCTATCTGAGTGGCATTGCTGATGGAGAAGTCCAATTTGTCGATCTCTGTCTGCTGATCGTTGAGTTGACGCTGGAGCATTGCGTTATACATATTCAACCCATCAACAATTTTGAGTTGTTCTATGTATTGTTTTTCCAATACTCTTGCCGCTTCGTTCTCTTTATCGACTTCTGCTTGAGCCTCACGATTCTGTTCAAGGCGTTGTAAACCCTGTTCAACCAGTGCTTCAGTTTGTTCTTGAGAATATGCATGAGTTGCATAAGTCAAACATAAACCCAAAATCAGTAATCCACTGCGCCTCATATCGTCACCTTTGCTGTTGTGTTCATGTTTTATTCTTCACACAACCTCAGGAAAAAAACGAGTAAAGAACAGCGATAACTTGTTCTAGATCATATTTCTCGATTCAGTCGAATCAATGACAAAGTCGATAGACGTGACCGCCCACCTTCCCAGTGAGCTCTCATATAAATAGATACCACGATTACTGCCTAATCATTATTTATCTCAACATCAGACACTATAGAGGTGTTGCCAGAGCCACACGTAATCTGACATAAAAATTCGCTTATCCAGGGTTCAACCTTTACTTTTGAACAAGTGTCGGGTAAATGTCGGCGTGGTTTCGTAACCGACATTGTTACTATCCTGTAAAACATCTGAACTAAGGTTGATTATGCAAACATTTACTTTGAAACCCTTGCGAATTAGTCGTCATTTATCGCAAGAGCAGTTAGCTCAAATGTCAGGCTTAAATGTGAGGACTATTCAAAGGATCGAAAGCGGCCACAATGCAAGTGTCGAATCGATCAAATGTATTGCCGCAGCCTTAGACGTTGAAATTGAAACTCTCATTCAGGACAAGGTTATGATTGATAAAAATTCACAAAACTGGCGCACGTTGCCATTATTTTTAAAAATTTGGTTTATATTTAACTTCTTGCAAATGCGGCCTACCAGAGACTCAGCCAAACGCATAGAAATTATTGCTCACCTATTTGGCTTCCTATTTTGTAGCGCAGGTTTTTACAGCGAGCCAGCGCTAGCTGGAGGCATAATTCTTTTAGGTAGTGCGTACTTTTTTCACTTTCTTAAGTGGCAAGGCGATAAGTACGGAATTTGGTATGAACGCTCAACCGACTAGCCCACAATGCATTCTTGAGCAGCTCTAGCGTTTTGTTTGGAGTGAAGGCTGGTAGTAGATGCAATGCAAATAAAAATGCCAGACTCAAAGTCTGGCACACTTACTAAACATGATAGAAGTCTAGTGCATCTTGCGGCGGCGCTGCCTGCTCCACATTAGCAAAATAGATAATGCTAAGAGAGGAGCGATTGCTGGCTCAGACACATTTGCAGCACTATAATCCACCAAGAAACCATTCCCGGCTCTCATTAAATTACCAACGCCATCAATTGCTGCGTTAGCGCCGCTACCTGGATAATTTGCCGCCGAAATAGAAAAACTCAAAGCATTGCCAATATTGACGTTATCTGCCCCGACCGACCATGTGAAACTCCACAATTCCCAACCACCAAGGGCAGGCGTAACTGAAGTCGCTTGAATAGCGTCAGCTACAGACATACCAGCAAAAAACAAATTAAATGACTGAAACGCGAAAGGTACGTTATTGTAATTACCCGCAGCGAAGTAAATAGTGTACAGACCCTGTTGCAGAGTGTGGGCCCCCTGTGAAACATCTGAGTTTCTGACACCATTATTGTTCGAATGAGTGATCCAATTCCCTTCTTTAATTTCACCGAAAAATGGTTCGGCAGACCCCGGATAGCTATACCAACCACCATCAGATATCCAACCGTTAAGACCTGAGCCGGGGCCCTCAGCTTCAACCGCTAGGTCGACAATTAATCCTGCTGATGCAAGTGAAGGCACTGCTAATAAAACACTGATTGCGATAAATCGCTTAATACTTCTTATCATACGTTACTTCTTAAACTTCTCTGATTGTTAGTGAAAAATGCTCTCCAACAGTTTATGCAAAATTGACACCACGGCCACACACCATTGATTTATATCGAATTAATAAGAGTCGAATACGAAAAGTATCGTTTATGTAAAAAAAATGGACACTATATGCCAATCACGCGCAACGGGATTATGAAAAGTATTAATGGCACATACTTTAAAAATTATTGACCAATAGTTTGATTTACCACAACTGTTCAACCTGTGAATAAGGCAATACTCTCAGTATTCAAAGAAGAAATAATTTCCCCAAAATGATAGGAGCCGTATGTTTATTCCCAGTTCAATATTGCGCAAGCTGTATACCAAAGGATCTCTCCGAAAAATCAATAATCGGGTATTTTTCGAATTTAAAAACAGACTTAAAGTCGCAAGCTTAGAGAAAGTGCTAAACATCAATTTCAATGGGCAAAGTTTAGCGCTGGGTGAAATTTCAATTAAACACAAGCTCGAAGAATTGTTGGTTGAATTTAATGCGAATAAACAAGCAACCACGCTCCCTTTAGGAGGCTCAATAGTATTCTCCATACCTATGGATCTTGTGTCTTTCGAGGAACAGAACAAAATTCAAGTAACGCTGCAATTGGCCCCCTTCGGTGAAGTGAGTATCGATTTTTCTGATGTCTTACGTGACCAGCACGATCACATTTCGGGTATTCCGCGTGATGGTTATAACAATTTGAGTGAAAGTATTATTCAACGTCGTCAGGAATTTGTTCGCGAGCAATGTCAAACTCAAGCGCCAGTGCTGTTTGGTTATCGCGGTGATACCGCGCCGTTTGAGGGTAATATTGAAAACTTTATAGGCACGGCTCAGGTCCCAGTAGGTTTGGCAGGCCCTCTGCTTGTTAAAGGTGCCCACGCAGATGGTGAGTTCTATGTACCACTAGCG
Source organism: Neoalteromonas arenosi (assembly GCF_030362855.1). Lineage (GTDB taxonomy): Bacteria > Pseudomonadota > Gammaproteobacteria > Enterobacterales > Alteromonadaceae > Alteromonas_E > Alteromonas_E arenosi. The sequence goes on from NZ_JAUCBP010000006.1 coordinate 28,973, forward strand.
ACAACTGAAGGAACCCTGGTTGCAAGCTATAGTCGCGGAATGAAGCTAATCAATGGCTGTGGTGGTGTAAAGGTGACAGTGATGGATTCTGCTATGCAGCGTGCTCCCGTGTTCGTATTCAACGATGCAGCAGAAGCGAAGACATTCTTGGAATGGCTTATGGCGCCAGAGCAACAAGCGATGATTAAAAACCACGCAGAAAACACTGATCCCTTTGTTAAGTTCAAACATATCGACCCCTATACTGCAAACAAATTTGTCTTTGTTCGTTTTAATTTTGCAACTGGTGATGCCGCAGGACAAAACATGGTCGGTCAAGCCACTTACGCTGCGTGCAACTGGATCATTTCTGCCTACCCCAAAATAGAAAATTTTTATCTAGAGTCAAATATGGCAACCGATAAAAAGGCTTCACAAATTAATACGATGCATACACGTGGTAAGCGTGTCACAGCAGAAGTAACGCTCAAGAAATCAGTGTTGCAGGAAGTCATGCACGTTGACCCAGAGCAAATCGATTACCACGCCCGTGTGGCATCTATTGGTTCGTTTTTAGCGGGCGTCAACAATAATGGCTTACATGCCGCGAACGGAATTGCTGCGTTGTTTATCGCTACTGGTCAGGACGCAGCAAATGTTGCCGAATCTTCGACCGGAATTCTTTATTCCGAGATCACCCCTGACGGAGATTTGTACCTATCCCTAACCCTGCCATCCTTGATCGTTGCTACCTATGGCGGTGGCACGGGCTTGCCCACACAACAAGAGTGCTTGAAAATGATGGGCTGCACTGGCGAAAATAGTGCAATGAAATTCGCTGAAATAGTGGCTGGCACAGCGTTAGCCGGAGAGATTTCTCTGGCCTCTGCTATTTCGTCGTTAGACTGGGTATCGTCTCACGAACAATACGGGCGAAATCGGTAATCGCCTTTCTTCATTAATACTGATGAAGGTGGACTGGATTATCCACTGAATCGTTTGGCAGCAAACGATTCAGTGCAATCTTGCATTGAGCTCATCAATTACTTCAGCCCAGGCGGCATCTTCAATAATCGACTCTTTTAAAAAGGCTACTTGAGCGGCGTTCCAGTATGGGGCTCGATGCAAGTAAGTGGTTTCGTTTAAGCCTTTGTGCTTTTCGATAAAGGCATCAATCGCTGCTTCGGAATTGTCTAAGCCTAGTTGGGTAAACAAGTCGGCCATTGTGGGCTGATGAGTAAACATGGAACGCCTCGATTTTGGATAATAACTCTTATTTCAACGTACGTAGGGCCAATAAGATCAAAGTGGTAACCGGTGTTCTATATTGAAATCAAGATTGAGCATCTATACTCTGCCACCGCAACTTTACTTCAGCAAAATCTGCTCTTGCTCGTCAGTTACAACTCAACTTTGTTCTTTCCACCGCGTTTAGCTGCGTATAATTTTTCATCTGCAATATCGATTGTACGCTGATAGTCTGGGTGACCATCGTGAATGGCCACTCCAATGCTAGTTGTAACGGAAATTTGTCGACTAGCACCGTCGACAAATGCATGGCTGGCGATAGTTTCTCTTATATGCTCTGCTCTGTTGCGCACTTGCAATTCACTAATATTGGTTAGCACAATTAAAATCTCTTCGCCGCCATAGCGGATATTAAAATCAGTCGCACGAGTACATTGCTGTATCAGTGCGGCGACATCTCGAAGTACCATGTCACCAGCAGAGTGTCCGTATGAATCATTTATGCCTTTAAAATTGTCCAAATCAATGAGTAATACCGCGAACTTTTGCGCTTGCTTTATGCTTATCTCTACCTCTCGCTTCAAAATACCATCAAGATATCTGCGACTTAATAAGTTTGTCAGCGGGTCTTTACTTTGATTTTCACGGGTATTCTTTTCAATGATTTGAGATAGCAGCCATGAAATTTCATTTACTGTTGAGTTAAACACACGCAGGAAATCTATGAAATCGGCGTCATCACATCCAGAAGTTAACATTTTATAGTTTTGACAAATAGTGTTTAACTCAACCAATAAATTTTGAATTTTGCTAAACTCATCACAGTCGGAAAAATAAAATACCGCTTTGTGATTAAACCAAAGACCGAAATTAGTTTGGCTGATATTAGATATTTCGATATACGAATCTTTGCTTCCGGATAAAATATGAGAAAGGATGTCTCGAGACCAGACGAGTAAATCACTTCTAACTCTTTCACATTCAACATTTAAATCGGCTGACGCCATTTTAAGACGAAGTAACTGTGAGTTTCTTTCATTAGAGATTGTGACCTCCAAATAACTCTCGTTAATTGTCGACAACGCCGTATCTAACAAATTATTGATGTATATGATTGCACCGGGAACTTTTTCCTGCTCTTTTGTATGCTCTAGAAAAACGCGAAAACAAAAATCCTTAACTACCTGCATGCCATAGTCGACCAGTCGCATGGGTATACCTATTCGAGCATGTATCTGACCAATTTTTTTATGTCCCTGCTCTAACTTTTCACTGTCAAAGTCTGTAACGACACAAAACAGCGTAGCGGCCCACCGGGCAAAGGAAACCGACAAGTTCCGCTCCACCAGCGCATGCTTGAGATAAACTTCAGATTCTTTAGATTCTAGCATCGCATCATAAAACTCTGATGCAATGTCTTCCGAAAAACGGTGCATTACAGACGAAACAAGATCGATTGTTTCTGGTTTAGTGTTGCTGAAGAGCTGTTGAAAAGACCGACGAGCCATGGATACCTCACTCGGTAAGAACTTGATTGCGTCATTCACGCTAGCAAAAAGTAGAGCCTCTAACAAGCACTGTGTCAAACAATCGATTCACAGGCGCTGAATCTTCGCATGCATCTCACTCTTTCACGCTTGCTACAAGCGTCAGAACAAATTGACTTCTAATGCGGTTAATCTCATCTGAGTGGTTAGCTAACGTGAGAGAAACAAGAGATGTTTAATCTATAATTTAACATTGCGGCCCGACAAGAGCCGCAATTTGGTTAGATATATTCCACTTCGATGATTTCGAATTCAACTGTCCCAGCGGGTGTTTGGATGTTAACTACGTCATCGATCATCTTACCAATCAAACCACGCGCAATCGGTGAGTTGACAGAGATACGATTCGCTTTGATATCGGCTTCATCATCCCCCACTATCCGGTAAGTCGTCTCTTCGTCGTTTTGTACGTTTAAAATTGTAACGGTCGTACCAAAAATAACCTTGCCAGTATTTTGCATTTTGGTGACATCAATAATTTGTGCGTTTGACAGCTTACCTTCAATATCCTGAATACGTCCTTCACAAAAACTCTGCTGCTCGCGCGCCGCGTGATATTCGGCATTTTCTTTTAAGTCGCCGTGTTCGCGTGCCTCAGCAATCGCTTCAATGATTTGTGGGCGACGGACAGATTTTAAGTGGTGCAGTTCTTCGCGAAGCTTTTCTGCGCCTTCAGCTGTCATAGGGTATTGACTCATAACGTCTCTCTCTAGTAATCAACACAAAAAAGTGCGCTTAAAAAAGCGCACTTTGAATAGTCAGATAGGATAGCGTCAATTGACGCTGTTGTCACTTAGTCAGCGCGATGTTTTACGCGTTCGTGTAACTCTTGTACAGAGGCAACCTTAGAGCGGTCATCAAAGTCCTTGGCTCGTATAGTCGCAAAACCTGCATTTAATGTTGTGGTATACGTCGTTTTGCTGGCCAGCGCCTCGCGACGAATGTACACAGAGTCATTAATAGCCTGACGCCCTTCTGTCGTATTAATAACATAGGTATAGGTTTTATTCTTAATCGCATCAACAATGTTCGGACGACCTTCTGATAGTTTGTTGACCACAGTAGACATAATACCCGCGTCATAAAGCGTCGTCGCTGTACCGCGAGTTGCCTCAATCTCGAAGCCTTTAGCCTTTAACTCACGCGCTAACTCGATAACTTTTTGCTTATCGTGCTCGCGCACTGAAATCAATGCTTTACCTTCTTGCGGTACCGGCGAGCCGGCTCCCAAGTTGGCCTTCGCGTAGGCTTCTTCAAACGTATCACCAACGCCCATAACTTCACCGGTAGAGCGCATTTCTGGGCCGAGCAGCGGGTCTACACCGCGGAACTTAGCAAACGGTAATACCACCTCTTTTACTGAGAAGAATGGCGGGATGACCTCTTCGGTAAAGCCCTGCTCCACCAATGATTGCCCAGCCATGGCACGAGCCGCAATTTTCGCCAAAGCCACACCAGTAGCTTTCGATACAAACGGTACCGTACGTGCGGCGCGCGGGTTTACTTCAATGAGGTATACTTCACCGTCTTTAACGGCGAATTGGGTATTCATTAAACCTACAACGTTTAGCTCCAGTGCCATCGCTTTAACTTGCTCACGCATAACGTCTTGGATGTCCTTCGGCAACGAGTACGGCGGTAGTGAGCACGCTGAATCACCCGAGTGAACCCCGGCTTGCTCAATGTGCTCCATAATGCCGCCAATCACGACCGTTTGACCGTCTGACACCGCATCGATATCGACTTCAATCGCATCATCTAAGAAGCGATCAAGCAATACTGGTGAGTCGTTTGATACTTTAACGGCTTCATTTAAGTAGCGTTTCAAGTCTTTCATGTCGTACACGATTTCCATCGCGCGTCCACCCAATACGTAGGACGGGCGAACAACCAATGGGAAACCAATATCTTCTGCGCGTGCAAGCGCCTCTTCCATATTGCTCACGGTAGCATTTGCAGGTTGCTTTAAGCCCAGCTTGTTGACCATTTGCTGGAAGCGTTCACGGTCTTCTGCACGATCTATAGCATCGGGGCTGGTACCAATGATCGGTACACCGTTCTCTTCAAGTGCACGTGCCAGTTTCAGTGGTGTTTGACCGCCATATTGGACGATAACCCCTTTAGGCTGCTCAACACGCACTATTTCAAGTACATCTTCAAGCGTTACCGGTTCAAAGTACAAGCGGTCAGACGTGTCGTAGTCGGTTGAAACCGTTTCTGGGTTACAGTTAACCATAATGGTCTCATAACCATCATCGCGCATAGAGAGTGCAGCATGAACACAGCAATAGTCAAATTCGATCCCTTGACCGATACGGTTAGGTCCGCCACCGAGCACCATGATCTTATCGCGATCCGTGGCTTGCGCTTCGCACTCCTCGTCATACGTCGAATACATGTATGCCGTGCTAGTTGAGAACTCCGCCGCACAGGTATCTACACGCTTATAAACGGGCAGAACCTCAAACTTCACACGAATATCGCGGATATCGCTTTCAGCGACATTGGTCAGTTCAGCGAGGCGCGAATCAGAGAAACCTTTACGCTTTAGCTTACGCATAAGATCCGCGTCAATTTCAGCAATACCTAAACGCGCAACCAACGCCTCTAGTTGGATTAACTCTTCTAATTGGACGAGATACCAACGGTCGATGTTGGTTAATTCGAACACTTCGTCGATGGTCATACCCATTCTAAAGGCATCACCAATGTACCAAATTCGCTCAGCACCGGGCTCGCGTAGCTCATAAATCAACTTAGTGCGAGCATCTGGATCTTCAAGGTCAAGAATTGGCGATAAGCCGTTTGCACCAACCTCTAAACCGCGTAAAGCTTTTTGCAATGACTCTTGCTGGTTACGGCCGATCGCCATTACCTCACCCACAGACTTCATCTGCGTGGTCAAACGGTCATTCGCACCGGCAAATTTTTCAAAATTAAAACGTGGAATTTTAGTAACCACGTAATCGATTGCTGGCTCAAATGACGCTGGCGTGGCACCACCAGTAATATCATTAGCAAGTTCATCGAGAGTGAAACCAACCGCCAATTTCGCAGCGACTTTAGCAATCGGGAACCCCGTAGCTTTTGACGCCAAGGCCGATGAACGCGAAACCCGCGGGTTCATCTCAATGATCACCATACGCCCCGTATCAGGGCATATGCCGAACTGTACGTTTGAACCACCGGTTTCAACACCGATCTCACGCAGGACGGCCATCGCCGCATTACGCATAATTTGGAATTCTTTGTCTGTCAGCGTCTGTGCAGGTGCTACGGTAATTGAATCACCGGTATGCACGCCCATTGGGTCGAAGTTTTCAATCGTACAAACAATGATGCAGTTGTCGTTTTTATCCCGGACAACTTCCATCTCGTACTCTTTCCAACCGATCAATGATTCATCGATTAGCAGCTCGCTAGTTGGCGATAAATCTAGGCCGCGTGCACAAATCTCATTGAACTCATCAATGTTGTAGGCGATACCGCCACCGGTGCCGCCCATAGTAAACGACGGGCGAATAATACACGGGAAACCAATCCGGCTGAGCACATCATGAGCTTGCTCCATGCTGTGCGCAATTTCCGCTCGCGGGCATTCCAAGCCAATGGATTTCATCGCTTTGTCGAATTGCTCGCGGTCTTCGGCTTTATCTATGGCTTCTGCCGATGCACCAATAAGTTCAATACCAAACTCTTCTAATACACCGTGTTTGTTCAAATCAAGCGCACAGTTCAATGCGGTTTGCCCACCCATGGTTGGCAGCACAGCGTCTGGACGCTCTTTTTCAATGATCTTGCGGACAACTTCCCAATGGATTGGCTCGATGTAAGTGGCATCAGCCATATCTGGATCAGTCATAATAGTTGCAGGGTTAGAGTTAACCAGAATGACTCGGTAACCCTCTTCGCGCAGCGCTTTACACGCTTGAGCGCCAGAATAGTCAAACTCACAGGCTTGGCCGATTACGATAGGGCCTGCGCCTAAAATCAGAATACTTTTTATGTCAGTACGTTTTGGCATGCTTTCAAGGTCCTAGCGTTGGTGATTAGTCATAAGTTCAATGAAGTGATCAAACAGTGGTGCCGCATCTTGCGGTCCTGGGCTTGCTTCAGGGTGCCCTTGGAAACTAAACGCCGGTTTACTGGTGTGTTCGATCCCCTGTAATGATCCGTCAAACAATGACACATGAGTCACTTTCAATGTCTCTGGTAAAGATGTTTCATCAACTGCAAAACCGTGGTTTTGGCTGGTTATCATCACCACATTGCGATTTAAGTCTTTAACAGGATGGTTGGCACCGTGGTGACCGAACTTCATTTTCACGGTCTTCGCGCCGCTTGCCAATGCCAGCAGCTGGTGCCCTAAGCAGATACCAAATATCGGCAAAGATTTATCTAAGAATGTTTTGATTGCTGTAATTGCGTAGTCACACGGTTCAGGGTCACCGGGGCCATTACTTAGAAATATACCATCAGGGTTTAGCGCAAGTGCTTCTTCAGCACTCGTTGTCGCGGGCACCAAAGTTACTTTACAACCGCGTTCGACCAACATGCGCAGAATATTGTGCTTCGCTCCGAAATCATACGCGACCACATGAAATGGTTGCTCAGACGGCGCGGCTTGGTAACCATCTTCCAAGCGCCAAGTGTTGCCTTGCCACTCTGTGACACTATCGGTTGTAACAACTTTGGCTAAGTCCATCCCCTTTAAACCAGGGAAAGCTTTAGCCGCATCTAGGGCTTTGTCTTCACTTAAATCATCGCCGGCAATAATACAACCGTTCTGGGCGCCTTTATCACGGAGAATGCGCGTTAGACGACGAGTATCGATATCTGCGATTGCAACGATGTTTTTTGCTTTGAGATAATCGGATAGGGATAAGGTGTTACGGAAATTACTGGCTAACAGCGGTAAATCGCGAATAACCAAACCTTTGGCTCTAATTTCGTCTGATTCGACGTCTTCTTCGTTGGTTCCGGTATTACCGATATGGGGATAGGTTAAAGTAATGATTTGTTCAGCATATGAGGGATCAGTCAGTATTTCTTGATATCCCGTCATCGACGTATTAAAAACGACTTCACCAACAGTGGTTCCGTCAGCTCCAATGGCAGTGCCTTTGAAAACAGAACCGTCTTCAAGCACTAACAGGGCAGAATTAGCCAAGTCAACCTCCAAGCATAAGTTAACTCATGTACTCAAACTGGCATTTAAGTACAGGACAATAACAAGTAGGATTCCCCACTCATTTGCGGTCTTTGCAGCTAATAAGCATCCATTTTCAGGCCTCGAATTGCACGAAACGAAGAGTCAGGACGCGGATTTTTGGCAAATTCCGCTGAGTATATAGCAAGGTTGAATTTAGGTCTACGTTAAATCAGATAATTTATAAAAATACGCCGCTCATCTATAAAATTGAATGTAAGCGCCATTAATTACAATTATTTCAATCCTAAAACATCTTCCATGTCATACAAGCCTGCGGGTTTATTCAATAACCACTTAGCCGCCCGCAGCGCTCCAAGAGCAAATGTTTGTCGACTGCTCGCTTTGTGTGTAATTTCAACTCGCTCGCCAATGTCTGCAAACAAAGCTGTGTGATCACCAATAATGTCGCCACCGCGAATAGTCGAAAAGCCAATCGTGCGCTGGTTGCGCTCGCCCGTGTCGCCCTCGCGACCATAAATCGCGTGGTCTTGCAGTTTAATATCGAGCTGATCGGCAATTGCCTCACCGATCGCCATCGCAGTACCTGAGGGCGCATCTCGCTTAAACCGATGGTGAGCTTCTATAATTTCAATATCCGCTGTGTCACCGAGTGTTTGCGCAGCCATGCGACATAACTTAGTCATTAACGTTACGCCGACGCTGTAATTGGCGGCAAAAACGATGGGAATATGATTGGCTGCGGCACCAATAGCGCTGAGCTGTTCATCACTCAGACCAGTGGTTCCGATTACCACCGGGCGCTGCATTTTTACACAAATATCCAAATGCGCTTGTAGTGCAACTGGCAAGGTAAAATCAATTACAACGTCGGCATTATCTGATATACCGAACACTGTAAAATCTGGCACTTGAGCAGCAGAGACATTCACCAATTGCCTCACCGACTGGCCAACAAGACTTGATGATTCGCGCACACAGGCCAGCGTCACGGTCAGCTCATTATCGCTTTGGGCCGCTTCTAACAATGCTCTACCCATTCGACCGTTGGCACCTAAAATTGCAAGATTCATAGTATTCCTCTAATTTTTCTTTATTGTGCCTGAAAAGAATACTTTTCAAAGTATTTGTTTGGTTTAGTATGACCGAAATGAGATTTTTTTTGTATTTATGAATCCTAATGTAACGAGCGAAGAGCTCCCTAGTATTGAAGACTTGGTGAAGGTGCCACTTGCAAGGCATTACCCGCTTATTAGTATGCTTACCTATGCCGTTATCGATCTGACGGTAGTGGCTGCTGGAGTTGTTGTGTTGTTACAACCCTTTATTGCCGTAGACCAGAACACCCGTGATACCCTATCTATATTGATCATCGCCGCACTGGGATTGGGTGTGCTTAGTTGTGTCTATCAATGGTTCGCAGCAAAAGCCAAAGCTTATGCGCTGCGAGAGCATGATATATCATTCTACAGCGGTATTATTTTTCGTCATGTGAGTACACAACCGACTAACCGCATTCAACATGTTGAAGTAAGCCAAGGTCCAATTGAGCGGTTCGCCAATCTGGCAAAGCTACATATATATTCTGCTGGAAGTGCCATGCAAACCTGTGTGATACCTGGGCTGGAGAAAGGTAAAGCCAATCAATTGCGGCAGTTTTTGCTTAACCATGTAAACACAGAGTCATACTCAAGCGCCGCTTCAGATAATGATGAACTCATCTGATTTACAACAGCCAATGGGGAGCTGGCAGCGCGTACACCCTGTTGCGTTGATTTATTTTGCGGTCCAATTTCTAAAGGGTTTAGTGAGCCAGCTTTTTGTATTGGTACCAATTTTTATCGGTTTGCGCAGTGCGCTAGATTCAAACCCTGCAGCTATTATCGGCATAATGATTGGCGCATCTGTGCTCATGATTGCTTATGCCATTGCCGCTTTCTTGGCATTTCAATTTCGCGTTAATCAAGACAGTGTCGAGATTCACAAAGGGGTGTTTAAGCGCCTTAAACTCAATTTACCGTTCGACAAAATCCAAGACGTGAAACTAGAGCAACCGATTTATTATCGCTGGCACAATACGCGAGTTGTGATGCTTGATACGGCGGGGTCGGCTAAGCAAGAAGCCATTATCGTGGCCTTACCAGAAGGCACTACGAATGCCTTGCGTGACCAAATTCAACAACAGAAAAATCAACAGCAAACCAGCACTGTGCCATCCTCTGATTCGCAGCTAGAGGATAATGAGCAAGGAGAGGTGCTTAACCGGCGTAGTATTGGCGATCTCATTATTCACGGCATCACTAACAATCGCGTTTGGATCATCCTTGGTGCGTTTTCGCCCTTTATCGATGATGCGATACGCTATTTAGACAATTATTTGGCCGACTCAGATCTAATTGCCATGTATTCCATTGAGCAACAAGGCTTGGTGTTGTATCTCACCTTTGTATTATCAACCGTATTGCTCATATTTTTGTTTATTACGTTGTTATCAGTCGTTGGTGCAATTATCACGTTTTACGATTATCGCTTAGTAAAACTAGAGGGACGTTTACGCAGGTTAAGTGGCTTATTAACTAAATACCAAGTCAGTATTAACATATCGCGTATTCAGCATGTGGAATACAACCAAGACTGGTTAGATGGGCTGTTTGGCAGAATCAACCTAGTTTACAAGCAAATCAGCCATACATCACAACGAGCGGTTAATGACCAAAGTTCGTTGATGGTCCCTTCAGTTACTGCACAACAGAGTGTTTTGTTGGGTCAAGCTGCTTTTTCTCATAATAATCCATTTGAGCAATCCTACCAACGCATCAGTAAGCGCTTTATTATTAAGTACTCAGCATTACTCACCTTGCCCTTTACTGTAGCGATAGTCACTGTCGTATTCTTATCCGATGTATCCGCAATGCAATACTTGTGGTTATTCGCTCCGGTTGTATTACAAGGCTTAATTGTTTTGCGCTGGTTCCGTTGGGGCGTTTACCATGACCAAACGCATTTATATGTTCGCAAAGGCTTTTTTGGTGTCGACCGATTAGTTTGTCCATTGTGTAAGCTTCAGCAAAGTGACTATGCTCAGAGTCTCTTTCAGCGTCGAGTCGGTCTGGCCAATATTAAATTAGGCTTAGCCTCGAGTGTGATGACGGTGCCGATGATTAAACAAACAACGGCGTTAAATATTATTAACCGCGCGTTGTATAACACTGAGTTTAGCCAACAGAATTGGATGTAATTGTATGAGTCAAAACGTACTAATTTGGGACTTACCTACCCGCTTGTTTCACTGGTTATTAGTCGCGGGTATTACAACACAGTGGTTGACTGCAGAATACTTAGACAATGCCATCGATTGGCATTTCACCATAGGCTATTGCTTATTAGGGCTCATAGCCTTTCGCTTAGTTTGGGGTCTATTGGGAACGCACTATGCGCGTTTTAGTAACTATCCTTTGCATCCAATCAAAGGTATCCATTACTCGAAACAATTGTTGCGTAAAGACAGTGAAGTATATGCCGGTCACAATCCAATCGGCAGTTGGGCAGTTATTGCCATGTTGCTAATTATAGCGCTACAAGCAATCAGTGGCCTGTTTGTAACCGACGATATTTTTTCTGAAGGGCCTTATTACAGTGTTGTATCTGCAGAAGTTAAAGACGTCATGGCGTTTATTCACTTTAACTTTTTTGACGTTTTATTGTGGATAATTGGTTTGCATATTGCTGCAGCGTTGTTTTATCAATTCTACAAACGTCAAACCATAATCACTGCGATGTTTAGCGGCAAAAAAGAAACAGATGCACAGGGCATCACGCAACAAAAATTGTGGTTGGCACTTGTCATTGCGATAGCAGTGGCTGCCATGACCTATTGGCTCGTTATTGTTTTACCACCGGAGCCTGAGTTTTATTACTAATCGACAATAGACGACCAAGAGTCAGAAGGCTCTTGGTCTAAAACGATTTGTCACTGTAAACTATTCAGCTTTGTAAGCGTCGTGACAAGCTTTACAGGTTTTTCCAACATCGCCAATAGCGCCGCGATACAAACTGTCATCACCCGCCAGTACAACCGCTTGCAGGGCGCGAGAAGCTTCGACTAAATCATTCGCTTTGGCTGTAAAATCATCCATATTTTCCCATATCTTGGGCAAGGCTTCCGTGTCCACACCAAAGCCTGTCGTATCAGTTGCCATATAGTCAGGGATCATCATACCTAGCTGTTCTAAACGCACAGCGTTTGTAGCAATAACGTCTGCGTTCATTGGGATGTCGCCACGCGCCATGCCTCCAAGGGGCCCCATATTACTGCGAATGAGCTGGAACAATGCTTGACGGAATTGCGTAGCATTTGCCGCTTGGCGCTCGCTTTTGGCTTCTTCTGCTGTTGCGCTGCCAATAAACGCGATACTTCCTATAGCTATAGAAGCTGCCGCTGCTAGTAGGGTGAGCTTTTTCATTAGATGTCCTTACTGATTGTGATAATTGGTTAATTTAATTGTTAGTTACACAAAATACGAGTGTTTAGACCATAAAAAAGCCCCTGAAATTTCAGAGGCTTTTTAAATTCAAAGGTTTTTTGTGTGATTAATTAGTCAGATCGTCAAAGAATTTTTTCACACCGTCAAAGAACCCTTGCTCTTTCGGGCGATGCTTAGCTGCGTCTTTGCCGCTGCCCATTGACTCGTCTAATTCCTTGAGTAATTCTTTTTGACGCGATGAAAGATTAACAGGTGTTTCAACCACAACCTTACACATTAAATCGCCAATTGCGCCACTGCGCACAGACTTCACACCTTTGCCGCGCAATCTAAACATGCGGCCAGTTTGCGTTTCTGCACCAATTTTGAGTTTTACTTTACCGTCTAGGGTTGGAACTTCCAGTTCACCACCGAGTGCAGCAGTCGTGAAGCTCAAAGGCACTTCGCAATATAAGTTGTTACCATCACGGGTAAATATTTTGTGTTCTTTTACATGTACTTGCACATATAAGTCACCCGCTGGTGCGCCGTGTTCACCAGCTTCACCCTCACCGGATAAGCGTATGCGATCGCCGGTATCGACACCGGCAGGTACTTTAACAGAAAGTGTTTTGGTCTTTTCAACGCGGCCATGACCATGACATGCATTACACGGGTCACTAATGATCTTGCCTTTACCCGAACACGTTGGACAGGTTTGCTGAACTGCAAAAAAGCCCTGACGCATTTGCACTTGGCCGTTGCCGTGACACGTTGGACACGTCGTCGGAGTGGTGCCCTTCTTCGCCCCTGAGCCATCACATACCTCACACTCAACCAGTGTTGGAACACGGATCTCAACATTCTTGCCGCGAACCGCTTCTTCAAGTGTCATTTCAAGGTTGTAACGCAAGTCGGCGCCTGAACGCGCACGTGACTGACGGCCACCTCGACCGCCGCCGAAAATGTCGCCAAACACATCGCCAAAAATGTCACCAAAATCAGCACCACCACCGAAACCGCCGCCCCCACGGTTCGGATCAACACCGGCATGACCGTATTGATCGTACGCCGCGCGTTTTTGATCGTCAGTCAAAACCTCATGGGCTTCTTGAATTTCTTTAAACTTCTCTTCGAGTGCTTTATCACCAGCTGTGCGATCGGGGTGATACTTCATAGCCAACTTTTTGTAGGCTTTTTTAATATCACGTTCACTCGCGCCTTTATCGACACCCAGAACTTCGTAGTAATCTCGTTTTGACATTGTTTGTGCTTGTCCCACCTTCTACAACAGGTTTTAACGCCCGTATGTTGGCAAAAAGGCGTAGGCAGAAAGCTGCTACGCCTATTTGCTATCTCTCGTCGTGCTTAAGACCGACAATTACTTCTTGTCGTCTTTCACTTCTTCGAATTCAGCGTCAACGACGTCGTCTTCAGGCTTAGCGCTCTGCTCAGTGGCATCTGTTGCCTGCTCGGCACCAGCCTGCTGAGCATTCGCTTGGGCGATTTCCATCAACTTCGCAGACGCTTGGATAAGCTCCTGAGTCTTCGCTTCAATCGCCTCTTTATCTTCGCCTTTGATCGCCGTTTCTAGCTCACCAATCGCCGCTTCGATTTTTGCTTTCTCGTCCGCAGGTAATGCTTCACCAGCTTCTTCGATTTGCTTGCGAGTACCGTGAACCATACCATCAGCTTGGTTACGCGCTTGTACTAGCTCTTCGAACTTTTTGTCAGCTTCTTTATTGGCTTCTGCGTCTTGAACCATTTGTTCAATCTCAGAATCGCTCAAACCAGATGACGCTTTAATGGTGATCTTCTGCTCTTTACCCGTGTCTTTGTCTTTCGCAGACACGTGCAGGATACCGTCAGCATCGATATCGAAAGTTACTTCGATTTGCGGTACGCCGCGCGGTGCTGGACGAATACCTTCTAGGTTAAACTGACCTAGTGACTTGTTACCGCCCGCTTGCTTACGCTCACCTTGAAGCACGTGAACGGTAACCGCTGACTGGTTGTCCTCAGCCGTTGAGAAAGTTTGTGATTTCTTAGTAGGAATCGTTGTGTTCTTCTCAATCAGAGCAGTCATTACACCACCCATGGTTTCGATACCCAAAGACAAAGGTGTAACGTCTAGCAGTAGTACGTCTTTAACGTCACCTGACAATACGCCACCTTGGATTGCCGCACCGACTGCAACAGCTTCGTCTGGATTCACGTCTTTACGCGGCTCCTTGCCGAAGAACTCAGATACGTACTTCTGTACTAACGGCATACGCGTCTGACCACCAACAAGAATGATATCTTGTACGTCGCTCACGCTTAAGTCAGCATCTGCTAGCGCTTGCTTAACAGGTTCAAGAGAAGCCTTAACCATGTCTTCTACCAATGACTCAAGCTTAGCGCGAGTCAATTTGATCACTAAGTGCTTAGGACCTGACGCGTCTGCTGTGATGTATGGCAAGTTAACTTCTGTTTGCTGTGCAGAAGACAATTCAATCTTGGCTTTTTCACCCGCTTCTTTAAGGCGCTGCATTGCCAAAGGATCTTTGCGTAAGTCAACGCCTTGATCTTTCTTAAACTCTTCAACCAAGTAATTGATTACGCGGTTGTCGAAGTCTTCACCACCAAGGTGAGTATCACCATTAGTCGCAAGTACTTCAAACGTGTGTTCGCCGTCAACTTCATCTATCTCGATGATTGAGATATCGAATGTACCACCACCTAAGTCATACACGGCAACAACGTTGTCGCCAGACTTCTTATCCATTCCGTATGCAAGAGCAGCGGCAGTTGGCTCGTTGATGATACGCTTAACGTCAAGACCGGCAATTCGGCCAGCGTCTTTCGTCGCCTGACGCTGTGAATCGTTAAAGTAAGCAGGTACTGTAATTACCGCACCCGTTACTTCCTCGCCAAGATAGTCCTCAGCGGTCTTTTTCATTTTTTTCAATACTTCGGCAGAGATTTGTGGCGGTGCCATTTTCTCACCCTTCGCCTCAACCCATGCGTCGCCATTATCAGCTTTAACAATGCTAAACGGCATGATGTCGATGTCGCGCTGAACTTCTTTATCTTCAAAGCGACGACCGATTAAACGCTTGATCGCGAATAATGTATTTTGCGGATTAGTTACCGCCTGACGCTTGGCCGGTTGACCAACAAGCGTTTCACCATCGTTTGTGTATGCGATGATAGATGGCGTAGTGCGATCGCCCTCGGCGTTTTCGATCACTTTCGCTTTGTCGCCGTCTAGAACTGCGACACATGAATTTGTTGTACCTAAATCGATTCCAATGATTTTACCCATTGTGTGTCTCCAAAAAACTGTTTCTAAATACCTGCGTTAGTTGTGGGGCTATTCAACAAAATTTCAATGTTTACCACGAAAAAAACGCACTAATTACTCAATTATGCTTGGGTATCTACGCCGCCTTCTGGCGCTCTCGATACCATTACCATGGCTGGTCGTAATAACCGGCCATTAATTTGATAACCTTTTTGCATCACCGCCATAACTGTGTTGGCAGGCATGTCGGCAGATTCCTGCATCGACATAGCCTGATGCATCTCAGGATTAAACGGCTCACCTTGCGGATCAATAATGGTCAACCCATTCTTTTCAACCGTGCTGACAAACGACTTCATGGTTAGCTCAACACCCTCCAGTAAAGGCTTGACCACTTCATTGTCCGCATCTGCCACTTGAATCGCGCGTTCGAGATTATCAATGACTGGTAACAACTCGCCGGCAAACTTCTCCAATGCAAATTTACGTGCTTTACTGACTTCTGCTTCGGCACGTCGCTTGGCGTTTTCCATCTCAGCTCGAGCGCGTAAGACACTTTCTTGCTGACCATCAATCGTGGCTTGCGCCGCAGCTAATTCAGCTTCGAGTGCTGCAATGATTTCTTCTGGGGTTTCTAATTCCCCTTCAACGTCAGTGTCAGTCGCTTGCGCGTCAACTGCTTCGTTTGCTACCTCTTGCTGCAACGCCTCCTCAGAGGCAGATTCAGCTGCTGCGTTTTCTTGCACGTCGCGTGGTTCGCTCATGCATCCCTCCAGTCTAATAACCTGCTAAAACTCACTTTGGGGGCTAAATGGGGTTTGATTTTGCGGGTTCAAGGGTAACCCCACCACTTTTATGGATAATTTTTGCGATTGCTGGTTAAAGACTTTGGCTAACCAGTGATTTCTGTCATGATAAACCTATCGAAATCAATGAAATAAACGGTATGTTTAGTCTTTGGGTTGTGTCCGGCATTGTCGTGCTTTACTTGCTGGTATTGTTTGCGATTGCATTCTTCGCAGACCGCAAAAAGCAACAGCACCAGCAGCACCCGTATATATATAGCCTTGCATTGGGTGTGCATTGTACGTCTTGGGCTTTTTTTGGTACCACCACCCAAGCTGCGCAATACGGCTGGGCATTTATACCGACCTATTTGGGCATGATTATCGCTTTTGTGTTTGGCTTTGAGTTAATTCGCCGTATTGCACAATATTGCCAAACCCATCAGATAAGCTCATTGGCCGACTTTGTCGGTGCGCGTTACAACAGCCAATTTAGTATTGGTGCCTTGGTAACTCTGGTCTGTTTTATTGGTGTCATTCCCTATATCGCCCTGCAGCTTGATGCGATAACCCTATCATTTAACTTGATCGCTTCTGATAACGTTGCAAACACCTCTACCGTCGGTATTTACGTTGCTGGTCTAATGGCTTTATTCGCAATCTTGTTTGGGACGCGGACACTAAGTCTTACCGAGAAGCATCCCGGCTTAATGACGACCATTGCGTTCGAATCAATCATTAAATTGGTCGGTATCCTGATAGTCGGATTTTACACCTGTTATATATTGTTCGACGGTCCTTTGGATATCTTTGTGCAAGCGGCTCAGAACGCCGAGGCACGTCAAACTCTGACCAGCGAAAGTGCCACGTGGGTATACGTATGCCATACATTATTGGGAATTTGCGCAGCGTTTTGTCTGCCGCGGCAATTCCATATCAACTTCGTCGAAAACAACGGTGAAGATGAGCTGCGAACCGCTCGTTGGTTGTTTCCAACCTACTTGGTGCTGATGAGTCTGTTTATTTTACCCATCGCTTTGGCGGGTGACATCGTACTCGACAGTGCCACCTACTCCACAGATAGTTATATTCTGGCTATCCCCATCGAACAAGAGCAAGCCTTTGTCGCTATTACTGCGTTTATTGGCGGTCTAGGCGCCGCCACCAGCATGGTTATTGTCGCTACGCTTGCACTGGGGATAATGATCGCTAATAACCTCGTCACACCGCTGTGGTTGCGCTTGGCCCTAAATAAACAGCAAAACAGACCATTGCGTACTCAGCAAGTATTAACGATCCGGCGGTTAACCGTGATCATAGTGTTGGCCGTAGCTTATTGGTATCACGTAAACATTAGTCAAACCGCCCCCTTAGTACAAAGTGGCACAGTCGCCATGGCCCTGCTTGCACAAGTAACTCCGGCGATACTGATGCCGTTCTTTTGGGCGCGTAGCAATGCGTTGGCGGCTTGGCTAGGCATTATAACCGGGAGCGTGTGTTGGGCGGTGCTCATCCTGTGGCCAAGTATTACCGCGAGCTATTACTTCGATCCAGTGCCCAGCGATGCTGAATTAGCGAGCGCATTCATTATGAGTTTGTGCGCCAATGTTTTAGTGCACGTCATTATTACATGGTTGAGTAAACCGCGTGAGACGGCTAATCAGAACAGCGAAAGCCAGCCTCATTTGATGATTTACATGCGCGATTTAGATGCGCTGTTAAGACGCATATTGCCCGCGCATGAAGTTCAAGATTTATTAGCAACCACTGCAGAATCTCCAAAAGCTATTGCCAGCGCGCCCATGTTGAGTCATTGCGAGCGGCGTTTAGCCTCACAAGTGGGGATTGCCGGGGCGCGTATTTTACTGTCCACTATAGCGCATGGCCGCGGATCCAATATGCATGAATTGGTTGACTTGGCCGAACGCGCCTCGCAAACGCTGCAATTTAATCACGAAGTTCTGAAGTCTTCGGTGCAACATATCCAACAAGGGATCAGTGTTCTAGATAGCAATTTAACCATGTTAGCGTGGAACGAACGTTATCTGCAGTTATTTGACTATCCAGAGGGTTTCATTAATGTCGGGATGCCCATCGAAGAGGTGTTGCGTGCTAATGCCAAACGCGGATTATTTGGCCAGCAAGCCGACATAGAACAGGAAATTGCCAAGCGAATCGATCACATGCGTACTGGACGTGAATACAAATATGTACGCCGGCAAAGCGATAAACGCACAATAGAGATTAACGGCCGACCGTTACCCGGCGGAGGCTATGTTACGACTTATGCAGATATCAGTGAGTACATTCAAATTCAGGAGCAATTAAGTGCAGCCAAAGCACAACTAGAAGAACGCGTTTATGAACGCACTCAGCAATTAGAAATCGCCAAATTGGAAGCCGATGCAGCTAATGTGAGTAAAACCAAGTTCTTGGCGGCTGCAGGGCATGATTTAATGCAGCCTTTGAATGCAGCAGTGCTTTACTCAGCCATGTTAAATCAACTAACAGCATCGAGTAACACTTCGCAGCAAATGCAGGACATTAGTGAGGGTATTCAACAATCCCTCAACAGCGCCGAATCTTTACTTAACAGCTTGCTCGATATCACCAAACTCGACTCGGGTGTACTACAAACGCATATCACGCGCTTTCCAATCAATGACTTGTTTGCCAGTTTAGCAAAAGAATTTCAGGTCATTGCCGCCCAGAAATCGGTTTCGTTGCGCTTTGTAGTGAGTCACTACGTCGTCGAGTCAGACAAAAAACTATTGCGCAGAATATTGCAAAACCTGATTTCTAATGCGATTCGATATACGCGCACTGATGTGCCAGCTAAAGTTATTATTGGGGCTAAACGCAGACCTGGACAACAGCTGCAGTTGATTGTCGCTGACAATGGTATTGGCATAGCTGACGAACAAAAAGCCGCAATATTTGATGAGTTCCATAGGGTCCACCCTGAACATCAAGCCGCGGGTTTAGGTCTTGGACTGACGATTGTCGAGCGTATGTCCTCTTTGCTGGGCCACAAAGTATCGCTGCGCTCTAAACGCCATCAAGGCAGTCTGTTCGCCGTTTCAGTTCCCTATAGTGTGAGTAAAACTGACGCACCTCAAAAGGGACAATTGTTACCGGCACAGCAAGATTCCGCTTCTGAGCAATTCCTCGCCGATTCACACGTAGTATTGATTGAAAATGAACATCAAATACAAACAGCTGTTACCGCTCTATTGCGACAATGGGGCGCTACGGTGACAGTGGCAGATTCACAACAACAGCTGTTGAGCAACGTTCCAACTGCCCCTGACTTAGTCATTGTTGATTATCACTTGAATGGCGGAGAAACCGGTATTGATGCTGTGACTCAAGGGTTTAGTCAGTGGGGTAAAAAGGTGCCAGGCATACTCACAACGGCAAATCGCGATGATTCAGTAAAAGATGAAGCGCTTACGATCGGTTTGGATTTTTTACCCAAACCAGTAAAACCGGTGGCACTAAAACGCGCATTACGCCGTTGTTTGACAACAACCTAATGCGCTGCTCTGAATTGAGTTATTGAACTTCGACAAGCTCAGAGACTGTGAATTTCGAAAAACGGCCATTTTCAATATCAGTCATTGCAACATCAGCAGTAACAAAACCGTAGTTATAATCGCCGCGAGTCAGCATTGGACGCTCGAAGGTTACAAACATCTGATTGTCTTCTTGCCAGCGGAAATACAGTTGCTGCCCTTGTTTAACTTCGATTTCAGCGGCGTAAAACGCATCATCGCGATAGTCAAAGGGCGTCTCTTTGCTGTGTAAAGAGACTTTGTGTACACCCGGTTGCAACGGAACGACTGTCACTGAGCCTGTTGTAACTAAGTGAATGTCCTGACCATTGACGCGCATTAATGGCAACACTGACTCAGCAGTCACATCGTGATCACTGTATACAAACAGAGCGGTTTGTTGTTGATAATTAAGCACTTTGCCTAAGGTGTTATTATCGAATTCTGCTGTGGAGTTACAACCAGCGAGACCCAGTGCAAGCAAACTACAAAAAACAATGGAAGTAAAATTGCGACGTTGCATAATCAATCCTTTTATCGTGGGAACATACCTTTAACGCAGATAAATTATGCGTTGACTATGAGTATGTCGCTGACAGCTAGATTGTCAACGCCGTTCGTCACAGAGATTATTTTGTGAAGGTAACCGCCTACAGAAAGAACTCTGGCAGCAAAGTGCACTGACTGTCTGCCTTACGCACATAAAGGCTAACGCCTAAATTTGCATGCTGTTAATTCTACAACTGTAAAGTTTGTTTAAACAGCACCCCAGCCTGGGTGCGATTAATAACCCCAAGCTTTTTCAATACCGCTGATACATGTTGCTTTACTGTCGATTCTGATATGCCCAAATCATAAGCAATTTGCTTATTTAAACGACCGTCAGCGAGCATTTTAAGCACATTGAATTGATGCGGTGTAAGCTGGCCTAAACGCTCTAAAAAATCGGACTCTTCAGCTGTTTGAGTCTCAGCGTCCAGCGAAATATGCGCCGGTAGCCAATTATCACCGTTGAGTATGGTTTTCACCGCTGTCACCATATCGTCTAACGACGTGGATTTGGGTATATATCCGCTGCTGCCAAGCGCGACGGCTTTTTTGATCACCGCAAGCTCTTCTTCAGCAGACACTATCACTACCAGAGTATTAGGAAATTCATTGCGAATTTGCGTCAGTCCCGTCAAACCGTGGTTACCGGGCATCGACAAATCTAAAAATACCAGCTCTATATCTGGGTTTTCGCGCAAGCACTGTTGTGCTGCGCTAAAATCTTCAGCTTCGAAGAGCTCACCACTGACAACATCGGTTAACGCAGCACGCATTGCCGCTCGAAACAAAGGGTGATCATCAGCGATCAGCATATGAGTTTGTTCTGTAATCTGCATGAGCAAAAGTCTATCACAAAAAAGGCGGCCGAAGCCGCCAAGGTACCCACAAGAAGACCGTAATTACTTAAAAGCGATAACCAACCGTTAAGTGGATAGTCCGCGGATCGCCGTAATAGCCAATCAACGTTGTATCGCCGCCCAAACCTGCACCTAGGGTACCGTCATCGTTGCGGGTGACGAAGTCATAGCCACCGATAACATACTCTTCATCAGTTAAGTTTTTGCCGTGTAGACTGGCATACCAATCACCTTCAACACTCTCCCAACTGACGCTTAAGTTAACCATGCCGTATGCGTCTTGTTGAATTAAGTCGCTGGTTTCAAAAATCAAGTAATCGTCACGACGATAGTAATTGGCGTTAAACACGAAATCACCAATGTCAGACTCTAATACATACGCAGCAGAGAAGTTATACGTAAGCTCAGGTGTGTTCGACAAACCAATCAGTGGTGGGATCGCATCGTTTCGCTTGATCTCAAAGTCGATATAACCGACTGACAAACCAAACTGTAGATTGTCAGTTGCAACATAAGTAAAGTCCGCTTCAATGCCATCCGCAGCTGTTTCAGCGGCATTACGCAAACGCTGCAGCAATGCTGTAGGATCATTGCTGTTGCCTTCAATACCAATGTATTGGCGGTCTTTGTGATCGTAAGTAAACACCGCAATATTGGCGCGTAAATTATCGCTCCAATCGCTCTTCATACCAATCTCGATTGAGTCTACGATTTCTGGGTTTACGCCAGGCTCATTAATTGTTGCTCGCGGATTGAATGTGCCTGATTTAAAGCCCTGTGAGTAACTGGCATAAAACATCACATCTTTACTCATCTGATATTCAACCCCCACGCGCGGGGTAAATCGCGACCAACTTTCAACCGCTGGGGCATCGAGAATGCCATCACCATCGGTGTCGGTACCTAAAACTTGAGGAATGATATCTCCTGTAGGGCGCTCATAACCTGGGATCCAACCTGAATACGGGTAGACATTATCGAAAATTAAGCCATTGTTTACGAATGCTGATTTTTCTTCGTCGGTATAACGCGCACCGACCGACAACGAAAGTTGATCAGTTAGGTTGAAGTTGGCTTGGGAATATACCGCCCAGCTCTCACTATTGTTGCAACCAGTAACTTCGCGGGTTAAACCTGGAACCGCAAAGGCGACTCGTCCAAGGAAACCCAGAATCGCATCAAAGTTACCGCATGATTCACCATCGTAGAAATACAAGCCACTGACTAATGAGAAATCGCCACTACTGTAGTTTGCTTGTAACTCGTGGGTGGTATTGTCGTCATCGTACTCGGCTGGCACATCGAAAATATCCAGCGGTGTATTGTCAAAATCAATGTTTGTAGGCGAGTAACTCTCACGGGTTGAACCGATATACTTCAACTGTAAATTGTCGGAAAAGTCGTGACGGATCATCCAGCTAAACCCTTCTAACGTCACTTCATTGAACGTCGGCAAGCTAGTGTAAGAATCAAACACGCTATCGGGCACCGGAGCATCTGTTAACAAACTGGGAAGCAAGCGATAGCCGCCTTTGGCGTTTGAGGTGTCTTTGGTTTTATCCCAGTTAACGCGCACAAACCAATCGTCAGCTGGGTGGAACTCCATGGACAATCGCGCCGCCCACAAATCCTTGTTGTAGTTTTCCAAATCCTGATTTGGCAAAGCCGATATTAGATATTGGCCGAAGCCGTCGCGGCTCAGGTCAGCATAACCAAAACCGATGAAAAACTTATCTTCAATTACCGGGATTTGCCCCGTAACTTTGACATCTTTTTGCGAGTAGCTTCCGATAGTACCTTGCACATTAAAGGTCATGTCACCGGTCATTTCTTTGGTGACGTACTTTACCGCACCACCAATGGTATTTTTACCGTACAAAGTCCCCTGTGGGCCACGCAGAATTTCAATTCTCTCGACATCAAGCAAATCTAAAACAGCACCTTGCGGACGTGCCAAATAAACATCATCAATATAAATACCTACACCAGGCTCATATCCCCAAAGAGGATCCTGTTGGCCTAAGCCCCGAATAAATGCTGTTAATGTCGAGTTAGTACCACGACTCGCTTGCAGCGTAGTATTGGGTGAGAATTGCTGTAGCTCTGTCAGTACCGAAATACCCTTTTGTTCGAGCTCTACCGCACCGATAGACGTAATCGCAACAGGTACTTCTTGCAGCGACTCGACAGTTTTCCGCGCTGTGACTTCGATGCGTTCTAGTTTGCCAGTGTCGGCTTCAGAACCGTCTGCTTGCTGCGCTAACGCACTGCCACTGGCGCTTAGTAAGGCAGCTGCAACAGCAGTTGCACACGCGCTTTGAGTGAAGCGTTGAGGGTAAAATTGTAATTGCATAGTGTTGTCCCTTAGGGTTTCCTGTAATTGTTGTAATGCGTCTATCAGGGCTACGGTCTGTTGTTAAATCTATGTGAAAATATCGTTAAGGTATGTAGTACGATGGTACTATGGGCAAACTAATCAAAATTTCTCACTATAGCCACTGTTTTCAAGAGGCTGCGGTCACAGTACTCAATTAGGAAACGCATTATGCTCAGTTTGATCGGTCTTGTTGGAGGCCTTGGACTACTTATATTTTTAACTATTCGCGGCATGAATCTGTTCATAGCTGCTCCGTTGTGCGCGTTGATCGTGGCGCTCACCAGCGGCTTGCCGATCTTTATCGGGGATGGAAACTTTGTTACTACTTACATGCAAGGTTTTACCGGCTTTATCGCGTCGTGGTTTTTCATGTTTTTGCTCGGTGCATTATTCGGCAAGTTCATGGAAGATACAGGTGCCGCAGACGCGGTGGCTAAGTGGATTGTTGACAAACTAGGCTTTCATCGCGCCGTACTGGCAGTAGTTTTGGCGTGTGCAATTTTGACCTACGGTGGCGTAAGCGTATTTATCGTAGCATTTTCGGTATATCCGATGGCATTGAGTTTATTCAAAGACGCCAACTTACCCCGGCGATTTATCCCCGCCACCATGGCATTTGGCTCGGTGACCTTTACGATGACCTCAGCAGGCTCACCTGAAATCCAAAACTGGATCCCAATCAAATACTTGGGTACCAGCCCATTTGCCGCGTGGGAGGTCAGTTTCGTTGTCGCGGTGTTTATGGCGTTGTTCGGCTATTGGTGGCTGAAAAAGATGATTGGCAAAGCGGTTGATAACGGCGAAAAATTTGAAGTTCGCAGCAGCGACCCAGAAATTCCCGTACGCGATTACCCTCACCCGATGACAGGAATAATTCCTTTGATAGTGGTGCTGATCTTATCTTTTACTCTGCACGAAGCATTAGCTCAATTAGCATTGATTGTAGCCCTTGGGGGTGGTGTGTTGACGCTAATGGCGATCAATTTCCAACATTTTCACAATTTACCACAGGCGGTAAACTTAGGCACCACCGGGGCATTGTTGGCGATCGGTAACACCGCCGCTGTCGTTGGCTTTGGCTCGATTGCCAAAGCGACCGCAGCGTTTCAAACGACCGTAGAAGTGATGACCCAAATTCCTGGCAATGAGCTGATCGGCGCCGCAATTGCAGTGAGTGTCATCGCAGGTTTGACCGGTTCTGCATCCGGTGGACAAGCCATTGCTTTGCCATTGGTTGGCCCACATTATCTCGACCAGGGTGTAGACCCAGAGGAGTTGCATCGCATCGTTTCCATTTCATCCGGTGCATTGGATTCGCTGCCACACAATGGTTACGTCGTTACCACTATTCGCGCCATTTGTGGTGAAACTCACCAAGCCGCCTATTGGCCTTTGGCTGCATTGACCGTTGTTGTGCCGTTGATCGGCTTAGTGATGGCCATCGGCCTATTTAGTATTTTCTAGGATCTGTCAGCTATGCAGCAACTGCTTTTAAAAACATTCATTATGCTTGTTGTTATCGCGCTGAGTATGCATGCGCAAGCGCAATCATTGTTGGTAGAAAAACAGCGATTTGAGATGCCCTCGTTTACATTTTTCAATGGTAAGACGATATCGAATGTCACTGTGGGCTGGGAAAGCTACGGCGAGCTCAATGCGGCTAAAGACAACGTCATTCTGATCACGCATTACTTTACGGGTAATTCTCACGCAGCCGGAAAGTATCATCCAGATGATCCGGCTCCGGGCTATTGGGATGCCATTATCGGACCGGGTAAAGCCATCGATACTGATCGCTTTTTCGTGATCAGCGTTGATTCCCTGGCCAATCTTGGTGTCCATGATCCAAAAGTGATTACCACGGGGCCGGCGTCAATCAACCCTACCACAGGCAAACCTTATGGCTTAGCTTTTCCTGTGATCACCATGCGCGATTTAGTCAATGTTCAAAAAGCGCTGTTGGAAAGCTTAGGTATCCAGCAATTATATGCCGTTGCAGGTCCGTCAATGGGCTCGATGCAAGCGATTGAATGGGCCAGTGCTTATCCTGCTTGGATACCTAGACTTATCTCCGTGATCGGTGCAGCGCACGCTGATGCTTGGACAACGACGTTTTTGGAGCGCTGGGCATTACCGATAAAAATCGACCCAAATTGGCAGAAAGGTGATTATTATGAAAGCCAACCTCCGTTAGCTGGACTCACCGCAGCGTTGATGTTTATTACCCAAGATGCCTTAACACCGGCGTACTTTAATCAGCAAGGTGAAACACTCAAACATCAATCTTTAGCACCTGATGTGCTCAACGATATCAATGCAGAGCACGTTATAACTGCTTGGCTGCGCAAGCGAGCTGAGGCTAGAGCCCAATCGATGGACGCCAATCACTTGCTTTATCTCGTTCGCGCGTGTCAGCTGTTTTTGACCGGTCAGGGACAAGATTTAGCCACTGGACTAGCTCGAATCCAAGCCAAAACCTTATTTATACCCGCTACTGACGACCTGTTGCTTATGCCGTATCACGCTAGAGAAGCACATCAATCACTTGTAGCCAATCAAAGCGATAGTCAATACGTTGAGCTACAGGGTGACTTGGGACATTTAGAAGGGGTCATCGGTATCGCTAAACACGCCGAAACAATCCGTCAATTTTTACAAGATTGAGCCTTCAGTCAGGTAAACCGTTTCAATAAAGGAATAGCATCATGCGAGAAACAAAGACGAAAATTTCCGTCTTACCAGCCATGCTTGGTCTGAGCTTTGCCGCTTCAGCACAATTACCACCATTAAGTCTTGACCTCAGCCAAACTACGGTTAGTGGTTTGTCCTCCGGCGGCTATATGGCGACCCAGTTTCACCTCGCCAATAGTGATTGGATAAGTGGTATTGGTATTATTGGTACTGGACCTTATTACTGCGCGCAAGGCGATATCCGCAAGGCACTTAGCCAATGTGTAGCAACAGCAAACCCGCCTATCGATAATGCGCTATTGCTCGAACAGGCTCAGCAGTACTCA
Source organism: Neoalteromonas arenosi (assembly GCF_030362855.1). GTDB lineage: Bacteria > Pseudomonadota > Gammaproteobacteria > Enterobacterales > Alteromonadaceae > Alteromonas_E > Alteromonas_E arenosi. The sequence continues at coordinate 55,805 of NZ_JAUCBP010000006.1, forward strand.
GCAGCAGGGGATATTCCGCCCTTAGATAACATATCTGATGACCGCATCTGGATTTTGCACGGGTTATTTGACCAAACCGTAAATCGATCGGCAGCCGATGCCGTCAATGAGCAATATTTAACCTGGACAGCACCTGACAATGTTGAGTATATCGATGACAAGCCCTTTGGTCATCACTTCCCTACACTATCGAATGGTTCATCATGTTCAGCATCGGAATCACCGTATATCGCAGCCTGCGACTATGACGCGGCGGGTGAAATGCTCAACCATTTGTACAGTGAGTTAAACCCGCCTGTGGAAGCAGACGAACGACTGTTTACTGTTGATCAAGTCGCGCTTTCTGGTGACAGTGCAATGGGACTAGCTGAACAAGGCTATGTGTTTATTCCAAAGAGTTGCGAAAGTGAATCCTGCCGCGTACACGTAAGTTTTCATGGCTGTAAACAAAACGCAGAAGCCGTGGGCAACAGTTACGCGCAGATGACTGGCATCAACCAATGGGCAAACAGCAACAATATCGTTGTGCTATACCCACAGACCAAATCCAGTATGTTAATGCCGCTCAACCCCCACGGTTGCTGGGATTGGTGGGGTTACACCGGTAGCGACTATGCGACTAAAGACGCAGTGCAAATTCAAGCCGTAGTGAATATGGTAAATGCATTAAATACCCGAACTGAATAATCTAGGAAATAGCATGTCCACATCGAGAAACGTACTAGTCACAGGCGGTGCCAGCGGGATTGGCTTTGGTATTGCCGCACAGCTTGCAGCTGCTGGCCACTTTGTTGTCATTGCCGATCTCAATCAGAGTGCTGCTGAGGACGCCTGCACAAAACTCGCTCAGGCCGGTGCTAAATGCCGAGCAGTTGCAGTAGATGTCTGTGATGCCGATGCCGTTGCACAATTACCGAAAACACTTATCGAAACCCCTATTGATGTGTTGGTAAATAATGCGGGGATCCAACATGTTGCGCGGCTGGACGATTTTCCTGCGCATAAATGGCAACAGCTAATTCAAGTCATGTTAGTTGGGCCTGCACTCCTTACTCAGGCCTTTCTTCCGCATATGCGCGAGCAGAATTTTGGTCGTATTATCAATGTGGGCTCCATTCACTCTGTGGTAGCCTCACCCTTTAAATCAGCCTATGTCGCGGCCAAACACGGTTTGTTAGGGTTTGCTAAAACTGTAGCACTGGAAACTGGCGATTGTGATGTAACCATAAATACCATGTGTCCGGCCTATGTAAAGACGCCTTTGGTTGAGCAACAAATCAAAGCGCAAGCGGTTGAAAACAACCTCAGCGAAGAGGATGTGGTGAATAAAATCATGTTAGAGCCGATGCCCAAGAAAGCCTTTATTGAGCCATCAGAACTGGCCTCTACTGCGGAGTTTTTAATGTCGGACGCAGCGAAAAATATCACCGGTCAAACGTTGATTTTAGATGGCGGTTGGACCTGTCGATAGCCAATAATAGGAGCGGGTTATAACCTGCGGTTTTACTCTGCTCCCTTTTCTGCTAGTGTTTGAGCGAACATCGACTTTAAACAACTGATTCAATGACATACAAGACTGTCGGTCTGATAGGTAAGACTTCACATTCCCTCACCCATGAAAGCCTTGATGCAGTTATCGAGTTTTTGCGGGAGCGCAACTGTATCATCTTGCTAGAAGAGCAGATTGCCGGCGAATTTAACGGTCCTGATCTACACGCAGCAAGTCTGGTAGACATTGGCAAGCGTGCCGACTTAGCAATTGTTGTTGGTGGTGACGGCAATATGATTGGCGCAGCGCGTGTACTGGCCAGTTTTAATGTGGCTGTGGTTGGCGTAAACCGAGGAAACTTGGGTTTTTTAACGGATATTAGCCCAGATGACATCCATCCACAGTTGACCAAGTTGTTTGCTGGTGAGAGTGTGCTGGAGCAACGCTTTTTATTAGAAGTTGAAGTCTACCGGGACAATGTCCTGCAAAGCGCTAGCTCTGCAGTTAACGAAGTGGTTTTGCACCACGGTAAAGTTGCCCATATGATGGAATTTGAAGTGCTGATCGATGACCACTTTGTGTTTTCCCAGCGCTCTGATGGATTGATCATTGCTACACCTACCGGCTCCACTGCATATTCGTTGTCTGCCGGTGGCCCTATCCTAATGCCTAAATTAGACGCATTGACGTTAGTGCCGATGTTTCCACATACGCTGAGTAGTCGCCCGATAGTCGTTGATGCCAATAGCACGGTGTCAATGCGCGTTTCTAAAGTGAATAGCGCAAACTTACAGGTCAGTTGCGACAGTCATATCGTGTTGCCCGTGTTACCGGGTGATGAAATTCGCGTGCGCAAAAATCCAAATAAATTGTCGCTGTTGCACCCGCAAGGCTACAGTTACTTTAATGTACTGCGCAACAAGCTCGGCTGGGGTAGTAAGCTGTACTAAAGACGGTTTTTTATATTCCACTCTTTACAAATTAAATATACTGTATATATTTACACATACTGTATATTTATCTAGTTTTAATTATGCTTACTCATCTCACAATTCGAAACTTTGCTGTTGTCAAACATATTGAGCTTGATCTTACTGCGGGTTTAACCGCAATAACGGGTGAGACTGGCGCTGGTAAATCGATTGGCATTGATGCTTTAGTTCTATGTACCGGTGGACGTGCTGATGCGAGTATGGTTCGCAGTGGGGCTACAAAAGCCGAGATTATTGCGCATTTTAATATTCAACAGAATAAGCGCGCACAACAGTGGCTGGATGAATACGAGCTAGATAGCGACGGTGAGTGTTTCATCCGTCGCGTGATCAGTGCAGAGGGCCGTTCTAAAGCGTTTATCAATGGCTCCCCTGTAGCCCTTCAACAACTCAAACAGTTGGGTGCAATATTACTTAACATTCACGGCCAAAACGATCATCAACAACTGCTAAAAGAAACCATGCAGCGCAATATGCTAGACAGCTTTGCCAAGCATACAGCATTAGTCGAAGCGGTGAATAATAGTTACACCGAGTTTCAACACGCTAAACGCCACTATGAAAAACTGCGACAAAGTGCCCAGGCTCGAGAAGACCGCAAGCATCTATTGAGCTATCAGGTCTCAGAGCTCGACGAGTTTGGTCTAGAAGAACAAGAATTTACCGATTTAGAGGTAGAGCACAAACGTTTGTCTAACAGCCAGTCACTGCTCGAACAAAGCCAGCTCAGCTTTCATCGCTTGTATGATGATGAGCAATTTAATGCCATGTCAGCGATTCAACAAAGCATCGACAACCTTTCGGGGCTATGTGATAGCGACCCACAACTACAACCTATTGTTAACCTGTTATCTGAAGCTGCCATTCAGGTTGAAGAAGCCGCACAAGAATTGCGAGGGTATTGTGACGAGTTAGATATCGATCCAATGCGCATGCAGCAGGTTGAACAGCGCTATGACAAAGTCAATGAACTTGCCAGAAAGCATCAAGTAATGCCCGAGGTGCTGTTTGCACATCACATGTCATTGATTGAAGAGCTAAACGGTATTGAAGCAGCAAACGACGAGCTTGAAAACATTCAGAGCGAACTTGAACAGCTGGAATCTCGCTATTTGGCAAATGCCGATAAATTGTCGGCAAGCCGTCAAAAAGCCGCAAAATCGCTGGCCAAAAAGCTTGAGCAAAAAATTCAGCGCATGAACATGCCCCATGCAACCATTGAGTATCGAGTGCATGCGGATCAAAGCAAAGCTAATGCCCACGGGATTGATACTGTAAGTATTCTGATTTCAACCAACCTCGGTCAGCCTGCTGATAGCCTCGATAAAGTTGTCTCGGGTGGTGAGCTAGCTCGTGTTGGTCTTGCAATGCAAGTATTAACGGCAGACCAGTCAATGCCTCCTACCATGATTTTCGATGAAGTTGATACCGGTATCAGTGGGCCGACAGCAAGTATTGTTGGTCAATTGTTACGGCAAATGGGCGAACAGGCACAAGTCATGTGTGTAACGCATCTGCCGCAAGTTGCAGCGCAAGCCCACAATCAATTGTTTGTTACTAAGAAAATCGTAGAAAAGAGCACCGAAACGCATATAGTACATCTTGAAAACGAGCAACGCGTCAATGAACTCGCTCGGTTACTTGCTGGTGATTCAATCACTGACAGTGCAATCTCAAATGCTCGTTCACTGCTTATGAATGTGGCTTAGTAAGTCAGAATCGTGACGGATATTGCCGGTCATTTAGGTCGGCAGTAATGATCAAATTTCGCAGCGAACTATTTATCAGTTGATTGGTCATAGTATGCTAAGGTAGCATGCACACCGCAAAAGTTGGTGGTGCTTACCAACGGCTGGGCTCAAATCAAAAATTTTTTATAAGGTTCGCATGAAGTTTTTTGTTTTATCTATCGTTGTCGCGTTTTTCTTGTCTGGCTGCTCTAACTGGATTTACCGCATAGACGTACCACAGGGAAACTTCCTTGATAATCGCGATGTCAAAAAGCTGCGAATAGGCATGACAAAAGAGCAAGTGATCTTTGTCTTGGGTAACCCAGTTGTGCAAGATTCATTCGATCATGACACTTGGTATTACCTATACGAGATGAAGCGCGGTATGCGCAAACGCGGTGAAGATTTCCAGCGCTCGTTAATTATTCATTTTGAAGAAAATAAAATTGCCAACGTCGATGGCGACTTTGAGTTATCTGAAGACTTTATGACTCCCCTCGATCAGTAATTTGTTGGTCAAAATCACCAAGGATGTGTGATATTCACAACCTTGGTTTTGCTTCCCCTCGCCCCAAAAAAGTTAACTTATTGTAAACTATACATTTATCATTCTGGCATATGCCCTGCAGTGTAAGTTTTTTAACTCTGTCAATAAGAATGGATTTTATGAACCACTTTAAAAACCTCAAGCTTACTGCTGTCGCAGCTTTATTACTTTCTACCTCAGGTTGTGTTATTCACGTCGGTGGCACTAACGACGACTCCAGTTTCAGTAGTGTACTTGGCGATGTTGAAATAGCTGCTGGCCGCAGCGTTGGTGATATTTCATCAGTTAACGGTGATGTAGAGCTTGAACATGATGTCACTGCTGCGAGCATCAACTCAGTAAATGGTGATATTGAAATCGCCAATAACGTAACAGTAGACTCTATTGACGTGGTTAATGGCGACGTAGAGATAGGACAAGGCTTCAATAGCCAATATGGTATTGAGTCAGTTAACGGGGATATCGAAATCGCCAGCGGTGGCACAGTGAACGGCTCAATCGTAACAGTTAATGGTGATGTAGAGCTACGTGACTCCACCGTTAATAATGATATCGTCACTACTAACGGGGATATTTCAATCACGCGTGGCACAGTAGTTGATGGTGACATCGTTTTTGAGAAAGTAAGAAAAGGTAACAGTGACTGGAATAGTCAACCTGTGCTGCGCATAGACGCAAGCTCAACAGTTACCGGTCGCATCATCCTAAATCGCCCAGTTAAGGTGGATATAGAATCCGCCGAACTCCAAGAAAAAGTTGAACATCGCTATAAAGGGTAGATTCAATACATCACAATTTGTAGAGAGTACTAGTATCGCAAAAGTAGTACTCTCTTCTTATCATCAATGGCCGCCAGTAGTCGTTCATTGGCAGTTAAGGTTTTTGCAACTACACTTTGTTTAGAATCGCAAAAGTGTAAAGTCGTTGAACAAAGCCGCTACTTCATTTAAACAACCCTTTAGTTTCGCAACATTTGTCGTGCGTTTGAGTATTCGTTTAGCCGCTTTAATCTTCGCAACCTTGTTAGTTACAACCTATGTGTCAGCAAATCCCAACACGATTAAAGTGTGTTTAATGGATACCGAATTATTTCCTTTGTGGCGAAAGCCAGGTAATGAAGAGATGTCGTCGCCAGGGATAAATATTGAATTACAGCGTTATGTAGCACAGCAAATCGGTCATTCTATTGAATGGGTTAGAGCCCCCTTTCCACGCTGTTTAGTCATGTTGCGGCAAAATCAGGTCGATATGCTCAATGTAGCTAGCTACAGCCCTGACAGAGAAGCCTATGGTCGATACCCCAAGATTGAAGGACATATCGATCCTGCGCGCAGTTTGAAGACTGATAGTTATTACGCTTACGTATTGCTCAACACCAACGTCGAATTTAGTGATGGAGATTTTCACAATCTTGGCGACAAACCCATCGCAATAGAAATAGGGGCTTCTATTCGCACCTATTTAAATGAAAAAAATATCCCTGTTTACGAAGTTAGCCGTGTTTCTCAGGCTTTTGGTATGTTGAAATTAGGACGCGTAAGTGCCGTAGTCACAAATCAATTCAACGGCTTAAGTTATGCCTCAGACAATATTCTTGAACTGCCTAACGAAGTGCGCAGACGTCCTTACTACTTGGTAATTTCACACGGCTTTTACACCCATAACCCTGAGTTATCCGAAGAGATTTGGCGCGTTTCGGGTGAAGTTCGCGATGCGCTGTATAAAAAGTTACTCGCTGAATACACCCAATATCAAAGTTGGTAATTAGCGCCGAGGTTTATGTCCACGTGATTTGATCAGTCGATGTTTTTTCACAGAGCGACGCATTCTAGACAGGCGTGCATGGTCCAACTGATTCATTTTATCAACCACTTTGGATTCCGTTTCTGGCGCTAATTTCACCATTTTTCGCAATGCGTTGATATCATCAAGACCCAATTCAATCCATGCCCCTTGTGGTAATCGCTTCTTCAGCTCCAGCTCACCATACCTAACACGTATCAGTCTGCTTACTTGTAGCCCCTGAGATTCCCACAAGCGACGGACCTCGCGATTGCGTCCTTCTGACAGCGTCACATTAAACCAATGATTTAGGCTCTCATCATCACTCGGACGCGCTGATATAGTGGTAAACTTTGCCATGCCATCTTCTAACTCTACGCCAGATTTAAGGGCTTTGAGATGAGCGGTATTAACGTCACCGAATACGCGTACAGCGTATTCTCGTTCCACTTCATGTTTGGGATGCATCAGGCGATTAGCCAGCTCACCATCGTTGGTAAATAACAATAGCCCGGACGTATTGATATCCAAGCGGCCAACAGCAATCCATCGTCCCGGGCGAATTACCGGTAGCCGATCGAATACTGTCGCCCTCCCCTCGGGATCACTGCGACTACATAATTCACCCTCAGGCTTGTTGTACATCAAAACACGACAGCTTTTCTCTTTGGCCAAGCCTGTAATCACGTTGCCGTCAACGCGGATTTGCGCACTGGCGTCAGCACGGTCACCTAATGTCGCAACTTTGCCGTCAACGGACACACGCCCTTGTTCAATCCATCGTTCCATTTCACGACGCGAACCCAGTCCGTAGTTAGCGAGAATTTTTTGTAGTTTTTCACTCATTAATGCAACTGCTCAAGATTAGTTGGCGGCGAAGCTTCTGCTTCGCTTGTTTCAGTTTCTGGCGTTTCCACCAGCAATTCGTTAAATGCCTCTTCGGTCGGTAGTTCGCTTAGCGACTTTAAGCCGAAATAGTCTAAAAATTTATTTGTTGTCGCATATAATGCAGGGCGACCTGGCACCTCTTTGTGGCCTATCACATGGACCCATTCTCGCTCAGTAAGCGTACGGATTATATTACTGCTTACCGCAACACCACGTACGTCTTCGATTTCACCACGCGTTATCGGTTGACGATAAGCAATAAGCGCCAGGGTTTCTAACATCGCGCGAGAATAACGCGGGGCGGTCTCTTGCCACAAACGCGATAAAAAGGGGCTCAATGCGTCATTGGAGCGAAAGCTGTAGCCCGATGCTAGTTGGTGTAATTGAATACCACGGCTGGCGTAGTCTTCTTGAATTTCAACTAAAATTTTATTCAGCTGCTGGGATGATACCTTAAAGTCGCTCAGCACTGTGGCTTGCATCCGATCTTTTGAGAGCGGCTCTTCTGCAACAAAAATCGCCGCTTCCACTAACTGCTTCAATTGTACGTCATTAATTTTTTTCATCGGTTAACCATCATCGCTTTTAAGCTTCACATGAATATGCGAGTAGGCTTGCGCTTGCACGCAATCGATTAAGCCTTCTTTGACTAGCTCTAGTACGGCCAAGAATGTAACCACTGCACCACTGCGCCCCTCTTCTGCAGTATACAGTTTATGCATGGGCACAAACTCCGTTGCGCTTAACGTACGGATAATATTAGCCATACGCTCTCGCGTAGAGAGTACTTCGCGCGCGATCTGATGGTGCTCGAACGCTTCCGCGCGTTTCATCGCACTTTGAAAAGCCAAAACCAGTTCTTTTAGCGTTGTTTGTGGAATGATTTTAATCGGTGTTACATCGTCGGCAGCAACAGCATGGGCATTAAATTGATCGCGCTCCAAACGCGGTAATTGATCGAGCTCTTCCGCCGCTTGTTTAACCACCTCGTATTCGCGTAAACGGCGAATTAACTCGGCGCGAGGATCTTCTTCTTCCTCCGCAGCATCGTCGTGTTTCGGTAGCAGCAAGCGCGACTTAATTTCCGCAAGAATAGCAGCCATTAGCAAATATTCAGCAGCCAACTCTAACTTTAGCTCCTGCATCATATCTACGTATTCCATATACTGTTTGGTAACTTGCAAAATTGGCATGCTGACAATGTCGACTTTTTGTTTGCGAATTAAATACAGCAATAAATCGAGCGGCCCTTCAAAGCTATCTAAGATAACTTCCAAAGCGTCTGGCGGAATAAACAAGTCTTCGGGTTTTTCTATGACCGCTTCGCCGTTAACAAACGCTAAGGGTAGCGGCTGCTGAACGGGTTGCGAAAGCGGATCAGTGACCTTATCCGACATTACTGAAATGGCTCCGTATCACCGCTGCCATAGCGAATAATTTCACTATTACCCTCAGACATATCAATGACTGTCGTCGGTTGTTCTCCCAAATATCCACCGTGAATAATTAAGCCCACTAGCTTTTCTAATTTATCGCGAATTTCGTCAGGATCTGACTCGGCCACATCTTCACCCGGCAAAATCAAGGTTGTTGACATCAGTGGTTGCCCGAGTTCTTCCAATAGCTGCAGGGCAATATTGTTGTCTGGTACACGTATACCAATCGTTTTGCGTTTTGGATTCTGCAGGCGCTTTGGCACTTCCTTCGTCGCGCGCAAAATAAATGTGTAGGGACCGGGTGTGTTATTTTTAATCTGTCTAAAGGCAATATTGTCGACCAGTGCATACTTGGATAGCTCAGACATATCGCGACACATCAACGTAAAGTTGTGATCTTTACCGATATCACGGATCCGGCAAATCTGCTCTAAGGCCTGTTTATTGTCTATCTGACAGCCTATGGCATATCCCGAATCAGTTGGGTACACAATCACCTCTCCGCGGTGGAGTAGCTCACACGCTTGCTTTAACAAACGATTTTGTGGATTGTCTGGGTGCACGTAGAAAAACTGGCTCATAACGGATGCGCTTTCGTTATTGGCATGGCGATAGTCCAATCATGCCATATTGGTTCAATTTCGTCAGGAATAGTTGAGCGCCGCCCCAACTCCGTCCATCGACTGGGGTAATGAAAATCGGAGCCGACTGAACCTTTGAGATCGTGTAACTCAGCTATTTCAAGTAACAACTTCTGCTTTTCAGGCGTTAGATTCGGATAGTTGACTTCAATCCCATCCCCTTCAACAGCAGCAAATTCAGCTACCAGGCGTCGCAACCATTTTGTTGTCATATCATAATGCGTGGGGTGCGCTAGTACCGCTTGTCCACCCGCATCGTGAAGCCACTCAACCGCCTCAGCAATCGTTATCCAATGAGGGGCAACAAATGCGCGTTTACCTTTACCCAAGTATTGTTTGAATGCTTGCTGATGGTCTTTCACAAATCCCGCTCGAACCATAGCATGAGCAAAATGCGAACGCGTAATTTGCTCGTCACAGCGGTCATGCAGGACATCTTGTGCTTGGGTGAAACCACACAAAGCCAGCTTATATGCGATTTTTTCTGCACGGGCCCTGCGTGTCTCGTGCTGCTGGGCAACTCGCGCTTGGAATTGTTGATTGCTAACGTCGATATTCAAACCAACAATGTGGATATCAAAACCGTGCCACCGGGTTGACAGTTCAATCCCGTTTATTATTGTTAATGGGCGCTTTTGCTTAGCCTGATAAACATGTGCTTCGTTGAGACCATCAATCGAATCATGGTCAGTTATAGATAACACGTCCAATTGCATATTGTGCGCACGTTGAATCAATTCAGTCGGCGATAACTGGCCGTCTGAGTGCAAAGTATGCGAGTGCAAATCTATTTTTAACTGACTTTTTGAATTTACGGTTGACACAAGCGGCATTTTGTTTTCTTCTATATGCATATTATACGTGTGTCAGTCGGCAATTCCTAAGCGATTCAAGCAAAAACACACAAAAAAACGAGATTTTTATGCAAACATTGAATAACAACACTACTTGGTGGTGGCACTCCCTGACTTAACGGGCGGTGCGCGTGTTTGCGTATATAGAAAAGACAAAGCCCGTTTTATACGGGCTTTTTTTATTTTTGGGCAGGAGAAAAACCAATCATGAGCTTGACCGAACTTGGCACTAGCATTGGCAAAGTTGAATCGATTTGCCAAACGGCCAACTACGTTAGTGACCCACTCATTGCATTTGAACACTTATGTCGCACTAATGACTGTGCAATGTTACTGGAGTCGGCTGAGATTGAGAGCAAGGACAATCTCAAGAGTTTAGTGCTAGTCGATGCGGCGATGCGCATTGAGTGCAACGAAAACACCGTCAATTGTGAAGCATTGAGCGACAATGGCGAGCATCTTTTACAGTTGATCCAACAATCTTGTCCCAAGACGATAGAATGCAGTAAGACAGGCGATAACGCCCTGTTATTGACCTGTAGCGCTGACAAACACTTTGCTGACGAAGACCAGCGCTTAAAGCTGCCCTCGGTGTTTGATGGCCTACGGATTATTCTCAATAACATCACTGCAATCCGCGACATTCCCCACGCGGTTTTTCTCGGTGGTGCTTTTGCCTATGATTTGTTAGCGACTTTCGAACAGCTTCCCGCGGTAAAGCCTAGCAATAATCACTGCCCAGACTATGTATTTTACGTGGCCGAAAGCCTGCTACGCATCGATCATCAACAACGCACTACCGATATAATTGGCAGCGTTTTCTCTGGCCCCAACGTTGCAAATGCTTATTTACGCGTTAGCCAGCGAGTGGAAACCTTAAAAGCGCAACTGAATGAATTACCCGACAGCCTGCCAAATATACAGCATCAAGGAGTCGCTGCTGAGCTAGAGGTCGATAAATCTGACGCCGAATTTATCGACGATGTGGTTGGCCTCAAAGAGCACATTTTAGCGGGCGACATATTTCAAGTTGTACCGTCGCGTACGTTTTCTCTGCCCTGTCCATCACCAATCCATGCATACGCCAAGCTTCGCCAACAAAATCCAAGCCCTTACATGTTTTACTTAAAAGATCGCGATTTTAGTATGTTTGGCGCATCGCCGGAGTCAGCGCTAAAGTATTCTACGGCCACCAATATTGTCGAGATTTATCCGATAGCTGGAACCAGACCTCGTGGTAAGCGCCCTGATGGCCGCTTAGATCCCGATCTTGACAGTCGTATTGAATTGAATTTGCGCGAAGATCATAAGGAAAAATCAGAACACATCATGCTGGTCGACCTCGCGCGTAATGATGTGGCTCGCGTCAGTCGCCCTGGTACGCGCTATGTGAAAGACCTTCTCAAAGTTGACCGTTACTCTCACGTAATGCATCTGGTATCGCGAGTTGTAGGTGAGTTGCGTGATGATCTAGATGCCTTGCACGCATATCAAGCGTGTATGAATATGGGCACGCTTGTAGGCGCGCCGAAAGTCAGCGCAGCAACATTAATTCGCGGCGTTGAGAAACAGCGTCGCGGCAGTTACGGTGGCGCAGTGGGCTATCTCAATGGTCGCGGTGATATGGACTCATGTATCGTGATCCGCAGCGCATTTGTGAGCAATGGCACAGCCTATATTCAAGCGGGTGCCGGTGTTGTACACGATTCAGAACCACAATCTGAAGCTGATGAAACACGTGGTAAAGCACAAGCGGTAATCAACGCTATTTTAACGTCGCAAAATTTCACCGGAGAAGCAGTATGATCAGCGTATTCTTACTCGATAATGTCGATTCATTCTCCTATAACCTCGTAGACGAGTTACGCGCACTTGAGTTGGATGTTCGGGTGTTTCGCAACACTGTTCCAGCTACGCATATCATTCAAGAAATGCAGACCCAACAACAGCAAAATGATGTGGTCTTAGTATTATCTCCTGGTCCCGGTTGCCCATCAGAGGCGGGCTGTATGCCAGAGCTATTGAAAATGGCGGACGGACAGTTTCCGGTGATAGGCATTTGCCTAGGACATCAAGCTATCGTTGAACACTTTGGCGGTGACGTTGTGCGCGCCTCCCAGGTTATGCATGGCAAATCCTCGGATATTACTCACAACCATGCTGAGTTATTTGCTGATTTGCCGCAACCGCTAGCGGTTGCCCGCTACCACTCATTAGTCGGCGCCAATTTACCAGCTGAGCTCAGCGTTATTGCCCATTTCGAAGAGATGCCAATGGCTGTATACCACCCTCAGCAGCGCATGATTGGTTATCAATTTCACCCAGAATCAATGCTAACGGCCCAAGGTAGTCAACTGCTGATGCAATCTTTGCAATTTTTAACCGGCGCAAACGCCACTCAGGGAGCAAACTGATATGAGTATGGACTCGCAACTACTGATTAAGCATCTCGAAGATTTATATGCCGGTACGAATTTATCGCAAGCTAACGCTTTCGCCATTTTCAGCGGCGTTATGCAAGGTCAATTGGACCATAGCCAACTGGCTGCACTACTGGTTAGTTTAAAAATTAAGGGTGAAACAGCGGCAGAAATTGCCGGTGCAGCGGATGCAATGCGCGCCAATGCAGCCAGTTTTGAACGCCCCGATTACCATTTTGCCGATATTGTTGGCACCGGAGGTGATGGCCACAACACAATAAACATTTCAAGTGCGGCGGCCATTGTCGCAGCAAGCTGCGGAATTAAAGTTGCTAAGCATGGTAACCGTAGTGTTTCGAGTAAGTCCGGCTCCGCTGACTTATTCGCTCAATTTGGTTACGAGTTGATGTCATCGCCCGACGTTGCACGCCAATGTCTTGATATGACGAACTTTTGCTTCCTTTTCGCGCCGGTTTATCACGCTGGTGTTAAGCACGCAATGCCGGTAAGAACCGCGTTAAAAACGCGTACCTTATTCAACATTCTTGGGCCGTTGGCAAACCCAGCGAAACCCAGCCACAGTGTGTTGGGCGTGTATAGCCCAGAGCTACTCCAACCCTATGCGGATGTCGCACAACGCTTATCTATGCCGCGCGCGCTGATCGTGCATGGCAGCGGACTCGATGAAATCGCTGTACACGGGGAAACAAGCGTCATTGAAATAGACGGTGAGCAGCAATCGCATTATAGCATCTCCCCGGCGGACTTCGGTTTTTCTGAATATCCCTTAGCCGCGATCGCCGGTGGTGAGCCGGAAGTGAACCGGCAAATGATTGCTGACGTACTTGCAGGTCAAGGCGAAGCGGCGCATGAAGCGGCAATAGCAATGAATGCCGCTGCACTTATTCATCTACATGGTAAAACGCCATCCCTTGCTGCGGCTGCCGAAATTGCGGTTAATGCCATGCGATCAGGCAAACCGATAGCAACGATTGAAGCGGCAGCAAAACAAAGTCAAATCGCATCCACGGAGCAATAATAAGTGGCCAACGTATTAGAAAAAATTGTCATTGATAAACGTTCTGAAATTGCAGCACGCAAGCAAACATTTCCGCTTGATGCGTTTATCAGTGATTTACAACCCAGTAAAAAGTCATTTTTTGGTGCGCTGTCCGGCCCCGATGCGGCCTTTATTCTTGAGTGCAAAAAAGCGTCGCCCTCCAAAGGCTTAATCCGCGAAAACTTTGATCTCGACGAGATCATTGCGGCATATCAACCTTATGCCGCGTGTATTTCAGTATTAACTGATGAGAAGTACTTTCAAGGTAAATTTGAATACTTAGAGTATGTCGCAAAACACGTCGAGCAACCGGTAATCAACAAAGACTTTTTTGTTGATGAATATCAGGTACATTTGGGTCGGTATCACGGCGCCGATGCAATTTTATTAATGTTGTCGGTATTAACGGATGATGAGTACCGAGCATTGCGCAACGTTGCGTCACAGTATCAGATGGACGTGCTCACTGAAGTAAGTAACGAAGAAGAAATGCAGCGTGCTATTGCGCTTGAAGCCAACATCATTGGTATCAACAACCGTAACTTACGCGACTTAAGCACCGACTTAGCAACGACTGAACGCTTGGTGCCAATGCTCGAAAATGTATCCTTCCCGCACGTGGTGATTTCTGAGAGTGGTATTTATAGCCAAGCAGATGTGCGTAGACTAAGCCATGTGAGTGATGGTTTTTTGGTCGGTAGTGCGTTAATGGCCGAATCAGACCTCGCACAGGCGGTGAAAAACCTGATATACCCTCAAGTAAAAGTCTGCGGCATTACTGACGTAGCAACTGCGCAGTTTTTAGCTGATAGTCCTGTGCGCTATGCTGGGTTAATATTTGCCTCGCAATCTAAACGTGCAGTCGAAATTGAGCGAGCGAAAGAGATTGTGGCTGCAGCTAAATTGAACTACGTAGGCGTGTTTGTCGACCAAAGCCCAGAGCTCATCGTTGAGTATGCTGATGCCCTGAAATTGTCGGCAGTGCAGTTACATGGGAACGAATCCACAACAATGATTCGCGCATTGCGCGAGCAATTGCCATCTAGCTGTCAAATATGGAAAGCCATAGGCATAGAAGCCGATACGCAAACAATAGAGACTTTGCCTCAGGCACTACGTGACAGCAAAGACCCGCTATGGTCAGTGGTCGATAAAATTTTAGTGGACTGCAAAGTGGGTGCTCAAAGCGGTGGCACTGGTCAACAGTTCGATTGGCAACTGGTTAAAGATATGGTCAATCACCCCCGACTCGTGCTGGCTGGCGGTATAGGCCCAGATTCCGCAGTGCATGCAAGCCAAACAGGCGTTGCGTTAATCGACGTAAATTCTGGTGTAGAAGATGCCCCAGGACAAAAAAATGAACAACAACTCAGCCAGCTTTTTGCAGCGCTTCGAGCGTATTAAGTAGATTTTAAAATAGGTAGAACATGAATAAACTCGATACAAAATTTGGTGAATACGGCGGCATGTATGTCCCCGAGCTCCTGATCCCTGCGCTTGATCAACTTGAACAAGCATTCTTGGACGCGCAGAAAGATGACAGCTTCCAAGCAGAATTTATGGCGTTGCTAAAAGACTATGCAGGGCGCCCAACCGCTATGACGTTGAGCCGCAACTTAGTGAGTAATCCGAAGGTAAAACTTTATTTAAAGCGCGAGGATTTACTTCATGGTGGAGCCCATAAAACTAATCAAGTATTGGGCCAAGCCTTATTAACCAAACGCATGGGCAAGAGCGAAGTAATTGCCGAAACAGGTGCTGGTCAACACGGCGTGGCGACCGCCCTTGCATGTGCTCTGTTGGGCTTAAAAGCGCGTATTTACATGGGAGCAAAAGACGTAGAGCGTCAAGCGCCGAACGTGTTTAGAATGCGTTTGATGGGTGCTGAAGTCATCCCTGTTAACGCCGGTTCGGGAACACTGAAAGATGCTGTTAACGAAGCAATGCGTGACTGGTCGGCAAATTATGATAAAGCACACTATTTACTAGGTACCGCTGCGGGACCTCACCCGTTCCCGACTATCGTGCGTGAATATCACCGTATGATTGGTGAAGAAACCAAAGCCCAGATCCTGGAAAAAGAGGGGCGCTTGCCTGATGCAGTCGTCGCATGTGTTGGTGGTGGCTCCAACGCTATCGGCATGTTCGCAGACTTTATCGATGATCCCAGCGTGCGATTAATAGGTGTAGAACCTGCAGGTAAGGGTATTCACACTAGTGAGCACGGCGCAGCAATTTGTACCGGCTCAAAAGGTATTTTGCATGGTGCTTACAGTTACATTATGCAAGACAGTGATGGCCAGATTGAGGAATCGTATTCAGTGTCCGCTGGTTTAGACTATCCGGCCGTGGGTCCACAACACGCGTTCTTGGCCGATACAGGCCGAGCTGAATACGTTGCTGTAACAGACGAAGAAGCACTTAATGCGTTTAAATTATTAGCGCGTAAGGAAGGCATCATTCCAGCCTTGGAATCGTCGCACGCACTGGCTCACGCCCTAAATATGGCGGATGAGGCAGAAGATGAAACAATTATAGTGCTCAATTTATCGGGCCGTGGTGATAAGGACTTAGGTCACGTGATTAATATTTTAGGAGACGACTACTAATGGCCCGTTATGAAGCAATGTTCGAGCGTTTAAATGACGCCAACCAAGGGGCGTTTGTACCATTTGTCATGCTGGGTGATCCAGATGCCGAAACGTCCCTAGCCATTATACGCCAACTAATTTTGAGTGGTGCAGATGCATTAGAGCTAGGTATACCCTATTCTGACCCTATCGCTGATGGTCCCACAATCCAAGGCGCTAGTATTCGTGCTCTCGAGAAAAAAATAACGCCAAGTGATTGTTTTGCGATTATTAAATCAATCCGCGAAGAGTTCCCTGAAGTACCAATCGGCTTGTTGTTATACAGCAATTTAGTGCTTAAACGCGGTGTTGAAACCTTCTACCAAGATGCGCATGCCGTTGGCGTAGATTCAATCTTGATCGCAGATGTACCGTTGCGTGAAGCCGAAAGTTTTATCGCTGTGGCTGAGCAAAATAATATCCAGCAGATATTGATTGCACCACCAAACGCATCTGATGAAACATTGCGTACAATTGGCGAAAAGTCGTCAGGTTATACGTATTTGCTCGGTCGAGCGGGAGTTACCGGGGCGGAAACCGCGGTTGAAATTCCCGCTTCGGAATTGATTAACAAATTGACCCAATACCATGTTGCACCACCACTGTTAGGCTTTGGCATTTCAACTCCAGAACAAGTTAAATCTGCGATTGATGCAGGTGCTGCTGGGGCCATTTCTGGCTCTGCTACAGTTAACTTAATTGCGGCCAACCTTGACGACCAAACGGTTATGTTGGCGGCATTAGATCAGTTCGTACGGTCTATGAAAGCAGCAACAGTTAAAGGTTAAGCGACTATGTTGTATGTCATTTTTGCAGAAGATCATCCAGACTCACTCGCACAGCGCTTAGCTGTGCGTCCTGCGCATTTGGCTCGCTTGGAAGCGCTAAAAGCGGAAGATAGACTATTTGTTGCAGGTCCAAACCCAGCTGTCGATAGTCTGGATCCGGGTAATGATGGGTTTACCGGTAGCACTGTGATCGCTGAGTTTGACAGTTGGGCTGATGCTCAAGCATGGGCAGAGGCCGACCCTTATCTCGAAGCCGGCGTGTATGCGTCAGTGACTGTCAAACCCTTTAAACGCGTGTTGCCCTAGTCGTGCCAGAGACGTTAACCGTAAGCCCCAATATTGAGTTGTCGCTCGATGAAATCGAGCTTTCAGCGATGCGCGCGCAAGGCGCAGGTGGGCAAAATGTCAACAAAGTCTCCTCAGCTATCCACTTGCGTTTTGATATCAAGGCTTCGAGTCTCTCTGAACGATTAAAAGAAGCCTTATTGAAGCGCAATGATTCACGTATAACTCAAGATGGTGTACTGGTCATCAAAGCCCAGCAATTTCGCACGCAAGAAGCCAACCGCAAAGATGCACTAGAGCGCCTTGCAGCAGTTATTAATGCTGCCGCTTTTGTGCCCCCTCCGCGACGTCCAACCAAACCCAGTCGAGCGGCTCAAAAGCGTCGGGTTGATGCTAAAAAACGCAATGGCTTTAATAAATCACTGCGTGGTAAAGTTGATTTCGATTGATTATTTTGGCGGTCTATTCACTGCGGATAAATACTAATTAAGACTCAATTCAGGGTTGGTTCATGCTAGAGCCGTATGCTTTAACCCTAGTTTGCAGTACAATCCTGATGTGATTTGACGAGAGAGCCTTATCTAGATGAACAAGCAGTGGTTTTTGGTGTTGTGTATAATAATCGGTGGTATGTCGTTTACGATCAGCCCAACGGTTACAGCCCAACAGCAACAAGAAAGCCAAGAGCTGACTAAAGCAGAGGCTGCTGAACGCGCACGGGCGCAAGTCAAAGGGCGCGTGTTAAAAGTTGAAAAACGTCAAAACTCCTACCGAGTAAAAGTTCTGCAAAAGTCTGGTCGAGTGGTAACTGTCGATGTTGATAAGCGCTCAGGCCGTGTCAAACAAACCAATGATAAGTGAGTATCGCTATGCGTTTGCTAGTAGTTGAGGACGATGCACGATTATTAATGCAACTGGATAGTTTTTTACGCGGCAACGGCTATAGCGTTGACTTGGCCGATGACGGCGAAAAAGCGTTATTCCTTTTACGCGAACACCCTTATGATCTTGCGATTGTGGATATAGGTTTACCCAAGATCGATGGTTTTGAATTGATCCGCACGGTGCGTTCAGAAAAGGTTGAATGCCCAATATTGATCCTCACTGCACGCGAGCGCTGGCAGGAAAAAGTCGAAGGCTTGGATGCGGGTGCCGATGATTACTTGACCAAGCCTTTCCACAATGAAGAATTGTTAGCACGCATTAAAGCCCATATTCGCCGAGCCTCTGGTCAACCCAACCCTCTGATTGAGCTAGGTCCTATTGCACTTGATACGCGTTCTGAAGAGATTTATGTCAATGGAGAAACCTTAGACCTCACTGCGTACGAATATAAAGTGATGGAATACCTTGTGATGCACCCGACTAAAGTAGTTTCGAAAACAGAACTTACAGAGCATATTTACGATCAGGATTTTGACTTGGACAGCAATGTAATCGAAGTATTTGTTGGCCGCTTGCGTAAAAAGCTCGATCCACAAGGTCAACTTAAGCCGATCGAAACCCTTCGCGGGCGTGGTTACCGCCTAAACAAATCACTGAGTAGTTAACGCAAACATGCTTAGGCTATCGCTGAGGGTCCGTAGCGTTATTTTAGCCGTCATCGGATTGGTAGTGATAGTCCCTGCTATATTCTTCACCGTTGAGCGTTCATACACGTCGAGCTTAGAACAAGCCAAATACAACGAGCTAAAGTTAATGAGTTTAGCGATGATCACCGAGTTCGAGCTCGATGATGGCGCAGCTTTTATGCCGCAGCAGCTGTTCGAAGAGCAACTAAATTTGCCCGGTTCAGGATTCATCGGCTACATAGTCTGGCAGGATACCATCGTGTGGCGCAGCCTTTCAGCATTAGACTATATCGACCCCAACATTACTGATCTACCTGACGTGGGCGCAGAATATCTGCGTACAATGTCAATCGACAATCAACAGTATGAGTCCGATCGCGAACCCGCTTTTTACTATGCGTTTAGTGCTGAATATGAGAATCAGGGCGACTTTGAAAAGGTCAGTTTTTTGGTCTTTAACGAGCAGTTCGGTTTTCAGCAGAGCCGCCACATGTTTATTCGTACATTGTGGCAATGGCTGGCACTCTTAGCAATCGTAACCTTAGCCATAATTATTCTTATCGTTCAACGCGTTCTAGCGCCGGTTAACAGTATTATCGGTAGTATTGAAGCGGCAGAAAAAGGTCAAGTGCAACGTTTAACGGAGGTTTATCCGCCTGAGCTGGAATCTCTAAAATCCAGTATTAATCAACTCCTTGAGTCCGAGGCGGATCAGCGTCAACGCTACAAAAATGCGTTGGGCGATTTAGCTCACAGCCTTAAAACACCATTAGCGATTATCAAAGGCGAGCCGGAACTCCCCGAGGGAGCCCAAGAACCCTTAACGCAGATTTCGAGTATTATTGAGCGTCAGTTAAAACGTGCAGTAATTAGTAACACTGCACGTTTGGCGCCGATTGTCCTTCATCCTCTGGCGCAGAAACTGTGCAATGCTATGGATAAAATTCATACTGAAAGAGCGCTTGAGATCAACAATAACTTAGCGACAACGATAGCGATCAAGGCGGATGAAACCGATATTATGGAGCTATTTGGCAATTTACTCGACAATGCTTGCAAAGCTGCGCAAAAGCGGGTTGATATCAGCGCCGAAGTCTACGCACAATCTCTGCACATATACATCGATGATGATGGCAGTGGTATTGCAGAAAACGATGCCACCAAAATTTTACAGCGCGGCTCGCGTCTTGATACTTACAAAGATGGCCAAGGGTTAGGGTTGTCGGTAGTCAGTGATATATTGGAAAGTTACGATGGTCAGTTACGGATCGAGCGCAGCCCTTTAGGCGGCGCTCGCTTCGTTGTTATTTTGCCAGCTCCTGTGGCTCAGGCTGCTGTGTAGGTTCTACATCACTAGAGAGCAGAACTGCCAGCCATTTAGTTTCCTGCCTTGTTTCCAATGCAATTTTGACAATCATGGTCAGTGGCACACTGAGCAGCATTCCAACACTGCCGAGTAACCACCCCCAAAATATCAATGACAGGAACACCACGAGTGTAGATAATCCAAGCCCTCGCCCCATAAGGCGAGGCTCGACCATATTCCCCATTACTGTATTTACGACAATAAAACCCAGCCCCGCTAAACCGGCGATATCAAAGCCATATTGTACAAATGCCATGAGCACCGCGGGTATAGCGGCTATGATCGAGCCAATATTGGGAATGTAGTTCAACAAAAACGCCAGCACTGCCCAAAGTAAAAAATGGTCAACATCAAGGATCCAGAGCCACAATCCAATCACTACCCCAGTCCCCAAGCTCACCATGGTTTTAATGACCAGATAACTGTTTACCGATGTAATAAAACGGTCAATGTGATTGAGCTTCATATCAGGGTCAGCCAATGCTACGTGAATTCGTCGCGGCATGGTTTCAGCTTCAAACAACATAAAAACAATAGTGAGGATAATTAGAAACAAATTGGATAAAACGCCACCTAAGCCTCCCAATAGATTGGTAGTCATCGACATTGCCATACCTGGGTTGAAATGATCGCGAAGCAGCGAAGTATCTAGCATGATATTAAATTCCGCCAGCTTATTTACGACCCAAGCAAACTGTTGCGATAACTGTTCGGTATAAACGGGTAAATTCTCACGAAAATCAGACATAGACTGACCAACTAATCCGGCCAGCATAAAACCAAAAATCATAATTAACAGTATAACTAGAGTAACTGACAGCCAACGAGGTACGTGGTACCGAGCTGACCAGTTGATCACTGGGCTACAGGCAATCGCGATAAATCCAGAGAGCAAAAATGGCACAACTATCTCACTGGCCGCCTTCAAACCGGCGAGTACGATGATAACCGACGCCATGATAAACAGCGCTTTTACTGTGGGTGATTTGATATCCATAAAAGTATTAATTAGCGAGAATTTAAGCCAAACTACCAAAACTAATGGAAGTTGAACACAACAATAGGAATCAAAAGCCATCATGCAATTGAATCAAGCCACTATCCGTATCAAAAATCTTCGTCTTCGTACCTACATAGGCATTAATGAGGACGAGATCCGCAATAAGCAGGATGTGGTCGTCAACGTCAAGATTCACTATGACGCAGAACAAGCAACCAACTCTGACCAAATGGACGATGCGTTAAATTACAAAACCATCACAAAGGCCATTATCAAGTTGGTTGAAGACAACCGCTTTTATTTGCTTGAGAAATTGACTGCTGATGTATTAGCTATAGCCGCTGAGCACCCTTGGGTGAGTTATGCGGAAGTGGAAGTTGATAAACCCCACGCATTGCGTTTCTCTGATTCAGTGTCACTGAGCCTTTCATGTAGCAAATAGTAAGGAGCATCATGAATATTTTGATTACGGGTGGTACAGGACTAATAGGCCGACATTTCATCGACCAATATCAACACGATTATAGTTTCACTGTCGTTACCCGTAATGTAAAGCGCGCGCAAAGTGAGCTGCCGAGTAATTGTGAATTTATCGATGACCTTGCAGTTTTAAAAGACGTTAGTGCGTTTGATGCCATTATCAATCTTGCCGGTGAGCCTATTGTTGACAAGCGCTGGACAAATGCTCAAAAGCGTGTGATCGAGCAAAGCCGATGGCAAACTACTGAAAAACTTGTAGAACTTATCCATGCCAGTGAAAGCCCTCCCAGTGTACTCATCAGCGGTTCGGCTATAGGCTACTATGGCCGTCAAGGCGACGAGCGTGTGGATGAACAGTTCCAAGACTTATACGACGAGTTTTCTCATCGTTTATGCGCGAAGTGGGAAATGCTCGCGCAGCAAGCTGCGTCATCGTCTACCCGAGTCTGTGTGTTGCGGACAGGTATCGTTCTCGCCGCAAATGGGGGGGCGCTCAGTAAAATGTTGCTGCCGTTTAAACTCGGTTTAGGTGGGCCTATTGCATCGGGTAAACAATACATGTCTTGGATCCACATTAAAGACATGGTCAATGCGATTAATCACTTACTAGTACGCCCGCTTAGCCAAGGAGCGTATAATCTTACCGCTCCTCACCCTGTAAATAATAAACAATTTGCCAAAGCCTTGGGCAAGGCGCTCAATCGGCCAGCGCTTATACCGATGCCGGAGTTCAGTTTACGTTTGCTAATGGGAGAATCAGCCGATTTACTGGTATATGGACAAAACGTAGTGCCTGATGCCCTAGTGCGTGAGGGTTTTCATTTCTTGTTTCCTCACCTCGATGAAGCCTTGAGCGCTTTGCTCGATTAAGCGCATTGAATAAACCAGATTGTTTGACTGAATTCGCCCGACAAGAAACCACGCGCACTAGGCTGGAAAATGCGATTTTATTGGTCTATACCTAAGTTATCTCAAGATGTGGACCTTTTTCTTTTAGCCTAAGCTCGATACATATTAATCGATCGCTGCCCTGAACGATAAAGCCCAATTTCAGTAACCTACTTTCGGTTGTACAGTGCTAAAGAAAAATCACCTCGTTCCCAAACGCATCCATCTATTGCGCTTGACGTTATTTTCACTGTTAACAATTGCGCTTTTAGCACTCATTTTCACTGCCACATCTGCCGTTTACTTCTTCAACCAACAACATTTATTAAGCTCGAAATATTTTAATCTGAAGGTATTGGCTCAGGATATAGCCTTGCACGACGAAATTCTGACAATGTCAACACTCGTTGCATCCCACGATGGCGATCCAAAGTGGAAGCAGAGGTATGAAAAATATGAGGCATCTTTGGACGATTTATTATTAACTGCGTCCGCTACCGATCCCAATATATCCAAATTCTTCCAAGAGACCGCAGATGCAAATATGCGACTCGTTAAAATTGAGAAGCTGGCGTTTGAGTTTATTCAAAGTGGAGAGCCTCGCGAGGCTTTGGCATTACTGCGAAGTGATGAATATAGGACGCTGAAACAGGGGTTTAGTGCCGGCATCGCAAGTGCAATTGATGAAGTACTTAAGGAAACTCAGTCAAGTTTAGATAAAAGCGAATCAGAAAGAGGAAGATATCTTCTCCTGTCTATGTTTTCTTCCTTTATGATTGTTTTAGTTCTTTGGTATTTCTTAATTCGTTACGTGCGGATAACGGATCAGGCTATTGGAAGCAAGGCAACAACGGATGAGCTTTCGGGCCTATTGAACCGACGAGAGTTTAATCGCGTGTTACCAATCGAACTCAACCGCGCACAAAGAGAAAACCGCATATTAATGCTTACAATTTTGGATTTAGATAATTTCAAGAAATTTAACGACTCATATGGGCACCCTAAAGGTGACGAGGTGATCAACAAGATCGGTAATCTTTTACAAACACTTAGTCGCCGAGCAAATGAGTCAGCTTTCCGAGTCGGTGGTGAGGAGTTTATTTTCCTTGCCACTTGCGATACTCACTCAGATGCTACCCGGCTGACTCAAACGATTTGCAGTCGTGTTTTTGAACTTAATATTCCACATGAGCAGAACCTGCCCTTTAAAAGAGTCACGGCCTCATGTGGCGTTGCAGTATCTGACACTAATCAAATTTTAACTGCAGACGAACTCTATTCAAGAGCAGACAAAGCCTTGTATAACGCTAAGCATACAGGCAAGAATACGTTTGCACTATTTGATCACTCAGCCCTCAATACCGCTGAGTGACCAACAATATCCAATTGATACTACGCGACTGTTTACACCATCTTACGTAGTAGCGTACTGGTATTGAGTGCCAACAAGCGCCAGCATCCTAAAGCGCCTAAGATTCCGACAACTATCGCTCCTGCCAGCGGCGCTACGGCCCAATATTCCCAGTGAATCGAGGCTTCCATCTGGAACACTTGTGATTGCAATAACCAGAGACTGAATTCATTCGCCAATGCCGCCATAAAGCCTGCGACAATGCCGATAATTAAGAACTCAAATACCACACTGAGTCGAATCAATCGTCCTTTCGCGCCCAAGGTCCGTAAGATAGCTAGCTCTTGCTGACGTTCATCCATACTCGCCTGCACTTGTGCGATTAACACCAAACTTCCGGCTGCTAGAACTAAAATAAGAATAAACTCAACGGCTAACGATACTTGGTCAACGACATCCCTTAGCTGATTGATCCGCGCATCAACATCAAACAGCGTTACCGACGCAAATGGCAACATCAACCGGGTAATCTCTGACTTTCTCGATTGGTCTAAATGGAACGAGGTAATGTACGTCGCAGCAAAGTTCTCCATGGCGGCTGGATGCAGTACAAAAAAGAAATTGGGCTGCATCGTCTGCCAGTTGACTTCACGTAAACTGGTTACCACCACCCGGACAATCTCGCTCCCTATGTTGAATGTTAGGATATCGCCCAACTTAATATTTAAGCGTTCAGCAACCTCGGCCTCAACGGATACTTCGTGCGGCATCCCGGGTTGCCATTGATCTAGCCAGCGCCCTTCAACAATCCGGTTTTCAGTTTGAAGCTCGGTATCCCATGTGAGGTTCGCTTCACGTCCAAGGCCATCGCGCCCTTCTTGTGCTGGCTCTTCGTCTTCTTTAGTGACTTCGGTACGAATGCGTTCGTCGTTGATTGCCACAAAGCGGCCGCGCACCACAGGAAAGAACTCGTCATAGCGAATATTGTTAGTTTCAAACTGTTCAACTAAGGCTGGACGCTGCGCTTCAGTTACGTTGCTCACGAAATAGTTTGGCGTCCCCTCAGGCAACTGTGCACGCCACTGCGCAATCATGTCATTGCGCATTACCAGAACGACAAGTAACAACATGATAGTGATCGAAAAACTGATCAGTTGCACTGAGTTATCCATCGCTCGGCGACGAATACGCGCCCACGCAAGCTGCCAAGGGCCCATTGCTCCGCCGCCTAGCTTACGTCCTACAGCGATTAATCCATAGGTCACCGCAAGTAGACCAACAACTAAGACGATTCCAGAGGCAAACAAAATTGCGCTAATAGTTAAGTCACGACTGTAAGCCCACATGAGTAAGAATATTGCACTGCCTGCTGCCGCAAACTGGATAGTCCGAGAACTCAAGCTGGCATCGATATCTTTGCGCAATACCCGTAACGGTGGCACAGAAAACAACTGCATCAACGGATAAAGTGAAAACATCAACGCGCATAAACTACCCGTAAACAACGCTATTAGCAAAGGACGCCAATGCCATACATCCAATGATACTTCGACACTATCACCCAAGGCCGTAACAACCACCTGTTGAATCGCTATACCTAGCACACTTCCAATTAGGATCCCAAGAATAGTGATAAAACTAATTTGCAAAATGTATACACGTTGTATTTGCTGCTTGCTCGCACCAATCGTCTTCATGATCGCCACCGGATCAAAGTGGCGCTGACTATAGCGCTGGGCAGCGACGGCAATCGACACTGCTGCGAGTACTATTGCCAATAAGCTGGCAAGCAAGAAATAACGTTCAGCGCGGCTAACAGCTTGCCCAACAGCGGATTCATCCGCTTCTATCGACATCCAATAGTGAATTTCATCGTCTAATTGCGGACGCAGCCAATCATAGTAATCGTCCAACGTGCTAGCGTCCCCGGTAAAATACGCTTTATAGTTAACCCGGCTACCAGGCCCTGTAACATTGGTCGCGGCAATATCAGCCATCGACATCAAAACGATGGGGTCGGTGTTAAACACACTAAAGCCTGCATCCGGAATTTCACCTAACACTTGGGTAACTGTTAGCTCCGCATCACCAACGTAGATAGTATCGCCAATGGAAACGTCCAATAATTGAAATAATCGCGAATCTATCCACACCTCACCCGGCGGTACCGTTCCGTCTATATCAGCCGCAGGCGCAAAAGGTTCAGGCGCAATAGTAATGGCGCCCTTCAACGGGTATTGGTCGTTAACTGCACGCAAATCGGCAAGCGCCATTTCATTTTCGCCAAACACCATAGAGCGTGTACTGACTTGCTCTGCGGTTTGCAAACCGAGTTTTTGAGCTTCAACCAACCATTGCTCATCAACGGGTGTGCGAGAATTTAAGCGGCGGTCGGCAGCAATGAACTCTGCCGAACGATCGGTCAGCGCCTGCTGCAATCGTTCGCTGAACAGTGATAAAGACAACACCGCTGCTACTGACAGTACGATTGCTAGTAATATAATGGTTAGCTCACCGCGGCGAGCTTCGTGACGAAACAAACGCCACGCGAGGTTAAATGTAGTATTCATCCGCTTAGCTCGCCTCGCGCTGAGATTCTACGTCGACTGTTGTGGTCACGCTGTCAACTGTAGTTTCAGTCAACTCTCCCGCATGCATGTTGAGCTGACGCTGACATTTAGCGGCGAGTTCATTGTCGTGAGTCACCAACACCAAGGTGGTTTTGTTCTGTTGGTTTAAATCAAATAACAATGCTTCAATTTTATCGCTATTCGCGGCATCAAGGTTACCGGTAGGTTCATCAGCAAATAAAATTTTAGGTTGGGTAATAAAGGCTCTTGCAATGGCGACACGTTGCTGCTCACCGCCTGATAACTGATTCGGATAATGGTGTGCTCGATGACCCAGTCCCACTTGTTCTAAAATTTCCAGAGCCCGTTGTTTGGGTTTGTCCAGGCCGTTTATTTCTGCAGGTAACATAATATTCTCAAGCGCAGTGAGACTTTGGACCAACATAAAGCTTTGGAAAATAAACCCGACCTTGTCGCCACGCAACTGGGCGCGCTGCTCTTCATCCATGGTGTGCAATCCTTGGCCGTCTAGGTAGATTTCGCCTGTAGACACTTCATCAAGTCCAGCTAATAGCCCTAAAAGCGTTGATTTACCGGAGCCTGACGCACCTACTATAGCAATCGACTCACCCGCCTTGACTTCAAATGATATCGGTTGAAGGATCTGAAGTGAGCCTTCGCTGGTATTAACTGTCTTAGTGATAGATTTAGTTTCAATCATATTTTGCATTCGAGGAGTCTTTACTTTGTTTAATCGTCAACGAAACAGCGCATTCATCTGGTTCGCACTTGTATTATTGTTAATACCCTTCGCTGCGGTTTCAGATCAACACAAAGCGTCTGAGTCGCACGCAGATATTAAACTGCTAGTCCTTGGGGATAGCCTTAGTGCAGCATACGGCTTAAAGGCCCCAGAGGGTTGGGTTAGTTTGTTACAAAATATGTGGGAAAAAAATCATTCTGGGATCGACGTGGTAAATGCTGCGATCAGTGGAGAAACAACCGACGGCGGTTTAGCTCGCTTACCCCGTTTATTGACCCAACACCAACCCACACACTTACTAATAGAGTTGGGGGGTAATGACGGTTTACAAGGCCACAATGTCAATAAACTACGTGTAAATCTGCGTAAGATGGTCGATATTGCCCATGATGCGGGCGTTGAAGTCTTTATTCAAGAAATGCAAATCCCGACCAACTATGGACGTCGTTACAATAAACTATTTACTGAAAGCTTCGCGCTGGTTGCTGAGGAAAAAGATGTTCCACTCGTTCCCTTTTTCCTAACCGACATTGCATTGGACAGCAGTTTAATGCAACGCGATGGCATTCACCCCAACGCTGAGGCACAGCCACTTATTGCTGAGTTTATGCGGCGTGAGCTAGAGAAGCTTTTGTTCTAAATAATTGCCTTTCTGGTTTACTCTTTGGTAACTGCGAAGCGATACTGATTGCTACGAATGACTTCGACAATACTGTCGGAGTCTCGTAGGCGCCGAATTTGATCAAACACAAATTCAGCCTCTGTGTATTGGTTTTTCAAATAGCCAAACCATTGCTTAATTCGGTTGGGGTAGTACCGCCCCTTATCGCCAAAAATTTCATAGCCTGAATATTCTACCAACCAATCGGTCACTTCAGCCCACGTCATAGGGGGCACATCGCTTTTTATACACTGTGCTAAGTTTGGCAGAGACAGTGCACCTCGGCCGATCATAAGATCTTTACAGCCCGAGACAGCCAAGCAACGTTTAGCATCCGCTGCACTCCATATTTCACCATTGGCAATGATTGGCGCCTTAGACAAATGCTGAACTTTTTTAATCCAATCCCAATAGGCTGGAGGCTTATAGCCATCAGTTTTGGTGCGCGCATGAATCGTAATTGCCGTTGCGCCTGCATCGCTAAGCGCCTTTACATTATCAAAAACCTGGGTTCGGTCATCAAAGCCCAAACGAATTTTGGCCGTCACGGGCAGAGTGTCGGGGACTGCCTTGCGCACCGCAGAAACAATAGCAAACAATGTTTCTGGCTCATTCAATAAAACCGCTCCCCCCTTACTTTTATTAACCGTTTTTGCGGGACAGCCAAAATTTAAATCAATCCCTGGCGATCCTAAATCGACAGCTCGAGCAGCATTTTCAGCCAACCATACCGGATGCTGACCAAGCAACTGAACTCTGACGGGAACGCCGGCGGGTGTTGTACCACCGGTTTTCAGTTCTGGACACAGGCGGTGGAAGACGTGGTTGGGCAGCTTCTGTTCAACCACACGCACAAACTCAGTAATACACAAATCAAAGCCACCAATACGCGTCAACATATCGCGCATGAGATGATCAACAACGCCTTCCATCGGCGCCAACATAACGCGCATCAGAAATCCTGTAACGGTAAAAAATGACTATACGCTTGATAGCGCAGCGAAAAGATATAAGCCTTTTGACAATCATATTGACTTGCCAGTGTCGGCAATGCCGCCTTATCGGCAGTAAAGGGTTGGCCGATTGCAGATGTTTGCGTGAAATTCTCGACGACTACAGCAGCTTTGCACGGCAACTGAATAATGCTCGAACGAACATCAGTATCTGAGACACCTGACGGTATTTGAACCATTAGGGTTAAACGTGGATGTGCTAACGCATCGTTGATTTGTGCAAAGCGGTTGAATTCACCATTAGCTGAAGGGAAGTAGGAAACTGATACATTATACGGTGTTTCTCGCAGTAAATGAGCTAAACCATTCTGCCAAATAGCTAATAGTTCACCGTCGACGTAGGTCTCACTAATTTCCAGCGGTAAATACCATCCTTGAAAGCCTTGGCGTTGAGGAAACCCAGCAACAGTCATACGCAACATAAACTGAACATTTTGCTGCAACCATTTCTGTAATGCGATTTGCTTAGTCTGCGCGTCGGAATGCTCCATCACGTGATAATAATTAGCAGGCATCGCCAGGCCCAGCGTAAACCCCATGTTGCGTATCTCTAGTTGACTGAGCACACGTTCTATTGTGCTATCGCGGCCAACAAAGGATTGTTCGCCAAATTGACTCCACTGAAAAACAATGTGATTTATTCCGTCCGCTTTTACTGACCACAATAAATTGCCCCAGTCTTCTGAACTCGCACCGATATCGCGGGCTAACGGTTGGTAAAAAATACCTGCATAACGCGTTTCAGCAGCGTGTAAACCGGTACACAGCAAACAAATCGAGACAATTAGAACACAACACTTAAACATTAATAGCGATACGCTATTGTCACTAACCAACCGTTATCATCGTTGGTTAAATCGCCAGAAAGTCTGTGCCTGAACTCAAGACTGGCTGTCCAAACCGACGCAGACTCTGCTTGTCCAGCAGGCGTTTCGAATAGACGCCATTGAATACCCGCCCCCAATGAGGTTTGGTCAAAAGCGGCTAATTCATTAATAGCAATCGGCTGACGACGATAGTCAAACTGTGCTAAACCATAAAGTTTGACTGTTTGTTTGGTGCTTGTACTCAGAGGTTTAACATAGCCTAAATCAAAACGACTAATCGCAAACAGCTGCTTATTATCGAGCAAATATAGAATATCGTTATACCACTGACGTTCCCACCAAGACGACTCAAACCGCCAACCATTGCGCCACTCATCTTGGTTTAACCCATCACTGCTCAACCGCACAAAGGGCTGAAACTTGTCATCGCCGTCGGAGAACAAAATACCACCGGCGCTAGCAAGTACGTTGACCGATTCAAGTAATCGATAGCTAACCCCAAGCTCCAGACTTTGCTGATCAATGGGCGAATTATCTGGGCCACTAGCGTTGACCTGACCATAGGCATGCCAACGTTTAGAATCGGCAAACATGCGGTAAGACAAGCGCGCCGACAAGCCATTGTTAGGTAGCGAATCGGCAAGTTCGCCATTGTTGTCAATGAAAAATACGTCCCCTAGAACAGCCCCGTCACCGTGCGATGCGGTAGCACTGAAATCCCAGCGACGTTGGCTCTGCTGGTAAAGCTCATGTAACGACCAAGCGTTTTGATTGTCGACGTTATACTCACCACTTAACATCGCATAGTACTTGTCGAGATAATCAGAGACTTTAGGATAATCACCGACATTGTCAGCCAAGTAGGCCATCTGTTTCCAAATATCGGGGTCGACGCTTGGTGCGTTTTCCACATAGGCTTCAAATGCCAACAACGCTTGTTCTGACGAGACCGGAATGGTTGCATATGCCAGATTCAACTGCGCTAGTGTTGATTGTGGATTCTCTGCCAGCACTAACTTCCATGCGTTAAGAGCTGCCTCTGCCTGCCCCACTATCCCTTTGACTTGCGCTACTAATACCCAGTCATTTTCACTGAGAGAATCCCCTGATGCCAACCAAATATCTACCCATTGGTTCGCCACCTCTGGCTGGTCTGCTTGTAATGCCAATTCAATACCCGTTGGATAGTCGCGATACCCGTATTGTTCAACTTGAGATTGCCACTCAGTCAAACCTGCATCGTACTGCCTGGTTTGAATAAGTGCTTGGAGTTTCACTTCTCGCACAGTTTGTTCATCATTAAACTGTGGATAACGAGAAATCAATGCCAATACTTCTGTGTATTGTTGGGCATTCATCATTGCAAATAACGTCGCTTGAAAATTTTCACTGGCAGGATTGTCAGCCAATATTTGCTGCCATGCGGCAATGGCTTGCACATCGCCTTGCTGCTGTAAACACAGTGCTCGCGTTAGCTGGCTAGCAGACGATTGCAGTTGATATTGGGCAAGATAATTAAGGCTGAGATCGCAACGCTGTTGTGTTCGAAGGCGCTCTGCCACTGCGTCAATCCCAAAACTTTGGGCAAACAGTCGGGTAATAACTTTCTGAGGAATTTGCGATTGTGCGTCTAATGCTCCGAGATAGCGTAACACTAATATTTCCTCAAGCGGGCTTGAGGTATCAGTGATATATTTGCCTAGCACTTCTGCAGTGCGTTTTTGCTCACCAGCAGCAGACCACAAGAAGGTAGCCTGTGCTAATGATGTCGCCTCTTGTGTTGTCTGGTAATCTCGCCAATAGAGATCTGCCGCATCAGACAATCGATTCATGTGTTGATATGCCAGTGCCAATGTTCGCGCATCTAAGTACTGACGATAATCAGCGTGTTGGCTAAGTTCAATCAATGTCTGATAATCTTGTTGCGCAGCAACTTTTGCGATGAGGCCTTGTTTTAATCGGGCGCTATCACCGCTAAAACGTGGGATTATTTGCTGTAACTCAGCGACATTCATTATGCTTAGTACCACGGTTGCAAATGACGTCTCGTCCTCGGGTTCCACTGTGCAACTCTGAAGTAAGTCAACGGCTGTCTGTCGTTGTGAATCGCCGAATCGCTGTTGCAATAATTCAGCTTTCTGCCAGCAATTTAACTCAGATTGCAACACATCGGCCACACTCAATGCCAGAGAATCAGACGATAAGCGCATTTGCAGTCGCTGCTCCGCCATGCTCGCGTTTAACTGACCATGTTGCTCGAGAATTTCAAACCCACGCTCTGCCATAACATAGTCTTGTTTAGCAATCTGACGTTGGATGAATGATTCGGTAGCCGCACGTTGCTGTGGGTTTGCAGTCAAAAAGTCTAACACTTGCTGGTCGCGATCTAGCGTCACTAAGGCATCGACATAACGGGTTACAGCATCAGCATTTGGCTGCCATCCACCTTGTTCGAATAGGGCAATTATCACGCCTAAGTCTTGCAATTCGACTGCTAAATTAAAGCGCGCCAAAATAACTTCTGGTGCATTGCTTGTCAGGCTATTTAGCAACAATAAACTATCTTGCATCCGCTGTTGTCCAACGAGTCGCCCATTGACGGCGAGAATAGCAGCAGTTTTTACAGTACCTTCTATTCGCGCAAGGACCACAGCATATTGCTCAATCGCGACGGCTTGATCTTTAGCTAGCAACACTTCTAGTAGCAAAGGTGCCATAGTTGATTGCTCTTCTGGCGAGGCATTTAAGAATAACGTCATAAGCTCGCCAATAGACAAAATTTGTAATTGCAGCTGGAACTTTAACTGTTGGAATTCAATGTAATCTGGTGCAATCTCCAACGCTTTTTCAACTTCAACTAATGCCTCGGCATAATTGCCTTGTCGTTGCAAACGATAAGCCTTTTCGATAAACGGGTAAGTCTTAAACTCTTGATACTCAGTCAGCTCGGTTTGTTGCGCTTGAACGGAGGAGCACGCTATGCAAAGGGCAAGTATGGTGTTAATCAACAGTCTCATACGCTTACTCCTTGCGCAGTTACGTCTTCAACTAAATGCTCAATCGAACGTTGGCGTTGTCGCTGCAAAGTTAATACCTCTTCTACAACTTCAGGCGTAATTACATATCGCTCCACCATAAAGTCCCCCAACTTCTGCTCTCCCGTCGGGTCAAATTCGAACATTAATTGGTTGAAAATCGGAGTTTCAATCAGCCCCACCTGCTGCAGCGCGTCGCCAAACTGAATTTGTTGGTTGTAGTATTTATCTAACACACGCTGACGCTGCTCTGCTGACAATTGGCCTGCATATTTGTCCAACACTGGCCGAGGGTCAGCCTCAGCAATCTGTTGATAGTGGAAACGCAGTCCTAGCGTTACCGCACCCGCCTGACAAATGACGTAAGAGACCTGCTGCTCAAGCTGGCGCTCCAATGACGCAATGGCAACAGGTGATTGACGATTTTCAGAGGCAACAATTAATCTGCCGTTGTCTAACCGGATTGGGAACACCCGATAGCGTAACGCAACTCTTGCAGGCACTAATTGGATGATATCGTCAGACACCGAGAATGGATCGACATGTTCAAAGTCAACGCTGGCCTGTTCCGCTAATGTTTGCCCCAATTGGTCACTAGAAATGTGTTCCAATCGCAGTAATGTTTGACCAAGCTTCTCGTCTGCAGCACGTTGCTCAAGCGCTTGTTGTAACTGTGCTTCGGAAATAATGCCATTAGCCGTCAAGATCCGGCCAACAGACAATCCTAAAGAACGGTCGCTTACTGTAGGGTATACGTGCTCAGTTTTATCCCATGCGACGCGCTTGGGGTTACCGCCCTGCTCTATCACCTGTTTAATCGCACGTAAGTTGGCCAGAAAGTTGATCAAATTCCCCCACAGTAAGCGCAGTGGGCTGACTAATGCTTGCACTATGCCGTAGTAGCGCCGCACGAAAATCATTCGCTGGAAAATTCGATTTAAGAAAAAAACAAAATTTACTTGTACCAGCAGAATACTCAGATAATCGTCTTTGAATAAAGACATAAAACGGTAGCCGTCTTTATCGAGCGCATCATAGATCATCAAACCAATGACATGAATGGCAATAATAGTGGCAAAAAAACTAACAAAGTGGGCAATGACACCTTTGCGATCGCGCCACAAAAAATAATTTAATTTCCAGTTCGATGACCATTTGTGGATTTGCATACCTTGAAAGACAATACCGACAATCCAACGGCTTTTTTGACGCACTGAGGTGGTTAATGTTTCGGGAAAATACTCGCGTACACAAACAACGTTTCCACCGGCCTCACTGCGACTGCGCGAACTCTCCGCGAATGGTGCATACTTATCATCAGACACCGAGAAGTGGACAAAAATCTCCTCCATACCCCACTGTTTCATACGAAAACCAATATCGTAGTCTTCAGTTAATGATTGCACATCAAACGGCAAACCATCCCCTTCTTCAGTCAACTTCAAGATCGCGCGGCGACTAAAGCAGGTGCCAACTCCGGCGCTAGGTACTTGCCCTACAAGTGATTCACGCACGACCATGTCTTTGCCGTGCATTTCAGAAAACTCGTCCAGATAGTGCCCCGCGGTGAAGTGCCAAGGTCCTTTTGAAAATGGATAAACCGGTAGTTGAATGAGATCTTTGCGCTCAAGCAGATGATTAAAAAGACGTAGCTCCATAGCCGACACAACGTCTTCAGCGTCGTGCATTATAAAGCCAGCAAACTTTACGCGTGTGCGATCTTCGAAAGATAGAATCGACGCAATGACATTATTCAAACAGTCAGCTTTACTCGTTGGTCCAGGACGCGCACAAACAACTTTGTGGACGTTGGGGAAGCGTTGGCAAACTGCATCTACATCGGCTTGGGTTGCAGTATCATTGGGATACGAGCCAACAAATATTTGATAATTTTCATAATCGAGTTCAGACGCAGCTAATTCGGCCATTTTGCCGACCACCCCAACCTCTTGCCAAGCTGGGATCATGATAGCCAACGGTTTTTCCTTTAACTTCAACAGGGCCTGTTCATTGAAGGGTTCGCGTTTGCGATAAACGACAAGCGCTCGCCACAAGCGGCGGGTCCAATAATAGATATCGATAAACAAATCATCGATAGCAAATATCAGCATGATGACCATCAAGCCTAGAGCGATATAACGCAATACGTATAAGTAATCAGTAAACAGTTCGATAAAAGTCATGTACGCCCTAAAAAAAAGCCGCTCTTAAAAGAGCGGCTATCGGTAATCAGTTCGGCAATTACTAGTAACGGCTACACCGCACTTTTTGCTCTTCGGTAGCCTAAGAATATCATACCAGTCAGTAACATCCACATAATAGATGGCTCTGATACATTAGCAATTCGAGCTGAAAAACTACCAACGAAATCACGGACTAATACCGGTGCAACGTTGATGCTCGCCATGCCAATAGCATTAGCGGCAGTCCACATAGGTGATCCTACATCTGGAAAGTATGAATGCATGCACAGCACTGACCACTCGACGCAAACAACACGCTCGTCTTGGTCGCCAAAATCTGCAAACCAAACAAACTCGAGTTCTTCATCAGCATTTAGTGTACCAAATTGCCAATAAGTGTAGCCTTCATGGTCGAAGCCGTATTGGTCTGTGTGATCCGGGCCGTACCCATTCAATTCGAAAAATAAATTACCGCCAACGTTTTGAGCGATTGACCAACCATTGGTCGTTGGGTCGGTATCAAACCAGTTGTATAGACTCACAAACTCGGCCCATGTAGCGAAGCGCCAAGCGCCTTTTGAATCAGCAACAAACTGCTGATAACCCGCTAGGTCGACCTGACTGTCACTTCCTAACGTATCAACCCAATCTAGACGTAGTACATCCAATCCAAGATCAAGGTTGGTCCAATAGTTGTTATTCGAATCATTTGTATAGTTTTCTGATTCAATCAGATTTGCGTTGGCGCTTGCGCTCAACAACAACAACAATCCAGCGATTAGGTACTTCACGATTACACCTACTTCTATCCATTTTGGACAAGGTTAACTATTTGGGGAGAGATGAAATATGGCATTTTACGCCAATTTCACAGAGCCTGAGGCTGTTGCCGAGATGATAAATCAACGTTTTTTCAGGGTCAAATCAATGCATTTGCAGTCTCATAGAGTTCATCGCGAATGGCTTTACCCTGCTCTAAGAAACGTCGCCCTTCTTCTTTCAACCCCCAATGCTTTTCAACCAGCATCTTACAACTGGTTTGCGTTTGCTTAGTGGGAAATAGCAAATAGTCAACAATATCAAGCGCTTCAACTAACAAATGTACCTTGGGGCGACCTTGAGGTGTTAATATATCAATGAGCTCACAAACGGGTTTAGGGATATGCCATAAATGGCAAACGAACGAACTCACGGCAGTCGTGCAGGTACCTAGCTTTAATTTTTGGTAATGATTGTGTTCACGCCACGTAACGTGTTCAGAGAAATCCCCAGTATACTGAGCGACTTTGTTTGGAAGACAGTAATGGATCACAAGTTCCCCAATACTGTGAAGTAGCCCGGCTAAAGACAAATATTCAGCCTCGTCTTTACTCAGCGCATGTAATTCAACTAACTGCTCAATAACCCAAACAGTAAGCAAAGCGTGCTGCCAAAATTTGCGATAATCGAACGAGTCGACTTTTTCTGCAAACATGGCGGTGGACATGATAGACAGTGTCAGTGCGTATAACTTATCGAAACCAAATATTGCAATTACCGCTTGCTTTAAAGTATCTGCTTTTACATTTGCATACATACTGCTGTTGGCAATGCGCAATATTTTGGCCACAAGTACAGGATCTGTTTCAAGTAATTCAATGACTTCGTCAAGATCTGTTTCATCCTGCTTTAGTAACTGTAATAACTGGGTAATGGTGTTGGGTAAATGAGGAAGCTCAGTAGCATTAACAATATTATCAATTGCAGTTTCGGCGGCAAGTAGTGCATATTGCGCTTGGATTTTTGCGGGTGACAGGCCTTGCCATTTTTTAAACGAGCGCTCAAAGGTTGCGCGATCGGAAAAGCCAAGGGAATCACTGACCTGACCAATTGGCATACCTTTAAACAACAGCGATAGTGCTTCACTATTGCGCGCAGCCACCACAATATCACGAAATTTTAGACCTTCTTGCTGTAATTTTCTGGTCAATGAACGTTCACTCATCGCCAACGCTGAGGCCACAGAACTTTGGGTAACATTTGCCCAGTCGCCAACACGACCTATCTCTCGCATTACTTTAAACTCAACGTTGCTTTGGTTCTTGCGGCCTTTTTGCATGACATTGAGTTGTCGCTTGAACACATTGTAGACCCGTGGATTAGCGTGGGTCAGACGGTTTGATAAATGCTGCGACCGTATGGTTAAACAGAAGAGAATATTGCCGCTTGATTTGGCCTGTTCTGATACGCCGAATTTGGGGTGCAATTGACAAGCGACACTTTGTTTAGCGATGAGTTCTGCATAGCTCGCTAACTGGTAGACTAATCCAGCTAAAACACATTGGGTAATCGTTTCCGTTGGGTATAAAGGAATACTGAGCTGTACTCCTTCAACGGTATTTTCAGAGAGGAATAAGGCTTGCTCGTCACTTAACTCAGTTAACATCTCAACTAAAGCGTCAAACCAATTTTCGACAGTAACAGAAGACGTTAAAACATTCGCATAAATACCCAAATCCGCGACAGGGAATTCACGACCGAGATTAAATAATCGCGCCGCTGTATGCCCGTCGGAATCCTTCCCAAACAAGCGCTCAGCTTCTGCTTGCCCTTCATCCACCTGAGCATCATTGAGCAAATCCACCGCCACATTTTCAGCCATATAAACCGAAAACGTTTGAGTTAAGCGCCAATCCATCTGTGACATCTGGCCCATTCAATCTACCTGTAAATCTAATCTGTGCATTATTACCGAAGTCGATTTAACAACACAATGTGTAGTTCAACATTTCAACCTATTTAGCAATAGCTCGCAAATCTCGAGCATTTAAATCACTTTTTACGAACCAAATATTTGCTCCCTTTACTATCTTTAAAGTGTGTAGTGAACACTGGGAAATTAATATTATGGAAGTGTATAAGAGTCAGTTCGCGTCACACGGCAGCTTTTCTATTAAAGTCATCAACCATTGCATGATTGTGGACGCGAGGGGTCCTTATAATAAAGAGATCGTAGACGAATACGAGTCAACCATGCAAACCGCGATAGAGTCACTTTCTTCGCGTTGTTGGGGACAAATTATTTGCCTGTATGGTATGAGCATGTTTACGCCGGATGCCGAAAGAAGGTTGGCGCAAACGGTTGAAAACCGCAAGCATATGGGTCTGAAGGCTTCTGCAATCATATTGGTAGATGTGGAAGCTAAATCTTTAGTGATTCAACAAATGAGTAGCGTTTATGAGCGCTGCGGCGTAGTCTTTCAGTTTTTCGAATGCGTTGAACAGGGCCACGCGTGGATCAATCAAGAATTAAGCCCTTAAATCTATTTATTTCGACCATAAAAAAACACCCGCTAAATAGCGAGTGTTTTTTATATGGCGTCCCCTAGGGGATTCGAACCCCTGTTACCGCCGTGAAAGGGCGGTGTCCTAGGCCTCTAGACGAAGGGGACAGAATTTTTC
>NZ_JAUCBP010000006.1:94502-96885 GCF_030362855.1 Neoalteromonas arenosi
CCCCTAGGGGATTCGAACCCCTGTTACCGCCGTGAAAGGGCGGTGTCCTAGGCCTCTAGACGAAGGGGACAGAATTTTTGTATTTCTGCCACTGATTCCATTCAGGTTTGGTGCAAGCTACCGCTTACCAGTCTCTTTGTATTAACCACCAAAGAGTAAAAATGGCGTCCCCTAGGGGATTCGAACCCCTGTTACCGCCGTGAAAGGGCGGTGTCCTAGGCCTCTAGACGAAGGGGACAGAATTTTTCACTTATCGAAGCACGGCTTCGATTAAATTCTGTCAGGAGAGGTGAGCTCTACAAACTGAGCGACCTTTTCCTAACCTAGTGTTTTAGTTTAACCTAATTTAATAGGTTGCAGCTACCTGCTTGCCATCCGGAAATTGGTGGAGCCAGGCGGGATCGAACCGCCGACCTCTTGCATGCCATGCAAGCGCTCTCCCAGCTGAGCTATGGCCCCGGCTAATCGGTCCTGACTCAAGCTGAGTCCGTTCCGTGACAGCGGGGCGCATTCTAGGCACACGGGGGCAAACTGTCAACGCTTTTTTTAGGAATTTTCGCGCTTTTCGATGTATTCCAACGCCTTGGTTATTCGTTGTACAACAGTTGCTTGAGAAATGAGCGCTAAAGTCACGTCTAATGATGGCGAGTTGCCACCACCGGTCACTGCAACACGCAATGGCATTCCCACTTTACCCATGCCCACTTCCAATTCTTCTGCTGTTTGATTGATCACAGTTTGAATATTTTCTGGGTTCCAATCAGTTAACTCTGCCAACTTGGCTTGCACCAACTCCAACGGCTCACGAGCTACTGGACGCAAGTGTTTCTTTGCCGCTTTCTCGTCGAACTCTTTGTAGTCAGCAAAGAAATAGTGACTAATAGCGGCCAATTCTGCGAGAGTTTTAACTCGGTCAGCTTGGATGGCAATAACTTCTGATAACGCTGGTCCGTTTGAATAATCAATGCCCTGTTGATCGAAATGCCACTTAGCATGCTCTGCAACCTCTGTCGCTGGTAACGTTTTAATATAATGTTGATTCAACCAAATAAGCTTATCTGTATTAAACGCAGATGCCGATTGTCCGATCGAGTCCAGCGAGAACAATTCGATCATCTCATCAACACTGAATATCTCCTGATCACCATGCGACCAGCCAAGACGTACTAAATAATTAAGCACGGCTTGTGGCAAGTAACCGTCATCGCGATACTGCATCACACTGACTGCGCCGTGGCGTTTGGACAGCTTTTTGCCGTCATCGCCCAGGATCATCGACACATGCGCATATTCTGGTACTGGCGCGCCGAGTGCCTGCAAAATATTGATCTGTCGAGGTGTATTATTGATGTGATCTTCACCGCGTACAACGTGGCTAATACCCATATCCCAGTCGTCTATAACAACACAAAAGTTGTACGTGGGAGTGCCGTCACTGCGCATAATAACCAAATCATCGAGTTCGCTATTGGCGATTTCGATTCGCCCACGAACGTGATCATCAAAAACCACTTTACCGTCGAGCGGGTTTTTGAAACGAATTACGTAAGGCTGGTTTTCAGGGTGGTCAGTTCTATCTCGCCATGTTCCCGGATATCTTGGCTTTTCGCCATTCGATTTTTGTTGTTCGCGAATGGCATCCAGTTCCTCAGCAGGCATAAAACATTTGTAGGCTTTACCTTCACTGATCAACTGTTCGACCATTTCCTTATAGCGGTCAAAACGGTCGGTTTGATAAATTGGACCGACATCTGCATCCAAACCCAACCACTGCATCCCATCTAAAATCGCTTGCTTAGCTTCTTCCGTTGAACGCTCAATATCAGTATCTTCAATACGCAATACGAATTTTCCGCCTTGGCTTTTCGCATACAACCAAGAATACAATGCAGTTCGCGCACCACCAACGTGCAGATAACCAGTTGGGCTAGGCGCAAAACGAGTAACCACAGACATATAAATCACCTTCAATAAATAATGGCGCGCATTCTACATTAGCTGACAAGCGAAACGAAGCCTAGTAGACGTTTTTACGTGCCAAAAACCTGTATCTGCCCTAACTCAGAACAACTGTCATTGAGAAAACGACACAAATTTTATTTGTGCTTAACAGAAACCTGTTGTGTAAATCGATATCATTTGAAACCTGAGCAAAAAATGCAGTACTTGCTTAAATTTCAACCGTGAAGAGTAATTTTTCAACTACAATTTGCGCAAATGGAATTTACGCTAAATTTACGGTTGACAGGAAGGTTTACGACTCTATAATACCGCCCACTTGACCGCTTCAGCGGAATAAGACGGACGCTTAGCTCAGTTGGGAGAGCATCGCCCTTACAAGGCGAGGGTCACTGGTTCAAGCCCAGTAGCGTCCACCACTTTA
>NZ_JAUCBP010000006.1:96891-326328 GCF_030362855.1 Neoalteromonas arenosi
GGACGCTTAGCTCAGTTGGGAGAGCATCGCCCTTACAAGGCGAGGGTCACTGGTTCAAGCCCAGTAGCGTCCACCACTTTATTCCTTTACACCGCGCGGTTAACATTCTTAGATGGACGCTTAGCTCAGTTGGGAGAGCATCGCCCTTACAAGGCGAGGGTCACTGGTTCAAGCCCAGTAGCGTCCACCACTTCTTTTTTTAAATATTTCCGTAGATTCGAAGGCGAGCTGATTCAATTACGTGGTAACCAACCGCAGCAGTGTCCACCACTTCTTTTTTTAAATATTTCCGTAAATTCGAAGGCGAGCTGATTCAATTACGTGGTAACCAACCGCAGCAGCGTTCACCACTTTTCCCTAGATATCAATTAAATGAATAACTCATTTGGGCGTAATAATATCCACCGTTCATACCAAGTGGAGATGTGGGTGGATACCTGGCACCAGCCAAATCACTGAAGGGGTTTTCGGACGGTCGATTGTCAAAGAAATTTTGCGCGCCGATGGTCATTCGCCAGTTTTCGTTAAAGCGATAACTGAGCTCTACATCAAAGACGGTCTCGGCACTCGCTTCGATATCCAAACCAGCTGATGCGTCCAAATGGTCCTCATAGAAACCTGAAAAATAACGCAGTCGCCAAAGAAAGTCGAAATCATTAAATGACTGATTCAAAGCAAATACGGCTCTGAAGTCGGGTAAGTTATCCTCCAACATGTGGATTCGAGCGGGCGTCAGATTTGAAACAGGCTCCAGCCCACCCAGCGCATTTATGCGTGGATAAAGCGTGACTCTATCAACTTCCGTTTGGGTCCAGTTTAAAGAGCCAGAAAACGAGTTTTGTACTCGACCACTCGTAAACTCATAGTTAATGACTACATCAATTCCTTGGGTTGTTGTATCAAAGTCATTAGTAAAAAACTTTACACTTTCAAATATCTCACTCAGCGGAACGCCAACACGGGTCAAGGAGCGAATATCGTCTTGAGATAATTGAATTGCCGATGTTGTACTTATCCTGTCTTTCAGTGTGATGTGAAAGTAATCAAGTGTTACAAATAGTCCGTCATGCCAATAGTAAACCAAGCCTAAGCTCTTGTTCACAGACTCCTCGGGACGCAATGGTGTTGCCCCTACCTGAATTGATATGGGATTTGTGGGAGGCAATGTTGCCTGGTCCTCAAGGCCTCTTTCTGAAAATGCAGTTGTTACATTGATAACGTTACTTTGACCTACAGTCGGTGCCTTAAACCCGGTACTGATTGAGCTCCTAAGCGAGACAAGATCACTTAGTTCATAACGGCCAGTCACTTTACCTTCGAATGTTGCTCCAAAGTCATTAAAGTGCTCGTACCGCAAAGCTGCTCCCATCAAATATGAGTCATTCAAATAGGTCTCTACATCAAAATATACCGCCATATTGCTGCGGCTCCAGTACCCTGCTGATTGTGGTGTATATCCCGGAAAACCATTCGAACCGACGCTAAACCCCTGACTCAGTCCAGAATCTGGTTCTAATGCCAGGAAACCTGCTTGATAAGAACTTTCTTCACCCGCTTTTTGATGATAACTCTCCTTGCGCCATTCAAGCCCTGCCGCAATATGGATAGGCTCATCCATAATGCCATCCATAAATTTAGTGATATCAAAGCTTATCGTCCGCTCTATCTGCCTTGCTCCGCCGGGAGCGAATTCAGTAGGAGAATCTGGCCCAAGGGATGGATTTACCGTATTTGAAATTAAATAATCAATTCCTGAATACCCCAAACTCACACTAAGATCATATGCCCAATCATCAGCAAAAAAGCCCTTTATTCCCATATTGAAAGCTGCATCTTCGACGCGACCGCCAAATCGAGGCGAAAAACCACCGGGAAGAATTTCATTAAACGCGAAACAATTCTGTCCAATCGCTGTCGTATTGTTAGCAATAAGCAGATAACCTGGTTCATCCAGAACATTGTTGTCATTTATCAGTATCGTCGGACACTCAATGCCCTGATTCAAACCATCGAGATCGCCGACTAGCAATTGGGATTGTCCTTGGCCGCCATTAGGCGCAGCAAAGACGCCGCGTCTCAGGTGGGGATGGCGAAAATAGAAACCGCCTTCTATTTTCCGACGGGCCACATTGGAGAAACTGTACCATTGCAAATCATCGTTTATGTTAGCCCCCGCATTAATCGAAAATTTGACATCGTCATCGACATCAAG
Organism: Neoalteromonas arenosi; assembly: GCF_030362855.1. Taxonomy (GTDB): domain Bacteria; phylum Pseudomonadota; class Gammaproteobacteria; order Enterobacterales; family Alteromonadaceae; genus Alteromonas_E; species Alteromonas_E arenosi. The sequence continues at coordinate 99,104 of NZ_JAUCBP010000006.1, forward strand.
AGTGCCCCAATATTGAGCCGGGTCTGCTACAAAGCCATTACCAGCGTCGCGCAGCATTTGCGCGTCCGCTCGTTGAACTGCGCGATTCGTCGCGTCACGTTGACGAAATTCAGCACTTGCGTTAACAAAGCCTTGACTGCCTAGCGGCACCCCTACATTGGCTTGTACCTGGAAATCCTCACCATCGCCTTGAAAGAAAGATCCACCGCGCACAGAAACACGCCCCCCAGACGAGTCTTCTTTAAGGACAAAATTAATTACGCCAGCAATGGCATCGGAGCCATATTGAGCCGCAGCACCATCGCGCAACACCTCAACTTGCCGGATCGCTGAAGCGGGCAAAACAGATACATCAGGGCCCTGCGCACCATCGGACAACCCTCCGCCTAAAAACGTGATAGCAGCACTTCTATGCCTGCGCTTGCCATTCACAAGTATCAGGGTATGGTCAGAAGCCATGCCTCTTAGGTTGGCAGGACGTACTAAACTGGCAGCATCATTAATAGACTGATCGTTAACATTTAGCGAAGGTACAAGATTGCTCAACATTCCAAGCACATCTGTCTCACCTTGCTGGGATAGCTGCTCTGTATTAATCACGTCAATTGGAATCGGTGACGAAGTTACGGTACGCGGTAAGCTTCGGCTACCAACTACAGCTATCTGCTCTACAGTTGAATTATAGGCCGATTCATCGTTAGAGCCGTCATCATTACCATCTACCAATTCGGCAGTGTCTGATGGGGCTACTTGGACACTTAGCTTACCACTTTCATCCTGCACAACTATCAAGGTTGAATCTTTGAGTAATAACTCTAACGCCTCGCGATGAGTAAATTCGCCGGTTAATGATTGAGTGGTAAAAGTTTCAGCCTCATCAAACGGAAACAATAATGTTATGTCCGCTTGTTTGGCGAAAAGAATTAAAGCTTCATCAGCTCTAAGAGATGGAATATCAAATATAGCATACTGGGCGTGTGCCAGTCCGATAGGACTGAGAAATAGTACTCCTCCAACCCACAGCCTGTTAATTCCTGATAAGAGGCGCGATAACCAACTAGTCATCGAAAAGTTTACTCCAAGTTAGACGCGAGCTAACGACTCTCTTGAACAGGCAAATTAGAGAGATTTGATAAGAATAACGACCGTCAATTTTGTTTATGACAATCGAATTATAAACACACGAGTTAAATTCTAACCGCATTGTAATTTATTATTGTTTTATTTCGGCTTTTAGTTGAATTTGACTTAAATCTACATGCAATTTACGTGCAGCATCAAAATGTAAGCATAACGCTACAATATCAACGCTGGAATAACAATGATTTGTCGAGGTAAAGCGCTTAAGTGCGCCGAAAACCGTGCCTAATGGGAAGAAAAAAGGAGCCTTTAGGCTCCTTGAGAAAGTAGAATTGTATACTCTGACACCCGCTCGTTTTTGATTGAAAAGCTATTCTCCAACGCATTCAACAAGCCGTCGATGTCACCCACTTTGAAGTAACCAGCAACGCGCTGCCTCTTTAACGCTTCATCAGAGATTTGAAAACGCATGGGTGTATAACGTGTGATTTCCTTCAAGACCACATCTAGCGTTTCCCCTTTAAACACTAACATGCCTTTTTGCCACGCTAAATCGTCGGCGACAAGATCCTGACTAACCGTTTTGCGATCGCTAATACTTGCATCTACCGTTGCCTTTTCACCAGAGAATACAATCAGCCCCTGGTCAACGATAGCATTTTGGCCGCTCAGAATTTTCGCACCCTCGATAGCGCTTTGCTCGGCTTTATCTTGGACCAAAACTCGCCCCTCTGTTACAACTAACTCAAATGCCGACTCTTCGACCAGTTGAACGTTAAATGCAGTACCTATTGCTGTCACTGTATTACGACCGGCCGCAACAACGAAAGGACGTGATTTTTCATGAGCAACATCAAAATAGGCTTCGCCCCTAAGTAAAGAAATGCGTCTTTCTTCTCCAGTAAAGCGAATACTGACAGCGGAATTTGTATTCAAATGCAAAGTCGAGCCGTCCGACAGCGTAATACTTCTTTGCTCACCCACTAGAGTTGACGCATGTTGTGCAGCAATTACCATTGCATCTGGTGAAGTGTTCCACTGACTGAATAAAAAGCCGCCGATAGTTAAACATACAAAAGCGATACTCGCTGCAATTTGCCAATTAGTCTTCTTATAACGTGATTCGATTTGAGTCGTTGGCTGCTGTTCTAATGGAAATAAACTGCTTAATTGGTGCATAACCGACATGTCATCCCATAGACTAGCCAACTCAAAGAGTACCTCGCGGTGGGCGTTTGAGATTGCCATCCATTTGGACAACTGGTCTTTTTCTTGTTCGTTCAGCCCTCGATCAATACGGCTGATCCAAACACACGCTTGCTCATTGATGTCCTCACGTGTGTCGAAATTGTGAACGTTACTCATGGATTATTTCCATCTTTTAATGGGGAGTGATCATCCGACAAATCCGAAATATCCTCCCTTTTCTGTGATAATTCTTTTAAATACCGCGAACAGAGTAGCAAGCCTTTGGCAACATGCTTCTCTATGGTGCTTTCACTCAATCCAAGGAGCTCTGCAATTTCCCGCTGGCTTTTACCGTAAACTTTCTTTAATAAAAAGACCCTTTTCACATCTGGAGAAAGGGTATCAGTTGCTCTACAAAAGTTTAAAAAGCGCTCTTTACTTTCAACGTTTTTTTCTAATGTATATCCCACCAGTTCGTGGGGTAACGCATCCATGTCCTCAATCTGTTGACTCTGCACGTGTTCAGCCCGAGCCACATGATTTAGTGCCAAATTACGCGCTGTCTTCAACATATATGTTCGCTCGTAGCGAATCTCTTGTTTTAAATTAGCTTCGTAACTTTTAACAAAAGTTTCTTGAACAATGTCCTCGATATCTTCTGAGGGAACTATTGCTCCGACTGCTCGCATCAATTTCGAGCGATACTTTAAATAAGTTACCGTTAGTGTCGACTTTCTCGTCATATTTTTTTAGACCTGAACGTCTGTATTACTTTACAGTGTGTTTGTTGTGCTTTTACTCTGCGTTTGTACAAATAAATCGAGAATTATTTACCGCGTTTCCTCAGAGTTGTAAATCCTAACAAAACGGGGGGCGAAAATCGCCCCCTCAAAGGGTGACAAATCACTTAGAAGGTATATAAACCTCGTACATAATAGAAGCCACCATTTATCCCAATTGGAGATGTGGTTGGGAATTTTGAACCTGCGATTTCATTGTCATACAGAACATTGCGATCAGGCTCCTCGTCTAATGCGTTCTTCGCGCCGACCACCAATTCGAAGTTTTCTGATACGTGGTAACCAAACTCCAAGTCTAAAGTAAATTCAGAACCAACTTTATCAATGGGTAAGCCCGAATCTAAGTGGTCTTCGAAAATACTACCCGCATAATTAACCCGTCCTAGTAAGCGCCAATCGCCATTAGTATGGTTTGCCGTCAAGCTATAACGCACAGCAGGCAGGTTATCTTCAATCATACGGATACGATCTGCAGAGATGAATTCAGATGCTTGATCAACTGTGGTCGACGTCCAGTTATATGCCAAAGCAAACTTAGTGTCGCCACCAAACATTTCCATGCCGTAATTTGCAACAACATCAACACCTTCAGTTGTAGTATCAAAGTCATTCGCAAAGTAACTGACTTCCGAGAAACTCGATGCGTCACGAATACCGCGAGCGAGTAGCGCATCAATATCATCTTGTGTTAACGCGATGCCTGAAACGGTACTAATGCGATCAGTAACTTCAATATTGTAGTAGTCCGCAGTGAAAAACAGACCGTTATCAAAGCTGGCTACAACCCCTAAACTGTAGCTTTCTGACTCTTCTGGTTGCAATGGTTCACCGCCTACTTGTGCAGCAATAGGATCAGTCGGTGGTAATGTTGCACGGTCAATTAAACGACCATCTGTCCCAAACGCAGTAGTAACATTGCGCACGTTGTTCTGGCCGATAGTTGGCGCTTTAAAGCCTGTTGAGAATGCACCACGTAAAGCAATGTCTTCCATTAATTCGTAACGGAATGACACTTTACCTTTAGTCGTATTGCCGAAGTCTGAGAAGTCTTCATAACGAAGTGCTGCTGTTAGCAATAAGTTTTCCGTCGCATACATTTCAGCATCGACGTAAAGCGCGATGTTGTTACGAGACGCTTTGCCCTGACTGCGTGCGGAAAGCCCTGGGAATCCGTTAGATCCAATACCAAAGCCTTGAGATGCTAGAGGACCAATCTCATATGATGCTGGATCACCAGCGATGCTTTCATATGATTCATTGCGGTATTGGAAACCACCGGCAAAATACAATGGATCATCCAAGCCAATATCTACGGCTTTGGTCAGGTCAAAGTCGAATGTCTGCTCTGACTGAATGTATTTACCTGGACTAAATTCAAATGGTGTATCAGGACCTAGAGAAGGATTGATAGTGTTCTTAATCGCAAAGTCGATTTCATTACGACCTAAATTTACGCTTATGTCATAACCCCACTCGTTCGCGATCTCTCCTTTAGTTCCAAAGACCAAAGATGAGTCCTTCACAGTTCCGCCAAAGCGAGGTGTAAAGCCACCAGGTAAGATCTCATTGAATGCAAAGCAGTCAGGATTATTAGCAACTAAGTCTATATAACGTTGGTTCAATAACACGTTGTCACCCACAACGATATCAGTCGGACAATTGCCAGTGCCGTCTGGTGTTAAATCCCCAACTAGCAATAATTGGTCGCCATTGTCATTGGTGCCACCATCGTTAACACCGCCTCGATTATGCGGATTACGGAAATAGAAACCACCTTCGACTTCACGCTCTGCGTAATTACCAAAGAGATAAGCTTCGGCATCAGCATTTAGCTCTAAACCTAGGTTGGCAAATAGCTTAACGTCATGCTTAATCTCTGGACTACCCCAGATTTGGGCTGGATCAGCAACCGCAGTATTACCAGCAGCAACCAATGCGGCAGCGTCATCACGCTGCACACTGCGCGACGTGTCATCTGCAGTGCGATATTCAGCACTGAAATTAGCAAAACCTGCGTCTGATAATGGTACCCCTACGTTGGCTGCGATCTGAAACATATCACCATCGCCTTCAAAATAAGAGCCAGTGCGGAATTCGACTACGCCGCCCTCTGTGTCATCTTTAAGTACAAAGTTAACAACACCTGCAATGGCATCAGAACCATATTGTGCTGCTGCGCCATCTCTTAGTACTTCTACTTGTTTTAATGCTACCGATGGAATCACCGAAATATCAGGCCCTTGTGCACCGTCAGATAGACCACCGCCTAAGAAAGTAATTACAGCTGAACGATGGCGGCGCTTGCCATTAACTAATACTAGTGTGTGGTCAGACGCCATACCGCGCAAGTTGGCAGGACGAACTAAAGTCGACGCGTCGTTGATAGGTTGATCGTTGACATTAAACGACGGTACTAACGTCTGTAGCATCGAGACCATATCGGTAGAGCCCTGATTGGCAAACTCTTCGGTACCAATGATGTCAATCGGTACAGAAGAGTCCGCTACAGAGCGAGGAGCTGCACGCGTACCGACTACCGCAATTTTCTCTACATCTTGGGCTTGCTCTTGTGCATCTTGTGCATGCGCAGGTGCAATTGCCACAATACTAAGTGTTGCTGTAACGCCTAATGCACGGCGTAAATGTTTGGTCAATAAAGACTCTGAAGTTTTCATAATGAGTTCCGTGGATGTTTCGATTTCTTGCGACAAAAACAGCAAAATTTTAGATCGCGAAATCTGTATATTTATTGTTCAACATGATAAACACCGAATTTATTCGGCAATTTTTTATAGCGCCTAAAACCATTGAAAACAAACGAAAAATAGTAAAATAATTATTTATTTTTACGGCGTAGAGGATTTGAAATTCTGACTTGTCTATATAGAGATTGAGGGGATAAAAGCGTCTCACAAACGCAGTGCTTTTATGCGTTTACGGTCAAAATTTGAAGTTACTTATTCCTTTATGTTGTTACCAATGTTTGCGTCGTCTCTTCAATAATAGATCCGAAAATTAGTGTGCTGGCAGATTGGTACTCTGTGACGGATGTGGCATTTTGACTTTATTTAAACATTGACAATATAGAGGTGAACCACACAACACTGCGAAATAAGTAATGCGTTTATGCCGTGTTCACAGGCCTTGTTTAAGAGACTTACCTTGAATATTGTTCACCTTATCTATTGGCATACTCAGCAAGCTTCTCATCGGCCTTATCACCAAACAGGATCTGGCACGCTTCTTTTAACCCTCTGGCCGCAAGTATTTCGTCTTTTGTTAACACCATCTCAATTTTCGAGCGGCGGCGTAAAAAATCCTCCAAGCGCGTGATCATTTCTCGCCGAGCAGCATAGTGCAACTCGGCTCGAATGTATTCAGCGTTTTCAATCAGTTGCTCGGCTTGACTAGGATCGCGTTGGATTTCATCGAGAATTTGAATCGCATTGGCATCGTAGCGGCGCCACAATCGAGTCGTTAAAGGTTCAGAGCAGTACGCCGGCGTCATTGCATCCAAACCGATTAACCGCGCGCGCTCTAAAAACGCCTGCTTAAATGTATCTCCTGATTCCCCATACCACACATCGTCTGGCTTAGAGAGCGCTACTCCAAGCGATTGAACGGTTTCTGCTACTTCTTCGCCAACGTTGATACAGTCCGTAAGTTTACCGCCGAAAATACTGACAAAACGCTTATCTTTATCAACATCAATGGCGTGTTTGCGCGATAATTGTACCCAATCGGCCTCTCCCCCCTGTCCTTTGACGGCCAATGGTCGAACCCCACAGCGTCGAGCAATAACATCATCACTGGTCAATGGTTTTTCGAGATCAAGCAACTGGTTGACGTTGTCGAGGATAAATTGTTCATCTGCATCAGTCACCGAACTAGCCGGTGAATCCACCTGCGTATCGGTGGTACCAATGCAAGTTCGTTTACCCATGGGGATAACAAAAAACAGACGCCCATCAGAAGCGAAGAACGCTAGCACCTTATCGACCTTCGTCAATTTTTGTACTAATAAATGCACGCCCTTGGAAAACAGATGTGAGTGCTGAGTCTCTACCCGTGTAATTTGATTAAATGCATCTACATAGGGACCACAGGCATTGATTACAGTCTTGGATTTAATCGAAAACGTGCGGTTTGATTCCTGACAGCTTACTTTAGTTGTCCACATTCCATCGGCAAAGCTGGCATCATCAGCTTTTGCATAATTAGCTATACATGCACCGTTATCCATCGCATTGCGAATAAAGTTAAATACAAAACGCGCGTCGTTATCGTACAAAAACGCATCAGAATACTCGAGACCGCCAGCCGCATTAGCGATATTGATCGCAGGCTCCATTTGCTTGATCGACTGGGCATTTAGCAGGTGCGGTCGCTGCGTAAAAAACCGTCCCATTAACCAATATAGGCACGCGCCCAGAAAAATAAACCAATGTGGAAAACGAAACCCTTTTTGCAAAGTGGTTAAAAAACGAATCTCTTTAACCGTCGAAGGATATGCGCGCATGAGATGGTTGCGGCTTTTGCACAGCTTGTTGACCAAAAGGTACTCATGACTTTCTAAGTATTTGATCCCTCCCCACGCCAAATTACTCGAGTTAGAACTGGTAAAACCGGCAAAATCACCTTTATCTATCAATGCGACTTTAGCACCCTTCTTAGCCAGAGACGCGGCTGATACGGCACCATTTATCCCACCTCCCACAATTAATACGTCAAAAGACTCAGATTCCATTTTTATGAGATTTGATTCACGCAATTGCTTCATATTCATGGTTTGTTCTCGACGGTGCCTCTTAGAATTACAAAATATCTTATCCATAAACGCTTGAACAGCGCTGGACAACACACTAGATTACTCAACACTCAATTTATATGATAAATATGACATTTGGAAGACGGGTAAACCTATTCAAGTGATATATTTTATGCTTCTATTATTACTACACACAGTTACAGGTGAATGACGATGCCCCAAAATGCCCTTTTAGCCATCGACCAAGGGACAACCTCTAGTCGCGCAATAGTATTTTCTGAAAACGCCGAAATCATCGCCTCGTCACAACTCGAGTTCACACAATTTTATCCCAATGACGGCTGGGTGGAGCACGATCCAGAAGAAATTTGGTCGACCACTCTAACGGTGTGCAAAGACGCTATCGCTATTGCTCAGGAAGCTGGGTACCTAATCAAGTCTATCGGTATTACAAACCAACGTGAAACTACTGTGGTATGGGACCGCAAAACCGGCAAGGCCATATACAATGCCATTGTCTGGCAAGACCGACGTACAGCAGACATCTGTGCCAAGCTGAGTAGTAAAAATATTGATTTATCCTCTCGCTCCGGTTTGCGTCTAGATCCTTACTTTTCAGCAACTAAAATTGCTTGGATATTAGATAATGTTGAAGGTGCAAGACAACGAGCAAGCGCTGGCGATTTAGCCTTTGGCACGATTGATACTTTCTTGATTTGGCGGCTAACCGGTGGTGTCGTTCACGCAACAGATACAACAAACGCCAGTCGCACTAATTTAATGAACCTTCACACATTGGCGTGGGATGATGAGCTACTCTCGCTTTTCAATGTGCCCGCCGCAGTGTTGCCTGAAATAAAACAAAGTGAAGATGATTTCGGCACCACTGCAGATGGCTTACTCGATCAAAGATACCCTATTGGTGGTGTTGCTGGCGATCAACAAGCAGCGCTCATCGGCCAATGTTGCTTCACACCGGGAACACTCAAAAGTACCTATGGTACTGGTTGCTTCGCGTTAGTTAATACAGGTGAAACACCTCTGCGCTCGAGCAACCAATTACTCACAACGGTAGGTTATTCGATTAATGGCAAAACGTCATACGCACTGGAAGGATCAATATTCATAGCTGGCGCGGCAGTGCAATGGCTGCGCGACGGTATTAAAGTCATTGACAACGCCAAACAAACAAAGGCACTGGCAGAAACTGTTGAAGACAGTCACGGTGTAGTACTTGTCCCTGCCTTTGCCGGTTTAGGCGCCCCCCATTGGGATCCGCATGCACGCGGAAGTGTATTTGGTTTAACGCGCGGCACCACAGAAGCACATCTTGCGCGAGCAGCACTAGAGTCTGTGTGTTATCAAACCCATGATTTGCTCAACGCGATGCAGCAAGATGGCATCGAAGTGGCCAGTATTCGCGTAGATGGTGGCATGGTGGCGAATAACTGGGTTTGCCAGTACTTAGCAGATATTTTAAACATCGATGTAGTACGACCACAAGTGATGGAAACCACTGCCCTTGGGGCTGCATACTTGGCTGGTTTACACTGTGGTTTGTATAAAGATTTAACCCAACTTACAGCACAAAACCCCATCGATAAAACGTTTGAAGCCTCTATGTCAAGTGAGCAACGCAGCAAATCCATCACGCGCTGGAAAGCAGCGGTAGACGCAACTCGACTTTTTGCGCAAACAGCACAGCAGGCAGAAACTCAATAAGTTCTCAATATTCTGTGCTAACGTACGATAAAAGGAGATAGATAAGCAGCTGTAACCGTTATGAATTTAAAACTCGCCAGACAATCCAAAGTATTGGTCATTGACGATCAAGTCTTAGCGAAGGGATACATGAAGTATTCGCTTGAGGAGCTTGGCTTTCATAACATCGAATATATCGACAAAGTTAACCAAGCCCTACAAGCAATTCGACGTGAACACTTTGATCTAATTATTTGTTCTTATGATTTAAAAAACGAACAAGACGGTTACTACCTTTACGATCAACTCAAACAAGATGGCGATATAGCGCCAAGTACAGCATTTGTATTTATTAGCGCAGATACCACACCTGACATAGTCCACAGTATCGTCGAGTTGCAACCCGATGACTTTTTGGCCAAACCCTTTACTGTTAGGGAACTTGATAAACGACTGTCACGTGTTCTACAACGCAAGCAGGCGCTCAAATCAATCTATCAATTAATGGAAAAAAACCTACCAGAGAAGGCGCTTTCGTTGCTCGAGCAGTTTCTTAGCGAACCGAAAAATTCAGAGTTTTTTCCACTCGCCCTCAAAACCAAGGGTGAATTACTCGAAGAATGTGGATATTACGAGCAAGCCATAGAGTTCTATCAAGCGATTTTAAATGTTCAGTCATTTGCTTGGGCCCAGCTTGGTGCGGTGCGCTGCTTGATTCAAACTGATCACGATGAAGATGCCGAAAAACGTATTCTAGAGCTAGCATTTAAACCAGACTGCAAATTGGCGGCTTATGATTTACTTACAGCGCTGCAGATCAAGCAACAAGAATTTGATGATGCACTGGAGAGTGTTGAGGTAGCCACCGAGATTTCACCCCGTAACATACGTCGCCATAAGACCGCATTAGATTTATCGCGGATAACCCATGATTATGAAGCACAATTTGAAGCCGCAAAACGCATCGTCAAATTCGCCAAAAATTCAATCCATGATAAACCCGAGAATTATCTCGCTGTGGCACGTGCCGGCATTGACTTCGCAATGACCGCCGACGAGTCTCAGACATTTAAGTTAGTCAAGCAAACAACCGAATATCTCAAGCAGCTTAAGTCGTCCTTCCCCAAGGCTGACGTCGATGATCAGGTCAAAGTCATTGATGCACGCTTACTGTATTTACAAGATGAAACCGACAATGCAAAAGCTTTGCTGAGTCAATTGAGTAACGAAAGCTGGGAAGCCGAAGAGTTAGAAGGGTTACTCGATAAAGCCAAAGCCTTTCACGAGGTTGGATTGGTTGAGCATGCCTTGAATATAATAGACGTCATTGAGCGACGCTGTTTACAAAACCCTGAGCAAGGCAAACTGTTCTTACACTACATTGAACAAGAAAAAGTTGAGAAAACCACTATTACCTCAAGTCCCAAAGAGCTCAACAACGCGGCGGTGTCTCATTATCAGCAAGGCGACTTAGAGGAAGCGCTAGAAATATTCCGGCAAGCGTTTACGATTATGCCCAAAAACCCCTCCATTGCGCTCAATTTATTGCAAGCCACTGCGGTAGAGATAAAGGAGCAAGGGCTTACCGACCAAGCCCCGCAATTGATCAGGAACTGTATTCGCACCATTGAGAACGGCAAGCTCACACCAGAGCAAGAGCAGCGCTATCACAATGTAAAAAGCTACTTAAAGGATGTTGTTTAGGCAACTCCCCCTCTAGTTTCTTGCTTTCCAGCAAAGGTTCAACGCATGGAGTACTTCTGCCAGTTTGTCGTTAGCGCTGTTAATGCTGAATAAAATGGAGATAAAGGTACTTCATCGATCGCATTTAAAATCAATGCGGTAGCCTCAAGCGTGCTCAAACTATTGGTATGTGGCGCTTTACGAATCGTGTATCCAGTAGCTCTTTCGGAATCAATAATGGCACTGTCAAACTCTGCTAACCAATGGTTGGATAGCCATATTTTTTTTGCCTGGCGCCAACTACCGTCAAGTAACACGATATGTTGATAATGAGTATTGTTGTTGGCTAATTGCGTTATCGGTTTTGCGCTTTCACTGGGATACACAACCAAGGTATCGGGCCCAAGCCGTTTGCGCATAGCTGAAAAATCCACCGACTTGTCACCCACGCAAATATCCAAAGTTGGCAAAACCAGTGCTAACAGCCGTACAGTGTTCTTTGCATGGCCAGTTTCATTCGGATGCTGAAGAACAGTGACTTTTATGTTGGTATCAACTTTCACCACTGCGTTGCAAATACAGGTAGTCTGAGGATAGTGACAAACGGCACAGACTGAGCGTTTCGGTGACATTGACTATAGGTTATTCCGATAGCTGTTGAATGGTACCAACTTCTAATACTGGTGCAGCATCGATATCATCGGCGTTCATCATCTTAGCAATTCTTTGCATATTCGCGATCATCATGTTTTGCTCCCAATCTTCGAGCTTTTCAAATCGGTCTATGAAATGTTGCTGCAGTGGCTTTGGCGCATCCCCAACTGCTTGCTCCCCCTTTTCTGTGAGGTGCAACAATACTTTGCGTTTATCTTGCGTGGAGCGCTCACGTTTAACCAAATCGCGCGCTTCCAGTCGATCTAAAATGCTTGTCACTGTCGCCGAACTTAAATTAATTGCGTCAGCCACTTGTTTCGCTAACACACCGTCGCGATTGGCGATGGCCTGTAATACCAGGAGTTGGGGCCCTGTTAAACCCGACTCTTTGTTCAACTTCTTCGAGTACAAATCGATAGCGCGAATAACCTGGCGGAGTCCTATTAGCAACTCGTCATATTTTTCCATGTCATCTCCCCCTAAAAACAGGCTGAGTCTTCTGTCCGGTAATATACGCTGATATTTAAGTGTATGCATCCAAAATAATACCAACACAAATAAGTAGTAAGATAATTAAGTTATCATAATCACCGCAACAATATAAACAACACTAATTAGTTTATTTTTTCAATAACGCTTATTTATTGAAAAATAATTACAAAAACTCGCATATTTCGGGATCTTTATCGCTATACCATAAAGAGTTGTTGATAAATTATCCAAATAACTGCAAAATATAGTTCGTATTCTAATTATTACTTTTGAAACTAATGGCGGAGATTATGGATCATTCGCAATGGATTTCCATTGGCTTGTATTTTTTAGTGATGTTGGCGATCGGCCTTTTTGCGTATCGCACTTCTACGAGCAGTGTGTCTGGCTATCTGTTGGGTGGACGTAAGGTTAGTCCTCAGGTAACAGCATTATCGGCAGGCGCTTCTGATATGAGCGGCTGGATGCTGATGGGTTTACCCGGCGCTATGTTCTTGGTGGGATTTGAGACAATTTACATTGCCATCGGTTTACTTGCCGGAGCACTCGCAAATTATTTGATTGTTGCGCCAAAGCTGAGGGTTTACACCGAAGTTGCGGGCGACGCAGTGACGTTACCGGAGTTCTTCGCCAACCGTTTTGGCAAAGACAAACACGCAATACGGATCACTGCCGCAGTTATTATTGTAATGTTCTTCACTGTCTATACCAGTGCGGGGCTGGTTGCGGGCGGAAAGCTGTTTGAATCAGCATTTAATGTCGATTACACCATCGGACTGTTCGTTACTTTGGGCGTCGTGGTTAGTTATACCCTTCTTGGGGGATTCCTAGCAGTCAGCATGACTGACTTTGTTCAAGGTTGCATTATGTTTGTAGCACTGATTTTAGTGCCGGTAGTCGCATTCCAAAGCTTCACTGGTGTCGATGAAGTGAACGCGTTTGCCACGCAGTCTATACCGACATTAACTGAAGGCCTTGGCTCATTATCATTGCTAGCCATTATCAGTAGTTTGGCCTGGGGACTAGGTTATTTTGGCCAACCACACATTATTGTGCGCTTTATGGCGATCCGCTCAATTAAAGACATCGGTATGGCGCGTAATATCGGTATGAGCTGGATGTTTGTCACCATAGTTGGTGCGCTGGCAACAGGCTTGGTGGGGATTGCATACGTGAACAAGTTCGGAATTTCCGTTAACGACGCTGAGACAATCTTTATCGTATTTTCAGAGATTCTGTTCCACCCGTTGATCAGCGGCTTTTTACTTGCCGCTATTTTAGCAGCCATCATGAGCACAATTTCGTCGCAACTGTTGGTTTCATCAAGTTCATTGACAGAAGATTTGTATCGGGTGCTAGGCTCAGGAGAGCCCGACACCTCGCGGTCGGTAACGATAGGTCGAGTCGGTGTTATAGCGGTTGCCTTGGTGGCAGCGCTGCTAGCGCTGGACAAGAACAGTAGTATTTTAAGTATCGTGAGCAACGCTTGGGCAGGTTTTGGTGCTGCTTTTGGTCCACTCGTCTTGTGCTGTTTGTACAAGCGCAACTTGACCCATAGGGCCGCCATCGCAGGCATTATTTCAGGGGCAATAACAGTATTGGCTTGGATATATTTGCCAGTTCTTGAAGACGGCAAGACCTTGAGTTCACTGGTGTACGAAATCGTACCAGGGTTCATCGTAAGTACAGTGACAATATTTGTTGTTGCCGCATTGGATGCGGCGCCATCAAAAGAGGCTAAGCGCGACTTTGCCGAGACACAACGTTTAGTTAATCAACATTCATAACCAGAGGTTTAGTGTGGATAACACCCATTGGAAACGCATTGTAATCAAATGCGGTAGCGCGTTAATAGCGCCAGAGAAAAACGGCTGTAGTAGCCATTATTTACTGAGTATTGCGCATTTTATACTGCGCTGTCGTGAACGTGGGATCGACGTCGTTTTAGTGTCGTCAGGCTCAGTAGCGGCTGGTGCTCATCTTTTCAACGAAGAAGAGCAAACCTTGGCCGTTAAAAAGGCCATGGCGGCTGCGGGACAAACCGAGATGATGGCGACGTGGGACAAATTATTTGATTTCGCTACAGCACAGGTATTGCTAACGCATGCAGACCTGCGCAACCGAGACCGCTACGAAAACATTCGGTCCACAATAGACACCTTGGTAAACAATGGCATTTTGCCGATTGTGAACGAAAACGACACGATTACCACAGACAAATTAAAGGTCGGTGATAATGACAACTTGTCGGCTATGGTTGCTGCAGCATTTGACGCGGATGCGTTGATCATTTGTTCTGATGTGGATGGTTTATACGATAAAAACCCCCACAAGCACGACGATGCAAAGCTGTTGTCTTGGGTGACAAACATAGACGAATCGATCTATGCAATAGCGGGAGACGCGGTAAGTTCTGTGGGCACTGGTGGAATGAAAACGAAAATCCAAGCGGCGGAGAAAGCAACGTCTCACGGCATTGACACATTTATAGTTAATGGATTTACCGAACTGTCATTTAACCAATTGTTACAGGGTAAAAACCCAGGCACGCACTTTCAGCCGTTGGCAAAACCTTTGAGTGACCATCAGCACTGGATGACCCATACAACCCGAGCACAAGGTGAGTTAGTCGTTGAAGATCATTTTGATATGCAAGATGAAGAGCACAACGAACCGCTGACCGGAGCAGCATTAAAAGAAGTCAAAGGGCAATTTAATGTCGGCGACACGGTACTGGTGCGCAAAGATGACGGGACAAAGATTGCCAAAGCACGCTCAAACTACAGTAGCTGTTTGTTGAGTTTTATTGCAGAGCAAGAAAATCCGGAATATGCCGACGAATTT
Source organism: Neoalteromonas arenosi (assembly GCF_030362855.1). Taxonomy (GTDB): domain Bacteria; phylum Pseudomonadota; class Gammaproteobacteria; order Enterobacterales; family Alteromonadaceae; genus Alteromonas_E; species Alteromonas_E arenosi. Next base: position 114,314 of record NZ_JAUCBP010000006.1, read on the forward strand.
CAAAAAACCACTGGCCCTATTTTGTCAGAAAACAACATCGCAATATTGGAGGAATCATGAGTTTAATTAGGACTATTTCAACAGCCGCTGCTACAGCAGCTCGCGCGCTAGCGGTGCTTGATGAGAACAAAAAGAACCAGGTGTTGACCGATATGGCAACGGCATTGCGACAACAACAGTTGAGTATCCTCACCGCCAATGAAAAAGATTTGGTCGAAGCGCACAAAAACAACTTAGCGCTATCAATGATTGACCGTTTAACGTTAAACCCAGAGCGTATCGAAGATATGGCTGCTGGTATTGAGACTATTGTCGAACTTGATGACCCAATTGGTGCAGAGCGTGACTTAGGTGAGCGTCCTAACGGGATTAAGATCAGCAAAATGCGTGTGCCATTAGGCGTTGTATGTATGATTTATGAGGCTCGCCCCAATGTAACTGCTGACGCCGGAGCCCTGTGCTTTAAATCCGGTAATGCCGTAATTTTGCGTGGTGGTAAAGAGGCCCTAAACAGTAGTTTAGCAATAGCCGAGGTTTTGCAAGCGGTATTAAATCAGCACGGTTTACCTGAAGCGCTTATTTCGGTAGTACCCGACCCAGACCGCGCTCATATGATGGAACTGATGGAGCAACGCGAGTTGATTGATGTCATCATCCCACGAGGTGGAGAAGGACTGATCAATTTTGTCACCGATAACAGTAAAGTACCGGTTATTCAGCATTTTAAAGGCGTATGTCACTTATATGTAGACAAAGATGCTGACATCGAAAAAGCGTTAAACTTACTCGAAAACGGTAAGACTCAACGCACGGGTGTGTGTAATGCTCTTGAGGGCTTGCTTGTGCACGCTGATATCGCCGATGAGTTTATGCCCAAAGCAATCCAGCTGTTGAAAGATCACGGCGTGCGAATAAACGGCTGTCAGCAAGCCAAACAATACAATACGGATATTCATGAATTAAACACTGAAGACTTTGGTGCAGAGTATCTGGATTTGGAAATCGCTATACGTATCGTGGCTGACACAGATGAAGCTATGCTTCACATCGCGCGATTTGGTAGTAACCATACTGAAGTTATTTGTACCGAAAACGAGATCACAGCTAAGCGATTCCAACGCAGTGTCGATGCCTCTGTCGTGATGGTGAATGCGTCATCGCGCTTTTCTGATGGCAGCCAGTTGGGGTTGGGTGCGGAAATTGGTATTGCTACAACCAAGCTACACGCCTATGGCCCAATGGGACTAGAGTCACTCACTACCGAAAAATACTTAGTGCATGGTGATGGACAGATTCGCGCCTAAACGAGCGCTCTGACCAACGTGTATCGGTATTTCTAAAAACGGCGCTTTTGCGCCGTTTTTTTTATTTCCGCAGTTGTATTTCAATCGCTATCTCTCGACTGACCCATTCGGCGTCGGGGTCCGACTCAACCCCAATATCAAAAGCTAATCGGTCAATGCTAAATTCGGCCTGATACAATTGAACGGCACTTTGTACAAGTTCAAAGCTCACCGGTCGCGTTTTATTTTTAATCGTTAACTCCCCTGTCACTTGATAGCCTTGGCCACTATTGGTGCTAGTAATCTCGGTGCTAATAAAGCGCGCTACGGGGTAATTCTCCGCGTCAAACCATTCAGATTCTGGCAACGTACTGTCATAGGTAAAATCACCAGTTTCAGCTGATGAAACCACAAATTCGGCACTAATCGACGGTGCCTCCGCCGGCGGCAAAACAAGTGTCGCTTGCCAATCATTAAACTGTCCATTAAATGTCATACCCGCATGCTCGCCACTAAATCGAACCGAGCTCTGATTTGCATCAACCACCCACTGCTGGGCAGCCTGCTGAGCGAGCGTATGAAAACCCAGCGCCATAAAACCAAACGCTACTCCGCGCCACATTATCATTGTTTTCATTGACTTCGACTCCACCACATACGCGGTAATAAGTTCACTTTGTCACGGTATTTGTGTTTCACAACCGCAGCTATATGGATACTGATAAATACCATAAACGCTAGCGCGATATACCAATGGCTCAAACGCGCAAGCGATTCCACTGTTTCATTTCCACGAACGCCAGGTATGTGCGGCCACTTAAACCAATCAAATACGATGGTGGGTAAACCAAACGAACTGGCAGACACCATCATCCAGCCGGTCAGCGGCATCAGTATCAGAGCGACATACAATAGTCGATGGCCCCATAGCGCTTGTTTGTGCTCGTTTTGGGGTATTTCTATAGGTAATGACGGTTGCTTGCTAAACCATCGAACAATAAGCCGCAAAACGATCGCCCACAACATCAGAACGCCAGCGCTTTTATGTATTTGGAACCATCGGAACTGCTCCGCTTTACTGATATCGACGTTGACCATATACAGACCGCTGGCAAACATGAACAGCAACGCCAGTGCGATGACCCAATGGAGGACTATGGCAATGGAGTGATAGCGATGGGGTGAGCTCATTGTTGAAGGCCGCAAAATTAGTCGTCAGTTTTGGCAAATTCGCCTTCGATCATAATTTCAACTTCATCGCCAATATTAGGTACGTATTTGGTCATTCCCCATTGCGAACGCTCAAGGCTGGTAGTGGCTGAAAAGCCCATTGTTGGTTTGCCGCTAAAAGGTTGACGTAACATTGCGCCATTAAAAGTAACGTTTAAAGTAACGGGTTTGGTAACGCCCAAAAAGGTTAAATCACCCACCATTTCGGCGGTTTTTTCACCTGTCATTGTTATCTTGGTAGATTGAAAATCAATGCTGGCAAATTGACCGGCATTAAACCAAGATTTATCGGTCGCTAGAATTTGGTTGAAGTCTTTTTCGTCAGCTAACGGGTAAGCCGTTTGGATCGATAGCGGATTAATACTCGCGGTAACAACGCTTTCAGTAACATCACTGGCATTGTAATCAATACTGGCGTCGAAGTCGGCAAAGCGTGCGACATAGTCAGAGAGTCCCAAATGAGAGACCTTCCAAACAATACTGGCGTGGGTCAAATCCAGTTTGTACTCACCTGATGGCATATCGTTAAACGGACTTTTGGCAAACACCCAACTGATACAGCCACTGAGCATTAGCACCAATAACAGACTCATTTTCGCCATGCGATTCATAGTTTTTCCTAGATTTGTTTAAGACATGTATTGAGCTATACGCTTAGCTCAGCAAAAAGGATGTATGGCAATCAATCTAACTTAACCGTATAGGTATCGACTTGCATATCGCCGAGTGGGTCATGGTGTATGCCAGAGTACTTAAACTGCATCCCAAGCTTTTCTATGATCCGAATTGAAGCCGTATTTTCCTTTACCGCAATCGCACTGAACAATGTCACTCCAGTTTGTTCACGGATAGAACGCATGACCTGTTGAGCGGCCTCAGTTGCTATTCCCTTGCCCCAAGTTGAACGTTTAAATCGCCAACCCAGTTCTAGGTTCGCTAGTTTGGGCCTCTCACTGAAGAAGTTCATCGGCCGGACTAAGATCCAGCCCACAAACTGTTGCTGGTCGAAAACGCCCCACATTCCCCAGCCAGATTCGGGATTGGTGTAACTGATCAAACGTGGCAAAAACACCTGGTCTATCTCAGTTTTTGATGTCGGTTTTCCGCCATTGATGAAGCGCATGACTTCGGGATCTTGATCCAGTTCCCACAGCAGCACTGCGTCAGTAGCATTGGGCTCAAGCAACCGAAAACTTAGATGCTCTGTAGGAACAACTGTAACCACGTTACCCCCCCAACATGGCTAAGTGTTTTGTCGCACCGGTAAAGCCCACATCCAGATAGTGCGTCGCATGTTTATCGCCTAATAGCGCCACCAAGCGTTGTTCCACTCGTTCCACATCACCAGATATGAGTTCCTCGCGTAACGATAACCCATTGTCGGCAAACAAACACAAGTGTAAATCACCTTTAGCAGTGACTCTTAAACGGTTACAGGTCGCACAGAAATCTTTACTGTAAGGCATAATAAGACCAATTTTACCGGCATACTCAGCGTGCGAAAACTCTTGCGCAGGTCCGGCGACTTTGTCCCGCAATATTGGTACCCAACCTTGGCTAAGCAGATCTCGTTTTAGCGGTTCACCAGATACATGCTGGGCATCAAATAATACCTTGTTATCCCCCGTTTGCATAAGTTCGATAAAACGCAATGTAATCGGCACCTGTTTGACCCAATCGAGGAAGCCCTGCAGCGAACGTTGATTAACTTTGCGCATCAACACCGCATTGACTTTAACCGTTAACCCCAAAGCGAGCGCTTTATCTATACCGCGTAAAATGCGATCTAAATGGTCATGACCGGTAATTGCATTGAACATTGCAGGATCCAAGCTATCGATACTGATGTTGATTGAATCTAAGCCCGCTTTAGCCCAGTGTTCAACCTGCTTTTCCAACAAGAAGCCATTGGTTGTTAGCGCAACGTGTTTGATTTTGGGATGCTGCTTAACCCTGGCAATGATGTCGGGTAAGTCTTTGCGCAGGCTCGGTTCACCGCCAGTTATGCGTACTTTTTCTGTACCTAAATTCGCAAAGGCACTGACTAAGGTGTCAACTTCTTCCAGTGACAAAAAGCCTTCAGGCTTATCCCCTTGGTAACCGTCCGGTAGACAATAGTCACAACGATAGTTGCAAACATCAGTAATGGACAGCCGCAAATACTTAAATTTGCGACCAAATTTATCTTCTAGCACGTTAACACCTTTCCAAATTAAAGCTTGAGCTTTCGGGAGGCTGGCAAATTTCTCGGCCAACCCGCGCACACCAAGGTTCGATGCGCTGGCCTGAATCTCATATAAACTTTTGATTGTTACGTAGAGAGACAGGCTCGGAGCTAGTTTTATTGCTGACGTCGACTATAACTCAGTGTTTACGCGGTTTGCAATTGCTGATGAATACTACTCACCAACTCTCTCGGTAAACACAATTGATTGGCTAGCGCCTGTAAATACTGACCTGACACTGGCTGCTCTAAATCTATCGCACTGGCGCTGGCTGCATAAACTTCAATACCCGTCTGCGCATTAGGCACAGCAGCAACCAATTCATGCATAGACATTGGCTTGCGCAGTTCATCAAACAGCATGGCCTTCTCTTCGATACTCAGCTCCATACTCTCAACTTGATTGAAAATATTTTGCCGTTCGTTTTCATCAATATGACCGTCGGCATACGCTGCTGCAATCATGGCACGCATTAGAATGAGTTGTCCTCCCTCATTACTTTCATCAACGACTTCCTCAAACGATTGTTGCGAAATCGTCGCAGGTGCGAAATCAAAGGTTTGTCCATGGATACGGCGCGGATCAGGCGTGTAAGTATCAGCCGCGAGTGTTTGCGGTTGTTGCTGTGGCTGCTGATAACCTTGTTGCGGTTGGCCTTGGTGTTGTTGACCGGCTTGTTGACCTTGTTGGTTAGCCGAATATTGCTTGTAGGCTTTCCAAGCCAACCCACCAACGGCTGCAAGCGCACCGTACTTAAGTACTTTGCCGCCAGCCTTGCGGCCTTTTTTACTGGTTACCATACTGGTTAAACCGCCACCCGCTACACCGCCTAAAAAGCCACTTAAAGCACCCGATTTAGACAGGCCACCGACTAACTTTTGCAAATCACGCATGATGTTCTCCTTATGTTGCCGTCCAGCTTAGGCGAATTATTAATCAACTTAAATCCGAACTTTGTTACAAGATTATTCGAGAAAAACTGAATATTGGATTGCTGGGCATAGCAAATTTGTTTTGCGAATAACGAAACAAACCAAGTTGTGGCACACTGTTAGAGTAATAGTTAACTGATGAGAATTTATGCGTCGCTCCCGCGCCAACAACGACCAAGACAAGCCAATTAACTGGCGAATATTCAAACAACTTTGGCCTTACTTAACAGAGTTCAAACAACGCGTTTGGCTTGCCATCTTGTGTTTAGTTGCGGCAAAAGTCGCCAGTGTCGGTTTGCCTTTTGTACTCAAATACACAGTTGATGCACTGAATCTCGATACCACTGCTGAACAAATCTTGGTTGCACCGATTGCATTGATTATTGCTTATGGTGGCTTGCGCCTTGCCAATGTGTTATTCGGTGAAATTCGCGATACGTTATTCGGTCGTGTCACTGAACGAGCGATGCGCCGGTTGGGACTCACGGTATTTAAACACTTACACAAACTAGATTTAGATTTTCACCTCAGTCGTCAAACGGGAGGGCTCTCTCGGGACATTGAACGCGGGTCGAGCGGGATCAGTTTCTTAATGCGTTTTATGGTGTTTAATATTGGCCCAACGTTGCTCGAGATTATCATGGTTGTTGGCATACTGTTCTACAACTATGGCTTTACTTTCGCTGCTATCATTCTGAGTTCAGTAGTGCTGTACGTGAGCTTTTCAGTAAAAGCTACTGACTGGCGCACGCGCTTTGTACGTGAGGTTAATCAAGCCGATAACAGCACCACAACACGTGCAGTCGACAGCTTGTTAAACTTTGAAACGGTCAAGTATTTCAATAATGAACAATACGAAGCCAACCGCTATGACAGCGATTTGGCTACGTGGGAAACAGCGCGACGCAAAAACCGTTTGTCACTATTTGCGTTAAATGGCGGGCAAGCCTTTATCATCGCGGCTGCGATGACTAGCATGATGGCAATGGCGGCGATTAATGTAGCTAATGGCACCATGACTATCGGTGATTTTGTGCTGATTAACGCCTTTACCATGCAAATCTTTATGCCGCTTAACTTCTTGGGATTTGTGTATCGGGAAATCAGAGGCTCACTGGCGAACATAGAGAACCTGTTTGATCTCCTTGCTAAAAAGCCACAGGTCACAGATACACCCAATGCTGCGGATTTGACCGTTGATACCGGCACTATTGTGTTTGATAACGTTGCATTTGGTTACCGACCTGATCGGCAAATTTTAAAAGGTGTTAGCTTTAGCGTTGCCCCCGGCTCTAAAGTAGCAATAGTCGGTGAAAGTGGTTCAGGCAAATCAACAATTGTTAAACTATTATTTCGCTTTTACGATCCGCAAAGTGGCACGGTTAGTATCGACGGCGTGTCACTTGCTGATGTGACCCAAGCGTCGGTACGCAAACACATAGGCATAGTGCCCCAAGACACCGTTTTGTTTAATGACACCATTGAAGAAAATATCCGCTATGGGCGCCCTGATGCCAGCGATGAGGAGGTTGCAGAGGCGATACGCCTTGCCCATTTAGATAAATTTATCGCTGGGCTACCTGAAGGCGGAAACACCGCTGTAGGTGAGCGTGGCCTGAAACTATCCGGAGGCGAGAAACAACGGGTGGCCATCGCGCGCACTATTCTTAAACGCCCGCCGATTATGGTATTTGATGAAGCCACTTCGTCGCTCGATTCGCAGTCTGAACAAGCGATATTGGCAGCACTACGAGAAATTGCCCAAGGCCATACGAGTATTATGATCGCTCATCGCCTCTCTACCATCGTCGATGCTGACAATATCATCGTGCTCGACAAAGGTCAGATTATTGAACAAGGCGACCACCAAAGTTTATTGGACAAGCAAGGTGCTTATGCTGCGCTTTGGGCTGCGCAGCAACGAAAATCGGCAGACTAAATTGTTACACTCTGTGAGAGAATAAAAAAGGCATCCGCAAGGATGCCTTTTTTCGTTGCAAACAAAAGCTTATCGATGGGTTCTCAAACGGTCAGCGACCAAAAACGCCATTTCTAAGACCTGATCAGCATTTAACCGCGGATCACACTGTGTTTGGTAAGCTTGGGCTAAATCATCATCGCTGATCTTGTAAGCGCCACCGGTACATTCAGTCACGTGCTGTCCGGTCATCTCCAAGTGTATACCACCTGCATGGGTACCTTCGAGCTCATGTGCGGCAAAGAACTGCTGGATTTCACGTAGAATTGCTTCGAAATCACGGGTCTTATAGCCACTACTCGCTTTAAACGTATTGCCGTGCATAGGATCTGAACTCCACACCACATTGCGGCCTTCGGACTTAACGCGGCGTAACAGTGCAGGAAGATTTTCAGCTAAGTTGTCGGCGCCCATGCGCGTGATCAAGGTTAAGCGTCCTGGGTCATTATCTGGGTTTAAGGCATCAATCAGCTTAATTAACTCATCACCTTGCATTGATGGACCAATTTTCACACCGATTGGGTTGTGGATACCGCGGAAGAATTCAATGTGCGCATGGTCGAGCTGACGTGTACGCTCACCGATCCACACCATGTGAGCGCTACAGTCGTAAGGCTTACCGGTTAAAGTATCGATACGCGTTAGCGATTGCTCATAATTCAACAATAATGCTTCGTGCGATGTAAACAGCGAAGTCTCATGCAAGGTTCCTGTATTGCTGGCATTGATTCCAATCACGTTCATAAAGTCGAGCGTATCTTGGATCCGCGTTGCCATATCACTGTAACGCTCTTTGAGTGGGTTGTTTTCAACAAACGCCATATTCCAGCGATTGACCTGCTGTAGATCCGCCAGACCACCTTGGGCAAAGGCACGCAACAGGTTTAGTGTTGATGCGCTGCGATGGTAGGCATCGAGCAGACGATTAGGATCGGGCTCACGCGCTTCAGGTGTAAATTCAAAGCTGTTGATAATATCGCCGCGATAGCTGGGTAAAGTAACACCGTTGATCGTTTCGGTGTCGGCTGAGCGAGGTTTGGCGTACTGACCGGCCATTCGTGCAACTTTAGTCACCGGACAGCGCCCCGCAAAAGTCAAAACAATTGCCATCTGCAGTAACACTTTAAAGGTGTCACGAATTTTCGGGGCGTTAAACTCATCAAATGATTCTGCGCAGTCCCCGCCTTGCAATAAAAAGCCTTCACCTAAACAAACATCGCTTAATTGCTTACGCAATTGACGAGTTTCCTCGGCAAATACCAACGGCGGATACGTGGCTAAGCGCTGCTCGACCTCTGCCAGAAGCGCTGTATCTTTATATGTTGGTTGTTGCAATATCGGTTTTTCGCGCCAGCTATCTGGCCGCCACTCACTCATCGGTCATCGTTCCTGTTGTTTATTTAGCTGTGCAGAATAGCACAGGCATAGTTACGGTATCAGCCTCGGAAGGTAGAATTCGTATGCATTTTCAGAATAAATAAGATTAAATTCACATCCAAAGCAACGCGACAAATTTGCCGCCGTTAAAACGGCTGATTTAATCCCGCTGGCAGTCACTCTGCCACCTTCTAACATGACACAATCAGTGGCATATCGCGCAGTTAGTTGTAAATCATGACATGACATAATTACGCAATTGCCCTGTGCGACTAATGCAGTTAAAAAATCCATCACTGCCAGCTGATACTTTACATCTAATCCTTGCATAGGTTCGTCTAAGAATATTAGTGCTTCTCCGCGACTGATACAGGTCCAAATTTGCAACAAACAGCGGGCAATATGAACGCGCTGTAATTCGCCCCCTGAAAGTTGCGTTATGGGCCTGTTAAGCAAACTCTTAAGTTCCAGTGCTACAGCCAACTGCTCTGGAATATCTGTAGTAACACCATAAAAATTCAGTACTTCGCGCACGCTAATTTCAAACTGACAAGTTACACCCTGCTCTAACAAGCAACGTTCTTGTGCCAGTAGATTTAATGGCCATTCCGATAAGGGTTTGTTACGCAGCATTACATGAGCGCGATGTTCCGCATACAATCCTGCTGCGCAGCTCAACAAAGTTGATTTACCCGCGCCGTTACTGCCAACGACATGTACCAACTGGCCGGGATAAAACTGCAAGTGTTGCACTGTGAGTCGGTTGTCGACTTCTAAGTGCTCGATACACAACACAGGCGCGGCACTCATTCTAACGCCCGCCCGCCGGTCGAAATTGCCCGCGTAGCAAGGCCCAAATAAAAATGGGACCACCGATGGAAGCCGTTAACATCGATACCGGTAATGTCGTTACCGCCCATACTTCGGTAACCAGAACTACCAATAGCAGTAATGCCCCGCCTAGTAGTGCAGACGCTGGTATCAACCACCGATTGTCATAGCCAATCATGAAGCGCAAGAAATGTGGGACCAACAAGCCAATAAACGCAATCGAGCCGGCTAAAGAAACCGCACATCCCACTGCTAGCGCACAGGCGATTAGCAACCGCTTTTGTAGCGCTTGCACATTTACGCCTGCGGCAATGGCATTGTTTGCTCCTAGATACAACTGATTTAATTGGGTTGTTTTGCCGAGGATAAAACCAATCGCGAACAAGAGAATAGGCGCGCCAATTAGTAAAACTTTCGGATCGCTTTGATACAAACTCCCCATCAACCAAAAAGTAAGGTTGCGCATGGCTTGAGCATCAGCAAAGTAATACAACCAAGCGATAATTGCTCCACTCAAAGTAGAAATGGCAATCCCAGCCAGGATCACTGCTACCGGTGAATGCTGTAAACGCGCGGCGATTTTTATAATAATGAATGTAGATACTAGTGCACCGATAAAGCTCGCAAGCGGCAACCAATATTGTACCGCTAGAAAACCAGCACCAAAGCCGGATAACAATACCGCTGCGGCCATTAAACTCGCACCACTGGAAATACCAATAATCCCGGGATCGGCCAGTGGGTTTTGCAGTAGAACCTGTAAACACCCGGCGCTTACTGCCAGCGCCGCACCAACCAAAAATGCTGTGACTAAGGTCGGTAATGTCAGTTGCCACATCACATGCTCAAAGGCATGGGCATTTGCCAGTGTCATTTTTAAATGCACTAACACTGCAGCAAATAGCAAGAGCACTAACACAGCTAACGCGACAATAACGCGCAAGGGTTTTGTTGTGCTAGATGTGCTAGTCAGTACAAAATTAGTCGTCACTCTGTGCCTTTTGCAAGTGAGTTACCAGACCATCTGAAGCGTCTTCAATTAAGTCGAGAACCAATTCAAAACCGCGCTTACCGCCGTAGTATGGATCGGGGACTTCTGTATAACGGCTTTCACCAAAGTTGAGCATAAGCTTGACTTTATGCTTGTGCTCTTCCGGGCAGCGTTTTAGCAAGTTCTCGATGTTTTCGTCGTCCATGCCTAAGATTAAATCAAATTGTTCAAAGTCACTGTCATCGACCCGACGGCAGGCAATGCCTTTAAAGTCGTACCCGCGCGCAATCGCTGCCTGCTGGGAACGCGGATCGGGTGCTTTGCCAATGTGATAACCATGTGTACCAGCCGAATCGATATCGACCGTTAAATCCGCCTCGCGTGCCTTTGCGCGAAACACCGCTTCTGCAGTCGGTGAACGACAAATATTTCCCAAACATACAAACAGCACTGAAGGCACTGACCCAGACATAACATTTCCCTTGAGTTTAAAGAGCCATCATTCTAATCAGTCTCGGTGAGACTGCAACGCTTGAAGTCTTATTTTAAAGAAGCTGCTACACTATGGCGCGAAATTTACCACTGAAACAGGCACTCCATGCACCACATTTTGATGTTGAGCAGCTCCAGAGCTAGCACTGAAGACTATTTAGAACACGCAGTCCCCATGATTGATGCACACTTGGCTAAAGCCAGCGTCGCAACCACTAATATCGTGTTTATTCCCTATGCGGGCGTAACCATTGATTACGAAGAATACACAGCGCGCGTGAGTGCTGCATTACCGGGTAAAAACATACGTGGAATTCACACCTTCGACACGGCACGAGAAGGTCTAGCTGCAGCTGATGTGATAATGGTCGGTGGTGGTAATACATTTCAATTGTTGCAGCAACTGTATGCCAACGAGCTTATCGAGCCGTTGCAGGATCGGGTAAATAACGGCTTGCCCTATATCGGTTGGAGTGCTGGCTCAAATATTTGCGGCCGAACTATTCGCACAACCAACGATATGCCAATTGTCGAGCCTGATAGTTTTGCTGCTTTAGGCTTTATCGACTGTCAATTAAACCCACACTACAGTGATTATCAACCGCCCAATCACAATGGTGAAACCCGTGACCAGCGCCTCGCTGAGTTCTGTCAACTATGGCCGAAAACGCCAGTGATTGCGATTCGTGAGGGTACTGCACTGACTAAGTACGGCGATGACATAACCTTAGTCGGTGCGCTAGATGGATTCGTATTTATTGGCAGCGAAAAACTACCCATTACAACAGGTACGCAACTCAACAAATGGGCAACTGAACAAGACTAAGCGACGGTTAACCCGCTAACATCAAGACAATCGGCGACGCGCTCAACTGCAGTAGACTGTGCGTTGTCGCCTAAATACGGCACTTCACCAATTAGGGGCGCATCAATAAAAGCCTTTAATGTTGCGAGGTTTTCAGCCGCAACAGGCATATCGGTACTCAAGTGGTTTGCCACCCATCCAGCTATTTCAAAGCCTTGGCGCTTAATAGCGTCAACCGTAAGCAAGCTATGGTTTAAACAACCCAAGCGCATACCAACCACAATAAGTACGCGAGGTTTTAACTCACTTAATACTTCGGGCAAACACTGCTGATTGTTGATCGGTAGCTGCCAGCCACCAGCCCCTTCAGTGAGTAACACATCAGGTTGTAAATCGGCCAGTGCCTGCCAGCCAGCGATTATCTCGCAAGCGGTAATGGTCTGTCCGACTTGCTCTGCGGCAATATGAGGGGCGATCGGCGGCGCAAAAGCAATTGGGTTTACCTGGCTTAATGTAAGCGCAACACTACTGTGTTGCAGCAAGGCTTTGGCGTCACCATTTTCTAAGCCATGCTCAGTTTGTTCACAGCCGGCAGATATGGGTTTGTAGCCTATAGTTTGCTTGTTAAGCCGATTAAAGGCTTCGAGTAAACCGGTGCTAATCAGGGTTTTACCTACATCAGTATCCGTACCGGTAACAAACAAGTTTAACATTCACTAAGCTCCTGCACTTTGCTGTTGAAAGTGATAAAAATCGACGCTGTATGTAAGCTGTAGACCGTTCTCGCGGGCATGGTTTTGCTGCCACCAGCGCTGCAAACTGTGTAAATCATTGCGTTTTAGCGGTAACTGGGGGCTGCGAGTTACACCTGCGCCAATCCCTCTGATACTGTGCAGTAAAGTACGAATATCGGTGTGCTCAGTAACAAAATCATGTTGTTTTACGGCAGCAGTCTTTAGACCTACACTATGGGCTGCACTTAACCACTGATGGCGTGTAGCAAACTGATTGACCCGCTTTGACTGACCGATGGACTGCCAGCCTTGGCGCAGCTCCGGTAATGCATCGTGACGCAATATCGCCAAATAAGCCTGTCCCTGCGGTTTTAATGTGCGTTTTAGTTCTGCACATACACGTTGCGGAGATTGCGCCCATTGCAACGCCATACTCGACACTATTGTGTCGAGAAGGTTCTCGGTGATTGGCAATGCTTCCATATCGCCCTGTAAGTACTCACAGTCACGTGTATGGCTGCATTGCTGATTGAGCTTAGATGCGTGTTCAAGCATACCCGAAGCGAGATCAACACATAGCCATTGTTGCTGAGGCTTTTTCAATAACCGAGTGAGATAACCTGTGCCACAGCCCAAGTCCATAATCCGCCCAGTGATCGGAAGTACGGTGACTTGTCGGGCAAGCTGCTCGGCGATACTGCGCTGGACCAGCGCAATTTCCGCATAGTTTTGTGCTGAACGCGAAAATGCTGCTGCGACTCGGCTTTTATCAATTGTGCCAATATCTTGCTGCAGTGCGAGGTTAGTCATAGTCTATCCCTCGCAATAACCAATGCATCACACAACGCGTCTATATCTTGCGCTGAATGTAAACTTGACAATGTAATACGCAAGCGGTCTGATCCTTTAGGTACGGTTGGGTAACGCATGGCGCCAACCCAGACACCGAGCGACTTGAGCTGCTCTGCATAAGCGATAGTTGCGGCAGGATCGCCAACTACTAAGGGGTGAATAGCGGAATCAGACGGCATAAGCGCAAAATCCAAATCAGCCATCTTAGTTTTAAAGTACGCAATATTTGCGTGTAATTGTTGGCGTAAATCGCCCTGTTGGATTAACGCTAACGACGTTAGCGTTGCATGGGCCTGCGCGGGCGGCATTGCTGTGCTGTAGATGTAATGACGAGCAAAGTTTGTCAGGTAATCAATTAACGTTTGGCTGCCCGTAACAAATGCGCCTGCAGTACCGCATGCTTTACCCAAAGTCCCCATCAACACCTGACATTTATTTTGGTCGGTGGACGCAGCGCCAATGCCCTGCCCTTGCTCACCTAATACGCCAAAACCGTGCGCATCATCAATCATTAACCAAGCGCTGTGCCGCTCACTCAAATTCGCGAGCTTGTCAATCGGGGCGGTATCGCCGTCCATACTGAAAACGCCTTCAGTAGCAATCAGTACATTGCCACCTTCAGCACTCACTTGGTTGCTGGCAATATCTTCTAGGTGGTAGAGATCGTTGTGTTTAAAACGTTTGAATTGGCAACCGCTGGTGCGCCCGGCCTCAATTAAAGAGGCATGCGATAATTTATCGGCGATTAAAGTACCCGGCTGTTTAAACAATGCATGACAAATTGCATGATTGGCAGCATAACCGGAATTAAATAATAAACAGGCGTCGCGGCCGGTAAACTCAGCTAACGCTTCTGCTAGCTGCTGGTGCGCTCGACTAAAACCGGTTACCAGCGGTGAAGCGCCGCTGCCCGCGCCGTAAAGTTCAAGTCCTTCAACCCACGCTTGCAATACGTCTGGGTGCTGGCGCAACCCCAAGTAATCATTGCTGGCAAAATTGAGATAAGCGTTATCTGCAACGGTTATTAAACCGTCGTAATTAACGTCTACAACTTGATGCTGACGCAAAAGGTGGGCTTGCCGACGCTCCTCTAGGTCGGCTTGGATATAATCAAACGCCATTGGCTTATTTTACGGTTTCAGCCTTTTGAGTGTTTGCCTGGGTCGCGTCATAAAACAATTCAGCACCTTTCTGAGCATCAATCTCTTCATGCAACGCCGCTTCATGTGCTTCGTCAGAATACTCGCGCGTACGCTCAGAATTAATCCCTAGCTTTTTAAACAGGATCACATCTTCATGGGTTTCTGGATTTGATGTGGTCAACAGCTTACAACCATAGAAAATTGAGTTTGCGCCAGCCATAAAACACAAGGCTTGCATCTGCTCGTTCATGGCTTCGCGCCCAGCAGATAAGCGCACATAGGATTTAGGCATCATGATACGTGCGACTGCGATGGTGCGAATAAACTCGAAAGGTTCGAGGTCTTCGACACTATCTAACGGTGTGCCTTTAACCTTAACCAACATGTTAATGGGCACACTCTCAGGTTGGCGCGGTAAATTGGCCAGTTGCATCAATAATCCTGAGCGATCTTCAGGCGTTTCCCCCATCCCAACAATGCCGCCAGAACACACATTCATACCGGCTTCACGCACGTGCTCTAAGGTATCTAAACGGTCTTGATAGGTCCTTGTAGTGATAATATCGCCATAGTATTCAGGTGAGGTATCAAGGTTGTGATTGTAGTAATCCAATCCCGCTTGTTTTAACGCAATAGCTTGATCGCGCGTTAGCATCCCCAGCGTCATGCAGGTTTCTAGTCCTAGACTTTTCACTTCGCGGATCATGTCGGCCACATAAGGGATATCGCGATCTTTCGGATTACGCCACGCCGCGCCCATACAAAAACGCGTTGAACCTGCAGCTTTCGCTTCGCGCGCACGCTGAATAACCTTTTCAATTTCTAATAATCGCTCTTTTTCCAAGCCGGTATCGTAGCGCGCACTTTGCGGGCAGTACTTACAATCTTCCGGGCAAGCACCGGTTTTAATCGATAACAATGTGCTGACTTGGACTTGATTAGGGTCGAAATGTTGGCGATGCACCGTCTGGGCTTTAAACAGTAAATCGTTGAAAGGCATTTGGAACAACTCATTGACTTGTTCAATGGTCCAATCGTGACGTACGAGAGATTCAGAATTCAAACTAGGCGATGCCGAAGCAGACATGGGTTACCCTTTACATGCAAAAAATACTGGCTTAGTCTAAGCGCCGCAAACGACTTGTCAACTCTGACCATTCACCAACATTGACTAACGGTTAAATTTTGAACATCATTGAATTTGATAAACAGCATATCTGGCATCCTTACACCTCCGCCACCAATCCTTTGCCCTGTTACGAGGTAGTTAGCGCTAAAGGCGTAGAGCTTACCTTAGCTGACGGTCGGCAGTTGGTTGATGGTATGTCTTCTTGGTGGGCGGCGATACATGGCTACAATCACCCACATTTAAATGCGGCGCTACAAACTCAAACCGCAAAGATGGCACACGTAATGTTTGGCGGTATTACTCATCCACCCGCAGTGCAGCTGTGTCGTACTCTTTTAGAATTGCTACCCGATGGGATGGAACGAATCTTTTTAGCCGATTCAGGCTCGGTTTCGGTCGAAGTTGCGATTAAAATGGCTATTCAATACTGGGCAGCGCAGGGGCAACCGCAGAAACACCGCTTGTTAAGTCCGCGCAACGGTTATCACGGTGATACCTTTGCCGCCATGTCGGTGTGTGATCCCGTTAATGGTATGCACAGTCTGTTTCAATCCGTGTTGAGCCAGCAATTGTTCGCCCCAGCACCACAAACACGTTTTGGTGCTGTGTGGAACGAAGATGAGATGCTACCCGTTATCGAGATATTCGAGCAACATCACCACGAAATGGCCGCTGTGATCCTCGAACCTATCGTTCAAGGTGCTGGCGGCATGCGCATGTACCACCCAGAGTATTTAAAACGCGTTCGTCAACTGTGTGATGAATACGATGTTCTGTTAATCGTCGATGAGATCGCTACCGGCTTTGGGCGTACAGGCAAACTATTTGGTGTCGAGCATGCGGGTATTGCGCCAGATATTATGTGTTTGGGTAAAGCCTTAACTGGCGGATATATGACCATGGCAGCCGCCATCTGTACGCAAGAAGTTGCGTTAGGTATTTGCGAGGGGGAACCTGGCGTATTTATGCACGGCCCTACTTATATGGGTAACCCACTGGCTTGTGCCGTCGCGCATGCGAGTTTGGAGTTAATTCAACAAAACCACTGGCAGTCACAAGTGCCGCAAATTGAACGTCAGCTGCAACAGGAGCTAGCCCCTTGTCGTGCTCTGAGTATTGTCGCCGATGTACGTGTGCTCGGAGCTATAGGTGTAATTGAAACTGAGCGCGCTATACCGGTAGCTGAATTACAACGCCATTTTGTAGCCGATGGCGTATGGATCCGGCCGTTTGGCAAGTTGGTCTATATTATGCCGCCATTTGTGATTAATGCAGAGCAATTGTCAAAGCTTACGCAGTCGTTATTTACTACCTTGAGCAAATACAGCTAGGTCAAAAATCCACTGTGATTTGCAAGGTCAACAAGCTAACGACCACTATGACAGCCAGAATGACCAGATTAACGCCAAAACGATCGGTTTGGCGGCGTGAGCGTTGGCGGTTTAAAATTACGCTTATCAGCGTAATGATCAAGCACGCCTGTAATAGTATATTCAACAGATCCACGTGAACCTGTGACCAGTCTTCGCGAACCTCGATATTAAAGTAGGCGTGTAACCCCGTCATCAACTCGGGTCGCGCATAATGAAACAAGACTAAAGCGCCTGCTAACCCCAACCAGGCAACTATGTTAAGAGCAACAGATAAACGGTAAATGCGATCTTGAATACGCGGCGTAGTGCGCCGGTCACGGCCCGACATGCGCATGTATTCCAAATCGGTTAATACACCTTGTGCCTGAGACTCTTTGTTATCACTCACGTCTAATTCTCCACTGCCAACAAGTGTTGGACCAACAACAAATACAATAACCAATAAATGCAGCAGTCTTTGCTGGTATAAGCGCTGCGGATCAGTATACTACGAGGTTTGATTTTTGCCTCGAATTATGGAGATGTATTTATGTCGCACGCCCCTGTCGTTGACGTGCTCAAGGGTCAATATGAAATCAGCACAACTGTGACGGTTAAAGGCTGGGTCAGAACCCGCCGTGACTCAAAAGCTGGACTTTCATTCATTGCGCTACACGACGGTAGCTGCTTTGATCCGGTACAGGTGATAGCACTCAATAATCTCGACAATTATGCAGACGTTCAACGTCTGACAGCGGGCTGCGCGGTTACGGCAACTGGCACAGTAAAAGCGTCTGAAGGCAAAGGCCAAGCACTTGAGATTGAAGCGACAGCTATCGAAGTCAATGGCTGGGTAGAAAACCCTGATACCTATCCTATGGCGGCTAAGCGACACAGCATCGAATACTTGCGAGAACATGCACATTTGCGTCCACGCACGAATGTAATTGGTGCCGTTGCGCGCGTGCGCAACTGTTTGTCGCAAGCCATCCACCGATTCTTCCACGAGCGCGGCTATTTTTGGATCAGCACGCCAATTTTAACGGCAAGTGACACCGAAGGTGCCGGTGAAATGTTCCGTGTTAGTACGCTCGACATGATGAACTTACCGCGCGACGACAAAGGTAACGTTGATTATTCAGAAGACTTCTTCGGCAAAGAAACTTACCTTACCGTTTCGGGCCAGCTGAACGTTGAAACCTATGCTTGTGCCCTGTCAAAAGTGTACACCTTCGGCCCAACGTTCCGCGCTGAGAACAGTAATACCAGTCGCCACTTGGCGGAATTCTGGATGATTGAACCAGAAGTGGCATTTGCCGATTTGAGCGATATCGCACAATTGGCAGAAGATATGCTCAAGTACGTATGTAAAGCCGTACTTGAAGAGTTACCTGATGATATGGCGTTCTTCGCACAGCGTATCAACAAAGACGCAATAAGTCGTTTAGAGCAATTAGTCGATAGCGAATTTGTGCGCATGGACTATACCGATGCTATCGAAATTCTACAGAACTGCGGCAAGACATTTGAGTTCCCCGTCGAGTGGGGGGTTGATTTATCGTCTGAGCACGAGCGTTATCTCGCTGAAGAGCACGTTGGTGCGCCAATCATCATGCAGAATTATCCGAAGGATATTAAAGCGTTCTACATGCGTATTAACGACGACAACAAAACCGTTGCAGCAATGGACGTATTGGCACCAGGCATTGGTGAGATCATTGGTGGCTCACAGCGCGAGGAGCGCCTCGACGTATTCGATCGCCGCTTAGCTGAAATGGGATTGAGCCAAGAGGACTACTCTTGGTATCGCGATTTACGCCGTTACGGTACGGTACCGCACAGTGGTTTCGGACTTGGTTTTGAGCGCTTAGTGGCATATGTCACTGGCATGCAAAACGTCCGCGATGTCATCCCCTTTCCGCGAACACCGGGCAACGCTCAATATTAATCGTCAGAAGGCCGCGCATCCGCGGCCTTTTTTATTGCTAAGAACACGCTAAGCTTTTGATCCCACGTATATTTGAACTGGAGTAACGCTATCGATTGCTCTATGCTGGACTTATTGACATGCTCCCGCGTACCGAAAGAATACTGTGCCATTAATTCAATGCGAACATTGTGACTTAGCTGTAGACGTTCCGGTTTTAGCGCATCGGGAAAGGGCCATGTGTCCGCGTTGTGGCCATCAATTAGTCGCACATCGACGCAATGGTGTTGAATATGCTTACGCGTTCGCAGTCAGTGGTTTGCTGTTTTTGATACTGTCTTTGTTATTTGACTTCCTGTCGTTCCGCGCCAGCGGCCAACAAAATGCTATGGACTTACCTGCGGCATTGTTAACTCTCAGTGATAATGATTATACCTCGCTGGCTATTATTATGGCACTGGGCACACTCGTACTGCCCGGTTTAACGCTGTTGGGCATTGCCGTGTTTCAACATTTGCGCTTATTTGCCAAGCCGTCAAAGTTTGCCGCTAACACGCTACTGTGGATAAAACGCTTAATGCCATGGAGTATGGCGGAAATTTTTCTTGTTGGTACGCTAGTAAGTCTGATCAAAATAACCTCACTGGCGGACGTTTATTTCGGCTTATCGTTTTATGCCTATATCGCATTTACTATCTGCTTTGCCTGCGCCATGCTCTATTTTGAACGCGTGGATGCAGAATGGTGGCTAGGGGATATTGAAGCAGGTTATGAGATTCCCTTGGATTCGAAGCAAGCCAATATCAGTGTGCAGCGCACTTGGGCCTTGTTATTCACGGCTGCGCTACTCTATATACCGGCGAACACCTTACCCATTATGAATACCACTCTTCTGGGTAGCAATGAACCCAGTACCATCGTCGGTGGAGTCAGAACCTTATGGGAAAGTGGCTCTTATCCGGTTGCATCTATAATTTTTATCGCTAGTATCGTAGTGCCTGTGGCTAAACTTTTCGCTTTGGCTTGGCTTAATTATTCAGTTCAATATCAGCATGTTACCAACCAAAGGTTGCGCGCATTTAGCTACCGAGTAACGGAATTAATTGGTCGCTGGTCAATGATTGATGTGTTTGTAGTCGCGATTCTCGTCGCGCTTATTCAGTTGGGTAACACCATGTCGATTTACCCTGGCCCAGCTGTATTGGCTTTTTGTGCAGTGGTCTTTATTACGATGATCGCTGCAATGACTTTTGATAGTCGCTTGATTTGGTATGAGTTTGATGACGAATGAAACAAACGTAACACGGACCGCAGCGGTTAAGCCGGCAGCAAGATTGTCAAAGGTTTGGTTTATACCGCTGGTTGCATTGTTAGTTGGTGCTTGGATGATATTCCAGCAATGGGCAAACCAAGGTCCGCTAATTACCATCGAGCTCGAGACAGCGAGTGGCATTGAAGTCAATAAAACCCCGATCAAAGCGCGTGATCTCGACGTCGGTGTCGTCAAAAGTATCGATTTAAAACCCGATTTAGATGGCGTTGTCATTACGGCTAGAATGGACAAATCGGTTGCCGACTTGCTTACTACCGACACAGAATTTTGGGTAGTATCGCCGCGTATTTCGTTTAGCGGTGTATCAGGGCTAAATACCTTGTTATCCGGTAGTTACATTGCCATGGAGCCGGCTGAAAACGGGCAGATCCGCAGCGACTTTATCGCTTTAAGTCGTCCCCCCGTGACACCACCTGGCACACCGGGACTGCATATCACACTTAACAGTGCTGACGAATTCGCATTTAAAGAAGGCGACCCAATCATTTACAAAGGCTTTAAAGTCGGTGAATTTGAAGACATATTCTTTAATATCGAAGAGCGCGTAGTGTATTACAATGCTTTTATCGAAGCGCCTTACCACAAGTTAATTACTGAAAACACGCGTTTTTGGAATGTCAGTGGCGTTAAAATCAACCTTGCCTCAAGTGGCATATCGGTTGAAACCGGCAGTTTGGAAACACTTTTGACCAATGGCGTGACCTTTGGGATCCCGCCGGGCTTCGCTGCTGGCGAACAAATCACCAAGCGCGCTTATTTTGATATCTATCCGTCCTACGAGTCTGCTGCTGATGAGCGCTTTAAGCTCTCGGCGGAGTTTATATTGTTAATTGACGAAACTGTGCGCGGACTCGAAGTCGGTGCCCCCGTGGAATATCGCGGTATAGAGATTGGCGAGGTATTAGCCATCAACATGCAAAGCCCGCTGCCTGGGACGATCTTAGAAGAAGATTACGATATACCTGTACTGATCAATATCTACCCAGGGAAAGTTCGCCAACCAGATAACCAACAGGGATTAGAGTTTGTTCGAAAACAAATAAAGCATTGGGTACAACAAGACCTGCGGGCTACGTTGCGCATGGGCAATGTGTTAACCGGTGCCCTATATGTCGACCTGCAACACGTAGAAAATGCCCCTCCTGTAAAGCAAGCAGCGTTACTGGGTTATGATTTTATACCCAGTGCATCCGATGAATTTACCCAAATTACGCAAAAGGTTGACGCGCTACTCAACAAGCTCAATCAGGTTCCACTTGATACTGTGGTTGAGGATATTCAACAAGTGATTGCAACCATGACTGCAACCGCGGATTCGGTGGCACAAACCAGCGACAATATAAACGCTAAAATTAGCGAATTGGATGTGCAACTGTTAAACCAACAAATCGCTGTCGTGAGCGGCCAGTTAACTCAACTGTTAGCCGATTACTCCGATGGTTCTAATTCCTATGAGAACATCAATGACAGCATGCGCGCACTGCAACAAACTATGCGTGACATGCAACCATTGTTAATTCGCTTGAATGAAAAACCAAACAGTCTGGTGTTTGGGGATAACCTCTCACAAGACCCTCAACCGACAAGGAAATCAACTAATGATTAGGCAACTATTGTGCAGCACTTCGCAGGTCATTTTGTTGGCAGCCTTGACACTGGTGCTTGTTGGCTGTTCATCACAACCTGTTGTTATTAACTATTACATGTTGAACCTGGCGACATCCGAAGTGGCCCGCTCGACGTCCGATTTACCGCAGGTGAGTATTGAACGCGTTCACTTACCTGAACATCTAGAGCAGCGTAGTTTAGTCATGCAGCAATCTAACGGAACGCTATCTATCGCAACAAAGCACGTTTGGGCGCAACCGTTGGATGTTGATATTGCGGGTCTTCTAGCCACTGAAATCACAAAATTACAGTCCTTCGATGCTTATACCGGAGCAGCGATGAGCCGCCATGAGGATAACACTGCAGTGATATCTGTTTACGTTGAGCATTTTATGCCACTCGCTACTGGCGATGTAACTTTCACGGGATATTGGCTGGAGCGTCACAACGCCCACTTACAGGCTCCACAGCGGTTTACTTATCAAGCAAGCCTCAGTGCTGATGGTTATGCGGCTTCAGTTGCGCAAATGCGGTTATTAATTCGCCTTTTGGCGGCAGATATTAGTGCTACAATGCAACGACAACAAACGGTTAATTAGCCTTATATATGTTCGCTTTACTAGGACAATTAGCACGTCGTTACGCAAAAGCGGGTTGTTCTGACCACTTTGATGAAGACACTAACCGTCGAGTTGTCGTGGTCAATCTATTCGTCTTTATCGGTGGCGGGATTACCTTGGTTTTGGGTATTCGCGCGATAATGGGCGATGATAACCACTTAGCTATTTCGCTATTTATCGCCAGTTTACTGTTTTTCAGCACGCGCTGGTTACAAATTCTCAAACCGACTCGCTTTTATCAGACGGTTTCATCAACCATTTTGCAATGTTGCTTAATGGTTTTGACTCTCTACCTAGTCATTGCGGGTGGTAATAATAATACCGGCCCCCTTTGGATTTACTTGGTACCTCCGGTATGTATGTTTCTCGGTGGTTTCAAGTATGGCCTGATTGCGAATCTTATCTATACCGCAATACTGGCTATTATTCTGTTTGCGCCCAGTGAGATGTTACTCCTCACCAGTTATAGTTTTGAGTTTAAAACACGCCTGCTGTACTCGTTTATGACCATCATCTTTTTGTCCGCTTTTTATGAATACAGTCGCGAACAAAGCTACTCGGCGGTTGGTCAATTGCGCGATGAGTTCGAGCGTCAAGCCCTGCATGATCAACTGACTAAACTGCCGAATCGTCGTAACTTGAACGAGCAACTAAAGCACGAATATCAGCGAACTTTGCGCGAAAAAGAGCCTTTTTCGTTGCTTTTAGCCGACGTTGACTTCTTTAAGCGCATTAATGATGATTTCGGTCATGATGCAGGTGACGAAGTTCTGCTCATACTTGCTCAACGCTTCAAACAAGCCGTACGCAATCAGGATTTAGTTTCGCGATGGGGCGGTGAAGAGTTTTTATTTTTACTACCTCAGACCTCGCTACAACAAGCTGCAGAAGTGGCTGAAAAGGTCCGGTTGCAGACTGTCAACGAACCGGTATGGCAGAATCAACGTCCTATCCCCGTTACCATCAGTATTGGTGTAGCCGAAGTGAATCCGAACACCAGCATTGACGATGCAATTAATTTGGCTGACAAACGCTTATATATCGCTAAGCAGGATGGTCGGAACAGAGTCATATGGCAATAAAATAGCCTTTAGCTTCCCCTTCCACCGTTTCATGACAAATTTGTAATCACAGTTCGTTACATTTCACTGATCGTTTTTTTCCTATATCAAAGTAGTATTAGACAAAGGAATTAACTCACTAGAAATTTACGCATATGAGAACAAACAATATATGGCTAAAACTGCTGGTCACTGTAGTCATATTAGGAGCTGGCATCGGAGGCATGATGGCGATTGGCTCGAGTGGCTCCGAGGAAACGGAAGAGGAAATTCAAGATACTCGTCCAACGGTAAGGATCCAACCGCTAAACGCCCTTGATTACACCGTAACGATAGAAAGTTACGGTGAAGTTCGTCCGCTCGAGAGCACTAACTTGTCAGCTCAGGTTGCCGGTGAAGTGGTTAGCTGGAATCCCAACTTTGTTCCCGGCGGTATTGTAAAGCGCGGCGAAGTGCTGTTTAGCATTGAACGTGATGCCTACGAATCGGCACTTTTACAAGCGGAAGCACAACTCTCTCAAGCACAAGCTCTGTTAATTGAAGAGCAAGCGCGAGCAGACGTCGCGAAACGCGAAGCCAGCAGCTTACCTAATCAGCAAGTGTCGGATTTGTATCTGCGCAAGCCTCAAGTAATGAGTGCCCAAGCTAGCGTGAAGTCAGCCCAAGCTCAGTTGCGCATCGCTCAGCGAGACTTAGACAATACCCAAGTGAAAGCGCCTTATGACGCATTGGTCGTATCGCGTGAGATTGGTGTTGGTCAGTTTGTTAATGTGGGCATGAATACCGCCATGCTCCACAATATTGAAACCGCTGAAGTTGTCTTCCCTATTGCGGGTTTTGATACAGAATATTTGCCAGAGGTAATTGCTGGAAAACCTGCGCAAGTTATTACTCGTGGTCGTCGCCCTGTGTCAAGAACCGGGTACGTAGCGCGGGATTTAGGCGTTGTTGACGAAGCAACACGAATGTCTAATTTAGTGATCCGCATTGACGATCCTTATGGGGTCAACAGCGGTGAGCAAGCCCTGAAGTTTGGTAACTATGTCGAAGTAAGTTTTGCCGGCATTGTGCTCGAAGATGTATTTCGAATCAAACAAGATTTGGTGAATAAGAGTGCTGTTTGGCTACTGGATGAAAACGGTCAAATGCAAAAACGTCAGGTCAATGTTGTCCGCGAACAAGGCGATTACTTTTTGATTGACGCTGGCTTACATAGCGGCGAGCGAATCGTTCTTACACTACCTGAATACCCACAAACCGGTATGGAAGTGATAGTTATTGACGAGAATACTACTGACGCGCTAGCGCCATCAGAATAGTAAGGTACAGAATATGAATGCTCGAAACGACGCAAAAAGCGGCATAATTGCATTTTTCGCAAATAATTCAGTAGCGGCCAATCTCATGATGTTTTTTATCATCATCATGGGGATAGTCAGTTATCTTACTATCCAGCGCCAAATGTTTCCCAATATTGAAATTAATTACATCAATATTGAAGCTCAGTATCGCGGCGCATCACCGCAAGAAATTGAAGAATCAATTTTAATCAAAATCGAAGAGTCGCTCAAAGACGTCACCGAGATCAAACGCATCGTGTCACGTGGCTTCAGGAATAGTGGCCGGGTTACGCTGGAAATTTTTCCTGAAGAAGATTTAACTGACGTACTCGACAAGGTCAAATTGCGGGTCGATGGCATAGCAACTTTTCCGGCGGATATGGAGCCGGTAACTGTTTACCAAATCGAATTCCGGCAAGATGTGTTAGAAATGCCTTTGGTCGGCGACCTGCCCTTAGGTGAGCTGAAAGTATTAGCTAAACAAATCGAGCAGGAATTGTTACAACTCGACAACGTCGCATTGGTTGAGATGGGCGCGCCTGATGACGAAATTGCCGTTGAGGTGCAACCAGAAATGTTGCGCAAATACAATGTCACCATTAACGACATCACTCAGGCTATTCGTCGTTATTCTGCGAATATTTCTGCTGGTCAATTACGCACAGATTCCGGGATTATTTCAGTGCGTGTAGAAAATCAGTATTACAGTGGTGAAGAATTTCGCCAAATACCTATCAAGATAGGTAATAACGGGGCTCGAGTGCTTCTCGGTGACGTGGCTACTGTAACTGATGGCTTTACAGAGGGTGAGCGTTACTTCAAATACTCCGGCCAAAATGCGATGTGGATGGCGGTTAAAGCCACCAAGACCCAAAATATGGTCCCCGTAGCTGAGAGCGTTAAGCAATATATTGAGCAGCGTAACAAAACCCTTCCTGATGGCGTCCGGCTCGAAATACTGGTCGATATGACCTATTACCTCAATGCACGTCTGGATATGATGCTCAGCAACTTGTTCCAAGGCGCAATACTGGTTGCATTATTACTGACAATATTCCTGCGCTTCCGTTTGGCCTTCTGGGTAATGGTCGGCTTACCGGTATGTTTTTTAGGGGCGGTAATGATGATGCCAGTCTTTGGCGTCAGCATTAACATTTTGTCACTGTTCGCATTCATCATGGTACTGGGTATTGTGGTCGATGATGCGATTGTTATAGGAGAAAGCGCCTATACTGAAATTGAAAGTAAAGGTGGAGGAGTCGATAACGTCGTACGCGGTGCTAAGCGCGTGGCAACACCAGCGACCTTCGGTGTATTAACGACTATAGCAGTATTTGCGCCTGCCACGATGAGCTCTGGTCCAGAGGGGGCGTTTTTCTATAATATCTCGGTCGTTGTCATCTTGTGTTTGGTCTTCAGTTTGATTGAATCCAAACTCATCTTACCGGCACACTTGGCGCACACTAAGTTTCCACCCGTAAAGAAAAACAGCTGGCGCGCTCGTTTTAACAGCCGTTTCTTTGGCTTCGTCAATGGTCCTTATAAACGCGCCATTGCCGCATGTATTGAGTGGCGCTGGGCAGTATTTATGGGCTTTTTGGCGATGCTGTTAATCAGTGTTGGATTAATTCAAGCCAACTACGTCAGAACGGTGCCGAATCCAAAAGTGCCACACGACTTCCCTAGTGTTCGTATCGAAATGAACGAAACTGTATCTGATACTGCAACCATTGAAGCATTGCAAACGATTGAAAATGTTATTTGGCAAATCGAAGAAGACACGATTAAAGAGCATGGCTCAGGCATGATCAGAGACTTACTTGCCTTTAACCAAGGTCGGACCGAGGCCCGAATCGTTGTGCCACTGGTTGGCGAGGATGAGCGTCATTTTGATACATTTGAGCTTGCCCGTCGCTGGCGAGAAGCTATCCCTCCCATTCCTGGAATGAAGTCGTTTACCGTTCAGGATGATGTTAATGGTGGCGGTGACAATGGTGAGTTTGGCTATTTAATCTTCGGTCCTGATCTCGATACATTGAACGCCGCAGGTCGTCGATTTATTGAAATGCTGCAACAACAAGAGGGTCTGTTTGACGTTAGCTCAACCATCGACCCCGCGAGCAAAGAAATTCAAATGACGCTGTTGCCCGTGGCCTATGATTTAGGTCTCGATCTTAGCAGTATAGCCAATCAAGTAGGTGCTAGTTTCTTTGGTGGCGAAGCACAACGGGTAATTCGCAATGGTGAAGAAGTCCGAGTAATGGTGCGCTATCCGCGCCTAACACGTGAGCAATTTGCATCGCTTAAATACGCGGTTATAACCACGCCATCTGGCCGAGAGGTCATGCTCGGTGATGTTGTAGAGCTTACCGAAGAGCCAGGTATCAGTTACATTCGCCGCGAAGCGGGCTATCAAAGTGTGTACGTTTGGGGCTCAATTGACGAGCGTCTGGTTGAACCGAACGAAGTGGTTGAAGATATTCGCGAAACCTTGTTACCGAACTTGTTCAAGGAATTCCCAGGTGTTAAAACCGAGCTGGGCGGTGATATCAAAGAGCAGCAAGCGCAACAAAATGAACAGCTAATGTTCTTTATTGCTGGTTTGATTATTGTTTTTATTCTGCTCGCAGTGCCACTGAAGAGCTATGGCCAGCCGTTGATCATTATGTCGGTTATCCCATTTAGTTTCACAGGGGCGATTTGGGGTCACTTCTTCATGGGCATTGACCTCAGCATGATGTCATTCTTTGGCTTGATTGCGGCCGCAGGTGTTGTAATAAACGACAGCTTAGTAATGACAGATTTTGTGAACCAACGACGCGCACAAGGCTATTCCATTCGGGAAGCGGTGGTTGAGGCTGGCTGTGCGCGCTTTAGAGCGATTACACTTACGTCGATAACTACCTTTGCTGGTGTGTTGCCAATAATGTTTGAAACAAGCTTGCAAGCCGCTTTTGTGATACCGATGGCCGTAGCGCTAGGATTCGCAGTTATGTATGCAACACTGGTTACCCTGTTGCTAGTGCCGTGCTTATACATGATTTTACTCGACCTGCGCCGTCCATTCAGTGCTATCAAGCGTCGATTAACGCGGACTAAAGACACTGATGCACCAAATGCTGGTGACCCAGTCGGTGTTGGCAAATAGGCTACCGTTGACGCTATCCAAACGGCTGCTTTCGCAGCCGTTTTTTTATCTCTCTCAAAATAAAAAATAAATTTCCCGTTAAAAGTTTGCACGATCGACAAACCCAGTGTGTAATTAGCAGACTTGCCACTAATTGATGGTTTATTCGATGAAGCAACGCTGGATGGATTTAGTGATCGCTCGCCCTTGGCTAGTTATGATCGTAAATATTATTACGGTTTTTGCCCTAGCGGCTGGCGCGCAATATTTGTACTTCAGGGGGGACTACAAAGTCTTCTTTCACGAAGACAATCCGCAGCGTGTGGCATTTGAAGAAATGCAAAACATTTTCAACAAAAACGAAAATGCCAGTATTATTATCGCGCCACCAAATGGCGATGTATTTACCTCGGAAACGCTCACACTGATTCACGAGTTAACCGAAGCCGCCTGGCAAACCCCGCTATCGACACGTGTCGACTCTATCAGCAACTTTCAACACACTTACTCTGAATACGATGATTTGATGGTTGAAAGCCTGATTGAGTATCCAGAAGATTTAACTGCTGAAAAAATTGCTCAAGTTAAACAAGTCGCGCTAACAGAGCCTAACCTTGTAGGGCGTTTGGTTTCTGAGCAAGGTCACGTAGCCGTGGTAAATATTACGGTGCAATTACCCGATGGAGACCAAACCCCAGAAGTCACCGCCATTAATCTGTTTGTGCGCGCAATGACCGATGAATTTAAGCAGCGTTATCCGGAGCATGAGTTTCATCATACCGGCATGGTGATGCTTAATAATGCGTTTCAAGAAGCCGCAAATCAGGATGCTTCAACACTAATACCATTAATGTTTCTAACTATAATCGTCGTTATGTGGTTACTGCTACGATCGTTCAAGTGTACGATAGCAACACTGATCATCGTCATTTTCTCGATTATTGCGACCATGGGCTTTGCTGGCTGGACCGGTTTTTATTTAAGCTTATCAACGGTCAATGTGCCGACCATGGTAATGACATTAGCCGTGGCCGACTGTATTCATGTTATTTCTTCCATGTTCTTTGCTATGCGCCAGGGCCGCAATAAAGAAGAGGCGATTCGCTATAGCCTTGATATCAACCTCATGCCGATTGTGATCACCAGTGTTACCACTGCTATCGGCTTTTTAACCTTAAATTTCTCAGCCGTGCCGATCCTCAATGACTTAGGTAACTTAACCGCATTGGGTGTCATGTTGGCCTGTTGGTTATCGCTGACGTTTTTACCTGCCTTATTGGTTGTATCCAATGTTTCAGTCCCCGTTTCTGGCGGCCAGCATACTTGGCCGGAAAGTATGGCCAATTGGGTCATAACCTATCACAAGCGCATATTGCCCTATGGTGTCATTGCGTTTGCCGCAGCCATATTATTAGCCTTTACCAATGTGCTCAACGATGTCGCCATTGAGTACTTTGATCAGTCCAGTGAGTTTCGCCAGGCGGCTGATTTTCAAACCGAAAACTTAAGCGGTATGTCGACCGCCGATTTTGGTATTTACACCGAAACGCCTTCTGATATTAACAAGCCTGAAAATTTGCAGTACATCGCGGCGTTTAGTGCCTGGTTACGCGCCCAACCTGAAGTCGATCATGTGACGACCTTGTCTGACACGATGAAGCGCTTAAATAAAAACATGCACGCCGACGAGCGAACCATGTATAAGTTGCCCGCTGAAAAAGAACTTGCCGCACAGTATTTATTGTTATTTGAGATGTCCCTGCCCTATGGTCTTGATTTGAATAATCAAATCGATATCGACAAATCCGCAACACGGATAATGGTCACCATGCAAAACCTTGGCAGCAATGAATTCGTCGAATTCGAACAACGCGCATTGGATTGGTTTGCTCAGCTTGCACCGAATTTACGCATCACGGCGGCCAGTCCCCCCTTGATGTTTGCCCACATCGGTGAAACCAACATGAAAAGTATGATTGAAGGCACCTTACTAGCGTTGGTACTGATTTCAGGCCTGTTAATATTCGCTCTGCGTTCTTTGCGTATGGGACTGATCAGTTTAATCCCAAACATGTTACCAGCAGGTATTGGCTTTGGTATTTGGGCGCTGATATCCGGTCAAATCAATATGGCACTTGCCGTAGTGTTAAGTATGACCTTGGGTATTATTGTTGACGACACAGTGCACTTTTTAAGCAAATACAATTACGCGCGACAGCGCGGAGACAGCGCGGAAAAAAGTGTTCGCTATGCATTTCAAAGCGTTGGACGAGCATTATTGATTACAACGGTTGTGCTTGCCTTGGGGTTTGCGGTATTGTCGCTCTCAACGTTTGCGCTTAATGAAGATATGGGTCTACTGACCAGCATCATTATTGTTGTCGCACTGATTGTCGATTTGATCTTTTTACCGGCTGCACTGTTGTTTTTTGATCGTAAACAAGCACCAACAAAGCCAGCCTAACCATCCCTTAAGACTGAGAAGTAGTGGATAAACAAGAATTTATTCAGATCCGTAAATTTATCGTTAAACTCGGTAAGATGTTACACAAATACGGCACCCCAGCGTTTCGCTGGGAGGCTCATATGTCCGAAGTGGCTGCTTATTTAAACGTCCATGCAGGCTTTATCAGCACGCCTACGTCGTTGACCTTTGTGATTTGGAGTGACAAGCATGAAGATGAATACAATCATGCAGCCCGCGTTCAGCCTGGCGATATTGATCTAGGCTCATTATCGCGGACAGACGAACTGGTCAATAAATTGTTGGCTGGTGAGTACACCTTGGCAGAAGCGAATGAAAGACTCGATGAGATTGACGAGCTCCCCAATTTCTACAATTCTTTTTTAACCTGCATTGCGTTTGGCTTATCCACTGGCGCCTTTGCCATTGTGATGGGGGCTAGTTTGGTCGATGCTTACGCGTCTGGCTTTATTGGCCTTATCATGTATTTATTCGCAGCATGGGCGATGCGCAGCAAGCGTGTTAATCACATGCTTGAAGTTGCAGTCGCACTAGTTGCCGGTTTGTGTGCGTGCGCCATCAGTAGTTTTATCGACCCAGCGATTAACATCCGTCTAGTTGTCCTCTCGTCAATTATCATATTTATCCCCGGACTGGCGTTGACCATAGGACTTGCCGAATTATCATCACGGCACTTGGTATCGGGCACTGCGCGCGTAATGGATGCATTGATGCAACTGTTTAAGCTGTATTTTGGCGCCTTCTTGGGGATAGCCTTAGGCTTCACTCTGTTCAGTGAAGTCGCAATGACAACCACTGAGGCCTTACCCAAATGGGCGATTTTTGTTGCCGTATTAATCTTGTGTTCGGCACTTGTGATTATCTTTAAAATCCGAATAAAACACGCTCCCTGGGCAATAACCTGCGGTTTTATTGGTTATTTCGGCACCTACTGGGCGTCGAAATACTTGGAATTTGGTCTGGGCACCTTCGTGGGGGCATTTGCTGTTGGTGTATTTGCTAACCTGTTCACTCGGATAGCCAACGCACCCGCCAGTATAGTGCTGATGCAAGGTTTAATCGTACTGGTACCGGGCTCTAAAACGTATATTGGATTGAATTCATTTGTCTCAGGCCAAGATTTTGTCTCGACTGACCATATTGGCCAAGAAACTTTTGTTATTTTCATGTCATTGGTTGCTGGATTAATATTTGCAAACGTCATAATGCCGACCAAGAAAGCACTCTGACGATAAATTCAGTGTACTGTCGGACGTATCAAAAAAACGTTGAAAACGCCCTAGCTACACACTTTACAATCAGCTTGTTTAGTGACATTAAAACGTTGCCAACTGAACTGACGAGCATCAAATACGTGTAATCCATTGCGCGTTGGCTCGCCCAATTTAAGTAATAGTTTTATCGCTTCCAATGCTTGTGCAGCACCGACAATACCGACAACAGGTGCAAGCACACCTGCCTCAGCACAACTTAAGTCAGACTCTGCGAAAAAGCGACTCAAACAGGCATAACACGCCGTATTTTGTTTGGGAATTACACTGAACAAATGACCTTCCATGCGAATAGCGGCGCCAATCACCAATGGTTTCTCAGCCGCTACACATGCGCTGTTGATGACATTACGACTGATTAAGTTGTCGGTACAGTCCAGCACTACATCGTGGCTACTTACCTGCTTCGCCAAGGCCATTTCATCTAAACGCTCGGATATGGTAGCGAGCGACAGATCAGGCCGCAACGCTTCGAGTGCTTGCTTAGCTGAGTCAACTTTAAGCATTCCCAGTGTTGCCTCAGAATGTAAGACTTGGCGCTGCAAGTTTGACACTTCAACGACATCGTCATCAACCAAGGTTAGGTGTCCGACACCAGAAGTTGCCAAATACTGCGCAGCTGCGCAACCGAGCCCCCCAATTCCGATAATCAAAACTCTGCTAGCCAATAGCCGTTCTTGACCGTCTAGGTCAATGCCGGGCAGATTGATTTGGCGACTATAACGCACTGCTTGGGCGGTAGATATTTCGAGAGTCATAACACTACGAGTCAGTATAATTAGCTTGGAGTTGTAGCATTACTCTTATGTTGCTGCAAACTTTACGATTGCGCGTCCCGCAGATTTCGCTATGCTTTTGGCTCTATCGATGAATTTAAGGGGCGTAAGCGCGCCATTCAATGAAATCGTGTTTTTAATTTTTGTTGTTGAGGTCTTCATGCGTACTGTCGCTTTGAGTTTACTGTTGTTAACCACTGTCACGGCTTGCTCTGAGCCACCGCAATCGAGCGCTGCTCAAAAGCGTCCTACTGAATTTGTGCCGCCACAAGGCTCTGTCATTGAAGCCAATGTGCAAGTGACCATGCGCGATGGTGCGCGCCTGAATACACTGGTGATTTTGCCTCCTGTGGCGCAGACCGAAAAAGTGCCCGCGATAATGATCAGAACGCCGTATAAAACGGAAGTTAGGCCAGGCTCGGTATTGCATGAAACACTGTTAAACAAAGGCTATGCAGTCGTTATGCAGCACGAGCGTGGTCGTTATTTCAGTGAAGGCGAGTTCAATATGCTCGGTGGTGCATTAGAAGACGGTTGGGATACCATGGACTGGATTGTCGAGCAATCCTGGTCAAACGGCTCAATAGGTACTTATGGGTGCTCATCATCAGGCGAAAACCAGTTGCAACTGGGCAATGCCAACCACCCCGCTCACAAAGCCATGGTTATTGGCTCATCGGGTGTTGGCGTGGCTGAAGCTGGGCCGTTTCGCGAACAAGGTAACTTTTGGCGTGGCGGTGTTTGGCAGCAGGGCTGGATGAATTATTTCCACCAAGCCATGCACCAGGAATGGCCGCAGTTCCCGCCTGAACTGACTAACGAAGAACGGCAAAAAATCATCGGCCATTTTAGCTTGAGCAATGCCGGTTATAAAATCCCTTCCAGCACCTACAATCAAACGCGTATGCACTTGCCGATGATTGACATCATGGACGAACTTAATTCGCCTCGTAATGAGGTGCCCAGCTATTTGCAAATGGGCCCCGTTGATCCGAGCTGGGGCGTGAATCGCATCAGTGAAGGCGAGGCAATAAACATCCCTGCCCTATGGTTTGAAAGCTTGTATGACATATCAGCACGTTCAACCTTGGCCTATTTTGAATGGAATCGCGCAACCAACGCAGCCGCCGGTCGCGACAACCAAAAACTGCGCTTAACCCAAGGTGGCCACTGTTCATTTGGGCGCGCAAGTGTTGAAACTGAGACGGCTAAAATGGGCGATCTTGAACTGGGCGATATGCGTTATGACTATGTGGCCGAGGTAACCGGCTGGTTTGATCAATGGCTAAAAGCAGTACCTGAAACGGGGTCCACAGCGGCTTACACCGCTTATCTTGGCAATGGCCAGTGGCATCAAACAGACAGCATGCCAATGAACGGCAATCAAACATGGTACTTAAATGGCGATGGCTCACTCGCGATGCAGCACAGCAGTGCCGTTAAGACGATAAGTTATCAATATGATCCAGCCAATCCCGTACCTAGTGTTGGTGGTGAAATCTACGGCGAAGGTGATGACCATGAAGATGGCAGTTTTGATCAGACTAAACTGCATAGCCGTCAAGACGTGCTGGTCTTTACGTCTGAACCGTTGGAGCAAGCCCTTAGTGTGTTCGGTTTAGCAAATGTTCGTTTAACCGTATCCTCAGACCAGCCTGATACCGACTTTACGGTAAAAATTAATCAGGTATTACCTGATGGGCGTGCGTTTAATTTGGGCGATACCATTTTGCGTATGCGCTACCGCGACGGGCTAGAGCAAGAAGTGTTTATGACTGCTGGAGAAGCCTATACGATTGAGCTGCCACCTATCCCACTGTCGCGCACAGTCGCTGCTGGTCATCGCTTACAAGTGGAAGTTTCTTCGAGCAACTTCCCTTCATATGCGCGTAACTTAAACACGGCAGCCAACCCGTACACATCGACTGAAACCGCGATTGCAACTAACAGTATTCATCTGGGTGAAGGTGTTACCGCAGAGATTGTTTTACCGGTAATTGAATAAAGGCGAGCTGACCGCTTTGGTCAGCTCTAACGGGTTAAAAGTCCGCATGTGCATAGTTTTAAGCTAACTGCCGCTTATAACCTCTGAGCCCCCAAACGCACGCCTTCCAGATCAGTAGTTGGCGTGTAGATATGACTACTCTACTTGCCACTAAGTGTTTGCAATATTGGGCAGGGTTCATCATTACTTCTTCGACATGCATCGACGAGCTCAGCCAGAAATTTTTTAGCCGTTTCTAATTCTTGGATTTTACGTTCAAGAAGACACATCTTTTGTTCAGACATCTGCCTGATTGTAGTTTTATCGTTTGATGCATCAAGTCGGTTCAGCTTTTTTATATCTGCCAACGAAAATCCCGCTAACTTAGCACTTTGAATAAAAGCGATTCTTTCGACGTGCTTTGTCGTGTAATGACGAAAGGCACCTGGAGATTCGGGAATAGGCAACAAATTTTCGCGATGATAATAACGAACAGTTTCCACACTCACGCCAGTATGTTTCGCAAACTCTCCCACTTTCATAATCACCTCATACGACAAGTTTGATCAAATTCCACTTGACACCGTAGTAAAGTACGCAGTTTATCATTTCATCGTGTTTTCACAAATAAGGTGACTGACAATGAGTAAATCAGCAACGCTATATCGTATGGAAACCGACGCCCATACTTGTCCCTTTGGGCTTCGTGCCAAAGATTTGTTGCGGCGAAACGGTTTCCAGATAGACGATAAAATTTTGACCTCTCGGGCAGAGGTGGACGAGCTGAAATCTAAACTTGATGTTAAGACTACGCCTCAAATCATCATTAATGATAAGCGAATTGGCGGTTTTGAAGACTTGCAACGTCACTTAGGAATCGCTACAAAAGATA
Organism: Neoalteromonas arenosi; assembly: GCF_030362855.1. Lineage (GTDB taxonomy): Bacteria > Pseudomonadota > Gammaproteobacteria > Enterobacterales > Alteromonadaceae > Alteromonas_E > Alteromonas_E arenosi. The sequence continues at coordinate 150,091 of NZ_JAUCBP010000006.1, forward strand.
AAAATAAAACCACTTATTTTCCTGTGATGGCTGTGTTTGGTGTCGCAGCATTACTTGCATGTGCTATTGCATATCCTTTTGCTGGTGAATTAGAGATACAAACTCTGGTAATGCATTTCATCGGACTATCTATGATTATGCTTGGTTTACTTAAACTGCAAAACTTGCAAGCTTTCGTTAACGGCTTTCTTGGATATGACTTACTAGCACGCCGATATGTGCCCTATGCTTTTACTTACCCCTATGCTGAAGTCCTCGGAGGCCTTTTGATGGTCGCTGGGACGTTATCCGTGATTTCCATTCCTATCATGTTGTTTATCGGCGGTATTGGTGGCGTGTCAGTGATCAAAGCTGTATACATCGACAAACGTGAGCTGAAATGTGCTTGTGTCGGTGGCGATTCCAACGTACCTCTCGGCTTTGTATCATTTTCAGAAAATGCGGTGATGTTCGGAGCTGCGATTTGGATGTTGTTCCACCAATTGTTTATTTAATCGATGTTATTAATTATACTGGTGGGATGAAAATGCCAAAGCAACTTGCGACGATCGTTATGATGTTGACGCTCCTTATCACACAGATAAGTGGAGCGTTTGCCCCTGTTATGGCATTTTCTTTGACGCCAGACATGCCTTGTTCAATGCATTTAGCACCCCAGCATTCTTCCCAGTCCGGGGCTCACGCTGAATCCTTGAATGACACCCACATGGCAAAATCCAAGATGTCTGAGTCCACAATTTCGGAACATGGCATGTCCATGGAAATGGATTGTTGTGACACTGACGATGTGAATGTTTGCTGCGATGGACAATGTGGATGCTTCGCGTTTGCTGCAACCTATGTGTTTATACAAGCTCAATTCTCTGACGAGAAAATGCCTAGTACAAACGACGCAATCAGACACGTTTCGTCACCGCCTCACTCTGCCTTCTCAGCGCTTCTTATTCGGCCCCCAATCCAGTTTCACGCCTAATCAACGCATATACCTTAGCGACTAATTGATCAATTTAGATCGGTTAATGTACTTACACCTGCCCGTTTGCCACTTTAAAGCATTTTTTGGTGCGGTCGTACACATCACTTTCGCTAATCGCAAACTCTTTTTTGCTGGGGATCCAAAATGGACCTATTACAAATTGCTCGTAAACGATTGTTTTCTTTTAATAATCAAGATTGGTCGCATCATCGCGCCAGTTCTAATAAGACTCTAACCAGTGCAATACTGTTGTTGTCACTTTGCGCAAGTAGCGCTTGGACCTTCGCAAAAGAGCTTAGATTGACCAATGAAAATGGCGAGTCAACACTGAGTCTCGAGAACGCTATCAATATTGCTCAGACCCGAGATGACTGGCTGATTAAAAGTCGAGTTGAACAACAACGTTTAATTACACTAAGTGAAGGGGCAAATGTGTTGCCTGATCCTACATTAAGTGTGGGGTTCCTCAATTTACCTACAGACAGCTTAGCTTTAGATCAAGAGCCCATGACACAGCTAAAGGTAGGTGTGTCACAAATGTTTCCACGTGGTGATACTCTGTCGTTGCAAGAGGCACAATTACAGCAAATGGCTGATATACAACCCATCAAACGGGCTGATAGACGACAAAAAGTCGCGTTACAAACGACTTTGTTATGGCTGGATGCGTACCAAAGTCAAGCAAGCTACGCCATAGTGAAAGACGCTGAACCTCTATTTGATAAATTAGGGGATATTGTCAGTGCCGGGTATACCTCATCAACAGGAAAAGCGAATCAACAGGATCTAATCAGAGCCGAATTAGAATTAGTTAGGTTACAGGATCGTCTCGTTACATTGTCAACGCAACAGCGCTTCGCATTGTCCAAGTTAACACAGTTTTTAAGTGAGGCAGGCCAAACAACTAATCATACAAACAGTGTTGCTACTCACTATACGTCAGTCAGTGCACTTCCCAGTGAACAGCTGCAATTTCTTCCTCACGATAAACAGGCTTTGCTTACGTCAGACAGCGTCGATGAGTATACCCTGTATTCGATGCTCATAAATCACCCCTTAGTAGTAGCCATTGATCAACGAATATCAGCTGAGCAGATTGGTGTAAATATCGCTCAACAAAGCCATAAACCACAATATGGAGTTAACGCCAGTTATGCACTTCGCGACGATACTCCAGTGGCTCAAGGTGGCAATAGTCGAGCGGACTTTTTCTCCATTGGCATGAGTGTATCGCTGCCTTTGTTCTCCACCGCCAAACAGGATGCGCAAGTCAGCAGTAGTATTCAGCGGGTTGAGATCACGAAAACTGAAAAGCGCCTATTACTTCGTGAATTGATTGCGGGCTTGAAAAGCAGCATAGATCAGTATCAAGGTGCGTCACAGCGACTTAATGTGTATCGCGATCAGATCTTACCGCAAATGTCACAACAAACTGATGCTGTGCTTAATGCTTACACCAATGATTTGGGGGACTTTTCTGAAGTAGTGAGAGCTAAAATTGCAGAGTTGGACGCTCAAATCACCACCGTTAATATTGACGTAGCCAAGCGCAAAGCACTGGCCACAATTGAATATTACTTTTCTGAATATCACACCGGTGCGCAGAGCACCGCCGACGCTAGCCGTTTGAGTAGCTCAACCGAAAGAGCCGGGGGTATCAAATAATGACTAATCATTCAAAACGTTCTGACGCTTTGGCAACCAGCCAAAACACAAAAAAAGCGCTGGGTATTGGATTGGCTACAGGAGTATTGCTTAGTGTGCTCGGCTACCTTCTCTTGGCACCGTCTCATGATATGACCGGGTCATCCGGCGATGAAATTGTGGGTGCAAATGAACCCTTGTATTGGGTAGCTCCTATGGATCCAAACTTTAAACGTGATAAACCCGGTAAATCCCCCATGGGAATGGATCTGGTCCCCGTTTATGAGGAAAGTAGTGCAAACGACTCACCGGGTACAGTTTCTATCGACCCTGTGACAATTCAAAATCTAGGGGTCAAAACAAGCACTATTAAAACTATTGTTCCTAACGCAACCATTACTGCGGTTGGCCAAGTGCAGTTTGCGCAAGACCTCATTCAGCACGTACATTCTCGTATTGAAGGGTGGATAGAGGTGCTGAATGTTCGTACGCAAGGTGATTTCATCACAAAAGGTGAGCCACTTTATTCGATTTATTCGCCAGAGTTGGTTAATGCGCAAGAAGAGTTTGTCATAGCACTGAGTCAAAATAACCCGGCACTCATCAATGCAGCCAAATCAAGATTACGCGCTTTGGCCGTGCCACAATCACAAATAGACTCGCTGGAGAAAACACGCAAAGTATCTCAAACAGTTACATTTCTTGCGCCTTCAACGGGTTTTATCGAATCGCTTAATATTCAACAAGGGTCTTATGTCAAACCCAGCATGACCATGCTTTCAATTGCTTCGCTAGAAACAGTTTGGGTGTTTGCTGATGTGTTTCCCAGCGACGCGAGTATGCTGAGCTTAGGTCAAAGTGCTGTCATTATGAGCAATGATCTTCCCGGTAAAACATTTAATGCTGAGCTGGATTATATCTATCCCACATTGAGCACTACTACGCGTACTGTACAAGCTCGTTTTGTGGTGAACAACCAACATTACGAAGAGGATGACAAACTGTCGTACTGGCTCAAGCCAGCGATGTATACGAACGTTCACATTTCCTACGAGAGTCAGCATCCGACGGGACAAAAGGAATCCGTTTTAGTAGTTCCTAAGCAAGCTGTTATTCGGACAGGTATGAGCGACCGTGTCGTCTTAGCCTTGGGTGATGGCAAATACAAATCCATTGATGTGCAGCTGGGCCGAGACTTCAAAGATGTTTTTGAGGTGCTCGATGGCCTGGTAGAAGGTGATGAAATTGTCACTTCCGCGCAGTTTCTCATTGATTCAGAGAGCAGTATTAACTCTGACTTCATGCGCATGGCACCTGCCGAAAATAGTTTGGATATGAATACCAGTGCTTGGACTCAAGCGACAGTGAATGAAGTCTTAGCTGACCGAAACATGATCAATATCACTCATGGTCCGCTTGATGCTTTCGACATGATGGGCATGACGATGAATTTTACCTTGGCGGATCACATCGCTTTGTCAGATTTCAAGGAAGGCATGAAGATCCACGTTGAAGTCATTCGAGAACCTTCAGGTATGTTTCAAATAAAAACCGTCCATTTTGTCGATCAGACTTCAATAGATGAGGATGTCAGCACTGATGTCAATAACAGCGACTCCCCCCCTATTGCCAGTCATCAGCATATGGCGATGGGCAAAATGGATATGCCTGAAAACGGGCTATTAGAAGACGATTTAAGCGCGTGGACCCAAGCCACGGTCAATGACATTGATGTAGAAAGGCGTCGCGTTAACTTAACCCATGATTATCTCGATGCCTTTGACATGATGGGCATGACGATGGATTTCAGCGTGGCGGATGACATCGCATTGTCGGATTTCAAAACGGGTATGGAAATCCACATTGAAGTCATTCGAGAACCTTCTGGCATGTTTCAAATAAAGACTGTCCACTTTGTCGATAAGGCATCACCCGATGATAGTGTTGGCACTCATACCGAACATAGCCATATGTCAACGGAAAGAATGGACATGACAAACAACGAAGAAGCAGATAAAGGATTAAGCGCGTGGACCCAAGCCACAGTCAATGAGATTGATGTAGAAAGGCGTCGCGTTAACTTAACCCATGGTTATCTCGATGCCTTTGACATGATGGGCATGACAATGGATTTCACCGTTTCCAGCGACATAGATATAAATGCATTTGTGGTTGGCGAAACGGTCCATGTAGAAATTATTCGAGAAAAAACCGGCATGTTTCAAGTGAAAACCCTGCATGTGATGAACAGCCATGAGCGGTCACATGAGCCTACACCGGGAGGTCACGAATGATAAACGCGATCATCCACTGGTCCATACACAATCGGTTTTTCGTTTTACTCGCCACTTTCATGTTAATTGGCGGCGGGCTGTATTCAATCAAAAACACAGCCGTAGATGCCATACCTGATTTAAGTGACGTCCAAGTTATTGTTAAAACGTCATATCCAGGCCAAGCGCCACAGGTCGTTGAGGATCAGGTGACCTACCCCCTAACCACGGCACTATTATCTGTACCCAATGCAAAAACGGTGAGGGGCTTTTCGTTTTTTGGTGATTCATACATTTATATTATTTTTGACGATGATACGGATCTCTACTGGGCGCGAAGTCGGGTATTGGAATATTTATCCCAAGTCGCTCCCTCGTTACCTGCAACAGCCAAACCGCAACTTGGCCCAGATGCAACCGGCGTGGGCTGGGTATACATGTATGCACTGACAGACACAAGCGGTCAGCATGATTTAAGCGAACTAAGAAGTCTTCAAGACTGGTTCTTAAAGTACGAATTACAAACCGTATCCGGCGTTTCCGAGGTCGCTACAGTCGGCGGCATGGTCAAGCAGTACCAAATCATGGTAGATCCATTAAAACTACAAGCACTGAATATACCACTATCCCACGTACAAATGGCTGTACAGCGTGGCAATCAAGAGACTGGTGCATCGGTAGTGGAAATGGCGGAAGCGGAGTACATGATCCGCTCTACTGGATACATAGAGAACAAGGAGGATATTGAAAACATTCCTGTTGGGCTTCGTGCAGGTGCCCAAAATAGTAGTGTACCTATTCTCATAAAAGACATTGCAACAGTGGAGATCGGTCCTCAAATGCGTCGGGGTTTGGCGGATTTAAACGGCGAAGGAGAAAGTGTTGGCGGTATTGTCGTCATGCGCTTTGGAGAGAATGCTCAAGCCACTATCGATGGTGTTAAGGCCAAACTGAATGATTTAAAGGACAGTTTGCCAGACGGTGTCGAAATTGTTCCTGTGTATGATCGTTCTGCCTTGATCGAACGATCTGTAGATAACTTAACTAAAAAACTATTAGCAGAATTTGGCGTTGTAGCGTTAATTTGCGTGATTTTTCTATTCCATCTTCGCTCGTCTTTAGTCGCCATTATTAGTTTACCTATCGGTATACTAGGTGCCTTTATTATCATGCATTTGCAAGGATTTAACGCCAATATCATGTCCCTCGGCGGCATTGCGATTGCGATTGGAGCGATGATTGATGGTGCGATTGTGCTCGTTGAAAATATGCACAAACACATGGAGAAGACGGACGTTTCTAAGGAAAATCGCTGGAAAATTGTTGCCAAATCAGCTTCGGAAGTAGGGCCTGCTCTCTTTTTTAGCTTGCTGATCATTACGGTGAGTTTTTTGCCCGTATTTACGCTTGAGGCGCAAGAGGGACGGATGTTTAGTCCGCTGGCGTACACCAAAACCTATGCCATGGCGGCCGCTGCCTTTCTAGCGATTACTTTGGTACCAGTGCTCATGGGCTACTTTGTCAGAGGGAAAATTGTCCCTGAGCATAAAAACCCTATCAATCGCGCGCTCATCGCAGTCTATCGCCCTGTATTAAGGGCCGTATTGCGCTTTCCTAAAGTCACCATCCTCCTTTCTGTTGTAGTTCTGCTTATAGGGTTTTGGCCAGTCAATAAAATTGGTAGCGAGTTTATCCCACCTTTGGATGAGGGAGATTTGATGTACATGCCGACTACCTATGCAGCTGTTTCCATTGGTGAAGCGAGAGACATTTTGCAGCAAACCAATAAACTGATTAAAACTGTGCCTGAAGTAGAAACAGTGTTTGGCAAAGTAGGACGCGCAGACACTGCGACTGACCCTGCGCCTTTGACGATGATTGAGACCTTTATTCAATTGAAGCCTCAAGCCGAGTGGCGAGAAGGGGTCACTACACAAGATTTAATTGCTGAATTTGACAGCCTGGTCAATTTTCCGGGGCTGACGAATGCCTGGGTAATGCCGATTAAAACCCGTATTGATATGTTAGCCACGGGAATAAAAACCCCTGTTGGTATAAAAATAGGCGGGCCAGATTTGTCAGTAGTTCAAACTATCGGCCAGCAGCTTGAGCATTTGTTGGGTGAGGTTAACGGAACTGCTTCCGTTTATGCGGAACGAGTGGCAGGTGGTCGCTATATCACTATCGATATTGACCGCCTAAAGGCTGCGCGTTATGGATTGAACATTGCTGATGTACAGTCTTTTGTCGCAAGTAGTGTGGGAGGTATGAATCTGACTACCAGCGTTGAAGGGCTTGAGCGCTACCCTGTGCAAGTGCGCTTTCCGCAAGATTACAGAGATTCTCCCGAGCAGCTCCGTCGACTTCCATTTGTGACCCCAGGTGGTGCACACATTCAGCTCGGAGATATCACGACTATTAAAGTTGAGGACAGCCCACCGGGGATTAAAAGTGAAAACGCGCGTCCCAATGGTTGGGTGTACGTCGACATTGAGAATGTTGACGTCGGCCAGTATGTTGCTCAAGCGAGACAGATTGTGTCCGAGCAAGTGGACCTGCCGCCCGGGTACTCTCTAAATTGGAGTGGTCAGTTCGAATATATGGAGCGAGCGAAAGAAAAGCTTACCTATGTTATCCCCCTGACCTTAGGGATTATCGTCATTTTACTATATGCCAGTTTTCGAAGTTTTCCTCAGGTTGCAATGATTATTGGCACATTGCCCTTCGCATTAATCGGTGGCGTGTGGCTGATATATCTAGAAAACTTTAATTTTTCAGTCGCTGTTGGTGTGGGCTTTATTGCATTGGCTGGCGTTGCGGTTGAAATCGGGATCATCATGCTGGCCTATCTTGATAATAGGTTTAACCATTTAGGTAATGAATTTAGTGTAGAGGCGTTAAAACACGCTGTTATTGAGGGTTGCGAAATGCGCATCCGCCCGGTCATGATGACGTCAACGTCCATCATTTTCGGCTTGATGCCAGTCATGTATGGCGCCGGAACTGGCTCTGAAGTGATGAGTCGTATTGCCGCGCCAATGGTCGGCGGTATGATCAGTGCGCTCATATTAACCCTAATTGTGTTACCCGCCGTGTATTTTTTATGGCGTTCACCCAAATCAAAACGATAAAAGAGGAAGAAATGAAAATTTTTAAATTTACAAGTACGCTCAGAGCGATAGGTTTATCAATGGCTATAGTTGTTGGTTTCAACCAACAACTATTGGCGCATGTTAGTGTGACCGACACTGCGCCTGCGGACAACGCTATGTTAATGGCTTCCCCTGAAAACATTTCGTTGACGTTCAGCAAAGCCTCACGCATTGTTAAATTGACGGTGAGAAACCGCCAAGGCAATAAGCTTGAGACTGACTTCAAACCCACAAAGCAGGCAATTGTCAATTTTACCCTACCGCTCCCGACACTCACTCCAGACACCTACACAGTGGATGTAACTTTCTTTGGTGAAGATGGGCATAAGATGAAGCACTCATTTAGTTTCATGGTTCATTAGCCATCAAGTCTATGAGGAGACTGGTTACCTGCTATGGAAATGATGATTTGGAATTCGATAACTGTATTATCAAAAGTTCTAATATACATGGGTTTTGCGGGTTTGGCTGGATGTCTATTCTTCTCCCACATCAACAACAAAAACGATAGAACCAAGCATATTGAGAAAACAATCCTATTTCTTGCTCTGATAGCGAGCATATTTTGGTTTTTCGCGAAGGTTGGCGCTATGGCAGAAGAAGGTATAAAGGGGGCTTTGGATAAGGACCTAATCAGTATGATGTGGTCGACTGCTGTAGGTGAAGTTACTGTTTGTAGAGTGCTGAGTTTTGCTTTTGCTTTAGCAGCTTTGTTTTGTTTTTCACAGAGCAAATGGCGTTACCTACAACGCTTTATCTTACTTTTAAGTCTGATCACAATCGCCTATTCATTCACATTAATCGGTCATATTTCCAGCCAAGGTTACTTAGAAAAAGCCCTTTTGTTTACCCATGTGCTTATAATGGCTTGGTGGATTGGTGCGCTCTACCCTTTGCAACAAGCGTGCTCCCGATTAAAGACCCGCGAGCTTCATTGCGTAATGGCTAAATTCGGTCAACAAGCACGTTTTATGATGGGCACGCTCTTCATCGCGGGGCTTGGACTGGCATACTCATTATTAGGGTGTTTCGAGAGCCTTTTAAATTCTCGGTATGGACAAATGCTTGTTGTGAAATTAATACTGGTTGCTTTCATCTTACTGTTGGCAGTGAAACATAAATATAGGCTTGTTCCGAATTTAAAAAGAGAGTTAGGTAGCGCTAGGCTTAAGCATTCAATTTCAATTGAAATGGTTATCGCTTTATTGATACTGCTTCTTACAGCAGTGCTTAGCAGTGTTGTGGGTCCTGAATACTGATACATGAAAGAGAGAAGAAAATGATAAAGGTAAAATTCATTCTAGCTTTGCTTGCGGCTTTGAGTCTTACAGCCTTGGCACACGAAAACAAAGATTCTGAGCAAGGAGTTTTTATAGGCGTTGATACGCCACCGGGCAAAGTTGTGCAGGCGTTTCACATGGCATTAAATACTGGGAACGTTGATCAAGCCCGAGTGTTATTGGCTGAGGACCTTACCGTTTACGAAGGCGGTGGTGTAGAACGCAGTGCTGATGAATATGCAAATCATCATATGTTGTCTGATATGAAATATCTTGCGGCAGTTGAAACAAAAACGATTGAACAAAAAGTAATGGTATTTGGGAATGTAGCAATATCAATATCTCGTAGTCATATACAAGGAACGTTTAATGAGAAAGCTCGTGACTACGAAGCAATGGAAACTATTGCTTTGGAAAACCAAAACGGACAATGGCTGATAAAACATATTCACTGGTCTCATTGATATAACTCAAGATAGTTAGACGTAAGGTTTTCGCCCAAGCTCGCACCATTGAGAACTCAGAATTTGTCATATACGTCAAGCCAAGCGAGTGTGTAGATATTAAATTCAAGGAAATAAGTCACTAAACGAAACCCAATATTATCAAACAGTGTCTATCAGGCTTCGCGCTAAAGCGCTCATTTCAAGTTGCTAAGCCGCAATTTGTCGAACCCTGCCTCGGATTCACGTCCGTCTGATTCCAACAAATACAAAAAAGCCCGCATTCGCGGGCTTTTTTGTATTTGGCGGAGAGAGAGGGATTCGAACCCTCGATACGCTATTAACGTATACACACTTTCCAGGCGTGCGCCTTCAGCCACTCAGCCATCTCTCCAAATTCGGTGCTTTTACAAAGCGCGCGTATAGTAGGTAAAAGTGCTTGGCTTATCAAGCATTACCTTTGACTTTTAGCTTCAGCTCTGCGGCGAAATCCAGCATGCGATTCAGCGGTTTCATCGCGTCTACACGCAGTGCGTCATCTACATGAATTTCGTGTTCACTGTGATTGCCAGTTAAGGCGCTGTAGATAGCCTCTAAGCCGTTCATTGCCATCCACGGGCAGTGTGCGCAGCTTTTACAGGTTGCGCCGTTACCGCCGGTTGGCGCCTCTAAAAACGTCTTGTTTGGCGCCAGTTGCTGCATCTTGTAGAAAATACCGCGGTCAGTCGCCACGATAAACTTCTTGTGTGGCAAGTTTTGTGACGCAGTAATCAATTGCGTAGTCGAACCTACCGCGTCAGCCATTTCAACCACGCTAGCCGGTGACTCTGGGTGAACAAGAATTGCAGCATCAGGGTGTAAGTGCTTCATATCGCGCAGTGCTTGTGATGAAAACTCATCGTGCACAATACATTCGCCCTGCCACATAAGCATATCAGCACCCGTTTCCTTCTGGATGTAATTGCCGAGGTGTCGGTCTGGTGCCCAAATGATCTTTTCACCTAAGCTGTCTAAATGCTCGACAATTTCTAGAGCGATACTTGATGTAACTACCCAATCAGCGCGGGCTTTTACCGCTGCTGAAGTATTGGCATAAACCACTACAGTGTGGTCTGGGTGAGCATCGCAAAATTCGGTAAATTTATCCGCTGGGCAGCCCAAATCCAGTGAACAGGTCGCATCCAGTGTTGGCATTAACACGCGCTTTTCTGGACTTAAGATCTTCGCCGTTTCCCCCATAAACTTAACGCCAGCAACGATTAATGTTTGTTCGTCAGCATCTCGGCCAAATCGCGCCATTTCCAGGGAATCAGAGATGCAGCCGTTGGTTTCTTCGGCAAGTGCCTGGATTTCAGGATCTGTATAGTAATGAGCAACTAATACCGCATTTTGTGCTTTTAACAGCTTTTTAATTTCAGCTTTTAAGAAGGCTTCACGATCCGCGCTTAAGGCTTTAGGTTTAGCCGGAAACGGATAGTTGATTTCGTCAATTCGAAGAGTTACTGCCATGCTCTGTAGTCGCTTTTATCACTGGTTGTAAATAACGCGCGAATTATACAGGCTTGTCATAAAAATTACACATTACTGAGTTAAGAAGTTCGAATAATGTATGCATGAGGAGAAGTCATTGTTAATGGTGGGTCGTGCTGGATTCGAACCAGCGACCAATTGATTAAAAGTCAACTGCTCTACCAGCTGAGCTAACGACCCTTAACAATGAGATACTTTCGAAATGCGCTTGAGTGGTGGGTCGTGCTGGATTCGAACCAGCGACCAATTGATTAAAAGTCAACTGCTCTACCAGCTGAGCTAACGACCCAATCAAGCGATAACGCCGTGCCAAATATGCGTGTACTTGGCAACGGCGGCATATAATACTTATTTCACCGCGAGGTGCAAGTCAAAAATCCTAAAATTTTCAACTATTCGACCCCAACCCACCTGCTTGCTCGTTATCTGAACAAATTAGTGTTAAATCTTAACCGCCGATTTGCGCTAAGCGCGAATCAGCCAACTTGCGCGCAGACGAATCTGGGTATTCTGCAACCACTTGATTGAAGCGCTGGCGGGCAAGCGCCACATTACCTTGACGCTCGGCGATGATGCCTAGTTTCAAGATTGAATCGGCGCGCTTGCTGCTATCAGCGAATCGATCAACCACAATACCAAACTGTTGCTGAGCAGTAACCCAATCCTGTTGATTAAACAATAACTGTCCCAGCCAGTAGTGTGCATTTGCGGCATACTCGCTGTCTGGATATTGACTAATAAACTGTTGGAACGCGGGTACTGCTGCGGCGTAATCGCGATCTTTCAAGATCAAGTTAACCGCATTTTCATAAGCTTCAGTTTCAGATATAGCAGTGGTCACAGGCTGTGTCACCGCTGGCGTTTGCGTGGTAGCATCAGGTGTTGTAACTGGCTGTTGTACGGTTGCCGTTTTCAGGGCTTCCACTCGCTTATCAATTTCAAGATACAATTCGCGCTGACGCTGAAGAATTTTCTCGAGTTGATTGGTGTGTACTTCAACAGCACCGCGCAACTCATCGACTTCTGATTGCAATGAATCAAGTTGCGACTGTAACCGATGTTGGCTCTCGGTACGACTGTCGAGAATGCTCTCGATCGCCGCTAGCCGAGCTTCAAAGTCACCATTGTTAGCATCAACAACAGGCGCCTGTGCAGCAGCAGCTGCACAGGTTACTGTAAAGATGCTGGCTAAAACCAGAGGTGATTTACGCATTATTGATAAACAACTACCGCACGACGGTTTTGTGCGAATGCATATTCAGTTGCACCCATTACAGCAGGATCTTCTTCACCGTAAGAAACCACTGAAATTTGCGAACCGCGCACACCGGCATTTAGGAAGTAAGTCTCAACGGCTTTCGCACGACGCTCACCTAGGGCGATGTTGTACTCAGGTGTACCACGGCTATCAGTGTGACCATTGATCACAACATTTTGGTCGCGGTTAGCAATAAGGAAGTCTGCGTGGCGCTTCAGTACGTCGGTAAATTCGGCTTTAACCGTAGCACGGTCGAAATCGAACAATACTGTGTTAAGGTTTTTAAGCGCATCCAGTTCAGCGTTTTTAGCATCTTCAAGTTCTTGACGTCGCTTGGCCGCTTCAGCTTCAACGCGTTTCTGCTCAGCAATACGCGCTTGCTCTTCAGCTGCCGCTTGTTCTTGTGCAACGCGGTTGCGCTCTGCTTCAAGCTCAGCTTCAGACGGGCCTGATTGACAAGCGGCTAGCGTTGCTACTGATAAACCGAGGACCAACGTTCTCATTAGTTTGTTCGTTTGCATCTTCTTTTCCTTATTGTGTGTAACATTTAAAACAAAAATGGTGACCAGCTAGGCGACTTCACCTGGCCATCGGCTGCAGGCAAACGCGCTTTAAACCTTCCGTCTAGCGACACGAGAGATAATACCTGTTTTCCCTCGTGTAGCGCACTGTATATGATCATACTTCCATTTGGGGCGATACTGGCCGACTCGTCTAAATAGGTTCTAGTCAACACTTGAATCGCTCCGTCCGTAATTCGCTGGCGAGCAATGTGGTAGTCACCGTTAGTGCGGTTGACCAGCACAAGGTCTTCTCCATTCGGAGTAACCGATGCACCTAAATTCATTTCACCCTCATAGGTCAAACGGTGCACTCTCCCAGTTGCCAAATTTACGCGATAAATCTGAGGTTTACCACCCCGCTCTGAACTAAATATCAAGCTTTTTCCATCTGGCGTCCAAGATGGCTCAGTATCAACGCTCCGGTGACGGGTAATTCGACGCAAATCACGGGTGGCAATATCCATCACATAAATCTCTGGATTGCCATCCTTAGACAGAACCATCGCCAGTTGCTTGCCATCTGGAGAAAATACCGGCGCACCGTTAATCCCGGGGAAGTCGGTCATTCGCGTACGACTAGTCGTATAGATATCCTGAATAAAAATCTGCGGGCGCTTATTTTCAAAACTCACGTACGCTAACTGCTCGCCGTCAGGCGACCAAGACGGTGACATTAAAGGCTCTGGCGATGATAGGAGGCGGGTTTCATTGGCACCATCATAATCTGAAATAACCAGTTGAAACGGCAATTCATGCACTTCGCGATCACGCACTATCACGTAGGCCAATCGCGTTTGGAACGCGCCGCGCTCACCCGTCAACTGTTCGTAAATGGCGTCACTAATTTGATGGGCGTGTTGACGAAAGTCATCTTCACCGATAAACGAACTACCGCGCGCAATGATGTGGTCGTTGTTGTATTGCAACTGACCATCAACCAAAGTTTGCGCATTGCCACCGGTGATTTGCCCACGCAGTACGTCAATCAACTCATAGGTGACTTGATAGCGCCCATCGGCTTGCATTTCTACCGAGCCAACCAAGATGGTATCCACACCAGTAGCCGCCCAAGAAGCGTAATTCACATCAGCATCGGAGGCAGGAAACTGCGGCATAGTACTCATTGTAATTGGATTAAACTTGCCGCTGCGACGCATATTGTCGGTGATCACTCGGTCGATATTTTCAGGCAATAAACCATCGCCACGCCACTTAAACGGTACGATAGCAATAGGACGAGCAGCATCTACGCCTTCGGTGATAACTAATTGCAATTTAGCCTGTACTGCGAAGGTCGAGCAAATAAGAGCTAACGCACCAATTAATAATTTAATTCTCACAAATTTACCCATAGTTCCATTTCTTTTAATTCTTGATATACATCCAAATCATCCGTCATAGGAACCTTATCCGGCCTCAGCGCAGCCGCCCTAGACGCACGGCACAAGGCTGGATCGCCACGAATGATTTCGACTTGAGTCACTAACCCGCTAAATGCGAATTTTAGATTTAGTAAACACGACTTACCGTTAAAACTTCCATCGTTATACAAATATTGATTTATCGTACTGTTTATCAGCGCTCTGTAACGCTCAGCTTCTGACAAAACCTGTCGCTGCCTTCTCTGCGCCTGTGCTGCCTGCTCGGCCGCTAATTGCTCATCCATTAACCGCTGCAGCTCTTCTTGCTCCCGGCGCTCAGCCTCTAAGCGCTCTTGCTCTTCAGCGCGACGTTTGGCTTCCTCTTCTTCTTGACGCTTGCGCTCCGCGGCTTCTTGCGCTTTGCGCTCCAGTTCGCGCTGCTCTCGCGCTTCGCGTTCACGCTTGGCTTTTTCTTCAGCTGCACGTTTTGCCTGCGCCTCTCGCTGACGTTGAGCTTCACGCTGCCGCTGAGCTTCGCGCTGGCGTTCTTGTTCAGCCGCTATTGCAGCTTGCTGCTTATCGTAAATCGCTTGGGCATCAATAAATTCGGCTTGGATCACCACTGGCTGATCGGTACCAAGCTCGGGCAAAGGTTCATGACCAAAAGCAACACTGAGCATCAATACTGCAGCAATCCCGGCGTGTAAGCCCAAGGATTGGAGGATTGATTTATTTTCAGGATCGAGTTTCATTGGCCAGGTACAATAAAATTAGCTATCAACCGGATCAGTCATTAATCCTACAGACGGCACACCAGCACGCTGCAATAGCACCATCAACTGGATAACGTCGTTGTATGGTACCGAGCCGTCGGCTTTTACCACGACTGGGGTGTCCGGCTGCTTTTGCAAATGCGCAGCAACTAACGTGGCTAAATCAGCAGCAGACATGGCTTGCTCTTCGTCTTCACCTTGATTGAGGTAATACAAACCATCAGCATCAATCGAAGCCACCAGCGGCGGATTATCTTCTTGCTCAATGGATTCAGCATTAGCTTTGGGCAAATCGACTTTGACGCCCTGGCTAACCAGTGGTGCAGTTACCATAAAGATAATTAACAACACCAACATAACGTCAATGTAGGGGACTACATTGATTTCAGAGACCGGGCGGCGGCGCTTTCTTACATACATTGTAAATGCTCCACTAGTCGCGGTTATTGGTTGGCCAGCGCTTGACGATGCAAGATCGCAGAAAACTCTTCCATAAAGATGCCGTAGTTATTCTCAATCTTTTCCACTTGATTAGAGAACCGGTTATAGGCAATCACCGCAGGGATTGCAGCAAATAGGCCAATTGCTGTCGCAATCAAGGCCTCGGCGATACCTGGTGCAACCATAGCTAATGTGGCTTGCTGAACTTGGCCTAGTGCAATAAAGGAATTCATGATCCCCCACACAGTGCCAAACAAGCCTATGTATGGGCTGATCGAGCCGGCCGTGGCTAAAAATGGTAGGTGATGTTCAAGATTATCAATTTCACGTGACATGGCGATACGCATAGAGCGGTATGTACCATCGACGATTGACTGCGTGGCCGCACTGCTCTTGCGCAAACGCACAAATTCTTTAAAACCGGCGCAAAATATGGTGCCCATACCATCAACGCTCTGGCGTGCAGAGAGTTCGGAATACAGCTTATTGAGATCAGCGCCAGACCAGAACTTATCTTCAAAAGCGATCATTTCTTTTTGTGCCCGCTTAAGAGCCGCATTGCGTTGGAAGATGAACGCCCAAGATACTACCGAGATGGTGATAAGCAGTAACATCACCAACTTTACTACTAGGCTCGCCTGCATAAACAGGCCGATAAACGTGAGATCAGTCGACACGTGTTAATTCCCCTAAAATTGCCCTTGGAATTCGCACAGGTTTCATGCTGTCCAAATTGACACAAGCGACGAGTATTTCTGCTTCGGCCACCAGCTGTTGCTTTGGCCCTTTTATTATTTGTTTGAATGTCAAACTAGCGCCTTTGCAGTTTACTACCTCACTATAAATACTCAACAGTTGGTTAAACCGGCCTGGCGCATGGTTATGCATTTCAACTCGTTTGACGACAAAGCCTGTAGATTGTTCCATTAATTTGTCTTGCTCAAAGCCCAATTCACGCAGCCATTCTGTGCGGGCGCGCTCAAAAAACTTCAAATAGTTAGCGTAATACACAATGCCACCGGCGTCGGTGTCCTCGTAATACACGCGAATTTGCAGTTTATGCGGGTTGGATGAATAATTACTCATAATTAGTTTTTCGCATCGTTCAACAAGACATGTTGTAATAAAAGCTTAATGTAACCAAACAGCAAAAGCCTACCGTGCATGACATACACAACTTATTAATAGAATAAACACTTTTTTAACACATTATATTTTCTAATGATAAATTCAATTTATTCTCAATTGTCAGCGGCGTTTTAGTCGATATAATGCGCGCATCTGTCACCAAGACATTCCGTTTTTTTGTTGACATGAGTTCCCTGGATTTATTTCCTTAAACACTAGTTGTTTACTTTGCCCGCTCACTAAGCGGGCTTTTTTTTGCCTATTGCTTAGGTTCAAAACCAAAGTGTTGATAGGCTCGTTGAGACGCAACACGTCCTCGCGGTGTGCGCTGCAGGAAGCCTTGCTGGATCAAGAAAGGTTCCAACACATCTTCAATTGTGTCTTTTTCTTCACCGATAGCTGCGGCTAAATTATCCAGTCCAACCGGACCGCCATCAAACTTATCAATAATAGCCATCAGCAATTTGCGATCCATGTAGTCAAACCCTTGTTGGTCGACATCAAGCATATCCAGCGCCGCAGCAGATACCTGTTGGTCAATGGTGCCGCTGGCTTTAACCTCAGCATAGTCACGCACCCTGCGCAACAGGCGGTTTGCAATACGCGGTGTACCGCGAGAACGCGCGGCCACTTCGGCTGCGCCTTGTTCATTGAGATCCATATTTAAATATTTTGCGCTGCGCTTAACAATCTCGGTTAAATCGCGAATATTGTAGAATTCAAGCCGCTGCACGATGCCAAACCTGTCGCGTAATGGCGACGTTAAGCTCCCCGCGCGGGTCGTCGCACCCACTAAGGTAAACGGGGGTAAATCGAGCTTAATCGAACGCGCAGCGGGTCCCTCACCAATCATAATATCTAACTGATAATCTTCCATGGCTGGATAAAGTATTTCTTCAACCACCGGGCTCAAGCGGTGGATCTCGTCAATAAACAACACATCGTTTTCTTCTAAGTTGGTCAGTAGCGCGGCTAAGTCACCGGCTTTTTCTAATACCGGACCCGAAGTGGTTTTGATATTAACGTCCATTTCATTGGCGACGATATTCGCAAGCGTAGTTTTACCCAACCCTGGCGGTCCAAAGATAAGCAGGTGATCGAGCGCATCTTGGCGCTTACGCGCGGCTTCGATGAATATTTCCATCTGCTCACATACATGTGGCTGCCCGGTATAATCAGCTAACAATTTGGGTCGAATAGCGCGGTCAACAGCTTCGTCGTCACCTTGACTTACAGCGTTTATAATTCGATCAGCTTCTATCATGCACCTTCTCCCTAAACCATCGAGCGCAGGGCTTCACGGATAAGCGCTTCACTCGACATATCGTCTTGATAGACCGCGTTAATCGCTTTGCTTGCCTGCGGTGGCTTATACCCTAGTGCAACCAGCGCACTCATGGCTTCTTCTTTGACATCACTAACGGGTATAATAGTTGAGCCAGTTTCTGTTGGCGTAACAAAGGCGTCACTGACATCAGCCCCCGTATTTAGGTTTAACTTAGCTAATTTATCACGCAGCTCAACGACTAAACGCTCTGCGGTCTTTTTCCCCACGCCAGGTAACTTCACTAAGCTGGTGACATCTTCGAGCTTAACGCATTGCATAAATTGAGCGGCACTCATGCCTGAGAGTATAGTAAGGGCCATTTTTGGACCTACGCCATTGGCTTTAATTAGCTCACGAAATAAAGTGCGTTCATTCACATCAATAAAGCCATACAGCAATTGAGCGTCTTCGCGAACGACGAAATGGGTAAACACAGTGGCCGTTTCTCCGACGCTAGGTAACTCGTAGAAGCACGTCATCGGAAGTTGCACTTCATAACCCACACCATTTACGTCGAGGAGGATTTCTGGCGGTTGTTTTGCCAGTAGTAAACCTTGTAAGCGCCCTATCATTTAATTCTCTCTGATTTATTCTTATTTAGCGTAATCTGCCGCGTACGGTCTTGGTTGCTTGCCCAGAAAGGCGGAGTAGACTCTGCGTGGTATGAGTATGACAAATCGCCACCGCTAATGCATCCGCCGCATCACTTTGCGGCGTAGCACTTAACCCCAACATCTGTGTGACCATATGCTGCACTTGGGCTTTTTCAGCACTGCCTCGTCCCACAACAGACTGTTTAATCTGCCGTGCAGAATACTCTGCTACGGGCAATTCACGTTGGGTTGCAGCAACGATAGCAGCGCCGCGGGCTTGTCCTAGCTTCAGCGCCGAATCAGGGTTTTTCGCCATAAATACTTGTTCAATCGCGAACATAGATGGCTGGAACTCTTCGATAATTGCAGTCACGCCGTTAAAAATCTGATTGAGACGATTATCGAGCTCGCCACTGACGCGAATACATCCGCTGCCAACGTATTGCATTTTATTCGATTGGTAACGTAAAACGCCGTAACCGGTAACACGAGAGCCCGGGTCAATGCCCAAAATAATCATGCTCGCTCCGGGACAAATTGGGCGATAGCCAAGCGATTGGTCTCAGACCAGACGCGTTTGACTGCCGCGTCTTTACTAAGCCACTCGTAGGCCGTGTGCTCTGTTAAGCAGATCGGCAAATCACCGTCGACACACACACTAAACACGTATTCAGTATTGACTGTTACGCCTGGAGGATAGCGATGCTGCCAACGTTTACGGATCTCAAACTGATTTACGGTATGACAATCTTGGATCGGCATATTAACCGGGTCTAATTTGATCCCCACTTCTTCCCAAACCTCGCGATACGCAGTTTGAATTGGCGCTTCACCAGCTTCAACAGTGCCAGTGACCGACTGCCAGAACTGCGCATCATCGTCGCGTCGCAAAAGCAACACTCGGCATTGGTTGTCATAAATGACGACCAATGCCGATTCGGGCCGTTTAAATTGGGTCAAATTAGTCTGAACTTCCTTCGGTTTTAACGGCAGTAATCCCCAGCTCTTTCAACTGCTCGGGATTAGCTGCCCCTGGCGCATCAGTTAAAGGACAGGCCGCTGTTGTTGTTTTTGGGAATGCCATAACATCGCGAATAGATGTTGCACCTGTCATTAACATAACCATGCGATCCAAGCCAAACGCTAAGCCGGCATGTGGCGGCGTACCGTACTTTAATGCTTCAAGTAAGAAGCCAAACTTAAGCTCGGCCTCCTGCTCGTCAATACCTAACAACTCGAATACCGCTGCTTGCATATCTGCATGGTGAATACGCACCGAACCTCCGCCGAGCTCAACACCATTTAAAACCATGTCATAGGCATTAGAAAGCGCTCCCTTGGCGTTAGCGCGAAGCTCGTCTGGTGTCATATCGCGCGGGGCAGTAAATGGGTGATGCAGCGCATGGAATTGACCGTCGAACTCTTCAAACATTGGGAAGTCAACCACCCACAATGGCTTCCAATCACCACTGAGAAGTTCTAAATCTTCACCTAGCTTAAGTCGCAATGCGCCCATGGCTTCAGTTACTACCATTGCCGTGTCAGCACCGAACAACAGCAAGTCGCCATCAGCGGCACCCGCGCGCTCAACGATATTGGCAGCGACTTCGCCACCAAGGAACTTAAGAACTGGCGATTGCAAGCCTGCTTCGCCCGCAGCTAGATCATTAACTTTTAACCACGCCAAGCCCTTTGCACCGTAAATACCTACAAACTTTGCGTAATCATCCAACTGCTTGCGCGATAACGTAGCACCGCCTGGTACACGAATAACGGCAACGCGACCATCTGGATTGTTAGCAGGACCGCTAAATACTTTAAATTCAACGTCTTTAACTAAATCCGCAACGTCGACCAACTCTAGCGGGTTACGCAAATCTGGCTTATCACTGCCGTAACGTTGCATCGCTTCGGCGTAGCTCATACGCGGGAAGTCGCCCAAATCAACATTCAGCAAGCTTTGGAATAACTTACGGATCATATCTTCGGTGATAGCCATTACACCGTCGGCATCAAGGAATGTGGTCTCGATATCGATTTGGGTAAATTCGGGCTGACGGTCAGCACGTAAATCTTCGTCACGGAAGCACTTAACGATCTGATAGTACTTGTCCATACCCGACATCATTAGCAACTGCTTAAACAACTGCGGTGATTGCGGTAGCGCGAAGAACTCACCTTTGTGGGTGCGACTTGGCACCAAGTAATCACGTGCACCTTCAGGTGTTGCTTTGGTTAGGATTGGCGTTTCAATATCTAAAAAGCCGTTATCTTCCAAGTAGCGACGAACAAAAGCCGTCACTTTCGCGCGGAACATCAATCGTTCAGCCATCAATGGACGACGAAGATCCAAGTAACGGTAGCGCAAGCGCTGCTCTTCACTGTTTTCTTGATTCGAGTCTAGCGGTAGTGGTGCCGAAGCGTTGATGATAGTGATTGACTTACCTAGGATCTCAATTTCACCAGTGCGCATATCCTTATTAATTTGATTATCTGGACGTGCGCGAACGCGGCCAGTGATTTCTACACAGAATTCGTTACGCACTTTATTGGCTGTGGTAAAAGCCGCTTCCACATCAGGGTCAAACACAACTTGCATGATACCCTCTCGGTCGCGTAAATCGAGGAAAATAACGCCGCCTAAGTCGCGTCGTTTATTCACCCAACCGTTAAGTGTAACTGTTTGATCCATGTATTCTGCGGTGATATTACCGCAATAATCAGTGCGCATTGAGAACCTCAAAAGTAACCTTGCTTAAGCGCGCTAGGGAATGGGCGCTTAAGTCGTAAAATAGCGTGAATTAATAGGCCGGCAAGTATAACGAAGTGACCGGCGGAACACTAGAGCGTGTTAATGTTTGCGAGCTGATTTATTTCCAATCGATTGCGACCTTTTGATTTAGCGGTATAAACCAACTTATCCGCCTGTGAAAGCATATTGTCAACATTGGCGAAATTGTCCAATGATGAAACGGCTCCCATCGAAAAGGTTAATTCGTGTTCTGGCACCGGTACTTCTTGACCAAGCTCCTGATAAGCACTGCGCAATCGCTCAAAAATGGTATCGACATGCATCAAATCCGCACGTGGAAATATCAGTAACCACTCTTCGCCGCCCAATCGACCAAAGGTATCTTGCTCACGTAAAACTGAACGCACAGCGTTTGCAAATAAAACTAACACCCGATCGCCAACATCGTGACCAAAGCGATCATTGATGGATTTGAAACGATCGAGATCGATTGCCGCGACAACTAACGAATAGTGACCGGCTGCTGCTTGATTAAAAGCTAGCTTGGCTGCACGCATACAGGCTCTGCGGTTAGGAGCTCCCGTCAATTCATCAGTAAGCGCTAATTCACGCATATTGTTGGCTTTGCGCCACTGCAAGACGATAAGCGTTGAAATAGCCAAAACGATCAAAACAGCCAAGGCAAATAACAAATAGAAAATAGTCTGCTGTTGTTTTTGTTTTTCTATCGTAGCTTGATTCAACGCATTTTGCTGGATCAAGTAACGGTTGTCGGTTTGCTGAGCGTCGTCGGAGATTTCAGACATCAATTGCGACACTACATTGGTTTGAGCCTCTTCCTTATAGTCAATTACCGCTTGGTAGTACTGCTTATATAAGGCAATGGCTTGTTGAAAATCACCGCGCTTTTCAGCGAATAACGCACGCAATTCTATGATATCGGCGATTAGGCTAGCATTTGTTTGTTGCTCGTTTAACTGTGTGATTTTCAACCATTGTTGTTGAGCAATTGCTGTATTACCCAAATGCAGTTCGGCAGAAGCGTAAGTGATAAGAGAACTTAACAGTCGCTCAGTATTATCAAGAGAAGCAAAAGTTTCAGCTGCCCCACTCGCTAATGCACTCGCCATCGCAAACTTTTGCTCTTGCAGCGCAATCCGTGCCAGTAAATCATTTGCATAAGCGACGCCCGACGGATCATCAAATTCTTGCGCTATGTCGCGGGAGCTAAGTAAATAAAGGCTAGCCGCCTGATTTTCACCCAACGACAAATAGGCTTTACCGATATTGAAGTCAATAATTGACCAATTGAGACTTTTTTCACCTAAACGCATTCGATCAGCAATTTCGAGTTGAATATCTATAGCACGCTGTTTGTTACCTAACCGACTATTGGCAATAGCCAAAATACTAAGCACTCGGTCTTTGTCATTGAGTAACTCATGTCGAGCGAACACATCTTGGGCTCTGCGAAGGTGCTGCAAAGATGAAAAATACTGTCGCGCAAAAAAGTCACTTGTTCCCAATGACAGTAAAATCAGCCCCTCATCCCGCGCGGGCAGACCTTTCTCAAGCAACCCCAACAACTGTCGCTTAATGACGACACGTCGTTTCTCATTGCCTTCTAGCAGAGCTACTCGCAACAAGCCCCGATAAATTCTCGACGCAGGGACAGGTAAATCTCTATTGATGGCTTGTGGTAAATATGTGTTGACCAGTCGGTTGATGTGCTCGACTTCATTAAGGCGAGCCAATATTATGACCGCAGCAGAAGCAGCATCAATTTCGAGTTCTATCTGATTGCCTTGCGCTGCGTAATCGCGAATAGCAAGCGTATCGGCCAATGCGTCTCGAGCGGGTAGTTTGGGCGTTTCAATTAACCGAGCAAGATGCGCGCTTAGCTGGTCATTGCCGTATTGACTAATAATTTCAGGCGACAAGGGGCTGGGCAACTGCAGTCGAAAGATGGGGTCGTCCGTTACCTGTGAGTGGACTCGGCAGGATATCAACAATAGCCAGAATGCACTTAATATCAACGCTATTAGACGTCGCGAAATAGCCATGTTCTGCAGAGACTTTAGGTTTTAAGACTTAAGCCATTGTATCAGAGGCTACCATTTGCACAACAGCCAGCCTTGAGCAACAACCTTTCAATCAGTGCCTAAAGTTAGCGGCCTCAAGAGCATGCTTTTTCATCAGCTTGTGCATATCAGTGCGATTTCTGCCGGCCATTTCAGCGGCGCGCGTAACATTACCGTCAGTGAGTTTGAGTAGTTTGAATAGATAACGCTGTTCGAAGGCATCCCGGGCTTCTGTCAACGTCGGCCAGTTCTGAGACGATGAAGATAACGCTTGTTCAACTAAGTGCGCCGCTATAACTGGTGTTTGCGTGAGAGCAACACACTGCTCTACAACGTTAACTAATTGCCTGACATTGCCGGGCCAATTCGAAGTTGCTAGCAACTGCATAGCATCATCAGAAAAACGGCTAACTTTGACTTGATGCCGAGTGGCGCTTTTTTGCAACAGTGTCCGTGCAAGTAATGGAATATCCTCAGCTCGTTCCTTCAATGTCGGCAACTTCAAATTAACCACGTTGAGACGATAATAGAGGTCTTCCCTAAACGTCCCCTCGCGCATCTCCCACTCGAGATCTTTGTGCGTCGCAGAGATGATTCGCACATCGATATCGACCATCTTACTGCTGCCAACGGGTCGAATTTTTTGCTCTTGCAACGCGCGTAATAATTTTACTTGCAGTGGTGTTGGCATATCGCCTATCTCATCGAGAAACAAGGTACCACCGTCGGCTTCACGAAATAATCCAAGGCTTGCTTGTACTGCACCGGTGAAAGCACCTTTGGTATGACCAAACAATTCTGATTCTAAAAGGTTCTCTGGTAAGGCACCGCAATTAATTGCGACAAATGGTTTGTCAGCACGCTTGCTGGCTTTGTGAATCGCATTAGCCAATAACTCTTTACCCGTGCCACTGGCGCCTGATATCAATACGCTGACATCGCGCTTGGCGATGCGGTGTGCTTGGTCAAGCACCTGCTGCAATTCTGATGACCGGGTAATGATCTCGGCATCCCAGTCTCCTGACTGACCGGTGCGCTTTTGGCTTAAAGCCTTATCGAGGATCTGGCGTAACTGCTTGTGATCCACTGGTTTTGTTAAAAAGCCAAAGACTCCCCGCTCTGTAGCAGCAACGGCATCGGCGATAGTCCCGTGGGCGGTCATCAATACCACCGGCAGGTCTTTGCGCAGTGCAACCAATTGCTCAAACAGCGAT
This sequence comes from Neoalteromonas arenosi, assembly GCF_030362855.1. Classification (GTDB taxonomy): domain Bacteria; phylum Pseudomonadota; class Gammaproteobacteria; order Enterobacterales; family Alteromonadaceae; genus Alteromonas_E; species Alteromonas_E arenosi. The sequence goes on from NZ_JAUCBP010000006.1 coordinate 174,880, forward strand.
AATCCATCAAGCCCCGGCATGCGTAAATCACTCAGAACAACGTCAATTTCATGCGCATTAACTTGTCTGAGAGCATCTTTACCATCTTCAGCACATACCACCCTAAAACCTTCTCCCTCGAGACGAATGGTCATTAATCGCAACAAACTTTGATCATCGTCTACAAGTAGGATAGTCGGGAGAAATGGCTCGCTGTGTTTGGTCATTAATTACTGCTCCAAGGTATTTTCAAGAATTTTCGCTTCAATCGATAAAAGTTGATTGAGCTTTTCTTCTTGCTCTTGCAATAACTGCGCCTGCTCTTCAATTCGCTTCGTTTGCCTTGTGTTTACTTCACTTAAAATGCTTATTGCTGATTCGTATTCGAGTAGTTGTTGGCTGGGCTCATAAGCTAGCTCGCGCAGTAATTGCGCGAAGTCAGCGGATAATAGTGATTGCAATGACTCAAACTGCAACTGCGCTCGTAATCTATTTTGATAAGGAGTATCGGTGGGCTGTGCGAGTAAAAATCCACGCAGTTGATCAGTACGGCTATTTGTGAGTTTAGCTAGTTCAACTTTGCGTTCTCGCCATGACTGTTGTGCTTTTGTCTGCCAATAGCTTAGCCACATATGCATCGAACACTCTTTAAGTGAGGGGTCCGACTCTGGAATCGACGTCGGCTTAGTGACAAACACACAATCGCGCGAAACATCTTGGGCTGACTCTGGGAGCGTAGTTGGTTGCCACAAACTCTGACAACCGCCGAGCGTCATACAGCACAGTAACAGCATTAGTCGATGTTTACAGATTTTAATCACGCTGTGGACTTCTCCTTATTGGGTAGCTCAACTCGAAAACATACATCGGCAATAGCATGATCGACGATGGAAACTCTCCCCTGCATTAAGCGAGCGCAGTCTGCCACAATAGACAAACCAAGGCCAGCACCCACAACTTGATCATTACGCTGTGTATTACCGCGACTAAAAGGTTCGAACAACCGCTCGCGATCCTCGAGTGCGATAGGCTTGCCAAAATTAGCCACATCCATAACATAGTAGTTTGCAGAACTATAGATATGCAAAAATATCGTTTTATCCGATGCCCCATGGGCAATTGCGTTAGAGAGTAAATTATCCAAAATACGGCGGAGTAAATCCGGGTCAACAACTATTGACTCTATGTCTAATCGTATATCCACACGACGTTCGTTGTGATTTAGCGCCAAAGCGTTTTCTTGCAAGCAAGCCTCGATCAAAGCAGCTAAATTCGTCGCTACCATGACTGGCTCTGCTTGTTGCAATAGCAAATTGTAGTCCAGTAACTGCTCCACAAGAGTGTTAAGTCTATCAGTACTAGCGTTGAGTAAGCACAGTACCTCGCGTTGTGATTGGTTGAGTTCACCGACCACCTGTTCGTTGAGCAGCGAACACCCCTCTTTGATACTCGCTAACGGCGTTTTTAGCTCGTGGGAAGCATGGCGTAATAGTGCGGTGCGCAAATGTTCGAGTTGCTGAAGTCGGTCGGCCAACCAATGTAAATCTCGTTCGATACTAAGCAGCTCGATTGGCCCCTTGTTACTAATAGGAGGTAGTTCGCCGTTCTGTTGAGCGATGCTAGCAATCAGTTTTTTGAGCTGCTCAAATGGCTGTGCAATAAGTTGACTACCTTTAATAATTAAAACCAGCGAAAGAAGCGCTAGAATAGCAGTCGACCACACTTGCTTTTGGCGCTGTGAAGCCATCATTTGTTGCTGCTCAACAATTCTCTGACTAATAACTGTGCCTACTGCTCTGCGCAGTTCCGCAACGTAATCACGAAACTCGCTTAGTTGCGCGTCGAGCTGAACTTGTTGTTCAATTTCGGCAAAATTAGCGAGGCGATGGGTTCGACGTTGCAGTTTTGAGCACGCTACTCCCTGCTGCAATGACTCACAGAGATTATCTAAGTCCAGGGTGAATGTGCGCAATCGCTCTTTGATTAACAGCTTGAGTCGATCGTCGCGAACAATAAGGTGTTGACGAATCAATCGTTCAATATCAATGGCATCACTATCGATATTGCGCGATGCACCAACGATTGCAACAAAAAACGTATTATCTTGCGCGGTTGTACTAGCGATATTCGCCAAATCAGATTGACTCTGCCACAACAATGCAATCAGGGGGATTAGCGCAATTGCAAAGCTGACTAACGTCAACTGACGCAATGAACGTATCTGCAAATCTTCACTCTCTTTGCTATTAATGCGTGAAGGATTGCATAGTCACGACTGAGCAGCAAACAAAATGCGCCGTACTTAGCCATATACGACGCTCATTAAAACGTAAATGCAGCTTAACTAGCCTTGAGTATCTTCTCGGTCCAATGCGCTCGCCGCCAGCAACTCTTCTTGGCTAATTTTACCGTCTTCATTGGTATCAATTAGACCAAAGTTTTTTAACAGCAGTGAATCACCAACGGCTTCCTTGAGACTGATAAACCCATCTTGATCAGTATCCAACAAGGCCATTAGCTCGGCCTGCCCGTGAACAGGAGTCATTGTCGCCATTTGAACTGCTGCTGCAGTAACTGCTAACGCAGTGAATTTTTGAGTTTTAGTCATCATCCTTTCCTCTTTATAAATGTTGCTTAACGCGTGCGCTGTAGAACAAACACAAAGCGTCATGCTGGGTTCAGGATAATAAGAGCAGGACTGATGCCAAAACGTTAAAACATTTAAAATACAACAAGTTGCGATAAACCAGATGAACTGTTAATGCATTTTGTGTTGCCCATATCAGACAAAAGGCAGTACACGTAAAAAAAGTCCGCACCTTTAGGTAGCAGGCACGTGAAATGAATAGTCTTTACCGCCCGCGAGAAAATTTAACCTGCTGTTTTAAATAGTTTTTTGTATTTCTCGTGCATTTTGCCAATGTGTTGGCAATTCGCTTCAATACGCTCACGAGCCCATGCGTGTGTCGTAACTGATGTTTAATTGTGGAGACTCATTCTGACCGGGGATTTCAAAACGGCGAGGTAAATTAGCCAGTTCCTCCAACGGCAATGGCCGGCTAAAATAGAAGCCTTGCATATGGTCGCACCCTTGTGATGCCAAATAGGCAATTTGGCCTTCTTGTTCGATACCTTCTGCGCATATTGTTAGGTTTAATCGTTTGGCCAAATCAATTATGGTGCCAGTAACCATTCGGCTCCGCTCAGAGGTATCTAATTCGCGAATGAACTGGCGGTCTATCTTGAGTGTATCGATACTAATTTGTGTGAGGTAGCCCAACGATGAATAACCGGTGCCAAAATCATCTAGCGAAATCGCACACCCCATATTACTCACTCGACGGAAGAATTTATCGCTGGCCGCAAAGCTTTCCAAGTAGGCCGACTCTGTTACTTCTAATTCAAAAAAGCGCGGATCCACGTTATGGCGGTCGAAGGTATTGGTAATAAAATCAAATAACGCTGGATTGCGCAGGTCAAACGCCGACAAATTTACCGAAACCCGAAAACGCTGTGGGAATATTGCTTTGATTTTGTCTAAGTCGCGACACGCTTGCTCTAATACCCAAGATGTTATTGCTGGTATCTTACCGCCTTGTTCGGCTATCGGGATAAATTCTGCCGGTGATACCATACCGAGGATAGGGTGAGCCCAACGCAGTAAGGTTTCAAACCCCACTATCTCACCATTTTGATTCACTTTAGGTTGGTAATGCACCCGATATTCATTATTGCTGATTGCTGAATTGATGCTGTTTGCGATCATGAGTTTGCGTTTGTGGTCTTCAATCATCGAACTATCGAAGATAGTGTAAGTCCCCTTACCGGCCTCCTTAGAGCGGTACATCGCAATATCAGCATTACCCACCAATTCATTTAGCTCAAAATTGGCATCCGTTGCGCGCGATACGCCGATACTTACACCAACAAACAAATCGAGACCGTTGTAACAAAACGGCTCTTGAAAGGCATCGATTAGGCGATTCGCCATTCGATGTATATTGGTTTCTGTGGTTTCACGCGCGGGAATGACCAAAAACTCATCCCCCCCTAAACGCGCGACTAAATCCCCGTCACGCATCAGCGAGCTCACGCGACCGGCAACATCAATAAGTACCTTGTCACCTGTTTCATGGCCTAACGAATCATTGATGCTTTTAAATCCATCAAGATCGAAAAACATAAGCACCAAATCTTCCTCTGCGCGCAATGCTCGCGCTAATTCCAACTTGAGAGTATCCATTACAAACTGACGGTTAGGCAAACCAGTCAAACTGTCATAATTAGCTAATCGAGTCATGGTACGCTGCTGATCAATGAGCTGGGCCGTCTGTTCGCGGTTAATTCTTAACTCACTTTCAATGGTCGCAATCATGCCGTTTATATTTTTGCCTAATCGCGATACTTCGTTGTTACCTTGCACCTCAAAGCGTTGCCCGTAATCTTTCGTGAATTGCAATTTTTGCGTAAAGTCGGACAACATGACTAATGGGCGCATGCGGTTACGCAATGACCACGAATACAAGATTGCTAAACAGACAAAGACAATAACAACGAATGGCAATGTAGCCAGTACTAACTGTTGCTTGCTCGTCGACAAGGTTGTTTCGATATCGTAGATAACCACAAGATACCCCTGCGGATACTTACTTTCACCGATGCGGTTTACGCTGTATAAGTAATCGCCACTGCGGTACGTGCCCAGCGCTGGTTCGACAATAGCATTGGATAATTTATCCACAGTGTCTAGCCGGTCCCTCCCCGCTTGGCCAATATATTGTTGAATGATTTGTAAATCACGATCATAAACGTTGGCAAAAACGATATCTGGGTAGGAATCGAATCGCAGGAGTGTTGCCGTCAATGAAACAATATCCAAATCGGCGCCTACCACTAACAACAAGTCATTACTGATATTGGTCGTCAATGATTGAAGATTGGCCGTTGTGGTTTTGAGATACAACGTCTCATGTTCGTTGACAGTCAGTGCCATTATTGCTGCAGACAAAGCTAGCGTAAAGCTCAGTGCAGAAAACAATAAAGTTGCTTTAATACTGGAAAATAGGCGGTCGAACATGCGGCTATTGTTTCACTTTCAACTTTGCTTGCATATATAAACTGTGAGGTACATGCATCAAATCAGCGATACGTCGAATCACGTGTTCTTCGTGCATATCGAGCTCGTTATCGGCGTAGGCAACAGTCCATAAGTGTTGAATAAACGCAGCTCGCTGCGGCAGGTCATAATGTTGGTTTAGAATACGCGTAAATTGAACTAAATCCACTGCATTTTCAGCATGCTCCTCAGCATCGCTCAGTAATGCCTTAAGTTCGGGACCGCTTAAGTTAAACTCGCGGGTTACAATTTGACTAACCTGTTCTCGCTCCGCCGCGGCAAACTCTCGGTCAGCCCTTACGACCTCAAACAACAATGCTGCACTAGCGAGTTCTAGTGTGTGTTGGTCATTTGGTTGATCGGCCACTTGGCGTTCGAAGAGCGCGAGAAAAGACTTAATCATTACTACTTCACCATAGATAATCCTATCAGTTTATACTAGCCCAGACTCAACGTCTATGCAGGCCTATTGCGGAAACAGTATTAGATGATCCATGTCTAATCGAATGCCAAAGGACTCCCCAACTTGATGATCGTGATGGCTCGGCGCTAGACATAACAGCGGGTGACACTGATCATCATCTGACTCTGATATCGTTAAGTAGTACAAAATACTCGCTCCGCGAAAATGGCGATTAACGACGATCGCTTTGAAACGACTCGAATCATCGTGGACAATATCGTCAGGTCGCACCAATAGTTGCAATGTCTGTCCTTTTGCTGCTTGCGCTCCATCACAGTAAGTCGCATGTTCGGCATCAAAATCGCCAATGACTGTTTCAAGGCGACCACTTGCATTCAACTTAGCTTCCAACATCACGCCTTCACCTATAAAACCAGCGACAAATGTTGTTTGCGGTTGATGATACAGCTCATAAGGAGTGCCTACTTGTTGCATTTTAGCATCTTGAAGGACAGCGACTTGATCGGCCATAGCAAATGCTTCGTGTTGATCATGAGTAACCATAATCGCCGTCGCCCCTGCCGCTTTGAGCATACCGCGAACATCTTGAGCCAGCTGTTCGCGTAAGGCAGAGTCCAGATTAGAAAAAGGCTCGTCTAGCAGCACCAATTTAGGCTTGGGCGCTAGTGCTCGCGCTAGAGCCACTCGCTGCTGTTGCCCTCCTGAAAGTGCATGAGGGTATACATCTTTATAGGTAGAGAGCTCGACCAATGCTAATAGCTCATCGACTCGAGCCGCAGATTCAGAATGATTCATTGCTCGTAAACCAAATGCGATATTTTCGGCCACCGTCATGTGTGGGAAAAGCGCAAAATCCTGAAATACCATACCAATGTTACGTTGGTTAGGAGGTAGCATTGCATTCGACGAAGATACAACTTTACCATCTAATTCAATCTCACCTGCAAGGGGCTGAATGAATCCAGCAATAGCTCTGAGTAAGGTTGTTTTTCCGCAACCAGATGGGCCTAAAATACAGCCGATCTGCCCAGGTTCAAGATGAAAAGTGACGTTCTGCAACACCTTGTCATTTCGCGTTGCATAACTAATGGCTAAATCCCTGACTGTTAACATCAGCCCTCACTCGTATTATCAATGGTTTTAGTGATCAAGAAAATTGGCACGAGGCTCACGGCGACTATGGTCAATGCTGGCATTGCAGCCTCAAACAAGCGCTCATCTGAGGCCATTTCATAGGCCCTTACTGCCAATGTATTAAAGTTAAATGGCCTGAGAACAAGCGTAGCCGGAAGCTCCTTGAGCACATCGACAAATACCAACAATCCAGCGCTAAACAATGAGGCGCGTAATAAGGGTAAATGAATGCGCGATAATACCTCTGACCGCGTGGCTCCCATCGTCAGTGCCGCCTCATCCAGAGAGGGCTTAATGCGTAGTATACCTGCTTCAGTATTTTGTAGTGCGACACTCATAAACCGAACACAGTAACAGAAAACCAAAGCGAACACTGTTCCAGACAGTATAAGCCCTGCATATCGACCGGTTACTGCGTGTAATAGGTTGTTAATGTTGCCATCTAACCAACCGAGCACCATTAAAGCGCCAACCGCAATGACCATACCCGGCAGAGCATACCCTAAGCTCAATAGGCGAATTTGCCAGCGACTGAGGGCCGAACCTGACCAGCGATTTTGATAGGTATATAAAGCAGCTATGAGTACTACGATAAAAGCAGTAACCAATGCCAAGCCAAACGTCGCGCTGACCAATTGCCAGTAATCGCTCCAAACTATATGTTCGAATGTCATTGATGCCCAAACCAACAATTGCACAGAGGGGATGACAAAACCCAACAAAAAAGGCAAAAAACAACAAGCACAGACAACCGAATTACGCCAACCAGATAAAACGATTAGCGGTGAAGATCTTACTGAGGTTTGTTGAAAATATTTGATCCGGCGCCGACTATGCTGCTCGAATACCAACACAAGTAATACAAATAAACTTAGAATCCCCGCCAGCTGAATGGCTGTTGTTCTAGAGCCCATGGCATACCAAGAGCGAAAAATCCCCGTGGTAAACGTATTGATACCAAAAAACTGAACAGTACCATAATCGGCTAACGCTTCCATCATAGCGAGTGCGGCACCGGTAAATAGCGCAGGCCTGGCTAGCGGGATGCTGACCCGAATAAAGTACTGAGCACTACTATAACCGTGGATTTTTGCCACTTCGCGCATGCTCGCGCTTTGCTCACTGAAGGCAGTACGCGCCAATATATAAACGTAAGGGTACAAGACTAACGACATCAGAATGATCGCCGAAGGCAATGAACGAACTTGTGGGAACCAATAGTCGCCGACTCTCCACTCAAATGTTTCTCGTAACACCTGTTGCAACGGACCTGACACATCCAATAGGCCTGTGTAACTATACGCAATAATATACGCGGGCATAGCCAGTGGCAGCAGTAAAGCCACACGTAAAACGCGCCTCCCCGTGAAACTGTAATGACTCATTAACCAAGCTGTCAAAGTCCCTAACAGTAAAGTACCAACGGCTACGCCCAAGGCTAAAATAGTACTATTAATGACATAGCTTGCTAAAACCGTATCGATCAGATGTTGCCAAATAGACACATCAGGAATCGCAAAATGCGCGATCACAACAGCAAGCGGCGCTAACAGCGCCGCCGTAAGTAAGACTGGTATATTGGGTCTTATTTTTGTCGCGAGAATCGACTTAATCACTGACAAAGCATTCTATTGCCAACCGGCTCTGTCCATGAGTTGCAGAGCCGCAGCATTACCTGCACCTACCTTATCCAAGTCGACACTGAGCGCTTTAAATTGTCCCATGTCTTGCATCAGTGGGCTCCATTCAACACCTTCCAAAACGGGATATTCATGGTTCTCTTGGGCATACCATTGCTGGCTTTCAGCTTCCAACATAAAGGCGATTAACTGGTTAGCCGCCTCAGCATTAGGCGCGTATTTAGCAACTGCGATCCCAGAAATATTTACATGAGTGCCAAAACTATTCTGATCCGTCCACAAAACATCAACAGCCTGCGCTTGTTGACGTTGCTCTGGATCATCTGAAGCTAGCATTCCGGCAAGATAATACGTATTTGCCACTGCAATATCACATTCGCCGGCAGCTACGCCTTTAATTTGGTCGCGATCACCACCGACAGGAGGTCTGGCCATGTTGGCTACAATGCCTTTCGCCCATTCTTCCACCTGCTCTTCACCCAATTCCAGAGTTAACGCAGCAATCATCGATTGATTGTAGATATTACTTGATGAGCGTATACAGATACGCCCTTGCCATTCGGGTTTAGTTAAATCCAGCATACTCGTGATTTGGCTCGGATCTACTCGGTCAGGCGCATACATCACTGGTCGTGCCCGCATAGTTAGCGCAGCCCAATGCTGCTGTTCATCACGTAAGTAATCCGGTAGCAATTGCGCCAGATTTTCTACCTGGATTGGTTGGGTTAAGTCAGCGGTTTTTGCCCGTACTAAGCGACCTGCATCGGTCGTTATTAAAATATCTGCTGGGCTGAATTGCCCTTCTGTTTGCATTCGCGTAATGAGTGCATCGGCGCTTCCCGTAACTAAATTGACGGTAACGCCCGTCGCCGCTGAAAACTTATCAAGTAAAGGCTTAATTAACGCCTCTTTTCTCGCCGAATAAACGTTTAACTCGCTCGACTCTGTCTCAGATGGTTGACCAATCAAAAACCAACCTACAATGCCTACTAAGACGATAAACGCAATGACAATTTTCAACGGTGACTTCACAAATAGCTCCTGTAAACTTGACGTTGTTGATAATAATTCTCAATAACGTCTTACACAAGCGGATTATTTGAATTAGCTGATATAATTGCGTTAAAGCTACTTTTTACAGCGCTAAAGTGACTTTTGCAGTGGTGCCTTTGTTGAAAAATTCTACAGTCTCACAAAGTGTATTAAGCATCGCAATACCACGCCCAAAACTTTGCTCTGGATCAGGCTCTGGCATATTGTCGATATCAAATCCCTTGCCGCTATCAGTTACTAACAACTGCAATCGCCGTTGACTGGGGTCAAAGCTTGCTTCGAGTTTAACAAAACCTTCAGTAAGCTGTTCTAATCGCTCAGAGCGCAAAGTGTAGTATTCGATAAAACCTTCACTGGTGCGCTTCATGCTGGAAGAAATACCCAAGACGCCATGCTCTAGTGCGTTGCTGTATAACTCAGTTAGGATCGTGAATAAATCCGAGCGAATCCACGACAGACCCAATTGACTGCAAATCAGATCGATAAAATGTTGAATAGATTCACCGGATCTCAGCAATGTGGGCCCTAAATCGACGTTGACGCGAAATGGTAATGGTGTAACTACATTGTCTTTACGCAATGACGATAAATCCTGACACTGGTAAAGTGTCAGTGTGACATCATCATGAGCCTCAGTTTCCCCCATGAAATCGCGCATGTGCGCCGTCAAGTCTTCAACTGAAATATGTGGGTTACCGATAAATAGCTTTTCAAGCCCTACCTCACCAAACATTTCACCGCTTTCGTTGGTCAACTCAATCAAGCCATCTGTATACGCCAGTATCCTTGAGCCCGGCGCAGCTTCAAATACCTCATCGTCATCTTCGAACTCGTGATTATCAAGGATGCCTAATGCCATGTGTTGAGAGGAAAACCGCTTTTCCAATTGACCATCAGGCCCCTGTAGCAAGAGGTCTGGCATTCCGCCATTCCAAACACTAAAGCGCCGACCATTTTCATTCACTTCAACAATAGCTGCGGCGAAAAACATGTGAATTGGTAATAAGTTTTCAAGAGTTCGATTCAGTGTCGAAGCGATTTCTGACACTGATAACCCTTTTGATGCCATGGCTTGAAACGCCCGGGTGACCGGCAGTGCACCGATTGCTGATGCTAATCCGTGACCGGTAAAATCACCGATTAAAAAGTAAAGTCCACCATTTGGGCTCGATTCACATAAAAATACATCACCACTAAACTCAGTGGCAGGGATATTGCGGTAATCAAAAAAGGGCGTCACCGCAGGGTTGTTTATGATTGCTTTGGAAAAAATATGCTCAATAATTTCGTGCTCGCGCTCAACCGTGTGACGAAAATATTTCAGCTCTTGGTTTTGAGCGTTGATGTTAGTGCTGAGTTCGCGGGTCCGTAAATGTGCTTTTACTTTCGCTAACACTACTGTTTTATCAAAGGGTTTGGAAACGAAGTCGTCGCCACCAACATCGAGACAACGAACAACTGTGTCTTTCTCATCTAACGAAGTAATGAAGATAATCGGCAAATAAACCACATCATTGGTCGACTTCAATCGCGTTGCCACTTCTAATCCGTCCATTCCCGGCATAACGACATCGAGCAGTATTAAGTCGGGCTTAATTTTTTCAGCCAGTAGCAAAGCTTCATGACCGGATCGGGCTTCATAGATATCCAGATAGCCCTGCTCTTCCAGCATGTGTACTAATAAAAAACGATTGATAGACTCATCGTCTACGACCAATACCCGCATGGTTATTCGATTTCGAATTTCTTATCAAAGCGAGATATAGTCAATATTTTTAAGACTTGCGGGCGTGAATGGGTGATGCGATAGAGACTCACTTTACCTTTTAGTACTTTTTGCATATTGAGTAACATGCCCAAGGCCGAGCTATCCATGTACTCTGTTTCAGTTAAATCGACTTCAATGGTGTTGACTGAATCGGGAATCCCTGAGTAAGCAGCGCGAAAGTCCTGAACTTTGCCAAAATCAAATTTATCGTCCATGCGGATAATAAGGGTTTTTTCATCTGCTGATAACTGCGCTTCCAAGGCCATAATTACACGTACTCGTTGTTAAAGTTAGACAATTAAGATGTAATAGTAGTGTAGCACTGCTTTTCATGCTTTGTGCTAATTAAATCATTGAAAAATATCAAGTCTAGACTAAGGGAAACATCGTTATGTCTGACAATCGACTGGTGTATTCAACCGAGCAAGGGCGAATAAAACCTCAAGCCAATGCCGTCGCAACTGCAAAGGGAGATGGTATTGTTCGGATCCACCGAGAGACAAAAGGACGCAAAGGCAAAGGTGCCTCAATCATTCGCGGTTTACCATTGACTGAAACAGAACTTAAAGCGCTATGCAAAGAGCTTAAGAAAAAGTGTGCATGTGGCGGTTCCGTGAAAGACGCAAGTATCGAAATTCAAGGCGATGTCCGAGACAAATTAAAAGCTCTGTTAGAGCAGAAAGGCTATCAAGTGAAACTTGCCGGTGGTTAGCAACTAAAAGCCGTTGTTAGAGACTGTCACAATGAACTACACTTACAAGCAATAATTAACGCCGAGTAGTACTCGCCAGTATTTTGAGCATTTATGGAAAAACTATCAATTTCAGACCTTAACCTTTTGTTAGTTGAGCCTTCCGATACCCAACGCAAAATTATTACAGCGATGCTGTTAAAGGAAAATGTCAAGGAAATCGATGCCGTTTCGACAGTTGCTGAAGCCACTGCGGCACTTAAAAATCACGCTGCAGATTTAGTAGTCAGTGCGATGTACTTTGAAGACGGAACTGGCCTAGATTTGATCAAGTCAATTAAAGAAAATGAGGCGTTGTCGGCGACTCCGTTTATGTTGGTATCGAGTGAAAACCGGCTCAGTAAACTCGAAGAGTTTAAGCAAGCTGGCGTGGCGGCGATTCTCCCCAAACCCTTCGAACCCGTGCACTTATCGCGAGCATTGAACGCCAGTTTAGACCTCATCAATACCGATGAACTCGATCTTGAGTTGTTTGACATTCACGAAGTGCGAGTATTGCTTGTCGACGACAGCCGCTTAGCGCGTAATCATATTCGTCGAGTCCTTGAAGGTATGGGCTTGAGGAAGATCCGCGAAGCTGAAAACGGCGCGCTTGCACTGACATTTTTAAAGGACGAAGAGTTTGATTTGGTTGTCACTGATTACAATATGCCTGAAATGGATGGTCGCGAACTGTCAGAATTTATTCGTTTTAATCCGGAAACAACCCATATTCCAATTATCATGGTCACTTCAGAAGCTGCAGACAGTGCGCACATGACCAATATCCAACAAACGGGGGTTAATGCATTGTGCGACAAACCTTTCGAAGCGACAGAAGTGCGAGCCATGTTGGCAGCGCTGTTAAGTGAATAATCGTGCTACATTGGCGTTGACAACGGTAACGCTTCAACATAGAGTCTAGGAATGAAATTTATTGCACTTATCGCTCGTTTTTTTACGTTTACCTTTACCTTCGGGTGACGGCGGGCGGTAGTGTGTGTATCAACAAAAACCTCCCACTGGGAGGTTTTTTTTTAATTGGGAATAATTATGGCCACTGATGCGCTAGAGGCACTTCGAAAATCTATTACCGCCGTTGACTCCGAGTTACTTGAGTTACTAGCGAAGCGCCGCGGTCTCACTAACCAGGTTGCGGAAACGAAGATCAAGCACCACATACCCGTGCGCGATCAAAAACGCGAAGAACAATTGTTAATACGGCTTATCAAGCAAGGTAAAACAGTTGGTCTAGATCCGCATTACGTCACCCAGCTATTTCACGTGATTATTGAAGATTCTGTTTTAAACCAACAAGCCATGCTAGCCTCTCGCGCAAACCCAGATAGCGAACTGCCGCTAAACCGCGTTGCGTTCTTGGGCGATAAAGGCTCTTACAGTTATCTAGCAACGCAAAAGTATTTCTCCCGGCGCGCCGGTGAGCTAATGGAAATTGGTTGTCAAAGCTTTGCTGAGATCATTTCTAAGGTGGAAAAAAACGAAGCCGACTACGCGGTATTACCCATCGAAAACACCTCATCCGGCAGTATCAATGAAGTGTATGATCAGCTCCAACATACCTCGCTAAGCATTGTTGGTGAACTCACCCACCCGATTAAGCACAGCCTGTTGGTCAAAGGGGAGACGTCCATCTCTGCAATCAAAGTATTGTATGCACACCCTCAAGTATTTGCCCAGTGCAGCCATTTCCTGGCAGAACTGGGTAGCGTCGAAGTTAAACCCTGTGACAGTACGTCTGCTGCAATGATTACCGTCAGTGAAACCGACGACCCCAGTGTTGCTGCAATTGGTAGTGAAGCAGGCGGTGCGCTGTATGGCTTACACGCAATAAAATCAAATTTGGCGAATCAAAAAGAGAATCACTCACGCTTTATTGTGGTCTCGCGAAAAGCCGTGAGCGTGCCATTGCAGGTACCGGCTAAAACGACCTTAGTGATGTCGACTGTCCAAAAGCCGGGCGCGCTGGTTGAATCGTTATTGGTGCTGAAGGACAACAATATCAATATGACGAAGTTAGAGTCTCGTCCTATCACGGGTAACCCTTGGGAAGAGATGTTTTACTTGGACGTCGATGGCAATATCGAAGACGGGCCAATGCAAAATGCTTTAGAGCAGTTAGCGGCCATAACCCGTTACTTCAAAGTGTTGGGATGTTATCCGAGTGAAGAGATAAGCCCCACTCGAGTAGCCGCAGTAAATGCGCTTGCGGAATAGCAAGCGTACATAAAGCTATACTTTGAAGCGTCTCACTAACTCGTTGGTATGAGCTGCTATGCTGGCCAACTCCTTGGCTGACTTACTGGTCTGAGTGGCACCATTTTCAACGTCAGCGGCCATATCAGAAATCTGCGTAACATTTTGTGTGACCGAATCTGACGTAGAGTCTTGTTCAGTTGTAGCTGTGGCCACTGTATTGGCCATATCTTGCACTTTATCAATGGTCTGAGACAACTCATTCATAGCGGTAGTCACCAGATCGACTAAATGAATTCCACCATCAGCAGCAGCAGCGGCGCGCTCCATTGCATGGACGGATTTATCCGACGAGATATTCATTTTTTCGACTGTTTTTGAAATCTCTACCACGTTCTCTTGCGACCGAGTTGCTAGAGCGCGAACTTCATCGGCAACCACCGAAAAGCCTCGCCCAGCTTCGCCAGCACGCGCGGCTTCTATCGCTGCATTGAGCGCCAACAAATTGGTCTGATCAGCGATACTGGTGATAACATTAAGCACTGCGGTAATTTGATTGACTTCGGCTTTTAAGGAAGTGATAACCTCGCTGGAGTCACGAATTAACTCTACCAACAACTTAATATTGTCGGCAGCCATATCGGCGCGTTCCATATTTTCGCCTAAACTATTTTTCGCTCTAACACTAAAATCGCGGGTCGATACCGTGCTATGCGACACCTCAGCGATCGAGGCCGAGAGCTCTTGCATTGCGGTAGCGACCATATGTGTTTGATCGCGTTGCTGCTTCGACGTAGCCTCACTTTGATTCGTGATAGCACTCAGTTGCTCTGATGCAGCAGCGAGCGTTTCAGCATCATCCTTAACCTGCGAAATAATATCGCGAATTTGACCGATAAATGTATTGAAAGATTCGACAATTCGGTTGATCTCAGGAATACGACTGCGACTTAAGCGCATAGTTAAATCCCCTTCTCCGGTAGTAAGCCCTTCACAGGCGTCTCCCAAGCGAACTAACGGAATAACTAACCGCGAAGCAATCCACAAACCAATAATGGATGCTACACCGATAAGAATAGCGGCAGAAATCGTTACTGAAATCAGCAGTGAATCGCCTAATGCTTTGGCCGGACGCAGAGCTTCTTCGACATCAATTTCCGCCAATAGCGCATAAGTACGTCCGCCGATCACCACCGGTGAGTATGAGGAGAACACCTCAACATCGCGGTAATCAAGCACTGCCGAAAATCCGGATTCACCGCGCAGGGCTGCTTGTGAAGCCGCTGTGTTAACCGGTTGGTTACCAACTGAAGTACCACTGGTGCGGATTGTTTGTGCGACATCAGGGTATTTGTCAGATATGACCTCTAAATAAGGTTCTGGTGTTTCCAGAAAAAAGCGGCTCTCTGTAACAAGCTTACCTTGGGGACTGACTAAATAGGTTTCACCGGATTCACCAAAACCTTTTTCCAACCACTTCTGATCATGGGTTAGAAGGTTAGAAATAGTGTCTAGCGGGATCTGAAAAATGAGAATTGCAATCGCTCGGCCGTCTTTATAGATCGGTGTAGAAATAAACCCAGCCATTGCATCGTAGGACGGTAAATATGTGGTTAATTCGCTGAAAAATACATCATCTTCATTAGACGCATTAACGGCTAACTGAAACGCTTCTGAAATGCCGGTGCCGGCATAGGGGCCAGTGGTAACACTAGTGGCATAATCCAACTCTTTAAACACGCTGTAAACAATATTACCCGTGTCGATATCAGCAATAAAAATATCGTAATAGCCAAATTCTTGCAGAAACTTGCGGATTGCAGGGTGATACTGAGCATGCAAGCTCGCATAGTTTGAGTCATTCTCCAATCGGACTAAACCGTCTTTCTCACCAATCGCAAAACGCGAGCCAGCAATAAAGTCGTATTGCAACGCTTTGGCATTATTACTCAACCCCTCAACTAAGCCGGTTGGATTGCTGAGCATGTCATTATTCCGCTCAGCGTATAAATTAGCAAAATCGTTACTGTAATAACTCTCTAATGTGGCTCTTTCAGACGCACTCAGCGGTTGGCGCTGACTAGAGTAGCGGTTAAACGCCGGCACAAATGCCGCTGCTGCGTCTACTATGGCAGGCTCAAATGACTTAGTTCGGATTTGCGATTCAATAAATTGAAAGTATTGTTTAAGCGCTTCAGACGTCTGTGTGTTCTCGACTGTGAGCTTTTCTTGTGCGGACTTTTGCAAGGCTTCTGTTGAGTTACTGACGGCAATATAGTAAGCCAGAATAGTACTGACTAATATCGCGCCGAAAACCAATGAAAGCACAGTTAACAGCAGCCGAGATTTAAGCGTCATATTGTTCCCTTGTATTGAGGCGAGCTCGTAGAGTTATAGCATTAAGTTATTGGACTGGACCACTCCAACAGGTATGACCAGTAACAGTCAGCATTATCTGAGCATTTGATCGTCATCCGCTTTGAGTAATAAGCGTTTACTGTCGACCAAACACTTCTTGGCATAATCGCCAAACCAGCGACCAATCTGTAGAAACTGTTTGATAAACTCAGCTTTGTTACCCGCTTCAAATAGTGTAACGACTTCGTTAAAGCGTTGATTGAAGCGTTTTAGCAACGCTACATTTTCTGGGTCATTGAAGATGATATCGGCATATAATTCAGGGGCTTGAGCAAATAATCGGCCAACCATCGCAAGCTCGAGCCGGTAGATCGGGGAGCTAAAGTTAGTCAGTAGTTCAAGGTCGGGATTTTCATGCCGTAAATGCGCCCCGTATACAAAGGTATTAAAGTGGCGCATGACTTGAATGAACGCCATTGCTCTATCGTGCTCGGCGGCATCCGTTTCCTCAATTTTGGCTCCCCACACCCGAAATTGCTCAATTAGCCATTGATATTTGTCGGCCATACGGCCGTGACAAACAACCACCACCTGTTTGACCATACCCGCTGAGTCGGGGCCAAACATCGGGTGTAAACCTAAAACAGGCCCAGAGTGTTGTTGCATCATCGCGTTAAGTGGTTTTGCTTTAACACTGGTGATGTCAGCTAAAATACAATCATCAGGCAAACGCGGCAGCTGCTCAATAACGAGCTCTGTTAGCGTTATAGGCACACAAACTAAGACCAATTTAGCATTTGCCAAAAGCGAATCAGCGTTAGGCCAGTCGTCTTTCTCAATTACTGTTACAGGGTAATGGCTGCGTTTAAACAGCTCGACAAAGATTCGCCCTAAAGAACCATTACCGCCGACGATTACTACTTTATTTATCGCTGGATTAGTTTGCAAAAATTCACCGTCTTGAGTGGCGTAAGATTCACGCATAATCCGTCGCAACAAATCCTCTACCAACACAGGTGAGACCCCCTGCTGCTCGGCTTGTTTTCGACGTTTTGCTATGAGTTGGGACTCACGTTCAGGTACGTATATCGGCATGCCTGTCTGACTCTTCACTTGGCCGACTTTTGCCGTTACAGCAGCGCGCCGTTTAAGTAAATCGACCAACTGAGAATCGAGCTGGTCGATTTCTTCGCGTAAACTGCTAAGTACCTGTTCTGGTGAATCCGCCATGCTATTGTTGACTCGTGTATTTACTTTGTCGCAGTGGTAATACGGTTATCAAACGCTCGCGTGCTTGTGAGATGACGCTCTCAGTGGTTGCCCAATCGATGCAACCATCGGTAATCGAAACGCCATGTGCAAGTTGTTCACGCGCGATACCATCGCTCGCCTGATTCCCTGCATTAATGTGACTTTCCAACATAATACCAATAATAGACTGGTTTCCCTCTAAAATCTGGTTAACAACATTCTGAGCGACCAGAGGTTGGCGTCGATAATCCTTAGACGAATTAGCATGGCTACAATCGACCACTAAACTGGCGGTTGTGCCCGCTTCACGCAATTCTCGTTCACACTCCGATACACATACGCTATCGTAGTTCGGCTGTTTACCACCGCGCAGAATAATATGTCCATCGGGATTACCCTGCGTTTTTATGATACTTACCTGGCCTTGCTTATTGATCCCCATAAATCGGTGGCCAGAAGCCGCTGACTTGAGCGCATTAATCGCTATTTGCAGACTACCATCAGTACCATTTTTAAAACCGACAGGCATAGACAGGCCACTCGCCATTTCGCGGTGGGTCTGCGACTCGCTGGTTCTCGCGCCTATGGCTGCCCAACTAAAGAGCTCAGCTAAATATTGAGGGCTGATGGGATCTAATGCCTCAGTCGCCATTGGCATTCCTAATTCAGCTAACCATATCAGCAGCTCTCGCGCTGTACGCAACCCGGCCTCAATATCAAATGAACCATCGATATGTGGATCATTAATCAGCCCCTTCCAGCCGGTGGTTGTCCGCGGTTTTTCAAAATAAACGCGCATGACAATATAGAGACTGTCCTTGCACGTTTCGTGCAGCTCTTTCAACTTCAGCGCGTACTCTTTAGCAGCCTCTGTATCGTGAATTGAGCATGGCCCACATACAACTAATAAGCGGTGATCTTTACGGTGTATGATGTCGGCAATCGTTTTTCGCGATTCGGCGATCGCCTTTAGCGCTTTTTCACTCACTGGCAGTTCTTGCGCCAAAGCTTCCGGGGTCAGCAAAACCTCTTCAGAGCTAACGTGAATATTGTTTATCGTGTCCTTTAACATGGATCTCTCAGTAACGTTCAATGAAAAAAATGAAATAAAAAGTGAATGCGGTAAAACGAGGGCGTTCTGTCTTTGTATAATTATGTTTACAGCCTACCTAAACACACTTGCATGTAGCACTTGACTTTTTAGCAGGGACTAAAGCTTAACGCAAGCCATATGCGAGAATCAATCGAAGTTATTGGTTTTGAGGAACAAAAAGGTTGATAACAACGCTAGCCGATTGACCTCGGCTAGCGCGTATAGAATAGCGATTATCCCGCAGCTGGATACACATAACTCGCTTGGATACCCAACGGCAGGCCAAGGCCCCAATAGGCGAGTAAAAATACCGTCCACAGCAACAGAATCGCGATACTAAATGGCAGCATCAGCGACAACAACGTGCCGATCCCGGTAGACTTAACATAGCGTTGGCAATACACCACCACTAACGGGAAGTAAGGCATCAGTGGTGTAATGATATTCGACGAGGAATCTCCTAAACGATACGCTGCTTGGGTAAGGTCAGGAGAAATGTTTAACTGCATCAGCATGGGAACAAAAATAGGTCCTAACAGTGCCCATTTCGCTGATGATGAACCAATAAACAAGTTTACGAAAGCCGTCAAAAAGATGATACCCACAATGGTTACCATACTGGGCAATGCCAGTGACTTAAGCACTTGTGCACCTTCAATTGCCAATAAAGCACCTAAATTTGACTTGCCAAAAGCATCTATAAACAGCGCGCAGAAAAACGCCATAACGATGTAGTAACTCATCCCCTGCATGGCTTTAGTCATACTATCAATCATGTCTTTGGTTGTTGTGTAAGTGCCCGACATAAAGCCATAAACAACACCCGGTAATAGGAATAACAAAAAGATTAACGGCACGATGGACTGCATTACCGGTGCAGCAAACGAGGTTAATTGCCCCTCACTATCACGCATAGGTGACGTCTCTGGAACCAAAATAGCAATAAGCGCAGCGATACCCAGCAGCATAGTAATTGTTGCTGCTCGTAGTGCTTTCGTTTGTTTCGGTGACAAATCTTCGAACTTTGGAATATCTGCTGGATCACCATCAACTTCAACGTCTTTGAGGCGCGGCTCAATCACTTTGTCGGTTAGATACCACGCGATACTAACAATCAACAAGGTTGATGCTGAATTAAAGAACCAGTTGTTAAGTGGATTGACTTGGATATCAGGGTCGATGATCTGCGCCGCGCTTTGCGTAAAACTCTGCAGCAAAGGGTCGATAGCCGAAGGAATAAAGTTGGCACAAAACCCGCCACTTACTCCGGCAAATGCCGCAGCAATACCCGCAAGCGGATGACGCCCCATGGCATAGAAAATTACACCCGCCAGTGGGATCACCAATACGTAACCCGCGTCAGTAGCCGTGTGACTTATGATTGCAACTAATACTACCATCGGTGTTAACAGGCTCTTCGGTGTAGCATCTAGCATGCGCTTAAGGCCAGCACTGATAAAGCCGGAGTGTTCAGCCACACCCACACCTAACATTGCAACTAGAACAACGCCTAAGGGTGCAAAACCGGTAAAGATAGTCACCATGCGGCTTAAAAAGTCAGCCAGGGAATCGCCCGTCAAGAGGTTATTGACCACCACCGCCTCGCCAGTGCGAGGATCGATACTGTCAAAGCTTATGCCCGATAGCGCCGCGGATAAACCCCAGACGATTACGAGACAGATAAAAAATATAATTGCTGGATCTGGTAACTTGTTTCCGACCACTTCGACTTTGTCGAGTGCGCGGGTTACCCAAGTAGAATTTGTTGTTGTCATTGAGTTGCCTTGAGCTGTTTATTCTAGTTTTTAAAAGCCCCAATATTTAACCACAGCCAACGCAAAGTGGCTAACATTACCTGCCCTTAAAATGGTCATTTTATGAAGGTAGTCTTCGCGGCAACATCTTTACTCACAACGGCACCTGCCGCAATAATTGCTTCGGCGCCAATAGTTACTCCGGGTAATATCGTCGCATTCGCACCAATCCAAACATTGTCACCAATACTTATTGGTGCGACCCACTCCTCGCCACTCTGACGCAATGCCGTATCTTTAGGGTGCGTTGTCGCAGTAATAACTACGCCTGGCCCCACGAGCACAGAACGACCAAACACAACCTCTGCACCATCTAGGATGGTTACATTGTGATTGAGGTAAACGCCGTGTGGCGCAATGATATTTGCGCCAAAATCACAAGCAAAATTAGGTTCAATTTGCGGATTCACTGCTCGCGGTAAGAGTTTTTTTAAAATATTTTTACGCTCTGACTTTTGGTCAGGCGATAACTGATTGTATTTATGACAGAGCTGCTTAGCGCGATGTAATTGCGTTTTAAAAGGCTCTTGCTGGGGGAAAATTTGTGCGTACTGGGTCATTGCTGTGCCTTGATCCTGTGTCAGCCGAACACGATAAATAAGGCTAACCTTTAATTCAATGGCTACTGGATACAAAAAAGCCCGCGGAAGCGGGCTTTTTGAATTAGTTAACGGTAACGCAAAAATTAGTAAATTAGTTAAGCTTCTCTTTGATACGTGCAGACTTACCTGAACGCTCACGGAGATAGTAAAGCTTAGCACGACGCACGTCACCACGACGCTTGACTTCAATCGCTGAAATAGCTGGGCTGTGTGTTTGGAACACACGCTCAACACCTTCACCGCTAGAGATTTTACGTACTGTGAAAGACGAGTGCAGGCCACGGTTACGCTTCGCAATAACAACACCTTCATACGCCTGAAGACGCTCTTTATCGCCTTCTTTTACACGCACTTTAACAACTACTGTGTCACCTGGACCAAACGCAGGAACGTCAGTTTTGAGCTGTGCTTGCTCAATTTTCTTGATGATATCTTGACTAACTTTGCTCATCATATCCTCACATTCGAGTTAACTGTCATCTTGCTGCTTCTGCATTTGTTGAAACTCTTCAAGCAAACGCTTCTGCTCCTCAGTCAGAGCTCGATAATTAATTAATTCAGGGCGTCGCAACCATGTTCGACCAAGCGATTGTTGCAAGCGCCACTGCCTGATTTTTTCGTGATCGCCACTCAGCAAAACGCTGGGTACGGCTTTATCACCTAACACTTCCGGTCGCGTATAATGCGGACAATCTAATAAACCATCACTAAACGAATCTTGCTGTGCCGAATGTTGATGCCCTAATACACCCGGTTTTAACCGCGCGACCGTATCCATCAACACCATGGCAGCCAATTCGCCGCCACTTAGCACGTAATCACCAATCGACCATTCTTCGTCAATGTGGGCTTCGATTACTCGCTCATCAATGCCTTCATAGCGTCCGCAAACCAAAACCAAGTTGTCTACTGCTGCCAATTCAGCTGCGCCAGCTTGGTCTAACTTGCGACCTTGCGGTGATAAATAAATCACCTTAGTGTTTTTTCCTGCCGCCTGTTTAGCAGCAAGAATTGCGTCCGTAAGCGGTTGAACCATCATCAACATACCGGGACCGCCACCGTATGGCCGCTCATCAACTGTGCGATGTCGGTCATGGGTGTAATCACGCGGGTTAAAATGAGCGATTTCAAGCAGGCCATTTTTAACAGCTCTGCCAAACACCCCTTCCTCACTTATGCCATTAAACATATCGGGGAATAGGCTAACCAACCCAAACCAACCTGCGGCTGGCATTTTAAAACCCTGGATCCCAATCGACGATGATTGTTTTCGCTTCCATGTCGACCGATTTAATCACGCTTTCGCGGATAAACGGCAACATGCGTTCTTTTTGACCAAAAGCGTCATTGCTCTGCGCTTTGACTAACATCACATCGTTAGCCCCAGTTTCAAACAATTCTTTGACTACACCTAATCCATATCCATCAAGTGTTTCCACCTGCATACCGATCAGGTCACGCCAATAGTAATCATCACTTTCAAGCGTCGGTAACTGACTCGCAGTAATCGAAATATCCAAGTTTTTGATGCGTTCAGCATCATCTCGGGTTTCGATACTACTCAATTTAGCCACTAACGCTTTGCCGCTTAGACGCCAATGCTCAACCTGTATTTCTTGCTTATCACCGATAAACCACGGCGAATAATCAAAAATGCCAGTTGCTTGATCGGTATAGCTATTGATTTTGACCCAACCTTTAACGCCGTATGGCGCGCCGATCTTGCCTACTACCAATGTGTCAGACGCTTGACTCATCTATACCTCAATTAAGCATTGCTTGTTTGCGAACAAAACTGCTTATGCAGCTGCTTTTTTCGCGTCTTTTACCAAGCGTGCAACGCGGTCAGATAAACCAGCGCCTTGACCAACCCAGTGCTCAACACGATCAAGATCTAAGCGTAAACGCTCTGCTTGACCCTGCGCTGTTGGATTGAAAAAGCCGATGTTTTCAATAAAACGACCGTTGCGCGCACGGCGGCTGTCTGCCACCACAACTTGATAAAATGGGCGCTTTTTAGCACCACCACGCTGTAAACGAATAATAACCATAAATGCCTCAACTCGTTGTAGCGTTATCGTCAACTAATTACCTTAATCACGGCTGCCCGTAAGACACACCAAAATTAAGGTCGCGAGATTATACGGCAAACGATTGTTAAATCAAGCGCTTTAGAGAGATAAATCGCTTAGCAAGTAGCTTTATTGGTAGTCGTCTGTGCGGTGTTTAACCGCCGTAGAAGCTGCTGATTGAATTCCGTCACCCAATCAACAGAAACAGTGGCGCGATTAAACATAAAATGTACATCAGCGGTGTGTAAAATTCGTTGGGAAACCACAAAAGTATTAAAGCCCTCGGCACGATGCGATTTACACAATGCATGATAGTCATCAATAACCGCAGTTACGCTAGCGTCGCGCAACAATTGCAATCGACCGTTCAAGTCAAACATATGAATAAATTGTTGGGGGTATTGATTGAGTAGCTGGGCCACAGTATCACCAAAGAAACCTTCTAGATTCATCGCGACGAAATGCCCATCCGCTAACAGTTGCTCTAGCGATTCAGTATCTCGCTGGTTAGAGGCTAACATAATAAACCCAACGTGTTCCTGTCGATACGGAATAGAAAAGTGATAATCTTGATTGCGCTCGTCGGTATAGCTAGCCCCCAACGAAACATCAAACATTCCTTTGGCAAGTTCACGACTTACTCTACGCTCAGTCATGGGTAAAACATTCAGATAACAAGACATTGACGTAAGCACCTGCTCAAGCAGTTCAAAGTCATCGCCGCTGTAGGTCGAATCTTGGATGCGATAAAAATAAGGCTGCCAGTCACCAGAAAATGACAACACTACCGCTTTTTCACATGCGCTGACATTCGAAGCAAGCAACATACACACTAGCCAACCAGCCGTTACCACAAATCTGTAAATAGCGTTACTCCGTATCCATTCAGACTATTATCGACGCGGTGGAAACATACCTCCTGGTCCACCCATACCACCCATTCCACCCCCACCGGGTGGCATCATACCCTGCATGTTGCGCATCATTTTCTTCATGCCGCCACCCGACATCTTTTTCATCATTTTCTGCATTTGCGTAAATTGTTTCAGCAAACGGTTGACGTCTTGGATCTGCGTACCGGAACCTGCGGCGATGCGCTTTTTACGCGAGCCTTTAATCACATCCGGCCGAGCGCGCTCAGCCGGTGTCATTGAGTTAATAATAGCTTCCATTTGGACAAACTGCTTGTCGTTGGCCTTATCCTTCATTTGCGCCGTCATATTGCCCATGCCCGGCAATTTATCCATCAGTGACATCATGCCACCCATATTGCGCATTTGCTCAAGCTGCTCTTTGAAATCTTGAAGGTCAAAGCCCTTGCCTTTCTGAACTTTCTTGGCGAGCTGTTGAGCTTTCTTTTTATCGACCTTGCGCTCAACTTCTTCGATTAACGAAAGGACATCGCCCATACCCAGAATACGTGATGCTAGCCGCTCAGGGTGGAAAGGCTCTAAGGCATCTAGCTTCTCGCCCATCCCCAAGAACTTAATCGGCTTACCCGTTATGTGTCTTACCGACAGTGCTGCACCGCCACGAGCATCACCATCCGCCTTAGTTAAAATAACACCAGTCAGTGGCAGTGCATCATTAAATGCCTTGGCGGTATTTGCGGCATCTTGACCAGTCATTGCATCAACAACGAATAGCGTTTCGACGGGCTTGACCGCTGCATGCAGCGCCTTGATCTCGTCCATCATTTCGCCGTCGACGTGTAAACGACCCGCGGTATCAACTAGCAATACATCAAAGAATTTGAGTTTGGCATGCGCTATAGCGCTATTTACGATATCAATAGGCTTTTGCAAAATCGTTGAAGGAAAGCACTCTACTCCCACTTCCGACGCCAAGGTTTCCAGCTGTTTGATCGCTGCAGGTCGATAAATGTCTGCACTGACAACCAAGACCTTTTTCTTCTCGCGCTCGGTCAAGTGCTTAGCTAGTTTCCCCACACTGGTGGTTTTACCCGCCCCTTGCAAACCGGCCATCAACACGACCGCAGGTGGTTGAGCAGAAAGGTTTAGCTGCTCATTCGCGCTGCCCATAACCGCTTCAAGTTCTGATTGTACGACCTTGATAAACATCTGCCCCGGTTGCAGACTTTTACTCACTTCAGTGCCAAGCGCTCGCTCTTTTACTTGATTCACAAAAGCTTTAACAACGGGAAGCGCTACGTCAGCTTCTAACAGAGCCATGCGAACTTCGCGTAATGTGTCTTTGATATTATCTTCGGTCAGTCGCCCCTTCCCACTGACATTTTTCAGCGTACGACTGAGGCGGTCGGTTAAATTCTCAAACATAAGTGACTTTTTCTAAACAGTTAATGCTGCCTATTATACGCAAAATGTATGGCAGGGTTAAATGGCTGTGCACAATTCAATTTGCTAGCACGCTGAATATTCAACAAAAGCATAGTAATTCCCGAACTGGTTGATTACTATTTGCGGACATTTAG
The DNA here is from genome assembly GCF_030362855.1 of Neoalteromonas arenosi. Classification (GTDB taxonomy): domain Bacteria; phylum Pseudomonadota; class Gammaproteobacteria; order Enterobacterales; family Alteromonadaceae; genus Alteromonas_E; species Alteromonas_E arenosi. Next base: position 200,580 of record NZ_JAUCBP010000006.1, read on the forward strand.
TCAAAAACCAATATATGTTTCTTTTATGGTCGACTCAGCAACAATACTATTCGCATTACTAGCATGTGCCCTTTACATTGCTGCTAGTGCAGTATTAATGCGGCGCTTTTTTCACCGCGAAGGACCTCGCGATGGAATCAACCGGCTCCTTGCGATTGGCGCAATTGCTGGACACGCTGCGGCTTTGTTTTTGGCTATAAATGGCGGCGACAACCAGAATATGACAATGGCGAATGTGCTTTCTTTGGTCGCCTGGTTAATGACGATATCAATGTTGATCAGCAGCCTTTATTTTCAGAACGTCATTTTACTGCCCGTTGTGTTTGGCCTTTCTGCTGTGGCTATTTTGCTCAGTGTATTTGTGCCAGATGCATATGCGATAAATATTGCCTTGAAACCGGGCCTGGTTATCCACATCACCTTGTCATTGTTTGCCTACGGCACTCTTATCATAGCGCTTTTATACGCCCTGCAAGTAAACTATATAGGCGGTAAACTAAAGCAAAAAGACAGTACAATTTTACACTCTTCGCTGCCGCCTTTAATGATGCTCGACCGTATTTTAATTAAACTTTTATACGTTGGCACGGGGTTGTTATTCATTGCAATTGTCAGTGGCGGGGTGTTCTTGGATGACATGCTAGACAAACAGCATATTCACAAGACCGTTCTGTCTGTTATCGCTTTAGCAGTTTATGCCACAGCACTTATTGGCAACGCAATCTGGGGATGGCGCGGCAGAACACTGATGATGTTGGTCTCGGTTAGCAGTGTTGTGCTAACACTTGCTTATTTTGGAAGTCGGTTTGTGCGTGAAGTATTGCTTTAAGTACCATTCAAGCCACATAGCCCTTGCAACCAAAACTAATGCGCACTACATTGTCAATTCCAAGGCAAACAAGGAAACTTAGTTGGACGCAATAACCACCAGCACTCTATTTATCATGTTGGGAGTGCTCATTCTGTGCTCAGCCTATTTCTCAAGCTCAGAAACGGGGATGATGTCTTTAAACCGCTATCGTCTCAAACATCTTATAAGCGAAAAAAACAGCGCAGCGATGCGTGTCGAGAAATTACTCAACCGCCCCGACAGACTCATTGGCCTCATTTTAATCGGCAACAATTTAGTTAATATCGCAGCAACAGTGGTAGCGACAGAAATTTGCGAGCGTCTATTCGGCCCGATATGGGGCCCAATAATTGTAACCGTTGCGCTCACGCTCATTATTTTGGTTTTTGCTGAAGTTACCCCCAAGACGCTTGCTGCTATATATCCGGAACGAATAGCCTTCCCCAGCTCGCTAGTCCTTTTACCGCTGATGACTGTAATGAAGCCCTTCGTATATGCGATTAACGGCATTACGAATGGTTTGCTAGCGCTTCTGCGTATTAGTCCTGCGGACGGCAACAACGATTCACTCAGCAGAGAAGAGCTACGTACAGTGGTATATGAAGCCGGTGCCATGATACCCAAGCGCCACCAAGATATGCTGGTGAGCATACTTGACCTGGAGAATGTCACCGCAGAAGACATCATGGTCCCTCGCAATGAAATCTTCGCAATTGATGTCAATGACGATTGGAAAGATATTCAACGTCAGCTAGTCAATTCGCAACATACTCGGGTGCTGTTATACCGCGATACCATTGATGACGCTGTTGGTTTTGTGCACGTTCGCGATGCATTGCGATTACTGTCTAAAGACCAATTTTCCAAAGCGACCCTGCTGCGCGCCGTTAAAGAAATCTACTACACACCAGAGTCGACTAAACTGCATACCTTGATGTACAAGTTTCAGACTGAAAAAGAGCGCATAGGCCTAGTCGTTGATGAGTATGGAGATATTCAAGGTCTAGTGACACTTGAGGATATCTTAGAAGAGATCATTGGTGATTTCACAACCAGTATGCTGCCCGCTCACAGTAAAGAAGTAACGGTCCAGCAAGATGGTAGTGTCTTAGTTGATGGGAGCGCAAACGTGCGTGAACTCAACAAAGAAATGGACTGGGAGTTACCGACAGAAGGGCCGAAAACACTTAGCGGTTTAGTCGTTGAATATTTGGAAGAAATCCCAGAGAACAATGTAAGTTTGCGACTTGCAGGCTATCCAATGGAAATTGTTGATATGAGCGAAAACAAGGTCAAGACGCTGCGTATCATGCCTGCTCTGTACAAACCGACAACCCCGTCAGGTGAGGACAATTAAGCGTTTTTTTTACGCAATTTTGCTTTATAAAAACTCACTTTGTCATTCAGCACATCCAGTTTGCTTATTAGTGACTCAAGCTCTTCATCATCGGCAACGTCTGCTTGTATTCGATGTTGCTCAAGAGCTTTTTTAAGTTGCGCAGGCAACGCCATTACCGGTCGAGTCGTCATGTCTCTGAGAGTGAAATTATTTGCTTAATGATGTTTAAGTGTATCGGTTGAAATTCGGTTTTCTAAACCTTTAATCGTGCTGATGATGCAAACAAATTAATTCTCCACTTCCTGCTTCGGCAACAATGTCAATAACCGCAAAGGCACTGGTTGAAAAAATCGGTGGCAATTCCAGATGAGCGAGTTCAGCGGTTAAAAAACTGACCAATGGCATGTGACTTACAACCAACACATTGTTGATTGGCTGCTGTTCAAGGCTATATCCTAGTAATAAATCGGCGGCATCCCGAGCGGAACTATTCGGGGTTACGTCATTAGTATCGATGCGCTTTTCTACACCATATTGCATTGCGACCAGGTCGAACGTTTGCTGAGTGCGAACATAGGGACTGACAAGCGCTAATTGAAACCCGTGAAGGTTTTGCATAAATGGTTGCATATCAACACTGGCTTGTTTAACTTGATTCCGGCCGCGCTTAGTCAGCTGTCGCTTTTTATCATTCGACAGGGAGGCCTCAGCTTCCCCATGACGAAGAATAAATATGCGCGTTAATGACTGACCAACACCATTCATATTTTATAAATAAGGTTTTATTCGCTACGCTACTCTGTAATATGGATTTACGCACAAACTGAGCGCTTAGGCAAAGTGTTTTGGCGATAAAATTATTCAACCGCGCGAGCAATTAGCTTTGAACAAACAAACGCACCTGACTTTTGATAATGAAAAATATGCGACGACCCATACGTCAAGCGGGTTGGAGTTGTTGCACATCAACTGCGAAGATAAACACTCCTGTGCGATTGCTATTACGTTTGGATGTGGTCACTTTGACGATCCCAGTGACTGTCACGGCTTGGCTCATTTGCTCGAGCATTGCTTATTCATGGGTAATACACTCCTCCCTGAGCCTAATCAAGTCGTCAGTACAATTGAACAGCTCGGTGGACAAATAAATGCAATGACGGCTGGTGAAACGATGACATTTTTATGTCGATACCCACTAGACCAGCAAAGCCAAGTGCTTACTTATCTGGCGGCATTAGTAACGTCGCCACTCCTATTAGAGAGTAGTATCGCGCAAGAAGTTGAGACCATAGAAGCCGAATTTGTTTTCAAACGCAAAGACGATTTGCGCCGGCTTTATCAAGTACACAAAGAAACGTGCAACCCTGAACACCCCTTCAGTCAATTTTCGGTCGGCAATAAAGAAATTTTCAATCGGCATTCGACATGCGCATTACAATCAAAGCTGAGAGCTTTTCACCGCCGGGAATTTGTCGCACAACACTGTAAAATCGCATTGATTTCATCACTGCCACACAGCCAAGCACTAGATGCGCTAATGAGCAGTTTTTCTGCGCTCCCCCAAGCGCCTAAACGCATATGTAAGCAATACCCTGAGCTGTACTTGCCCAAGCACAAACAGTTGTTAATTGAGGTGCAATCAATGAGTGAAGCTCGACGCCTCATTGCAACCTTTACACTCGGTAGAATGACACCCAAAGATATCGAAACCTTAAGTTTTATCAGTCATTTACTTGGCGACGAGGGTCCAGGTAGTGTGCTGTCTATACTCAAGGAAAACAATTGGATTGTCTCGTTAAGTGCTGGCGGTGGTATAGAGGGGTCGAACTTCAAAGATTTCAATATCAATATGCAATTGACGCCGGCTGCAGAGGGTCACATCTTCGACATTATTCACTGTATATTAGCGTACATCGAAAAAATCCGGGCATCGGAAACGCTTACATGGCGCATCGATGAAAAAGTGCAACTCAACACTTTGTTCAAGCAACAACATCGGATAGTGCCCGATCCTGAATTGGCTAGTCACTTCAGTGAAGGCCTATTGCAGTATGACTTAGCCGAAATGCTTGAGCTACAAACCAATCAAGTGAAGTTTAATAGCCATGATGTCAAAGCATTATTGGCGCACTTTTGCACCGCAAATCTACGCATAAAGTCAATTGCTAAGACCATTGACACCGATACAGTGGCACAGTGGTACGATACTCCTTTTCGTCAACAACCCTTTTCTGATGTGCAAGTAGCGGCTTGGTCTTCATCGACTAATTCACATGTGGATTTAGCTGCACTGCAGTTGCCAGCTCCAAACCCCTATATCAGTAAACGCCAAGAACGGCGCAAAAGTCTACCGCGAACCCCTTTACCTGAGCGTTTTTGGCATTCAGCCAATGCCGAGATTTGGAGAGCAACCGATTTACACCATGAGACGACAAAAGCCGATGCTTACTTGTCATTAGATTGCCCCTTTAACACAACTGGTCCACGCGTTCACATGGCCAAAAAATTGTGGCTTGCATGTCTCAACGACCGTTTACAGCAAGGTTATTATGCAGCCGAAGTTGCAGGCCTAAACTATCGTATATACGGTCATCAAGGAGGTTTGAGCATACATACTTCTGGTTTCGGATTTAAGCAAAAACACTTGTTACTTGACCTAATGCACGAGGTATTTACTCAGACAGATTTCGCCGAGCATTATTCTCGATTGCAGAGTTTACAAATTAACAGTTTGAAAAATCACTTGTTGAATAAACCCGTAAACCGTTTGTTCACGCGATTAGGGGTAATTATCCAACGTTACAGTTATGCTCCCCAAACCTTATTAGAACACGCCCAAACACTCTCATTTGACGAGGTGATGAGTACTCGGAAAAAATTACTCGAATCACAGTTTATACAGGCTTTTTTGCATGGCGAATGGCGATCTAATGACGCAGAGACCATTATTGAAAGCATTCAGTGCCAACAACCTTCCGGTCAAAAAGTAGAGCCAATCAATCGAGATGTATTAACACTGCCGGCCAATACCACTTACTTTCAACACGTTGACAGCGTGCACAGTGACGCTGCAGCTTTGATATTTTTGCAAGCACCTTCGACCAGTGAACTCGACACAGCGTTGACTATTGTATTGGAGCAACTACTTGCTACACCATTTTTCGAACAGCTAAGAACTAAAAAGCAATTAGGCTATGTAGTTGGGAGTGGTTACGTTACGCATAATGCACATCCCGGTATGGCCTTTTACATCCAATCCCCCACTCACAGTGCCAATGAATTGATCAATGAAATGACCAGCTTTTTAATGGGACAACTAGAACACATCGATTACTACGAAAAATTCTGGCCGCAAATCCAAGCAAACATCATTCGTCAACTCATGGCACCGGATGTTAACTCAGGGGCGCGCGCTCAACGTCTTTGGATAAGTATTGGCTTAGGCGACTTTTCATTTGACCGCAACCAGCGGATTGCCACAGCAGTGCACAACCTATCGTTTGAACAACTTGTTTCGCACGCCACCAAACTACTAGAGCGAAACTCGTTTGGAGAATTGGTGCTTTACAGCTTTGGCAACCTCGACTCCTCTCGGGATTTTGCTGCGCGCAGCAACACCTTTCATATTAATGATCTTAGTGATTTTAAAAGCACTATGCCATATGCGTAAGAAGCAGTTGTCGATGATTTAATCAAGCTCGAACAACACGCAAGAAATTACTTGTAGATAACGGCTCAAATTGGCATATTTAGACCTTCGTGCAAGGAATGCAAAATCAACACACAATTATTAGAAGGCAAGCAACATTGCCCAAGAGTTTAAGTGCGAATAAGTAGAGCCACAGGTTATTCTTTTTACTTGTGTTTTGTAACCATCCTAGGTTGGATGGTGAGCACGCCTGTCTTCGCGCAAAATGACTTCCGCCCAGCATTCACAAACACGGACCTAGAAGATGCTCAGATTTACGCAATCGTCGAGGATAGCCACGGCTTTATATGGACAGACTCCTCGGAGGAGGGGGTAAGTCGTTTCGATGGTTACAAGGTCGTTAAATACAAGCACGTTAAAGGTGATGGCACCAGTTTAGTCAGTGGTAAAGTAACCGATATTATCGCTGATCAATTAGGTCGTGTGTGGATTGCCACGGATGCAGGCCTTTCTCGCTATGACGATAGCAAAAATCATTTTATTAATTATACCGCTGAAAATAGTGCGCTGGTGAGCGGCGAAGTCACTGCTATCGCGCAAGGCAGCAATGGCAAGCTCATCATTGCAGACACAGACGGTTTATATGAGTTTGTATTGAGCGAAAACCGGTTACAAAGGCTCAACTCGCAAGGGTTACCTACAACCGGGATCAGTTTTATCTATGACGATACCGATAAGATATGGCTAGGTGCACAGGAGCAAGGGATTTATGCGTTAGACAAAGAAACGCAACAAATCTTCGACTTACAAGATACCAATCCTTGGTCTATTCAGTTGCCATTTACGCAAATTTACGCAATGCAGAAATTCGCTGGCAGTCTTTGGATTGGAGGCCTGCACGGGATATATGAAATAACGCCAAGTCGTACCGTTCGGCCAGTATCTGTATTAAATGACAACCAAATAGAAGTGCGTGATATTCAAGTTCACGACAGCAAAGTCTGGTTCATATCTTCCAGCGGCATTTTCACCATGGGAACCAATCGACTGATCAGCCAACAACTCATTAATCCCATCGATACCAATCACAATAGTAATTATCTCGAAAAAATGCTGGTCGATCGCAATAATGTTATTTGGGTCGGCACAGAAGACGGTGCGTACCGACGTCTACCCTACTCTCCTTTTGCGCCGCGATTGATTGACTCTGTAAATCAACAAGGTGAAACCAAAGACGTGAGCGGCGTTTGGTCTATCAAACAGGCCAACAATGGCGATTTGTGGTTTACCACCGAATCCAACACGATCACTAGAATGCCGTTTAATGATCAATCGAGCACAGAGTTTAGTAATCCCACAGACTATCCCCTTTGGGACATTGTAGTTGGTAATGACCAGAGTATCTGGTTGGCGACATCAGGTGGTGTATACAATTTTTCTGTGACTGCTGACGACACACTGGAAGTTGTAGAGCAATACTTCACTGGCGATTTGATTGACAAACTTTACGCCACAAACGACTCCATTTGGCTCTGGCACGATACCCAAGGACTCGTCCAGATCAATCAAAGCACGCGAGCTATCACCCGGTTTGCAGCGCCTAGTTTGATTAACCTTCTTCTACCGATTGGCGAGGACCCTCTGGGGCGTCTTTGGTTTAACTCAAATATGGGCGCTATTACATTTGAGCCCAATAGCGCACTGTTTGACGCCCCGTTTCAAGCCAACGCGAACCACCCTTTACACGGTGAACAGCTGATTTATTTCTACCCTTACGCAGGACATTATTACGCCGTTACCTTATCAGCAGGCACTTACAAATTAGACAAAAGCTCGCTTGCTGTGGTTGATCATCTTGAAAGTAGAGTTGATGAAGTTATGTCTGCTATGGGTATCGACGACGCATTATGGTACGCAGGGACCCGCGCCATCTATCAAGTGAATTTGCCTCAGATGCAAACGGGGAGTTACGTTGCCTCACAACGCTTCGGTGACAACGAACACTGGGACGGTTCAATTGCCAAAGGTGAGGATGGTGCACTGTTTTTCGGGGGAGAAAAAGGTATCACTATGATTTACCCTGATTACGTCGATCAACCCAATATTTTGAGTAACGGAACACGTGCTCCTGAGCTCCTCCAGTTACGTGTTTTCAATACCATCGTTGAGCCTAGTGATGAACCGGATGCAACGTTAACATCGAGTATTTATCTTACCGACTCTGTAACACTGGATAACAAATCTTCTTTCACGATTGAATACGGTGTGATCAATCCTGTAGATAGTCGTTATACCGAGTATCGAATTCGCGGAATAGACGGCACTTGGGTAGAACAAACTAGTCGCTCAGCATCGTTCAGCAGTGTTGACTTTGGTCAATATCGCATCGAAATTCAATCGCGCTTATACAGCGGCGAATGGTCACCCAGTCGAGTGTTCAATGTAGAGGTACTTCCACCGGTTTGGCTGCATCGCCACGCACTTATCTTATACGCGTTCTTTATTGTGGTCATTGCATTTTATTTGGTCCGACAATATCAAGTTCGCAAAGCTTCACAGCTAGCAATACGTGAAAGTGAAGAACGCCTGAAGTTGACTTTATGGAGCAGTGGCGACGAATTGTGGGATTGGGACATTTATGGCGGTCAAGTGCATCGATCGAACATATGGGGCACGTTAGACTTTCCTCAAGATACCATACGCACAACGGGCTCTTATGATGCCAATATCCATGAAAATGATATTGAGCGAGTTAAAACAGCGCTTAACCAGCATTTAGATGGTCAGTCCGAGTTTTATGAAACGGCCTATCGGGCTAAAACATTCAAAGGCGAGTGGATTTGGATTCTAGACCGAGGCAAAGTCGTAAAGCGCGACCAAAACAACCACCCTCTTCGTATGACCGGTACTCTGAAAAATATTCAGCATCTAAAGCAAGCCGAAGAGCAGTTGTATTTGTTTAAGCGCTCAATCGAAAACATCTCCGAAGGCGTGTTTATAACCAACACTGATTTCAAGTTTGTCTCGGTGAATAATGCGTACTGTAATTATACGGGGGAAACACGGGAAAAAGCGCTGGCTAGTTACCTGTTTTTCCATCAGTACCCCGATGCATTTACTGATGAAATCAAAAAATCATTGCGACAACGTGGCAATTGGTCAGGAGAAGTCGAATCGCTGCGCACTAACGGTGAGCGTTTTGAAATGGAGCTCAACATTGATGCGGTCTATGGCGATGATAATAGCATTAGTCACTATGTTGGCGTTTTCTCCGATATAACGTCACGAAAAAAGACCGAAAAAGAGTTATTAAAGTTAGCTAATGTAGACCCGCTGACAGATCTACCTAATCGCTCTTTCTTCCAAGCAAGCCACCAAAATTTAGTGCGCAAAGATATTCCGCATACGCTCATATGCTTGGATATGGACAACTTTAAAAAGATTAATGACTCACTCGGCCATCAGACGGGTGACATATTGATCAAGCAAATTGCCCGTCGCGTGCAGCGTACAACGGGCTCCGCTGCAACCTGTTACCGCTTAGGGGGTGACGAATTTAGCTTGCTTATCGAACACAAAGAAGAAGTCCATACCATTACCCACTTTGCACAAAGTGTATTGGATACCTTATCGCGCCCCTTCGTCATCAATAAACAAGAGTTTGTGCTCAGTGCGAGTTTGGGCATTGCGTTTTACCCTGAGGATGGTAAATCGCCTCAGGAATTACTCAAGAATGCTGACACAGCCATGTACTTCGCGAAAAACGGTGGTGGCAATAGCTACCAATTCTTCAGTGGTGAAATGAACCAAAATGCCGTTCGCCAGCTTCAAATTGAAAACCTTATAAGGCAAGGGATCCGAGATAATTTGTTTACCGTCTTTTATCAGCCTAAGGTCGATATTGCCTCTGGTAAGCTAGTCAGCATGGAAGCGCTAGTGCGGTTTGAGCATCCGCAAAAAGGTATTGTATCCCCCAATCAATTCATCCCCTTGGCTGAACAAACTGGACAAATTATCGATATCGGTGAACAAGTACTGCGCAAAGCCTGTGAAGACACAAAGCGTTGGGTTAACGAAGGATTGTTTACCGGGCGCGTAGCGGTAAACATTTCAGCTCGTCAGTTTGAGTTACCCGATTTAGATGACCGAATCGATAGGATCCTTCGCCAAGTAGGTTTATCCCCCTTGCATCTCGAATGTGAGCTTACTGAAGGGACCTTAATGGAAAATCCTGAACAGGGATTGAAATTAATGCAGCGTCTGCGTGAACGGGGTATTCATCTAGCGCTGGATGATTTCGGGACGGGATACTCGTCGCTCGCATATCTCAAGCGCTTCCCGTTAAATACGCTTAAGATAGATAAAGCCTTCATCGATGACATTGCAGAAAGTAGCGTTGACCGTCACATGGCTGCCGCAATTATCAACATTGCGCACAACTTAGGCCTGAAGGTTGTTGCTGAAGGCGTAGAAGAAGAAAAACAACTGTCAATATTACGACGCTACGATTGTGAGATGTTACAAGGCTATCTCTATAGTAAGCCGCTCAGTGCAGATAAATTCGAAAAATTGCTGCGTGAGAACCAAAAACTTCACCAACTCATCGGCGAAACTAAAGTTTAACTGAGAAAATCACTGGACTTTGACAGTCTAGGCTCCACTAAACCCCTATCCCTAAACCCCCAAAAAAAACAAATAAACCATTGTTTTAATATAACTTTTTTGGTCATTAAAAGTTGGCATGCATATCGCAGAGTACATGGAGCGCGTCACAAAAATGGCGGGTATACCATTTAATAACAGACTAGAGGAGTCAACCATGTTGAAAGCGTTTGCAATAGCACTAGTGATGAGCACTGCTCAACCGGCAGTGGCAACAGAAGAGGGTGCTAAAGCGCCAACTGTTAGTGAGTCGATTGTGGTAGTAGAAAAGCCAATGGGCAAGAAACGCCCTAGAAACAGACGTTTCTAATTAATTGGTGATGAAGGACGAAGTTACTCTAGGAATGGAACATTCAAAGAGAGGCCTAGCCTCTCTTTTTTAATTCTTGTCGCTCGATTAAGCCGATAATTGAGCGTTGCCAAAGCCCACCGATTTACGCCACGCCACGTGCTTTGAAATACCAAACATCGGCAGTGCTAGAGGGCCCAACATCAGACCCACGACAGCCCAAGGTTTAGGCGGCAATCCCGACTTAAACGCATCGACGTAGTAGTACATAGAAAAAACCAGCGATAGGGCAATAAGTAACAACATATTTCTCTCGGGCGCCTAAATTTAAGTGGCGACATTTTACCCTATTTGCGCAACTTAAGTACCATTTTTATCGATTATAATGAAAAAAACCGAGAAAACCCCGGTTTTTAACTATTATTTAACATTTTGCTAACGCAGTGCTAGCACATTGCGAAAGACCTAGTAAAAAGTCTCGCCACTTTCTGCCATCTTAACCAGAATGTCAGCAGGGGCGAACTTTGTATCAACTGTCTCACTGTAGTGCTTTAAACGACTAACGACGTGTTGCAAGCCCAAGGTATCCATGTAATTGAATGGCCCACCCAAAAATGGCGGGAAACCGATCCCAAAGATAGCCCCGATATCGCCATCACGCGCATTGCGAATAACGCCTTCGTCAAGGCAACGCGCTGCTTCGTTTAGCATCATGAATACGGTTCGCTCGGCAATGGTATCGCCACTCATGCTCTTTTGTGGCGTGATACCGAGTAATTCGTATAACGACTCGTCAACTTCTTTACCCGGTTTCTTGCCCTCATAAGAGTAGAATCCACGACCGTTTTTCTTACCTTTGCGATCATCGTCCAAAACCTTGTCAAACGCACTTGGTGCCACAAAACGATCGCCAAATTGCTCAACCAAGAAAGGAATGATTTTGGTACCTACATCGATACCGACTTCATCCAGTAATTTCACAGGCCCTACCGGGAAGCCAAATTTCACTAAGGACTTGTCGATATGATCAATCGGCTCCCCAGCTAACAGTACGCAAGCCGCTTCGTTCATGTAAGGAGCCAAGATACGGTTTACATAAAAGCCTGCACCATCTTTTACGACAACGGGGGTTTTACCCTGACGTTTTGCAAATTCAACGGTGGTAGAGATAGTCTCATCAGACGTTTTCTCGTGAGCGATAACCTCTGCTAATGGCATTTTATCTACCGGAGAAAAGTAGTGCAGACCTATCACATTTTCTGGCCGTGCTGCTTTTTCTGCAATCTGCGTAATTGGAATAGATGACGTATTCGACGCAAAAATAGTTGTTTCTTTACAATTCGCTTCAACATCCGCAACCATTTGTTGCTTAAGTGCTAGGTCTTCGAATACTGCTTCGATAACCATATCAGCACTGCCGAAACCACTGTAATCAGTTGCCCCAGTCAACAATGCCAATTGTTGCTGCATCTTTGACTTGAGCATGATTTTGCGCTTAACGCGCTTATTGAGGATGTCATAGCTATAGCGAATAGCATTAGCGATACCTTCGGAACGTATATCTTTAATACGCGCTGGTACTTTTGCTTTTGTTGCCGTTACATAGGCGATACCACCGCCCATAAGACCGCCACCTAAAACACCCACTTTTTTAACTTTTGCCGGCGCTACACCTTCAACGCCCTGCTCTTTTTTCATATCTGTAGTAGCAAAGAAGATCCCGCGTAACTGCTTGGACTCTGGTGTCATGACCAATTCACCAAAATGACGAGCTTCAACGCGCAAACCATCACGCATTCCATCACTCATACCAGTCTCGATACAATCGATAATGCGCTCAGGAGCTGGGTAATTACCCTTTGTTTTCGCAATCGTCTGTTTACGCGCTTGCTTGAATAAGGTGTTACGTCCAAATGCAGTTTCTTCGAGCAAACGGTTCACTAGGCTCAACTTTGGTTTGCTTCGATTCGGCTTGCTTTTCTTCGCAAACTCTACCGCCACGTCAAAAAGTATGGACTCTGGTACCATGTCATCGACGATGCCATACTTCTTCGCCTGCTTTGCGCGCGCAGGAGAGCCTGTCAACATCATTTTCATGGCTTGCTGAATACCGATCAAACGCGGTAAACGCTGAGTACCACCACTGCCTGGTAACAGACCGAGTTGAACCTCAGGTAGCCCTAACTGGGTAATGTCGGCGTCTGTACAAACGCGATAATGACAGGCCAAAGCCAACTCTAAACCACCGCCTAATGCGGGGCCATGAATCGCTGCGACAAAGGTCTTTGCCATATTCTCGATACGATTGAATACGTCTTGACCACCTTTAGATAAGGCTTCTGCGTCTTCAGCCGTTGTGCACGCTGCGAGCATTGAAATGTCGGCACCTGCGACAAAAGAACCTTTTTTGCCACTTTGCAACACTACGCCTTTGATACTGTTGTCTTGCTCAATTTCATCGAGCATTGCTGTTATCTCGTCACCAAATGCCTGCTTCAGGGTGTTCATCGTTTCCCCGGGCACATCCATGGTTAATACGGCAACACCGTCATCGCGTTTTTCTAACGTAAATGCGCTATTTGTCATTATTCAGTCTCCACAATCATGGCTGCTGCCAAACCACCAGCGGCACATGCAGTCAAAAGACCAGTACCACCGCCTCGGCGATGTAATTCATTCAACATTTGCGTAATCATTCGTGTACCGGTAGCCGCAAATGGATGACCATAGGCAATCGAGCTACCCATGACGTTAAATTTATCCATATCAATTTCACCCGTTGCTTTGCTGCGCCCTAACTTCTCTTGGGCAAACTTGTCGCTAGCGAACATTTTCACATTGGCCAACGCTTGTGCTGCAAATGCCTCGTGCATTTCAATGAGCGTCAGATCGCCCAATGTCATCCCCGCGCGCTCGAGTGCCATAGGTGTTGCGTATGAGGGCCCCATTAACATATCTTCCCATACGTCAATTGCGGCAAAGGCATAACTCTTTAAGTAACCTAGCGGGGTATAACCCAATTCTTTGGCGCGGCTTTCAGTCATCATCAAGATTGCTGACGCACCGTCAGTCAGCGGCGTTGCGTTAGCAGCTGTTACAGTACCGTGCTTGCGATCAAACACTGGCTTAGGCTTGGCGTAACCTTCAATGCTAGAGTCAAAGCGTATGTTGTTATCGCGCTCAAGTGCACCTTTGAAGGGTTCGGCATAGGCTGTCATTACTTCATTGGCCAACTTACCTTCTTCCCAGCTTTGCGCTGCAAGCGTATGGCTTCGATGCGCCAACGCATCTTGTTCAGCGCGTGTTATTCCGTGAGTTTTAGCCATTTGTTCGGCTGTTTGCCCCATTGACAAGCCAGTCGAATACTCTGCAACGGCGGGCGGTACTGGCGCTAAGTCACGGATCGAAAGGCGCTTAAAAATAGCGAACTTCTGCCCCATGGTTTTAGCTTTTTGCAAATCGACCAGAGCTCGGGCTAATTTCTTTGAAACCCCGATAGGCGATACTGATGTTGAATCTGCCCCCCCAGCAACACCGACGGTGATGTTACCCGCCAACATCGACTCAGCAATATTGACTGTCGATTGGAAGCTAGTAGCACAGGCGCGCGATACACTGTAAGCATCGGTAGAAACCGGCATGTTTGTCCCAAGTACAATTTCTCGTGCAATATTCGGCGCCTCTGGCATCTGCACAACTTGTCCATAAACCACTTGCTCAACCCACTGCGGATCGACATTGTTGCGGATCAACATTTCATTGACCACCATTTTGCCCAAATCAACCGCAGGAACACCGTGAAAATAAGTCGCCATCTTTGCAAATGGTGTACGGAGTCCGGCAACTATTGCTATACGCTCGCCATTGCGGGTCGTTAGATTTTGTTTCGTAGCCATAAAGAGGTCCTTTGATAATTCAAACCAAGTGGTCTGACCTGTAAAGTGGGCTGATTCTTACAAAGTGTAGAGAGAATTTCAATGTTTTATCCCGTTTTGTTGCTTTTTTGTGCAATCAAGACAGTAAAAACGTCACGTACAGAGCATAGTGGGTAATTGAGCTTTTTGCCGTTGAGATTTGTAACAATATCCCTATATTTGACAGCGATTAAGTGAGATAAGCTTACCTTTGTGTAGTAAAGGTAAAATTCGCTGGAACCAAACCCTGTGTTTTACACACAAATACAGCGTCAGGTTAAAGGGTCAGCATTAGCTATAAGGAAAACTGAATGGCAGTCGCGCAGTTTCAACAACTACAAGAATATTTAAACAGCCAGATCATTGGGCAATCGGCATTGACACAAAACATCTTAATCGCTTTATTGGCAGATGGACACTTGTTAGTCGAAGGTCCTCCAGGGTTAGCAAAAACCCGAGCGATTAACGCATTAGCCGACGGTATTGACGCCGACTTTCATCGCGTTCAGTTTACACCGGACCTGTTGCCAGCAGACTTAACCGGAACCGATATCTATCGTCCAGAAACAGGGGAGTTTATATTCCAGCCTGGTCCTCTTTTCCACAATTTAGTATTAGCTGATGAAATCAACCGCGCGCCTGCCAAGGTGCAGTCAGCCCTACTTGAGGCTATGGCAGAGCGACAAATTACGGTCGGCAATAAAACCTACAAATTATCGGATTTGTTTTTAGTCATGGCGACCCAGAACCCGCTCGAGCAGGAAGGTACATACCCCCTTCCAGAAGCTCAGCTCGATCGATTTTTGATGCACGTAGAAATCACTTATCCCAATGCTGAAAGCGAACTTGAAATATTGCGCTTGACTCGAAATGAAGCAAAACAGACGGCCAACGTTACGCCGCCCACTATTACACAAAGCACGATTTTTGCCGCTCGTCAGGAAGTGTTATCGCTGCACTTAGCGCCCTCGCTAGAAGAATATATTGTGCAATTGATCATGGCAACGCGCTCACCGGCAACCTATGCCGCAGAACTAGGCACTGCTATCGAATTTGGCGCAAGTCCGCGAGCGACCATATCGCTAGAGCGCTGCGCACGTGCTCATGCATGGCTAGCTGGCCGCGACTTCGTTGGGCCAGATGATATTCAAGCGGTCTATCACAATGTCATGCGTCACCGAATTATCCTGAGTTATGAAGCACTGGCAGAGGGCAAAAGTGCCAATCAAGTTTTAACTCAAATCCTCACCGCCGTGCCGGTACCCTAGGCACACGTATGGTAAGTCAGACTATGCTGGCAGCAAACCTAGCCGCCTACCAGACCAATGGCGTTGAGCTGTGTGTTGCTGAGCTCGTGCGATATCGGCATCACACCAAGGCTTTGGATTTGTCGCCTAGCGCTAATCCACAGGCGCAATTATCCGGCAGCTACATATCACGGATTAAAGGCCGAGGCATGGAGTTTGACGAGTCACGTCATTATCAGCCCGGGGATGATATTCGCGCTATCGATTGGCGAGTTACTGCTCGTACGGGTAAAACCCATACCAAAGTGTTTCGCGAAGAACGCGAACGTCCGGTTTATGTACTTACCGATATGTCTAAGACCATGCAATTTGGCAGTGAGTTTGTCCTTAAATCAGTGCAAGCGGCGCATTTAGCCGCGCTCATCGCGTGGTCTGCAATTGAGCGTGGGGATAAACTGGGTAGTATTGGTTTCAATGATGAGTATCACTTAGAGACTAAGCCGCGCAATCGTCAAGCGGCTGTATTAGCTGTACTCCACCATTTACTGGAGTTGCAAAACCGACCCTCAAACCACGCGTTGAAAAGACCATTAACGGGATCATCATCCTCAACTTCAGCAAACAGTTTTTATGACGCATGTGCTCGCCTGGTTCGATTGGCAAAACCCGGCAGTTTAGTATGGTTAGTTAGCGACTTTCAGCAGCTGGATACTGCGACAACTCGATTGTTGACCAATCTGTCGCGGCACTGTGAAGTGCGCGCTGCAGTCATCAATGATCCGCTCGAGTTGCACCTTCCCGATAGTGTTGAACGTCAATCCTTGACTGTTACTGATGGTGTAAACAATCAATCACTCGTCCTAGGTGATAAGCAAAGCAGTCAGGAATATCATCATTGGGCGAGTAGCCGACAAGCGCATATCATAGACAGCTTAGAAAGTGCTAAGGTGCATGGATTTGCTGTTAGTGCAGGAACACCACTGCTCGACCACAGTTTACAACCATTGCGCACAATAGTGCAGCAGAGGATCGCGTAGTATGGATCCACTTGCACAGCTACATGATATCGCTTTGGCTGAACCCACCGGTTGGTGGCCGCTTGCGTGGGGTTGGTGGGTTCTGATAGCGGCTAGCATCGCATTGTTGATTTTGACCGCCAGCATCCTAATGCGCCGCTTTCGAATGCGCAAACCTTTGCGGCAAGCGCAACGCAACCTCACACTTATTATCGAGCAAGCACAGCCCGCACGGCAGCAAATTGAACAAATTAATCAGTTGCTGAAAGCCTGCAGTATTCACTATTTTGCGGCGTCTAATCCGGGCAAGCTCTACGGCCAACCTTGGGTTGACTTTCTAAGCGCACAACTGCCCCAACGCCAACGCTCAATATTTCTCGAAGTTGCACAAGAACCATTAGTACAACTTTTTCAGACTCAACAATTCAGTGCTTCTCAAGCGCGTGCAGTCGCAACAGCCGCAGATCTATGGCTGAACCACGTAAATCTCGGAGGTGCTAAGCATGTTTGAATTTACGTGGTGGCCTATCCTCTTCGCTTTACCACTCCCCCTGCTGGTTCGTTTGATACCCGCACAAGAGTCGCCACAACTACAAGCATTAAAAATGCCTAACGTACCCAACACAGCAGTTACAAGCCAAGTTGTTAAACGCGCGCCATGGTACGTAAAAATATGCGCCATTCTAGCGTGGTGTTTGTTGGTCATTGCTGCCGCTCGACCACAATGGCTTGGGGAACCGGTAAGCATTCCCAATGAAGCTCGTGAAATGATGTTAGCGGTTGATCTTTCCGGCTCAATGGAAACCAAAGACATGCTTGTAAACGGTCGACAGGTCGATCGTTTGGTGATGATTAAAAGCGTATTAGCCGACTTTATTGAGCGCCGCGTTGGCGACCGTTTAGGTCTAATTCTGTTTGCCGATACCGCCTACTTACAGGCTCCCCTTACGTTTGATCGCGAAACAGTGAGGACCTTACTGAATGAATCCGTGATTGGGTTAGTGGGTGAGCAAACAGCGATTGGCGACGCGATAGGCTTAGCGGTCAAACGTTTTCAGACCAAAGAAGAGTCTAATCGTGTCGTTGTGTTGCTTACCGATGGACAAAATACGGCGGGAAATATTTCGCCAGACCAAGCGCTCGAGCTAGCAAAACTTGAGGGGGTAACCATCTACACGATCGGTGTTGCAGCCGATAGCATGGTTGTGCAAAGTATATTTGGTAGTCGCCGAATAAATCCGGCACGAGAGCTCGACGAAGCCATGCTAAGTCGATTGGCGACAGAGACCGGTGGCCAATACTTTCGAGCGAGAGATCGCGACAGCTTACTGCAAATTTATCAGATGCTAGATCAGCTTCAGCCTGTAGCCGGAGAAGCCCGCAAGATGCGACCGCAAACCAGTCTGTTTATGTACCCTTTGTCATTCAGCGTATTGTTATCAATGTTTATCGTATTGAGTAAAATCATACCGTTATTACTGACTAAAGTGCGTCAATCTCGGCCAGTGATGGAGCGGCAAGTGTGAACGAGATTTTTAGTGGTTTTGATTGGCAGAATTTACACTTTATTCGCCCCTACTGGTTATGGGGAGTGCCAGTTGTATTAATTTTAGTTTTCGCACTCAAACAACTGCAAGCGAAGCACAGCGGCTGGCAGCAGATCTTACCTCAGCATTTACAGTCGACCCTGTTGAGCACCCCAAAAGGGAGCACGAAACAACGCACTGCACCGCTTTGGTTAGTCACCTTAACCGGGATCCTAGCGATGTTGTTCTTGGCAGGCCCCAGTTGGGAGAAGTTGCCACAACCCGTATTCAATTTAAAACAAGGCAATGTCATTGTTATGGACATGTCTTTGTCCATGCGAGCCACTGATGTAACGCCAGACCGCGTCACTCGAGCGCGTTTTAAGGCCATGGATTTGGTCCAAAAGCTAACAGACGGAGAAGTAGGCCTGGTAGCTTATGCGGGCGATGCGTTCGTAATCAGTCCGCTTACAGAGGATGCCAGTAACCTTTTGGCATTGTTGCCAAGTGTCAGCCCGGAAATTATGCCGATTCCGGGTAGCGAGCCAATCCGTGGCTTTGAAGTAGCAGCTGAATTATTAAGCAACGCCGGATATCAACAAGGCAATATATTTTGGTTCACTGATGGATTTGACCGCGAGCAATTTGCCCAGATCACAGATTTCGTTGAATCTATTCCGTTTACAGTACACACGCTCGCATTTGGCACTCAAGATGGTGCTCCAATCCAACAAGTGAATGGCGAATTGCTGAAAGATTCTCGCGGCGCGATCGTAATACCCAAGTTAGACCCTAGCCATGTTCGAGCCGTTTCGCAACGCACTGGTGGCGGATTTTCACGCCTGAGTGCAGATGATACCGATTTAACTGAATTGGTAACATTCGCTAGTTCAATGCAGCAACGAATCGATCAAGCTGAGCAAACTGAGGAGTTGTTGGAAGGTGATGTATGGCGCGATATGGGCGCGTATTTTGTCGTGTTACTCTTACCAATGGCGGCCTACGCATTTCGTCGAGGCTTAGTATTGTGTGTGCCTGTGTTTGCGTTATCACTGTTACTACAAACGCAACCAGTGTTTGCCGCCGACATAGACAATGAATCTATTTCAGTCCTCGACAAGATATTTAAAACTCCCCAACAACGCGGAGAGCAAGCCTTTCAAGCAGAACAATATGATCTCGCAGCAAGTCTATTAGAAGATCCTCTGTGGCGAGGTTCCGCGCACTATCGCGACGGCAATTATGAAGCAGCATTGGAGTCGTTTAGTCAGTCACCGGGTATCGATGGTGCGTATAATCGCGGCAATGCGCTGGCTCGCTTAGGTCAATTAAAACAAGCAATAAGCGCCTATGATGAAGTGTTGAGTATTGACCCTACGCATCAGCGGGCTCTTGAAAACAAAGCACTGGTAGAGTCACTATTAGAACAACAGGGAGATCAACAATCGGAACAGCAAGATCAACAACAAGATTCACCGAACGATGAAACTGAGTCACAACAACAAAATGGCAGCGAAAACAGTGACGAAAGCCAAGGGAGTGATGAGAGCCAGTCGAGCGAAGGCCAACAAGAGCAAAGTGATAAGACAGACGAGCAGGATCGCGATTCACAATCTGACGAGTCAGATGAGCAGGGTACCGAATCTGACGATCAGAGCAGTGCTGAGGACGATGCTAACATGCGGGAAAATCAATCGCCCCCAGAATCGCCAGAGCAAGGGATGAGCGAATCGACTGATGAATCAGAGTTAGCGGACACTCAATCAGAAGAAGCTCTCGGCAATACCGATGATGCTCCGTTAACCGACGAAGAGCGCGAGCGTCAGCAGCGCTTGCAAAACCTTTTACGCAAGGTCCCAGATGATCCTGCGTATTTATTACAACGCAAAATGCTACTCGAAAGCCAACAGCGTTCACGAGAGCGTGCGCCACCACGAGCGCAACAAGATTGGTAAACAGAAAGGTAAGTGATGCAAACTAACACAATGACTCGATTGAAAAGACTTCAACGGATGAAAAACGCCTTTGCAGAAACGGCTCATACAGCGGCGTTTGTCATGTTACTTGCGTTTTGCTATTCGTATAGTGCGCACGCAACGGTAGAATCAGTAACCACCGCCGTTGATCGTAACCCGGTAATGCTTGACGAGTCTTTTACGCTTACCGTAGTCGCAAATGGCGATGTGGATCGCGAAGCCTTTGAGCCTTCCGCGCTATTAAGCGATTTTGTCGTTGGTCAAACTTCGGTAAGTAGCCAAACACGGATGATCAATTTTGAAACATCCCGTTCAACGACGTGGTCAGTCATTTTGTTTCCTCGCCAGGTCGGTACATTTACAATCCCGCCGATTACAATTGATGGTCAATCTAGCCAGCCTATCAGTCTCCAAGTAATTCCAGTTAGCACTAGTGCAACCGGTGAAATGCGAGATATTTTTGTCGATACGGCGCTTGAACACGACGAAGTTTACGTGCATCAACAAGTTCGCTATACGGTAAAACTGTACCTCGCCAAAGATATTGAGCGTGGAAGCTTGCAAGCACCAACACTAGAGCAGGCCGAAATTCAGCAAATTGGCAATGATTCGGAATACAGCGAAGTCGTTAATGGCAAGCGTTACCGCGTTATTGAGCGAACGTTTATTATTATTCCGCAGAAATCGGGGGATTACACGATCAATGGGCCAATGTTTCAGGGCGAGGTTTACACCGACAACCGACAGAGTTTCGGCTTCTTTAACCGCACTCAAACGGTAAATCGCGTGGGTCAAGCGCAGCAGCTGACAGTTTTACCTATCCCGGCTGAGGTTAATGGCACTTTTTTACCTAGCGAGTTTGTTGACATTAGCGAAGAGTGGAGTAGTGATTTATCCGAGTGGCGGGTGGGCGAGCCCATTACCCGAACAATAACTGTCACTGCAGTCGGACTAACAGAGTCACTGCTACCAGATATCAATGACCGCTATCCACCGGATATTAAAACCTATCCTGACCAAGCCAATACCGCAAGTGCAGAGAATCAACAAAGCCTTGTAGCACAGCGTATTGAAAGTGTTGCACTAATCCCGTCGAAGCCTGGGAACTTCGTATTATTACCTGTCGAAGTTGAATGGTTTAACGTGCTGACTGAGCAACGTGAATTTGCCAAGCTACCGGCGCGTACGATCCGCGTATTACCCGCTCAGAATTCAACGCCAGATATGACAGCCCCCCCCGCTGCTTTCGCCCCTCCCCAGCAACAACAGACACCGGATAATTTGGTCACACCACCAGCACTAACAACCGTGCCACTGCCAGCGAATCAGCCGGTTTTTGAATGGCGTATGTCTAATGGCTGGATGTGGACAACTTTATTAGCGTTGATTGCGTGTGTAGTCGTTCTTATTCGACGCAGCGCGGTATCTCCATCAGTTCCGATGCGTCAATCATCCACAGTGGATGCCAATGAAGCCCAATTATGGACTGAATTACAGCGCGCTTTAAAACAAGCCAATATTGATGCTGTGACAGCGCACTTGATCCAATGGTTAGGTGCACTAACTAACAATTCATCTCAGGATCTAGCATGGTTAATTGAACGCGTTGACGATCATCAGCTTAAGCAGTTTGTTGAGCAAATGATCGCGAGTCGCTACAGTCGAACAGCGCAACAATGGAAACCGGCAGCGCTAATCGCCGCCCTACAACGAGTAAGACGTGAGGTTCTTGGACAGCAAAAAAACAATGCTCTCAAAGGCCTCTACCCCGCAGTAAATTAATAATTCTAAGAGGCACTCATGAAATCAATGGTTAAACTATCGGTGATTGCTAGCGTCACAGCACTGCTAAGTGCGTGTAGCCCACAGCCGGAAAACGCCGAGCAGTCAGTTGAAAACCAGGTGGATACCCCTATCGAAGCCAGTACAACAGTCAGTGAGTCAGAACGCTTGGCTGATTTTTTTGCGAGTACCTTCGAGCAAGATTTACGCGAATCGCCCATGAGTCAAAGCTATCTGGGCATAAAATGGGATTATGATAAGTGGGATGACATTTCGAACGCCAAGACTGATGCACGAATGCAAACATTACGTGAGCGCTTAGCAATGGCTCAAGGCTTTGACGCGTCACGATTAAACGCTAACGAACAATTAAGTCTGCGTATTTTCATCATGTCAATAGAGCGTCAGTTAGCAAATGACGCATTCCGCTTGCATACATATATCATGCAACAGATGCGTGGCTATCACACCATGGTTCCGAGCTTCTTAATCAACATTCATCGCGTTAACGATATCAGTGATGCCGAAGCCTATATCTCCCGTCTCGAGGGAGTAAAACCGATGTTTGATCAAGTTATACAGCAGCTACGATTACGTGAAGAAGCGGGCATATTTCCGCCGTACTGGTCCTACGACCAGATGATTCAATCAGCGTTCAACGTGGTTCAGGGTAACCCGTTTATTGAAAGTGCTGATGACTCAACAATCTGGGCTGACTTCCAACAAAAAGTCACTGCATTAGAGATTTCTAATGCCGAGAAAGCGGGATTACTCGCTCGCGGCCAAGAGGCTTTAATCAGTAGTGTGCAGCCTGCTTATGCGGCGCTCATTGAAGAGTTGCGTAAACAACAAACATTGACCCCGCAAGGCGATGGTGTGTGGCGTTTACCCGAGGGCGATAAATGGTATCAGAATCGCCTCGAGTGGTTTACCACCACTGACTTAAACGCCGAGCAAATCCATCAGTTGGGGCTAGAGAATGTCGAGCGCATCCACAATGCAATGCGTAATATCATGGCGCAAGTCAATTTCGAAGGTACGCTACAAGAGTTCTTTGAATTTATGCGCAATGATGATCAGTTTTATTATCCCGATACAGATGAAGGCCGAGAGCAGTATATGCGTGATGCAAAAGCCTACATTGATACCATGCGCGATAAGATCCCGGATTACTTTGGGCTAATTCCTCAGGCCGACATGATTATTAAGCGGGTTGAGCCCTTCCGCGAGCGTTCCGCTGGTAAGGCTTTTTATCAGAGCCCTGCGCATGACGGCAGTCGTCCCGGTATCTACTATGCGAATTTATTCAACATGCGTGATATGCCAACCTACCAAATGGAAGCGCTGGCCTACCATGAGGGCATTCCAGGCCATCACATGCAGCGTGCTATAACCCAAGAGTTAGAGGGAATTCCTGACTTCCAGAAGTACGTATCGTTTACCGCATACACTGAAGGCTGGGGGCTGTATACAGAAGAGCTAGGCAAAGACATGGGCTTCTATGCTGACCCTTATTCAGATTTTGGTCGTCTGGCCATGGAACTCTGGCGAGCATGCCGTTTAGTTGTCGACACAGGCATCCACGCCAAGCAGTGGTCACGTGAGCAGGCCATTGAGTATTTAATAGAGAATACACCGAATCCACAAAATGATGCCGTTAAAGCGATTGAACGCTATATTGCGATGCCAGGACAAGCAACGGCATACATGATTGGCAAATTGAAAATAATAGCGCTACGTGAAAAGGCGATGGCCGAGCTAGGCGACAAGTTTGATTGGCGTGGTTTCCACGATGAAATTCTGAAAGACGGTCCAGTTCCGTTGTCGATTTTAGAAGAAAAACTCAATCGCTGGATCGCGAGTCAAAAGTAACTCAAAGTAATAACAAATCCATCACAAAAGCCCAATTTATTGGGCTTTTTTATATCTAAAGCTTATGATGTGCAAGCAGCATAACCCCACGTTCGGATATTTTTCATGTTTGCGCGAAATAAAAGAAAGGCAGTCTCGGTCTCCTCTGACATGATGAGCAAACAAAAACGCTATGAAGCGCTCGTAAACGCAACACATGCCGATTTATATCGGTATGCTTACTGGTTGATTCGAGATAAGTCAATTGCCGAAGGTGTAGTACAAGAAACCTACCTGCGCGCATGGAAATCTCTCGACTCACTGCAAGATCAGAAGGCCGCGAAGAGTTGGTTGATCACGATTTTACGCCGTGAAAACGCGCGGCGCTTTGAGCGTAAACAGTTTGATTTGGTCGATATCGACGAGGTATCCATTGAAGATACCCAGCACGGCAATGAAACCGAACTCGAACATGCCGAATTGCGCAAGTTAATGGCTGGGTTAAATGACGAGTACCGTGAACCTTTGATGCTGCAAATCATCTTTGGTTACAGTGGTGAAGAGATTGCACAGCAACTCGATTTAAATAAGAACACAGTAATGACACGTTTGTTTCGCGCACGCAACCAGTTGAAAGAGGCATTAGAAGCGAGCTATGAGCGTAGACAGCAGACCAATGGATGAATTGGCTTTCAGGCGTTCGCTGTACGCTGAACCGCACAGCACAGATCCGCAAATCAAAGCGGCTGCAACCAGTTCAGAACGAAATCGAGCATTCGCTGAAGAATTATTGCGTTTAGATGCAGCAATAAGCGCAGCGAGTAAAGTGCCCGTCCCTGAAGGACTTGCTAGTCGAATAATTTGGCAAGGTTCAATCAGTGAGTTTGCACTACACAAAAAACGCACTCGTACTTATATTGCCCTCGCCGCTTCCTTAGCTTTCGTCACAGGATTAAGCGTAGTGGTTTGGCAACAGCAAACCTCAACTATCGATTTGACTGCAGAGGCGTTGGCGCATATGAATCACGTAGAAGGCTACCGTGGCTCAACTGTTTCGCTGGCAGAAACAAATGGTAAGCTGGCTGCGTTTGGTGCGGCGCTCATCAGTGACATAGGTGTGATAAAATCAGCCAACTTTTGTTGGTTGGATAAGGTGCGCTCATTGCATCTCATCGTTGAAACTACTAGTGGCTTAGTTTCGGTCTTCTTTGTACCAGATGTAGATGGCAGTGAATTTGGCCAACGTTTTTCTAATCAACAGTTTGTTGGTGAAAAGCTGACAACAGAAAAAGCCCAGGTTTTAATGATCGGCGAACAAGGCCAAGACTTGCATGAGCTGAGCGAGAAAATTAATAACAATCTAGTTTTTTCCGCTTAGTTAACCGGAAAAGTGTGTAAATCGAGTTGTAGTTATGACAATGGCTACTTTTGTCTATACAGCTTGAAGGATATTCCTGTTATGCTAGCGCACCATGTGCACACTATGACGCAGTAACATGGCAACAGGGACTCTAGTTTCACTCGCAATCTATTTTTTAGCAATGTTAGCAATCGGTCTCTGGGCGTTTCGCAACAGTGATCAGAACGTCGAAGGCTACATGCTAGGTGGCCGCCAATTAAGCCCGTCTGTAACAGCGCTATCGGCTGGAGCATCGGATATGAGCGGTTGGATGCTCATGGGACTTCCCGGGGCTATGTACGTTGCCGGTTTATCGGCAAGTTGGATAGCCATAGGTTTGATTATTGGCGCGTTACTCAACTATTTAATTGTTGCCCCGCGGCTACGAGTGTTCACCGAAGTCGCCAATAACTCAATTACTATTCCTGACTTTTTTGAAAATCGATTTAATGATAGCTCACGAATTCTGCGTATCACAGCCGCTTTTGTCATCGTCATTTTCTTTACGCTGTACACATCTTCCGGGCTAGTCGCCGGAGGTAAATTATTCGAATCTTCATTTGGCTACTCATATGAATTGGGTTTGTATGTAACCGCAGGTGTTGTCGTTGCCTATACTTTGTTTGGCGGTTTTATGGCGGTCAGCATGACGGATTTTGTACAAGGCTGTATCATGTTTGTTGCGTTAATTATGGTTCCTTTGGTAGTTGTTGTAGATCTCGGTGGACTAACCGCAACGCTGGATGCACTGACAGGCATCTCACCACAAGCATTTAACTTGATGACCAACGCAAGCTCAGGACAAACATTGAGTATCATTGGCATTATTTCACTAATGGCATGGGGCTTGGGGTACTTTGGCCAACCACATATCATCGTCAGATTTATGGCCATTCGCTCGGTGAAAGATGTACCAACAGCACGTAATATCGGCATGACCTGGATGATCGTAGCCCTTATAGGTGCACTTTCCACCGGGTTGTTCGGTGCGGCTTGGGTGGCAAATAATAGTACCCGACTTGCCGACCCCGAAACCGTATTTATCGTGCTGAGCCAGTTGCTGTTTCACCCGCTTATTGGCGGTTTTTTACTCGCAGCCATTTTAGCGGCAATAATGAGTACCATATCATCACAGCTACTCGTGACCTCAAGTTCACTTGCTAACGACTTGTATGCGACATTATTCAAACGTCAAGCGTCGCAAGAACATCTGGTTTTTGCCGGCCGTCTTGCAGTAGTTGCTGTCGCCTTGGTCGCAATAAGTTTGGCGTTTGACAGAAGTTCCACTATTCTGACCCTGGTAAGTAATGCGTGGGCAGGTTTTGGCGCTGCATTTGGGCCGTTAGTGATTCTTGCATTATTTAAGGCGAACATGTCCCGTGTAGCAGCTATAGCTGGAATGATTTCAGGGGCTGCAACTGTATTGTTTTGGATCTATGCCCCTATCAATATTAATGGGCAATCATTAAGTACTATTATTTACGAAATTGTGCCCGGATTTGTGGTCAGTTTTATCGTTATTCTCGGCGTTTCAGCATTTCGCCCAACAACAGACCCCAAAGTTACAGCAGTATTTAACGCGTTTACTGAGCAGATGAAGTCAGCACAAGGCTAAATTGTTGATAAATTAGTCGGCAGGAGCGTAGTAATCACACTTACAAATATGGTAAAGTTCTAATATTAGAACCATTTGATATATACGACATTCTAAACGGAGAGTAAGAGAAATTATGACAGCGTCAATCCCGAGCTTAACGCATTTGAAAGAACTGGAAGCGGAAAGTATTCACATCTTTCGTGAAGTCGCCGCCGAGTTTGATAATCCAGTTATGCTGTATTCAGTAGGTAAAGACTCTTCGGTATTACTTCACCTCGCGCGCAAGGCGTTCGCGCCAGGTAAAATTCCTTTTCCACTTTTGCACGTTGATACAACCTGGAAATTCCGCGAAATGATTGAGTTTCGCGACCATATGGCGAAGAAATACGACCTTAACTTGCTGACTCATACCAATCCTGAAGGTATTGCTCAAAATATCAATCCGTTTGATCACGGCAGCGCTAAACATACGGATGTGATGAAAACGGTTGCGCTTAAGCAAGCGCTTAATCAATACAAGTTTGACGCTGCGTTTGGTGGCGCTCGTCGCGATGAAGAAAAGTCACGCGCCAAAGAACGTGTGTACTCTTTCCGTGATGAAAATCACCGTTGGGATCCCAAGAATCAGCGTCCAGAGTTATGGAATATCTACAACAGCCAAATCAACAAAGGCGAGAGCATCCGTGTTTTTCCCATGTCGAACTGGACTGAGTTAGATATTTGGCAGTATATCTACCTAGAAAATATTGAAATCCCATCACTTTACCTAGCTAAGCCGCGCCCTGTTGTTGAGCGCGATGGTGTGCTTATCATGGTTGATGATGACCGGATGCCGCTTCGCGAGGGTGAGAAGCCAGAGATGCGCTCAGTTCGCTTTAGAACACTTGGCTGCTATCCATTAACGGGCGCGGTCGAATCTGAGGCCAGTACGTTGCCAGAGGTGATCCAGGAAATGTTACTTACCAAGACGTCTGAGCGTCAGGGTCGCGTTATTGACCACGACTCTTCAGGCTCGATGGAGAAGAAAAAGATGGAGGGTTACTTCTAATGTCTACCAATATCGTTTGGCATGAACACGCTGTCGACAAAGCGAGACGCGCTGAAAGCTTAGGCCAGAAGCCACTTGTATTATGGTTTACTGGATTAAGTGGCTCTGGTAAATCAACCATTGCAAATTTGCTCGAACAAAAATTAACGGCACAAGATAAACACACATATTTGCTTGACGGCGATAACATCCGTCACGGTTTGTGTGGTGATTTGGGTTTTACAGCCCAAGATCGCGTTGAAAATATCCGCCGTATCAGCGAAGTCAGCAAACTATTTGTTGATGCTGGCATGATCGTAATTACCGCGTTTATTTCGCCTTTTAGAGCTGATCGAGAATTCTGCCGGAATTTGTTAGCTGAAGGTGAGTTCGTTGAAGTCTTTGTCGATACGCCGATTGAAGTCTGTGAACAACGCGACCCCAAAGGTCTGTATAAAAAAGCGCGAAGTGGTGACATTAAAGACTTCACTGGAATTGATTCCGATTATGAAGTCCCTAACAACCCCGAAATCCGTTTAGAATACGCTGATGAGTCTGCTGAGCAAACCGTTGAACGACTGTATGCAATGCTGGCAGATAAGGGTCTGGTGTAATGAGTCAGATGAACACTTTAGAACAAGTGCTGGCGATTGCTAAACAAGCTGGCGCGGAAATCATGCAGATTTATGCGCGCGACTTCGACGTAATGGACAAGTCTGATTCAAGTCCGTTAACAGAAGCTGATTTAGCTGCACATAAGACAATATGTAAAGGCTTAGAATCAATGTCTGACTTACCGATTTTGTCAGAAGAGTCTGCATCTATCGATTGGCAGGAGCGTCAACAATGGTCGCGTTATTGGCTAGTTGACCCACTTGACGGCACCAAAGAATTTATCAAGAAAAATGGTGAGTTCACGGTCAACATCGCACTGATAGATAATGGCCGTCCGGTTTTGGGTGTGGTATATGCACCGGCACTAGACGAGTCTTTCATCGGTGCGGAAGGTGAAGGCGCGTGGCGCGAAAAAGACGGTCAACGCACTAGTGTGGTCGCCAAGCCACATCAAGCTGGTGAAACTTGGAAAGTGGTGGGTAGCCGCTCGCATCAAAGCCCTGAAATTAAAACTTTACTTGAAGCATTGCCAGGCGAAACTGAATTAGTCGCCATGGGGAGTTCACTGAAGCTTTGCCTTGTGGCGTGCAACGAAGCCCACTTATATCCACGCATTGGTCCTACTTCTGAGTGGGATACTGCTGCTGCGCATGGTTTTGTCCTTGCCGCCGGCGCCAAAGTAACAGTATTGAGCGCGGACGATCCGGCTGCGGACGTAATCGCTGGGAACACGCCAGAACTCCAATACAATCAAAAAGAATCCTTATTAAACCCGTATTTTTTAGTGAGCTGTTAAAGACATGAATAGCGAAAGTGAATTATTGAAAACGAATATCCTTGAATACCTTGAGCAACACGAGCGTAAGAATCTACTTCGTTTGTTGACTTGCGGTAGCGTAGACGATGGTAAGAGTACTCTGATTGGTCGTTTGCTGCATGACTCGAAAATGATTTATGAAGATCAGTTAGCGGCTATTACCCAAGATAGCAAGAAAGTGGGTACCACCGGCGAAAAGGTCGACTTGGCATTATTGGTTGACGGCCTTCAATCTGAGCGTGAACAGGGTATTACTATTGACGTAGCCTATCGTTACTTCTCTACTGACAAGCGCAAATTTATCATTGCCGATACACCAGGACACGAACAATACACCCGTAACATGGTTACCGGTGCATCAACGTGTGATTTAGCTATTATCTTAGTAGACGCTCGCGGTGGTGTGAAAACCCAAACTCGTCGTCACTCATTCTTAGTGTCACTGTTAGGCATCAAACACGTCGTTGTTGCGATCAACAAGATGGACTTGATGGACTACAGCGAAACTGTATTCAATGACATCAAGGCGGACTATTTGGAATTCGCTAAAGAGCTCAACATTCCGGATATTCAATTTGTGCCAATGTCGGCGTTAGAGGGCGATAACGTTGTAAATAAAAGTGAGAATACACCTTGGTATCAAGGTGACACGCTAATGCATATTCTTGAAACCATCCAAATTGGTGAAGATGCCAACCACGATGATTTCCGCTTCCCAGTGCAATATGTAAATCGTCCAAACCTCAATTTCCGTGGTTTTGCCGGTACTGTCGTGTCTGGTGAAATAGCCCCAGGAGATAAGGTAACGACGTTGCCATCAGGCAAAACCTCGACTGTTGCTTCAATTGAGACATTTGAAGGCCAGCAAGATCGAGCCTTTACACCTCAAGCAGTTACTCTGACCCTTGCAGATGAAATTGATATCTCACGCGGCGACATGATTGTTAAATCTGACAACCTGCCGCTACACAGCAGCCGCTTGAAAACCCACTTAGTATGGATGGCTGATGAACCGTTAATGCCGAATAAGCAATACAGCTTCAAGTTTGCTACTAAAACGGTAACCGGCAGTGTGTCGAATATTAACTATCAAATTGATGTTAATACAATGGAGCATAGCGAAGCTGTGCACTTAAATCTCAATGAAATTGCCGTTGTAGATGTGAAATTAACCCAGCCAGTAGCGTGCGACCCGTATACTAAAAATCGCAAAACAGGCGCATTCATCGTTATCGATCGCTTAACGAATGGTACCGTAGGTGCAGGTATGATCATCGAAGAGGGTCAAGCCGATAATGCGAGCGAGAACAACTATTCAGAATTTGAACTTGAATTCAATGCGTTAGTGCGCAAACATTTCCCACACTGGAATGCAATTGATATCAGTCAAGGCTGAATAAGAACATAAATGGATATAAGCCAAATAATCGTACTAGCGATCTTCGCTAGTACGATTGCTGCGTTAATCTTTTCCAATCAACGCCCGTCGACAATTTTCGCTGGTGCGATGCTTGTACTACTTGTGAGTCAGGCTATCAACTTCTCGGAAATCCTCCTTAACCTTACTAACCAGGGCTTAGTAACCCTTGTGTTGCTTCTAATGGTTAGCAGCGCAGTAGACAAAACAGCCTTACTAAAGCGCGTAGGTCGAACGGTGATCACGGCAAAGTTCAGCAGCAGTTTTTGGCGCTTATTTGGTTTAACCTTTTTCTCTTCAGCGCTGCTAAACAATACTGCTATTGTTGCGAGTCTGATTGGTCCAGTTAAACAAAATCAATATCACCCACCGAGCCGATTGCTAATCCCGCTCTCCTATGCAGCTATTCTAGGTGGGACAGTAACACTCATTGGAACCTCTACTAATCTTATCGTCGATAGCTTTTTGATTGAGCATGGTCATGAGGGATTTAAGTTTTGGGATTTTACCTTATTTGGATTGGTTGCAGGCTTGAGTTGTGGCTTACTAATGTTTGCCCTCTCCCCTTTGTTGCCAGCCCTGGCAAGTCCCAAAGGTCAATTTAATGAGTACTTTATTGAGGCTGAAGTAGAAAGCGATTCCGAGCTCGTCGGTAAAAGTGTAGAAGATAACCACCTGCGCAATTTACACGAATTATTTTTGGTCGAAATTATTCGCGATGGCAAACTTATAACACCAATCAAACCTGAACTTGTCATCAATGCCGGCGATAAACTGATCTTCTCTGGAAATGTGACTAAAGTGGATAGTTTGTCACACATCAAAGGCCTCAGATTATTTGCAGAAGCGGATGGTCTGCTGCGTGAAAATTTAACGGAAGTTATCGTTTCCAATCGCGCCCAAATCATTGGGCAAACGCTGAAAAGAATCGGTTTTCGCGCCCTCTTTGATGCAGCCGTCGTAGCGATCCGACGCGACGGAGAGCGATTATCCGGCAAACTTGGTGAGATACCGCTGCAGGCCGGTGACTTTTTATTGCTGGCAACAGGGCCTGACTTCTACAAGCGCCACAATTTGGCAAAAAACTTTTTTATTCTTAATGAACAAAAAATCAATCGACCATTATCAAGCCGCAATGAACTGATTACTATATTGGGCTTCTTAGTAACTATTGGCCTCGCTGCATTTGGTGTCGTGCCATTACCGATTGGGTTGTTGTTTTTTATCGCTACTCTGGTGTTATTCAAGGTCACTAGTAACAATGAAATTAAACGCAACCTACCGCTGAACCTGATTATTGTAATAGTCGGAGCGCTGAGTATGGCAACAGCATTAGAAAACGTCGGTATCATCAAGCATTTCACCAATTTATTAGGACCTGTGTTGGCCGATTCCAATTGGGTTTTAGCACTTATAGCAGTATATGTGGTTACAGTATTGCTGACGGAATTTGTCACAAATAATGCTGCGGCAGCATTGATGTTCCCGTTTGCCTATGGTCTCGTCGACGCCATGCAAGCGCCACTAATGCCTTTTGCTCTAGCTGTTGCTTTTGCAGCATCAGCTAGCTTTATTTCGCCCTATGGCTATCAAACCAACCTTTTGGTCTACAATGCCACGCAATATCGATTTAAGCATTTCATAAGCATCGGTATCCCAATCTCGATAGTATATTCAAGTATTGTGATTAGCCTATTGAGTTGGGTGTATTTTTAAAACCCAAAAGACAGCGACAAAAAAGCCGGCTTTCGCCGGCTTTTTTAGATCCGAAGAATTCTCACGTCTGGTCTAACGAAATAACACTTTCTCGCGATTAAACCAAAAGATACTAAAGTATATTAAACCTCCAGCTATGATTGCGGTAGAACCAAAGATTGGTAGCAACGCGAAATAGTCCATAGTCCCTTTGATCAGCTCTTTAATAGCAAGTGCAACATTGGTCAGCGGTACCCAAGCCCAACCGCCTTCGAGGTCAACGCCAGGTAACATGGCTAAAACTACGGGAATGATGACCACAAAGACTAATGGCGTCATATAACCTTGAGCTTCCTTAAAACTGCGGGCATAAATCGACAAGCTCAAAAGCGCTGATGCGAAAATAGCGACAACAGGCACCAGCATCAAAAACATCAGTAAGAAGTCAAATAAACTGATTGCCGCCATAAAATCGACGACAACTTTAGCAGCCATCCCATGACTCAGTATTGTCCCCCAAACGGCCATACTCACGACAGTTATTAGCGCCGAGACTACCCCAGAGATTGCGATAGCAAAGAACTTGCCCATTACAATATTGTGTCGTTCGATGGGTGAAATTAATAGTGTTTCTAGCGTACCGCGCTCTTTTTCACCCGCCCCCAAGTCAGTCGCTGGCAACATTGCCCCTTGCAGGCACAAGATAAAAACGATGTAGGGCACAAAACCACCGGCTTTTTCACCCAGATCTTCACGCTGATCAGCGACATTAATTTTTTCTATCACGATGGGATTTAGTACGCCGCTGCGCTTGTCTGCGTCTACCCCTAATAGTTCGAACACCTGGGCTTGATTGTTTTCGGCAATGCTGTCTGTAACCTCTCTGATGCGACGTTCAACCATATTTAAGCCTGCATCATTAAAGTATACTTTTAATTCGATTTGCCCGCTTTCCAGTGGGTTATTACCATAGTTTACGGGAACTTCGATGACGAAGTCTGCACCACCTTGCTTGACCCACTCTGAAATATCTGTACCCGCTTCGATTTCTACGCGGTTTAGTAGCTCTTGCTCAGCTAGCGATTGGCTTAGTTGCGGCGCCCGCTCTGCGTTTAGGATAGCGAAGGTTAGTACCTCACTGCGCGCTTTTTCAACGGCTTGACCACCAAAATACATCGCAACACCAAATATTGCGGGAAATAATAGTAGCGGTAACGCAATCATAAAAAACAACGTTTTGCGGTCTCGCAAAAGCTCCTTTAACTCTTTCTGCATAACTAACCACATAATTAAGCCTCCCGTGCAATAGTTGTTAGAAATGAATCACTCAAGGAAGTGTCAGAGAGGCCCTTGAAGGCCTCAATAGTATCGCTGAAGCGCGTTTCACCTTGGTCGATGACAGTGACCCGGTCGCACAACTCAGAAACTTCTTCCAAATGATGGGTTGAGAAAATTACCGGTACACCTTGCTTCTTCAAACCACGAATGAAATTCAATACCGTTTGTGCTGCCATGATGTCCAGGCCAGTAGTTGGCTCGTCCAAAATTACCACTTCCGGATTGTGCACCACCGCCCGGGCGATATTGGTTTTTTGCTTCATACCGGTGGAGAAATTCTCACTGCGTCTATCGAGATACTCATGCAGGTCGAGTAAATCGGCTAGCTCTTTAATTCGAGCTTCTATCGCTTCCTCTGCCATGCCGTGTAAGCGTCCAAAATAGGCGATATTCTCGCGCCCTGTTAAGCGCCCATATAAGCCAGTTGAGCCACTTAAAAAACCGAGTTTTTGGCGAGCAGCTAACGGTTTATCAATAACATCAACACCGTTTATCACTACGCTTCCTGCATCAGGTTGCAGCGCCGTCGACAACATGCGTAAGGTTGTCGTCTTACCCGCTCCATTAGGGCCCAATAAGCCCAGCACTTGTCCGTTGTTACATTGAAAACTTACGCTTTTAACACTGTGAAAAAAACGTCCTTTCAGTCGTGGGTCCTGCCGCTCTTGTTCGCTCAGCTTTTTGGGGTTCTCAATAACGAACTTCTTCGCCAATTGATTAACTTCTATCATTCCGTTGTCCTTGTATTTAGATGGAATAACTGTAATTGCCTTTGCTAAGGTAGTATTCGATCTTCTGAATTTATTACAACTTTTTTTGCAAAGTTGTTTGCATCCTATAGTTTTGCTGATTACCTTTAGCCCACAATGATAAAAACCGACGGCAAAAAAGGACACGTCTACATGAGTCAAGTCACAAACCCAATCCAAGCCTGCAGTGAAATATTTTTTAAACCTAACGGCGTGTTTGCAGCGTTAAACGTTAAGCATAATTGGTCATGGATCCCTTTTATTTTAGTTATTACTGCGACGATTTTACCGGCGTATGTCTATTTTAACTTTGTCGACTTTGAGTGGTATCGCGAAATATTTATTAATGCTAATTACGGTGATATTAGTCCTAACGAGCAAGAGAACTATCGCAATTCAATGACCATTGATACGATTTTGATGTTCACCATTGTAGGCACTATCGTTGGTTCGCTGTTTATCAATGCCATCTTAGCTGTTTATTTTAACTTGGTAACCAAGTCAGACGAGCAGAATACCAACGGATTTACCGATTGGTTTGGCTTCACATGGTGGATCGCCATGCCTGGAATCATAAGTGCGATGATAGCATTGATAGTTGTTGCACTTGCCACAAACCATCAATTAGATCCCGTGTCATTAAGTCCGACATCGGCAGCATTCTTGTTCAACGTGAGTATGGAAAGTGAATGGTTTGGATGGGCACAAGGTGTCCGTATAGAAACTTTTTGGACCATTTATTTAGCCGCAGTAGGAATTAGTCAATGGACCGGGATCCGTGGCAATAAGACCTATATTATCGCAGCAATACCCTATTTCCTTCTTTGGGGAATTTGGGGTTTAATTACCGCCATGAGCTAAACGAGAGTGCTAATGTTTAGGCCGCCTAGGCGGCCTAAAGACTGAAACGTTAGCATAAAACTCTGGCGTTTGATTTTCTGCCCAGCCAGGTATCCCCAAAAGTGGTAGAGGTTTAAGGTTCTCTCGCACGTCAAATATAGCCGCTTTACTCAACTGCTGCTGCAACAAAGTGTCCAGCTCACGTTCAGTGCTATCGCTGGGAGCTCTCAGCGCGGTCCACTTAGCGGTTAACTGTAAAAATGGATTCAACAGCATTTCTAAATTGGCGTGACCAAATACCCATGGCTTTATGCCTATCGACCAACGCTTACGCTGTTCATACAGAGCTTCTGTCCAGCGATGACAGGCCAAATCATCAAGAAGTTGTAATTCGCTATCTGAATGACACACTAACACCAAGCCACATTCATCAAAGTGAGTAATGCGATTGCGCCTGGCAGTGCGTGGATTGACACCAAACTGATTGATATCCTCCATATGTAAGCGATTTAATACTCGCTTTGATTGTGGGAACTGCAGCCAAATCAGGCCGTTAAAGAAATCATGCCAGTTATTCGCTCGGGTTGGCACACAATCATCCTCGGCAATAATTTGCTCGTAGTAACGCGGGTCGTTGGCATATGAGCCCTGTTCAACAAACCGCGGTACAAAAGTGCAATCGCAATCGCTTACAAGCTGATTTAGCAATGCAGCAGTGCTCAATGACGCTGGATATTTATGGAGCTTATATTGAGCGTTTAAGGCGTGCAAATACGGGTGTCTAAGTGCCATTGTGGTAAAGTCAGCCCACGCGACATTGTGATGAAAAACGGGTTTGGAGCTTGTTTGCACGGCGCAAATCTCTATACTGCAAAGTCGACAGAAAGGTCGACAGATATTGATATCGGGTTTCGCTGGCCTACTATGATGGGCCCTAGCATTACTCAGTATTCTAACGAAAAAAGACATAAATGATGAAACTAAAAATAATTCCTATGTTGCTAACTGCCTCGGTTGTCATCGGTGGTTGTAGTCAGCAAAAACCAGAACCAGTCGAACAAACCGAGTCACCAATCGCGTCTAACTTCGACTCCGTCTATTCTGAGATTAGCAGTGAGAACTTAAAACAGCACACCAAAGTGTTATCTTCTGATGAGTTTGAAGGCCGCCTCCCGGCAACCGTCGGGGAAGAAAAAACACTCGAGTATTTGGTAAATGCATTTACTGCCGCTGGACTTTCACCAGGCAATGGCGATAGTTTTTTACAACCGGTTGACCTGATTCAAATTACTGCTGATCCGAATATGGTTATGACAATTGGCGACAATGAATTTGCCTACCAGCAAGATATGGTCGCTTCGTCAAAACGCGAGCAAGACAGCATATCACTGGAAAACTCTGAACTTGTATTTGTTGGTTATGGTGTTAATGCACCAGAGTACGAATGGAATGACTACGAAGGCTTGGATGTTGAAGGTAAGACAGTAGTAATTTTGATCAATGATCCCGGTTTTGAGAATCCAGAGTCGGGTAAGTTTCAAGGCACAACCATGACCTATTACGGTCGTTGGAGTTATAAATATGAAGAAGCCAGTCGACAAGGGGCTGCTGGTGCGCTCATCGTGCATGAAACCGCCCCAGCGTCATACGGCTGGTCAGTCGTTGCCAATAGCTGGTCAGGCCCTCAGTACGGTCTGCCTTCAGCCGATAATGGCGCTAGCCGAGTTGCCGTTGAAGGCTGGTTAACATTAGAAGCTGCGCAAAAAGTTTTTGCGGACGCAGGGTTGGACTTCGCTACAGAGAAAGCCAATGCCATGCAGGGGCCATACAATAAAGCGATGCCGATTGCAGCTAGTGTAACGGTTAACAACAGTATCGAACGCTCAGCGAGTTACAATGTATTCGCAACTTTGCCCGGTACCGAAGCGCCAGATGAGCACATCATCTATACTGCACATTGGGACCATTTAGGCAAAGATGAAAGCAAAGATGGCGATCAAATTTACAATGGCGCGCATGACAACGCGACCGGGACTGCGGCCAGTATCGTTATGGCTGAAGCGTTTGCCAGCTTAAATGTGAGACCCAAGCGCTCTGTCAGCTTCCTAATTGTAACTGCGGAAGAGCAAGGCTTACTGGGCAGCAAATACTACGCAGAAAACCCAATCATTCCACTGGACAAAACGGTTGCGAATATCAATATGGACGCAATGAATGTGTTGGGCCGAACGAAAGATGTGTCCGTTATCGGTATGGGTAAATCTGAACTAGAAAATTATTTAGAAGCTGCTGCAACGCGCCAAGGTCGTGTTTTAACTCAAGAGGGGCGCCCGGAGGCAGGTTACTATTACCGCTCTGATCACTTCAGCTTCGCGAAACTAGGTGTTCCTGCACTTTACGCTAAAGGCGGTGACCAACCGATTGATGAAGCAACTGCTGAATATCGCAAAAGAACAAGCCTGATAGTTACCGGTTGTTACCATCAGGTTTGTGACCAATTCCGTGATAGTTGGGATTTCGGTGGTATTGAAGAAGACACACAGTTGTTATTCGATGTTGGTTTCAATATCGCCAATGCTGATAGCTGGCCAGCGTGGAACCCGACTAGCGAATTCCAACGCCCATAATTAGTTGGATTATGACAAAAAGCGCCAATTTGTTACCAAATTGGCGCTTTTTTTTAGATTCCTCGAAATACCACTTGCAATTTCTTCTCACAATGGCAAATTCCAAGGGTGCACAAAAAAAACAACAATGCACAGTTAGGTACCGCAAGTCCCCTATCTTGGGCCTCGACAGAAATCCCGACAAATTAAACCAACAGAGAGAACGCATTATATGTGTGGTATTTTCGGTATCTTAGATATCAAAACAGATCCTATCGAGCTGCGTAGCAAAGCCCTAGAGCTGGCTAAATTGCTGCGCCACCGAGGCCCAGACTGGTCCGGTGTATGGAATAATGACAGAGCGATTCTATGCCATGAGCGCTTAGCAATTGTCGATGTCGACACAGGCGCTCAGCCACTGGTAAACAATGCCGAAAATCACATTCTTGCTGTCAATGGTGAAATCTACAATCACAAGCAACTCGCTGAAGAGTTGCCAACGCCCTATGCCTTCAAAACGCGTTCAGACTGTGAAGTTATCTTACCTTTATACGCCGAATACGGTGTCGAGTTTATTGATAAATTAAGCGGTATGTTTGCCTTTGTTCTGTACGACAAAGAGCAAGACGCTTATCTAGTTGCGCGCGACCACATGGGTATTATTCCGCTCTATACCGGTTACGATGAGCACGGTAACTTTTATGTTGCTTCTGAAATGAAAGCACTCGTTCCAGTATGTAAAACCGTACAAGAATTCCCGCCAGGCCACTATATGTGGAGCAAAACCGGTGAAATCAGCAAATATTACCAACGTGACTGGATGTCGTATGACAATGTCAAAGACAATACTTCAGATCTGGGGGAACTGAAGGCCGCATTTGAGAAAGCGGTGAAGTCACACCTGATGTCTGACGTTCCCTACGCGGTTCTTTTATCTGGCGGCCTTGATTCGTCATTGGTATCAGCCGTTGCCGCACAATACGTTGCTAAGCGCGTGGAAGACAATGATCAATCCGACGCTTGGTGGCCGCGACTCCACTCTTTTGCCGTCGGCCTACAGGGCGCCCCCGATTTAGTTGCAGCACAAAAAGTCGCTGATATGATTGGCACTGTTCACCACGAAATTCACTTCACGATTCAGGAAGGTTTAGACGCCATACGCGACGTCATCTATCAGCTTGAAACCTATGACACAACGACAATTCGCGCTGCAACCCCAATGTACTTGATGACCCGTAAGATCAAAGCAATGGGGATCAAAATGGTGTTGTCGGGTGAAGGATCTGACGAGATATTCGGCGGCTATCTGTACTTCCATAAAGCCCCCAACGCCAAGGAGTTTCACGAAGAGACTGTGCGTAAACTCGAACGCCTCCACATGTTCGATTGCGCGCGCGCGAACAAGGCGACTTCAGCATGGGGCGTAGAGGCTCGCGTACCTTTCCTCGATAAAGAGTTTATGGACGTTGCCATGCGGTTAAACCCGCACGATAAAATGTGTCTTGAAGGGAAAATGGAAAAGTGGATCTTGCGCAAAGCCTTTGACGATGGTTCTACCCTGCCTGCAGAGGTTTTATGGCGTCAAAAAGAGCAATTTGGCGACGGTGTTGGTTATTCTTGGATAGACTCAATACGCGACTTTGTCGAAACTCAAGTTACTGATCAGCAATTGGCTACCGCTGAGTTCCGTTTCCCCATCAATACTCCTGATACCAAAGAAGGTTATTACTACCGAACTATTTTTGAGCAGTTTTTCCCACAAGAAAGCGCTGCCAAATGTGTTCCTGGGGGCAAATCCATCGCTTGTTCGACCGTTGAAGCGTTGGAATGGGATGCTAGCTTTAAAGGTAATGCCGACCCCTCGGGGCGTTCAATGAAAGACGTTCACGGCAAAGCATAGTAGACAGATGACGCAGCGGTCGCTGCGTCATCTCGTCGTATCACTCTGAACGCGCTGGGTTCCTACTCATATCAATAGTGAACCACAATTTTTCATCATCCACTGGCGTTTCAGCTGTCATTAATGGATTCTCTAATTCGAATACTC
The DNA here is from genome assembly GCF_030362855.1 of Neoalteromonas arenosi. Lineage (GTDB taxonomy): Bacteria > Pseudomonadota > Gammaproteobacteria > Enterobacterales > Alteromonadaceae > Alteromonas_E > Alteromonas_E arenosi. The sequence goes on from NZ_JAUCBP010000006.1 coordinate 240,828, forward strand.
GGCGGTTAGGTATATTGAGCTGCTCAAGTACTGGCTGGTAATTCAGCAAAAATAATTGATCAAATGAACCATCCTCAATGGCTCGTTGCAGTCCGGTTTCGATCAACTTTGCCAAGGTCGGATTAGTGCGGTTTACAAAAAAGTACATTGCCGCTGGATAGTGAATCGCGAGGGACTCTTCAAGAACCAACTCTGGGTCGATGTTATCCATCGCCAGTTCCATATTAATCTCAACCACTGAGCGAGGAAAAAAGTCGGCTTGGAAACGTGTAATCAAATTAAAATTATCGAGATACTGCGTCACGCTTTCCACATCAAACCCGTTTGATTGTAATATTTTGGTGTCTGGCCAATCTTCGCCTTGTACGGGTATATAACGCTGTAGTGCAGCCAATGACTGAATAGCAGAAAAAGCGCGCTGCTTATCGCGATGGATAATGAAAACACGCCAACCAATCAAACCTTTGTGAATGGGAATGCGGATTGGTAATAAGTCTGTCTCACGTTGAGCATCTGTCATACTCCATACCACATTTACTGAGCGGTTTTCGCGTAATTGTCTTAACGACTTTCCTTGCAACATTATGCGGTCAGACGGTTTTAACTGATATCGAACGCCCGTTTTATCAAGCGCTAAAGTCAGTAGCGCTATCGGATAGTCATTGCGAACGTCATTGTCGTTAAGAGCTCGTGGATAGGTGATATTCCATACTGCACCTGTGACATCAGCGGCTAATAACAGACTAGCCAGAACTGCGCATAGAGCCCAGACTCGCCTCATTGGGCTTCCATCTGCGAACACATATCATCAAGTGCTCGCTCTTCTTCATCGATTACTGAAACGATGATATCAAAACCAAACTCACCTCCGCGCTCTAAGGTGTATGACGTCGAACAGCTAAACTCTACATCATTTTTATCATTGCAAATTTGCCAGTCCACTTTAGCGAACAAAATGCTGTCAGATAGCGTCATGGCGTGCACGACCGTGGCATTGTGTTGGATCGCATTGGCCTTCTGACAGGGTTCAAATAAGCGTGTTAGACGGCTGGTGATCTGCTCTGGGTTTGAGCACACCGTTTTCTCGTCATTTGAGACAAAAACACAGGGCACATGGTAAAAAGCTAACAGCTCACCTAAGGAAACATCGCTCATCGCTTGGCTCAAGGCGAAAAAGAAACGCTCCAATGCTTGTTCGTCTTGTTTTTCAATCACAGTCTATTCGATACCTAAATACTTATGTGTTTGTAACGATAGCCGCCAGTTTCTGTCGATACAAGTTTTGATTGCTAATTCTGTTGCTCGCGGTTTCTGAGAAATCGGTTGTAATGCTATCTGTGTATCAGGTTGAGCTGGCTTTTCAGCGAGTAACTGTTCGAGTTCATCAATGTGCTTTTGCATCGCAATTGGGTGTTTGATCTCGTTTGCACGTTGCATGGCGCTGGCCAGAATCTCTAGACCGCCCGGCATATTAATTTTCGGTGACACGGTGACCCATGTCGCCATACTGCATTGTATTGGGAATGTCCCGCTAGTTTCAATCTGGGTTGAATATCCGTCTTGATTGAGTGCTGTTGTCAATTCATTTAAGTCATACATACAGGGTTCACCACCTGTAATAACCACATGCTTGGCGGTATAGCCACAATCCTCAAGGGTAGAGAAAATGTCGGACACACTCATTGCTGACCACATTGCAGTGTCAGTGGATTTTGCCATCATATCGCGAACAGGAATATTATTTTCGTCTTCGACTTCCCATGTATGTTGAGTATCACACCAAGGGCAACCCACGGGGCAGCCTTGTAGGCGCACGAAGATTGAGGGCACACCAGTAAACACACCTTCACCCTGAATGGTTTCAAATATTTCGTTAATTTTTAGCATCAAGTTAAAAAAAATTCTGTGGATACTTGGGATTTTAACAGGGATCACCTAAACTTCGCGCCTAGATTTTGCAGTTATTTTTAAAGGTATGACATGACGCAACAGGAATCCCAACCCACCCAACGTGCTGTAGTGGTTTATTCAGGTGGCATGGATTCTTACACTGTGTTGCACAAAGCCTTAGCCGAAAATAAAGAAATATTCGCGGTTACCTTCAATTACGGTCAACGGCACGCTAAAGAAGTCGATGTCGCAGCGAGTGTGTGCAAGGACTTGGGCATCGTCCATAAAGTTGTGGATATTAGCAGTATCAATCAACTAATTGGTGGCTCTGCGTTGACCGATGAAATTGATGTGCCTGAGGGTCATTACGAAGAGCCTTCCATGCAACAGACAGTTGTGCCCAATCGCAATATGATTTTGCTTTCACTTGCTGTTGGTTATGCCGTCTCTCTTAATGCCAATAAAGTATATTACGGCGCACACTCCGGAGATCATGCTATCTATCCAGACTGCCGGCCGGAGTTTGTCGAAAAAATGAACACCGTATGTCAGGTTGCTAACTATGAACCGGTAGAGATTGTGACGCCTTATTTGCACAATAGCAAAATTGAAATACTCACTGACGGGCTAACAATGGGCCTTGATTATGCCCAAACTTGGACCTGCTATAACGGCAGAGAAAAAGCCTGCGGTAAATGTGGTGCATGCCAAGAAAGACTCGAAGCGTTTGCTGAAAACGGAGTTACCGACCCACTTGATTACGAGAGCTAGTGGGTCTTTTGGTAAGCCCAAAGGTCGTAATTACTTTTGGCTTTCCGTGATGAAGTACGATAGTTCTTTGATGCAGTGACGCAATACTGGGTTTAACCGGGTATTTTTGCCGTTCATGATGAACAACTCGTGGTCAAAATTGAATAGTTCACCATTCGCTATAGGCACCAAACCTAAACTAGCGCCCTGCTCTCTGCGCATATAATCAGGTAGTAGCCCCACATATTCTCCCGTCATGATTGCGGACAAACACGCGTCATAAGAATCCGAGAATGTTTGGATTGCTAAGCGGCGCTCGTCTTCGATGTAATTAGCTGACGACAGCCCACTGATACCAATTGCAGGATAATCTTCAATCCGAATATCGTCAGGCAAACTAGTATCGCGATACTTTGCCAATGGATGGGTCGGCGCACAATACAATCTACCGGGGCAATGCGTGCCCGTTGGATGGAAGGTTACCGATTCGGGTTTGACCATGTCGTAGGTTGAAACGACCAAGTGACACTCACCAGAAACCGCCACATGTTCAACTTCGTTATACAACCGCGTCTGAATATTAACGTGGATATCATCAAACTTCTTCATTGTACTTTTAACGGCTTTACTGATTGCCAATTGCATTGACAATGGGAGCCCCGCCATCATGACAATAGTGATATGACCTGAGTAATCGTCATGCAAGCTTTTTAAGTTGAACACGAAGTTATCGAAGGCGTTAAATATACGCTTGGTTTCTTGAAAAACCATTTCACCTTCTTTAGTCATTTGAAAGCCGCCACGACCGCGATGACACAACACTAGATCCAGGCGCTCCTCGAGCTTTTTAATCGCCGCACTAATATTCGGTCTTTGCATACGCAAGACCGGTTCTGCAGCGGTGAATCCATTACAGCTGGCCACGGCATAAAAAACCCGCAGTAGCTTAATGTCTGACTCTTGAAGACGATTTAACATGTGGCACCGTTTTTAGGTATAGTTATTGATACGCTTTAACTAATATTAGGCAAGGAAGGCGCGGAATACAACGGTTTATTCCGCGATTTTTGGTATTTATTAAGACAGTGAGACGATTTGCTTGCGCAACTGCTCGACTTCATCGCGCAATCCCGCAGCTTTTTCAAATTCCAACTCCCGCGCATATTCAAACATTTGCTTTTCAAGCTCCGCAACCTTCTCCATTAATTGTGTCGCATTCATGGCTTTGTAAGTCTTTTCTTTCTCCGCGACTTTGCGCAATTTGATCTTACCTGATGCCGGATGCGCACTATCTCCTAAGTCCATAATGTCAGTAATCGGCTTATTCAAACGCATGGGTACAATGTTATTTGCTTCATTGAATACTTGTTGTTTGGAACGCCGACGGTCTGTCTCGTCAATCGCTTTTTGCATGCTGCCAGTGATCGTATCAGCGTACATAATCGCCTTGCCGTTAACGTGACGAGCGGCGCGACCAATCGTCTGGATAAGCGACTTCTCAGCGCGCAAAAAGCCTTCTTTGTCGGCGTCGAGAATGGCCACTAAGGACACTTCAGGCATATCGAGGCCTTCACGCAGCAGGTTTATGCCAACCAGTACGTCAAACTTACCTATTCGCAGATCACGGATAATCTCAATCCGTTCCACCGTATCAATATCTGAGTGTAAATAACGCACTTTCACACCATGCTCATTGAGATACTCACTCAAGTCTTCAGCCATACGCTTGGTTAACGTCGTAATCAGTACCCGTTCATCTAACTTCACACGTTCATTGATTTCCGACAGTACGTCATCGACTTGTGTAGCAACCGGACGAATTTCAATTTGTGGATCCAATAAGCCCGTTGGCCGAACCACTTGCTCGACAACTTCATCACCACAACGGTCTAACTCATAGTTGCCCGGTGTTGCAGACACATAAATAGTCTGCGGGGAAATATGTTCGAACTCTTCAAACTTTAGCGGTCGATTGTCCAGGGCTGAGGGCAATCGAAACCCGTATTCCACGAGGGTTTCTTTACGAGAGCGGTCACCTTTATACATCGCGCCAATTTGCGATACCGTGACGTGTGATTCATCAATAAACATTAACCCGTCTGGCGGAAAATAATCGAGTAATGTGGGAGGTGGCTCGCCGGGGGCTCTGCCAGACAAATAGCGAGAGTAGTTTTCAATACCTGAGCAATAGCCCAGTTCTAGCATCATCTCGATATCAAACTGAGTGCGCTGGGAAATCCTTTGCTCTTCGAGCAACTTTTGATTTGATTTCAATTGTTCCTTGCGGTCTTTAAGCTCGGATTTAATCTCATCAATGGCATTGAGTATCTTTTCTCGCGGCGTTACGTAGTGTGTTTTTGGAAATACCGTTGTACGTATCACTTGCTTGTCAACCGCACCTGTCAGGGGGTCAAATATGCTAATTCGGTCGATTTCTTGATCAAATAATTCCACTCTAACGGCATGCTTTTCCGAATCTGCCGGATAAATATCAATGACATCACCACGCACACGAAAACTACCACGCTCAAATGCAATATCATTGCGCTTGTATTGCAACTCAGCAAGGCGCCGTAAAATATCGCGCTGGTCCATCGTATCGCCCTGGCGCAAATGCAATAGCATTTTCATATAGGACTCAGGATCACCCAAACCATAAATCGCTGATACACTGGCTACGATAACAACGTCGCGTCGCTCCATCAGAGCCTTAGTAGCGGACAAGCGCATCTGTTCAATGTGATCATTGATTGACGCATCTTTCTCGATAAATGTATCTGTGGTTGGCACATAGGCTTCTGGTTGATAGTAGTCGTAATAAGAAACAAAGTACTCAACCGCGTTGTTTGGAAAGAACTCTTTCATCTCGCCGTAAAGCTGTGCTGCAAGCGTCTTGTTGTGCGCCAGTATTAAAGTTGGCCTTTGAACTTCACTGATGATATTAGCCATGGTGAAGGTTTTACCAGACCCCGTTACCCCCAAAAGCGTTTGCGTCGCAAGCCCATCTTCGAGCCCTTCGACTAATGCCTTGATCGCATTTGGCTGGTCACCAGCGGGTTTGTATGAAGATACCAATTCAAAATCGCGACTCATTGAAAATCCTATTGCAGCTGTTCACTCAAACAAGAAAACTCTCGGCTTAATTGGCGCTTAAACCAGAAAAACGACAAGGCACCCATCAACAAATTCGCCACGACACTGCCCCAAAACATCCCCTCTAAGTCGTACAATAAACTGCCCACCAGTGAGATAGGGACGAGGAAGACAAACAAGCGAATGACACTCAATATGAGTGCAGACATTGGTTTGTGCATCGCATTAAATGAAGAATTTGTGAGGATTACAATGCCTTGTAGCCCATAACCTAATGGAACGATCAATAAAAACAATTGGATCAACTTAGCAACCGCAGGATCTTGGGTAAACGCTGCAGCAATAAAGGGCGATAACAGCCACATAACCACAAATACACCAAACTGCCAAATCAACACAAAGCGTATTGCTATGCTGTAAGCATCCCTTACGCGGCTGAGCTTTTCAGCACCAAAGTTCTGACTGATAAAAGGTGGTAATGACATCGACAAAGCAAGCACAGCAATACTAGCAATCGATTCGAGTCGATTGCCGACTCCCCACGCCGCAACCGCTGCGGCACCATAACCGGAAACAATTTTGGTTAGCACGCCACCGGCAATGGGTGTCAGCATATTAGCGCCTGCCGCAGGCAATCCGATTTTCAAAATGCCACCGCTGGTAAACCTTAGCTCTTGGAAACTCAATAACCGCGGTAACATCAAATGGCGCTTAACCAGTAATGTCAGAATCCAGATGACCCCAATGCCCCAAGCAATCGCGGTCGCCACTGCAGCGCCTTGAATACCCATGGCCGGAATGGGGCCCCAACCAAAAATCAGTAGCGGGTCGAGCAACGCATTGACGCCACCACCTGCAGCCATAATGATACTCGGAGTTTTAGTATCCCCGGATGCTCTTAGTACACTGTTCCCCACCATCGGTAGCGCCAAAAAGACACCGGCAAAATACCACACAATCATATAGTCTTTTATATAGGGCATCAGTGTTTCTGATGCACCTAACAACGCAAATACCGGCTCAATGGTCATGAGCCCCAATACTGCCAATGCACCTACCATTATGGTGGCTAGCATCAGTGAGCCCGTTGCAAACTCTTTGGCGTGACTGTGATCGCCACTACCTAAATAGCGACCGATAATTGCCGAAGTCCCTATTCCTAATCCAATGTTCAAACTGATTAAGGTAAAGGTAACCGGAAACGTAAAACTAATGGCTGCGAGTTGCTCAGTACCCAATAAACTGACAAAGAATGTATCAACCAGACCAAAGGTCATCAGCATTATCATGCCGTAAATCATAGGGATGGTCATTTTGCGCAACGTAAACTGAATTGGCCCATTGAGCATATCTGGGCGTTTATTGGTTTGTTTATCGGCGGACACTAAAATTCTCTATGGCAGAGGGACAAAAGATGAATGCGAAACATACTATCAGTTATCACATTTGTTCATTAGTACATTTTACGCTTAATCAGAGTTTTTTGAGCTGACATTAAACTGACATAACGTGCGACTCAGCGTTGCGGATGAAAATCATCACAGGTACAGTAAATTTACCCACAAGGGCGTCAAAGGTTTGGCTCTAACCCGCTCTCGTTTAAGCCTAAATGAGTGAAAAACCAAGGCAAAATCAAGGGATTTTAAAAAGAAACACACAGGTCAAACCTGCCTAATTGAAACGCTCCCCCCGATCAACCACTTTTTCACAGCAACAACACAACACCATGATAAATAATAATATTTTATTTTTTTTGAAAAAAATCATCGAAAAATTATTGACAGTTCAGAATTGTTTAAGGCTTGGCCACAAACTTTTATTCACAACTTTATCCACAGATTTAGTGGATAACTAACAAAGCCCAATAAAAACGCCATGTTACTGGCAATTGATTAAATAATAGGTAAGTCACCACTAACCTTTTTGCCCCTATTCGTTCATGACACTTTTGTTAAACACTGTTTATGTGAACAGTGGTCAAAGATTTTTTAATAACTTTTAGTTATGACGGCGGACTGAAAATGCACATTAAGTAATTTATAGTATTTCCAATAACATGCAGAAAAGCCAAGTCGTATCAAAATTAACCAATCAGCAACTTTATTAAAAAATACTGCAATGCAGTGTTGACACTAACCCGTAGGCTCATTAATATTCGCGTCCGTTGAAAAGCAGGTCCCCCTTAGCTCAGTTGGTTAGAGCGACGGACTGTTAATCCGCAGGTCCCCCGTTCGAGTCGGGGAGGGGGAGCCAACTTTTCACGCATGTTGTACTGTTCCCCCTTAGCTCAGTTGGTTAGAGCGACGGACTGTTAATCCGCAGGTCCCCCGTTCGAGTCGGGGAGGGGGAGCCACTCCGTGCAACAACTCGTAAGTTCCTCGAAATAACCATAGATTTATCAAGTTGTTAATTGTTGCGTTACAAGGGATAATAGTATCCATAGAGATTGCGCAAAAATACTCATCTACGGCGACAACTAAAGCTAAATGACAGATTTCTTTCTTTTGTTAGTCAGTACAGTACTGGTCAACAACTTCGTATTGGTGAAGTTTCTAGGCTTGTGCCCGTTTATGGGTGTGTCTGGAAAGCTTGAGACTGCAATTGGTATGTCAATGGCAACAACCTTTGTACTTACCCTTGCTTCTATGTCGTCTTACTTAGTCGAAACCTATATCTTGTTGCCACTTGGCATTGGTTACTTGCGCACTTTGAGCTTTATTCTGGTGATTGCGGTAGTGGTGCAATTTACTGAGATGGTAGTGCACAAAACCAGCCCGACCCTATACCGTTTACTCGGTATTTTCTTACCACTCATTACCACGAACTGCGCAGTACTTGGAGTTGCACTATTAAATGTGACTGAGCAGCACAGTTTTATGGAATCTATTTTTTATGGTTTTGGCGCTGCTGTCGGCTTCTCACTGGTTCTCATTATGTTTGCGGCAATGCGTGAACGACTAGCAGCTGCAGACGTTCCTACGCCGTTTAGAGGTGCTGCCATAGCAATGATAACTGCGGGACTGATGTCTTTAGCCTTTATGGGCTTCATCGGCTTGGTGAAGTTCTAATGAGTTTGTTTTGGGCGCTCTTTGCAATTGGTGTGCTGGCTTTATTGTTCGGTGCAATCTTAGGCTACGCTGCCATTCGCTTTAAAGTCGAAAGCGATCCACTGGTTGAACAAATTGATCAAATTTTACCGCAAACGCAATGTGGTCAATGTGGTTACCCAGGTTGCAAACCCTATGCAGAAGCCATTGCCAACGGCGATCAAATCAATAAATGTCCCCCAGGCGGCGAAGCAACGATTAAAAAGCTTGCCGAACTTATGGGTGTTGAAGCCAAACCTCTGGATGCTGCACATGGCGTTGAAGACGTAAAAAAAGTGGCTTTTATTCGCGAGGATGAATGTATTGGATGTACTAAGTGTATTCAGGCTTGCCCAGTAGATGCAATTCTTGGCGCCGCCAAGCAAATGCATACCGTCATAGTCGATGAATGTACCGGCTGTGATTTGTGTGTTGACCCCTGCCCTGTAGATTGTATTGATATGGTGCCGGTAAAGCAGACTACACAATCCTGGCAATGGGACTTGAAACAGACAACTACTGGGGATATCCCAGTTAAGATGGTGTCATAAAATGGCGATCACTCCTTCTTTTGATACCGTCATGGAACGTCTTAAGCGCCAAGATTTATGGCAATTCCCCGGCGGTGTGCACCCACCAGGCCAAAAATCGTTAAGCAATACCACTGCGATTGCGCGGGTACAGTTACCAGAAGTTTTATATATTCCAGTACGCCAACACGCAGGGCTAGAAGGTTCTGTTTGCGTTGAAATTGGCTCACAAGTGCTCAAAGGTCAGCCTTTAACTTATTCAAATGCGCCATACGCTGTGCCTATTCACGCGCCAACGTCAGGCGTTATTACCGAAATTGGAGAGCACACCAGTGCCCACCCCTCGGGTGTTCCAGAATTAACCATCACAATGCGCCCTGACGGCAACGATACGTGGACAGAACTTTTCCCGATCCATCATTACCAACACCTCGACAAGAACGCCTTGATCGAACGCATTTGCGATGCAGGCATTGCTGGACTCGGTGGTGCAGGATTCCCAACGCATATTAAAACCAGCAGCACTAAGCCTGTAGAGTTCCTGATCATCAATGGTATTGAGTGTGAACCCTATATCTCGTCGGATGACAGACTGATGCGCGAACACGCCTGGCAAATCCGTCAAGGTGTTGATGTACTCAATCATTTGTTATCGCCCAAGTGCATCGTTATTGCCGTAGAGGATAATAAACCTGAGGCGCTAAAAGCGTTGAATATTGCGTGTGAGGACAACCAAGAGATACAGGTTGTATCGGTCCCTACGGTCTATCCTGCCGGAGGTGAAAAACAGCTTATTCAAGTATTAACAGGCAGAGAAGTACCGCGCAAAGGTCTACCCAATGATATTGGTTGTGTGATGTTTAATGTCGGTACCTGCTTTGCCATTGCTGATGCTATTTTTTCGGGCAAACCGCTGCTCGAGAGAGTCGTTACGCTTACCGGGACGGCATTGCAGAAACCGCAAAACGTGTGGGCTCTATTAGGTACTCCAGTATCCCATTTACTATCCTACGCTGGATACATGCCACATAACCAGAATGAGCAGCAAGTGATCATGGGTGGCCCCATGATGGGCTTTAGTATTACAAGCTTGGATACACCGGTTGTTAAAATTACTAACTGCTTATTAGCGCCAGCAAAAAATGAATTGCCGAGTGCAGCAGATGAGCGCGCCTGTATACGCTGCGGATTTTGCACCGATGCTTGCCCTGCTAGCTTGCTACCACAACAATTGTATTGGTATAGCAAAGCGAAAGATCACGACAAAACTCAAGAGTACAACCTATTCGATTGCATAGAATGTGGAGCGTGTGCCTATGTGTGCCCGAGTGAAATCCCATTGGTGCATTATTACCGCAAAGCCAAAGCCGAAATTCGCAATCAACGCGATGAAAATGACAAATCAGAAAAAGCGAAACAACGTTTCGAAGCGCGCAAAGCGCGACTGCTAGAAGAAAAGCGTTTGCGCGAAGAAAAACATCGCTTAGCCGCTGAACAACGCAAACAAGCGATGGCAAAAGATGGCAGTGCACAGGACAAAATTGCAGCGGCTCTGGCGCGTGCAAAAGCGAAAAAAGCTAAAACGGCCGCGCAAACCGAAGCAGTTGAGCAACCAATTGATGCACCACAAAAATCAGCCGAGTCTTCTACCGTAAAGGATAAGCAGGCTAAAGTGGCAGCCGCCGTTGCCCGGGCAAAGGCCAAAAAAGCCGAGCAAACGACCTCTGCTCAATCTCAACCAGCATCTGAAAAGTTAGATAAACAAGCCAAAGTTGCGGCGGCTGTTGCGCGAGCCAAAGCTAAAAAAGCCCGAAAACAGGCCGAAGCCGAGCAAGGTGTTAAGCAAGAAACTGACGTTATTGACCCAACCGCTACCGACGAGACAACTGCCGCACCTGGTAAAAAAGCCAAGGTTGCCGCCCCTGTCGCACGTGCAAAAGCTAAAAAAGCGGCACAAAAGGCTGCACAATCTGAACCCGCTGAAGCTGAAAATGATGCTGCTAGCGTAGCAGAGGTTAATGACAAAGAGCCTCCTAAAGAGAAAACTGCAGAGCAGATCAAGCGCGAAAAGGTCGCCAAAGCAATCGCTAAGGCAAAAGCTAAAGCCAAGCAAAATAAGTCTGGAGAAAACGCTGAATAATGAAACTCTCGCTTGCTAGTTCACCCCATCAACATGTGCGCCGCGACACAGGTGCAGTCATGCGATTGGTGTGTTATGCCGCGCTACCGGGCATTCTTGCCCAAGTCGTATTTTTTGGTTGGGGTGTATTGGTCCAACTAATCCTTGCTGGCATTACCGCTGTGGCTGCAGAAGCGGTTATTTTAATGCTGCGTAAAAAGCCGATTAAGCGCACGTTACAAGACTACAGTGCAGTGCTGACGGGGTTATTACTGGCAATAAGTATTCCGCCTCTAGCGCCGTGGTGGATTATCGTACTGGGCACGTGCTTTGCAATTATCATCGTCAAACAGCTCTACGGCGGCTTGGGCTTTAACATGTTTAATCCCGCTATGGCTGCTTATGTCATGCTGTTGATTAGTTTCCCTGTGCAAATGACAAACTGGCTGCCGCCTCAGTCTCTGGTTGAGAATAACGCTTCATTACTAGATGCAGTATGGGTTGTTTTCACTGGCTATACCGTCGAGGGTTACAGTGTTGCGCAGCTGAAAGTGGATATCGACGGTATCTCCATGGCTACACCGTTAGATCACGTCAAAACAGCGCTAATGTCTGGGCAAACAGTAGCAGAAGCGACCAATGTCAGCTTTATGTATGGCACAACTGGCGCTGGCTGGGTCTGGGTAACCTTGGCTTACTTATTTGGGGGCTTAGCTCTTATCCAACAAAGGGTTATTACGTGGCATATTCCCGGCAGTATGATTGCTGCTGTGGCACTGGTAAGTTTGTTGTTTTATGTAGTATCGCCCGACAATTATGCCTCCCCCTACTTTCATTTGATCAATGGCAGTGTCATTGTTGGAGCATTTTTTATCGCAACCGACCCAGTATCAGCCAGCACAACACCGCGAGGACGATTGGTTTTCGGTGCACTAATCGGTTTTTGGATAGTGATCATTCGCATTTTTGGCAACTACCCCGACGCAGTAGCCTTCGCTGTCGTTATTATGAATATGGCCGTGCCTTTGATTGATTATTACACGCAGCCGCGTACCTATGGTCATAGGGCATAATGAGGTTGTGCAATGATAAATAACATTTATAAAAATGGCGCAATCCTCGCCGCTTTTGCATTAGCTACTACAGGGCTAATAGGTCTGACATTTTTGGGTACCAAAGGTCAAATTGAGCAACAGCGCAACGAGCGATTACAAGCCACTTTAGTGCAAGTAATGCCCGATGATATGCATGATAACGCCTTAGCAGAGAGCTGTATTTCATTAACCAATGAAGCGTTATCAGCCGAAGAAACGGTAAGCATATACCGAGCAACTAAAGCAGGTGACCCCATCGGCTTTGTGATCGAAAGCACTGCGCCCAATGGTTACAGTGGTAATATCCATATGCTAGTCGGCATGTTGCTCGATGGCACAATCACTGGTGTTCGCGTACTTGACCACAAAGAAACACCGGGACTCGGCGATAAAATCAATTTACGCATCAGCGATTGGATTTTGAGTTTCAATGGCAAGGTCGTTAGCCCCGATAATGCCGCGTTGTGGGATGTAAAGAAAAACGGTGGGCAGTTTGACCAATTCACCGGCGCTACGATAACGCCCAGAGCCGTTGTTAAGCAGGTAGAGCTGACTGCACTGACCGCGGCTGAACATACCACTGAATGGCTGGATATGGCGGCTAATTGCCAAGTTGTGCAGGAGATGAGTAATGAGTGATACCAAAACTGAGCTCACCAACCTAACCTGGCAGGGTTTATGGCAAAATAATCCGGCCCTGGTTCAGCTTTTGGGCTTATGTCCTTTGCTGGCGGTAACAGCAACCATTACCAATGGTTTAGGCTTGGGGTTGGCAACTACATTGGTATTGATCGGATCGAACGTTACCGTATCGCTTGTGCGAAACTTTGTCCCCAATGAGATTCGTATTCCGATCTTTGTGATGGTTATTGCCGCCTTTGTAACGGTTATCGAACTTGTTATGAATGCCTACACTTACGAGTTGTATTTGGCGCTCGGAATATTTATTCCACTGATTGTCACAAACTGTGCGATTATTGGTCGCGCTGAGGCTTATGCGTCGAAAAACCCCGTTGGTTATGCCGCCTATGACGGTTTGAGTATGGGCATTGGCTTCACCCTTGTGCTGGTTGTTCTCGGCGGTTTTCGCGAGCTGTTAGGCTATGGCACCCTATTTTCTGGTGCTGAGCTACTGTTAGGTGACTGGGCAACTGTGCTAGAAATCACCGTATTCACCTCAGAGAGCCCTTTCCTTCTGGCTATTTTGCCACCTGGCGCGTTTTTGGCGATGGGCTTAATTATTGCGGCAAAGAACGCCTTGGATCAACGCCTTGAAAAACTCAATGCCAAACAAGAAAAGCGTGTGGTGGAACGCGCTCGAGTCACGGCAGAATAAGCACATCACACCATCTAGCCAGTTTGAATTAAAACGAAAACAATAATGACAACTCTTACAAAACAACAAAAAGTCAACGAGATAATCCGGATCCTAGACGAGTTATATCCGGAAATTCCAATTCCCTTGGATCACAAAGACCCTTACACCTTATTAGTCGCGGTCTTGCTTTCGGCACAATGCACCGACGAACGCGTTAATCAAATTACACCTAAACTCTTTGCTCGTGCAGATAACCCTTTTGATATGGTGTTAATGAGTATTGAAGAGATTCAAGAAATCATCCGCCCTTGTGGTTTGTCGCCAATGAAGTCGAAGGGCATTTGGCACCTATCAGACATGATCATCAAGCAACACAATGGCGAAGTCCCGCAAGATTTTGCAGCGTTAGAAGCGATGCCTGCAGTAGGACATAAAACCGCTTCAGTGGTGATGTCGCAAGCATTTGGAGTGCCAGCTTTTCCTGTCGATACCCACATCCATCGTTTGATGTATCGCTGGGGCTTATCGAATGGCAAAAGCGTTGAGCAAACTGAGCGCGATGCCAAACGTCTATTTCCGCGTGAACGCTGGAATGACTTACACCTGCAAATAATCTATTACGGTAGAGAATATTGCCCTGCCCGAGGTTTTTCCCTAGACAGATGCATAATTACCCGCCAATTCGGACGTAAAAGCTTTATCAATGAAGTTTTAAAAGCAGAAGCTAAAAAGTCCCTAAAAAGTAAAGTTGCAACGCGCCGCTGAGACTTATCGACTCGTCGCGATACGGCTTAAATTTGTGACAAGATTAAGGCACTATAGTGTCTTGCTAAGGCTTTTAAGAGGTATCTTTTATGCGCATGCTACACACCATGCTACGCGTTGGTGACCTTCAGCGTTCGATTGACTTTTACACCCAAGTGATGGGAATGAAGTTACTACGCCAAAGCGAGAATACCGAATACCGCTATACCCTGGCTTTTGTCGGGTACGCTGAGGAATCCGAACAAGCGGTAATTGAGTTAACTTACAATTGGGATACATCAGAATACGAGCATGGTAATGCGTTTGGCCATATAGCCTTTGCCGTTGATGATATCTATGCCTTGTGTAAACAAATTAGTGCGAAAGGCGGTGATGTTTATCGCGCGCCCGGCCCAGTAAAAGGCGGTTCAACGGTAATCGCCTTCGTGCGCGACCCAGACGGTTATGCGATTGAGTTAATCGAGAAAAAATAGCGTGCAGTATTTTTTCAAGGCACAAATTGCTACGCTGATGTGCCTGCTGTTAATCGGGCTTGCGCCGCATTTTACAGTTGATGCAAAGACTGATAGCCCGATTACTATCGCCCATCGAGGTGCGTCAGGTTATTTGCCCGAGCACACCCTTGCGGCGGCAGTATTAGCCTACAATCAAGGTGCCGATTACATTGAACAAGATTTGGTTATGACCAAAGACGACCATTTAATTGTGCTGCACGATGTCCATCTCGATACCACTACAAATGTCAAAGAGATATTCCCTCAGCGCGCCCGCGAAGATGGTCGCTACTACGCAATAGATTTCACCTTGCAAGAGATCCGCGCGCTGAGCGTACATGAGCGCAGAGATATCGCGGGTAAAGTAGTCTACCCCACGCGTTATTCGGGTAACGCAAGCTTTAAGGTAGCAACCTTTCGCGAACACATTGAAGTCATTACAACGCTAAACCGCATTCACCAACGCACCGTTGGACTCTACCCTGAAATAAAAGCGCCGGCATGGCACAGACAACAGGGTAAAGACATTGCTGCAGCTACACTAACGATGCTCAGAGAGTATGGCTTAGATAACCCTTCAGCCAAGGTGTTCTTGCAATGTTTCGACTTTGATGAGACCAAGCGTTTGCGCAATCAATTGGGAGCTAAAGTCAAACTGGTGCAATTGATTGGCGAAAACGATTGGCAAGAATCCGCGACTGATTATGATTATTTAAAAACGGCCGAGGGATTAACTGAGGTGGCAAAGGTAGCGCAAGGCATTGGTCCTTGGTATGCGCAACTCATTGATCTGGCAACAATGTTACCGACTGGACTTGTTGAAAATGCTCATCAGCATGGTTTAGTGGTTCACCCTTACACCTTTCGAGCCGACCAATTACCCTACGAATTGAGTGCCCAGCAGACGCTTCACGTACTGTTTGAACAACTTGCTGTAGATGGCCTATTCACCGATCACACAGACGTGGTCGTCAACTTCTTAACGCCCTAAGGTTTTGCCATTCTGATCACGACACGGCGGTTTTGTGCGCGGCTGGTTTCATTGGTGTTGGGCGCAATATGACGACGTTCGCCGTGACCCGTTACATCTATGCGCTCAGGTGAAACGCCCATACTGGCGAAGAAGTCGCGGATTTCATTAGCGCGACGGATAGACAATTGCTCATTAGTCCAACGCCCACCAAAACTATCGGTATAGCCGTCTAACAACACTAACTCCATTTCGCTGTCTTCTTTGAGGTAGTCGCCAATCATTTGTAATCGACGCTGTGAGTATTTAGTCAGCTCCACACTATTTTTCTTATAACTCAAAACAGAATAGGCAATATCGTCGAAGCTATACGGCAACAAGTTTGCGACACACTGGGCAAACTCGCGATAGGCCGGCAAGAAATTCGCCGCATTTAAACCTACCGAAATTTTGTCGTATTGGTTGTACCAATCTTGATAGTAAATGGTTGGCCAGAAGCCCTTCTCCAATTCACTTAACATGGTCCATGCTGTTTGCTCGGGCAAGTCGCCATTGTATTGTGTGCGAATGGTCATATCAGCAAGCGGCTTTTGTTGTTGCCCTGGCATCCATTGCGGCGGTACCGAATATACCGCAGCAACGTCAAAGTGTTTAGGTAACAGCAGCATGTCTAACTCAAACATCATGTTGAGTTGCTTTGATGCCTCACTGGTAAATAAAGCATCACCGTAACCGGGAATAGTGTGATTGAGATGACAAGCAATACGGGTATTCTCTGTCACCTGCCAATCAGACTGTTCAACGTGCGCAGCATATTGACGCAAATTAGCCAACGATGACGTTGACAGCATTGCAAGACCCACCAATACACTCAATCTGACTTTAAATGACATACATACTCCTAAAGGTTATGCCTGTATATCGACATTTTACGTTAAAAGTTTAGTGAACCGCTGGATAGATCCGAGCGATATTGTCATACTTCTCGACAATACTTTACGCCGAAGTTCTGTTTAATGAAACGCATACTTAGGCACTCGGACAATTTTTCCAAATAAGTTGCATAAATGACATATCCCCATCAGGCACTGGTAGACCGTTTTCGCGGTTATTTCCCCGTTGTCATCGATGTTGAAACAGCCGGTTTCAACGCCAAAACAGATGCGTTACTTGAAATAGCCGCTGTTACGGTTAAATACGATGAATTCAACATGTTACAACCGGATCTAATGTTTCACCGCCATGTAGAACCGTTTGAAGGGGCCAACTTAGAACAAGCAGCTCTCGATTTTAACGGTATTGATCCTCACTGTGCCTTGCGCGGTGCAGTGACAGAATCAGAGGCGATGAAAGATTTGTGTAAAACCATACGCAAAGCGCAAAAAGCGGCTGATTGTCAGCGCTCGGTAATTGTTGCTCACAATGCCAGCTTTGATCAGGGCTTTGTCAATGCAGCTATTGAGCGCTGCGATATTAAACGCACACCGTTTCATCCCTTCGTCTCATTCGATACAACAAGCTTAGCCGCGCTAACGCTTGGCCAGACGGTCTTGATCAGAGCATGTCATGCGGCCGGTATTCACTTTGATGCCAAGCAAGCGCATTCAGCTTTGTACGATGCGCAAAAGACGACTGAATTATTTTGCTATATGATTAATCGCTGGCAAGCTTTGGGTGGCTGGCCTTTAGCGGTTGAGGATTAGGCAACCACAATCCCTTGCAAAAAATAAAAAAAGGCCGCGAATCGCGGCCTTTTACCAAATACGAAGACGATTTACAGCTCGTCAGTTTTCTCAGACAAGTACTTCGCAACACCTTCAGGGCTTGCGTCCATACCGGCTTTACCTTCTTGCCAGCCCGCAGGACATACTTCGCCGTGCTCTTCGTGGAAGCTCAATGCATCAACCATGCGCAACATTTCATCGATGTTACGGCCAAGCGGTAAATCGTTAACGACTTGGTGACGTACAAGACCATCTGAGTCGATTAGGAAAGAACCGCGGAAAGCAACACCATCAGTAGGATGCTCAACGTCGTAAGCTTGACAAATTTCGTGCTTAACATCAGCGACCAACGTATATTTAACTGGGCCGATACCGCCGTCATTCACTGCAGTATTACGCCATGCGTTGTGGCTAAATTGTGAATCGATTGAAACACCGATAACTTCAACACCGCGCTTCTTGAACTCATCGTAGCGCTTGTCGAATGCAATCAGCTCTGATGGGCACACGAAAGTAAAATCAAGTGGATAGAAAAATACGACGGCTTTCTTGCCTTTTATCGCTTCACTTAGAGTAAATGTATCAACAATCTCACCTGTGCCAAGAACTGCAGCAGCAGTAAAATCAGGGGCTGGACGGCCTACTAGTACGCTCATACGAGTCTCCATTTTGAGGTTATATAATGATATGACACTGTTATTAAAACCTGACTAACAACAGCATTAAACAGTTTCAGACTTCGAATATAGGTATGGATTACCAATTTACAACCGGAATATTGCAAACTTCACAAATATTTCTCGTAAGGTGTAATTTTTAGACAAATTTCATCACTACTATCTTGCAATCAAGCTAAATAACAATTATTATCATTTGCAATTAGTTGTAGAGAGATTGTTGATGTACGTTTGTATGTGTTTTGGTGTGACCGACACAGCTATCAAAAATGCGGTAGAAGAGCACGGTGTGGGCAACATGCGTGAGTTAAGTCGCGTGTTGCAATTGGGCACTGAGTGCGGTCGTTGTGTACAAATGGCTCAGCAAATTATTGATAGCACCATTATCGACGAATCTTTGTTTAAAGAAGTGTGTTAACACCCCAGTATTGAATACATAAAAAAACCGCTGTTTTCAGCGGTTTTTTTGTAACTATCAACGGCTACTCTGCAGTGCTATCGTCGGCATATTTTTCTGCAGTCTCGGTTAACAGCGGTTGCAGTTCGCCCTGTTGGAACATTTCCAAAATAATATCACAGCCACCCACTAACTCACCGTCGACCCATAGTTGTGGGAACGTTGGCCAGTCAGCATAATTCGGTAACTCAGCGCGAATATCTGGGTTTTGTAAAATATCCACGTACGCGAATTGTTGACCACAAGCCATAATTGCTTGCGACGCTTGCGATGAAAACCCGCAGCTCGGTAATTTAGGTGAGCCTTTCATGTAAAGCAAAATTGGATTTTCAGCGATTTGTTGCTTAATTTTTTCGACGGTAGCTTGGCTGTCGTATGAGTCCATGTGATTCCCCTGTTTCTTTGAAGCTTGGATATAGGTACGATTATCTAGGGTTTCAAGCTTAAATTGCGACAATTTTTATTTTTGCCCTTGCCGTTAAAAAAAATGACCCCATTTGCACTTTTATCAGTAACAATACTGTTAAAATTCAGTTTAATCAGTTAAAACCGAACATCACTGATTATCGAATTCGTGTATTTAATCATTATGGACTTAAACGGAGACCACCGCATGGCTTTTGAATTACCTGCACTACCTTACGAAAAGAACGCTTTGGAACCACATATTTCTGCTGAAACATTGGACTTCCACCATGGTAAACACCATGCGACTTATGTAACTAAGTTAAACGGCTTAGTTGAGGGTACTGAGTTAGAAAGCAAATCACTTGAAGAGATCATCAAGTCTTCTGACGGTGGTGTTTTCAACAACGCTGCACAGATTTGGAACCACACGTTTTACTGGCACAGCCTAAGTCCAAATGGCGGTGGTGAACCAACGGGTGCACTTGCTGATGCAATCAACAGCAAATGGGGCTCATTTGCTGACTTTAAAGCGGCGTTTAACGACAAAGCAGTTAACAACTTTGGTTCAAGCTGGACTTGGTTGGTTAAAACAGCTGATGGTGGTCTAGATATCGTTAACACTAGCAACGCCGCAACTCCAATCACTGAAGACGGTGTTACTCCTCTACTCACAGTAGACCTATGGGAGCACGCTTACTACATCGATTATCGCAACGTTCGTCCAAAATACCTTGAAGGTTTCTGGGCACTAGCGAATTGGGAATTTGCGAGCGAAAACTTCGCTGCTTAATTGCCTAAGTGTTAAAGCAAAAGCCCGGTCGTTTGACCGGGCTTTTTTTGTTTAGGGACGGCCACAAACCAAGGCCAATTTATTGCCTTGCGGCGCAAAAACAAGCCTTGTTGCGCCATTGTTACAATGGCTATCAATAGTAAACAGGGTTTGCCATTGCTGCCCGTCATAACGGATCAGTGCCTTCTCATCCGCAGCAACGGTTACCGCGTGGCCATCTGGTGTCCACGCATAATAGGACGATTCAGCAGGCAATTCAGCCAGTGTTTCGATTGCACCGGTATTGCTATCATAAGCCATTAGCCAATGCCTGCCCTCTAGCGTTTTCGAATAACTAAACTTACCGGGTTTACCTGGAATAGCCCACAAACTTGCGCCGATGTTTGTATCGATAACTGTCGCTTCGGTTCGCTTAGTAGCACCTTTGACTGTATGGCGCTGCAACGTATGTACCGGTGTTTCACCACTGCCTAAGACAAACACCAAAACCTCGCCGTCATTGAGCCAAACGTGATAGCCAATCGGCTCAACATTAAGCAGCTTGGTTGGCGGTTGGCCATTTAGGCTCCAGGCCCTCAACCATTGTTTACCTTGCTCGTCTACCCAAATGCCCGACAAACCATCTGCGCTCGGCAACGGCGTCGGTGAATACTCACTGGTTGTTGATGAGGTCAGGTTGATGTGCTCTTGTTTGGATAGTTCGTAACGCCACAAATCCGTTTGTTGTTGAGCATCTGCGGCGGTGTAGTAAAGGAATTGCTGATCAGCACTAAAATAAGGTTGATTGTGATAGTACGGTGCATCCGTTATTTTCTGCCATGTCAACGGTCGATAAACGCTAGCAGGGTTATCTCTCGATGTGGCGTAATCGATGAGCCAAATATCCGAACCCTCGGCGGGAGCGGTTTGTGCCATTAAAGCAGTTATTAATAAGCAGCAGAGTTTTTTCAGCACGTTTTATCCTAGGCATTAAAGTGGTTTACACTACCCTATCAAACCTTGTGAACATTGCCCACGTTGATGTTTAGCCGCCCAGCTTTTGCTTTGCCAAAGGCATTAAAATGAGGCCAGCCAGAACCGCTACGATGGCAGATATATTGAATGCCAATTGAGCACCACTGCCTTGTTGCCACAATTGACCGGCAAGCCAGTTGCCAAATGCGCCACCTACACCAAAGCCAATACTGATGTAGATTGCTTGACCACGGCTTTGAAAACTGCGATCAAAATAACGATGGATAAATTCTACGCTAACCGCATGGGTTAGGCCGAAGCTAAAAGCGTGCAGCAGTTGAGCAAAGACAAGAATAACAATCAAATCGGGAAGTGCGCCTAACAGCCACCAGCGCAACGCCGTCAACAGCATACTGGCGATCAGAAGCAGCTTGATACCGTAATGACTGATCACGCGCTGAGCCAACAAAAATATACCTATTTCCGCTAAGACACCGAGAGCGATCAAGACCCCTGTAAGCTGGCCGCTGTGGCCGAGGTCGCGCATGTAGAGCGCGAAAAACCCGTAGTAGGCGCCAAAACTGACCTGTAGCAATGCGGTCGATAAAATAAATATCACAAATACGGGCTTCAGCGCCGCTTGCCATTGCGTACTCTGTTTGGCTCCCGTGTCGCGTTCAGGTGTGCTATTGGCGATCCATAGGGTCGACACAAACAACAAGGTCAGTAATACCATGCTGATGTATATAGGCACTTCGGTGCCATAAATATCCAGCAAGTGACCGGTCAATATTGTCAGGACAATAAAACCAACGCTGCCCCACGATCGAACTCCACCATAATTGCGTTTTCGCAGTTCGGCTTGATGTAGGGTAATCACCTCTAGCTGCGGTAACACGGCCGTCCAAAACATCATCATCAAGGCAAAGACCAAGGTTAGCCACCAAAAGTCATGTGCCCAAAAAACGCCAATAAAACTAACGACAGTCAGTAAACAACCCACTTGCAGGACTAGCAAGGTTTTGCCGCTTCGATCTGCGATGCTGGCCCAAAGTGAAGGCCCAAGTATGCGCGCTACGGTTATTAGCGCGAACAATTCGCCAATTTGTGCTGAGGTGAATCCTCTGCCATCAAGGAAAATACCTAGGTAAGGAACGATTACGCCCAATAGCGCAAAATAGAGAAAATAAGTAGTCGATAAACGTTTCATTTAATGTTTACCGACCACTTCCTGATATGCATTACTCAGAGACGCTGCCAGGGATCACTGGCGTTGGACTAGTCACCTTAGCATTTTGCGCTGTGTGGCGTAGCAGATGATCCATCAATACAAGCGCCAACATAGCCTCAGCGATAGGTACAGCGCGAATGCCAACACAGGGATCATGACGACCTTTGGTGATAACTTCCGTTGATTCGCCATCAACGGTGATGGTTTCACCTGGTACGGAGATACTTGATGTTGGTTTTAACGCCATGTGTACTACAACGTCTTGTCCGGTTGAAATGCCGCCAAGAACACCACCACTGTGATTACTGGTGAAACCCTGCGGTGTAAGCGTATCACGGTGTTCACTGCCCTTTTGATTTACTACATCAAAACCATCGCCAATTTCTACACCCTTAACGGCATTGATGCCCATCATCGCATGGGCAATTTCTGCATCTAAGCGGTCAAACACAGGTTCACCGAGTCCTACCGGCATGTTCGTGGCCACTACCGAAACCTTCGCGCCAATTGAATCGCCCGATTTTTTTAGGTCGCGCATGTATTGATCCAACGCATCAAGCTTATCTGGCTGCGGACAGAAAAATGGATTTTGATTAATCGCATCTTTATCTTCCAGTGCCATTTCAATTGGACCCAACTGCGAAAGGTAGCCAATAATTTCAATGCCGTGGACTGTTTTGAGGTATTTTTTCGCAATCCCACCAGCAGCAACACGTATCGCGGTTTCCCGCGCAGACGATCGACCACCACCGCGATAATCGCGCAAACCATACTTTTGTTGATAGGTATAATCAGCGTGTCCTGGACGGAATCGGTCGGCGATTTTGGAGTAATCTTGACTGCGTTGGTCTTTGTTCTTAATTAGCAAGCCAATCGACGTACCCGTTGTTTTACCTTCAAATACGCCAGACAAAATTTGTACTTCATCGTCTTCACGTCGTGCCGTGGTATATCGCGACGTTCCTGGCTTACGGCGGTCGAGATCGCCTTGTAAGTCTGCTTCACTTAACTCCATGCCCGGTGGACAGCCATCAACTACACCACCGATGGCAATGCCATGACTCTCACCAAACGTTGAAACCGTAAATAATTTTCCGAAACTGTTACCCGACATTGATTATTGCTGCTCCCAATACTCTTTTAACTGCTGTTGCGCCACTGCAAACACACCATCGCCACCATTTTCAAAGCTTATCCACTCGACCTCTAGCCCAGGGAAGCGGGTGTCAAAATGCACCATGCTGTTTCCGACCTCGACAAACAACCAACCGTCATCATTCAGGAACTTAGCCGCTTGCTTAAGGATTTGCTCAACCAGATCGAGACCGTCTTCACCGGCGGCAAGCGCTAAGGCTGGCTCGTGTTGAAACTCAGCAGGTAAATCATCCATGTCTTCAGCATCGACGTAAGGTGGATTTGAAACGATCAGATCGTATTTCTGATTTGTGATCCCAGAAAACACATCTGATTCGATGGCAATAACGCGCTCTTCGAGACCGTGCTCTTGAATATTTAATTGCGCGACTTCCAAGGCATCAGTGCTGATATCTAATGCATCGACATAGGCATCTGGAAATGCGTGCGCCAGAGCGATTGCAATGCATCCCCCACCGGTACACAAATCCATGATAGCTTTAGGTTCAGACACGTAAGGTGCAAACTGCTGTTGGATAAGCTCAGCAAACGGTGAACGCGGGATCAGTACTCGCTCATCAACATAAAATGGGTATCCGCAAAACCACGCTTGATGAGTCAAATAAGGTAATGGCAATCGGGTTTGCACCCGCTTCAATACCAGCTCTGCAACCTTCTGGCGTTCACTGCGAGTCAAGCGCGCAGAAAACAGACTGTCACCGGTGTATTGAGCCAAATCTTGCGGTAAGTGCAATGCGTGCATGACTAGCGTCACCGCTTCGTCCCACGCATTGTCGGTGCCATGGCCAAAGAATAAATCGGCATCGTTGAAACGGCTTACGCTCCAACGTACAAGGTCTAAGATGGTTTCTAGATCACTTATCGCTTGATCCAGATAAATTTTGTCAGTCATGCAGTTTGTTTTAACGCTATGTGAATACGCGTTATCATACCGAAATATTTGCATCTAGGGATTGCTAATTTAATAACTTAGCGGAGAAAAATGCGGTAATGAGTAATAAAGATGAGTCAAATGAATTTCGTCAGGCACTCGGTGACGTTAAGCCGCTTGCACCCAATGACAAAGTTAATTTAACTCGCAAGGATCAACATGCGGATGCGCGTAAACAGCGTCGCAGAGACATTGCAGCAGACAATAGAAATGCGCAGCAAGCCAATGCATACTTTGCATTCTCAGATGCTTATGAGGCGCATTTCGATACTAATGGTCCATTAAAATACGTCGCACAATCAACATATAGTGATGAACTAAAAAGGTTGCGCAGAGGTGACTACGATCCCGAGCTTATTCTCGATTTACACGGTATGAATCGCGCCAACGCCAAAGCTGAAATTGCGGCATTGCTGCACGCAGCCAAACGTCAACACTTTCGCTGTGTGTGCATTGTTCATGGAATAGGTAGCGGTGTACTTAAATTGCAAGTGCCCAACTGGCTAGTGCAACACCCTGATGTCCTAGCGTTTCACCAAGCACCACTGGAATGGGGCGGGAATGGCGCCCTACTCGTATTGCTGCGCCACGCCGACCCAAAACTGGGTGAATCATTCGACTAAAAATCAGTCTATTTATTATCGTCCGCACTGTTGTGTAAAAACAGATAGGTGTAATAACCGCCCATCACACAGATAATACCGATCAACAGTAGTGACATCCATACAACTGGGTCCAAAAATAGTTCTAAAGGCATGATGTTTTCCTCACTCGGATTGTTCTATGACTTTATTTTCCCTTGAGTGTGGATGAAAAAAGCTGATCGAGATCAATGCTCAGAAGCCATGCGCGGCAAGATGTTGAGCTAGATCAAATGTAGTCCTAAAAGCGCTCTGCGTAGTCTGTCAAAAACGCTTCATAATGGCGCCATCGGCCCACCGCATTTTGATTGATAGGTTGTCTTACTTGCCAAATACTCGGTGTTTCAACGTGATTTTCCGCAGTGCGAATTGATACTACATCGGGCATTTCTGTACCTAAAAATTCACCTAGTCTATTAACTGTTAACGCATAGTCAGAGACCAGCGTTTGATAATCGAGATTGAGCACATCATCCCCAAAGCACGCCGACCAATGCGCCATCATCTCAGTATACAGGTTATAAACCCCGAATATGTCGTCCAAACTATTGGTATAGGCAAAATAAGGCGAGAAATTTTCAAAATATATTGAGACGGCGACATCGAGTGGATTGCGTTGCAAGTTGATGATTTTCGCATTCGGAAACATGGCTTTGATCACGCCAACATGGAAGAAGTTAGTCGGTACTTTGTTGATGATTTTAGTACCCGAAAAATTAGCAAATTCGGTAAAATATTGGTTATATGCCTGTGCCATGTGTTCAATGCGCAACGGCAATCTGCGTTTTATCGCATCGATAATATTTGCGCCAACACCGCTGAAGTTCATCGCGTATTCCAAGGCTGGCGTTTCACCACCGGCGTAAAACCCCGGTAATTTAGACAAAATTTGTTCAACGAGAGTCGTGCCCGATCGCGGCATACCGACAACAAAAATATGCTCGGTTTGATCTGAGCTGGCGATATTAGCGATAGCTTCGCGTGACAAGGTGGTAAGAACAGTTTTAACTTGATTCGTCAACTCAGGCAGGGAAAAAGATGCGTCTCGTTGCTTTTGTTGATTAGCCTGAGTTGCATACTGCCATGCCAGTGTATAGTCACCGCAATCATTGTATATTTTCGCTAAACCAAACAATATACGCGCTTTCTCAGCAGGCTGCTGAACTGCGCTAACAGCAGCTTTGAAATGTTCCACTTGTTTACAGTCAATGCAGCGAAACTTATGAAACTTGGCAGTTGCAGCGAGTGCAAAGCTGTTGTTGGGTTGCAAAGTCAGGCACTGCTCTAAAAGATTCAATGCCCGATCAAACTGCCCTCGCATGCCCAGCATATTGGCGTGGTGTTGCAGTAATGTCGGCGACTGCTTAACAATATTTGAATGCAACTCAAGACACTTTATGCCGTCTTCGATCGCTCGCGCTTCTAGCGACACCCGCACCATCAATAGCAACAGGCTTTCGTCGATAGCGAGTGTTTTAAATCCTTTATTTAACACTTGCAGTGCGCTATTAAAACGGTTGTCATTTAGCAATAAATCAACCAGATGCACAACTAAATGCTTATCAGTAAGCTCGCACTTTACATCCAACAATTTCGCGATCAATGATTCAGCGCGTACTCGTTCGTTTCGAGCTAACGCGATCCCGGTTAAATGTGTCAGTACTACAGGATGAAACGGAGCCGCTTGATGCAATAACATCAGCTGTTGCAACGCCTCGTTCACTCGGCCTTGCTGTAAGCATCGGGTAACTTGCGGCAGGTGTTTGTCTACCTCATCCATATTCATCACCGTACTTACCAAATCATGCGCCAGAACCAACCCTCTTTAAGGTCTTCTTCACAGGTTTTCAGCTGAGTGGCGTAGCGTAAGGAACGGCCTTTCACTCGCTGCGCTACGTTGACAAGCCATTTCTTCTTATCGTAAGTACGTCGTTTATAACCGGTCCAGCCCTCATGGTAATTGAGGTACTGTCCATAGGCATCCCATTTGGATATACCGTTGACACTGTGGGTCTTACTGATAAACCACCCCATAAAATCGATAGCATCTTCGAAATCATCGCGGTCGGCTCCACTGTTGCCGGTCTCACGCATGTAGTCTTCCCAAGTCGGCGTTTTGGCTTGAGAATATCCGTAGGCGGAACTGACCCTGCCCCATGGGATTAAGCCAAAAAAGATCGTATCTTTGGGTGGCTTGGCATCTGCGCGAAACGAACTTTCCTGATACATCATCGCCATTGGCACATGAATCGGCACTCCCCAATCATCGCGCATGTCAGCAGCAGCATCGTACCAATCCCGTTTTTCCTCAAAAATCGCACAAATATTGCTGATATCTTTTGGTGGCGTCGTAGTACAACCGACTGAAAACACAGTACAAATGAGAATAATGGAAAAAAACTTTAAAAATTTTTGGAACTTTTCGCTCATTTTTTGTTCAACATTAATGTTCTAGTCAAAAATGTGTGTTTCCCTGGAACCTTCTAAGGCCTGACCGTTGTCAGGCTTTTTTTTATTCTGAACGGGAAAAGTAGTCTTTTAAAAACACATCAAACGGTTTGCTATCTGCTTCTTCTATAGCCTTTTGAGCACTTTGTGATTCAACCGTTGCACGCTCAAAGTCTGCAAGTGTGAAGTGCGTGTACTTATGATTTGCAAAAGCGCTTTTGTATTCTTGCGACAATTGCAAGCCCAATTGGCCGTTGTCTTTTTCTTCTTGCAACAATCGATTCAACCAACGCGCAGACGGTGTCTTATTGCTTTCGCGTAGCTTGTCCCGCTCAGCCTCAACAGCAACACTAAAGCGGTCAGTTCCGGAAGCCTCATCGAGTAATTGTGCCGTTTGCATAAACGCGCCAAATAGCGACTCTCCCCACTCTTGCAACGCCACTTCTTCAACGTTTTCGCCATCGCGCAGAATCAAAGTCAATGCAGGATTTCGACCATCGGTCACAACACGTTTAAGATTCGACTCAGTTTCTGCGTAAGAAGTTTCATCAAATTCAGGCGAATCGGCCAATAAGCACGTCAACAAGAATACATCTAAGAAATAAAACTGCTGCTCTTCAATACCAACCGGCGTAAACGGATTCACATCGAGCGCACGCACTTCAATATAGCTAACCCCGCGGTCAGCGAGAGCATCCGTTGGTTTCTCCATCGAGCGCGCAACTTGCTTGGGCCTAATCGGTGAGTACAGTTCATTCTCAATCTGAAGGATATTGCGATTCAACTGCTCGTATATGCCCTGTTCACCTGCTGCAAAGCGTTCATACTCAGTGCTGTGAGTTCGAATAGCACTGCGCACGGATTGAATATAATCAGGCAGGTTGTTGTAACAAATACGCAATGCGGATTGTTGACTGTTGGTATAACCCAAATCACTCATTCGCAATGAAGTTGCGTACGGTAGATACAGGGTACCTTTACCCAGCTTTTGAAAATCAAACTTGGTATTTTTGCCTTGTAAAAACGAGCCACAAATTGCTGGAGACGAGCCATATAAAAAGGGAATTAGCCAGCACCAACGGCGATAATTGCGGATCAGATTGAAATAGCTTTGCGATTGGAACTCAATGTTATTTTGCTCACCTCTAATTGTCGCAAAGTGTTCCCAAAACGCTTCCGGTAACGAGAAATTAAAGTGGATCCCTGCGATGGCTTGCATCATCGCACCATAGCGATTCTTTAATCCGACTCGATACGTTTTCTTCATGCGACCGACGTTTGAAGTTCCGTAGTCAGCAATGGGAATGCGCGATTCACCATTGACATAACACGGCATGCTCATTGGCCACAATGCTTCATCGCCCATTTGCGCCAGGGTAAATTTATGAATGTCATAAAGCTGTTGCAGTGTAACAGCCGGATCTGACTCTGGCGGGGTTATGAATTCAAGCAACGCCTCAGAGAAGTCGGTGGTGATTGTATCGTGGGTTAGGGCTGAACCTAAACTTGTCGGATGCGGAGTTTGAGACAACTGGCCATTCGGAGTAATACGCAAAGCCTCGCGCTCTACACCGTGCTTTATCCCGCGTAAACTTGCTCGTGCTGCATCAGTTTGTAAACCTTTAAGCGCCTGGGCAAAAACAGTTGGATTGTTAATCAATCGTCTGACTCACTTCTGATAAATCGTCGTAATTGGCGCAAGTATAACGTCTTTTATCCGCAATGCTTACGCCGCGTAATACAAAGTTAGGCTAACCTAGATTATTCGCTTGCATTAAAACGAATAATTTCTCGACCAAGCTCGGCGAGCTGTGGCTCTAGTGATGTAGCATCCCCAACTACAATAATGTGCATATCTTGGGGCTGGATCAATGCCTTAGCTACAAGATTAATCTCTTCAGCGGTTATCCCCTGAATGATCGCAAGCTGCTCCTCAGAAAAGCTTTTATCCAATTCATAGACCAGCAGGTGGCGTAAAAACCGCGCCTTAGCCGCTGGCGTTTCATAATCCAGAGCATCGCCTTGAGTGTAGGCACTTTTTAGGAACGCCAACTCTTGTGCGGTGATCCCATCGCGCTTGTATTCCGACATTTCACGCAAAATCTCTTGAATACTCTCTAGTGTATTAGGGGCATTGAAGTCCCCTCCTGCAGCAAAAATACCCAGCGTTTTACCACCACTAAAGTAACTATTAGCGCCGTAGGTGTAGCCCTTATCTTCCCGCAAGTTAAGATTGATCCGGCTATTAAAGTGACCACCCAGAGGGAAGTTCATCAAGCGCGCGCGAAAGTATTCGCCGGTAGCATCGTAGGGCATCGAACGGCGCACTACACTGACCACTGATTGGACTGCGCCGGGCTTATCGACTAAGAACACTTTGCCCTCGTTGTGCTCAGGAAATGCTGCGTACGCTGGAATTTCATAGTTTGCAACTGCCCACTCTTTAAGTGGTGCCAATAACCTAACCGCTAACGATTGTTCAATGTCACCAACAATCACAATGTTGGCTTTAGCCGGGTTGTAAAATTGCGCGTAAAACGCCTTAACGTCGTCTAACTGAATATTGCTCAGCGTTGTATAGGTGCCGCCATCAGGCATACTGACGCGGTTTTCCGGACCATATAAAATTGCGCTTTGCGCACGTGACGCGAGCGCATTCGGGTTTTTCATTTGCTGCTGAATGGCTTGTAAGCTGCGCTGTTTGAGTTGATTAAAATCAGCCTCTAAAAACGCCGGAGAAAATAATTTCTCATAGAGAATATCCAATGTTGCCGGCAAATTCTTACTGATACTGCTGACATAAATCGTGGTAAAGCGACCAGATGCAGAGAATTGCACGCTACTTCCAAGCTTAGATAATGCATTGGCGAGTTCTACATTGCTACGCTGAGTTGTCGATTCATTCATCATCATCGCTGTCATCGACGCTAAGCCCGCTTTGTCAATCGGATCCAATAATGGTCCACCTTCTAGACTAATTGAGAGGCTTACTGTTGGCGTTTCAGATGTGGTTACACCTAACAAGGGCACATTATCGAGTACTTGTGTTTGCCAAAAGTCCGGTACACTGACAACAGGAGGTTTACCTTCAGGCGGTATTTGACTGCGGTCAAAAGAATCTTCAATAGGCGTCTGAGCGACCTCTTGAACCGCATCGAACGCAGGAATATCACGAGCTGGTATTTCATACTGGGGTTTGGCCACAGCAAGCTGCGTTTGCTGCATAGGCACAATACTCAGCACCACCGCTGGATTATTCTTAATGTACTTTTCATACACTCGCATGACATCTTCTGCGGTCACTGCGTTGTAGCGATCAATATCGGCCTGTACGAGGTCTGGCTCACCCGCAAAGGTTTGTCCATACGCAAGCATACTGACTTTACTGGCTACGCTTTGCAGACTGAATATGGTTCTTGCTTCGATGCTCATCTTAACTCGCTCTAAGTCATCGGGCTGCACACCGCGTTGCTCAAACTCAGCAAACGTCTGATGAAAGCGCTCATACAAATCATTCAAATTAGGCTCTACGCCGGGGTTTGCCAATGCTAATAACTGAAACTCACAGGCCAATTCCCGGCACGGATGTGATACAGCCGCCTGCACAGTGCGTCCGCTAACTACCAGGTTTTTATAGAAGATTGATGTTTTACCACCACCCAGAATATCCGCTAGCACATCAAGCGGTGCTTCGTCAGGATGTCTGGCATGAACGGTAGGAAAAGTCATCTGCAAAAACGGTAAATGCACATTGTCTTCAAGGGTCAAATACCGGCTCTCTGTAAGGGTCACCGGTGTTTTGGGTAAATCTTCGACTTCTGGTCCTCTGGGGATTGGACCAAAGTACTGCTCAACCCATGCCTTTGTTTGGTCAATATCAATATCGCCGCCGATCGTTAAAACGGCATTGTTGGGACCATACCAACGCTTAAAGAAGGCTTTTAAATCATCAACGCCAACGCGCTCTAAATCTTCCACGTAGCCGATTACTGGCCACGAATAAGGATGTCCAGCTGGATACAGTGCTTCGCTAGTGCGCTCACTGCGCAAACCGTAGGGTTGATTGTCAACGCGCTGGGCACGTTCGTTTTTGACGGTATCGCGCTGGTTCTCAAATTTTTCAACCGTAACTGCGGGTAACAAAAATCCCATACGATCAGATTCTAACCACAAGACTTTTTCAAGGTGATTGCGCGGTACAGTTTGATAGTAATTTGTGCGGTCAGAGTTAGTGGTCCCGTTCATGTCACCCCCTGCTTCAGTGATCATGGCAAAGTGCTGTTCATCTGCGACATGCTGGGAGCCTTGAAACATCATATGTTCAAAAAAGTGAGCGAAGCCAGAACGACCAACCACTTCACGCGATGAGCCCACGTGGTAGGTAACATCAATGTGCACTAGGGGGTCTGAAGTGTCTTGGTGCAGAATTACCGTTAACCCGTTGTCGAGTTGATAACGAGTATGCTCAATACCAATCTGCTGAGTTTCATCAGCATTATTACCCTTTGGCGTACTGCAACCCACTAACGTCACAGCGACTAACACAACTAGCCCAATTGTTCTTATCATTCTTCTAACTTCAATCCGTAAATATGAAAACTATACAAGACTACACGATAGCCAATAAATCACGTACACTAAATGCATAACTGACTACTTTGAGCGTCAATGGAACAGCAAACAAACATAATAAATACTAGTTTCGGCCTCCAGCAGCTAAGTGGCAATGAGACGTTGTACAAACGCCTATTGCTACGCTTTCATGACGAATACCAGCACAGCGAACGCAAGTTATCGGAAATTCAACAACTAAACAACCTAGAAGCGATGCAATTGCTGGTTCATACGATCAAAGGCGTGAGTGGTAATCTGGGCCTGGACCTTCTGCACTTGGCAGCAAAGAGCAAAGATCAAGAAATTAAACGTGCCACTGATTGTAACGTCGACTTAGCGCCATTTATTGCGGCGCTAAATACTACATTAGAAGCGGTTGTCAGTTATTGCGATGATGGTAGCAACCAAGCGCTATCGAATACCGCTGGCGATGAGGTAATTACCGCGTTGCGTCAACAGCGTTTTGTATCAGACGAAAAGTTACATGCGTTTCTAGCCGCTAGCGATTTATCTGAACAACAAAAACAAGCCATAGTTACCGCTGTCGATGATTTGGACTACGCTACAGCAGTCGAGATTATTGACCAAGCATGACAACGAGTGATGCGCAGCCGCGTCTGCACATCCTCGCAGACACTGAACACTTTCTAGTTATTGATAAACCGCCCGGCGTTTGTATGCACTATCAGGACGGTGACAACCCAATTCTGCCAATGCTTGAGGCTCGTGGTTACACTGGCCTGCACTTGGTGCACCGCCTTGACACTGCAACCTCAGGACTCTTGCTATTAGCTAAAACAGCAGATGTCGCAGCAGCGCTGTCAGATGCATTTCAGAACCGTCGAGTGCAAAAATTTTATCTCGCGATAAGTGCGCAAAAACCCAAGAAGAAGCAAGGACATGTTTTAGGTGATTTGAGCAAAGCTCGGCGCGGCAATTATAAGCTGACGCCAGCAACTGACAATCCAGCTTATACCCAATTTTTTAGTTATAGCGTTGCCCAACCCGAGTATCCGTCACTGCGTTTATTCGTGCTTAAGCCTCTGACCGGCAAGACCCATCAATTGCGCGTCAGTTTACAGTCAATCGGTGCACCTATACTCGGCGATGCACGTTATGCGAAGCATGCAAGCGATAGAATGTATCTGCATGCCTATCAACTCGCCTTTGAGTTGTTTAAAGAGCGCTACAGTTTTTATCGCTACCCCGAACAAGGCGACTGGTTCAATCAAACACAAGTGGTGCAAACGGTCAAAGACCTTGGGGATCTTGAACAACTCAATTGGCCCCGCCCACTTTCCAAGGCACTACATGCAATATAAACACGTTCACATAGTGGGTAGTGGTGCTTTAGGTAGCGTGTTAGCTGCACAGGCGGTTAATAAAGGCTATCCAGTCGTTAACCGTCCAAGAAATACGCCAGTACGACAAGTAACACTACTAGATAAAAGACAAGTCGAACTCACATTACCTCAGCATCATTGGCCAGAGGATAATTCGCCGCAACTTGTTGTTCTGCCGCTCAAGAGCTACCAAATTGAAGCTGCGCTGACGCAATACGAAGCGCATTTTTGTACAAACACTCAGGTTCTGCTGGTGCATAACGGGATGCTCGATTGGTCGCAATCAGCATTGGATCAAAAGCCATATCAATTATATGCCGCATCCACGAGTATCGCAGCATTTAAGCCGTCTCCAACTACTGCCGTTCAAACCGGCGAGGGGGAAACTTTTATCGGTACACTGCAATCGCAGGCCGAGCCAGCTAGTCTCGAGTATTTAAACACAGTTTGTAATGATCTATTTGGCGATAGTTCAATCAGTATCGATATCCGCCGTACCCAGTGGCAAAAACTAACGATTAATAGCCTTATCAACCCACTCACCGCTATCCATGGGTTTCGCAACGGCGAATTACTGAACCCACGCTGGCAGCCGCAGTTACAATTAGTGGCCAACGAGCTATCAATACTGGCTTGTAAACAAGGTTTTGATGAATCACCCGCATCGATTCTGGGGCGGGCACAACAGGTTATGCAACGCACTGCAGAGAACTTCTCCTCGATGCAGCAAGATGTCGCCCTTGGCCGCCCTACTGAAATTGATGCTATCAATGGCTATGCGCTGAGCATTGCGAAGCATGCTGGTATCGAGTGCCCGCAACTTACTGAACATTATCATGCGGTTAAGGCGTTAGGTTAGCCATTGATACAGCGTAAATCCGACGTAACCGTTTAATACTAAGCTAACTCGCGTAGCACATGAAAGTTCTTTACTTTACGACATTAAAGCGGGGTTTATAAAAGAACAATTGACACAAAC
This sequence comes from Neoalteromonas arenosi, assembly GCF_030362855.1. GTDB lineage: Bacteria > Pseudomonadota > Gammaproteobacteria > Enterobacterales > Alteromonadaceae > Alteromonas_E > Alteromonas_E arenosi. Next base: position 275,289 of record NZ_JAUCBP010000006.1, read on the forward strand.
CATTAGAATTTTGTCCGTGCTCAAATTGAGCATAATCTGCCTTTAGGCTGAGGTTATGTCACGATGTGAAGGTAAATCAACGGAAAACTGGCAAGCCATGATGGCTAATATCAGAGACTATCGTTTTGGTATTCAACTTCCTCCCTGGCAAAGCGAAAACATGTCCGCGCCCTTTCATACAGAATATTTGCACTTAAAAGATGAAAGGTTAGATAGTGGGTCTAGATTATTGAATGTTGATTGACGGGGGTTGCGATTACAAAAATGGTGTTTTTTAAACTTATCCAAGTAGCTATGATGATAAAGACTCCATTATGAATAATGCCTATGCTAAGCGAATCAATCTCTCAAATTAAGATAGCTCAAGCATAAGAAAGAAAATGGTCATTAATACCCTAAGAGACAGTCTACTTTTCGGTTGATTTTCCCTCGGTAGTGGTGTTTCTGTGAAATAATGAAAATTACTCGATCACTTTGCGCATGTTTAACCTGCCTTTAAGTTCAGAAGTGTTGAGCAATCAGCTCAACTTATCCTCTCCGAAAACTGTTTTTTGTCCGTACAGAGATTGAATATTACCTCTAATCGCCCAAATTGTGTGACGCAAGCAAACTACCGCATCGGGAAGCGGTCAGCATTTTACGCTGAACTGCTCGCTTAAGCATCGGCACTCATATACACGTAGCGAGAGAGTATTGAATTATTTATCGTCGAATAATAGGTGCATGACCTTTTTATAAACTACACTTCACGAAATAGACGTATTTTTTCTAGCGATTGTGAAACAGATAATTAGTGAGTTGACTACGATTGATTCCGGTCATTCTGACATTGGACTAGCCTTATCTAATGCGTCCTCGGTTCTGTTGTGGGTGGCAGACGTTACTAAACAATGTGTTTTCTTTAATAAAGCGTGGCTGCAATACCGAGGTCGAAGTTTAGAACAAGAGTATGGTTATGGTTGGGCTGATGGCATTCATGAAGACGACTATGAACGTTGCCTTTCCATATATGTTACTGCATTTGATGCGAGACAGCCTTTTTCGATGGAGTATCGATTACAACGTAATGACGGCTCATATGGATGGATCCAAGACGATGGTTCACCCTTTTATGACGGATACGGTGAATTTAAGGGTTATATCGGCTCTTGTTTTGACATTACCGAGAGCAAACGCTTATTTGAGGCACTTGAAAAGAAAAGTCAACAGCTAGAAGAGGCTAATCAGCGTTATGAAGAGTCGGTGAAAGCTGCAAATATCGGATTTTGGGAATGGGATCTAATTAGTAATGAAGTGCGGTTTTCTAGAGAGTACAAACGCCAAATTGGTTACGCTGATGATGAGTTTGTCGATGCTTTTGAAAGCTGGGAAAGTAGAGTCCACCCAGATGATCTCCCTGGTACGCTAAAACTTATTGAGAAGAGTATCGACGAATGCACTAAAAAACATGAAAGTGAATTTCGATTTCAGCATAAAGACGGCCACTATTTGTGGATTTTTTGTCATGCTTCTGTGCTGCAGGATGAAAATGGCAAGCCTGTCAAAATGATAGGTTCGCATGTCGATATTTCTGACAGAAAAAAAATGGAGAGCGAGCTAATTCAGTCTCAGAAATTGGAGGCGCTAGGGCTTTTGGCAGGTGGTGTGGCCCACGACTTTAATAATCAGCTAGCAAGTGTGATGGGCTTTGCGGATTTGATTGTGGACAGTAGCGCTCTCTCGCAAGCAAAACAATACGCTGATAAAATTTCAAGGACTGCGGAGCATGCAAAACACCTGACTAAACAACTGTTGAGTTTTGCAAGAAAGCAGGATATCACCTTCACACCTGTAGATATTCATGCTGAGATTTATGCTGTAATTGACCTACTCAGACACTCCATTGATAAGCGGATCAAAATAGAAACAAACCTTACCGCCCCCAGGTTTGTCGTGCTTGCAGATAAATATTTGTTACAGAATGCACTGTTAAACCTAGGGTTGAACGCAAGTGATGCGATCCACGAATCCGGCTATATTGAGGTATCCACCAACGTAATCGAAGTAAAAGAGTGTGACCCGCATGCTAGTTTCAGCTCCCTCGAGCCCGGGGAGCATATCTCAATTAAAGTTAGCGATTCTGGCTCTGGGATGTCTGCAGATGATATTCAAAAGGCTATGGAACCTTTTTATACGACTAAGCCGCAAGGTAAAGGAACTGGCCTAGGTCTTAGCTCTGTATACGGTTCAGTGCAAAGTTTTGGTGGCCTTATCAATATAAAAAGTGAGCTTAACGAAGGCTCTACCATCGAAATTATCTTACCCTTGAGCGAATTAATAGCACGAAAGGCCAGCTCAAGTGACGAGTTAGAGGCTTCTTCAGATGGACGCTCGTTAACTATTTTAGTCGTTGACGATGAGGCCTCTATCCGAGAGGTCTGCGCTGACTTTCTAATTACTCTTGAGCACACACCACTTTTTGCCTCTGATGGAAGGCACGCAATTGAACTTTACGCACAAAGGTGGCCTGACATCGACTTAGTATTGCTAGATATGATGATGCCTGAAATGAACGGACGTGAAACATTGAAAGCGCTCAAAGCAATCAATCCCAATGTAAAGGTCTTAATGTGCTCTGGCTTTATGTCAGATGACACTGTAGCAGGAATCAAGAAAGAGGGCGCGCTTGATGTAATAGGGAAGCCCTTTAGACTTAGAGAACTAGCAGAGAGGATTTCATCGCTCTGAATAATAAGCCGGATTATTCGAACCAATTCAATAATGTAACGCTCTAATTACCCAAGATAACTTTTCGGACCTACGATATTTGGGGAGGGTGACAAAGACTGTTTGAAGTCGCATAAAAAATCCGATGCTCCAGAGCATCGGATTTTGTGAGTTGCAAAAGAGCCGTCGACCGCTCACCGAAATAAATCGTTTAACTGAGCCCTTTCGCCCAATGCCGCAGTATTCATTTATAGAAACACGACTTATTGCTCTGGCTTCATATGCGGGAACAAGATTACATCTTTAATCGTTGGGCTATCGGTTAATAGCATTACGAGTCGATCGATACCGATCCCCTCACCAGCCGTTGGTGGTAAGCCGTATTCTAATGCGCGAATGTAATCGGCATCAAAATGCATCGCTTCGTCATCACCGGCATCTTTTTCCGATACCTGTTTTAAAAAGCGCTCAGCTTGGTCTTCCGGATCGTTGAGCTCTGAGAAACCATTAGCAATTTCACGCCCACCGACAAAGAACTCAAAACGGTCAGTGACAAACGGATTATCATCATTGCGACGCGCAAGTGGCGAAACTTCCCAAGGATACGCCGTTATGAAGGTTGGTTGATCCAGCTCTTCTTCAGCCGTTGCTTCAAAGATTTCGCATAAGTATTTACCCGCGCCCCAAATACCTTCAACTTCTGGCTCTGTAATATGCAAGCGCTTAGCGACAGCTTTTAGCGTCTCTAGGTTAGCCTCTGGGTCTTTAATTGCAGTCTCAATTTCCGGCGTAATCTCACCCATTGTATCGACCGGCCAGTGTGCCAATATCGCATCATTCATCGTCAAACGCACAAATGGTTTAGCAAAATCATACTCGGTAGTTTGCTCTACTTCGCCGTCGGCGTTTCTAACCGTATTTACAATCAAGTGAGTACCCAATACATCCTGCGCCACTTGGCGTAACATGTTTTCGGTCAAATCCATCAAGTCATTGTAATCGGCATAGGCTTGATAGAATTCCAACATAGTGAACTCTGGATTGTGACGTGTCGAAAGCCCTTCGTTGCGGAAGTTGCGGTTGATTTCAAATACGCGTTCAAAACCACCGACTACCAAGCGCTTGAGATATAATTCAGGCGCTATACGCAAGTACATATCGATATCCATGGCATTGTGGTGCGTGATAAAGGGTTTTGCCGTGGCGCCACCGGGGATCACCTGTAACATCGGCGTTTCAACTTCGAGGTAGTCGCGCTGCGCCAAAAATTGACGGATAGAAGCAACCACTTTGCTGCGAACCACAAAGGTTTTGCGGGTTTGTTCACTCGTGATTAAATCAACATAGCGCTGGCGATACTTCGTTTCCTGATCGGCCAGACCGTGGAATTTTTCTGGCAGAGGACGCAATGCTTTAGTAAGCAAAACATATTGCTCCATATCCACATACAAATCGCCTTTACCCGATTTATGTAAAGTTCCAGCAACGCCAATAATGTCACCAATATCAAGGCTGCCATAGCGCGCTTTGATATCTTTCTGGGTATCTTTGCTGGCATACGATTGAATACGACCCGTCATATCTTGCAATAACAAGAACGGCCCACGCTTGGCCATAATACGACCGGCGATACTGACCTGATTACCCTGCTCTGCTAACGCTTCTTTGTCGAACTCGCCAAATTGCGACTGCAATGCGTCAGCGTAGTGCTCACGGCGGAAATCATTCGGGAACCCATTGGCTTTGCACTGCTGACGAATATTGTCGAGTTTGGCACGACGCTCAGCAATCAACTTGTTGTCTTCAAGGTTGTCTTGAGTTGCAGCTTGGTTTTGTTCAGTCATTTATGGGTTCCAGTTTATAATCCAGATTTCAAGCTTGCTTCGATAAAACGGTCAAGTCCGCCATCTAACACAGCCTGTGTATTTCGAGTTTCAACGCCGGTGCGCAAATCTTTGATGCGCGAGTCATCCAGTACATAAGAGCGAATTTGGCTGCCCCAACCGATATCAGACTTATTGTCTTCCATCGCTTGTTTCTCGGCATTTTGCTTTTGTAGTTCGTATTCATACAGCTTGGCTTTTAACTGCTTGAACGCCTGATCTTTATTCTTATGCTGTGAACGGTCATTTTGACACTGCACGACAATATTAGTCGGAATGTGGGTGATCCGCACGGCGGAGTCTGTACGGTTTACGTGCTGTCCACCGGCACCTGACGCGCGATAGGTATCAATGCGTAAATCCGCTGGGTTAATATCTATTTCAATATCATCATTGATTTCGGGGTAAACAAACGCCGAAGCAAACGACGTATGTCGACGGTTGCCCGAGTCAAACGGCGATTTACGCACTAAGCGATGCACCCCAGTTTCAGTTCGCAACCAACCAAATGCGTATTCTCCACCGAAGCGTATGGTAGCACTTTTGATACCAGCAACATCGCCGTCAGAGACCTCAATCAACTCGGTCTTAAAGCCGTGCTCTTCCCCCCAACGCAAGTACATGCGCAAAAGCATATTGGCCCAGTCTTGAGCCTCGGTACCGCCAGAGCCCGATTGAATATCCAGATAGCAATCACAAGCATCGTTAGGGCCTGAAAACATGCGACGAAACTCAAGCACTTCCAACTTGGCGAGCAACTCTTGTAGCTCTTGCTGCGCCTCGTCAAAGGTTTCTTGATCTTCAGCTTCGACAGCCAGCTCAACCAATCCAATTACATCTTCACAGCCTTGCTCTAGCGCTTGAATCGTTTCGACAACTTGCTCTAACGCAACCTTTTCTTTGCCTAACGCTTGGGCGCGATCAGGATCATTCCAAACATCTGAGCTTTCGAGTTCGCGGTTAACTTCTTCTAACTTTTCGACCTTTTGGTCGTAGTCAAAGATACCCCCGAAGCAGCTCGGTACGCTGTTTTACGTCATCGATTGCGGTGTTGATTGGATTTACTTCAAACATGTGCTGGTTCAGTCTAAAAAAAGTTAGCGGATACTACCGAATTTACGGCCCAGTGAATAGTGCTGAATTTGCATAGCCTATGCAAATTCAGCGAATGAGGAATTAGCCGTGCAGTTTATCGGTAAAGTCGATTAGGCCATCAACCAATGAACCGATTTGCTTAAGGGTTTTCTCGTCGGTCAAGACGCCATCTTCGATCAAACTATCGACTTTGCCGATCGCTTTTTGACCCGGTAGTACATTAATCCCAATATTGCCCAGTAGCATACGCAGTACCACCAGCACCCGCATACCACCAAGCGCTCCGGCAGAAGACGCCATGATGAGCGCATTCTTACCTTTAAATGCTTGCAGAGGCTTCTCACCGTCTTCCATACGGCTGGCCCAGTCTATGGCATTTTTAAGCAAGGCTGGATAACTGGAATTGTACTCCGGGGAAACAATAATAAATGCATCGTGCGACATCAGTAGCTCTTTAAACGCGCGTGCCTTTGCAGGCATACCAGTCGCTGCTTCTTCATCTTCGTTAAAGATTGGCATTGGATAGTCAGCGAGGTTCACCAGTGTTACATCTGCGCCTTTTTCTTCAGCTAATTTAGCGGCAGCTGCGGCTACAGCTTGGTTGTAAGATGCTTTACGTGCACTACCTGAAAAAGCCAGAATCTTCGCCATATCGTTTTCCTTTCACAAAAATTTGTCGCAATTACTACGCCTTGATACTAAATATGATCAAATCGTTACATGCGCTCTGTTGTCTCAATCCCCAACAGATCAAGACCGGTTTGAATCGTGTTTGCCGTCAGCATAGCTAAACTCAAACGGCTGACTTGGGTATCAGCAGCAACGCTGTCTTTGAGGATAGGACAGGCTTCATAAAAGCGCATAAAGCTGCTCGCCAGATCGTACAAATATGCACATAACACATGCGGTGTTGCATCAGCAGCAACCACTAAAAGCGCATCCTCAAACTGCATGAGTTTAATTGCCAACTCTTTTTCTTGCGCTTGCTCGATAACGATTTCGCCAACGCTAAAATGACCTTCAAGCTTCTTAAAAATAGCCTTACAACGCGTATAGGCATATTGTAAATACGGTGCTGTATTACCTTCAAAACTGAGCATATTGTCCCAATCAAACACGTAGTCAGTGGTGCGATTTTTGCTCAAATCTGCATACTTTACCGCGCCGATGCCAATTTTCCGCGCGAGTTCTGGGTCAACTTCAGTGTTTTGCGTACGCTCGGCGATTAGGGCTGTCGCACGCTCAATCGACTCTAGCAGCAAATCATTGAGCTTAACCGTACCGCCCGTACGCGTTTTAAACGGTTTGCCATCTTTTCCTAACATCATGCCAAAGGGGCAGTGTTCATAGCTTTGTTCATCAGTCATAAAGCCAGCTTTGCGCGCAACAATCTCAGTTTGTTTAAAGTGCAAACTTTGGCGTGCATCGGTAAAGATAAGCGTGCGGTCGGCGTTTAACACGCCATTGCGATAACGTACGGCCGCTAGGTCAGTTGTGGCGTATAAGTAACCACCGCCCGATTTCTGGACGATATATACTGCTGGGTTGCCCTCTTTGTCAGCCATCTCTGGGATAAACACCACTTTCGCACCTTGGTCTTCCACGGCAATACCTGCGGTTTCAAGTGCTTCAATGGTCGCTGCTAAATCGTCGTTATAGGCACTCTCCCCCATGACGTCCTTGCGCGTTAGGCTAACATTTAGCAATTCATACACTTCTTCACTGTGCTGAATTGAAACGTCGATAAATTGTTGCCAAAGCTCGAGGCACTTGGCGTCACCGCTTTGCAACTTGACCACGTAATCGCGAGCGCGGTCGGCAAAGCCTTCTTCGTCATCAAAGCGCACTTTTGCAGCGCGATAGAAGTCTTCTAAATCACTCAGTGCCGTCTCAGCGACTGAGTTTTCGGCTAACTGATCACTGAAGTGTGCTAGCAACATGCCAAACTGCGTACCCCAGTCGCCCATGTGATTTTGACGAATGACATCATGGCCCAAATATTCAAGCACTTTAACCGTAGCATCACCAATAATGGTGCTGCGCAGGTGCCCAACGTGCATCTCTTTGGCTAGGTTGGGCGACGAGTAGTCAATGACAATTTTTTGTGGCGCTTGTTTGGCGATATCTAAATCAGCATCAACGGCGGCTTTGCTGGCCCATTGACCTAAAAAAGCAGGCGCAATGTGAATATTGACGAATCCTGGCCCAGCTATTTCGAGCTTGTCAGCGATGTCATCAAGTTCTACAGCATCCACAATTTGCTGAGCAATTTGACGCGGGTTTTGTTTCATGGCCTTTGCCAAGCCCATTGCACCGTTAAATTGATAATCACCAAACTCTGGACGAGTACTGCGACTTAATGGAATTTTTGCATCCGCAAAACCCAACGAGGTAAGCGCTTGTTGAAATCTTTCGGTTAATATAGCTGTTAAATTCATAAATCTTCGCTTAATGCTCTCGCGTTGGATTAAAAGTTATATCTGGGAAACGCTCTTGGGCCAGTGACAAGTTCACCATCGTTGGTGCGACATAAGCCAGTGCATCACCACCATCAAGCGCCAAATTTGTTTGGTTCTTACGTCTAAATTCATCGAGCTTTTTCTCGTCATCACAGTAAACCCATCGGGCAGTGCTAACATTGACGTGCTCATACAATGCTTCAACATTGTATTCGGCTTTGAGTCGAGCGACGACTACATCAAACTGCAGTACCCCGACGGCTCCTACGATCAAATCATTGTTCGCTAGCGGACGAAACACCTGTACGGCACCTTCTTCGGCTAACTGAATGAGTCCTTTTAGCAACTGTTTTTGCTTTAATGGATCTTTTAAACGAATACGCTTGAACAATTCAGGCGCAAAGTTTGGAATACCTTTAAATCGATGGTCTTCGCCTTCAGTAAAGGTATCGCCAATCCGGATCGAACCGTGATTGTGCAAACCAATGATATCACCCGCATAGGCTTCTTCGAGCAGGGCCCTGTCGCCAGCTAAGAATGTCAATGCGTCAGAAATACGGATGTCTTTGCCAATCCGTGTGTGGCGCATTTTCATGCCTTTCTTATACTGACCCGAAACGATTCGACAAAAAGCGATACGGTCGCGGTGTTTCGGATCCATATTGGCCTGGATTTTAAATACAAAACCACTGAACTTCTCTTCAGTCGCATCAACGGTGCGAAGCTCAGTTTCGCGGCTTTGTGGCGCTGGTGCCCACTCGCTTAAACCGTCAAGCATATGGTCGACACCGAAGTTACCCAATGCAGTACCAAAGAAAACCGGGGTAAGTTGGCCTTGAATAAAGAGTTCGTGGTCAAACTCATTTGACGCGCCTTGCACAAGCTCAATCTCATCGCGTAGTTGTGCAGCTAAATCGCTACCAACAGCGTCGTCCAACTCGGGATTATCTAGCCCTTTGACTATCCGTACCTCTTGGATCATATGACCAAGACCCGACTGGTATAAAATGGTTTCATCGCGATGCAGGTGATAAACGCCCTTAAACGACTTACCACAACCAATTGGCCAAGTAATAGGTGCGCACAAAATATCCAGTTCGGTTTCAACCTCATCCAACAGCTCCATCGGATCGCGGATATCGCGGTCCAACTTATTCATGAAGGTCAGGATCGGGGTATCGCGCAAACGCGTCACTTCCATCAACTTACGCGTTCGGTCTTCAACACCTTTAGCGGCGTCGATCACCATCAAGCTCGAGTCAACGGCTGTTAATGTGCGGTAGGTGTCTTCTGAGAAATCTTCGTGCCCTGGTGTGTCGAGCAAGTTAACCAGTTTGTCAGCATAAGGAAATTGCATAACCGAGGTTGTCACCGAGATCCCCCGCTCTTTTTCCATCTCCATCCAGTCAGACTTGGCATGCTGGCCCGACTTTTTACCTTTAACCGTACCGGCAGTTTGCAACGCATTACCAAACAACAATACCTTTTCTGTGATAGTTGTTTTACCCGCATCCGGGTGCGAGATTATCGCGAATGTGCGTCGCTTTTGAATTTCTGTATTTAGGCTGGCGTTGGCCATGCAAACAATGCCCTCAAGTGTAAAGTTGCTAGCTAAATGTCGTTGGAGATTAGCTGCTGATAAAAAAACGCGCGCTAGTATAGCGAATCTGGACTAGCGATTAAATTAATCCGTTCTATTTTCTGCTGTTTTTACGTTGCATTACCAAGGCGTCTTCAAATTTTTTATCGTTTTGTGAAGTTGCTAATGCATAATAGTTCTTGCGGGTGCCCTGCAGAACAAATTCATTAGCTTGATATAAGGCAATCGCTGCGGTGTTCGATGCCCGAACTTCTAACCAACATAAGTTGCCTTGCAAGGTTTTGGGGTTCGCCAAGAAATGTTCAAGTAACGCTTTGCCTACGCCATTACCTCGTTGTTGCGGCGCGACAGCTATGTCCATTAAGGTCACTTCATCGGCCACCAGCAAACCAATGTAGTACCCGACTATAGAAGACTGATGGATAGCGACCCAGGCATAGTAAGGTGCGGTTAAACAATCGAGAAACACCCGTTCAGACCAAGGTACAGGGTGCGACTGCTGACATATAATATAAGCTTGTGCCGCACTGTCAGCATCGAGTGGCTGGAAAGTGATAGTCATCGTTGGCTTATGACTGACCACAAACGCTGCTTGTGTCTAGCCGTTAACTGGTTTAATTCACAAGGCAAGACTATACCTTCTGCACTGCGGCTTACTTCGGCACCTGCGCGGATTGAAAAAAGCAGATTTGTCCCCTCAATGGCGACAGTCTCCAAAGCCATTTGAATATCCTGTTTAAGCGTTTCAGATCCGGACAACTGCGCTAATTCCATGCTGGCTTTATCAGCATCTAAATCTTCCGGTTCGGTACTTGGTTCAGATGTGACCTGAAGTGGTGCTTCTGGCGCTAATGTCGACTCATAGGTCGAAAGCCCCATGACCTGCAAAATTGCACGTTGATATTCAGAGTTTTTAGCCGTCATTAGCGTGTGTGTTGATTGAAACTTGGCGCAGTATAGCAGAGAAAAGTGGCAGGGGTGGAGGGACTCGAACCCCCAACCATCGGTTTTGGAGACCGCTGTTCTACCAATTCGAACTACACCCCTAGCGCGGACGCATTATACGTATGCTCAATTAAAGGTAAAGAGAAAAGTTACTCGTTTACTCTTTTTAAGTGCTCATCAATGGCTGCATACCATAATTTATAGGTCAAATTAACGATAGGCTCAATTTCATTTAAGCCGGCGCGAATTGTGCGCTCTGGTATTCCAGATAATCGCGAGTACTCACTGATCAACATTTCACACTTGGCATCACTGAGACGGTTAATCGCCATTGACGAACGGATATCGAAGTATCGATTGCCAGTTGAAGCATATTCCCAATCGATAACAATTGGTTTTTCGTGGTTAAGGATGTGGCCTAAAGCTAAATCATTGTGACAAAAAACAAAATTATGCTTTGCATCTAAAATTTTATTGACTAACGGCAACTGCTGTTCAATTTGCGCATTGAATCTTGAAATATCACCTTGGACAGTTGATAGATACTGTTGCCACACGAGCTCAATATCCAGCAACTCAGTTGTTATAGGTAATTGATGAGTCAAAAACAATGCACGACTCAAAGCAAACATCTGCGTTTCAGCAGACTCAATTGCAAGAGGCTTAACACTTGGGGTGACCCACTCCTCAGCATAAAGTCCCTGCTCTTGACAAAGATATACAGGATTTGGTGCTAAACCGTATTTTGCTACTTTGCGTTGAATCGCTAACAGATTTGGCCGACTGCGGGCTGTTGCATCATCGGCATAAAATTTCTTGAGGAGAAACTTTTCATCATCCATCGAGATGCAATAAGTTGCGTTAATCATGCTTTCGTTTATGGGACGCAATTTGGCGCTGGTATCAAACCCCAAAGAGTCCAATAACGACTGAGGCAAATCTGAGTGCGTGATCATTGTGCCCCGCTCAGCTCTCTCATAGCTACTTTCGTGGATTTTCGCCACTGCAAGTATCCATACACTGACATAAATACGTAACTGACAAATAGCAAGCTAGTAAAGTACAAGTCTACTTGCCAATACAACCAACTCGCCACACTGTTTATGACCATCCAGTACAACCAATTTTCTATTTTTCTGTGTGCAACCATGACCGTTGTGATCACGCTTGCTACTGTGACAAATGCATCAACATAAAGGTAGCGGCTTTCTGTTAATAAGCCAGTAATTTCTGCGCATAACACCGTGAACAACACAATAACAGTAAGAGTACCGATGTTTTGCAGCACAGTCAGACGACTGGCAACGAACGCTTCGCTTGGACTCCTTTTCCACTGCCAATAGCCATAAAGCGCCATTAACATGTAGTACAGATTAAGCAGCATTTGTAGTTTCAGGTTAACATCGTAAAACAGAACGGTGTATATCAATGTGCTAACAAACGCACAAGCCCAGCAGGCAATATGCTTACGCGCTGCAAGCAGCACGTAAGCAATAGCGAGAATCACTGCTACCCCTTCGAACAAGTGCATTGCGCGCATTTGTTCGATTGCTGTAACAAGTAGATTATTCACATTATCCATTATCAGAGTGTAGCCCTGGCTGTATATCGTCACCGGCCAAGAATTTGCAGACCAATATTGCCTGCCCTGTTGTTGCGTGGATCCGTTCAATTTCACTGCCAAGCAGAGTGAATAATTGTTGGTATGGGCCGCGCACTTGGGTACTAGTCGTAGTTACCGACATTTCAAACTCTTTGACCGCACTCAACCGGTCAATAAAGCCCTTTATCACTGGCAAATACTCATCTGCCAATGGATACAACGAAATTTCTGCAGTACACAAGCGCATGATTATTCCTCTGTTAAAAGTGCCATTGAGCAGTAATTCCAACTTGACGCCCTAAACCAAATTGGTAATAAGGCTCTGGTTGCTCATAACCGAATTCACCATCGCGGGGATCATTGCTAAAGCCACCGAACCCACGGACGAAATAATCGCGGTCAAAAATGTTGTTAGCCCACAACTCCAGCGTGACACGGGGTAATTGCCAAGCGAGAGACGAATGCCACAGCGCGTAGCCCGGCGACACTACGTCGTGGCCATCAGAGAAACGGTGGCGGTCTTTGACGTCAAACTCTACGCGCCACATGATTTCGTCAGTTAGATACAAAGTTGAAATCGCATTACCCGTCCATTTAGGCGCTTGCGCTTGGTCTTGCTTAGCAACAACGGAACCGTCAGCGCGCGTATATTGCTCAAACGTTGCATCGAGATATCCCAGATTTACCTGTATTTGCCAACTATCAGATAGTGCCCAGTTGCTCTCAAACTCAAGGCCATAGTTGGTGCCAACATCGGCATTGGCAATCACATCAATAAAATCAGTGGACCCGTTGTCGCGAAGTAGTGTGTCAAAATCACTGATTTGGGTATTTTCTCGATTCATGTAAAACGCTGCAACACGAATGCTGCCTTTCTGGTCCCATACTGACTGCTTCACGCCGATCTCATAATTCCAGTTGTATTCTGGCTCAAATAGTCGCGCTTGCTGCGTAACGCGCTCATCAGGGTTAAAGCCCCCCGTTTTATAACCACGTGAAATACTGGAATACAGCATGCCGTTTGAGATGGGTAAGCTCAAACCTAACTTACCACCGACAAGAGTATCAGAGCTGGTTTCAGAAAAGCCCGTGCTGTCCCGATAATCAAGCTTTGAACGCTCTACACGTAAACCGAATTGCAGACTCAATTGATTGTCGAACTGTGTGTCAATACGCGTATAAAACGCAGTATTAGATGGTTCATAGCGACTGGTGAAATCGCTCGCAGCAAATGTATACTCACGGCGCAAATCTTCATCTCGCTGGCGTATAATTCCCCCGACGACCCAATCAAAGTCCCTTCCCAAAAAGCTAAAAGGTTGATTCGATATTGCCCGCAATTCGGCGTTTAAGGTCGAAACATCACGGAAATAACCGTCAAATGAAGTGTAGCCGTTTGGATGAAAACCAGTGAAGGTCCAATCTTCATCGTAACCATAAGCGAGCTCAGAATCTGTTGCAGATAAGATCGCTTGCCACTGCAATGTATTATTGTCGGTAGTTAGTTTGACACTGGCTGCATGCGTTTCATTACGGTCGAAACCGGGGTCATCCGAACGCGTCTGCCGATCGTTATCCAAAGAAAATGCATCATAGCCATTATCGATATCAAAATAACGGTAATTAACTAACAGTGAGGTGTCATCTGAGATTTCACTCAAGAGCGCCAAGCGCCCCGCACTCTCATTGATGCTGTTGGTATCATCGGCATTTAAGAAGCTATTATAAATATCACCATCACTGCGCTGTTCAATCCATGAAGCTCGAACGTGCAGATCTCTGTCCAAAGAATGCCCCATAGCAGCGCCCAGCCGCCATGTATCGTCAGTCCCATAGGACATCAATGCTATGTTGTCTTGTTCATCACCAGGCATAACACCTTGCATTTTTATTGCACCCGCCAATGCACCAACGCCAAACTCGGTCGCTTGCGGTCCTCGCAACACTTCGACTTGAGCGATATCAAAGGGGTTTGCCAAGCCAAACAAACCGGTTAGATCGATGTTGTCGAGCTCAAAGCTAACTGATGGGTTTAATGGTTCACTGAACTGGCTGCGTTCACCTATACCGCGGATTTGGACAAATCGGCCGCGAGAAGCCCCACTGGCGAAGTTAATGTTTGGAATCGCACCGATTAAAGCATCTAAGTGCTGTGGTTGACGCTGCATCAGACGCGTTTGGTCTAGTACGGTTGCGCTCGATGCCAACTGCTCGAGTGTGACAGACCTAAAGTCAGCGGTAACGACAATCCGCTCTATGGATTCAGTCGTTGTGGAATTGGCGTTGCCCGACTGTTGAGCAATGACTGGGTTGGCAGCAGACGCAATAGAAATAGCGACTAAAGCAAATTGTGTTTTATTCATAGGATCTCTTCGTAAAAACATGAAAAGATCCGGTTTTACGGCAGGTGTTAAAGATTTAGCTTTACCATTCCTACGCCGGTATTATCCGGATCAGGTATAAGGGTTCCCTCTTGTGAAGATCTCAGCATGGCTTTCGTTGCCAGCACCCCTAGGTGTGTCTCATTAAATAACGAGTACGGTGTGGATGATAACACTGAGACCGGCACCGTGAAAGTCTACGTATAACAATAAATCATTGATTTTTATTCGACTCTACAGACATTCGCTTCTAGACTTCCCGCTACGTAATATTGAATTACATGAGGAATATCGATGCGCAACTTTTCATTTCACAACCCCACCATGGTTCAGTTTGGCAAAGGCAGCATTAGTAAATTAACTAAAATGTTATCGCCTAAAGATAAGATCCTGATGCTCTATGGAGGCGGAAGTATTAAGCAAAATGGCGTCTATCAACAGGTTTTAGACGCCACTGCTGATCTTGATATTGTCGAGTTTGGTGGAATAGAGGCCAACCCTGAATACAGCACCCTAATGCGGGCGGTTGAGCTTGCACGGGAAGAAAAAATCAGTTTTATCCTCGCTGTTGGCGGCGGTTCGGTCATTGATGGTTCTAAATTTGTCGCCGCGGCTATCCCTTTTGAAGGCGACGCTTGGAATATATTAAACGGAAGTACAGTTAAAACGGCGGTGCCGTTGGGTTGTATATTAACACTACCTGCCACCGGCAGTGAAACGAATACAGCAGCAGTGGTTAACCGCAGTGAGCAAAAACTCAAAAAGGCTTTCGCAAGCCCCAAAGTTCAGCCACAGTTTGCGATACTTGATCCAGAAGTCACTTATTCACTGCCGACGCGACAGTTGATCAATGGTGTCATTGACCCATTTGTTCATGTCATAGAACAATACCTGACCTACCCCATTGGTGCTAGCGTTCAGGACCGATTCGCAGAGTCGATTCTAATTAACCTTATTGAAATCGGTAAAGACGCTATTGCCGATGTAGATTATGATAAGCGTGCAAATTTAATGTGGAATGCAACTCAAGCGCTCAACGGTTTGATTGGTGCCGGTGTACCACAGGACTGGTCAACACATATGATTGGCCATGAGCTGACCGCGGCATATGGACTCGACCACGCAGCGACATTAGCGATTGTATTGCCAAGACTGATGGATGCTAAGCGCAAGAATAAGCACGCGAAGTTACTCCAGTATGCTGAGCGAGTCTGGAACATTGATACGAGTGATGAAAGTGCTGCAATCGATCAAGTGATTAGTAAAACCGAAGACTTTTTCCGTGACTTGGGCATGCGCACAAAACTCAGTGAATATGATATAGGTGAAGAGGCTGCCGATGTAGTCAAACAAGGTTTAATTACCAATGGCTATCTCAAGCTCGGCGAGCATCAGGACATTACTCCTGACGACGCCGCCAGAATAATTACTGCGTCGGTTTAGTCTAGGCCACCCTGCACTAATGCCGGCTACGTAGTCGGCATAAGGTTCAACGTTTTTAACTCGTCAGTCGTTTGCTGCTCTAACGCCGCTTTGGTTTTGCCATGTGCAACTGGATGACGCGTTTCAGGGTCGACTTGCACGAAGACTATATCATCGGCCAAGCAAATCGTTTTCTTTGTCGCTTTATTCCTCACTAAACAGGTGACTGTAATTGAGGTCCGACCGACCGCTTTAGTAGCAAGTCCAAATTCAACAATATCCCCCTGAAGTGCCGGAGATTCAAAGCTAATCTCACCAATGTGTTTGGTTACCAAACAGTTAGTCTCTAACTGACAGATTGCATAAATCGCGGCTTCCTCGTCTATCCACTCGAGAGCACGACCACCAAACAAAGACCCTGCGTAATTGAGATCACCTGGCATTACCAGTCGACGAGATAAAAACCGCATAATTTTTCCTATACAATAGCTAAATCAAAATCTTAGAACTGACACCAAGTATAGATGATTGCCGTAAGTGATGCTGTTAAACAAATTGACGAGTGGTTAACCCAGCGTTGCCAGTCTGTTAATCATCGTCAGTTACTGATGTTATGTGGTGAAAAAGTATGGCAACAAGCAATTGCAGAATACACCATAGACAGTTTTCAGCAGTATTATGGTACTGAATTACCTTGTTCTTGGTATGGCGAAAGACTGAGTAATAAAGCCGTGCTTCCCCACCACCCCAATCATCTTATAGGACAGCAAACGCTTTTAGTCACCTACAATGCCAGTGAGCGCCTTGCAGCAAAACACTTTCTGGTGCTCGCTGGAACTATCGTTCATCAAGGCCTTTTGGTTGTTCTGAGCCCCTCATTGGCCACGTGGCGCCATTCGTTAACTTTTCTCGCCAAGCAATCCTATGGCACACAAACCTCTGGTAGTGCCTTCGCTACGTATTTGCAAAATATGATTGTCGGTGATTCAAGTGTCGCAATCATAGAACAGCAGAGCGGTGAAATTCGCCTACCATTGGCTCCTGTTGAACACGTGATGTCTGTGGATACAAATTGCGCTCCATTTGCAACGTCTGAACAACGAGTTGTGGGTACAGCTATGAAAGCGAAACTTGCTGAGGGTGAAAACTACATTCTCAGCCTTACTGCAAGAAGAGGTAGAGGTAAAACATGGCTACTTGGCTGGCTGTGTAGCGCAGTACTTGCGGAGGCAGGTCGAGTGGCCGTTGTATCCTCACGAGCTTCAGCCATCAAACCACTATTTGCTCAAACTGATGCAAGTAAGGCGCAGCAAAACTTAAGGTTTTACCCCCCTGACAGTAGTGACTTGAAGGATTCTGATTATGATCTTTTAGTTATTGACGAAGTGGCGAGTATTCCTATTCCACTGCTGCTGACACTTTGTCAGGCGCGTTGCAATTGTATCTTAAGCACGACTATTGATGGATACGAAGGTACGGGACAAGGTTTCCTTCACAGGCTGCTTCCTGAAATTCAGTCTCGGTACCGACACTATAACGCTTTTCAGTTAGAGCAACCGTTACGGTGGCACTTAAACGACAGTTTAGAGAACCTATTGACCCGCGTGTTTTGTCTCTCTGCAACGATCAAAATGCCGGAATCCCAATTAAACACCAGTGATTTTTACTGCCGCCAAGTTTGCAGTACTGAACTACTAGAGCAACCAGAGCTATTTAGACAGGTCTTTGCGCTCCTTAAACTAGCCCACTACCAGACAACCGCTGAGGATCTCATTCGCCTTTTGGATAGCCCTGAACAATTACTGTTTTTGGCATATGTTGAGTCGCAAGTTGTCGGTGTGTTGGTTATCATTGAAGAAGGCAACTCACAGGTCTCGTCATTACGCGAAGAGATTAGTTCAGGACAAAGACGAGTTGCAGGGCACATGTCATTGCAATTGTGTGCCTTTAACACCCGAGCGCCTGAATTTTGTGATCTGAAGCTATGGCGAGTTAACCGTATAGCCGTGGCCTCTCCATTTCGTCGTCGAGGTATAGCTTCTGCGCTATTAGACCTAGCCACCCAGTGCGCACGAGAACACCAACAGATCGATGCAATAACTACACTTTTTGGTAGCCAACCAGAAATTGAGCAATTTTGGCAGCAATCGGGGTTCAGCTTCTATTATCGCGGACGTAAAACGAATAAAGCGAGTAACGCTGAAAATGTACTTTATGTTTCCCCTATCAGCCGGACGGGGAAGCATTGCTTTAATTTAAATAAAACACTAACCCCCTCACAACACAAAGCCAAAATCCGCGACTACATTGCTGGCTATCGAGCAGCAGGACATTGCCAGCAAAGTTTTGCATGGTTTGGTAAAAATGCCAATGACATACAAACACAACAAATTATGCAGCGTCTATCCGAAACTTCTAGAAAACTGCGGATCACTGATTTTGCCGAGTTTGGATTTAAATGCGAATCGCAGATAAAAGAATACTTACGTCGGCTAATTAACGTTACTTGACGTGAATTGTAGGTAAAAAAAACGCCCCGGTGGGGCGTTTTTGTTATGACAAATTAATGCCGCGATTTTTCGCTTTCTCTCGAATATAGGGTTCCCATGCAGAAGCATTGCGCCGTACAGAAGCATCTTTCTTCGCTTCTTTAACATGCACAAATGCTTGACGGAAATTCCCAGCATAGAAGTTAGCTTCCATCAACGAGAAGTGAATACGACCCGCATCTGGCGCACCGCGCTCCAGGGCATTATTTAACGCAACAACAGCCTCACGATACTTCTCTGCAGTGAGAAGTAGTACGCCTTGCTTGCGATAATGCTCAGGATCCTGGCTCAAGCTTGCTGCTTGACCATAATAGTTTGCCGCATCTTCATACTCTTTAGCTTGATGCAGAGTATTTGCAAGTGCTGCCAAACTATCCGCGTCGCGCTTAATCAAACCAGAATCAATGTACTTGCGTTGAATCTGTGCTGACTTAAACGGAATATCGTTGGTTGCATATAATTGCGCTAGCGCTTTTATTTCAGACGTCTTTTCTAAGAAGCCTTGGTTATATGCAATTTCAAAGATCGACAGTGCGCGCTTGTAATCCTCTACTAACATGTAGAAAAAGCCTAACTGCGTCCACCATTGCTTAGTCTCAGGAAAAGTCTTAACTAAGGTTTCTGCTACTTCTACCGTTTGCGGGTAAAGTTTACGCTCATAGTACGACGTCAACTTTAACACATGCGGATTTTTATTAGGCTCGTCATACAATGCGATGGCTTTATCGGCTGGGTCAATCATCTTATCTAATTGACCCATCTCGTAGTACGCTTGAGCTATGCGCGTGTAAACATCAGGGTCTTGTTTACAGGTCATATCCATCCATTGGTTGTACCAATCGATAGCTTCGCCGTATTTCTTTTCCTGCATACTCAAATCACCTAATAGCTTAAGGGTTTGAGTGTGCTCCAAATCATTCAAGACTCTAACTTTTACAGCATCCTTGAGATAACCCAAGGCTTTGACGCCTTGACCATCCATTGCTGCCAACAAATTACCAATAAAGCGACTAACGTACGCCTTATCGAAATCATCAGACGCATCAATGTCATAAAGAATTGCCAACGCCTCATCCATGAGATCCTGGTTATACGCTTCAAACGCTTTTTGAACACGTTTACCAGTGCGCTCGCCAACCAATTGCGTTTTACCCTTTTCATATCCGGGGCAAATGATAGGTGCACTACTTTGCGCACTCGCATTGGCAGACACTAACAACGAACCTGCAAGCACTGATCCGACTAATGAAAGTTTAAACATTTTCTTCATCATGATTATTGCTCCAGAGTGAAGTCTAGCTGCACAAACATATTAAACTGCTTCTGCGGCTTACCATCAACGATCTTTGGCTTGTACTTCCACTTAGCCAGCGCTCGGCGTGCTTCACGATCAAACAAACGCTTCGGTTCGGCTTCAAGAACAACGATGTCCTCAACGCCGCCTACTTCATTGATAGTAAACTGAAGTTTAACCCAACCTTCTTTACCATCACGCGCAGCTTGTACCGGATACTTTGGATCAATACGTACGATAGGTGTCGCTTCACCATCGCGTGCCATCGCTCCTACGCCGCCAATATCTACACCAACACCGCCTGTATCAATACCAGGCACAACCAAACTAAAACCGTCAGTATTTGGCTCTTCGGCCTCTGGCTCAGTTTGCTCCAACTTTGGAGGCTCTTGAGGTGGTGGCGGAGGCGGAGGCGGCTTACGCGTTCTGGTTTGCGTTTCTTCATCAGGTTCCGACATAACGATATCAATAATCGGCGCTTCCGGGACTTCATCCGCTGGACGCGCCGAGTTTTCAATCAGCTTCGCCATTACCACAAACAACCCGAATGCTATTGCAGCTCCAATCAAGATAGATAGTATAAATCTAGCCACATTAACCTCCTCGTGCCGCGACTGATATACGCTCAACGCCGGCGTCTTTAACTTGGTCCATGATTTCGACAATCAAACCATGCTTAGCCTTAACGTCAGCCTGAATAATAACGTAATCAGTTGGCTGTTCTGTTAATAAACGCTCGATATTGGCGCGAACAGTATCCACGTCAACTTGGCGCTTATCTAACCAAACATCACCATCTTCGGTCACCGCAATAAAAATGTTGGCATTCTTATGCAGTACCGCGCGATTGGCGTCTGGCTTGTTTACTTCAATACCGGCTTCTTTAACGAAAACCGTGGTCACAATGAAGAAGATAAGCATGATAAACACGATGTCGAGCATCGGTGTCATATCAATCGCAGCTTCCTCTTCTTGCTCTCTAACTTTACGACCCATATCAATCTCTCTCTAGTGATGCGGCAAGCTATCGACTAAGCCTTCTTTCGCCATCTTAGCTTTAGCCTCTAAACGAGAGCTAACGAATAAACCAGATAACGCCGCAACCATACCAGCCATTGTTGGGATTGTTGCCATCGAAATACCAGAAGCCATCAAACGCGCATTACTGGTACCTTGTGTCGCCATAGTTTCAAATACGTTGATCATTCCAGTTACAGTACCCAACAATCCTATTAGAGGACACATTGCGACTAAAGTTCGAATAATTAACAATCTTGCATTTAAAGCGTCTGACGCTTGTGAAATCCATGCATCACGGATTCTATGCGCATACCAAGACGTAGTATCTTTGCGCGCATCCCAATCAGCAATAATCTTGCTTTTTACTTTTGGAAATACGGCAGTTAGATACCAGTAGCGCTCAATCATCAAAGCCCACATGAGAAAGAGCGCAGCGGCAACGAAATAAAGTACGTCACCGCCAGTAGCGATAAACTCCCTGACCGATTCCCATAATCCAATCAGGTAAAGCATATTAAGCTTGCTCCGTCTCTGCGTGCGTAGCAATGATACCCGCAGTTTGCTCATCTAATACGTGAACAATCGATTTACTGCGAGAAGCTACGATGCTGTGCATAAGGATTAATGGCAGCGCTGCGATAATACCCTGTGCCGTTGTTACCAACGCCATTGAGATACTACCCGCCATCATGCGTGGGTCACCCGTACCGAATAGTGTGATTGTTTGGAACGTTGCAATCATACCTAATACCGTACCTAGTAGACCTAGTAATGGAGCGATAGCCGCGAAAATCTTAATGACATTGATACCAGCTTCAATACGCGGTAACTCACGTAAAATCGCTTCGTCCAATTTCAATTCTAAGTTTTCTGCATCAGCTGTTTTGTTCTCGTGATAAACCGCCAAGATACGACCCAGTGGGTTTGAGCTTGATGGGCTGTCAGGGTTGTTTAGCTGAGACTTAATCTTACCGCCAACCAAGGTCAAGGTGATTAGCTTGTAAAGACCAATTAGAAGGCCAATAGCTAGCATACCGGTAATGACATAACCTACCACGCCACCCGCGTGATAACGCTCAGACAACGTTGCTTTTTGCTTCAACAGACCAAGAATTGAACCGCGAGATGGATCGGCATAGAAAGGTACAAGGCCAGAATTCGCTCCACGTAGAGCAAACGCAGAATCCACTAGGTAACCGTCTGGTTGACGGCCCAACGGTTGTACTGCATCGTTCTCGTCGTCATACACCAAGTAGCCTTCATCACCGATTAGGTTGAAAGTACCAACACGAACAACTTCTTGAGTGGTTGTTCCACCATCAAGGCTAACAACCTCGGTGGTGAATCGAGCAACCTGACCAGACTCAGTCATTTCGGTTTGCAGTGCAAACCATAGGTCTTCTAACTCACCAATATTTGGTAAACCTTTAGACTCTTCTGACATACGAGCAAGGAACTCGTCACGGCCAGGATACTGTGCACTAACGATAGATGTAGCAATTCGACCATAAGCTTCTGAAGACGCTTGACGCACAACACCGAACATCTCACCTAAAGTACCTGTTGCGTTATCAAGTTCGATTTCTTTTTCAGTTAGCGTCGTTTCGTTGTCTGCGAACTGTTGCGCAAGACGATCGCCACGCTCCTGTTCAGCACGCAACTCGGCTTCGGCGCGACGTAAAAGCGCTTGCTTGTCAGCGCGCTCTGAACGAAACTCTGCTTCGCGCTGTTCGTTAATTCGCGCTTGTGACACGCGATTTTGTTGAACTTCTTCCAGAAGCTCTTTAAGCGTCTTTGCTTCTTGAGCAACTGCGCCCGTTGTAGCCAATACTGAGACAGTAGCGGCTGCTAGTAATGTTTTTAAAACGTTTTTCATTACCGATTACTCCGCTGCTTTGATTGGTAGTTTGATAAGATCAGCAGGAATAATGCCCTGTGCCATCTTAACTGCATCAACAACAGACTTGAGGTACTCATCACCTAGCTGTTCCCATTTACGCGCATCGTTGTCCCAAACCCACGCTGTGGTTTGATCTAGCGAGAGTGCTAACAACGCAGTACGGCCTAAGTTGAAGAAATCAACCGTTACTTCAGTACCGTTGTCATCCAACTTACCTTGGTATGACTGAATGCGTGTGCCGTACTCGTTTTCAATTTGATAAGCTTCGATCACCTGACGGAACTGCTCTGAAACAGTAACGTTAGAGTTGCTCATGATATCGCGCAAGCGCTGAACACGCTCTTTACGCTCAACAAGATTGATAGGAATATCGAGGTCGATAAACTTATCAAGACTGTCAATCATGCGGAACATTAGCGGCACAATACCTTGCTTAGTCTCTTCGATACTATCGATTTGACGTTGAAGAGAGTCTATTGCGCGCTGTTGGTCTGCTACCAAACCCGCTAAGTAATCGTTGTAAACTTTTAAGTTTTCAGTTTCATCAACAACCCCGCGATACTCAACGAGCAATTCTTGAGATTGCTCAAACAGGGTATTAATTTTTTCTTGAGATTTTGCAGCATCAGCTTGGATTTTAAATTCTTCAGAATGAAGATCGTTCAGCGGATCTGCAGAGACAATGGCGCTACTACCGAGTGCAAAGGCACCTAGTACGGCAGAGGCAATAAGAGTTCTCTTGCTCATATTGGACATAGTTCCCAACCAATTTTCTTGTTCGAATCCTCGCAGGACAATCACACATACAGCGAGGGGCTATTAAACCGTTAGTTATATTTTGATAGATGTAAGCGATCGAAAATCGCCCACGACTTGCGGATGGTCACATGGAAGTAACAACAAAGTCAAGTTGGCTGGGACTAAATGGGGGTAAATGTAACGTATTATTAACTAAACAAGTGAATGAGTATGCGGTGTAGCGAACAGGTCCTGCCAGCACCGTCATACTTTTAACAATTCGTAACATTAGTACAGGTGAAATACACACTTTTTTTACTATCATTTACTGCATCAACCAACTGCTTCAAATCGAGGGACTAAAATGAAAGCATCGTCAATTAAAGCCATTGCACTTGCCGCTACGGTCACATTATTCAGCACTGTAAGTGTTAACGCTCAAGAGCGCACTCAAGAAGGGATGTGGATGTCTGTATACACAAATACAGTTGAACAAGGTTTGTACGCTCTAAATTCAAAAAACTATCAGAGAGCATTTGAAAAATTACTTCAAGCGGCGAAATGGGGCAATAAAGACGCACAATTTTACCTCGCACAAATGTACTTGAATGGCTGGGGCATGGATCCCGATTACCAACAAGGTTGGCTGTGGTTCAAAGTCGCATTAGAGCAACGTACACAGGAGTGGCGTGACGCTGAGCGTCAATTAACAGAAGCCTTACCTGCTGACTTTATCGCAGCAATGGAGCCATTCGTCGCAGAGCATATCGCTAAGTATGGTGCTGAGGCACAAGACTTGAGTTGTCGACAGCGTACTCGCGTCGGCACAAACATCAAGGAAATTACCTGCGAGAAGCGCGCTTACTAATCGCGTAAAAATCAGTATACTCTGCGTAAAAAAGCCAGCATTACTGGCTTTATTACGTAGAGCGCTAATATGAAATACCACCCTAAATACCAAGTGTCGGTCGATGATCGCGATATTTACGTGTTCGATGATGTGTGCGGCACAGATGAAATCAATAATTTATACAACGGCCTTACAAATAGTGCCTATCGCAAAAATGAAGTTGCCCGCCCAGATACACAAGACTACAAACACTGGGCTGTGAATCTTAGTGAACAACAAATATTAGCTTTGCCGCTGTATGCCAATTTAATGAATGCGGTAGAGCAAGCGACCGGTAAACGCTACAAAGCTTATCGCGGCTACTGTAATCATTCAGCTTACGGTGACATGCTATTTACGCATACCGATTGTTTGCCGCAAAACGACGAAATGACAGCGCTCGTATACGTGTGCCCTAAGTGGGACATTGAATGGGGCGGTGAAACGTTATTTTTCAACCGTGACGACGACTGTGCATATGCATGCACACCTAAGCCGGGCCGTGTCGTCGTGTTCAATGGCGCAATAAAACACGTCGGCCGCCCCCCAAACAGAATCTGCTACGCGCCTCGATATACGCTAGCATTTAAGCTTGAACCCGCATAATTCAGTCGGCTGGTACCATATCAAACGCTATGGTCAGACGTCGTTCGCCACGGGTAAAAGGCCGAGTACCATGCCACATGAAAGACGGAAACAGAACGAGCGTCCCACTTTCAGGTTTGATGACATAGTCTGCGGGTAGGTCGAGTTGATCAATCTCGGGTTTACCAAATTGCAACCAACCTTCCCCGCCGGCATCTACCGCGGGCGGTATATCGACGTAAAACACGCCACTTAACCAACCTTGTGGGTGAAAATGTGACGTGTGAAATCCATCGACTTTTAAATTGACCGACCACGAACCGGTAAACGATAACGCTTTACCAACATGGCGTAGAAATGGGTGTTGAACATTTTTTGCTTGCGCTTGAGTAAACGCATTTGCTCGCTCCATAATCCACGTCTTAAGCTCCTGAATTACCGGCTCAGGGTCGTCAAATATATCTTCGTAAGTTTGCGTGCCACCGCGCAAAGACTGACCAATTGGATGCTGGGAGTTAGCGTGCATATGCTCTAATTTGTCAATCAGCCGAGGTATAAACCCAGCTGGCTTGCAACTTAATATCGACGAAACGTTTACTAAGTCATAATCACAAAGCTGATGGTATTCTCGCTCTGCCTTTTCAATCTTTAGCGCCGTTGAATATAGCGTCCACCAACCTTGGTCATCGGTTTCGCGGCGCTGCAGCTTGCGGTAAATATTCAGCGCGGTTTTGCCGTCTCCTAACGCCAGCGCAATATAGCCTCGCTCGTTCTCTATCGACACTGATGGTGGTCCTTTACTCGAGGTAACCGCTGTTCGGATAGCAATTTGCGCTTCCCCAAGTCGGTTACATAACCGGTGATGTCTTGCAACAAACATCATGAATGTCGGGTCAGACTGCCACTTGCCTACACCAGCCTCGATCACAACTTGAGTTAAATCGAGTTGCTCTGCATTGAGAAGCAGGTCCAATGCTGCTATGCACAGTTCATAACTCGCATGCGTATTACGCACTGCAGACATTAACTTAGCAAAGGGCTCTTCGATGCCAAGAGACCAGCGCACATGAGCATACTCAATCTGTAAACTTGCATCTAACGGCGCTATGGCAATAGCTTTTTCATAAAAGACTATAGCTGCATCATGTTGTTGAAGTAGAACGTGATTTGCTGCTAAGTTAATAATGACGTCAACATTATTTGGCTCAATCTGTACAGCCTTTTCGAGTAGCGAAATAGCATTTCGATAGTTTTGTTTTACACGCAATAAGCTAGCGTACTGTAGGTACAACTTTATTCCCCAAGGACTGGGAAGCCGTATTAACAGTTGTTGATAAATAGACTCAGCCTCACCTAACTTATCATTTTGCTGGAGAGCACTAGCCAAACCCATTAATAACTGAGGGTCATCAGGGCGGGTTTGTAACGCTTGTCTATAGCTCTTTTCCGCTAAGGTAAATTGTTTTTTTAGTGAATATGCACGCGCTAAGTTGATGTACCCATCCAAAAATTTAGGATCAATTTGCAAGGCCTTCTTAAGCAAGTTAATCCCATTGTCAAACTCGCCGATGGCTATCAGTAAATTTGCATGGCCATTTAATACGAAAGGGACGGTTGCAAAACGCTTGCTTAAATTGCGATAAACTTTGTTCGCCTGTGACAGATTGCCAGAATGGCGCAGAGCATTGGCATAACATACCCCACTTTGAGGATCACACTGTTTAACGCCAAGGGAACTCTCGAACTGCTTGATAACCCATTCATATTGGCGCTGTTGATACAGTTTAATGATCTGTTGTGTTATAGGATTTTGCACTGAGTTAACTCTCTTTATCTAGACCGGCGAGTTGGCCAAAACGAGGTTCCCATGATGAATAAATGCGCATAAAATGCTGCACGAACTGTCTCTCTTCTACGCTAAGATCTGGATGCCACAAGTCAAAAATTAGCACACTACGCGTCGTCGTGGCCGCATTTTTAGCTGAATGTAAAAATGAGTCATCAAATATCATGACCTTAGCATCATCGCTCCAAGTGAACACCTCATCCCCTGCTTTCAGCCACGCTTTGTCGGACACACATAAAGGAATATGTGCCGTCAACTTTACGTTGCTGATACCGTAATGCGGCGGGATGTAGGCGTCAGACTCTAACACCGAAATAAAAACCTCAGGCGCGAATGGTGGACAATTAGGTATTAAATCGTGTTTGAAGCAATCGAGAAATTCTGTAGGAAAAGCTTCAGATGCGGGTTGTCGTTTTCCACCCGTGATTAAATGCTGCGCTTGCCATGTATGCCGCAAGTCTTGCCATTGCGCTTGCTGGGGAACCGAGCCGATGTGATCAACGTAACTGACCGCATGTTCGTTAACTGGTGCCTGTAGCTGCGAGAAAGACCGTCCAACTACCGAAAGTAAAGAGTTTAGCTCACAGAAATCTTCAAGTGAATAAAACGGTTGCGCGCGCAAGCCGGGAAAATAAAAAAAGCTCGGTTGTTGTAGTGGATTTGCAAAGGGCACCGAACGCAGCCCTACAAAATTCTCCAAAGCGGCTAAATTACGCGCACTCTTGCCAATAAATGGCCGCACCAAATCGTATAATCGTTTGCGTGCCAAACTACCCGCATTCTGCCGATGAACAGCAGGCCACTGCGTAGCATTCACAGTCAACGATGCGTTCCAATCAGCGTAGAGTTCTAGCGCAGTATCATAATCGCGTTGCGCTAACGCATGCTGAATTTTTGATTCGAAGTTAATTGAATTCATACACAAAAAAACGCCCCGCAGGGCGCTTTTTAAAAAATTAGGCTATCACTCGCCATCAGCGCCGCTAGTCATGCTGCCACGTTGAATACGCAGCATGCCTTCACGACCTGCTTCTTCTTGTGCTGCACGCTCTTCTGCAGTGCGACAAACTCGCGTCATCATGTTTGAGCCAATGCGCTTTTCCATTTTGCACACTACGCCGTCATCGTCTTCTACTGCAGCTACTCTTTGGTCACTGTCACTTGAAGAACGCGAAGCTGAAGTAGTGCTATTACAGCCAGCTAAAACCAAAAACGCTGCCAAAATCATTAAATATTTCATTTGAGATTTACCTTCTTTGGATACACAACACGACCATAGTGTGTTGCTGATTCTCGGATCCATCGGGTGAGGACCCACTTTGTTCCCTTTTCCACTGGCGCACCAGCATGATAAGAATCAAGCTCTACATTACCATCTTGTGTTAGATTATTAAATACCAAGACATCGCCAATTGCCGCTTTTATCTTTATTCCCAATTTTGGAAACACCGTTTCACCACCGCTGTAGTCATCGGATAAATACGTAATAGCTGTGCGTATTCTTTGCCCGCCGTCAGTAAGGATTTGATCAAATTGAGGCCCTTGGCCAACTATCGCATCATAATGTGGTTTATATTCCTGACCTGATTGGTAGCGCAGCAAGTTCATTGACTCACCGCGAGAACGACAAACACCGGTCAACGTCTCGAGTACATCATCAAGCTCGAGCACAAACCAATCTATATGCTCGGGAGTCACATGAACGATATAACTCGTTCTAACCTCATTGCGAATCCCCTTACCCGTGTGAGGATCATGCACCATAGACGGCTGCATCATTGGGCCCAAGCGCAACTTCATATAGGCACTTGCCAATTTGCTACATACATTTTTGTATAAACGTATGCCACAGCGTTCCATACTTAGCTCAGTCACACATTCCGCCCTAGTGCGCCACTTCCACAGCGCCGACGTAAGCAAAGGCGATAATTCCTCTGCCGTATACGACTTCATAGGTGAAGGTACATGTTCAGTACACCCCAAATCCACAATTAATTGCGGAACGAGTTTATCGATCATGCCTATAAATGGGTTTTGCGGAAATTCATCAAGGGTAAGGTGCGCCAAAACGAGTAAAGATTCTATATGCCCCCTACTACCTTCTAGGTACAGGTCATTAAGATCATCAATCTCGAGCTCTTCGTCAGTAAAAAAGGCTTTTAACGTTATTAAGCGATGCAAGGTACCGGGTACGCCCTTGTGCCACTGCTTGCGCAAAAAATCAAATGCAACACTAGCATCTTCGCGAAAATATTGCTCGGCCAAATACAAAGTACCCATCGGATGACCAGCATCCGCGGCTTGCTGCAGCGCATGATTAGCGCCTACGCTGTCTTGTTCGGCAAAACATTGCATTGCGCGTTGGAAGAAACTTTCACCATTCATTTACTACTGTATTCCATATAAAAAAAAAGCCTCTCTTTCGAGAGGCTTTTAGCTTACTAAGAAAATCTTAGAACGTCATGCTGAAGCGAACATAACCGAACTGTCCAGGTACTTCGTACATAGACGGGTCGAAGCTGTTAGCAAACGTTGTGAAAGATACTGGTGGATCTTGATCCAACAAGTTGTTGATACCAGCAGTTACACGTAGGTTATCGTTGATGAAGTAACCAACTGATACATCGTGGTAACCCATTGCACCCAACTCGTTGTAATCTTCACCGTCAGGACCGCTGTTAGGATCGCTACATAGCTCATCGTTCAACGATGCGCTGATGCTACAGTTCTCAACAGTTGAACCAATGTGGCGGATCAAGTAGTTAGCAGTCCAGTCACCGTTAACCCAGTTCAAGCTGATGTTAGAACGGATACGTGGAACAACGTCACGGTCAAACGCACGACCAGCTTCACGGAACGGAGTTTCCGCACCAGATACTGGGTCTACGATGATTACGCTACGGTCATCAACATAAGTTGCGTCTAAACGGAACTTGAAGTCACCAAAGTCAGTTTCGAAGTTATATGCTAACTCCATGTCGAAACCTTTCGTTGTTTGACCACCTAAGTTAACCAAACCGTTGAACAAGTCTACGATCTGACCTTGTGAACCACGTTGAACAAGTGAACAAAGCGTTACGCCGTCGCCCGCACAAGCGTCAAGGATAGATTGAGCACCAACAGATGAAACCGCGCCTTCAACTTCGATATCGAACACGTCAAACGTCAATGAAGCACCTTCTAACCACTCTGGTGCATAAACAACACCGTATGTGAAGCTTTCTGCTTCTTCAGCCGCTAGATTACGGTTACCACCAACGGTGATACGAATCTGTGAGTTAGGCTGTACATAGCCAGCAGGGATACCCGCACAACCCGGAAGGTTAGGGTTAGCTGCTGCGCCACCGTTACATGGGTCAGTTAGTGGTGGGAAGCTATCGCTGTTACCTAGGAACAACTCAGAGATTGAAGGTGCACGGAATGCTTCAGACCATGTACCACGAACCATCAACTCTTCGTTAATGCGCCACTTCAAGCCAACTTTAGAGTTAGTCGTGTCACCGAAGTTGCTGTAGTCAGAGTAACGAGTCGCAAGTTCTAAGTCTAATGAATCTACAAAATCCATATCAGCAACTAGAGGAACTGCTAATTCTAGGTAGAATTCTTCAACGCTGAATGAACCTTCAGTCGGTTGACGAGAGTTACCAGAAGTAATGCCCGCTGCAATCAACGCGTCTGGCTGGTCGTAACCTTCTTGCCAGCGCTTCTCATAACCTGCTGCGAAGCCAACGAAACCAGCTGGAAGTTCCATAACTTCACCAGTGATGTTCGCCTGATAGCTTTCTAGTGTAGTACCAGCAGCGTCTTGCGCAGTAAATGAAATGTAATCAAGCATTTCTTGAGTAATTGAACCTTGACCGATACCTGTAGAACCACCGAATAGGTTTAAAGGTACGCAAGATGCGTCGTTAACACACTCATTGCCTAAAGCAAGCTTAACGCGGTCAGTGTTTAGAAGACCATCTGTTAGCGTGTTTTGTGCGATATCAGCATATGTATAGCCAACATCCCAGTAGTATTCGCTGTCACCTAACTCAAGAACACCTTCAAAACCACCGTTGAACTGGAACTGGTCAACGTTCTGTTTGAATTCACGGTTACCCGCTTCAAACATACGACGACCAACCAAGAACAACCAACCTGGATCGCCAGCTGGTAGGTCAGTAGAAAGGTCAATACCTAGCGGGTTGAACGGGTTGTCCGCGCCGATCACATACCCAGAATCACCGAATGCAGCACCGAAGAACAATGGCGTAGGTGCCAAGAACTGTGCAGATTTACGGTTGCCGTAGAAAGCCGTTGCAACAGCTGACACGTTGTCTGTTAACTCATAACGACCCTGAGAGTATAAGTTGATACGCTCTTGAGGTGTTGACAAGTAGTTGAAAGGAGCAAAGTTAAAGCGGCTACCTGGCTCAGTCCAAGGTGCTAGACCACCTTGCTGACCAGTACCTGTTTGGTTCTGGAAATCACCGTTCGCATCATAGTACATGAAACGACCGTTAGGCGTACCAGATGAACCACCGAAACCTTCTGGAGTACCGAATACAGGAACTGCAGAAATAGGACGGTCGCCAGCGAATGTTGGCTCTTCTTCTACGTAAGAAACGTTGAAGTAAACGTTACCTTTGTCGTTAGAAACACCGAAACCGATGTCGTATTGTTCTTTATTACCGTCGCCTTCGCTGATGTACTCACCTTGGTATGCACTCGCGTGAACACCTTCGAAGTCTTGCTTAGTAATGATGTTTACAACACCTGCGATCGCATCAGAACCGTAAACCGCAGAAGCACCGTCTTTAAGAACTTCGATACGCTCGATGATTGAAGCTGGGATGTTGTTCAAGTCAACTGAACCGCCTAGGCCTGGAGACCAACGCTTACCGTTAACTAGTACCAACGTACGGTTAGAACCGATACCACGGATGTTAATCGTAGTTGTACCGTTACCACCGTTGTTGTTGTTGGTGTTGATTGCAGAACCTGCTGCAGGAATTGATTGAAGAACGTCACCGATTGAAGTGATACCGAACTTTTCAATTTCGATCGCGTCAAGAACAGATACTGGGTTAGCACCTTCAATGTCTGCACGACGGATACGTGAACCAGTTACCTGGATTTTTTCAACAGCGCCCTCATCTGCGCCAGCATCTTGAGCGATTGCTGGAGCGGCAAAACCTAGTGATGATACTGCGCCGAAAGCACAAGCCAACTTGACTGACTGTGCCAGCTTAGAGTTTGTAAACATGTATTGTCTCCCTGGATCACTAATTCAAATAGTGATTTGTTATTAACCGTATGATCGGTTTTTTATTAGTAAGGTAGTGAACCTCACAGCGATAATAACCATATCCACACAGCGTGGTCAACTGCGTTTACGGTGAGATGCATAAAAGTTCAAAATTTTTTTCGATTATTTTATCTAGCCGTAAAGAATTTATTACACTTTAGTTTTGTTCGCCTGATATAGATGAAACTCTAAATAGCGCGTCACCTCGTCAGGTAGTTTTGGCAAAAGGTGTTTAGGCAGTAAGAAAGTCGCCATGTCAAAGAAATCTACGAATACCCGATTTGCCTGCGTGGTCCGATGCAAGTATTCATGCCCAGCAGAACCACCAGTACCAATTTTTCCGCCTAACATCCGGTGAACCATCATGGCGTGACGGTGACGCCAAATAGTCAATTTTTCATCGACTTCCGTCAGTAAGGTAATAAATTGGAAGGGCAAATTGAAAATGGGTTCTTGTGAATATTGTTTAATAAAAAGCGCTGACAACATCGCTTTTTGGCTGAGACGAAATTGGCCACTATCTAGCAGTTCTTGATATTGCGCTTCGTCGAGTAAGGCAGAAAATTTGGCTTCAGTTTGCGCCAGAGCCGCCAATTCCTTATTGCGCTCGGTCTGGGAAAGCCCCTGGTTTTGTGTGATTGTTTGCCGATCTTCTGCGAGATAATCTTCAGTAACAGTCTTATACAACTGCCAAAAAGAGAAACCATCGATTTCTAACAGCGGCATTCTCGCCAACCATTTATCGACTAATTCAAACAAACTCGGCTGCTTCTCCAGATTCGTGAGGTATGCGCGGTCGTCTTCAGTTAGTCGCAAGTAAAACGATTGCTGATCGAAATCGATTCTATACTCGCGTTTTAAGCCGAGCGAAATCTCCAACTGTTTAAACTGGATGCTTTGAAAGCCAGATGCTGGGACCAAGTAATCGCGGAATGCGAGAAACTCCTGTGGCGTCATGGTTTCCATTACGCTAATTTGATCGTTCATAATCTGTTGTATTTGCGTCACTCGACGCAGACGATGAACGACAGTGGTCAAATCGCGGTCATCAACGTTATTCGAAGCAAAAATGCTAATAATACTGTTGAGCTCATGCAAAATTTGCTTAAACCACAATTCGTAGACCTGATGAACAATGATAAAAAGCGTCTCATCATGAGCAGCTTCCGCATATTTTTCGCTTTGCAGTTTTTGTGCGCCTAAAATCTTATCGAGGTGTAAGTAGTCACCGTAGTAAACCGGTGGGATATTTTTATGCATTATTATTCTCGGTTTGTTTAATCCTTATAGATTATCAGCTCAAGTGGTTGATTGCCCATATCGTTCAGCAAACTAAATTCAATCCGTGAATTGGTAATGTTTTTTCAGACCGCAAAATGTATGCTATTTTTTAAACAACAATCAGACGTGCTTAGGCCTAATATGAAACTTGATGATGATATCCACAATTATTATGAGCATTTAGTGCTAGAAAGAATTGAGAAGCTCGGCTTAGATAAGACCAAAGAAAGCGATTTTCTTGCCGACTTGTGTTGTTTGGCACTTAACCAAGTACCCCCACGGTATATTCGGTACGAAGTTGACATGGCTTTTTACCTACCACAAAACGAGCGCCAACAAATGGAAATGAACGTAGTCAATGCGGTCGACAAAGCGCTGGGGTATTTAAACCAAAAAGATGTTAGGCAGTGATATAAAAGGGAGTTGGTGGCAAGCACCTAGCCACATTCCGGCACATGAGTCGTTCGCTGCGGCTGCTCCCTTCCGGGCCTGACCGGGTTAACGAAGTATCATTGCGGAAGGACCAAGCGCCTACCATAGAAAAGCTGGCTAACCAGCGGCGCGCATTATCCCTATTTCAAAGTCTGAATGCAAGCCGATGTGACTGTTAGCCAATGAAAAATCCCATTAGTATTTGAAGCGCTCTTCCGCCATCGTATTGGCCACTTCATTAGTGGCTTTATTTTCGTCGTCTGCGCGTGTAAAAATGGCACTTAAGTTGTCTCCGATGCGCTCAATGTGCGACTTCATTGCAGCTGCACTTGAGTCAAATCGTTGATGATAGATATCAATCACACCGCCAGCGTTTATCACGTAATCTGGCGCATACAGGATATCTTTCTGGCGCAACATTTCCCCCATGGCTTCTGTACTGAGTTGGTTATTGGCAGCCCCCGCTATCACGCTAGTTTGGATCCCAGCAATACTCTCTAGGTTAATCGTCGCTCCCATTGCACAAGGGGCTAAAACATCAGCTTTTACACTGTTGATTTGTTCTGGTGCGACTACAGTTGCTCCAAACTCCTCTACTGCTCGTTGAGTATTTTCTGGATAAATATCGGTAACGATCAATTTCGCACCTGCTGCGTGTAAATGAGCGGCTAAACGATATCCGACGTGTCCTAGCCCCTGAATAGCAACGGTAAGACCATTTACACCGGTACCAAATTTATGTTGCACAGCAGCCTGTAATCCAACAAAAACACCGTAGGCTGTCGAAGGGGCAGGATTGCCATCTGACGGCTCCCCCGTATACTGGTACTTGGCATTAATACCAGCAATGTACTGTGAGTGTTTCGCCATATTATGCAGATCATCAACACTAATACCGGAATCTTCCGCGGTGTAATAACTACCACCAAGTGATTCAACGAAACGCCCCATGGATTCCATCATATCGGCAGTTTTAATCCGGCGGGGATCGCCGAGAATAACTGATTTACCACCACCTAATTTGAGCTCAGCCATGGCCGCTTTATAGGTCATGCCTTTGGATAATCGCAACACGTCAGTTAGCGCCTCAGCACTGTTCGCATAAGGCCACATCCGGCAACCGCCTAAAGCTGGTCCCAAGTATGTGTTATGCACCGCTATTATCGCTTTTAAGCCTGTTTTTTCGTCGTTCCAGAACGCAACGCGTTCGTGTTTATCAAATTCGCCGTGTTCAAATACGCTCACTGCTGGGTACTCTTTATTGTCATTATTGAAATGTCAATGTTAGCGGATCACGCTGAGGACGATTGTTGCGAAAACACGATAGCAAAGAATTTTGCATGAATAACTGTTGCAACCTCTCCTTGCTTAGTAGGATACTTGTCCTATTATTTATGAATAAACAAACAAGTTAGATTTGTTTTACTGTAATTAGGTAACGATGAAACTAGATAAATTCGACCGTGAAATTCTACGCGTAATGCAACGCGACGCGACCGTCTCTATGGCTGACTTGAGTCAACGTGTCGGTTTGTCTCACACTCCGTGCTGGCGTCGTGTCAAACGCCTTGAAGCCGATGGTATTATCAAAGGAAAAGTAACGCTGCTCGATGGTAAGAAGCTTAATTTGGGCGTGTCGGTTTTTATCTTTGTCACATTGAAAAATCACGATGGTGAATCGCTCAACGACTTCGAACGCGCGGTGCAGAGCATTGATGAAATTGTTGAATGTCATACCACAAGTGGCGATAGGGATTACCTATTGAAAGTCATCGTTGAAAGTATTGAAGAGTACGAACACTTACTCAAATCAAAGCTCACCCACCTGCCATTAGTTGACCATTTGAGTAGTACATTTGCGTTAAAACAAGTAAAAAACACCACAGAACTTCCGATCAAAAATCAATAACGGTGAATGTTCTAATGGCTCGCACCCGCTAGCCCGCTAGAAACACGTTTATGAAAGATTACCACGCGGGAATTGCAGAGATCTTGTTTTTCATCGCTTCGGGCACTGTGATTGCGTCTGAATTCGCACCAGTGAGCGCCCCTGCGATAGTCAACAAACTGACTGGAAATTGAGTTAAGTTGCATCCGGCTGATTTTCAGGGGCTGCGAGCTGAAACGCTTCTAATTCATTACAATTCTCATCAATTGACGCAATTAGTGGATATTTTGTCATATCAACACCAAAGCGTTTTGCATTGTACACCTGAGGAATCAACACAATATCAGCTAATGTGACATCAAAGCCGAAACAATACTTACCTGCACGGGTTTGCAGGCGTTTCTCTATTGCTGTAAAGCCCTTTTCAATCCATTTGACCGCCCATGCGGTGCGTGCGTTGGCATCGCCTCCGAGCTCGGTAATCGCATTTAACACGCGCAGATTGGCAAGTGGTTGAACATCGCACGCGATATCTTGCGCGACACCGCGTATACGGGCCTTATCCAACGCGTGATTGGGCAAAAATCGCAAGGGTTCAGGGTATCGTTCGTCTAGGTATTCTATGATACTCAGCGATTGGTTGAGTGTGAAATCCTCATCGTCATCAATAAATGCCGGAACTAGGCCTGAAGGATTCATGCGTAAATAATCTTCGCTGTATTGTTGACCACCGTCTTTAACTAAATGAATCGGGTGGTATTGATACGCAATATTCTTCAGATTTAGCGCAATTCTTACTCGATAAGTGGCAGACGATCGCCAATAACCGTAAAGGTGAATACTCATAACATAATCCTCGTTATTATTTTTTTAAGCCGCTGCGGCTTATGCCGTAGTCGCGCAATTTATTAGCAATAGCCGTATGACTTAAGCCTAACTTCTTAGCTAACTGACGAGTACTCGGATAAAACGGATATAAGCGTTGCAGCAGCTCTTTTTCAAAATTTTTCACCTCTTGATCCAAGCTTCCTTCAAAATTCTCGTCGATAAAACTTACCTTTGTGGCATTGGTCGGTAACTGGAGGCTTTCAACGCTGATTTCTTGTTGGAGCTCAGAAGCCAGCACTCGCTCGATAGTTTTCTCTAATTGATCGATATTGCCCGGCCATGGATAGTTGAG
Source organism: Neoalteromonas arenosi (assembly GCF_030362855.1). Classification (GTDB taxonomy): domain Bacteria; phylum Pseudomonadota; class Gammaproteobacteria; order Enterobacterales; family Alteromonadaceae; genus Alteromonas_E; species Alteromonas_E arenosi. The sequence goes on from NZ_JAUCBP010000006.1 coordinate 312,275, forward strand.
CAGGTAATCGGCAGCCGCTTTGCTCAAACGCGCGCGATGTCGCCCTAATTTGACACACTTTTTTTGAATAATATTGTCTGCCAACGGTAAAATATCTGCGCGGCGTTCCCTCAATGGTGGGATCATGATCGCCATTGAAGTCAGTCGATAATAGAGATCATCGCGAAGTAAGCCTCTGTCCATACGGTTATGCAGGTCGTAACTACTGCATGCAATGATCCTGACATTCGCTGTCCGCTCATTGACCTCACCTTGACGACTGTACTTACCGTGTTCAATCAAGCGCAGTATTCGACCCTGAATTTCTACCGAAATCTCTGCAATGTCACTCATGATTAAAGTGCCACCATCCGCTTGTTCAAGCAGGCCAACTGTGGCTGCGTCCTCAGTGCTCTCAACCCGCCCAAATAATTGCGCCGCTACCTGTTCCTCAGTCAACCCCACTGTATCGAAAAACACGGGTTCATGCTCACTTCTAGCACTGGCCGAATGACAGGCTTTTGCGAGCGTTTTCTTGCCACAACCATTTTCACCTAATAGCAGCACAGGGTTATCTGTTGCTGCTACATGAGTCGCACTGGTTATAACCCGTTTCATCGCTACGGACTGTTTAATGATTGCATCAAAGCCCGCAGTCTGCGGTCGATTGAATGCGCTTAACTGCTGCCCGAGACGTACCTCCGATTTTAAAATAATGACGGCACCGGCTAAGATTTTGTCTTCCTGAGAATCGTGGATAAAAATGGGCAATATGTCCGCTAGATAGTCTTGATCAGCAAACTTAAGTTTAAATGCTTGGGCCAATACCTCTTTACTATCAAGCCACTTAGCAAAATTAAACCCTTTGACTATGTCACCAATTTCTTTGCCAATGACCTGTTGTTGAGTAATGCTAAGACCCACTTCGATAGCGTCGTTTACCTGCGTAATTATGCCTCGACTATCGATAGAAAAGACCGGATCAGGTAAGGTTTGCAAAATCGCTTTGAGTTGGTGTTTCTCGCGTTCAACGGGCATAAACGCCGTGGTTTTAACATCTTCAATACCATCAATCCGTCGGATTTTGGGCATAAGGTGCTGAAAATCAGCAAATTCAATACTCGGGAAATTCAGGAATATCTTTCCCGCAGCATCAATCTCGATGCCGCGAAGGTCAATATTGTGAGCAACTAAAATATCGAGGACGTCCTGGGCGATTCCCAAACGGTCTTGGCAAATGATTTCTAAACGCATAGGGTGTTGTAAAGTTTTTTGGACATCTTAGCATCATGCTAAGATGAGCGTAATTAATTTTTTACACTATGCGTTTATCGAGTCATTTAATGCGGTCAGTAACCCACTAACCTGCTAATTTTTCTTTGGGCGGAAACTTCGGCTCAAATAAGCCGAGCGCTTTTGCCTTTTGCACCATTCCCATAATATCCATGTCGGCCAACGCATCTAGGTCACCGGCTTGTTCTAATACATAATAGATGGGCTGCATAATATCTATGCGATACGGTGTTCGAAGCACGGTCATTGGGTCAAATGCTACGCGTTCAGGTTTATCACTTTCCAACGCGTAAATAGTCTCACCTGGAGAAGATAAAATACCACCGCCGTATATCCGTAAACCTTCTGCAGTTTTCATCAAGCCAAACTCAACGGTGAACCAATACAGTCGAGCCAAGAAAATTCTATCCTCTTTGCTGGCAGCAAGACCTAATTTTCCATAAGTGTGGGTAAAATGCGCAAACGCAGGGTTGGTCAATAGTGGACAATGACCAAAGATCTCATGGAATATATCCGGCTCTTGCAAATAGTCAAACTCTTCGCGCGTGCGGATGAACGTTGCTACCGGGAATTGTTTATTGGCTAACAGCCGGAAAAACTCGCCAAAAGGGATCAGTGCGGGTACTTCAGCGGTTTGCCAACCGGTAGTTTCTTGTAATACAGCATTGATATCTGGTAACTGCGGTACCTTGTTCACCGACATATTAAGCAAATCAATACCATGCATATATTGCTGGCAAGCACGGCCTTCTAACAAGTCGATTTGACGAGCATACAACTCTGACCAAATTTGGTTCTCTTCTTCGGTCCACTCAATATAACCTTTCGCATTGGAAGGCTTTGAAACGTATTGGCTTGTTTTACTCATAGTATTCATTGTCTACTGACTAATAATCCTTGCTAGTGTAATTAAAACTGCTAACAACAACAGACAAACCACATTTTCGATAGCACTAGCAATGTAACAGTTTTTTTACACAATAAAAAAAAGCCATCCGCTAATCGATGGCTTAAATATACAGGGAGAAGTGCAGTTAAACTTAAAGCCGGCTTAATTCACGATTGAGTTGGAATTCCTTTGATGTCACGTAGGTTTCTACTTTACGTAACCTTTCTTCGGCTTTTCTAAAACGCATTTGAATATCGTGAAAAGCCTGCTTTGGTGGTTCACCGGCTTGCCACACATGCGCCTTCACCTCTATCGGTTTTTCCTGCTCAGTTTCGTTAACCCAACCTTTTCCGCTTGATGCGTTAGGTGCTGCAGTAGAAAAAGTGCGCATTGAAGCAGCCTGACCACTGATAGGTTTTTTATCCAATATAAACCAACATGCAACATAGGCCACCAACATGAAAGGACCAGCGAGTAGGACAAAACCGGTGACGGTTAAGATCCTTACAAGCCACGTCTCGATACCGAAGTACTCGCCAATACCGGCGCAAACGCCTGCAACTTTGCCATTTTCAGGATCTCTGTAAAGGGTTTTATCAAGCTTCATACTTTATCCCTCCATTGTGGGGTTTCCGAGTCTAGAATAGCTTCCAGCGTGTTGATGCGTTCGCTCATCTGTTCTGCTTTATTCGCGAGATCTTGCAAACGCAAATACTCTTCATCGCTTAAGCCCTGACTGACCTGCTTCTTACTGCGGTAGTGTAAAATCAACCAAATCGGTGCCACGAAAATCAGAAACAGCAAGATTGGCGCGACTACTATAGCAATAATTCCCTCGTTCATTATGTACTCCTCGATGCTTTAGGCGGTTGTTAAGTCGTTGATTACGTAGAGTCTACTTTTTCGCTTTAGACTTTGCCTGCATTTTCTTTTTCAATGCAGCAAGCTCATCGTCAACTTTGCCACCTGACTCCAGTTCAGCAAATTCATCATTTAAGGTTTTCTTACCTAAGTCATAAGCTTCTACTTGTGACTCTAAATCATCAATCTTGCGCTCATACTGTTCAAATCGACCCATCGCAGAATCAACCTTGCCACTGTCGAGGCTCTTTTTAACCTCGAGTCGTGAAGATGCTGTTTTTTGACGCATGATAATCGTCTTCTGACGGGCTTTTGCATCAGCTAGCTTGTCTTGCAACTGAGCCGTTTCATCTTGCAGCTTGCTGATTTGTTCCTCAATGACTGCGTACTCTTTGGTAAGTGCTTCAGCAGCTTCTTCACACTTCGACTTTTCTTGCAAAGCCGCACGCGCTAGGTCTTCACGTTCTTTGCTAAGCGCCAGTTCAGCTTTACTTTCCCAATCCTGAGCTTCTGCCTTGTACTTACTAATTTGGGCGCTTACGTCTTTTTTGCTCGCAATAGTCTTTGCTGATGCTGAACGTACCTCGACTAGGGTATCTTCCATTTCTTGAATAATTAAACGCACCATTTTTTCTGGATCTTCTGCCTTGTCCAATAGGGCATTAATGTTTGAGTTTACAATGTCTGTGAAGCGAGAGAAGATTCCCATGTTCATTACCTCTTAGTTAATTCTTAACAATGTTTTTTACATGTGCTGCCAATGTATATTCAAATTAAATGCCAACTATAAAAATAACGTAAAGCCTTGTTTTTATTTAATTTAACTAAGAGGTATAAAAAATCTGCTTTTTGACAAATAATCAATTACACTAACACTTAGTGATTTTAACCAAATAATAAGATCTTATGAGTCGCTTCAGTAAACAGGACAATTTACTCGGCCAGGCCAATAGCTTTTTAGAGATTCTGGAACAAATATCTCAAATAGCCCCTTTGAATAAACCCGTACTTGTTATTGGTGAGCGAGGGACAGGTAAAGAGCTCGTAGCTGCGCGTTTGCATTTCCTATCAAAGCGATGGGATCAAAACTACTTAAAACTCAATTGTGCGGCCCTCAGTGAAAACCTTTTGGAATCTGAATTATTCGGCTATGAGGCTGGCGCATTCACTGGCGCTAGTAAGCGCCGAGAAGGGCGATTTGAAGTTGCAGATAATGGGACACTATTTCTCGATGAATTAGCGAATACATCAGGAATGATCCAAGAAAAACTATTGCGTGTGATTGAATACGGTGAGTTCGAGCGAGTCGGCGGCACGCGTCCTGTGAAAGTCGATGTGCGTTTGATTGCGGCAACTAACGAAGACCTGCCCAGTCTTGCAGAAAGCGGTGAGTTTCGCGCAGACCTTCTCGATCGACTGGCATTTGACGTTATCACTATTCCGCCTTTGCGCGAGCGACGAGATGATATTTTGATGCTGGCAGAACACTTTGCTATCAATATGACACGCGAATTAGAGTTGGAGTTGTTCAGTGGCTTTACCGAAAAGGCCAAGCGCACACTGCTAGATTACGATTGGCCAGGCAATATTCGCGAATTGAAAAACGTAGTTGAACGTGCAGTATATCGCGCCAATAATCCTCACCTTCCAGTCCATGAAATTGTGCTCGATCCGTTTGAATCAATTTACCGCCCAACAGCGCGGGTCAAAACCGTTGACCGTCAAGCTGCTCTGGAGCCAGCCCCAATTGTCACGGCAAATTCTGCTGATCCAAGTGTGGAAACCACCGAAGCGAGTGCGCCCCCATCGGCGGAATTGTTTAAAGAATTTGAGTTCCCTATTGATTTAAAACAGCGGTCACAGGAATTTGAAATTGACTTGATCCAAAGGGCTCTTAAAGATAGTCAATACAATCAGAAAAAAACCGCAACTAAGTTGGGTTTGACCTATCATCAATTGCGTGGATATTTAAAGAAGTATAACCTGCTCGAATCAGCGAACAATAACGAATCAGACAATGATTAACGGCCTTCGTTTTTTTGCATTTGTCGTGGTTTCTGCCACCATAAGCGCATGCTCGCCTGTTTCTAATTCAGATATCAAAGTAAATGGGCTCGTATTCTGCTCCGAAAGTAACCCCAGTAGTTTTAATCCACAGCTGGATACGTCGGGCACCACGGCCGATGCATCTGCGCACCAAATTTACGATCGATTACTCGATTTCGATACCGAATCAGGCAACATTGTTCCGGGATTGGCTGATAGCTGGCTGGTCAGTGGTGACGGTTTAGTCTACACCTTCCAACTAAAACGGCGGGTAGCTTTCCACACGACACCTTATTTTACCCCGACGCGAACGTTTAACGCTGATGATGTGCTGTTCAGTATTAACCGCTGGCGTCAGGTTGAGCATCCTTACCACAAGGTGTCTGGTGGCTTTTATCCTTACTTTCAGAGCCTTGACCTCGCTGACAATATTGTTGCAGTCAAGCGCATCAACGGTTATCGCGTAGAAATTCACCTCGCCCAACCAGACAGTTCTTTTCTCGCTAACTTGGCCACTGACTTTGCGGTCGTATTATCTGCTGAATACGGCCAACAGTTAATCGAACAGGGTACGCCTAGCGCAATTGACAATCGCCCGATTGGGACTGGGCCCTACAAATTTGTTGAATACCGCCCCAATCACTTCATTCGCTTCGAACGACATGATGATTATTGGCGGGGCAAAGTAAACCAGGCGCAGTTAGTATTCGATATTACGCCACGTAGTGCCTTGCGATTAGCCAAGCTGATCACAGGTGAATGTGATATTTCTGTATTTCCCGCACAAAGCGAACTAGATGTAATTCGTGACAACAGGGATTTAGAACTATTAGAGAAACCGGGATTAAATGTAGGTTTTTGGGCATTTAACACGCAAAAACCACCGTTTGATAACCCTGATGTACGCCGCGCATTAGCCATGGCTATCGATAAAAACACCTTGTTAGACACCGTATATTTTGACAGCGCACGACGTGCAACCAGTTTGTTGCCACCGTCTTCGTGGGCCCATCAGTCGAATGCAGATGATATCAACTACAATCCAGTGCAAGCCCGTCGCCTTTTGCAAGCTTCAGGCATCGAACCGGGGTTTGAAATGACCTTATGGGCCATGCCTGTACAACGTGCATACAACCCGAATGCGATGAAAATGGCGCGTCTAATGCAGTCTTACTTAAAAGATGTGGGAGTTGAAGCCACCATCGTCAGCTATGACTGGACAACCTTTAGAAATAACTTACAACAGGGCTTACACGACTCTGTTTTAATAGGTTGGTCCGCGGACAATGTTGATCCTGATAACTTTTATCGTCCTCTGCTGACATGCAGTGCAATTCCAACTGGAACCAACCGAGCAATGTGGTGCAACCCAGCATACGATGAGCTCATTGAACAGGCTTTACTGGTCAATGACACCGAGCGACGCAAGCAAATTTATGCGCAAGCAAACCGGATGTTGTACGAACAGATGCCTCTCATGCCAATCGCTCACGCCTTCAGATTTCAGGCGCAACGCAACAACGTCAACAACTTAACGATCAATACATACGGTGGTGTTAGATTAGGTGGGGTGGTCAAACAATATGATTAAGATCCTACTGCGCTACACTAACTTGCTAGTGCTAACACTGTTAGTTGTGGTGATATTCTCCTTTGCACTGGCCTACTTGTTCCCAGGCGAACCCTACACCAACCTAACCGGCGTGATTGATGAGCAAGCCGCTGCTGCTCACCAAAATCTCAGCGTTACCTCGGCATTTTGGCAATACCTTGGCAATATTTTTGCCGGTGACTGGGGGCTTAGTCTCATGACTGGGCAGTCGTTGGCCGACGAAATAGCGATCACGTTGCCAGCGACATTGGAATTAAGTCTGTATGCACTGGCATTTGCATTACTTGTTGGCCTTCCCATAGGTTTTTGGGCTGGCCTGAAGCCACACAAGGGAATTGATTATTCCGTTTTGGGTGCAAGTGCAGTTATGCACTCATTTCCCGTGTTTTGGTTAGCTATGCTATTGGTGTTGATTTTCAGTCTACAATTTGGCTGGCTCCCGATGTCTGGGCGCTTAAACTTACTTATGGACGTACCCAATGTCAGCGGTTTTATCTTCGTCGATATATTTCTTGCTGATAATATTGACCGCTCACAAGCTGCGTGGGATGCCGTGAAGCATTTAGCACTTCCAACCTTCTGCGTTTCCATTATTACTATGGCTACCATAATCCGCGCTGTGCGACGATCAACGTTAGAAGTCATGCACAAACCATTTATTATTGCAGCTCAATCTCGTGGTTTAAGTAATGCGCAGATTTTCTTCAAGCATGGTTTTCGCAACGCGCTACTGCCTATTCTACCAATACTTGCCATGCAGGTTACGACCATTATTACGAACGTGATGATTGTCGAATCTATCTTCTCGTGGCCAGGCATAGGCAATTGGTTGTTACAGGCTATTTATCAGCAAGACTACCCTGCAATCCGCGCGGGCATGCTTGCCGTCGCTGGCGCAGTGATTGTGGTAACAATATTGATCGAACTGTTCAATCGCATTATCGATCCAAGTAGAGAGAAGTTTGAAGATGTCACGTTTTAATCTCTACATTGACGAACAACACCCTTCGCCTTGGCAACAAACATGGCGAGAGTTCAAACGCAGCCACGTGGCGATGGCTGGTATAATCATGCTCGGCTTCTTTACCGTTGTCGCATTATTTGGTCCGCTAATTGCCCCCTATGATCCTTTATTGCAGAACACCGACACCACTCTGATCCCGCCTTCGTGGGATCCCAGCGGGACTGTGCGCTACGTGTTAGGTACAGATGCGCTGGGGCGAGATTTATTTTCGCGTCTTATCCATGCTTCTCAGGTCACATTTGGTACTAGCGTAATGTTGGTGATGGTCGCCATGCTTGTTGGCGTTGCGATTGGTGTTATGGCTGGGATGAGTTACGGTGTGCGTGCAAGTATTATCAACCACCTTTTGGATGCTTTGATGGTAATCCCTACCCTGCTGCTTGCCATTATTATCGTGGCAATTGTCGGTACCGGTCTAGTCAACAGTATGTGGGCGATAACACTGGCGCTAATCCCCCATTTCGTGCATCACACTCGAAATACGGTGCGCGAACTCATGAAGAAGGAGTTTATCCTAGCCACAAAACTCGACGGCGCAAGTAAACCACATATATTCATTTACTCTTTGCTGCCTAATATGATTGAAATGTTAGTTGTACAGGGCACGATTGCGTTATCAATTGCCATCCTCGACATCACCGCCCTAGGCTTTTTGAATCTGGGCGCGCAGGGTTCAACCATAGAGTTAGGTGCAATGCTGGCGGAAAGCTTAAATGTAGTGTATATCGCCCCATGGAATATAGCGCTACCGGGACTGACTATATTTCTTATGGTTTTTTCAGTTAATGTCGTAGGCGACGGTCTACGCGCAGCACTCAACCGGCGGTTACGACACTAATGGCCTTACTCGATATAAAAAACCTGACTCTGGAGATTGATACTGAAGCTGGCTGGATTAAAGCTTTGGATAAAGCCAATCTGATGGTCAAGGAAAATGAAATCCAAGCACTAGTCGGCGAATCAGGCTCTGGAAAAAGCCTCATTGTTCGAGCTATCTCTGGTGGCTTACCCCAGCAAATGCGAATTACGGCGGATCGACTCACTTGGCGCGGAAAGAATTTGCTCGCAATGAACGGCGAAGAGCGGCGCGAGATAATGCGCCGCGATATTGCAGTGGTTTTTCAAGACCCAATCGGAACATTAGATCCAACTGTATCGTTAGGCGAGCAACTCGAAGAAAGCGTACCTTATGAATTTGTCGGGTCAGGCTGGTTTTGGCAGAAACGAGCGGTACGCCGTAAGATTGCGATTCAACTGTTACACAAAGTCGGTATTAAAGACCATGTCGCCACTATGCGCGCATATCCGCATCAAATCACCACTGATATTGGCCAGAAATTTATGATTGCGATGGCGTTGGTTTCGCAACCCGCGTTATTGATCGCTGATGACCCAACACGTGGTATGGAAGCGACGACTAAAACACAAATCCTCAAACTGTTTAAGCGTCTCAATCAAACAAAAGGCTTGAGTATTTTATTTGTGGGCCATGATTTGTTAGCTATATCCAGTATGGCTGATTCAATGACGGTTCTATATTGCGGTCAAACAGTGGAGTCAGGGCCTATTCAAAAACTGCAAAAAAGGCCACTACACCCTTACACCAAAGCATTGATGGAGAGTGCGCCGAGCTTTCGGGTTGATTTAGCGCCCAAATCACCGCTAGTTACGCTGCCAGGTACGATCCCAACCTTACAACATCTGCCGATTGGCTGCAGATTGGGACCGCGCTGCGAGCGAGCACAAAAGACCTGTGTTCAAGCGCCGGAAATTCGCAAAATTCACGATCATCAGTACAGCTGCCACTTTCCATTACACTCCAAAGCCAAATGACTACGATACTTTCCGCTAAAGCGTTAACTTATGTCTCTGAAGCTCCTCGCCGGTTTGGGCGACGCAAGCATGAAGCTTTTAAATTGGGTCCTTTTGATCTCACCATTGAAAAGGCTGAAACTGTTGCCATCATAGGCGGTAATCGTTCAGGAAAGTCCGTACTAGCGCGATTACTGTGCGGCGCTATGCAGCCCACAGACGGTGAGATAATTTTTCACCAAGATGCACCTCATTCTAGCACTGCGGCCAAACAGCAATGGCAAAAGCAACAGGTGCGCATGATTTTTCAGCGCAGCTCTGAATCGCTTAATCCAGCACTTACCATTGGCGGTATTTTGCATGAGCCGCTAAAGCTAAATACCGACTTAAGTTACGCGCAACGAGAAGAAAAAATTGCTGCTGTATTGTCTCAGGTAGGTTTATTACGCGAACATTACTTCTTTTACCCACACATGCTGTCTGATGGACAACAACAGCGTGTTGCAATGGCCCGTGCGCTAATCCTAAACCCAAGCGTCATAGTTGCCGACGAACCCTTTGCTGCACTCGACCCATCAGTTCGCTCGCAAACGGTCAACCTGATCCTACAATTGCAACGTGATTTGGGTTTATCCTTTGTGTTTATTAGTCACAATCTAGGCATTGTCAGACATATTGCCGACCGAATGGTCGTAATGAACGAGGGGCAAATCATTGAGGCTGGTCGCACCGACACGCTATTTCGTTGGCCCAAACACGAGATCACGCAGAGACTCATCTCTGCGCACCAATCACTGATTCCTCAAGCTAGCGATGGTAAGCGATTGAAGTAATATTAACCGACCAATGAGAGCAAAATACCTGCGGCGACGGCAGAGCCGAGTACACCGGCTACGTTAGGGCCCATTGCATGCATTAACAGGAAGTTGTGTGGGTTTGCTTCCAAGCCCACTTTATTAACCACACGAGCAGCCATTGGCACTGCACTTACGCCAGCTGCACCGACTAATGGATTAATACTGCCACCACTGAGTTTACTCATTAGTTTGGCCATCAATACACCCGCAGCCGTGCCTATTCCAAAAGCAACTGCACCCAGCCCGAGAATACCTAGGGTTTCAACCGTTAAAAACTTATCCGCCGACAATTTTGACCCAACTGCCAACCCCAAGAAAATTGTCACCACATTGATCAGTTCGTTTTGTGCCGTGTTACTCAAGCGATCAACAACACCGCACTCTTTCATCAAGTTGCCAAAACAGAACATGCCGACTAACGGTGTTGCAGTAGGCAAGAATAGTATGGTTAGCAACAATACAGCTAACGGAAATAAGATCTTTTCGCGTTTTGACACCGGGCGCAGCTGCGCCATCTTAATTGCTCGCTCTTTTTCGTTGGTCAACGCTTTCATAATCGGCGGTTGAATAATAGGTACCAACGCCATGTAAGAGTACGCGGCAACAGCAATCGCACCGAGTAAATCAGGAGCGAGGCGCGAAGCGAGGAAAATGGCAGTTGGCCCATCAGCGCCGCCAATAATCGCAATGGCTGCAGCATCTTGCATGGTAAACTCAAAACCCGGTACAGCGTTAAGGGCAATCGCGCCAAATAGGGTTGCAAATATACCAAATTGGGCTGCGGCACCTAATAACAGCATACGAGGATTAGCGATGAGTGCGCCAAAATCAGTCATCGCCCCAACTCCCATAAAGATGAGCAATGGGAACACACCAGTAGCGATGCCAACTTCATATACATAATGCAGCACACCGCCCGCTTCAGAAAAGCCTGCTAATGGGATATTCGTCAGCAAAGCCCCAAACCCGATGGGCACAAGCAATAGCGGCTCAAATTTGCGGACAATCGCCAAATAAAGCAACCCGAGACCAACGGCCATCATGATTATTTGACCGAGAGTGAAGTGCGGTAAGGCAGTGCTTTGCCAGAGAATATTAAGCTTTTCCATAGTTACATCACTAACAACGACTGACCCGATTGAACACTGTCGCCATCGGCGACTAAGACTTGCGAGACAACACCTGCACTGCTGGCTCTCACTTCGGTTTCCATCTTCATTGCTTCAAGTATGACCACAACATCACCTTCCTGAACCGCATCACCGACCCGCACAAGTAACTTAACAATCGTGCCTGAAAGCGGAGCATCAATACTCGCGCCGGTATCAGCAGGCGCTGCTGGGCTTGCGGCAACGGGTGCTGCGGGGGTTACGTTTTGCAGGCTGCCACTAGGCGCTACCTCTACTTGATACAACTGGCCGTTGACGGTCACATCATAAACATCGTGTACAGTTGCGGCGGAGCTTTGCGTGGTTGCAGGCACTTTGGGACCTGCTGGCACAGCGCCAGGGGCTGGCTCGAACGCATCGGCATTGCCGCGATTTTGTAAAAACTTCAAACCAACTTGCGGAAACAAGGCATACGTCAACGTATCATCAATCGCCTCATCGGCTAATTCGAATTTGTGTTCCGCGGCCAATTCACTTAATTCTTTCTCAAGCGTTGTCAGCTCAGGTGCTAGCAAATCTGCAGGTCGACACGTAATCGGTTCTTCACCCGCTAACACTCGCTGCTGTAATTCTCGATTAACTGGTGCAGCACTAGCACCGTATTCACCTTTGAGGACACCGGCTGTTTCTTTTGAAATACTTTTGTAGCGCTCTCCCGATAATACGTTCATTACCGCTTGCGTACCAACGATCTGCGATGTTGGCGTTACCAGTGGGATGAATCCCAAGTCCTCGCGTACACGCGGGATTTCTTCCAACACAGCAGCGAACTTATCTGTCGCATTTTGTTCACGTAATTGATTTTCCATATTCGTCAACATTCCGCCCGGTACCTGCGCCGATAGAATACGCGCATCAATGCCTTTAAGACTGCCCTCAAACTGCGCGTATTTATCGCGCACCTCGCGGAAGTGATCGGCTATGGGAGCAAGGTGACTGGGGTCAATGCCAGTATCCCGGTCTGTGCCCTCGAGAATAGCAACGATAGTCTCAGTGGCTGTGTGGCCGTATGTCATGCTAAGTGGAGATATCGCGGTATCAAGCATATCAATACCGGCGTCAATGGCCTTCTGATAGGTGGCTGTACTTAAACCTGTTGTCGCGTGACATTGCATGGCAATCGGTACATCAACCGTCTGTTTGAGCTCGGTTATCAATTGCTCACATTCATAGGGCTTAAGCAAGCCCGCCATGTCTTTGATACAAATAGAGTGAACACCTAAATCTTCCAGCTGACGGGCCATCGTCAACCACATATCTAGCGTATGCACAGGGCTCACCGTGTAAGAAATAGTCCCTTGCGCATGGGCACCAACATCAACCGTAGCCTTAATTGCTGTTCGCAGGTTGCGAATATCATTCATCGCATCAAAGATACGGAAAACATCGACACCATTGGTATGCGCTCGCTCAACAAACTTGGTCACCACATCATCTGCATAATGGCGATAGCCGAGTAAGTTTTGGCCGCGTAACAGCATTTGTTGCTTGGTTTTCGGCATTGCAGCTTTAAGCTGCCGAATTCTGTCCCAAGGGTCCTCGCCCAAATAGCGGATACATGCATCGAAAGTGGCGCCGCCCCACGACTCCACAGACCAATAGCCAGCATCGTCAAGCTGAGCTGCCATGGGCAACATATCATCAATTCGCATCCGCGTAGCGAGCAAAGATTGGTGGGCGTCTCGCAACACCAGTTCAGTTAACGCTAATGGCTTGCGCATAGTAGCTCCTAGAAAGGTTTATTATTTGTTTCGATGTTGATGTACTGCAGCTGATATTGCAGCAATAACCGGCTGTGGAACAGTATTCGAGCTAGGCAATATAGGAGGCGAAGCTGTTTGCCGCTGTGCTATTTGTTCGGGTTGGCCGGGAAACTTTGCAACAAGTTTACCGAGCATTAGCATAGCGATGATTAAAATAGCTAGAAATATAAACACCGAAAGCATACCAACGCCCATTAGGACGCCAGCCTCGGCCAGCTGCGAAGTGAGAGAATGACTGGATTGCACACTAGCCCCTATTGCGAGTTGCACAGCATTAAGTTAATCCCACATAAGTATCATGGTCAATCTAGTTTTGCAACATCCGCAAGACAGCAAAGTGAATACAAATACGCTTATAATGCATTTATTTGCTCATTACGGCGATTTTATTCATTTTATTTACATATTTATTACATGCGGTGCAGAATTAAGCGCAGCTTAACCTTTGCGCAAGGAGGACCAGCAGTACGCTTCCTTTAGCAGCTGTACCTTAAAGTGAATGGTAAGTATTACTGGAACAAGCCTCGCTCGCATGGAAGCCAGCGCGGAGCGTACATGGAAGTATTTACCGCGTCTTGTGGAAGTAATACTTGCTATTCGCTTTTTGCGCTAAGGTCAAAACTGCTGGAGGCTCTCGCCTGCGCGAGAATGACGGGATGGTTATAAAATGGCGCGTGTGGAAGGATTCGAACCTCCGACCGCCTGGTTCGTAGCCAGGTACTCTATCCAGCTGAGCTACACACGCGTCT
>NZ_JAUCBP010000006.1:326335-487716 GCF_030362855.1 Neoalteromonas arenosi
GGCGCGTGTGGAAGGATTCGAACCTCCGACCGCCTGGTTCGTAGCCAGGTACTCTATCCAGCTGAGCTACACACGCGTCGTTTTTATAACTGTAGACCAAAACATCAATGATTGATAGTCATGGAATCTTGTTGAAAAATGGCGCGTGTGGAAGGATTCGAACCTCCGACCGCCTGGTTCGTAGCCAGGTACTCTATCCAGCTGAGCTACACACGCGTATTTTTCAAAAAGGCACATGGCGGAGAGGGAGGGATTCGAACCCTCGATACAGCTACAAACTGTATGGTCCCTTAGCAGGGGACTGGTTTCAGCCACTCACCCACCTCTCCAAAATGTGGAGTCGCAGTTTAATGATTCACAAAGGGAAGTCAACGGTTTTTTAGGTTATATCGGTCGGGTCGAGGAATATTTAATCAATTCTTATTTGTCGACACATTTATCGTGTAATTTGTACACAAATCTATCCTTCAGCGCAGACATCGTTTAGGCATTACAAACAAAAAAACCGAGCTATTAAAACTCGGTTTTTGTGTGCAAAGAACACCGTTTAACTATTCCTCACCCGATTTACCTTTGTCACCCTTCTCGGCTTGAATCCGCATATAAATTTCTTCACGGTGAACTGATACCTCTTTCGGCGCGTTTACACCAATTCTAACTTGGTTGCCCTTTACACCTAAAACTGTAACGGTAACTTCGTCACCGACCATTAATGTTTCACCTACACGACGGGTCAAAATAAGCATTGTGCTGCTCCTTATCCATATACTAAGAATTGTCCATTACCATGTTCGATAACAAATTAGCTCTACCTGTTATCGACGGCGCTCCTTGTTTTTTGATGTCACTGCAAAAAACTCGCCGAAAAAAACTTACAATTTGTCTTCCAGATAAGTATTGACCGAACTAAGCGCTTTTGCCAAGTTTTCTGGCTGACTTCCACCCGCTTGGGCCATATCTGGACGACCACCACCTTTACCGCCTACTTGGGCAGCTACATAGTTGACCAGCTCACCAGCTTTAATCTTCCCGGTTAGATCTTTAGTTACACCGCTTATGATACTCACTTTGTCACCGCTTGATGTACCAATACAGATGACGCCAGAGCCAATCTGATTTTTCAAATCATCCATCATTGGACGCAAAGCCTTCGATTCAACGCCAGGCATTTCAGTAACCAACACTTTGACACCCTTAATCTCAACAGCGGATGACAACACATCGGCACCTTTTTGCGCGTTGAGCTTCTGCGTCAATTGCTGGTTCTGCTTTTCCAAGTCTTTACTTAACTGCAATAAGCCTTTAATTCGTTCGACCAGTGCATTTGGATCAGCTTTGACCAACTGGGCTGCTTGCGCAATTCGGCCTTGTTGTAATTGCACATATTCAAGTGCAGCCGCACCTGTAATAGCCTCGATACGTCTCACACCAGACGCAATACCGCCTTCAGAAACGATCTTGAACAGCCCAATATCACCGGTACTTTTTACGTGTGTGCCGCCACACAACTCAATTGAAAAGTCGCCCATGCGCACTACGCGCACTTCGTCGTCATACTTCTCACCAAACAATGCCATGGCACCCGCGTCTTTTGCTGCGTCAATTGCCATCAGCTCGGTCGTCAACGGGTTGTTAGCACGAATTTGCGCATTCACCAATTGCTCGATATCCAAAAGCTGTTGGTCGGTAACGGCTTCCAAATGTGAAAAATCAAACCGCAGTTTGTCTTTATCAACCAAGCTACCTTTTTGGGTTACATGTTCTCCGAGAAGCTGACGCAATGCCGCATGTAACAGGTGAGTTGCGCTGTGATTTAATGCGATATCATTACGCGCTTGGCTGTCGATGACTGCAGACACCTGGTCTCCAACGCTAATTTGGCCTGTAATACTGCCTTTATGGGCGAAAGCATTACCGACCTTCACAGTATCCTTGACCGTTACTATATTGGTGCCAGCGATTAACATGCCCGTATCGCCTACTTGGCCACCTGACTCAGCATAAAACGGGGTCTCGGCTAAGAATACAAGGGCTTCTTCAACATCATTGGCGGCGTCAACCTTCTGACCATCAACCACAATTGCAACCACTTCACTGGTTTGCTCGACTTTCTCGTAGCCGGTAAATTGCGTTATGTGATCGACACTAACAACATTGGCATAATCGGCGCCAAACTGACTAGATTGCTGCGCGCGCTCACGTTGTTTCTGCATATTCGCAGCAAATCCTTCTTCATCAATCGCAAAACCTTTTTCGCGCGCTACGTCGGCAGTTAAATCAGCAGGGAAACCATAAGTATCATATAATTTAAACACCAATTCGCCTGGCACAATATCGCCTTCCATGTCGCCAAGCGCTTGATTTAATAAACTCATACCACGTTCAAGCGTGCGGCTAAACTGCTCTTCTTCAACGCGCAAGACTTTCTCGATAACCGCCTGTTGCTCTTTAAGCTCAGGATAAGCATCACTCATTTGATCGCACAAAGCCTGTACCAAGCGATAAAAGAAAATATCACTGGCACCGAGTTTGTACCCGTGGCGAACAGCGCGACGGATTATGCGACGCAACACGTAACCGCGGCCTTCATTTGAAGGCATTGCACCATCACAAATCAAAAATGCGCAGGAGCGAATATGATCAGCAATTACGCGCAGTGATTTGTTTTCAATATCAGCTGTTCCGACAATCTCAGCGGCAGCTTTTATCAATGCTTGGAATAGATCGATCTCATAGTTGCTGTGCACGTTTTGCATGATTGCACTGATGCGCTCAAGTCCCATGCCTGTATCAATCGAAGGCTTTGGTAGTGGCTCCATGGTCCCGTCGGCTTGACGGTTAAATTGCATGAATACCAAGTTCCAAATTTCAATAAAACGATCACCGTCTTCTTCAGGCGATCCCGGAGGACCGCCCCATATGTGTTCGCCGTGGTCGTAAAAAATTTCTGAGCACGGTCCACAAGGCCCTGTATCGCCCATTGACCAGAAATTATCAGATGTCGATATACGAATAATTTTTTCTTCAGGGATGCCTATTGTGTCTTTCCAAATGCCATAGGCTTCATCATCTTCAGAGTAAACGGTAACTAGCAATTTCTCTTTGGGCAGCTTGAGCTCTTCAGTCAAAAACTGCCAGGCAAACTGAATCGCTTCCGTTTTGAAATAATCACCAAAACTGAAGTTACCGAGCATTTCAAAAAATGTGTGGTGGCGCGCGGTGTAACCGACGTTGTCTAAATCGTTGTGCTTGCCCCCCGCCCTTACACAGCGCTGCGATGAAACTGCTCGCGTGTAAGCGCGTTTTTCTGCACCGAGAAAAACGTCCTTAAATTGGTTCATTCCAGCATTCGTGAATAACAACGTAGGATCATCATGCGGTATCAATGAAGAGCTCGGTACTGCCTGATGGCCCTGCTTGGCAAAGAAGTCGATAAAAGCGCTTCGAATCTGAGCGGTAGATAGCGTCATGAATTGTCCTGTAGTTATCAAAATTGCTGGGGTTTACTCGGATCAAACGAGCTCACTTTAAGGGCGCAAAGATACCATGCTTCGCTAGCCGCGTTAAGTGTCTGATTGGTCTTCAGCGTTAATGGCGTAATTTATTTGATCTAAGGTGAAACCACGGTTGTGTAAAAAACGCTGTTGTTTCTGTTTCTGCTGCCAGTCTTCGGCTCTGTTAGAACCAAACTTTTTTTGTTTTACTTCAACAGCAAGCGCCCACCAGTCGACTTCGGTTGTTTCCAAATGGTTCTCAATTAAGTACCTTTCAATACCTTTTTGGTACAGGCTCTGAGTAACTCGATTGGGCCCGTGACCTTTGTGTAATGCTGAGCGAAACACCATTTCAACGTACCGCTCGTCGCACACCAGACGTTGTTCAAGCAATTGACAGATTACCTCATCGACCGTTGTTGCGATAAAGCCCTTTGCTACGAGTTTGTCATGTAATTCTTTCGTACCGTGCTCTCGCATCGATAACATTCGCACTGCTGAATTGTATATATCCGTCTGATCACTCATCAATGGCGCCGTTTAAATTCGATCTAATCCAATTTCAATATGGTATATATGTATAATTACTCAAGCTTCAACGGCACCGTTTGAATTCGCCGTACACAATTACCGGAAATGACAGCTGCATCATGGCATTTCATTTAACCCTTAAATCAACGATCCAAGAGTTTTCTAAACGAACGTGGCAGCGTTTAAGTGCCAACCAACCGCCCTTCTTGCAATTCGAGTTTTTTGCCGCTTTGGAAGATAGCGAAAGTATTGGTGAAGCGTCGGGTTGGATCCCACGCTATGGTCAAGTCACTGACGAACACAATGAAATTGTTGCGGTATTTCCAGCCTTCGAAAAATTGCATAGCTATGGCGAATACTTGTTTGACCATGCGTGGGCTAATGCATACCACCAGCATGGCTTGGCGTATTACCCTAAGTTATTAGTTGCAGCTCCGTTTACACCGGTAACTGGCAATAAATTAATGGTTGCAGAAGGAGTCAATAAAACCGCGCTCACTGAGTATGTTTTCACGACGCTGAAAGCCGTGTTAGACAACGATAACTACTCCAGTGCTCACTGGCTGTTTGACGCACCGCGATCCGAGCAGTTTCAGACCGACTTTAACTACAGTCAGCGAGTCAGCGTACAGTTTCAGTGGCAAAATCACGACTATCTAAATTTTGATGCGTTTTTAGCGCGCTTTACCTCTCGAAAACGCAAAGATATCCGCAAAGAAAGGCGCAAGGTTAGTGACCAAGGTATTGATATAAAATGTCTCAGCGGCGATGCAATCAGCGCTGAAGACATGCAGTTCTTTTATCTTTGTTATTGCCAAACCTACCTTAAACGCAGTGGTCATACAGGTTATCTCACCGAAGCATTTTTCGAACAAATATATGCTACGCTACGGCGTTCGCTGATGGTAGTTATGGCATACCGTGACGAAAAGCCCGTTGCTGCGGCATTGTATCTGTGGAACGAGACCGGATTGTTTGGCCGCTATTGGGGTTGTATTGAGGAAGTCGATGGACTGCACTTCGAGTGTTGTTATTATTCAGGTATTGAGTTCGCGATAGAACGCAAACTACCAATTTTTAATCCCGGGACTCAAGGCGAGCATAAACTGTTGCGCGGTTTCGAACCAATTAGGTGTTATTCACTGCACCATTGTAAGGAACCGGCTTTTCAACAGGCCGTCGAACAATTTGTTAAACAAGAAACACTTTCAATAGAGCATTACTTTGCGCAAGCGCGTTCAGCAGTGCCTTTTAAACAAACTGAGTGATCGAAGAATCACCCTATAAACAGACAGGAAACTCATGAAAAAGACCTTACTTTCTCTTACTATTGCTGCCAGTTTAGGCCTCGCAGCTTGTAGTCCGCAAACCGCGGAGCAGCCAACAACCAGCAGCGATGACGCTGTCGAGCAGCAACAAGCGCAAGCAGAATTCGGAAGCTTTGGCGTTGATTTATCTGCGCGAAATGAAACAGTTAAACCTGGTGATGATTTCTTTATGTATGCGTCAGGTACATGGTACGACAACTATGAACTACCCGCTGATAAAACACGCTTTGGTGCGTTTACTGCTCTAGCCGAGCGCAGTGAAGACCGTGTGAAAGAAATTATCGACGAACTAAGCCAAACAGAAAATCTCACCGGTGAAGCTAAGCTTATTGCGGATTTCTATAATAGTTACATGGATACCGAAGCGTTAAATGCCAAAGGTATCAGCCCGATCCAGCCCGTACTTGACGATATTGCAGCGGTTAGTAATACCACTGAATTGACAAGTGTTTTTGGCGAGGCTTGGCTAACGGGCGGTGTGACTCCTATCTGGGGTGGCATGTGGTACGACCGTTTGGATCCAAATCGTTATCAATTGAATGTCGGCGTTGCTGGCTTGGGTCTACCAGACCGCGATTATTACTTGAGTGATGACCAACGCTTTGTTGACATCCGCAATGCATATCAAGCGCACATTGAGCAAATGTTGGCATTTACCGGTACTGAAACCGCAGCTGAACAAGCGGAGGCGATCTTAGCCCTTGAAACTATGATTGCCGAAGTGCAGTGGCCACGTGAAAAACGCCGCAACCGCGACTTGACCCTCAATCCACTCGAGCGCACCGAGCTAAACAGTCAATACCCTGATTTTGATTGGGATGCGTTCTTCGCCTCTTCGGGTTTTGTGATCCCACATTTAAATATTACGCAACCGGATCCCGTTCGCGATGTGATTGCCTTGATTAATTCCGTGCCATTAGAAACCTGGAAGTCGTATGCGACTTATCACACGATTAGCAACAATGCCGGATTGTTATCTGAAGACATTTACTTAGCTAACTTTGATTTTTACGGAACGACGCTCAACGGTCAACAAGAGCCGCGTGATCGCTGGAAGCGTGCTGTCAGCCAGATGTCGGGGACTGAGTCACTGGGCTTTGCAATTGGTAAAGTGTACGTAGACCGCTACTTCCCAGAGAGTTCTAAAACTCAAATGGCAGAACTTGTAGAGAACTTGCGTACTGCACTCGGTCAGCGTATTGAAGGCCTTGACTGGATGGGCGAAGAAACAAAAGTTAACGCACAGGCTAAACTCGCGGCATTCAATCCTAAAATTGGTTACCCAGATGTTTGGGAAAGCTTTGATGGATTAACTATTAGTGCCGATGACCTCGTTGGCAACGTGCAAAACATTCGTCAGTTCTTCCAGCAGAAACAAGTTGCAGATGAACTTAAACCAACGGATAGGAACCGTTGGGGTATGACGCCACAACGCGTAAACGCTTATTACAATCCATCATTCAATGAGATTGTTTTCCCAGCCGCAATTTTGCAACCGCCATTTTTCGATCCTAATGCGGACCCAGCGGTTAATTATGGCGCTATCGGCGCTGTTATCGGCCACGAAATGGGTCACGGGTTCGACGATCAAGGGTCTAAATCAGACGCGATGGGTATTCAGCGCAACTGGTGGACCGATGAAGATCGCGCAGCTTTTGAAGCCAAAACTCAAACGTTGATTGAACAATACAGTGTTTATGAACCAATCGAAGGTAACTTTGTTAACGGTCAAAATAGTCTAGGTGAAAACATCGGCGACGTCGGTGGGTTAGCCATGGCTTATCACGCCTATAAACTGAGTCTTAATGGCGAAGAAGCGCCAATCATCGATGGCACAACGGGTGATCAACGTTTCTTCTTAGCATGGGCGCAAGTATGGAAGGAGAAGCGTACCGAGCAAAGTATGCTAAACCAACTTCGTGGCGGCACTCACGCGCCGGGTCGTTACCGCGCGCTTGCCCCGCGTAACCACGATGCATGGTATGAAGCCTTTGATGTACAACCCGGTGATGCGTTGTATCTAGCGCCTGAAGAGCGCGTACGTATTTGGTAGTTTGGCCAAATCCTTACGAATAAAAAAGCCAGGCTATTTGCCTGGCTTTTTGTTGTTAGTCACGCGTATTAAGCGGCCATCTATTTGCCTTTAAACCACACCAATAAACGGTTGTTGGCAGGCATGACGATGTTTTCTGATAAGGTCAATTGCGGCGCCCATGCTTGCAGCTCGCTAATATCTCGATAACCACCACACCCTTCCGATAACAAGTACTGGTGGAAATCCGCGTTACTTTGTCCGTCAAATACACCGTTGGTTGTAAATGGGCCGTATTGGCAAAACACGCCGTTTTGCGGTAATCGCTCCGCAACTACTTGCTGCATAACTTTAACTTCATCGTGCTGCATAATGTGTGCAGTATTGGCGCTAAACACGGCATCAATATGAATGTTCGGCCAAGTGTCTAGCCCAACAGTAAAATTCACCGGCGAATGCAGATTTGCCAATCCGGCCTCATTTAGCCAAGCTTCTATACCAGCATGGTAATGCGGTTGATCGCTAGTATGCCACTGCAAATGCGGCAAGCCAGCAGCGAAATGAACCGCATGCTGACCGGTACCAGAGCCTATCTCTAAAACACTCGTCGCCTTAGCAAAGTGCCTTTGCAATTGCGCCAATATTGGCGCTTTATTATTCTCACAGGCTTGGCTAAAGGGTTTATTCACCACTGATTAATCCGATAAGTTTGGCATCAGCCACTTAGTGGCCTCCTCTACTGACCAACCTTTGCGCCGTGCGTAATCTTGCAACTGGTCTTGTTGTATTTTTGCAACAGCGAAATACTGCGATTTTGGATGAGAAAAATACCAACCGGACACAGACGCTCCCGGCCACATCGCGTATGAATCAGTAAGCTGCATGCCAGTATGCTTTTCTGCATCGAGTAAATCCCAAATCTGCTGTTTCTCGGTATGCTCTGGACATGCAGCGTAGCCCGGGGCCGGTCGGATACCGCAGTATTTTTCCGCTATCAGTGCATCATTATCCAATGCCTCATCGGCAGCATAGCCCCACAACTGCGTACGCACTTGTTCATGCAGATATTCGGCAAAACCCTCCGCAAGGCGATCGGCAACGGCTTTTAGCATGATGGCATTGTAATCATCACCAACGTCACTATATGCCTTTGCAAGCTCGTCTTCTTCAACCCCTGCGGTGACGGCAAAAGCTCCGATGTAATCATCGACGTTAGAATCTTGCGGAGCGACAAAATCACTTAAACAGTAATTCGGCCTATCGCCTTTTTCAGTTTGTTGACGCAGATGATGTGTGGTTAGCAGCTTTTGAATGCGCTGCTGATCTGCAAATACATGAATATCATCACCACAGGCCTGAGCTGGAAAGATCCCCATTACACCTTTTGGTTGCAAAGTCTGGGCTTTCTCCAATTCATCTAGCATGGCATTAGCGTCAGCAAACAAGCTCTTGGCTTCCTGGCCAACAATCTCGTCGTCTAAAATACGTGGGTATTTTCCAGCCAATGACCACGTCATAAAAAACGGGGTCCAGTCGATGTACTTACGCAACGTTGCAATGGATGCTGAAACTGGCGTCACCCCAAGTTTTTTCGGTTCCGGCGGTATGTAATTTGCCCAATCGCCATCAAAGCGGTTAGCGCGAGCCTGCTCCAGCGTTACGGGTTTGGTTCGCGTACGCTTCTTGCCGTGCTGTTCACGCACTTTGGCATATTCAGCGTCTAATTCAGCGACATAAGCGGGCCGCGTCTCTGCGGAAATCAACTTTTGGCATACCCCCACTGCGCGACTAGCATTAGGCACATAAACCACTGGGCCCGAATAGTTCTGCTCGATTTTTACCGCGGTGTGGGCCTTGGACGTTGTAGCACCGCCAATCAACAGTGGTATATCAAAGCCAAGGCGCTCCATTTCAGAGGCCACATAAACCATCTCGTCGAGTGACGGTGTGATCAAACCTGACAACCCGATCATATCGACATTTTGTGCTTTGGCTTCTTCGAGAATTTTGGCACATGGCACCATCACACCCAAATCGATAACTTCAAAGTTATTACACTGCAGCACCACCCCAACAATGTTCTTACCGATATCGTGCACATCGCCTTTGACGGTCGCCATAAGAATTTTGCCATTACTGCTTGCTCCACCATTCTTTTCAGCCTCAATAAAAGGCTGAAGGTGGGCCACCGCTTTTTTCATCACGCGCGCAGATTTAACGACCTGCGGTAGAAACATTTTACCTTCACCGAAGAGATCGCCAACAACATTCATGCCGTCCATCAGCGGGCCTTCGATGACATGTAACGGCCTCTCGGCAGCCAATCGCGCTTCTTCAGTATCTTCAATGATAAAGTCCGTTAACCCTTTTACCAGGCTGTGTTCTAAACGCTTACTGACTGGCCAGTCACGCCACTGCAAATCTTCCTTTTGCGCGACTTTACCACCACCTTGATATTTAGGTGCCAGCTCCAACAGTTTTTCAGTTGCCTCTGGGTGGCGGTTTAAAATGACGTCTTCTACGGCATCGCGTAGCTCGAGAGGAATTTCATCATAGACTTCTAACTGACCAGCATTGACGATGCCCATATCCATGCCTGCTCGGATAGCGTGATACAAGAAAACCGAATGCATCGCTTCGCGTACGGGATTGTTACCGCGAAATGAAAACGAGATATTTGAAAGGCCACCGGAAACATGCACATGTGGTAATGTGGCGCGGATACGCCGCGTGGCCTCAATGAAATCAACTGCGTAACGATCGTGTTCCTCAATCCCCGTTGCTACGGCAAAGATATTGGGATCAAAAATGATATCTTCAGGTGGGAAATCGACCACTTGTGTCAGGATCTCATAACTACGTGTACAGATTTCGACTTTGCGATCTTCTGTATCAGCCTGTCCCTTTTCATCAAACGCCATTACAACTGTTGCGGCACCGTACTGTTTAATTAGTCGTGCCTGCTGGATAAATTGCTCTTCACCTTCCTTGAGGCTAATTGAATTGACTATCGCCTTTCCTTGGACGCATTTTAAGCCCGCCTCAATCACTTCCCATTTGGAAGAATCGAGCATAATTGGCACTTTAGATATGTCCGGCTCGGAGGCGATCAGATTTAAGAACGTGATCATAGCCTGCTTAGAATCAAGCATGGCTTCGTCCATATTGATATCTATGATTTGCGCGCCATTCTCAACTTGCTGACGCGCCACATCTAAAGCGGCCTCAAAGTCGTCATTCAGGATCAGGCGTTTGAAAATCGCTGAACCCGTAACATTGGTGCGCTCACCGATATTGATAAATGTTGAAAATTCTTCGGACACCTATGACTCCTAATGTACAAACGGCTCAAGCCCAGATAGGCGCATTTTTTTTTCAATTTGCGGCAACTGTCGCGGATTGTGTTTCGCTACTGCGGCTGCTATTGCTGCAATGTGCTCGGGTGTGCTTCCACAGCAACCACCGACAATATTGACCAACCCACTTTCTGCCCATTCGCTAATATGCCCCGCCATTTCAGGACCTTGCATATCATATTCACCGAACTCATTCGGCAAACCAGCGTTTGGATGCGCAGACACAAAACACTCGCTTATTTTGGCTATCTCAGCCACGTACTGACGCAACAAGTCTGGACCCAATGCGCAATTCAAACCAAATGAAAACGGTTTGATGTGGCGCAGAGAATAATAGAAGGCTTCGGCGGTTTGCCCAGACAAAGTGCGGCCCGACGCATCGGTAATAGTGCCAGAAATCATAACCGGTAAGGTTCGCTCGAGTTCGTCAAATACCTGTTGTACTGCAAATGCTGCGGCTTTGGCGTTTAGCGTATCAAAGATAGTCTCGATCAAAATCAAATCGGCACCGCCCTCAATCAGCGCATGAGTTGATTCTGCGTAAGCCACGACTAGCTCATCAAAGGTCACATTGCGCTTTGCTGGGTCGTTGACGTCAGGTGAAATAGACGCGGTCCGATTGGTTGGTCCAAGCACGCCAGCGACAAAGCGAGGCTTGCTCGGATCTGCTTGCATAAACTCATCTGCAACCTTCCGTGCTAATTGCGCAGCAGCCACGTTAATCTCACGTGAGATGCTTTGCATGTCATAATCAGCCATAGCGATAGTGGTGGCATTAAATGTGTTGGTCTCAATAATATCAGCTCCAGCTGCAAAATATTCAGCATGAATATTTGCAATCAGCTCTGGCTGAGTAATCGCCAATAAATCGTTGTTCCCTTTGAGATCAACGTGCCAGTCTTTGAATCGCTCACCACGGTAGTCAGCCTCCGTCAACTGATGGCGCTGAATCATAGTACCCATAGCACCGTCGAGTATCAGTATCCGCTGTTGGGCTATTGCAGTAATTTTTTCGAGTGTTGTTGTCATAGTCACTTCTTTGCAGGGTTACTCAGCAGTCATAGCCGTTAATAACGTCAGGATTTGTTTAATTGTTCTAAATCAAACGGCGTGGTTTGATAGACAAAGTAATTCAACCAGTTGGTAAATAACAGATTACCATGACTGCGCCAGCGCACCAAAGGCGGTGCGGTTGGGTTGTCCTGTGGAAAATAATTTATGGGTATCGAAGGGTTGAGTCCAGCGTTAAGGTCGCGCGTGTACTCTTGCTGTAAAGTTTCCGGGTCGTATTCTGGGTGGCCCGTAATAAATACCATACGTTTGTCATCTGAAGCTACCACGTAAGCGCCTGTTTCCTCTGAACGTGCAATAACCTTTAAGCCATCAACCGTTTCATAGTCACTTTCACTGATCACGCCATAACGAGAATGCGGCGCAAAAAACAGGGAGTCAAAACCGCGGACTAATTCATTTTTCGGATGCAACACCTCATGTTCATATACGCCACAGAGCTTATCTTCACGCAAATAGCGCTGCTTGCCATAAAAGTGGAACATTGCGGCGTGTGCCGCCCAACACAAAAACAGGGTTGATTGCACATGTCGTCGTGCCCAATCCATCATTTGGGTCATTTGAGGCCAATATTTTACATCTTTATAGGCCAAGTGAGCCAAAGGTGCCCCAGTGATGATAAGTCCATCATAGCGCTTGTGAGCAACATCACTGAATGCGTGGTAGAAAGCATTCATATGCTGCTCAGAGGTGTGCTTTGACACTTGATTATCAATCCGGATCAAATCGACGTTGATCTGCAACGGCGTATTCGATAACAGGCGTAACAACTGCACTTCGGTTTCGATTTTATTTGGCATGAGATTCAGGATCCCAACTTCAAGCGGGCGAATATCTTGCTGCGTCGCGCGCTTTTCATCCATACAAAATATGTTCTCACTAGAGAGAACATCTTGTGCAGGTAAGTTGCTAGGAATACGAATCGGCATGTAATTTCCCGGTTTTTATCAATGCTGTTAGTGTGCCGATTTAAGCGAGATTGTCAACTTATTTACGTCTAGACGTCCAAACGTTTAGACGGAACAAATAATTTACACATAGGGTTTGTTCAACGGCGATATAGATTTGCTAATCAAATTAACAGATTTATCCAATCGTTATCTTCAATTGGCTCCGCACAAAGCGAGTAGCCTATGCTTTACTGCAATTAATCGGACACGACGAAAGACAATGACGCTATTGATCACATGCCTCTTGGTTGGCTGCTTATTACTCACTGCGGTAATGAATTATATTTGCCCCAACGGTTAATCACAGTGACCCACCTCTGAGTACTCAGCACGTGTCACTAGTCTCTATTGGGTATTATTTTGTTTGGTGCATGGAAAACAGCAGTTCAACCTCAGCTTTAGGTAAACCGCAGATCTCAATGACCTCAGGTAATTCAGCGCCGGCAGCAATCATTTGTTTAGCTCGTTGATACATCTTCACCTCGGGATCACTATTCGCTAGTTCCCTAACATTGCCACTGATTGCTTGTTGGGTTTGCACAATCGTTTGTTGCTGCTGCTCTAAATCTTGTAGCGCTTGCTCTAATTTTGCATTGGCACGCTTAAATGCCAATTGTTGATTGCTTAACGAATGTTGCAAAAAGTCCGTCTTCTCGCCGAGTTGGTGGCGTAAATAATCGACTTCATCGCGTAACATGCGTTGCTGCTTGCGCAGTGAAGTCCACACAAAAAAGCACAACACAATAATGGCTACTGCGCCGATGATACTGCCGATGACTAGAGAATTTTGCATAGTGTTAAACACGCACTATTGAGCAACGATGCTGTAACACCGTTGCTCTAATATACAGAGATTAGATATTAGTGATTTCTTCCCACTCTTCATCTGAGAGTAGTTTATTGAGGTCTACCAAGATCAGTAATTCACCATCACGGTTACTAACACCTTGGATGAACTTGGCACTTTCTTCAGTACCCACATTAGGTGCACTATCAATTTCGGACGAGCGCAGGTATACGACCTCAGCAACACTGTCGACTAGAATACCTACCACTTGCTCATCAGATTCAATAATCACGATTCGCGTATTGTCGGTTATATCGGTTGGTGGCAGCCCGAAACGAGCGCGCGTATCAATAACGGTGACCACGTTACCGCGCAAATTGATGATACCTAGCACATAGTCAGGCGCTCCAGGAACTGGAGCAATTTCGGTATGGCGCAGTACTTCCTGCACCTGCATGACGTTGATACCGTACGTTTCGTCACCCAGACGGTAGGTAACCCACTGCAAGACCTCGTCGTTATTATCTACAACCGTATTACTACTGGTACTTTTTTCACTCATCCTTCATGCTCCCAACAATGACGGTGATCATTTCTGATTGCTATTTAACCCGGCATTTAACAAATCTATTAATTGCTTAACGTCAATTAAAGCACACATACGCTCTTTTACCATACCCGCTAACCAAGGGCGTTTGTGATCTGACTGACGCCATTTGACATCGCTCTTATTCAACTCAATTGTATTAATTAAGCTATTACTGGATAGTCCCCATTCACTCTCAGACAACATAATCACGTACTTGTAGTTTAGCTTGTCTGATTGAATTTGTGCGTACTTTTCGGGCATTACCCATTGTGCAGCATCAACGACGTTGATTTTTTCGTCGCGATGTAGCATCACACCCATAAACCAATCGGGCTTTCCAAACAGCGGACCGACTTTTTCTAGTTGATGAATACCACCTAAATCAATCAGTGGTACAGCCATTGTTAAGCCCGCCACATCAAAAAATAATGCTTGAAACCGCTCTGATAGTCTTTCTGCCAATGGTTCAAAGGCTACTTTCGCAGAATCATCATCTAATTTTTCGGCGGAAGTCAGCGCTTCTTTAATTTCCGTAGGCTCTTCAACGTCCTTGGGTAAAACCGGCTCGACGTCATTGGTGCGTTCTTGTACAGCTGTAGTGTTCGGTTGCTCCAATACAGTAGTCGTAGCGTTTTCTAGGAGTTTTGCTACTTTTTGTGTAGCTACAACAGGATCAGAGTGGTCAACCAATAGCCCCTCTAAATACTCTTGCATCACTTCTTCTTTAGCAAAACTTTTACTGCGACTCATCGATTACAGGGTCTCCAATTCTAATAGCAGTTTTGTATAGGCATATGCGCCACGAGAGCGCGGTGCGTAAATCGATATAGGCGTTTGTGCCTGGCTCGCTTCGCGAAACCGGGTATCAACTGGAATGGTGCTCTTCCACGTCGCTTCACCGTAGTCACTTTTTAACGCCGCATAGGCCTCTTTTGCCGCGTTCACGCGCTTATCGTACATGGTGGGCACGATTAGCGCATCGAACATTTTATTGAGTGATTTACTCATAATTTCCAGAGTATGCATCATGCGATCCAGCCCTTTTAATGCTAGAAACTCAGTCTGAACCGGCACTAATATCCGGTGACAGGCAGCTAGTGCATTTACCATCAAAACACCAAGCACGGGTGGACAATCAATTAAAACATAATCAAATTCATCGGCGACTGCATTAAGGGCTTTTGTCAATACCAATCCCATTCCACTTTTTGCGCCTAACTTGCGATCCAATGTGGCCAAATTCATTGTTGCAGGCAGTACAAACAAAGTATCGAGTTTAGTTGGACACAAACAATCCAACACACGGTCTTTGGTGATTGGGCCATCATCAACAAAAATATCGTAGGTGCTTTTTGTCAGTGCTTCTGAATCAATCCCAAAGTAGTAACTCAATGATGCATGAGGATCAGTATCAATGAGTAAAACCCGCTGGTTCTTCTGTGCCAAGATACCGCCTAAAGTGACCGTTGTCGTGGTTTTACCCACTCCACCTTTTTGATTGGCTACGGTCCATATTTTCATTCGTGTATTACCCTTTGGTAGCGGTAATAATTTCACTAGCGATAACATCCAACGCTAAACTGCGTTCGGATATTCCCGCAACGGTGACGGCTTGCGGCATGCCATAAACTACGCTGCTAGCCTCGTCTTGTGCCCATATTGTTGCGCCTTTTGATTTGAGGGTTTTGCACCCCTCGCGTCCGTCAGCTCCCATTCCTGTTAGGATGATTCCAAGTACATCACCGTGAAACACTTTACTCAGTGATTCAAAGGTTAAGTCAACACTGGGCTTGTAGGTGTGGTCTTCTCCCGCGACACTATCAATGATTTTGAGTCGGGCCGCGGAGCTACTGCCTTCGACTAACATTTGTTTACCACCTGGCGCTAAATAAGCGTGGCCCGGCCTCAACAAATCACCGTTTTGAGCTTCTGACACACCAATTTTGCACATACCATTTAAACGTTGTGCGAAAGCACTGGTGAAAGTGCCGGGCATGTGTTGGACTAACAATATAGGTAACGGAAAGTCGGCCGCTAATGGAGTAAGTATTTTTTGTAGTGCTACCGGCCCACCGGTGGATGAGCCAATCGCCATCAATTTGTAATTTCTGCGCATTGAGCGCGAAGACACTGGTGTCGACAATAGCGAAGAAGACTTGAAGAACTTCTGCGTAGCTGCAGTGCGTCCCGGTGACTTCAGAGTATTAGCGCTAGTAGGCATGCGTTTACCCGCAATGCTTTTCACTTTTGCACGTAACATACTCGTCGCTTGCTGACGATCTTTTGCAATGTCTTCAAAATTCTTTGGTAAAAAATCAAGCGCACCAGCTTCTAATGCACTAATTGTTGCTTCGGCACCGTCTTGAGTAATCGAAGAGAACATTAATATAGGCGTGGGGGAGCTCTTCATAATCTGGCGAACCGCTGCAATACCATCCATCACTGGCATCTCAACATCCATAGTGATTACATCAGGCTGCAATTTTTGCATTTGCTCAATGGCTACCTGACCATTATTCGCCTCGCCGATGACTTCCAGATTAGGGTCTTGGTTGAGTATTTCCCGCACTCGTCGCCGGTAGAACGAAGAATCATCCACGACTAGTACTTTAAAAGGCATTTATGCTTTACTTCCTAATTTTGTTACTGAGCACACGAGACTGCGTACTCACATAATGATGGTTTGGCTACTTGTTTAAAGCCTTGCGAGCATATCGCTTCAACAAGCCTGGTATATCGAGAATCAGTGCAATACCACCATCAGATGTAATCGTCGCACCTGCCATACCCGGAGTTCCTTGAAGCAGAGCATCCAGTGGTTTTATTACCACCTCTTCCTGACCAATCAATGCATCGACAACAAATCCCATTTGCTGTGTACCAATTTGCACAACAACAACGTGGCCTTTGTCTTTTTGTACATTGCTCTTGCCGCGCTTGAGCCATTCCCCTAAATAAAACAACGGAATCGCTTTTGAACGCACAATCATGGTTAACTGTCCATCGACGGTATTAGTTTTACCAATATCCATGTTAATGATTTCATTAACCGCCCCCAACGGTAGGGCAAAGGTCTGTTCGCCAACAATGATCATAAGGGTTGGGAGGATAGCCAACGTAAGTGGAACTTTGATTTCCAAACGCGTTCCGCGGCCAAGCTGCGAATCAATACTCACGCTACCATTTAGCTGATTAATTTTAGTTTTCACTACGTCCATACCGACACCGCGGCCGGATATGTCACTGATCTCGGTCTTGGTCGAAAAGCCCGGAGCAAAAATCAGGTTAAAGGCTTCAACATCTGACATACGGGCCGCTGCATCAGCATCCAATACACCACGACTAATCGCAATTTCTTTTAACTTTTCGGCATCCATCCCTTTACCATCATCATCGATAGTTAGCAGGATATGGTCACCCTCTTGTGATGCGGACAGTTTAACGGTACCCATGCGCGGCTTACCAGCCGCCGCACGCTCATCTGGCATCTCAATACCATGGTCGACCGAGTTGCGCACCAAATGCACGAGCGGATCAGCCAGGGCCTCTACTAAGTTCTTATCTAAATCTGTCTCTTCGCCTTCTAGCTCAAGCGTGATTTCCTTTTTCAAGCTGCGGGCTAAATCTCGAACAACGCGAGGGAATCGGCCGAAGACCTTCTTAATTGGCTGCATCCGCGTTTTCATCACGGCGCCTTGCAGATCCCCCGTAACGACGTCCAGATTAGCAATCGCTTTGGTCATGCTTTCGTCGTTACTGGTAATTCCCAAGCTCAGTAAACGGTTGCGCACTAATACCAACTCACCAACCATATTCATTATCTGGTCGAGACGCTTGGTATCAACCCGGACGGTTGTTTCAGCCGGTGGTGGTGCGGGTTGACCTTTCTTGTCATCTTTCTTCGCTGCGGGTTTAGCCGGCGCTTTAGCCGCAGGTTTATTCGGCTCCTCAGCCTTCGCTACTGGTTTTGCTTTCGGTGTATCTGCTTTAGGCGTTTCCGGTTGCGCAGCGGGCTTAGCTGCTGGTGCTTTTGCGGCAGGCTTGGCTTCGGCTTCATCTTTAGCTTTCGCCGAAGGCCCCTGACCTTGACCGTGCAACTGGTCTAACAACGATTCAAATTCATCGTCGGTGATCTCATCACCATCGCTGGATTCTGTCTTAGGTTCAGCCGGAGTGTCTGCAGGAGTAGTTTCTTTTCCTGCGTCGAATTTGCCTTTACCGTGAAGTTGGTCGAGTAATGCTTCAAATTCGTCATCACTGATATCTTCATCATCGCTACTGCTAGTTGGCTCATCAACTACTGGTTTAGGTTTTGTATCTTTACCTGGTGCGCCACTGCCATGCAGTTCGTCAAGCAGTGCTTCAAACTCATCTTCGGTTATCTCTTCTATGGAACCGCCTGCGTCGGTGGCTGTTGTATCAGTATCCTGAGGTTCTGCTTCTGATGCAGACTCTGGCTCGTCAGCAGGTTCTTCCTCGACTGCGAACTCCATATCAGCAGCCTCGCCTTCGGAGCCAAAAATGTCTTCGCCTTCTTCCTCAGGCTTACTTAATTTGTGCAGTAAATCGATGAGTTCGGGAGATGCAGGTTCGAGTGCCTCTCGCGCTTTAACGTTGTCGAACATTTCTACAACAACGTCCGTTGCCTGCAAAATAACATCCATCAATTCGGGTGTTAAAGAACGCTGACCATTGCGCATCACATCGAACACATTCTCAGCACCATGGCAGACGTCCACGAGTTCGGTCAGAGATAAGAAACCTGCTCCACCCTTAACTGTGTGATAGCCACGAAAAATGGCGTTCAGCAAATCAGCGTCTTCTGGATTGTTTTCCAAATCAACGAGTTGTTCTTGTAATTGTTCAAGTATCTCCCCAGCCTCAACTAGAAAGTCTTGCAATATTTCCTCGTCTACATCAAACGCCATTAATACGTTCTCCTAAAACCCTAAGCTAGACAATAGATCATCAACGTCATCTTGGCCACTTACTACGTCGTCGCGTGTTTCGGCATCGATGATTGGACCTTCCGCTTTCACTGTATCGGTCTGTTTTTCTTTTTGTTGAGGTTTTTGCGTCATATCTGGATCACCAAACATGGTTAACATGTTAACCAGACTGTCCTCTACCTCTTTAACTAGTTCAATTACGCGCCGGATCACCTGACCAGTCAGGTCCTGGTAACCCTGAGCCATTAGCACTTCAGTCAATAGTGAGTTCAGTTTAGCTGTGTCAGTTGAAGCGTCCTCAAGCAACTTGTCGAGCTCCGTACACAGCGTTTTGAATTCGCCCAATTCGATTTGGCGGTTCATGAGTTTTTTCCATTCCGGCAACACCGCTGCAATACGGTCATTGAGTTTTTCAGCTAATGGCATACTCGTTTCGACCGCATCCATAGTGGTATTTGCGGCTTTTTCGGTTTCTTCTATGACGTACAGCAAGCGTGTTTGTGCGTCGGGGATTTCTTCACTTGCTAAACCTTTGATGCGATCATCAACCTGAAAACTATTTAAAGAATCGTGTAACTGTCGAGTTAACTTGCCTACTTCGGCGAATAACTCAATTGACTCTTTCATAGACGCAACTTCAAGTAGTGCGTTCGCAGATTCATTATCGCCAGCCTCAAGGTAGGCAACCAACTGTTTGGCTTCCTCTAGCGAAATTGGTACGGTGGATTTCTCAGTCATCCAGTGTCTCCTTTGTGCAGTAGACCGTCTGGATCAACCTAAACGTTCGAAAATCTTTTCGAGTTTTTCTTTCAACGTAGCCGCTGTAAATGGTTTTACTACATATCCATTCACGCCCGCTTGCGCTGCAGCTACGATTTGCTCTTTTTTCGCCTCAGCAGTAACCATCAACACAGGTAGGTGCTTCAAGCTGTCATCAGTGCGAATCGCTCGTAATAGGTCAATCCCTTGCATGCCAGGCATGTTCCAGTCTGTCACGACGAAATCAAAATCGCCCTGTTGCAACATCGGCAATGCGGTACTGCCATCATCCGCTTCCTGAATGTTTGAAAAACCCAAATCTTTGAGCAAGTTCTTTATGATGCGTCTCATTGTTGAAAAATCGTCAACAACAAGAATTTTCATATTTTTATCCAAAACAGCCTCCACTGAGGAACAAAGTCATTATTTTTATTGTGTTTCAGTCATTCGCCATGACTGCATACGCGATTTTAATTTCAACATGGCTTGGCTATGAATCTGGCTCACCCTTGATTCACTTACCTCAAGCACTTCACCTATTTCACGAAGATTGAGCTCTTCATCATAGTACAGCGACAACACTATTGCCTCTCGTTCTGGCAAAGTCGTTATCGCATGTGCCAGGGCTTTTTGAAAAGCGCCTTGCATTAAATCTTCGAAGGGAATGTCGGAGCCTTTGGTCTGTTCGTCTCCAATGACATCTTCAGACACCCCTAAATCTTCAATTGCCACCAACTTACCGGCATTTACTTCGTTGAGCATTTGATGGTATTGCGCCAGTGTTACATTCAGTTTAGCAGCTATATCAACATCTCGTGCATCAGCACCGGTTTCTCGCTCTACTTGCGTAATAGCTTCTGTGATCGTACGGCTATTTTTGTGCAC
Organism: Neoalteromonas arenosi; assembly: GCF_030362855.1. Lineage (GTDB taxonomy): Bacteria > Pseudomonadota > Gammaproteobacteria > Enterobacterales > Alteromonadaceae > Alteromonas_E > Alteromonas_E arenosi. The sequence continues at coordinate 347,067 of NZ_JAUCBP010000006.1, forward strand.
TGAACGCGGTGTCCAGTCACCCTTTCTAATTTCATCGAGCATCGCACCACGAATACGAATACCGGCAAAAGTTTCGAAACTAGCACCTTTTGATCCGTCAAAGTTTTTCGCAGCTTCAAGCAGGCCGATCATGCCTGATTGAATCAAATCATCAACAATAACACTTGCCGGAAGACGCGCCATTAAATGGTGCGCAATCCGCTTAACCAGCGGCGCATGTCGCTCAACGATAGCGTTCATATCGACGCTTTGTTGGTACGCTGCCACTTTACTATTCACCCGCTCTCACCAACCGCCTTACGCGTTAGTAACTGTTCGAGGAAGAACTCCAAATGCCCCCCAGGTTGATTGGGAATTGGCCATTGACCAGCTGCCGCTGCTAATTCAGAGATTGCTACAGCTGCTGGAGAACCGGGGAAGGCATCAACAATCGGCGTTTGCTTGCGCACGGCTTTGCGAATATTTTCATCAAATGGCACTGTGGCTACGAGTTCGAGTGCCACATCAAGGAATCGTCCAGTGACTTTAGACAACTTATTGAACAACTCCTGGCCTTCTCTGACGTTGCGTACCATATTGGCGACGACTTTAAATTTAAACACGCCGTGTTCGCGATTCAGAATTTTAATCAGCGCGTATGCATCTGTTAGTGAGGTGGGTTCATCGCATACTACTACAAGGATATCTTGAGCTGCTCGCGAGAAGCTCAAAACCATATCCGATATGCCTGCTGCAGTATCGACTATCAGTACGTCAATAGGCGTTTTGAGCTCACTAAATGCGCGAATTAAGCCGGCGTGTTGCGTCGGCGTCAATTCTGTCATTGATTGTGAACCACTTGTTGCGGGCGCAATTTTTATGCCGTGAGGACCCGTTACCAATACTTCGTCTAAGGTACATTCACCGGATAAGACATGTGATAGATTTTTGTCGACACGCAAACCCAACATAACATCGACGTTCGCCAATCCCAGGTCAGCATCAAGGACTAGCACGCGTTGACCTTGCTTCGCCATGGCGACTGCCGTGTTTAACGTGATATTGGTTTTACCTACGCCACCTTTACCGCCGGTGACGGCGATAACCTTTATTAACCGTGGTTGTTTCATTCTTCTTAAGCCGCTAGCCTGATCTTCAATCATACTGCTCTTGCTGCATTTGCCGCTATATGGTTGCTAGTATGGTGCAACTTGTACTTTTTATAAAGCCTTGCTGCGAGAGAAATAAGATTTTTTCCATTCGCAGTCGCAATATCTTCTGGTACTTTTTGCCCGTCCGTAATAAAACTCAGTGGCAAGTTATATGCAATAGCGATACTTAACATCTCGCCTAAAGAGTAACATTCATCTAACTTCGTGAATATACACCCTTGAATTTTAACGTTTTTATACGCTTCAACCACGCCTTGTAACGACGCGTATTGTGCATTTGCTTGCGCAACTAAGTAATAGTTTATAGGCATGTTAATGCCAGTCGAAAAATCTCGCAACTGGCCGATTAAGCGCGCATCGCGTTGAGAAAAACCTGCCGTATCAATCAATATCATTTTTTTATGTCGCAATTGATATAAAACATCGGCGAGTTCTTCTCCTGATTGCGCCTTTTTAACCACACAACCGATAATTTTGCCATAGGTCGATAATTGTTCATAAGCAGCGATTCTATAAGTATCAATAGTCACCATTGCCACATGCTCGGCCCCATACTTTTGCGCGTAGCGCGCCGCTAATTTTGCCACAGTTGTGGTTTTTCCTGCGCCGGTTGGGCCTACCATTGCGACCACTCCTGATTGCGACAACAGCTGATGGCCTTCAATATGCAATCGATTCGCCATCAACTTAAGGAGTGCCAACCAAGCTTCACGTTCATCGGCGTCTGAGGGCAAATAGCTAATGAATTGGTCACACAATGCCGGTGTTATTCCCATCGCTTGGAGTTGATGGTGTAAATAACCATGCAAAGGGTTTTTTGCCTGCTTCTGCTGTTGAGAAAGTGCAGCAACTTGAAATGATAATACGTTGCGCAATGACGCCAACTCTTCTTTGACGTCTTGTAAATCACTAGGTGTTACGCTTACTTGACGATCGTCTGGTTTAGCTGAATTGTCATTGTGCGATGTATGAGAATAATGTTCCGCTGGCGCTGGACGTTTCACCGATGGCTTTGCGATCGCAGGTTCGCCTGCTGGTTTAGACGCCTGTGCTTGCTGCTGTTCGAGTAATTGGCGTAGGCTGTCTGGCCCCGAGTCACCGATAATTTCACTGAGCGTCGGCGTCGGCTTAACTGATATCGATGGTTCAGCCTTTACTCTGGCATTCGGTTGTTCTTTGTCAAATGCGGCCGTGAGCTCAATCCCCTCTGATGTCTTGCGAGTAGACATTATTACCGCATCTGCGCCAAGTTCGTCCTTTACTTTGCGTAATGCCTCGCGCATATCTATGCCGACAAATCGTCTAATTTTCATAATGTATACTCCACCTTAACTATCACGCTATTGACCAATCGCGCTGACAATTCGAATTTGTTTATCATCTGGAATTTCCTGATACGACAGCACGTGTAAACCGGTAACTGTGTGTTTGAGGAATCGCGACAAGACTGGTCGCAACATGCCAGAGGTTAATAAGACTGCAGGCTCACCAGCGAGTTCTTGCTGCTGAGACGCTTCGGTTAATGACTGCTGAATCCGATCAGCTAAGCCGGGTTCTATGCCAGCGCCTTCTTCGCCACCGGCCTGTAAAGATTTATGTAAGATTTGCTCTAAGTCTGGCGCCAGTGTTATTACAGGTAGCTCTGCTCCACCGCTATTAATTTCCTGGATGATAAGACGCTTCAGAGCAATTCGCACAGCCGAAACTAATACGTCAGGATCTTGACTCTTCGGTCCGAATTCAGCCAAGGTTTGAAGAATCGTACGCATATCCCGGATTGGTACACCCTCGTAAAGCAAGGTGCGCAAGACTTTTACTACACTACTCAAGGGTAGGATATCCGGAATCAAGCCCTCTACTAACTTCGGATTAGTCTTCGCTAATAGGTCTAGGAGTTGCTGTACTTCTTCGTGGCCGAGCAATTGATAGGCGTTGGTGGTAAGCAACTGACTTAAATGAGTAGCAATCACAGTTGCTGTGTCGACAACGGTGTAACCAAGTGTTTGAGCATGCTCGCGTTGCGATGGTTTAATCCACACGGCATCTAGACCGAATGCAGGATCTTTAGTCGGCTTGCCGTCTAATTTACCAAATACCTGCCCGGGATTAATTGCCAGTTCACTGTCATGGTTAATATCTGCATCGCCAACATTGACGCCTAGCATCGAAATCGTATACGTGGTTGGATTGAGGTCGAGATTATCGCGAATATGAACCGGCGGGATTAAAAAGCCCAATTCTTGGGACAGCTTTTTGCGTACGCCTTTGATCCGCGTAAGTAGCTCTCCACCCTGGGCTTTATCGACCAGCGGAATCAATCGGTAACCGACTTCTAAACCAATCGTATCGACCTGCTGCACATCATCCCAGCCCAATTCTTTAATCTCTGCAGGCTGCTGATTCTCAGCAGGTGCTAATTCAGCACTCGCCTGCTGTAATTCTTGCTCTTGAGCGACTCGGCGACTTTTGAAGTACGCAAACGCACCAATACCAAAGCTGAAACCCAAGAACGCTAGGTGTGGCATGCCTGGCACAACGCCCATTACAAATAAAATACCACTGGCAATATACAAGGCACGGGGCTCAGTCAATTGCTTGTTAACTTCATCACCCATCTCTTGACTGTCGTTTTCACGCGTTACAATGATTGCCGTAGCGACAGACAGTAATAGCGACGGAATCTGTGCCACTAGACCGTCGCCGATGGTCAAGATGGTATACACCTCAAGCGCTCGACTGAAGGGTAAGTCGTATTGAATAATACCGATAAACAAGCCACCGACGATATTGATCAACATAATGAACAAACCAGCGATTGCATCACCTTTGACGAATTTTGACGCACCATCCATCGAACCGTAAAAATCGGCTTCGGTGGTTATTTCTTCGCGGCGCTTACGTGCTTCGTCTTGGTCGATATAGCCGGCATTGAGATCGGCGTCAATTGCCATCTGTTTGCCCGGCATAGCATCTAGAGTAAAGCGAGCACTCACCTCTGAGATCCTTCCAGCACCGGCAGTCACAACTTTGAAGTTAATAATTAGCAAAATGGCGAATACTACAATACCGACTGCGTAGTTACCGCCGATTACGACTTCACCAAATGCTTGAATCACCTTACCGGCAGCATCCCCACCCTCGTGGCCATGCAGGAGGACCACTCGCGTTGACGCCACGTTCAGTGCCAAGCGCAAAACAGTAGCAATCAATAGAACTAACGGGAAAATACCAAAATCTACGGGTTTCTTTGTAAATACACAGACGAGAATAATAACAATCGACAGTGAAATATTGAAACTGAACAGCACGTCGAGTAAGAACGGTGGCATGGGTAAGATGACCATTCCCATAATCGAAAGCAACACCAAAGGCGCACCTAGCCCAGTGCTAAAACGCTTGAATTGGTTTTTGTCGAATTTTTGCCAGTAGGCCGCTAATTCCATCTGTACACAGACTCCCCAATAACGGAATTTTGACGCTAAAATGCCATATCAGTAGTTATTACAACTACCGTGCCAGAGTCACAGATTGGTTCGATTTTTATTGGAAAAAAGCGCGCTTTACTTAACGGCGATATTCCTGCGGGATCGGTAAGTCTTTGCGCAACGGTTTCGGACGCTGCCCTTTACCGGCTTTAAATGCTTTGAGCTGATAGACATAGGCAAGGACTTGCGCCACTGCCATAAACAGTTTGCTGGGGATCTCTTGATCGGGTTCTGTTGAGTAATAAATCGCTCGGGCTAGCATCGGTGAAGGAATCAGTGGCACCTCATGAGCGGTTGCAATCTTTCGAATATGCATTGCCAGTTCGTCAACACCTTTAGCGACAACAACCGGTGCGCGATCACCATTTTCGTCATACTTAAGGGCCACTGAGAAATGCGTTGGGTTAGTCACAACAACGTCTGCTTTAGGGACTTCCTGCATCATCCGGTTGGCAGCAGCTTGCATCTGCAAACGCCGGATCCGTCCCTTGACCTGCGGGTCTCCTTCAGCATTCTTGCGTTCGTCCTTGACCTCTTGCTTGGTCATTTTCATTTCTTCTTTGTGCTTGTAGCTTTGATAGGGAACGTCAATCAAAACGATTGGAATAAGGGCACAGCAAAGAATTAAAAAGGCCCATTCGATCATGCTAAGAGCGTGAAAAATACTCAACGGATAGAGTTCCTGATCCAAATGCAGAGCTTCATCCTTAAACAGCAACAGCGACAAGTATGCAGCACCCGCAATGACCACAAATTTGGCGATGGCTTTTAGTAATTCCACTAACCCCTCAACACCGAACATGCGCTTGAAACCATTGATTGGATTGATTTTCTCGGCTCTTGGTTTGGCCGAATACCACGTAAAGTTGTAACCGCCAAGCGCAATAGAACCATAAATACCAGCGACCATCGCGATGATCATATAAAACAATACTGGTGTGCTTACCTCAGAGAACGCACTTCCCCATGCTTGAAACATATGCGTGATATCGTAGGTTTCATCACGTGACAACTTAAATGTTCGTTGCGTTACACTGAACAGTGCAGTAGCGATATATGAGCCCATTAGCAAGAATGCGACAGCACTGGCTATCAACACTAGCGCTGTTGATAACTCCCGCGAACGCGCGACTTGCCCTTTATTGCGGGAGTCTTTGATTTTTTTGGATGTGGGTTCCTCCGTTTTTTCGTATGAATCAGCCATGCGCTAAGTCCCACAAATCCGAAGAAGCTGACACATCATCAATTCAGCGCGTTGCCACTGCGATTGATAATGAGATACGAAATTGGCCATAGTGATCCAAATGATCACTAAACCCATGATTTGTGCAATTGAAAAACCGATACTAAAAATATTTAACTGCGGTGCTGCTTTCGTCATGACACCAAAGGCCAAGTTAACGATGAGTAGCGACACAATTGGGGCCAGTGTAACCACTACTGCTGAGGTAAACATCCAACCGGCCCAATGCGCAATCGCTTGGAACTGTTCTGGCTCCCACCAGCCTTCAGCAATCGGAAACGCTTGGAAGCTCATGGCTATCATCTGGATCATGGCCAAGTGGCCATCGAACGTCCAAAACAACAACGTCGCCAAAATAAGATAAAATTGACCGACCGCAGGCACGTTAATGCCGTTTACCGGATCGACGATTGACGCAAAGCCAAGACCGGTCTGCATAGCGATAATTTGTCCGGCAAGAACAAAGGTATTGAGGACCATCATTGACACAAAGCCGATTGCGATACCGATGACCAGCTGCTGGATAGCCAGTACAAAAGTTCCGACACTGACCATATCAACAACCGGTGATTTAGGGATCATTGGTAACATCATTACGGTTAACAAAACTGCAAACAATGACTTAACCGGTGTGGGTATGGTTTTAGCACTGAGGCCAACCATCGATGCAAACATGCCTGAAATCCGACAAAACGGCAGCAAAGTGTCGGCCAAAAACTGCATAATGACAGCTTCAGCAATAACCATATTAACCAACGACCTGTGGTATGCGTTCTACCATCATAAAGGTAAAATCCATGACCTTATTCACTAGCCAGTTACCGCCCCAACTGAGCGCCAGTAAGGTCACAATTAAGCGCGGCAAGAAGCTCATGGTTTGTTCATTGATAGATGTGGCCGCTTGGAAAACAGCGACAATTAACCCTACTATCAAGCTCGGTACAATCACCGCTGAAACCAGCAAGATGACGATAAACATGGACTCACGTAAAATCTCGACAAAGGCCTCTGGACTCATATGGCTCTCCTAGACCCCCATTCCGAAACTGGTTGCTAACGTACCAAAAATCAAATTCCAACCATCGACTAGGACAAACAACATAAGCTTGAAGGGCAAAGATACAATCATCGGTGACAACATCATCATACCCATCGCCATCAAAATCGATGCAACGACCAAATCGAGAATCAAAAATGGGATAAACAACATAAAACCGATTTGAAATGCGGTTTTTAACTCACTGGTGACAAATGCCGGTACTAGCACTGTCATTGGCACGTCGGCAGGATCATCAAATTGACCTTCGTAGCCACCAATTCGAACAAAGGTCTCCAGGTCTTTCACGCGCGTTTGCGAGAGCATAAATTCACGCATCGGCAATTTGGCCGCCTCAAAGGCCTGCAAGGAAGTCATCTCTTCATTTAAGTATGGCTGCAGAGCGGTTTCGTTTACCTCTTCAAAGACCGGTGCCATGATGAACATGCTCAGAAATAAACTAACCCCGATTAAAATCTGGTTGGATGGGGATTGTTGCAAGCCGATTGCCTGTCGGAGAATTGACAGTACGACAATGATTCGCGTAAACGAGGTCATCATCATGACGAAAGCGGGAATCAAACTCAGCGCTGTCATAATAAACAGCGCTTGTAATGTCATTGAATATTCTTGTGCGCCATCCGGATTAGTAGTGACGGTAACCGCAGAGACCCCCTGTTGAGCGAGAACTTCACAGGGAAACATCAACAGCGCAACCACTATCGCAATGCGCGAGGCGAGTTTAAGGGTGATCTTCATTGTGCCGCATCACCCTTAATACCGGGCAACTTGCCTGCCATTGCTTGTACCAACTTTTGTTTAAACTGGTCACCAGAAACCGATGGCTTGCCAGCAATGGGAGTCGGCAGGGTCGCCAAATGATTGATGTTATGAGCCGTAATCCCAAGCAGGTATTGCTCGTCGCCTACTTCGACGACCATCAAGCGCTCTTTTGTCCCTGCAACCATACTGGCAACGACCTTCATATCGCCATTACCGGAATGAGCGACATTAAACCGTCGCATCACATACGCCAATGCGAAAATTATCCCGACAACAACTAAAAGTGATAGAAAAATTGACGCTATTGAACTGGCGCTAGAGGCTGTATTGCTTGACTGAGCGAATGCAGGGAGGCTAATTACGCATCCACCAAAAATTGAAAACAAAGTGTAGCTAATTGATTTAGCTACACTTTTCGTTGATAAGCTACCTGAGCTTTTTAATTCTCTCGATTTGACTAATAACATCCGTTAACCGAATACCAAATTTATCGTTGACCACTACTACTTCTCCATGAGCAATCAACGTGCCATTCACTAATACGTCTAACGGTTCACCAGCAACTCGGTCTAATTCAACCACCGAGCCTTGGTTTAATTGTAATAAATTGCGGATACTAATTTGGCTACGTCCAACCTCCATTGAGATCGTGACAGGAATGTCCAAAATTGTATCGAGTTTTTTCTTTTGTTCCTGAGTAATGGGTTCGTCATCGTTAAGCTCGTCCAACTCTGCGACTTGGACGTCATCACCTGCATCACCTTCAGCTTCAGCCTCTTCAGACTCTGCTTGTTCGGCCATTGCTGCGGCCCAATCGTCCATACCGTCTTCTTCACTCATGACGTTGTCCTCTTCTCTTATAAATCTTCTTCTAATACCTGTAATTCGGCATCGTTATCTATTACGCGCCCACCTCGCGTCAGAAGTTGTAACTCTGACTTCACGGATGTCGGGCGTTCTATTTTCTCGGTGATTTTTAGCGCAACGTTTTCACGACTGCGACCAAGTTTAGCTCTGAAAGTCGGTAAATCTTCAATCAATACAGTAATGTGTTCTGGCATCTCAATAGGGATGATGTCGCCCGCTTTTAAGTCCATCATTGCATGCAATGGAATATCAACATCTAGCATGTGCGTACTTAAATTGACTTTGACATCCATAATTTCATCGCGTAAAGCTTTTGACCACCTAAAGTCTGTGTCTTCCTTATCGCTTTGCACACCTGCATCTAATAACTCTCTAATTGGCTCGAGCATTGAGTAAGGAAGTGAGACGTGGAAGTCACCGCCACCGCCATCCAGCTCAATATGGAAAGAGCTGATTACAACCACCTCTGTCGGCGACACAATATTGGCCATGGCTGGGTTAACTTCCGAATCTAGGTATTCAAAAGAAACATCCATGACCGGTGCCCATGCCTCTTTGTAATCTTCAAAGATGAGCTTTAATAGCATTTGAATAATGCGCCGTTCGGTGGGTGTAAATTCACGACCTTCTATCTTCGCGTGGTAACGTCCATCTCCGCCAAAGAAGTTGTCCACTAGAATGAATACCAAGCGCGCTTCCATAGTTATCAGGCCGGTGCCTTTGAGCGGTCTAAACCGCACCATATTCAAACTCGTTGGGACGAATAACGTATGGATGTATTCACCAAATTTGATCATTTGGATACCGTTGATTGATACCTCGGCTGAGCGACGCATCATATTGAACAGACTGACACGCATATGCCGAGCAAATCGCTCATTAACGATCTCCAAGGTCGGCATGCGGCCACGAACGATTCGGTCTTGCGAAGAGAAATCGTACTCAAGAGCAGAGGCATCGACTTCTGAATCGCCAACCTCTTCCTCTTCAACGTCGTCTACTCCGTGGAGAAGCGCATCAATTTCATCTTGAGATAATAAATCGCTCACAATCTATCCTATTTATTGCATCACAAAGCCAGTGAACAGGACTTCTTCTACTACGTCTGCTCCTGCCAGTTCCTGCATTTTCATTTGTACTTCGCGCACGGCTTCTTCTCGAAGTGCAATTTTACCTGCTTCAGTTACTAAATCATCAGCGTTACTACTACTAAACACTTGCAGTAAGGTACCGCGAATCGAAGTTAAGTGAGATTTAGCAATTTCTTCGTTTTCAGAACCGCGGACCATCAGTTGAACTTTAATTTCCACCAATCGCTCGCGGCTAGCACCAGGCACGTTCAATACAAACGGTCGAGCAATGGCGACGTATAATGCTGTACCTGTCTTCGCCGAGCCCGCATTTGCAGTTGGAGTACCACCGGTCTCAACGGCTTCAATATCAGATGACTGTGAATCATCACCGCCAAGAAAGAAGTACGCAGCAGCAGCTCCCACGACGATCACCACAGCGACAATGATGATGATCATCATCTTGCCCTTTTTGCCACCTTCTTCGATTTTTAATTCTTCTTCAGCCATTACTCTATTCTCTTCACTAACCTATCCGTATTATCGGTAGCTTAGCGCTAAATCACAACATGTGGTTATTTAAATCAGCTGCGATTAAGCATAAAAATCAATCCCACCGGCGCTACCATTAACTACGCGCTGCTCGATTACTTCACCGGCAATTTCATCCATGCCATCATCGGCGTTCCCTTCGGCAAATTGACCTTGCTGCTGTTCACCTTGCTGCTGTTGATTGTCTTGTTGAACCGAAGACTGCCCCAACTCTATGCCTTGTTGATTGAGCATATCCCGCAATCTAGGTAATGCTTGGTCTAGCGCATCACGGGCCTGTTGGGACTGCACGACAAAGCTTACGGCCGCTGCTTCACCCGCCATATTTACTTTGACTTGTACACTCCCTAACTCTGGTGGATCCAGGCGAATTTCAGCAAATGAGTTACGCGCATTTACAATCCAACGGATTTTTTCAGCAAACTGTGTTTGTCCCTCAGGTTTAAGGATATTTGCCGGCTTATCTAACACGGCTTGTGATTGCGTATTACGTTGCCCTTCCACTAACTGAGCGACATCAGAGCTACTGGCATCGGTTCGCACTTGGGCATGGCGCAGTAGTTCGTCAGAATCTCGACGCAATTGCTGCACTGCATCGGCTAACACCAACGTTTGTGCGACTTGTTCGGTCACTTTCGCAATCGCCATGTCGCCTTGGTTAGCCTGTGGTATATCCGCAGCGACTAACGCCTCATTGACGAGGCTCTTGAGGCTAATACCCGGCTCACGACCTTGTTTTAGCTGTTCCTTATATTCGCTTATTCCCGCCTGTAACGCTGCGATAAGGTTTTGCTGCTGGTTTTGGCTTAGCGGCGTATTACTTCCGTCGTTAATGAGTTGGGTTAGCGTTTCTAAGGTTCGAAGCTGTTGCTCCTCACTACCTTTAATGACAACATCAATTGCCGCTTTATCATTGTTTTGTGGCTGTAATGTCAATTGCCCAGGGCTTACAATCACTGGTGCTTGTGCGCGGTCTGTCGCATCACTTTGAGTGGCCGCCACTGTCTCCAGTATTTGAGCGGACTCAAGCGTCTCTGTAGACTCATCATCACTCGCTAGTAGTGACTGCAGCATTGTCACTAACGCTTCGTTTTGAGCCTCATCACTTTGCTCGACACCAGGCAGAGCAATCACACCGTCTAGCGCTTCAATTGGCCCAACGTATAGATCATTTTCAATATTAAGCGGCTCAACATATAGATCATTTTCAATATTAACCGGATCCACGTTTTGCTCTGTTACTTGCTTGTTTATATCTATCACCAACTCAACCGCGCTTTCTGTTTGCGCTATCTTTTGCTCAATATCCAACGGTAATTGGATCACTACGGGCGCCTGTTCGACAGCTTGTAAACTCGACTGCTCACCTGTGATTTGGAGTTCATCAATAAAGTTACTGACATCCGTACCATCGTATGTAGTCGCGCCATTATTTTCTGTCACTTGCGCCTTCCCTAACGAATCTTTGCCGAGTAATTGCACTTGCTCAACTAGGTCAACCCAGTTAATTTCCTCTTGGTTGGCGATCAGCTGCGGATCGATCTGAGGGTCAATCGGTAATTCCTTAACGATAATGGGTAGTGGCAAAACTTCCTCACTTGCTCCAGCGCTTTGCTTAGCGCCTTCGCTAATAGCGACTTGCTCTGTCATTTCAGTTGTATCAGCTGGCTCGATTTTGCTAACAACTTTTGGCTTTGGGTCGACCGCTGCGCTCACTTCTGTTTCTTCAGCTGTAGCCTCGGTTGATGTTACGCCTGACTGCGCAGATTTTTGTTCGGTTGAATCATTTAAAGCCTTTTGCGATGGCTTACTCGCATCGCTCTGCTGGGCGCGTTTTTCAGAGGTCAACACCTGACTAAAGGCTTGCCCACTCTCTCCCGCTGACTGGCTTCCAGTACCGAGCCACATTTGTTCGGAATCAAGCGCTACATCCCCTGCGGGTTTAGCGGCAAGATCTGTTTGTAGGGGGGCAATATGTTGCATAACTCAACCAACCTCAAAATATATTACTTATACATTTCAGCAACTTAGAAAACCAACGGGGTTGCTGACTTGCTTTTGTGGATAGAGATTGCAAAGAGCGTTCCAAGTTAAGATTACGCTAATGATATACACAGAGTTTAACCCGTTTTACGCTCACGCCTAACGAAGCTTTGCAGCGCAAATTCATCTAACTGTAGCTGCTCTAACTTTGCTTCTCGCGCCAGTCGTTGCTGTTGCTGTTTTTCAATCAAGTGCTCGATCGCCCGGCGCTTGCGCTGTTGAGCCAACCACGCTTGCTTGCGTTGATCGGCAACTAAAATCGCCTGGCTAATGACACTGTTTTGTTGCACACAAGCGTTATCCAGCTGTGCGACAAAGTTCAAATGCTGAGTATATTTCTGCGCATCAAAGCCGCTTTTACCAGCTTGCGATATAGAGTTGATGTATTCGAGACGATAACGCTCGATGCTCTCTAAGCGCATGCGCTGTTGTTGCAGGTATTGTTGAGCCTGATGAAAATCCTGCGCGCGTTTATCTTCTTTTTGCCGTTCCCAATCGGCAACTTTTTGTAGCTGTGAGACAGCCATTAATTAGCTCCTTGAAGTCCACCCGCTAATGCTTGCATCGTTTGTAGACTCTCGTCATACGGAATCACTTGTTGCATGCCTTGTTGGAAAAATGCATTAATCGCCGGTTCCGCCTGAATTGCCAGATCAATTCTCGGATCAGCACCTTTGGTGTACGCGCCAATGGCAATAAGATCTCGGTTTTGTTGATACAATGAATAAACTTGGCGAATACGCCGCATCGATTCTAGATGCTCTGGACTAACAACTTGAGGCATCACCCGACTAACTGAAGCTGGAACATCAATTGCTGGGTAGTGACCGCTATCAGCTAAGGTTCGTGATAACACGATATGACCGTCTAAAATCGCTCGCGCAGCGTCTGCGATAGGATCTTGTAAATCATCACCTTCGGTTAAAACGGTATAAAAAGCGGTAATTGACCCCTGTCCTTCACTACCATTACCGGCTCGCTCTACTAGCGCAGGGAGTCTGGCAAACACTGATGGCGGATACCCCTTGGTTGCGGGAGGCTCGCCAACAGCTAAGGCAATTTCGCGCTGTGCCATCGCATAACGGGTCAAGGAATCAACCAATAACAGTACGTTAAGTCCCTGATCGCGAAAGTATTCAGCAATAGATACTGCTGTTTCGCAGCCTTTTAGTCGCATCAGTGGCGATGTATCAGCCGGTGCAGCGACTATGACAGCTCGTTTGCGCTCCTCCTCTGATAAGATGTCGTGGATAAACTCTTTAACCTCTCGACCACGCTCTCCGACAAGTCCCACAACCACCACGTCTGCCGCTGTGCCACGCGTCATCATGCCCAGTAAAACACTTTTACCCACACCACTGCCGGCAAACAATCCCATACGTTGGCCTGTACCAACGGTGAGCATACTATTGATGGCTCGTACGCCGACGTCGAGTGGTTGATTTATGGGTCTGCGTGTGAGTGGGTTAATGGGTGGCTTGGTTGTGGCAACACGTGTTTGAATTTCAATTGGCCCGAGCCCGTCTAGCGGTTGTGCATTAGCATCTACCACTCGGCCTAACAACCCTAGACCTACGGGTAACCCAGCCTGGCGCGATAGGGGCTCAACGCGTGAGCCTGGAACAATACCTTTTACCGCTTCAGTTGGCATTAAATAGGTGATGTGGTCACCAAATCCAACAACTTCTGCTTCAATTTGACCATCGACCGTCTGCACCAAACACTGCGCGCCGACGGGCATTTGACAGCCAACAGCCTCTAACGTTAAACCAATACCGCGAACTAACTTGCCAGCTGCAACCGGTGGACATCCGGGCACGTGTTGTGCCATCCGAGACAGTTTATCCGTTAAGCTTTTGACGTTCTTGTCAATTACATCATTGCTCATCACTCAACCCGTGTTGCAGTAAAAAACGATCGATGACTTCTTTACACCGTCGCTCTATTGAATGGTCAACTGCATTGTCTTGCGTCATCACTTCGCAACCACCTATTGTTAGCTCGGGTGCTGCAATGAGGTGCCAGTGATTTTCGGCAATTTGCTCTGGACTAAAGTGTTGCTCAACGAAGGCTAGATCATCTGGGTGAAGACGAATTCTAATTGTTTGGTCTGCGACAGGAAGCACTGATATCGCCTCGCGCAAAGCTGTAAGAATAATTTCAGATGGTACCTTCACTTCTGTGCGAATAACCGATTTGGCTAATGAGACAGCCAGTAACATGAGTTGACGCTCTACTTCTTGATGCGTTTTTGCCACGGGATTATAAAGCTCATTTACGAGTTGCTGCCATTGTTGAGCTTGTTGTGTAATATCCTGCTCCGCATCAGCTAAACCCTGTGCGAGCCCTTCTTTGTGTCCCTCGGAGAAACCTTCACTTTTGCCTGCCGCGTAACCTTCCTGATGCCCTTGGCTACGACCTTCAGCAAGACCTGATTCAAAGCCTTCACTATGAGCAGCTGCGCGTATCGCTTCAATTTCTTCAGCGGTTGGTGGCAAAATCTCTTCTTCAGGTTCTGGTGGTTCATATTTCCACTCGGAACGCTTGTTGAATGCGTTGGTAGTCTGAAGATCATCAGGGCGGTCGTCTTCAACGTAAGGATAACTCCACGCTTCCGCATCAGAACCTGATAACTTTTTAAGATTAGGCTGAGTCATACTGCAGCTGTTAACCTATCGCTCTTAGAGGAATTCATCACCACCACCTCCACCAAGCATAATCTCACCGGCGTCAGCCAAACGACGGGCCACAGACAAGATTTCTTTCTGCGCTGTCTCGACTTCACTAATGCGTACAGGCCCTAATGCGTCAAGATCATCAAGCAGCATTTCGGCTGCGCGTTTTGACATATTCTTGGTGATTTTCTCTTTGAGCTCTTCGTCAGCACCTTTGATTGCTTTGAGCAGAGACTCTTGCTGAACTTCGCGCAGAATGGCTTGAATACCGCGATCATCAACATCAACAAGGTTATCAAATACGAACATCAAGTCTTGGATTTGTTGACTCATCTCTTCGTCTTGTTCGCGGATAGCGTCCATCAACTGGCCTTCGATATTCGTATCGAGATAGTTCATGATATCTGCCGCAGATTTCAGTCCGCCCATTTTGGCTGCTTGCGCACCTGCTTGACCAGCAAATTGTTTCTCCATAATCTCGTTGAGTTCTTGTAACGCAGCCGGCTGAACTTCTTCTAAGTTGGCAACGCGCATTAAGAGGTCCAGACGTACCTTTTCTGGGAATTGAGATAAGATCTCCGCCGACTGCTCTGGCTCTAAATAAGACATGACGATGGTTTGAATCTGCGGGTGTTCGTTGCGAATAATACTCGCCACTTGTTTTGAATCCATCCACTTCAATGAGTCCAAACCTTTAGCTCCAGAACCCATCAAAATTTGGTCGATTAAGTTCGCGGCTTTATCTTCGCCAAGCGCTGCAGTTAGGGCACGTTTCACAAAGTCCTGACTCTGGAATCCAATCGTACTGTAGTTCTGAATTTCTTCGATGAAATGCTTGTGAACCGCAGTAATTTTGGTCTGTGTCATATCGTCGACTTTGGCCATTGCCGTGCCGAGTTTTTGCACTTGTTTGGGTTCAAGATGCTTGAGGATTTGTGCCGCATCTTCTTCGGATAAACTCAGTAACAGGATGGCTGCCTTATCAACCCCTTCCAGTTTACCAACGTCATATCCTACGTCTTCTGCAACTGCAACTTCGTTAGCCATAATTACCTCTATTCATCCATCAACAACCAGCCCTTGACCACCTGGGCTGAGAGTTCAGGTTCGTTTGCAACTAGTGCTCGAACCGCTTTCAATACATCTTCATCTTTATGTAAGTCTGGCAACATCAAAGAGCCATCGGCAGCAAAGCCCACTTGCCCTTCATCAAACTCTTGCGACAGCATACTGATGGTTTCGTCGCCTAAATCAAGTGCATCATCAGCATCAAATCCATCGGCGTCGATATCATCTTCAGGATGAATCAGTTTACGCAACATCGGTCTCACGACTGCAAGGATAAGGGTAATAATCACCAAACCACCGATTACATATTTAAGTATAGGAATAAATTCAGGACGCTCCCAAATCGGCAACTCCTCAACCACGCCGGTATCCATTCTGCTGAAGGGAATACTAACCACCTCGAGGCTGTCACCACGGGTCACATCGAAGCCAATGCCTCCTTGCAGTAGACGACGAATGTTGAGTAACTCGGCTTGCTCACGCGGTGCATTGGTTACCGTGCCGTCCTCAGCAGTAGTTGCGACATAATCAACCGCAACCGAAACGCTCAAACGTCGAATAACTCCGGTTTGCTGCTTGGTATGACTAATGGTGGTATCTAATTCGTAGTTCCGGGTAAACTCTTTACTGCTGCGCCCAGGTACTGTTTGTTGTGACGTGCTACCGGTTGCTTGTTCGGGAATATTCGCATCCAATGGCGGTTGATTGGTCAGGGCTCCTGGGATCCCTCCAACAGTCGAGCCAACGCTGTTTTCTTCAACGCCCATTTCACTGCGCAGAGCCGGCAAATCAGGATTGTAGCGACGCTGGGTTTGCTCTACCGCAGTAAAATCCATAGTCACGTCAGCTTGCGCGGTATAATTACCAACTCCCAGTACTGGGATCAGAATCGAGTCTATTTTTTGTAAGTACTCGTCTTCGCGTGCTTTTTCCATCTCATATTCTTTGCGCGCGCGTGCGCTCATAGAATCTTGAGAGCCTGAATTCAACAACCGACCGTTATTGTCAGTCACAGTAACACGCCCTGGCTCCATACCTTGCACCGCTGATGCGACAATATCGACGACCGCATCAACTTCTTCACCGGAAATCACATTGCCGCGTTTTGCGGTCAGTACTACCGTAGCACTCGCCTGCTTTTCACGGCGGGCAAACACGTTTTCTTTGGGCATCGCGAGTAACACGTTGGCTTTTGCAATGCCGTTAATACTTTCGATGGTGCGAGCTATTTGCTGTTCCCGCGCATGTTTTAAGCGCTCCATCTCTACGCGCTGACTGACACCAAACCCCATATCTTGCATGATGATATCGGTGCCCGCAGATACTTCCTGAGATATGCCTTGACGCGCCATCCCCAAGCGAATGTCCTGTACCTGATTGTCACGGACGTAAATCGTATTGCCTTCGAGTCGGTACTCAATTTGGTTTTGATCGAAATAATCGAGAGTCTCAATCAATTCGTCAGTAGGCATAGTGGCAAGTGGCCGATAATCTGGCTCTTGTGCCCAGATAAAGATAATTACAGTAATAGCGGCACAGATAACCAATGCTACAACAAGCATCAACTGACGCATTATGTCAGTTGAGCCCAAGGTATCCATGAATCCCGACTTTTGTTCTACGTCGGTATCACCGCCGTAGCCATCACTGATGGCGAGTTCTGTACTGGTTGCTTCAGCCACGACTAATCACCCTATACCGGCATATTCATAATTTGCTTGTAGGCTTCAAGCACCTTGTTGCGCACTTGTACGGTTGCTTCAAACGCTATACCGGACTTTTCTTTGGCCACCATCACATCCGCCAAACTCAGGCCCTCTACGCCCATTTCAAAGGCTTTCTGCGTTTCTCTGGAATAACGCTGCATGTCATTGACGTTATTCACCGCGTTGGCAAGCATGTCGGCAAAGTTTTCCCCTGACGGATTTTTCCCTATGCCAGGCACAGCTTCCGTCGTCGGTCTGACATCGAGTGCCATTGATTGCATTTCTTGATAAAGAGAATTTGCTTTTATGTCCATCACATTCACCCACGATAAGGACTCTACCTATAACTAAGTCTGATTCAGCAAATTACGCGCCAAAAATATTTATTGTTAAAATTCAAAGGGTTAAACATTACAATTAAGTCCCAGATTTTTTTATGTCATTTTTTTGACAAAAAAAAGCCGCTGAAAACAGCGGCCGAAGGGGTGCTTTGCAGCGCTAAATATTATGCCGGTACGTCAATACCATCTTCACGCATACGCGCGAGTTTGTAACGCAAAGTCCGTGGACTGATCCCGAGCTTTTCTGCAACATCTTTGCGTTTGCCATTACAGGAGACCAGTGTATCAAGAATGATCTGATGCTCCTGTTGACGTAATTCTGAGCCGAGCAAACTGCTATCTTCTTCAATAACTTGCGTCTGCGTCTCTGGTACTTGATCATTAAACTCAATCATCAAGTCACTCGCATCAATATGCTCGCCCTGTGACAGTATCAATGCGCGCTGGATAACATTCTCTAACTCTCGCACATTGCCTGGCCAGGCGTGGGTCATTAGTTTGTTACGAGCTGCAGCGGTAAGTTTCGGGGTTCCTGCCACTGCGTGCCGTGCAATTAAATGCTCAGCTAGCGGAACTATGTCACCTGGGCGTTTTGCCAATGGTAACCATGTAATTGGAAACACGTTAAGTCGATAATACAGATCTTCGCGAAACTCGCCCTTGTCGACAGCTACGCGCAAATCTCGGTTACTGGTGGCAATAACACGCACATCTAAGGCGACAGTTTTGCGCGAACCGAGGCGCTCCACTTCTTTTTCCTGTAACACACGCAACAGCTTGGCTTGCAGTGCCATATCCATCTCAGTGATTTCATCGAGTAGAATAGTGCCGCCTTGCGCTTGTTCAAATTTTCCCGGACAGGCCTGTATCGCACCAGTAAACGCCCCTTTCTCATAACCAAATAAAGTCGCTTCGAGCATATTTTCCGGTATTGCAGCGCAGTTGATTGCTACGAACGCTTCGTCTTTGCGATTGGACAAATCATGAATGTAGCGCGACAGCACTTCTTTTCCCGAACCCGAGGGCCCTAGTACCATTACAGTTGCGTCAGAGGCAGCGACTTTCGCAGCCAATGCTAACAATGCTTCACTACTCGGATCACCAACCACCGGCGTGCGCGAAAGTACTTTTTGCGCTGGTGCGTAGCGTCCAACCAAATTGAGTAGTACCTGTGGTGCAAAAGGCTTCGATAAGTAATCCGTAGCACCATCACGCATTGCTTGAACTGCGTCATTGATTGTTGCAAAGGCGGTCATTAATAGCACAGGCAACTGTGGATATCGGGCTTTGATACTGCGCAACAGTGAAAGCCCAGACATTTCCCCCATCTGAATATCACTTACAACCAAATCAACTTGGTGTTGGTTTAACATAACCAGCGCCATTTCGGCGTTTTCTGCAGCGATAACGTTGTATCCACCAAGCTCCAGTGTGTCGCTTAACGCTTCGCGTAAGCCGGCATCATCTTCAACAATTAGGATATGCGTTTTATTCATATTAACTCTCCAACTCAGCTTCCGCTTGCGGCGACTGGGAAAAATGACTGATGGGTAACCAAATCGTAAACTCTGCGCCACCAAGCTTATGATTCGACGCCTTGATGCGGCCTTTATGTGCACGGACAGCTTGATTCACTACCGCTAACCCCAGGCCCGTACCATTGGTTTTGGTGGTATAAAAAGGTTCAAATAATGTTGCGGCCTTAGTAGTCGGTAAACCTTTGCCTTGATCGCGACAAGATATGATAAGTTCTTTGTTGTGCACATCGACTGACACAGCAATTGAAACCGTCGTGCCCGGCTCTGATGCCTGTACTGCATTTTGAACTAAATTGACCAGTGCCCCTTGTAGTGCTGTCGCATTCGCTTGTAAAACTGCACTGCGAGCAGCCTTATCAATAGTTACCTGTACGTGGGTATTTGATTGCGCTAACAACGAAGAGCAACTCGACTCGACTTGATGAATAATCTCAACAATCGACGTTGGGGCAATAATATTCTGATCACCGCTTTTTGCAAACAACAGCATGTCGTTGACTTGCGATTCAAGTTCGTGCAGTCGATCCAGTAGCTTACTGGCGAACTTATTGGTTAACCCTGGGTTCATTTTATCTTGCGCTAGATTTGCTGCGTACAGCAAAGCCGCTGATAGTGGCGTGCGGATCTGATGGGCCAGAGAAGCGACCATTTTGCCCAGTGATGACAAACGTTGCATATGACTCACGCGCGCTTGCAGTTGGCGTGTTTCCGTCAAATCAGTGATTACGATTAACTGCCCAGGCTCTTCGATTAAGGGAGTAATTGATAACTTAACACGTCGGCCATCACGCAAGGACACTTCATGACCATCGTCAGCACGAGGCTTGAAAGAGCGCGCAATGATATCGCGCCATATTTCGGCTTCCAGTGGTTCGCCAAGCAGTTGTCTGGCTAATCGGTTTGCTTGACGTACGACACCTTTACCATCAATCACGATAACACCTGCAGGCATAACCTGTAACAATCGTTCTAAACGTTGTGACTGACGTTTTAGGGAAAGATATGACTCTTGCTCAATCATTTCAGAGCTATTATCCATAACCGCAGTACGATTAGAGCCGCTGTTTAAATCTTCAAAGTCGTGTTCAACTTGGGCTTGGTTATATAGCATTACTACCTCGTGTCAAAAACCTGTCAGCGGTTTTACTAACAGTAGAGATAGCACGTGCCGTGCCATATTTTAAAACTTTAAAATCAATGCCTTACATGATGAAAGTGTAGTCAATGCATTGACCGGTGGGAAAATATGCGAGTGATTTAACGGGAATAAGCTACGCTTCAGCCTCGCGTTGGATGTTGTACTTACGCATTTTCTCGACCAAGGTCGTTCTGCGCATGCCGAGTTTGTCAGCTGCGCGAGCAACAACCCAGTCCGATTGCTCCAAAGCTTGCAGTACTAAATTAATTTCAAGCTCTGACAAATACTCTTTCAAGTTTACCCCTTCATCAGGTAGAGCTGTATCAGCAGCTTGAGGCAAAGTAACGTCATGACTGTTCTCGTCAAGTTCAGCAGACTCAGCAAACAGTTCATTAAACGCTTGCCGCTCAAGCACTTCTTCCGGGTAATCTGGCTCGTACTGCTCGAATTCCCCGTGCTGGTACTTGCTGGGTAACTCACTGACATCGATTAATTGGTTCGGATAGAGAATAGTCAAACGCTCAACTAAGTTACTGAGCTCCCTCACATTTCCCGGCCATGGATGTTCCATTAGAGACTTAATAGCTTGCTCGGTAAAGCGAACAACCGTTTCTGAGTCATCTTGAATACGAGTGACCAACTCTTGCAATAACAGCGGAATATCTTCCTGTCGCTCGCGCAACGCTGGACTTTCAATCGGAAAAACATTCAATCGATAATAGAGATCCTCGCGGAACTTGTCTTTTTCTATCATCCCTTCTAAATCGCGATGCGTTGCAGCAATAACCCTTACATTACACGCTATAGGTCGAGTCCCCCCGACGCGTTCAAATGTGCGCTCTTGCAAAACGCGTAGAAGCTTAACTTGCATCTGTAGTGGCATGTCACCGATTTCATCAAGGAACAGAGTCCCTCCTTCGGCTAATTCAAAACGACCTTTGCGGCTGTTAACCGCCCCCGTAAATGCGCCTTTTTCATGTCCAAATAGCTCACTCTCGAGCAACTCACCAGGGATAGCACCACAGTTTATTGGAATAAACTCAGCATCTTTGCGCGACGACATGAAATGAATATTGCGCGCAATGACCTCTTTACCAGTACCAGATTCGCCCAAAATCAATACATTGGCATCCGTAGGTGCCACTTGCTCAACCAGCTTACGCACTGATTGAATCAGCGGGCTTTGCCCTACCAAGCTACGGAACAAACGCATTTTGCTTTGTACTGACTTAACGTTGTTAGGGTTGCGCTTTAAATACTCTTGGGCGCGATACAATGCCTGTGTCAGGAATGGATAAGTGATGGGCAAACCTATGTGTGCAACAAGGTTCTTACTGACTTTTTCAGAGTCGCCAGTATCGCTGATACCAACAAACGGTATATGCGGATACGTTTTAACAAGGTGGGGACTCTCTTGGGCGGTTAGGTCTAATAATACAATTGTATTCTCTGGGGCTTTTTTGAGTGACGAATCGGCATCAGCGCAGGCACTGATTTCATGCTCTTCAGACATAAATTGCAAGATGGTTTGCAAAGTCTGAATGACTGCCGAATTATCGCTGACAATCAAAATGTGGTTCATCGTTACCCCGAGCGCAATTGTTTTTATTAATATATGCTGCCTCTAAGATTGTAACCGCAACCGAATTTTACGCAACTAGATTAGGTCTTAGAATACAAAAAAGACGGCTAAAGCCATCTTTTTAAGCATAAAATCAAGTGGTTAATTGCTTAGCTCAGCAAACTTAAAACCTGCCCTTGTTGCTGATTCGCCTGCGCTTGCACGCTCAACGCTGACTGACCTAAAACACCCGCGGCGGCGTTTTCAGATGTCGTTTGCGCGAAATCAGTGTCTTGAATACGACTACGAGCGGCAGCAGTGTTGACATCAGTTTGCGACAAGTTACGCGCAGCACTCTCGAATTGGTTTTGTGTTGCACCAAGCTCTGAGCGCGCACCACCAATAAACTCAAGCGCTTCATCAGTCGCCGCTAGGGCTTCTTGCAAACCTTCGCTGGACGTCACATCGACATTGAGTAAATCGGTCAATTGTGATTGTACATCATTGGTACTGACTGATATCTGCTGGCCTGCGTTTGCGCCCACTTGGAAATCAATATTACCGTCTTCACTCAGTAGCTGACGACCGCCAAAGGTAGTTTGCTCAACTGTTTGTGTGATATTTTCTTGCAGTTGCGTTATTTCAGCTTGAATCGCCTGACGATCAGCATCATTTAATGTGCCATTGCCCGCTTGCAAGGTTAATTCACGAATGCGCTGCGCATCGTTATTGATGCCTTCTAAGCCACTTTCAGCAACTTGAGCCAAGGACACGCCATCATAAGCATTGCGAATAGACTGGCGGTTGCCTTCTACTTGAGACGTCAATCGGTCAATGATTTGCTGTGCAGCGGAATCATCAGCCGCACTGTTGACACGCCGCCCCGTGGCTAAGCGCTCTAACAACGTGTCTTGACGCTGTTGCACCTGCTGTAAAATTGACGCATTTGAATCTGTATTGAAATTAATCATAATTCCCCCTCATACCTCTTTCGAGTATAGCAAAAGGACGAATAAAAATTAAACAATGTTGCCTGAGACAGGTATTAATTGATATACCTACGTATAACCAGCGAGAGCTAAAGTAGTGGGCTTTGCTGAGCAGTTGGTTATACGTAGGTTAGGATCTACTGAGGTCCTTCTGGATACACATGGGCTACGTCAGCACGACTCACGGCTAAGCGAATGGCCGGACCATTTCCAGTGGCGGTAATTTTGTGTACTTTGTTTTTCGGCATAAATACAAAATCACCTTTTTTGACGATAGATTCTTTACCTTCAATTTCCCAGATCCACTCACCATCAATGATATACCACCATTCGTTCCAGTCTGGGTGATAGTGCTTGCGATTGCCTTGACCTGGCAATTGTGAAATCAGCGTAGCGCTATTACTTTCGGTATTGACTAAGCGATGACACCAAGAGTTAGTATTGTTTTTGGCAGCAATTAAGTCCGGAATATGCACATGTGGTGCATTCTCATGGTCAAAGTCGGCCTGTTCGATGCCGTCTATTTTAAGTATAGAAGGCACATCAGCTTCACTGTGATGCGCAGTTGTATTTCCTTTACTTTGGTAATACTTGGGTTCGCTTGCTTCCCCCTTCTGCGCCAAATACGCCAGAACCGCTTCTGCCAAGCGGAAATCTTCTTCATTGTCGATATCCACAGCAGAAAAACCCTTTAACGGGAAATAGCCTATCTTGCCATCACCGCCATGGTAGCCAAAACCTAGGTTATCCATATTCTGTAGGAACTTTTCTCGTTGCCAGCCCATAAGCACCGTTGCATAAGACGCTACGGGTTGCATATCCTGCGATGAGATATGCGGCTCAAGTGGACTAAAGTTCACACCTTTGTTTTGATAAACACACGCAATTTGATGCTCTACGGTTGAAACCAATGTATCAACTTGTTGCTCTTGCATAGCGTTTACGAACGCTTGTATTTCTTCAGCCGAGATAAAGGGTGATGTTGGCAAAATTTGCACAACAATATCGGCATCGACGTTTTGACAAAAGTCGAGCAAAAACTCGTCGTTATTTGAGGCATCAGTAGCAAACTGATCCGGGCGCTGGTAAAAACTGACGCCATAATCTTCAGCCAATTCGGCAAAGATTGGGGCTTCTGAATTAATATAAACAGCATCAAACACCCCGGCATCTCTAGCGGTTTCGGTCACATACGCGATGAGGGGCTTATCGCCAAGCATCCGTAGATTTTTTTTCGGAACTCGCTTGCTGCCCAAACGAGCTGGAATCATTGCCACAATTTTCATTTACAGACTTCCTATTTACTTGTAAAGCCACCATCAATGATGATGTTTTGACCCGTGATGTATGTATTTGCTGTTGAACATAAAAACACACACGCCTGGGCAATTTCTTCTGGTTGCGCTAATCGCTGTATTGGTATTTGTTCCGCGATTACGCGTTGTTCACTATCACTCAACCACTCTTCAACCATGTCGGTTAAAGTGGGCCCCGGTGACAACGTATTTATCAGCACCCCACAGCTTGCCAGCTCAACAGCTAAAGACCGCAAAGCACCAACAAATCCCGCCTTACTTCCTGAGTAAACCGTAGAATTGGGTTTAGAAACGATTGAAGCTATGGATCCGATGCCGACAATCTTGCCACCACCTCTTTGGCCCATTAAGCTCCCTGCCAGCGCTAAAATCCGAATGGGTGCGTGCAGATTAACTGCCATAACATCGTCAATCGTTGCTGTTGTAATCTTATCGGCCGGTTCAGGAAAAATTATACCCGCACAATAAATAACGACGTCGTAGCTGAAATCCTGTTCTAGCCAATGACAAAACGCATCAACGCTGGCGCTATCTGCAAGATCTAAGTGTTTGATAGAATCTTGGCCGTCAGCATGGCGCGACGTACCAATTACGTTTGCGCCAGCGCTGTACAATTGTTCTTTGACTGCTTTGCCAATGCCCCGTTCACTGCCAATAATCAGTACGTTTTTATCGTTAAACTCATGCATGCTTAAATCCTGGCGTTTACCGCAAGTGTTCGACTAAATGCGCGATCGCTGAGCGCCCCATAGCCAGCGTAGCTTCTTTGGAATTACCACCAATGTGAGGGGTACAAATTAGATTTGGCATGGACAGAAGTTCTGGGTGCTGTGGTGGCTCTTGGTCATAAACATCAATTGCTGCCGCAGATATCTGACCTGTTTCTAAGGCCCGTTGTAGTGCCGGTAGATCAATTAAATCACCTCGAGCGGTATTGAGCACAATCGGCGCACGTTGCATTGCAGCGAATGCCGATTTATCGAATAGATGAAATGTTGAATCATCCAATGGTGTATGCAGTGAAATGATATCCGCTCGCGCATATATCTCAGTTTTACTGGCTAGCTGTGCTCCGAACGCATCACATTGTGTGGATACGTCAATGATGTCATTGACCAATAAACGACAGTTAAATGGCTGTAAAATCCGCGCTAACTCTTGACCAATGTGCCCAAAGCCAATAATACCAATCGTCTTGCCATATAAACTTTGGCCGCCCGACTTATTCCATGTCCCGGCCTTTAACTGATTTGAGGTCACATATAAATTGCGGCTCAACATCAGCATAAAGCCCAGAGCCATTTCCGCTACGGATTGCTTATTAACCCCCGCTGTCCACTTAACGGGTATGTTTTTACTACGACAGTAGTCCAAATCAATATTGTTAAGACCCACGCCAAATTTAGCGATGACTTTAAGTTTATCCAGCGTATCTAGTACTGGCGCTACAACCTCCTCCATAGCGACTATTGCGCCATCACAATCGGTTAAAAACTCGATAAATTCAGTTTCAGTTAGCAAACGCCCGGTTGTGTTGAAGCGACAGTCTTCGAAATGGGACTCCACTTCCTGACGCAGAGTTGGGTTATTGGCGAATGCTTTTGAAGTAATCGCTACTTTCATGAAACCCTCAACAAGGGTAAAACCGTGGCAATCGCGTTGTCTACCTCAAGCGGCGTTACATCGTCAGCTTTAATTGCCTCGATAGTATCGCTACTAGGAATGATCATGGTCAGATCTTTACCCACCCGCTTCTTGTCATTTTTCAAACATTCAACGATCGCTTCAGCACCGAAATGGTCGGCCTGAAAGGTGATGGGTAATGTGGGCAAAAACAAGCGTTTGTTCACGTCAGTGAAAAACTCATCGCTAATCAACCCGCGACCTAAGGCAACAGCATTGGCGACCATCATACCGACTACTACAGCTAACCCGTGAGGCACTGCATAGTGGCTTGTTGCTTCTAGTGCATGCCCAAAACAGTGACCGTAGTTGAACAAATTGCGTTTCCCCAAATCAAACTCATCTTCGGCGATAAAGCGTTGTTTTACGGCTAGTGACGAGCGAATGGCCTCAATTCGATTGCGACGGTCATACAAGGCCTTGGCAAGTTTCTCGATAGCTTGAATGTCCGGCGCTTGCAGATCATCGAGGAGTAAGAACTTAATCACCTCGCCTATGCCACTGTAATAATCTCTATCCGAGAGTGAATCGAGGAAAGCGGGACACATGTAAATGGTATTGGGAGGATAAAACCCGCCGAGTATATTTTTATAGCTCTCGAAGTTAAGCGATGTTTTGCTGCCTACGCAGCTATCCGCTTGAGCTAAGAATGTCGTCGGGAGAAACGACCAAGGCACGCCGCGGTACAAAGTTTGCGCGACAAACCCCGTGATATCCTGAATGATGCCACCGCCAATCGATATTAAATGCATTTTCTTCTTTTCAGGAAACGGGGTTAGAAAGCGATAAACACCTTGGACTTTATCCAGTGTTTTGTTTTCCTCAATTGCCTCAATCAACATTACACGGTGCGACGCCACCCCAGATAGTAATGAAGGATACAAAGCAGCTATTTGGGCATCACAAACGAACACCGCATTGGGCTGCGCTTTTAAGGCGTCAAAAAAGGCGAAATCAGCTTCAAACTTCACTTCGTAGTTATGAATATTCGATTGAATAATCATTAGCTCGTAAAACCTCCATCAACAATGATTGATTGGCCCGTCAAGTAGGCAGTCTCAGGTTCGATAAGAAATGCAACTACTCGAGCGATTTCATCTGGCGTGGCCATCCGTTGGGCTGGAATTTGCGCAATGATTTCTTTTTTCTCTGATTCAGACAGTGACTGCTGCGTTAGTTCAGTTTGGGTAAACCCGGGACAAACCGCGTTTACCGTAACATTACTAGCGGCAAATTCACGAGCAAACCCTTTGGTTGCGCCAATCAAGCCAAACTTGGTGCCGCTGTACAGGGCACGTTGGGCTTTAGAGCGAACTCCCCATATAGAACTGATGTTGACGACACGCCCAAAGCTTCTTTCGGCCATGCCAGGCAAAATAGCTTGCATTAACTGCAATGGCGCTAAATAGTTAACCTGATTAATCAATTGCATATCAGCATCGGTAATTTGCGCGGTCGGTTTGATAATATTAATGCCCGCGTTGTTTATTAGGCCATCGAATTGATTGCCATTCTCGAGAAAACGAGCAACGCTTGTCGGTGAACTCAGATCCAGTTCATCGCGTGTTGGGCATACCACATGGTGTTGTGATTCGAGTCGAGACTTTATCGCAGCGCCAATTCCGCGACTGCCTCCAGTGAGTAAAATTTTCATAAACTAATTGTCGTAAAAGCCACTGACCGCGTAGATGTCTTCAATCAATGACAAAACTTTTAACGCGTCTTCACTATTGCCATTGGGCAGAGGTTGATCATTGAGTATTGCCGCGACAAACTCAGCGTGCTCAAGACGCCAACTGTCATCATTTTCAAACCACACGGTTTGCTCGGCCGGCTTACCCATTGCAAAGGTGATGTCTTCGAACTCGCGCTTCCCAGTAACGAGTTTTTCCGGGGCATAACTTCTCGACTCAGATAAGATACCATCGAGATTGATAAAACCATTCTCAAAGCACATTTCAAGCAGGAACTTATGCTTCCACTGCGTTGCACTGCTGTGCAAGGTCGCAATCACGTCGCCTGATTTGAGGGTTACAAAGGCATTGTCCTCAACGTCGACATCCCAATAACCTTTGGATAGTTGAGCCGCCGTCACGTCAAACGATAACCCGCTCAAATGATGGAACAAATCAAGCATGTGAATGCCTTGGTCCATCAAGATGCCGCCGCCGCTATAGTTTTTAAAGTTACGCCAGTTCTCGTGATAATCGATGCTACCCGCTTTACCATAAACACCACGCATCCAAATCAGACGGCCAAATTCACGGCGTTCAATCAGTTGCTTCGCTTGACTAACGCTATAGTGTAAACGGTGGTTAAATCCGTACTTAAGTACTCGATCTGAGTCTGCTTCAGTCGCAATTACAGTAGCAAGTTCGGCTGACGTCTTAGCCGGTGGTTTTTCACAGAAAACGTGTAAACCTTTTTCTAAGCCTTGCTTGGTGTATATTGCAGCGACATTGTTAAACGCGCACACAAATAATGCATCAAGGTCGGCATTGAGCAATTCGTCAAAGGATTGGCATTGGGTTACCGCGGAGGGAATATTAGCGGCGTAATCAGGATTAGTTTCAAAAACTGCAGTCAGCACAGTGTCGGGATGATGCGCGATTTCTCGCGCACGAATTTGTCCCATTTTGCCAAAACCGGCAATCCCGCATTTCAGCTGGGCCATACTTAACCTACGTCTTTTAACTCAGCACTTGATTGTAAATGTTGATAGTAAGAAAAAATCACGTGATCAACCATCATGTGCAGATCTTCTACCACACCATAATCACCTTTCTCCGTAGCAACGTGGAAAACGTGATCAGCATCTTTGCGCAGTTCGCCACCATCAAATCCGGTAAGACCGACAACAGGAGTACCGATTGATTTAGCGTATTTAACCGCTTTAACGATATTGGGCGAGTTTCCGCTACAGGAAATACCAATAAGTAAATCTTCAGGCTTTAAGCGCCCTTCTAGCTGTGTGCTGAAAATATTTTCATAACCCGTGTCATTAGCAATTGCAGTACACACTGACACATTGTCACCTAAGCTCTCTACGTCAAATTGGCGGATCCCGCGTAATTTCAAACCGACTGCCAGGTCATTTGCCATATGTGACGCTGTGGCTGCACTGCCACCATTACCCATAACGAAAATACGACCAGATGCAGCATGACAACGCTCGAGCGCTTGAATAATGTCAACGATCTCCTGTGGATCGATGCGCGACAACACTTGCTTAATTCTTTCAATATAGCCCTGCACAAAACTTAGCATGGTATTCCCCTTAAACTGTATCAATAAGGTATATCTGTTTTATTTTATCGTCGGAAATTCCAACTTCTGAAGTTAAATATTTCCTGATCGCTTGTTCTCGCCCTAACACACAGATCA
The DNA here is from genome assembly GCF_030362855.1 of Neoalteromonas arenosi. Lineage (GTDB taxonomy): Bacteria > Pseudomonadota > Gammaproteobacteria > Enterobacterales > Alteromonadaceae > Alteromonas_E > Alteromonas_E arenosi. The sequence continues at coordinate 376,696 of NZ_JAUCBP010000006.1, forward strand.
AAACCACGTCGTATTCGAGCTGTTTTAGTCTTCTCGGATCCTCAACAAATTCCCACTGTTGATAGTTCAAATCCACGGTGCAAATCACACTATCTTCGAGTAACGGAGTTATCAACCGTCGAAAATGACTATTGCCATATAGCACGATCCGATGATACTCGGCTTGCAGTTGCGTCAGTTGTTCGATGACGGTGTTGAGCTGCTTGCTAAAGCGCAGCAGAGCCGCCTCGTTGGCGCCACCAGAATCATGCTTAACCTTATCTGACATTGACGCAGAATAGAAGCATTGACGTAACTTTAGCAGCGTTGGTTGGTCGTCAATGTTATCGAAAAAATCAAAGTCGTCGAATTTATAACCAAAGCGCATAAAGCGCTGCTGAATTTTCTCAAAACGTTGTAACGCAGCGGCAGAATATTGATTGTCTAATTTTTTTACTAAGGCAAGTGCACATAGCGCCAAACGCTTTTTGAACGCCTGCGGCTCAGCTTCTTCTTGATTGGCAAGCCATTCGCGCGTTTGTTCCAACATCCAAAACATATCCTCGATATTTTTGTCTGATAACACGTTGGTTAATGACTCTGCAGCAACGTAATAGTGATACAAAGGTTCTTTTATGACCTGCACATTATTCGCATGCCAATACAACTTGTAGCTTGTGGCTAAATCCTCATAAACCCTATGCTCTGGAAAACCTATGCCGTAGTCCTTAAACAATGCCAGCGAAAACACGCGAGAGCATGCTGAACTGTCGCTTTCGCAGCGCAATACTCTTGCATAATTACCCGTCACACTGCGTCGCATGCGCCAAATATATTGTCCATCCGGTGCACGCCGCTCGTAATCGAACTCAATAATGTCGGGGTGTTCTGCATGAATGATTGTGAGGAGCTTTTGCAACGCTAGAGGGGCTAATTGATCGTCACTGTCGACAAACATAACGTAGCTACCCGTAGCCGCGCTGACCCCAGTATTACGCGCGCCCCCCAAGCCTTTGTTTGATTGATTTAGCAAGCGCGAGTTGGGAATATCGCGCAAAGTACGCTCCACAAGCTCCGGCGTGCTGTCTGTCGAGCCATCATTGACGACAATCAGCTCGCACTGTTCAAAAGCCGTTTGATTAACGATGCTACACAAAGTCGCTGAAACCGAAGTTTCAGCGTTAAAGGCCGGTACGACAATACTGATGTAGGGCTGAGTCATCGCTTCTGGCAAATGAGCATTTGTGTCGCCTGATGATAGTTTGTGACGCGATGGTCAATCACGTCAAATGCGCTATCGATATAGCGTCTGAATTCGGCAAATCCCCATTCGCGTTGATGCGCCTTGTTGCGCGGCGGCCCGAGCTGGAAAGGTGAATCTGGCGGGTAGACCAAATCGCGATCAGGGGTTGATAAAATCAAGTACTTGAACTCTTGATGCTGTAAAAAGCGCAGTAAGTCATCTGGATCAACCAAGTGCTCAATCACATCTGAACACACTACAACATCAGCACTAAATTGATGCTCAGTAGTAAACTCTGACACCTGCCAATTGTGCTCTGGATACTTTTTCCGCAGTGTTTCAACATTGACTGGCAATTCTAATCCCAGCGTATCGTAATCACCTAAGTACTTGATGAGCTTATATCCCGAACCTGCGCCGACATCGACAATGCGCTTGAACCCGTGAGTTTTCATCAAGCCCAATGCATGTAAATAGACCTCCAGTTGCCACTCGTCTTCGCAGTCAGTATCGTCGTAGTGATGATATTCCGTGCGCGATACATAATGACTAGGTAACTCAAATGTTTTCGGCGGTGCAAATGACACATGACTGCGTTCTTCGATGAGAGTTTTAACCCGCTGGGCTGCTAAATCTGAAGGAGCAACGGCTGCTGGCAAGTTACATTTGCGCGCCAAGAATTGTGCTGCCTTTTTGCGCACGTCGACGCGTACCGCAAGATTGTGAGCTATTGCTTTGGCCAAGTCTTGTTCGTTATCAACAATATCAAACGCCCCCATTGGATCGTTATACAGCTTAACTTGCTCACCGTGCGGGTTAAAGTAGATGACGGGTTTACCCAAGGCCAACGCTTCAATTAATACTGTACTAAAACGCGTTATGACAAGTGAGGATTCGGCGATTGTTTTATAGACCGACGTGGTAGAAACTTTATCCGCGGGCAATTCCCCTTTGTCCGCAGGATGCTGTGAGATGATAAAATCAGCGCCCGCTTGATCACATGCCGCAATAGCTTGAGACACCCAACCATCTCGCGCTTCTTCAAACGAACCGTAAGTAAAGTTTACATTTAACATTACGCGTGGCGTATCGGGCTCGTCGACCGGCCGATGATACATAGCAAATAGTTTGGGTAAGCCAACAACTGTGCATTTGTCCGCCTTGTTAGTCAGGAATTTTAAATCGTCACTGCCCATGGTCATCACATATTCGACGGTTTGATAGGCGTTGCGATCATAGCTGTAGTCGGTATCCTCGAAATCTTCGATACCATCAACCATACCAATAGTGAGAATACCGCGCTCTCGCTCGCTTTGAATGAATGGTCGCCCGAATGCTTGTTCCCAGTCGATCGATGCTACAACACAGCGACGATTAACATTAGCTAATGCATCACGGCGCACGCGGGGAATATCGCTGTTCTGTTGATACCCATGGGTCACGTCTGATTCTGGGCCGCCGCCAATATCGATGATCGCAGAACGGATATTTATTTTACTTAACGAACGACTCAGTAACGACATATCCGTTACATTTGAACGATTAAACGGCAGCAGCAATACATCGTAGTCGTTCGAAGCGTTCAACAGTGCCTCAAAGTCACTGACCGCAATATATTGAAAAGAAGCGGTGTCATAAACAAATGCGGGCGCTGCAAAATTGGTGGCGATTTCACGCCAATAGTTCGGGCTATTGATGACGATACAATCTGCCGCGTTTGCAGCAGTGATATCAACACCGTCTGCACTTTGCTTATATGAGTCAAAGAAGCCAACTACATTGGCGCCGGTGGCTTCTAAATCCGCCTTCATCTGGCGAGTGAGATCGTTATCTGGTGCGAGTACTATCGATTTATTGGCAAAAAAGCTAATGGGTTTAAACTGATCTTTCATTAAGCACCCTGCGGTCTATTCGTTTTATATGATAGGTATGGTGTTAGTATCGACATAAAAATTATTTTCTAAATAGCTGCAACTGGCTTCAACCGCGCTGCAATCCATAGTCATCAGTGATAAGTGGAATCAATCCATCGCGCAGCTGCTGCGCAAATGTCTCGGCTTTATCCAACGGATAAACCGAACGGATTAGCGCTTCAAGCAGGATTGGATGCCCTACCGGTCGCCCAGCATTCATCGCTTTGTCAACCAAGTTTTCTGCGTCTATTGCAGCTTCAAACGGTATGTATAGATAGTATGGAAATTCGATGTATTGATTAAATTCGCTAAAGCATTCAACCAATTGCAATAACTCCGGATTGCGTTCTTGATAATTTTCAACAAACGTCAGTTTGGGAATCACTATCGTATTAACGAGCTCTTCTTCAACTGCCCTCGCACCGTGCATAACGTGCATCGGATCGACGTAATAACTGCGGTTTCCGGTAAGAAATTCGGTCACTTGACTGTCACAGCGGATTGCATCATGAGCAAACACCATGGCGAGGTTAAGTGACTCGTATGTTTGTCTAAGTCCCTGAAAAGCCGACAAGTCATGGGTGACAATAACAATTTGTGGGGGTTGCTCGGTGCTAGCTGCCATACGCAAGTCTTGATGCACTTGATCTAATGGTATGGTGTCCATGAAAATCAAAAGTGCATCAACATCTGCTGTATTAGTTTGATTGTCGACTACCACTAACTTGGGCGCTACTTTAGCTAAGATCCGCGTGGTTTTCTCTTGATAGTTCGGTGTAACTCGCACCATGGTACGTCGTTCAACTAGATTCCGCTCAAGATAGATTTGTTCGCGCTGATGGTGAAGCGAATGAGCGAAATCATAGCTATTCGCAAAACACAGATACTCTGATTCAACGGCACGCAACATCTTTTGCCACGCATGCACAGCTTTCATCAGCGGCGACGCCTCGCCGCCGTCACTGTCAGCCGAATCACCGAGAGAAATCAGCTTACTAAATACCGCATGCGCATAATTACTACTGCCATAAATCAGATAAAACAACAATGAACGACCGGATTGATAGCTGTTATGCAACGTAACTTTGGTTTGGCTGATTAAGCTTTCCACGTCAATTTCGTCGGCTAAACACTGTGTCGTCAAACTTATCAGGTGCGCGATCTCTTTCTTTAATAACTCAAGCGAGTAGCGATGCCCAAACTTCTGCTGGTAATCCCCTTGCTCGCCCACGCCCTTAAAGCAGTTAGTTTTGATTGCCGCGAGTGCTGACTGCTGTTCAGTTGGTGATGAGGTAATTAGCACATCTTCCAAACGCAACGGACTAGTGCCAGCGATTCTCGCTCCGTCTGAGCAATTAAAACTTTCAACAGTATGCGAGCGCAAAGAAAGCTCAAGAATATCTTTTGCAATTTTAAATTCGTACTTGGTTGATACAACCTTACGAAAATTACCCGCCACTAATAATTGCGAACGATTTTTGCGTTTGTAATCATACAGCTGTACGCCTTTGTCATCGTAATATCCGCTGAGTTTCGAATGATGGGATTCCCAATCAATAAACCCCAAATCAACGCCCAAAAAGTAAAGTTGATGAAAACCCAGCTCGAGAAATAAATTGACGACAAAATTGGTCACGGTTGGAAACGCGAATTCGAGTGTCGCCCATTCATCGGCCAACAGCTTTTGCGCTGACACCGTCGAAGACTCTCCTTCCTTGAAAGCCAGCATAGTATCTTTAAATAACGCGGCAGTGTGCGGGTGAATGCCATTGCATGACAACAAGGTTATAGATTTTAAAAACTCAAACGCATTGATCCGCGAGTTCCAATCAAAAGTGGCGCGATTCTGCTCAATCTCTGCGTGAAAGTCTGGTGTAATTCCACTGCGATAAAGTACTTGTAAAGCAGTACCACAAGATACCACGATAACGTTTTCGCGCTCCGCTTTAATCAGTTCAATAGACTGATCAAGCGATGGTCCATTACCGACAACAAAAACAGGAACATCGCGGTGGGCAAGACTCAACGAGGTAGAGGCGTTCTTTATTAAAAATTTAGCGCCGTCGTTAATTAATGCACTGGTATGTGTTATGCCGAAACGCGCGTGATCAAAACACTCACCCATAGCAATAACCACTTGAAGCTGCTCGCGCAGGTGATTGACAGCATCGACTAAATCCGACCTAAAATAACCTTGATAGAAGAACGTATTGGCCAACATATATGGCCCAATCGCATAGAACTGATTGAGTAAATCTCGAAATAGGTTCTCGCCATTATCACCAATGTTCAGATATATGCGACGCTCAGTAGCGTCGATATCTTTCAATAGCGAAGACCAATCTAAGGCGAATAAGCTGGCGTAAAAAAAGTCTGGGTCAGGTTCACAAATGAATAAATTTTGAACTTCGTGAGCAGCGGTTAATTCCTGTAGTGAATAGCCTTGCAACAAGCCGAATAAAATTAATGATTGGACGTTTTCTGGCAGTTCATTGCGCTTTTCTTCGGTGTCTTCGAGTAACACTTCGGTGGCTTTAACAAAGCGATAATGAGTATAGGCTTTTAATTTTTCACCATCGTACCCCAAGATCAAACCATCTTTGTTGGGAAAGCGTTTGAACGTCTCATAACTGTTGTGACCGTCTTGTTCTGCACCATTGACAGAATAGACTTCGGCCAGTGTTTTATGCACTAACTCCACACTGCCTGCCGCATTTCGCATGGGTAACCATTGTTTCGGCTTATAGTCACCAAACTGGTTAGCTAAGTCTGGAAAGTACTCCTTAAACGCAATCATGTTTTGCTGAAAACGATGATCGTCTAACGGACTAATTTCCGAGAAGTTCTCACTCTGCAACGACCGAGTCCATCGAGGTAGTGACAACGAGGATGTCTGATAGAGATTGAACGGCAGTGGTTTAGACTTTAACTCCGCCCAAGAGTGCGCCAAAAATTCCTGCTGGATGGCATTAAATACGGTGTTATTGCAGTGCTTGTAAATATACACAGAGCTTGCATTAGTATGCTCAATAAGTTCCGTTAAATCGCTGATAATGTTCGCGCCGCTCTCGCCCACTTGAAAATAGATTGACGTATTTTTTTGTTGCGCAGCTTTGAGAATTTCGCGCCAATCGCAGCTGAGTAATGAGCCTTTAAACAATGATGTTTCTGGCTCATAAATGACCAAATGTCGGATCGTATAATCATTGATCAAACGCTGTAAGTGATAACCTAACCCAACCCCCAAAACCACTACGCATTCAGATATTTCCGTAGGCTCCTGAGGTGGGTGTATGGTAGTCGAATGAAACTCAACAAAGGGCAATCGGTGGATATGCGTGCGATATTGTTCTTCGACCTCTTGTCTGGGGGACTGCCCATAAAAAACACTCCCGGTGGTGACATCGACAAAATTCATCTGCCCAGATTGATTTAAAAATACGCTAATCGCATCCTCGCTATGCCTATTTAAATGCGCCAGTACGTTTGGGGCATAGAGTTTGAACGCGCGAATGTTTTGGCGCTGCCGCAGATCGAGTTCGCTGCTGAGGTTTGATTCAATAGCAGTTTGAGTTTGCTCATCAAAATCTAAGTGCGCACGAATATTTTGATACATGTCTGAGTTTTTTATGGTTATAGCGACAGTGAGATAACAATAACACAGTCTGATTTAAGAGTCTGGCTTTCAGCGTGTCTAAACAAAGTGGAATTTTAAAAAACTGTCGTATTGTTGAGCGACTGTAAGTTCCAATTTTTGTCAGGTGTACGCCAATCGCCGTAATGGGTAGTCAGATAGTCGTCTGTTTGCGCTGGTATCGGATACGAAAATCCGTCTATTACTTGTGTTGATAACTGACGAGAGAGCGCGGCCGGCATTCTAATCCCTCGGCTTGCCAAGCAATAATCACTGTGTTGTTGGTCTGCATATTTGACAAAAAAATCAATGCTAGGCAAGTCTTGCTTGTCTTTACAACACAACTTGAACGAGCGCAGTGCGCCTGCAGGCACGTTGCCAAACCCTTGATCTGTGTATAACACCTGTAAGTCCCAATGCGATCGACATACACGTGCAAGTTCTTGCTGGAGTGCTGCCAATGCCACTTTCAACTCGTCAAGCTGAGCACTACTGACCGCAAAGTCGAGGTCATCATCCCACGGGATTAAGCTATTATCGCGGTATAGACCTAACAGGGTGCCAGCGTCAATATGGAAATACAGGCCCGATTGTTCAAGCTGCTGACAACATAGTTGCAGGATACGAATATTGGCTCCGCTGTGCGTCCCCGAGTCAGCAAAGGTCGTTGCGGTCATCATTCGCGCCGGGATATTGCGTACTTTACTGGGGGTAACGCCAAAGCGTTCAAGGAGTTCCCCTTGAATTTGCTCGAAGTACTCACTGGCGACAAAAACTGCATCAACATGCCGAAACCGCTCAGTTTCTGGAGCATTAATGGGTAAACCTTGAATCATTGAACCGTGTTTATCACTGTCATTGTCAATAAATCCGAGTACATCATATTGCTCCTGAATATGAGACAGCGAGCGCTGCCCTGCCAAACCCGCACCAAAGATCAATGCGCGCGGTTTTACCTGCTCAGTTGCAACTTTATCTGTAGCCATAAGTGTGCCCTTTGCCATCGTCAAACGCCGTTTTGCTTCAGCTAGATAGCCGGGATAATCTGAGCCTATCGCATTGGCAATCTTGTTGAGCACTGTTTCGACAGTCTTAAAACGTGTCGGACAGTTGTAACAAAAGTCCATGTAATGTTTAACTTCTTCATCCGTTAATTCTAGGCCAGCGGTAGACAAAAACTCTGTGAAGCGCAGTCGATATTGGCGATCGCGTAGCTCTTCATGTTGATATATCACCGAATCACTGTGCTGACGATAGTGATACAAATCTTCCTGCACATTGTGTAGCGTGACATTGGACTGCCCCACCAACCTAAATAAGAAATCTAAGTCTTCGATATGAGTGTATTGCGGTTGAAAAGGATGGCCTTCAAACACTTCACGGTCAGCGAGTAAACTCGCGTGAATTAATGGACAACGGCCAAAGAACGCCAACATGCGGATATCGTTATCGTGCTCGCGATAATGCCATACAGCCTGTTTAGCACCAAAAAGCGAAACCCAACAGCCCACAGCTGCTGGTCTTGAAAGTGTTTGGATAGCGGCGAACTGCTGAGCCAATCGCTGTGGCGCTGATAAATCATCGGCATCCATGCGGGCCAGCAATGGCGCTGTAGACCATGCTGTCAGCTCATTAAGCGTTGCAACCAGTCCTCTATTTTCCCGCGACTTTACCCGTATACGCGGTTCTTTTTCTTGCCACTTTTGAGCTATAAGTAAAGAACTATCGGTCGAACCATCGTCGAGTATTAACAGCTGCCAATCGCGTAGTGACTGATCAACGATACTCTGGATCGCGGCGTCCAAATGCTCACCAGCGTTGTAGACTGGCATAAGAATTTGAATTTCCACGCTATCGCTCATCGCACATTTACCACGCGTGTTAGTCCACTGAGTAAATCAATACCATCCCACAGATAATTAAAATCCAGTGCTTCACCGATTGGTACTACGCGATCAATCCCGGTGTATTGCGGCGCGGTGAGTATTGTGGCAATTTCCTCTGACTGATAACCCGCGTAGGTTAAGGTCTGAAACCTATCAGTAATATATGCGCCAATATCACTGGGTTGAGTAACGGGTATCACAATAAAGCACCACTGCCCCAAATGTTGACTTATAACTGCTTCAGGCTGTTGAGTCACTATTGCTGTTATTTGACCGCGCCAAATAACTTCAGCGCCATTGTTGGCTGCCGCATACTGACTGAACACCAGTTGTTCGTTAGCACGGGTGAGCGAAGGCTGAATTTGTTCGTTTAACAATTCGGCTAACGATTCTAGTAACGCCGTTAAAGCGCTCGTACTTCCTTGCCAAAATATCATCCGTGGCGATGAACAGGCTTGTTGGTCATAGGGCAATGTATCGCGTAATAGCCGCTGTGCCGTATGGGCAATTTTATCGTTATTGTCGAGTTCATCACCGTTGAGAATAGCGGCTGATACGCGATCGGCAAAACAGATATCTCGTGTTCGCGGTTTCGCAGCATAGGCACGAATGCTATTTACACTGGTATCGCCTCCCCAGATCACGCGCGCATCCGCAATTGCACTCAATCTTGCTGTCCAATTACTGGTTTTTGGGTATTGGACAAATTTATTGCGTGCAGCCAGCTGAGCAAACTCTGGCAATTGCAAGAGTGCATTAATGGCGTTGATGAGTGCAGATTGTATAGGCGTTACCTGAGATGCTAAGCGGACAATGTTTTTATTTCCCAGTAGTAAGCCGTAACACCAGCTGTAGACAAACATAGTATCCACATTACCCGGGGCAAAATGCACAGTTAGCCCAATCGGCTTATGCAATTGGGCATCAGACTGTGCTGTCAGAGGACAACTGACATTGCGAAGCCAAAATCCCAATGCCACAATCTCAGGGAAGTTTTTATTCTTAGGGTCGAGTAGGCTTTTCGATAACGCTTTAACAAAACTCAAGGCAATAGCGTCCTTAACCGGCATACAACTAGCGGCTTGAACTTCATTAAGCCAATCGCAATCGGAGCCGAACGACGGAGCTAATAGCGTTATGTCATCTTTATCTGTTGGTGGGTATTCATTCATGTGTATCACTACAACCTCTAACCTCGACTTTGGGTAACCGACCGCTAACCGAAAAATATTTACCCTTCCATCCGCATGCACAATCGTCCTCGCCATGCAAAACACCCAGGTCCTCTGTCAGCAGACTGTGGCCGGGATAACTGGTCGGAACGGCAGATAACACTTGCAACAAGCCCTGCTGCTCAAAGCCTGTAACTCGTAAAGTATTTGGGTCTCGAGCAACTACGTCGGCAAAACTTGGTGCGTGTAAGTAACCGTGTGAACACTCCATGAAAATTGAACCGACTTGCTCGGCCATACCATAAAAATTATGCACCGCGGTAATGCCCGTAAAGTCTTTAATCGTGCGCTTGAAAGCAGTATTGTCAACCTTCAGGTGCTCGAGTTTTTTCCAGCCCCCACTGTGCAATAAAACACCATGAGGTAAGTTCAGTGTTTGGTTTTTCTGCGCTAAAGCGTCCAACCAATACTGCCACACCATAAAAGTAAAACCGAATACCAACACTGGGCCAGAGCCGTGCTCAGCACAAAACTGAGAAATCGCTGACCAATTAGGCGTCATATCATCGTTAAGTGCGTAGGTGTGATGACGCCCAAAAAAAGCTAGACCTTGAATACCTGCCGCTCTAGCACTAAACGCAGCATCTCTGCCGACCGTGGCGGGTGCATCTATTATCAGCATCGGCAGCCGCTGTTTACCTAAAACCTGCTGCAAAATAGCCACCAACACTTTAGATTGACGTTGGCTAGTGGCCTTATCCAGCGTTACCCTTGCTGGCGTTTGGCCAGTGGTCCCTGAAGACTGTAAAAGTCGAAAAACATCTTCGTTTGCGACACTTTTCAGTTCCATGAGCTTGAATAAGCGCACCGCTAGAAAAGGCAAAGTATCAATTGTTGAGGCCGACTCATTACTAAAGCTGCCGAGGATATTGGCAAAACCGGCACATCGCTGTTGATGCAGCTCTGTTAACGTCGCAAGAAGCGGCAGTAAGAGGCGCTGTTTTGCAGCTCGATCCAATCCGAACACAGGCTGGCTTAGCAATGCATCAAATTGCTGCTGATAGCATGCTTGTATGTCTTTTGTACTCGTACTCATCGCGTTACTGCCTGCGCTGCCAATTGGTCAATAGCTGAATAATCACGCTTCCCATTAGCTGTTAGCGGCAGTGATGGTAATTGTATGAGTTGAACCGCGCTGAAATGGATACGGGTTTCGCTTTGCAAATATTGTTGCAAATCTTCTTTTTGTTCGTGTGAAAGTGTTTCTGTTGCAACGATTAAGCGCTTGTCAGTGCCGCTACAATAGCACTCAACACCCCGTGCTCGAATATTGTTTTCAAGCAAATCCAAGTCAATCCGAATTCCAAAAGGCTTAATAAACCGCTTCTTGCGACCAACAATGTAATAATTTCGTTGTGCATCAACCTCCGCTAGATCACCGGTAGCCAGCCATTCAATTGGCTCAAAATTCGCAAAGTCCTCGGCATCATGAACGTACCCCATCATTACATTCGGGCCCGCATACTGTAATTCTCCATCCTTCAGCCGGAATTGACCATTCACAATCGCTCGGCCAATTATGCCTGGGGTGACATCGTCTTGTTCAACTTCATAGTAGGCCATGCGCGCGGTCGCTTCGGTTTGCCCATACATAATAAAAAAGCGTTTGTTGGAGCTCCGACTGAATTCACATAACGCAGTTAAAGTATCCGCTGCGAGCTTCCCACCGGCTTGAGTAAAATACTTTAAGTGGGGCAAGGTCATCCGCGTAAACCTCAGTCTGATCAGCATTTCATAGAAATGGGGTACACCTGCGAAGCTTGTAACACCAGCGGTTTTCATCAACTGCCAAAATGCTTTATCAACAATGGTATAAGGCGTTAATAGCAGACTTGCACCACTGAGCAAATGTGTATTGAGGACTGATAAGCCGTAAGAGTAAAACAGCGGCAGCGTATTCATTGCACAATCACCTGAAGCGATTGGCAAATAAGCACATATCGATTCAGCATTAGCCTGCAAGTTAGCATAGCTCAACGCTACATATTTAGCTCCACCGGTTGAGCCTGACGTTGGGAGGAGAATTGCAACATCGCTGTCGATCGAAAATTGTTGTTGCCCGTTTTCACAGAGTTTTCCAGCGTCTAAAATTGCGTGCGCTTGAAACTGCTTCGCTAGTTGCTGATGGCTGGACTCCGTCATTTCTGGGTCAATAATAATTGCCACGCAGCGCTGCTGAAGAGCCGCTAGGTAGTCAATTACACTGTCCAGCGTTGCGTGCATCTTAACTAACAATACGCACCGCTGCTGCGCTGGCAACGCTGCCTCCAACCGCGCCAACATCTCTCTGCGCCGAGCCACTAACTGCGCTAACTCTGCGTATGTAATGGCAACTTCAGAATAGTCTTGACCATTCGTCGACGTAACCGAATTTAAAGCGACTGCATTTGGGTTTTGTTTCAGTTCAAAAAACATAGGTGTTGCCGCACTAGAGGCGCATACCGCCGTCGACACCAATAATTTGACCGGTAATATAACTGGCGTGATCGGATAACAGAAAACTGACTAAATCGGCAACATCTTGGGTGTTACCCATGCGGCCCAAACCAATATTGGCGAGTATTTCTTCGCGCTGGCCAGCGGTAAAGTCAGCCGTCATATCAGTATCAATGAACCCCGGGGCCACGCCATTGATCCGAACTCCCAACGGCGCGAACTCCTTTGCCATGGCTTTGGTCATACCCGAAACTGCCGCTTTAGAAGTCGCATAGGCTGCCTGTCCGGCACTGCCCTGTTCACCAATAATTGAGCACAAATTAACAATCGCCCCCGACTGCTGTTTAGCCATCAGTCGGGTGGCCAATTGCGCATGCTGAAAAGTGGCAACCGTGTTTACATCCAATTGTGCTCTTAAATCGGCTATTCGGGTCATGCCCACTGGAGCACTCTGCATGGCCCCCGCATTGTTCACTAGCCCATCAAGTCTCCCTATATGCTGCTTGATATGGCCAAATGCCGCCTTAACTTGCTCCTCGTCGGCAATGTCATAAGCCATCGGGATTGCGTTTTCACCCAGTTGCTCAGCAATGATTTCAAGTTGTGCATCATTGCGGCCCGCCAACAAAACGATTGCGCCCAAACGGGTGCAGACCTGCGCGATAGTCAATCCAATGCCGCGATTGGCACCAGTGATAAGAATAACTTTCTGCTCTAACACATCGTTACTCGTTAAAACTGCACGTTGTATTTCGCTAAAATACGCTTTGCTTCAGCAACCGAGCTCATATCAATGATATCGTCAGTATCGAGCATAATATCGAAAGTGTCCTCAAGCTCAGCAATAAGGATCATATGGGCTGTTGAATCCCATTCTGGAATGGTGTTATAGGTTAAATCATCAGTCACTTTGTCGTCTGTTAAGCCAAGTGCATGAACAAACGCAGCCGTTAGTTTTTGTTGGGACATAGTTTTCCTTATCTTCGAGTTGGACGATTTAACAATGATTTTAGTGGCTTACTGTGCACTTCATAATCCGACTGACGCAACCACATCTCGATAATATCGCCACGGTGAACGACTGCATAACCCAGTTTTTCGTTGTAGCGAAGGGCTGCAGCATTCTCTGGCTTCACCACCGCGTATAATTGCTTAGCCTGCAATTCACTGAAACAGTAATCGGCCATCAATAACGTTGGCGCAAACGCAATGATATTACCCAAGTAACGTTGCTCACCGATATACAAACCGAGTTCAAAGTGCTTAGCTGTACTTATATCGGCAGCTTTACCGCGAGTCTTGATGTTACAAGAGCCAATTGCTTGATGTCGATATTCGATCACAAAGTGCCATTGATTGTGCGCTCTTTGAATATGCTCGAACCAGGCTAACTGCTGTTCCTTAGTGATATCATTATCGCTAAGCATAAACTGTTTTACATGCTCCGAATTGCGCCAAATACGCAGTTGTTCGATATCTCCACGTACCACCGGACGCAACGAAATTTGATAACCGTGCAGTGTTGGAATAGTCATGCCATAAGCTTCTTTAAATGGGTCACGAGTTGCTGTGCACCGTTTCCAGCAAAATGTGCCAACGCTCGAGACTGCATCAGTTTGAGTTGCTCTGGCGAATGCCACAGTGCCAGCGCCTCATGGATGATGTGCTGGGCGCATATAGATCTTCTATTCGCTGCAGTATCGCGCATATCGTAAGAGCTACACCAGCCTTGCTGAACCGCTGACTGCGTTGCCTGCTGCTGATTATCTGCCACAACGACTAAAATTGCCGGCGTTGCACACGCGCATAGTTCAAATTGACTGCCGCCTGCGGCGGCAATGGCAATTCGCGTATTCAGCCAAATGTCCGCCATATTTTGTGCATTGTGAATATGCGTGATAGGCAAAGAGGTTGTTGCTAATAACGTTTTTAGTTTTGCAAGCCCCGTAAACGCTGGCCCAGTAATGACCTGCAACGGAATTGTTACCTCCTGCTCGAGCCATTGGCGAACGACATCTAGCGTCAACAAAGATGGGTCGCTACCACCAAAATTAATGGTTAAAAATGGCCGCTCAGCGACTTCACTTGGCGTTAGATTACTAAATTCATCTCTTAACAAGCGAAACTTTTCACCATAGCAATAATTGTTAGTGGTTTTACATGGCATCGCAGCGGGGTTAACAACGACATCAGCGGTATCAATATCAGCATGTACTGCATCATCAAACAGGACAATAGGGTAATGCCTACCGCGCCATGCTAGCCAGTAGTTGCTATCAAACTGGTATCCGTCAACAATAAGCCAATCTACTGCACCGTTGAGCTGTTGCTCACACTGTTGGATTTGTTCTTCTACTGGCGCGTTGTAATCATGTGGTAAAAGTTCGCCAACCCAATCGCGTCGCTGCAGAGCCAACGCATGAGTGGTTTCATCGACTAAAAAAATCGCGCGATGACCATCAGCATTTAGGGCTTGCGCGAATGCCAAACAGCGCAATAAGTGCCCCATTCCGATTGCAGCAGATGCTTGTACAATAAACACTGCAACCATAGTTAGTCAAAGTCTTGCCAGTGCAAAGGCTGACCTTTTTGCATATCGCGTTTCGCTTTTCGACCCAACACCGTATGCCAGTGCTTCGGTTGCAAGCCAAAGGCAGGACGCACAATGCGTAAGTTGTCAGCTGTTAAAGTCTCACCTGCCTTAATCGATTTTGACACGTAAATAGAACGACGATATTGCTTAGCTTTTTCCTCGGATACGTCGCCGCCGTATTTTACCTGCCCTAATGCCAACCAAGCTCTTTGAGTCTCTATTGCAAGCGCTTTGAGTTCATCCGGCTCGAGCGAAAATTCAGCATCAACACCACCAGCCGAGCGGTCTAGCACAAAGTGCTTTTCAATCACACTTGCCCCCATTGCCACTGAGGCTACAGCCACGCCTATGCCGCGCGTGTGGTCAGATAGTCCGACCTGACAACCAAATGCTTCTCGCATATTTGGGATCGTAAGTAGATTAGTGTTACCCGCATGTGCGGGATAGGTGCTGGTGCATTTCAATAGAATAATATCATCGCACCCCGACGATTTCGCCGTTTCCACAGCTTCCTCGATCTCTGCTAAAGACGCCATACCGGTTGACATAATTAACGGCTTTCCCTTTCTCGCGGCTTTGGCGATTAAGGGTAAATCGGTAAGTTCGAATGAGGCAATCTTAAAGCATGGTACGTGAAGGTCCTCGAGAAAATCTACTGCAGCTTCATCAAACGGCGAACTAAATGCAATCAAACCTTTTTGCCGCGCATACTCAAATAACCGAGGATGCCATTCATAGGGAGTCGCAGCTTTTTGATATAGACTGTGTAGTTTTTCCCCATACCACAAGCTGTCGCGTTCATGGATTACAAAATCGTCACTGTCAGCATCTAAGGTCATAGAGTCAGCAGTGTAAGTTTGCAACTTAATCGCATGCGCCCCTGCGTCTGCAGCAGCGTCAATCATCGCTAATGCAAGGTCGATATTCTGTTGATGATTACCGCTGAGTTCGGCAATAATAAAAGGCGAGTCGTCAGCACCGATAATTCGGTCACCAATTCGTACGTCATGCATTGTCTTCCCCCTTTAAAATAGCCAACACCCCATCAACGATAATAGCAGGCTCAATGGGTGTTGCGCCCATATCAGTCGCGTAGTCTGGCATTAGAGTTCGCGGATCGACTTCGCCAGAGATGATTAAAGTAGGACATGAAACTGCTGTCGCTAACCACTGGGGTGCTGAAGGCACGCTTATTAGTAAATTGGAGGCCTTTAGTCGAGCCAGTGTCTGTTGCATACTGATGCTGCCATCGAAACCGGTCCAAACAAACACACCATTCGCTTCTAACTGTTGCTGCAACTCGGCTGCGTAGGGGTAATTGCGCTCTTTAGTTCTGGCGTTACAAGCCAGAGCAACCACCGGTCGCTGTTCGGCCACCTGCAAAAATTCGGAGTCGCTGAGTACATCTATCGACATATCGAGCTTTAACTCGGTAAACCCGCAGCAATTGCGTAAATAAAACTCAGGATAACCGCCGTCGGGATTATGCCCATTTTGCCACCACGGCGTATGCCATTGGTGCATGCCAAACCATGTGCTTTGCAAATACGCGGCAGGGTCATTGACATATTCAGGCTTCAAGGTCTGCTGTTGAAATTGATCGACTAAATTACCGACCGAAATACTCATCATGTTGCCTGCAACCGGTTCACCTGCATCTTTGAGAAAACGCGCAAGAAAACAGGGCATAAACCAAGTGTCGAGGTTAATGATTTGCTGATAGCCTTCCCCAACAATAGTCTCAGCTAAACCGAGAAACGTTTCCATCGCGAAGACGATATTATCCGGCCATTGATCTTTTTCCAGACCGAAGACTTTGACCTCCGGTGCAGCTAATCGAATAATGTCTAATCCCGCCGCATAGGACAAAAAATGAATTTCAGCGTCAGGGTTTTGTTGTTGAACAAATCGCAACGCGGGGATACCAATGCATGTCACATCGCCGAGACCCAACATGCGAACAATAAGAATTTTGGGCTTTCTTGAGCGGTTTGAATTACTCATGTTTGATCACTTTTCATATAGGCTTGATACATCAATTCAGCGCGTTGCCAGTCTTCTGGTGTATCTATGTCTTGTACTAAATAACGCGGGATCACAATAGGAATACTCGAGGTAGAAAACATCGCGGCACTGGATAAATAGCCTGCGGTACTGCCCCAATAAAACTGACCCGCATCGTGAAATCCCTCGTCTAGATCCTGTGATCGCGTTTGTGCATACTCGGGATACATGCTCTCAACTCCGTCGTCAACCCGCTTGAGCGCGCGTTGAACTGGGAATGCAAAAGTAGTCACTGAAAACGCAAACGCCTTCTCGCTGTTATCTTTAAGTGCATTAAACCCTTGGCTGATATAGCGCGCTTGCAAAAATGGCGCAGTAGCGTAAATACAGCAGCAAAAATCAGGGCGACCGTGGGATTCTGAGTAAGCTTGAATCGCATGATTAGTGACTGCGCGGGTTCCGGTAAAATCATCAGATAGTGTTGCAGGTCGCATAAATGGAACTGAAGCGCCGTAAGACTTCGCAATGTGCGCGATTTCCTCGTCATCAGTAGACACTACAATATCATCAAACAATTGCGTTTGTTCGGCTGCCTCAATGCTATAAGCAATCATCGGCTTACCGCAAAATGCCTTAATATTTTTGCGCGGAATACGCTTACTGCCGCCCCGCGCCGGAATGATAGCTATGTTCACTTCAATATCTCTCGTAATGCTTGAATTACGCGATCTTGTTGTTCTATCTGTAAATCAGGATATAGCGGCAGTGTAATCGCACGTTGATAAAACTGCTCTGCGCAAGGAAATTGTCCTGCGGTAAAGCCCATCCGTTGATAATAAGGTTGCAAATGGATTGGAATGTAATGGACATTAACGCCGATACCTTTGCTCTGTAACTGCTCAAATACCGATTTCCTGTCGCCACTGAGCAACTCAATCATGTACAGATGCCATGCACTTGAGTCGTTCGTACTGTCGTTTGGTAAAGGCAACTGCACAGGTAATTCTGCCAAGGCCTTATGGTATCGGTGAGCCAGTGTTTTGCGTGCAGTGATAAAGGACGCCAGTCGTGATAGTTGACTAAGTCCAAGCGCTGCATGTATATCGCTCATACGATAGTTAAAACCAAGCTCGTGTTGTTGGTAGTACCAAGGCCCGTGATGCTCAGTAAGCTTATCCGGATCACGGGTAACGCCGTGTTTAGCAAAGAGAACTGAACGCTCCGCTAAATTCGCGTCATTGGTCATAACGGCCCCACCTTCTGCGGTGGTTATACTTTTCACCGGATGAAAGCTCAAAACGGCAATATCACTGTACTGGCAACTGCCAATCGGTCGACCTTTATAAAAACCACCCAAGCCATGTGCAGCATCTTCAATGACCTTTACATCGTATTCGCGAGCCAACGCACTGATCGCTTGCATGTCACAGCTCAGACCGGCGAAGTGCACGACAACGATGGCTTTGGGTAAACGCGCCTCACGCTTAGCGAGCTGAAGTTTGGCTGCTAACTCATCCGTGTCTAAATTACGAGTATGCGGATCAATATCAACAAAATCAATTTTTGCCCCACAGTACAACGCGCAATTTGCTGATGCGACAAACGAGTTTGGTGAGGTCCAAAGCCAATCTCCGGGTCCCACCCCCAAGGCTAAACAAGCCACATGCAAACCTGACGTTCCACTGTTAACCGCTGTGCAGTATTTCGCTTGCGTATACTCGCATAACGCCTGCTCAAACGCGGGTACCATTTGACCTTGCGTGAGAAATTGATTTTCTAAAACATCGACGACTGCAGCGATATCGGCGTCGACAATTTGATGTTTGCCATAGGGTATCATTCGGTAACTTTATCTAACGCCTTCAATTCATCAACAGTTAAAAAATGTGGATTTGTACCTGAGTTGTATTCGAACTTATCGGCTACCAAATGACCTTTTTCGCCGAGTTTATTCTTGCCATAATCAATGGTCTTATCAAAAAATTTAATTGCGGGCGTGATCACATAGTGATCATCAAACTCATAGGAATGATGCGCCATTTCTTCGGGTACCATAACCTCGTGTAATTTTTCACCCGGCCTAATGCCCACTAAATCATAGTCGCGGGTTCCGCTCATTGCTTCAATTAAGTCAGTAATGCGTATCGATGGGATCTTCGGTACAAATATCTCACCACCTTGCATGCGCTGGAAATCTTTAATTACAAAATCCACGCCTTCATCCAAGGTGATCCAAAATCGCGTCATTTCTTCGTGAGTTAACGGAAGCGCTTTGCAGCCCTCTGACATCAGCTTGCGATAAAATGGCACCACTGAACCTCGTGACCCCACCACGTTGCCATATCGAACAACGGCAAATCGCGGTCCTCTCGCACCTGAAATATTGTTTGCCGCAACAAACAGTTTATCCGACGCAAGTTTTGTCGCGCCGTATAAGTTTACTGGGTTCGCGGCTTTATCCGTCGACAAGGCAATTACGCGTTTAATGTTTGTTGCAATAGCCGCGTCAATAACGTTTTGCGCACCATTAATGTTGGTCTTAATGCATTCATTCGGATTGTACTCTGCAGCTGGCACCTGCTTGAGCGCAGCTGCATGCACAACATAATCTACGTCACTCATGGCGGAAATTAAACGATGCTTGTCTCTTACATCACCAAGGAAGTAGCGCATACAGGGGTGGTCGTAAACCTGCTGCATTTCAAACTGCTTTAATTCATCGCGAGAATAAATGATGATTTTTTTGGGTTGATAATTCTTAAGCAGATGCGTAATGAAACGCTTGCCAAATGAACCTGTACCACCGGTTATTAGTATTGATTTATCGGTAAACACGCTGCTACCTCAACAGAGTTTTGACGTTATTGCTTTCCTTAAGCAATAATCTTACCGATACTTTCGCACAGCCTTGACGTCTTTGACAAATTTACTTAACGATTCCTTTGACTGCTGTCGTAGCTCTTCGCATTTGGCTTGTAGTGATTGGTTCACTTCATACTCTTTTTCAGCAAATGCCCGACGCTCACCATCGGGGAGTAGTTCTAAGCAGCGATTGATCAATGAATCACGCTCTACCACCATATCAGCAAGGGTTTCGCTATTGAGCTCCTCACTGTTAAGCAGCTCTAAAATACGCGTGTTTTGGTCGTTTAGAGCTTGCACGCATTCACTGGCTGAATGGGCCATCACTACACCGCTGTACGTTTGTGGCGCTGCGCTTCATACGCTTCTTGTTTGGCGGCTTCAGGGATTTGTAGCCACGCATCTCGAATAGGTGATAATAGCTTTATTACCTCGTCGACAATTTCTTGACTATTTTGCACATTAGCGTCAGTCAGCCGTTGTATCATGTAGTCATACAGAGCAAAAAGGTTGTCAGCAACCTCGCCTCCCGCCTGCATATCGAGAGTGTCGCGCAGGTTGATGATAATCGCTGTAGTACGGGATAAATGCTCAGACCTGCCGGATAGGTCATTGCGCTCAATACACCCCTTGGCATAGGCCATTTTATCTAGTGCGCCCTGCATTAGCATCAGTGTCAACTTGTGGGGATCTGCACTAGCAACATCTTGCTTTAAACCACCTTTTTTGTAAGCGTTAATACCCGTTAGTGCCATGTAAAACTCCTATTAACCTAATGAGGCGAGCAGCGCCTGCCCGGTTTGATTTAGCCGTGCAACGGTTTGATCCAAATTCAAATAGCGATCACGCAGTGTTTGCTCAACGTTGAGCATGCGCAATTCAAATTGCTCACGGTCGTCGAACACTTGATCTTTATCATCGCGAGCAGCGCGTTCACGCGTACTAAGAATACCGCTGAACGAAACGAATTGTTCAATGTAGTCGTAGAGTTTAGTTGCGATACCTTCGTTTTCATCCGAAAATAGCGTTGCGACATCATCGAAACTATCATCTAAGGCGTCCTCGAGCCTGTCCTGACCAGTACCCAAGCCAAAATCGGTAGAGCCAATTTCAAGCTTACCATCTTCGTCAAACTCGATACCGATGCCAAATAAACTACCTAATGAAGAGCCTGAAACCCCCCCCCCCACTAAACTCGCCAAGCCAGATTGAATACCTCTAACCAAAGAATCGCCAGCCAAAGCACCATCTTCTTCAAGATCAGATTCACCATAACGAGTCAGGGTTTGAATCTCGCTGATAATACTGTTGTAGTCAGTTACAAACTTATTGATTTTTTCTTCCAAGCCCGTTTTATCAAAACCGATAGTCAGCGTTGAGGTCTGGTAAATAAACCCATCAGGATAAGTCGCCAAATCAGTAGTAGCCGTTGCCGGTGATAACTCATTCGCGGTAAAAGATACATTTTGAATCGTATTTTCAAATTCATTGCTCGCGCTTTGCACTTCAATTCCATCAACTTCTGCAATGGCGTTTTGCGCTGACACAATCGGTGATAAATAAGTCGCAGTTTCAGTCGAGTCGGTCGTTGCGACTCTGTCTAGGTCGGCTAAATTATTATCATTAACAATGGTTAAATCGTTGCCGCTACCGGTGATATCAGAGGTGAATACCAGTTTTGCACCGCCATCTGTTGTGCCAGTAGAAATAATATTCGCGTTTACGCCAAAGTTATCATCAGCCCCGTTGATCGCTTCACGCAATTCCGCCAATGTCATACCGGCGGTTACATTAATCGTAAATGTATCGCTCGTATTACCGATTTTAAATGTCAGACTTCCCGACCCTGTGCCGAGTACAGAATCAGATGAATCACTAAAGCCGCCGTCGATAGCATCAGCAGTTTCAATCCGGCTACCACTGGCTAGTTGTTTTACCGCAATAGCATAATCACCTTCCAATGCGCTATTTGACGCTTCAGCACTTAAAATATCATCATCTTCAGAAGGGTTAGAAATCGTTGGTTCACGCTTATTGATACCGTTATCAGAACGCAAGTCATCGACGGCTTCTTGGAAGTCAGTCAATCGATTCTTTAGCTGCCCTAACCCAGATATCTCAGCCTCAATTTGCTCTTCACGCGCATCGAGCCGGTCCTGTTTAGGTTTCCTTTCAGCTTCTAAAAGCTGGGTCACAAGGTCGTCCAGCGCTAAGCCAGACCCTACACCTAATGATTGAATAGTCATACGTTACCTCAACAAACTCTACCTTTCAGCAAACCAAAAACAAAGAAGCCGCAAATCCCCAACAGCGGTGACTTACGGCGCTCCTAAAGAAACTTTACAGTTTCACATTGGCTATACCTGATTATTAAACAGTACTCCAACACTACTACCGACATCCGTCTGTAGCTCGCGTAACCGTTCAGCTAGTCTTAGTACTTCTTCAGACGGGATTTGTCGTATGACATCACCACTATCTGCTTCTGTGACCGTGACAACGGAACGTTCGGTACCCTGATCAACAGAAAAAGCTAAATTCCGACTTTGAGATTGCAAAAACTGCTCAATCTCTCGGGATGCCTCTTCAAGCTCAATGCTTTCAGGTCGCTGCTCACCTTCTACAGTATCGGCCGGAGTAGAATTTTCTTGAACCCCAGCAGATGGTTGCTGTAAAGGTGTATTCACACCGTTACTCGCCTCACTGTTTGCAACCCGCTCGGACTCAGTTTGACGATCTTGAGCCAGATTTCGAGCTGCTGCAGAATCAGCGCTAGATAATGAGCTTACAGCAAAAGTCTGGCCAATTTGCGAATTAATACCTTCCACAATTAACCTCCTTCATCATTACGTCCTATAAGTATAGACTATCCGAGTAACGACAATGCCGATTGCGGTCTCTGGTTAGCCTGCGACAACACAGAAACAGAAGCCTGCTGGATAATCTGATTTCTCGTCAATTCTGCCGTTTCAGCAGCAAAATCCGTATCTCTGATCCGCGAACGCGCTGACGCGACGTTTTCGGAGATGTTACTCAAGTTTCGGATCGTAGACTGGAAACGGTTCTGTAACGCACCTAAATCAGCACGCACACCACCAATTGCAGAGATTGCCGTGTCGATTGCACCGATTGCAGCCGACGCCCCAGATGCAGTAGCAACAGTAGTGTCGGTAAGGTTTAAACCCGCTGCACTAAAGCTAGTGCCGCCGTTAATATTACCTGCGGATAGATTTACAGAAATAGTCTGACCGCCTTCAGCTCCGACTAAGAAAACCGCTGAGAAACCGGCATCCAACAGTTTAACCCCATTAAACTCGGTATCTGTTGCAATCCGTGTAATCTCGCTTTTCAGCGCCGATACTTCTTTCTGCAAAGCGTTTCGGTCTGAGTCAGAGTTGATACCGTTTTGCGATTGAATTGCCAATTGGCGGATCCGCTGCAAAGCAATGGTTGTCTCACCTAACGCACCTTCAGCAGTTTGCGTCAAAGAGATAGCATCGTTGGCATTTCGAACGGCTTGGTTTAGACCTTGGATCTGTGATGTCAAGCGATCTGAAATTTGCAGACCCGCAGCATCATCAGCAGCTCGGTTGATTCGAAATCCTGAAGACAGTCTTTCGAACGACGTATTTAGTGCTTGACCAGAACTGAACAACTGACGTTGAGCATTAATGGCAGACACGTTAGTGTTGACGAATAAAGTCATTATTATACCTCCTGGGAAACAGCTCGATTTGAGAGAACCAGCTATCTCTTCCACTCACAACTCTCTGAACCTCCAAAGAGTCACCTCATGCGCTAAGCGCTACCACACGCTTAACAAAAACAGTAATTAAATTACCCCTCAACTATCCTTATCGGCCACTTCATAAGAGACTTTAGTTTTTTTTTGAAAAAATTTTAAAAAAAATATAACTGGCTGTTTTTAAAGGAATAAAAAGTCTTAAAGTTTTTTAAAACGCGAATTCAAACAGGCTTAGGTGGAAACCATATGGAAGTTTTGTGAAGGGAAAAATAATGATGTGATAGGAAATCTCGGGAATGTATTTTGTGGAATTAGGTTATTTTTAATGTGTCTATATTGGTGTTGGCACGCGTCCTGCTTAAATGTTTGGGAAAGTGGCAGTGTCAAAGATTCGGCAATAACAATAAAAAAGGCCGAGTCATGAGACCCGGCCAACTTGCTCACGTTAGGAGATGGAGCAAAATTTGGTTTCTGTCGGCTGGCAGGATTAATAGTAGATTTACTGGCCTCTCAACCTAAAATTCTACACTCTCAGTCCTGTTAGTCGGCGTTTTATTCCTTATTTACCTGTAAATACGATATCACAATGCCTTACGGCCGCCATCCTTGGCGAGGTTGGCCTCTCAGTTCCACCCTCTTTTCAATTCCTTACTGGAGTAAACTCAATGCGGCTTGCGGTCGCTGGTTCGCCTGCGACAGTACCGTTGTACTCGCCTGTTGAATGATCTGCCAGCGGGTCAATTCTGCCGTCTCGGTGGCAAAATCTGTATCACGAATGCGCGATCTTGCCGATGAAACGTTCTCAGATATATTCGCTAAGTTTCTAATCGTCGATTGAAAGCGGTTCTGAATAGCGCCCAAATCCGCTCGCACAGCTCCGATTGTAGAAATGGCCACATCGATAGTAGTCAGCGCCGCTGATGCTAACGATTCGGTCAAAACAGATAATTCGTTACCGTTGGTTAGTCCCGAAAATCCGTAACCACCGGTACGAGAAATATTGACACTAATGGTTTGGCCACCGTTCGCACCGACTAGGAAAGCTGCAGAGTAATTACCGCGCAGAACATTGACGCCCGCAAACTGGGTGTACAACGCTATCCGACTGACCTCGAGTTTCAATGCTGTCACTTCTTTTTGTAGAGCCACCCGATCGGCAGACGTATTAATCCCGTTTTGCGCTTGAATCGCCAGTACCCGTATACGTTGCAGAGCATTGGTAGCCTCAGCTAGTGCACCTTCGGTCGTTTGCGCGAGCGAGATTCCATCATTGGCATTACGGGTAGCTTGATCGAGCCCCTTGATTTGGGACGTCATGCGATCGGTGATTTGTAATCCGGCTGCATCGTCTGCCGCACGGTTAATTCTAAAACCTGAGGACAAGCGCTCATACGCCGTGCTCAGATTTATACCGGAGTCAATTAACTGCCGGCGCGCGTTTAACGATGAGACGTTGGTATTGACAAAGATAGTCATTGGTCTCTCTCCTAACGTTTTCAAATAGTGCTGATAGTCAACATCAGCGGTTTGTTATTTTGAAAACAATGGATTAGCCAAAATTTAAATTTTGGCACGACCTATGCTTATTTATGAATGTCATGCCCGCTTTGCGGTGGGATTTTGACATTTTTTGCTAGGCATATGCCAAGTGAAAGACTAAGCTAAAACTGAGCGTTTGCTCTTGCTGGCTGGCGGGTATGATGTTCCAGACCTCATACCTCTCACTACCTCCTGGCGTTATACTCGTCAGTCAGCAGTTCAAAGCCAGACACCCTCGGGTGTGTTTAGCTAGTCTACACTTCCATTGTCTCGTGAAAAATTGCTTACTTACCGGTCGGTTGCAGTCTGCCCCCACATATTGCTTTCCGACCGTTTTTCTTCTTACTTACCGCGTCACCATCTGCCCCCGCTGATTGCAACCTGCGCATTCATAAGATAATCCTCAATAATATCAATAATTTACTGAAGAAGACTTAACGCAGCCTGCGGGCGCTGATTGGCCTGAGCAAGCACAGTCGTACTGGCCTGCTGAATGATCTGCCAACGCGTTAGCTCAGCGGTTTCTACCGCAAAATCCGTATCCCGAATCCGCGAGCGTGCAGCAGATGCGTTTTCAGAAATATTGCTTAAGTTACGGATAGTGGATTGGAACCGGTTTTGCACCGCACCTAACTCGGCGCGCGCACCACCCACGGCGGATAATGCGCCATCGACGATGGTTAATAATGCTGATGCACCTTGAACCGTTTCAACCGTTTGCGAAGCATCAAGTCCAAGGCCAGTGGCACTAAAGCCGTTTATGCCTGGAATTTGGTTAGCTGAAATGTTGACCGAAATAAACTGCCCACCATTTGCACCCACCAAGAAAGCTGCAGAGAAGCGACCATCGAGAAGATTGACACCCGCAAATTGCGTTGTGGATGCGATCCGGCTGATCTCTGACTTCAAGGCAGTCACTTCTTTTTGCAGTGCCACGCGGTCTGAAGACGTATTGATACCGTTTTGCGCTTGAATAGCGAGAACCCGGATACGTTGCAGTGCAACGGTAATTTCTTGCATCGCGCCTTCGGCGACTTGCGCAAGTGAGATACCGTCGTTGGCATTTCGAACAGCTTGGTCTAAGCCTTTGATTTGTGTGGTAATACGATCAGATATCTGCAAACCAGCAGCATCGTCTTTCGCACTATTGATTCTAAATCCAGATGACAAACGCTCAAAAGCGGTGTTCAACTGATTGTTTGATGTGAATAGTTGTCGTTGAGCATTCAACGACGACACATTCGTACTCACGAATAAGCTCATGTTACTAATCTCCTAACGATTTTTTTGATACCAGACTTTATTGTTTTTATTAGACGTCTGGAGCCACTGCCGGATTCTCGTGATCCAGTCAGTAGAATTACTACTGCTTCGGTCTTATGCCATAGTCAGTAGTGCAACACTCGCCGCTATTATTATTGTTTCGGTCAAGCGCTAGCTAAATCCACTATTGTTATTATTCGCGTGGTATTTAACTTAAGGTCCTTGCTCTTATTATTTTTATGATTGAGCTAAGTGCCTTTGATTTAGTTATCGTGCGGAAAATAGGGAGCTTTAGAAAAAAAATTAAGTTTTGTGGAATTGCTATATATATCAACAACTTAAAAATATAAAAAAATGGCCAGACAATGTCTGGCCAGTCGCTCTACGTTAGGAGAGAGTGAGCGAGCTCTCAACTGTTTGTCGGTTAACCCGAAACTACCTCCTGGCGTCTCGACCAAACAGATGAAACAGTTTTACGGTTTATTAACCGAGAAGCTGAAGTGCAGCCTGAGGACGCTGATTAGCCTGCGACAGTACAGTAGTACTAGCCTGCTGGATAATCTGGTTACGCGTTAACTGCGCTGTTTCCGCGGCGAAGTCTGTATCACGAATTCGCGAACGGGCGCCTGAAACGTTTTCTGAAATATTGCTCAGATTACGAATCGTTGATTGGAAACGGTTTTGCAATGCACCTAAGTCAGCACGTGCTCCGCCAACTGCAGATAGAGCAGAATCTACAGCTGTCAGTACTGCTGATGCTCCTGCAGTAGTGGCTACCGTAGAGTCACCGATTGCCAAACCTTGTGAACTGAAGCCATCAACACCAGCTATGTTAGCCGCTGATAGGTTTACAGAAATCGTTTGACCACCGTTAGCACCCACTAGGAATGATGCTGAGAAACCGCCTGTCAATACGTCAACGCCGTTAAACTGCGTGTCGGTAGAAATACGCGTAATTTCTGTTTTAAGTGCCGATACTTCTTTCTGCAAAGCCAAGCGGTCTGCATCAGAGTTGATGCCGTTTTGTGCCTGTACTGCTAGCTGACGAATACGCTGTAACGCTACAGTTGTCTCGCCTAGTGCACCTTCAGCAGTTTGCACAAGTGAGATTGCATCGTTAGCGTTACGAACAGCTTGATTCAAGCCTTGGATTTGTGACGTAAGGCGATCGGTGATTTGTAGACCTGCTGCATCGTCCGCGGCGCGGTTGATACGGAAGCCTGATGATAAACGCTCAAATGATGTATTAAGCGCGTTTGACGAATCGAATAACTGACGTTGGGCGTTCAACGCTGAAACGTTAGTATTAACGAAAAGTGCCATAATGGGTACTCCTACACTCTCAGTCCAGCGCGTGCTGGCAGCCGGCCAAAACCGACGTTTGGTTCAAAAATAGTAGACATGTTCCCGGTAAAAAATGGGTTCATGTACTGGCTCTCTCGTGAACTGTATCGACGTGATTGAGGATCCCTTTAATAAAAAAACCAAAAAAATTCCTAGAATCGGCAAGTTTTTGCCGCCTATACTCAATTAATCCCTTGGTTTTACTTAATTTTTTAAGCGATGAAAAAACTTGTAAAAACACCGGCGCAATGGATAAAGCGCATTACACATCAACGTCGGCATTGTGCGTTTACCGACTTACAGCACTTTAATGGAAAGTTGTATTGCTGCTATCGACAAGCCACTGATCACGTCAGCGGCGACGGCATCATCATTGTGCAATGTCTTAGTGAAGTGGGTTCAAGTCTTTATCAACAGCGCATTGCAGTAGAAGGGGCCGATCTTCGCGATCCGAAACTGACACTTACGCCAGACGGCGGGCTTTTGTTACTGGCTTACGCACGCTATCGCAATAGCAGTAATAAAACCCTCTCAACACGTAATCTAACGTGGCACACCAGTACCGGCGAGACGTGGTCATCGCCAACAAATTTGAATATAAACCTGTGGTGGTTGTGGCGCGTGCGATATGTCAATCAACACGCCAACACAGCCTATGGCCTGGCCTATCGCAAGGCGGCAGACCGTCTAGACCTCTATGCAGGTGATCCGCGTCGCAAAATGTCGTTAGTTCGGGCGGGCGTGCTCAGCAAGGAGCAACACAGCTTAGGGTACCCGAACGAAAGTGACATTGACTTTGCCAATGACATGACACTGCGCGCGATCGTCCGGCGTGATGCCGATAGTTTTAGCGCTCAATATGGTGAAGCCAAGCCACCTTATACTCGGTGGCAATGGTTTGATTTAGGTGAATACATTGGCGGCCCAATATGGCAACGACTAAGCCCAAGCGTTTATTTGGTAGCTGGCCGCTGTTGGACAGGTAAAACGCTGTATACGCGTTTGTGGTTATTTAACAGTGAAAATCGTCAACTTGAGGTATTCGACACTCTACCCAGCGCCGGTGATAACAGTTATCCAGGAATTAGCATAACGACTGAATATTTATATGTGAGTTATTACTCCAGTCATATTGATGATCACAGTGAAATATATCTTGCTTGTTACGCTATCGACGACGTTCTAAAGGAAATCGAACAGTGACAAGCTTGTCACCCTCGGGAAGGTTGCAAGCGCGGCATTCAGCGCGGTTTCCTGCTTGGCAAATTCAGCCGAGGCCTCAGCATAATCGACATCTTCAATTGCGCTGCGCGCGGTTTTATTGGCTATTTCAAGGTCGAGATTAGTCTCTTCGATTGATTGAGCAACATTCAAACGCCCCCCCAAAGAAGATGTTTCCAAGCCTATCGACGCCAATGAGTTATCGATACCCACTAGCGCATCGTTGATTGCCTCGCGAAAGTCGCTATCGGCAACATCATCGGTCGTCAAAGCTAAAAACATATCGTGAAGCGTTTCGGCAATATTCTTTTTCTGTGGTGCATCGAGCGTAAAGTCAACGGAATCGCCAACACTACCTTCTAGGTTAAATTCAATCCCTTGGTAATTCAGAGTTTGACCACTTTGAAAGTCCAATGTATCCACTACAGCACCGGTACCCACGTTAGTCACTTGGATCTGATCGCCTGCAAGTACAGTCAATCTAAACTCATTGTTGGCAGGCGTTACGGGGTCATAATTGTCTTTGTGAAAGTTATCAAAAGTGCCTTGTTGATTAATCGCGGCCTGATTGACACTAATGCCGGCACTACCACTAAAAGAAAAGTTAAGGCGCGCTAACACATCTTCAAAAATGACACGCCCAGAGGTCGAACTTTGGATCGTGACACTGTCTGAAAGCTGCACTTGATTAGTGCCATCATCACCGGCAAACGTAATTTTGTTGCCACTCGCGGCCGGATTAAATTCAAACGCTTGTGACTCAGATTGAAATCCAGCGAAAATGTATTCGCCCTGTTCGTTTTGCGAATTCATTAAGTCGAGTATTTCGTTGCGAATTTGTTCGATTTCCGCACCAATGGCTTTGCGATCGGCATCTGTGGTATATCCAGCGCCCGATTGAATCACTAAAACACGCGCGCGGTTCGCAGAGTTATTAATGCTGCGCAAGATTGCCTCTTGCTGTTCCAATGAACTGGCTAATAAATCATTATTGCGCTGATATTGCGTGAGCTTATCAAGCTCTTCAGTCAATCTAACGACTTGGGCGGCGCCAACAGGATCATCGGACGGTTTATTAATCCGTTTCCCCGATGCCAATTGTTGCTGGGTATCACTCAAACCACGCTGATTTTCGAGAACAGAGCGTATATTGAGGTCAAAAATTTGATTAGTTGAAATTCGCATCTACGATTTACCTCGCCACTGACAAAATTGTGTCAAACATGTCCTGAGCAGCACTTAAAATCCGTGCTGCAGCAGCATAGGTCTGCTGGAAACGCACCAAGTTCGCAGCCTCTTCATCCAAACTGACACCTGACACCGCTTGATTCCACTCGGTACTATCGGCATACATCGCTTCTGCCGCTTGCAAGGATACATCGGCACTGGCTGCATCTTCTCCTACTCGACTAACAACAGAAGCATAAGCTTCGTGAAAAGTACGTGGTGTAGAGCTAGAATTACTGCTCAGTTGCACGGTACTCGCCCGCTGTAAAGCCCCCATCGCAAGTGCATTGCGATTATCATTAAAGCCGTCGGTGTTATAGGCAATAGTAAAACTATCCCCTGCGCGCGCTTCACCTTCCAAACTAAAGTCATAACCGGGGTAGTTATCCAGAGCACTAAATGCCGCCGGCCAACCGGCAGTATTCGAGGCTTGCTCAAGCAGGTTGTTATAATCAGTAACTCCTGTGACGGTAACAATTAAGTTACCATCGACATCGCGCACTTCATATGATGTGGCGGAAGTGAAATCAATTTGCACTGGCGCGCCCACAGTGCCGCCTGGAGCTGCAGTGGCATCGTGAATACCACCGCTACCATCAAAGGCTGACGCTTCAGCGCCTAAAGCTGCGTCCACAGTAGTGTTGGTTACACGAGTAGATACTAAAGTTGCACCACCCAAGTTATTCAGGTCGGCGTCAACGCGAATAGGTAAGGCAAAGGCTAAATCTTCAGCGCGATTAGTTGCCATCTCAATATCTGAAGCCGCACGGCGAGTCGGCTGTAAGAGGAACTCATTGCCGACACCATAGCCACCGGCTGAATCAAAGTTAATCTCAAAACCATTGGGTAACTCAGAAAACCCGCTGCTGTTAATGGTTATATTCGTAAACACAATCGGCGCATTATTTTCATCGACTTTAGGCGAGCCATCGCCGTTCAACAACTCCACTGTCACTTCATCGGGAAGGTTTGTAGCGGTCACGCTAGTCACAGTGATTTTATAGTCTGCGTCTGTAAGCGTGCTACCAGCGCCGCGCGTGATCTGGCCAACTATCGATAAATTAGGGTCCGTGCCTTGATAAGTAAGCCCCTGAAAAGTAGGCGCAACAAAAATATCGCCACCCAACTGTTGATCGAGATCCATACCCAAGCGATTTTGGGTGTTAACCGCGTCAGTAAAGGCTAAAGCAAGTTGACCCAAGTCACGCTGAGCGGGATTGAGTACTTCGTCTCGATAACGGAATAGTCCCCCAATACTGCCGCCTAGCTGATCTTCAAAAATATTTAATGTGGTGTTTTGTTTGGCTCCCGTAAAACTGGTAGTTAACTGCAATTGCTTAAATGTAGGATCAGCATCACCGCCAAGTTCAAGGAGATTAAATGAACCATCTTCTAATACTAATGATTCTCCCGATGTCAGGTTAACCACTTTTGAACCGTTTTGATTGGGACTCTCGCGCACTTCGATAGACATTAAACTAGCCAGCTCATTGATCGCTAAATCGCGTTCGTTGAGCAGCGCACCCGGTTGGTCGAAGCGATTGTTACCGTTCGCCACGATAATCGCTTCATTCAGCTCACCGATCGACTGGATTAGCGAATTAGCACGGTTTACCTGTGACTCAAACTCGAGGTTCAGTTCTTCTTCTTTATCCAGCATAAAGTCTGAGAGCGATTGCATTCTCCTCAGCAGCGCTTTACCGTCACCCAATACAAGGTCACGAGACGCTAGATTGGTTGGATCGTCGGCCGACGTTTGAATCGCCGCAAAAAACTCACTCAAGCCGGTAGAAATACTGTTGGCTTCATTCGCTAGGACATTATCCAAGCCATCGGTTTTTTGCTTAAACGCCTGAAACTCGCCCAATTGTGTGGTATCGCGGCGTAATTGGTTTTGTGCAAACTGATTGATCACGCGTTCAGTCGTACCGATATCGACACCGCCAACCAGTTGTGACTTAAACTCTGTGCGCTCGCGCACATAGCCTTCTGTATTGACGTTGGCGATATTGTTTGAGGTCGTATTCAGCAACCGGTTGCTGGCATTAATACCGGAGGTTGCGATACTGAATAAATCGGTA
The DNA here is from genome assembly GCF_030362855.1 of Neoalteromonas arenosi. Classification (GTDB taxonomy): domain Bacteria; phylum Pseudomonadota; class Gammaproteobacteria; order Enterobacterales; family Alteromonadaceae; genus Alteromonas_E; species Alteromonas_E arenosi. The sequence continues at coordinate 408,898 of NZ_JAUCBP010000006.1, forward strand.
TTTCTAATCATCGCTCACTACTCCGAACCGACAAAATCGCGTAATACTGGGCTTTGCAACACAGACAACACTTTCTGCGCGTAATTGGGGTCAGTGGCATAACCACTTTGCTGTAACTGCTCGAAATACTGCCGCGGGTCGGCTGCTTTTTCTACTGCAGTTTCATAGCGCGGGTTTTGTTGCACAAACTCAACGTAGTCTTGCATGCTCTGCGCAAATGAAGGATAGGCTCTAAATTGGGCTTTTTGTTGAGTTGCTACGTCATTTTCATATTCAACAGTAGGTACCGTCGCTTTTTCACCCGTCCAGCGCTGGTCGGCTTTGATACCAAACAAGTTAAATGCATTTTCACCGGTTGGCTTGTGGATCATATGCTGTCCCCACCCCGTCTCAACAGCCGCTTGTGCAATCAGGGCTTTGGGGTCGAGGCCGAGCGCTTGTGCATGTTGGGCCGCCAATGGATAGAGTTGCTCAACAAAATCTTCAGGACTGGCAAATGCCGAGGCTTTGTAAGCCGATTGTGGCGGTACCATGGCCGCTTCAGCACGGCGCACAATATTTGCTCGTTCGCGATTATAATCGGCGATATTACCATCCGTGCGTGCACCGTTTTGCGGTTGCACCAACGCTTCGTTACCTAATTGACGCACAATGATGTCAGCAAGGCCCAGCGTGCCACTACTGGCAAGGTCAGTCGCCAACTGCTGATCGTGCATATCGCGATAAAACTTTACTTGCTGTGAGTTAAACGGACTGTCTTGATCTGCCAATGCTTCTTGGGCTTTCCGCATGGACTTTAGCAGCATACTCACAAAAATCGCCTCAAACTGCTGTGCAGCCTCCTGCAACGCACCTTCGTCATTCGAGTTAGCCGCGCTACGCAAGCGGTTAATACTGCCCATGTCGTGTACATTGCGAGCAAGGTCTAATTGCGATTTTATTGCGCCGGAGGTGTCCATTAGATAACCACCAATTCACCTTGTAATGCGCCGGCCTGACGCAATGCCTCAAGAATAGCCATCAAGTCCCCTGGTGCAGCCCCTACTTCGTTAACTGCGCGGACTAATTGGTCCAAGGTTACGCCTGGGTCAAACTTAAACATCCGACTATCGGCGAGATTGACATCAATAATCGACTGTGTAGTTACTACAGTTTCCCCCTCGGCTAATGCATTGGGTTGTGACACTTGCTGATTCTCAGAAATAGTGACCGTTAAACCACCGTGCGTGATTGCGGCAGGCAGTAGGCGAACTTCTCGACCAATCACTATGGTTCCTGTACGACTGTTAATAACCACACGAGCTGGCGCTTCTGCTGGTTCAAAGGTAAAGTTCTCAATCGTTGCTACAAAGCCAACACGTTGCCCGACATCGCGCGGTGCCATAACGCGCACTGAAGCTGCATCTATAGGGGTTGCAATGCTGTAACCGTTTTGCGGTGATGCACCCAAGCGCATATTGATCGCATCTGACAGCGCCTGAGCGGTGGAAAAGTCGGGTTGATGTAAGTTTAGGGTTAAGAAATCACCTTGCATCAAGCCACTTGGTACTTCGCGCTCAACCAACGCACCATTGGCGATACGGCCCACTGTTGGCGTGTTGACTATAATACGCGACCCATCACCACCTTGCGCGCCAAAACCGCTAACGACCAAACTTCCTTGGGCAACCGCATAAACATTGCCGTCAAGACCTTTGAGCATGGTTTGCAGTAATGTGCCGCCCTGTAAGCTGCTTGCTTCACCAACTGAGGAAACGGTAACGTCGATAGTTTGACCCGGTTTAATAAAGGGCGGCAACTCAGCATGAACAGCAACCGCTGCAACGTTTTTGATCTTAGGTTTAACATTCGGATCTAGCGCAATGCCGAAATTAGCTAACATGGTTCTGAAGCTCTGTTCAGTAAATGGGCTTTGTTCACCCGTCCCGGGTAAACCGACGACCAGACCATAACCAACCAATTGATTGCTCCGTACCCCTTGTATACTGGCTAAGTCTTTAATTCGCTGTGGTTGCTGAGCAAATCCATTGACGCTTAAACTCAGCAACACAATACTCAGTAATAGCTTGCGTAAACTCATAATGGCCACCAATCAGAAGAAAAGAAGCGGCTCAGCCAGCCTTGCTTTTGTGCAGTCGCGAATGTACCGGTGCCACTGTATTGAATCCGCGCATTGGCAATCTTAGTCGAGTCAATCTCATTGGTAGGGCTGATATCAGCTGCACGAATAATACCGGTCAATCGAATGTATTCATTACCGTTGTTCAATGTCAGCCATTTTTCGCCGCGGATCACCAAGTTTTGGTTGGGGAGAACCTCTATTACAGTCACAGAAATATTGCCATTCAGGCTATTGCTTTGATTGGCCTGCGCATCACCGGTGAACTCATTGGACGAATCGACACCTAACTGCACCGATTGATTACCAATATTGACGGCTTGACCACCAAGGCCAATGATCGGCTGCAGGTCTACCGCAGTCTCTCTTGAGGTTGTTGTATTGGCTGATTTTGAAGCGTTAGTATTTTCGCGCAAATTAACCGTTATGATATCGCCGATACGACGCGCCTTCACATCCGAGTATAAACTATTGACCATACTCACATTGAAAAGCCCACCGTTTTCCACAATGGTTTCTTTCGGCATATCAGGCACTACTGGCGCGTAAAATGGGTCATTAGCTTGAATACTGTGATCATCTGTAGACGCACAGCCTGCTAGCCAGAACACTGCCACCAAACAACCGAAAACTCGCATCATCGTCACCTTAATTAAAGTTGCTGAATAACTTGGCCAAGCATTTGGTCAACTGACGAAATCACTTTAGAGTTCATTTCGTATAAACGCTGACTTTCAATCAAGTTGACCAGCTCCTCAGTCACATTCACATTGGAGGTTTCCAATGCACCTTGAATAACTGTGCCGATGCCTTCTAATCCCGGGATACCTTGAATAGGTGCGCCACTGACCGCGGTTTCAACAAACAGGTTCTGACCAATAGGCTGTAATCCAGTAGGGTTGATAAAATCGGACAAGTTAATTTGTCCGAGAACCTGAGGCTCAGCCTCACCTCTGAGTGTCGCTGAAACTTCACCATCTTGTGAGATAGTGATTTGCTGGGCGTCTTCAGGAATCGCAATTTCGGGTTGTAACAGGAATCCGGCACCTGGAGTTACTATTTGGCCCTGATCATTTAACGTAAATTGACCATTGCGGGTATATGCAATGCTGCCATCCGGCTGCAAAATCTCGAAGAACCCGCGACCTTGAATCGACATATCCAGCGCGTTTTCTGTGGTTAACAAGTTACCTTGTGTATGTGATTTTTGTGTTGCCACGACTTTAGAGCCCGCGCCTAACATTAATCCCGAAGGAAGCTCTGTATCGGCAGAAGAGCGGCCACCGGGCTGGTTGATGTTTTGATACAACAAATCTTCAAAAATAGCGCGGTCTTTTTTAAAGCCGACTGTACTTGCGTTGGCTAAATTATTAGATACGACCGACACATCGGTTTGTGCCGCATCTAATCCTGTTTTACTGATCCATAATGCTGGATGCATAAGTCACCTCACAGTTTCGCGCCCGCAAACGGAGCGATTTAATTCGTTAGATAATTCTCATTAACATATTGCCGCGCATCGACAATTCATCGGCCTTCTTCATCAGTTTGACCTGCATTTCGTAATGCCTTTGCAGCGTGATCATGCTCACCATTTCTTCAATGGCGTTAACGTTTGATCCTTCTAACATGCCCGAGCGGATAGCCACGTTGTCGTCTTGGTCAGCTACGCTGCCATCTTTTAAGCGGAATAATCCGTCAGTACCTCGCTGCATTTGTTGGTAGTCGGGATTAACTAACTTGAGCCTGCCAACTTCTTCTAAGACGGTTTCTGGCGCCCCTAAAGGCCGTAGCGATATAGTGCCATCGCCGGCAATATCGATATTGTCGAGTGGAATGGGCAAGGAAATAGGACCAGCATCACCGATCACTATATTGCCGTGCGCGTCCTCGAGAATGCCTTCTGCACTCAAGCGCATATTTCCGGCACGGGTATAGGCCTCGTTGCCATTCGCATCTTGCACTGCAAACCAGCCATTGCCTTGAATCGCTAAATCCAATGGACGTTCCGTCTGGATCATGGCGCCGTCGTCATAATTGTTGGTCGGGCTTTCGGTCATTGAAAATACGCGAGACGGCAAACCATCGCCGTATGACGGCATTGCTCTTGCCTGCTCCAACTGGGCTTTGAATCCCACCGTTTGTGTATTGGCGAGATTGTTCGCCCTAACGGCAGTGCCTAGGAGGTCTTGTTTTGCGCCGCTGGCGGCGATGTAAAGAAACTTATCCATGCCAAACTCTTGACGTAATTACCCTACTGATATCTTGATGTAGCAAAGGCAATGCCAAGGTGGTCGCTAAATATGAAAAACCTGTACAGAGATAGTTTTATCAAACCAAACGCATAAAAAAGACCTGCGATTTGCAGGCCTCTTTTAAAATTTAAAACTATCGGATATTTAGAATAGTCTGGTTAAGCTGGTTGTTCACTTCCAGTGCTCGAGAGTTTGCCTGAAAATTACGCTGAGCAATAATCAAATCAATCAGCTCAGTGGTTAAGTTCACATTGGCTTGCTCCAAGGCTGATGAGTTGATATCACCAAATGTACCTGTCGTAGCTTCACCAGCTAGTGCTTCACCGGAAAGAATACTTTCTTTCCATTGTGTATTACTTTGCTGAGTTAAACCTTGCTCATTCGAGAAGCGGACCAACGCGACCCGTACGATCGGCTCTGACGTACCGTTTGAGAATGTTGCTCGAACTAGGCCGTCAGGTCCGATATCAATGCCGGTCAATCGGCCAACAGGCAAACCGTCCTGCTCCAAGGATGTCACTTCAAACGCGGAAGCAAACTGCGTGGGCTCTTCTGGCGTTTGACCGCCAGCCGTAAAGTTCAAATCAATAGTAATACGCTGAGTTGTGTCTGAACCATTTGCCAAAATAGTACCGCCGAGCTCAGCCGTAATCAGTTTATTCGCTTGTGGTGATACAGGCGGTAAGTTATCGGCACCAAATATACCCAAGAACTCACCACCTGGCGTAAAGGTTAAACGCGCTGCCGATACGGCGTTGGCACCGTTACCAGCGACATTCACTGCCGCTGCCGGAAGAACTTCGACGCCGTTAGTATCACTTTGATTGACCAAAACATCGTCAATGGCAGTAACCATTAACCATTCATTTGATACCGCCCCTTGGTCTTTAATAAAATAATAAGTCATTACATGACTATCACCCAACGAATCATAGACAGTAACCGAGGTTGCGGCGTTGTAAGTCAATGGATCGGTTGGGTCAAACGCCGTTACGTCCTTCGCTGCATCACCAGCTGGCAAGTTAAACCGCAAATCTACTTCAGATGTGGGCTGAGGTGAACCTGACGAATCGGGGATTCTCACCGGCACAGTGGTACTCAATGCGACTGATGCCGAGGTACCGTCTGAGTTAACCGGAAAACCGAGTAAGTTATCGCCGTTAGAATTCACTACGAAGTTATCGGCATCCAGTTTAAATTGACCAGCACGGGTAAAAGAGAAATCGCGCGAGTCAATATCCGGTACTGTAGCAAAGAAGCCGTTGCCGGTAATCGCCAGATCCAATGCAGTATTGGTAAATTGCAAACTACCTTGTGAAAACTGTTGTGCGACTTCTTGGGTTAATACACCATCGCCCACTTTTGTACGACCACCGGACAATAACGATGCCGCGTATACGTCGCCGAACTCAGCGCGCGACTCTTTGAAACCAACAGTATTTACGTTGGCAATATTGTTTGCCGTTACGTCTAAGTCACGCTGCGCTGCCGCAACACCACTTAAAGCTATATTAAAAGACATACTTCTCTCCTGTTAGCTGCCAATCTGAATGACATCATCTAATCGAATACTAATATCGCCATCCAGATTAAGAATGACCCCTTGGTTGCTACCAGCAAGACTAACGCTAGCAACATGACGATTAATGGCGGTTGGGATCGCCACTCCTTCACCGAACACTTCACCTTGAGCACTAACGGTGTATTCACCCGGCGGCATAGGATTGCCGCGCTGGTCTGTGCCATCCCAAGTAAACTCGACATTGCCGGCTGCCTGGGTGCCTGCGTCGATCACTTTCACAACTTCACCGAAGTTATTCGAAATAGTGATCTGCATGTTTTGTGCGGTTTGATCGTTAACAACAACACCGGAGATTCCTTCCCCCGCCGTTCCCATATAGCCTTTGTTGTCAGCGATGAGAACATCCTGACCAATTAAGCTAGATGCCTGGAGTGCTTGATTTGATGTCATAGACGCTGAGAAGGATTCAAACTGCTCATTCAGTTGTTGTACACCGTCTGCAGTAGTAAACGATGTCATCTGTGCAACTAATTGATCATTGTCTACCGGCTTGGTTGGATCTTGGTTTGATAGCTGCTCAGTCAACAGTGCAAAAAAGTCTTCTTGGCTAAGCTGCTGTTCGGTTCCGTCGGCCACAGGTACCTTCTCAGGTTGCCAGTACAACTGTTGATTGAGCCCTGTATTTCTTATCGTATCAGTCACAATTACAATCCTCTATTAGCGGCCTTGACCGATTTGCAAGACGCGGCGGAACAAACGCTTGGTTGTGTCAGCCACTTGGACATTCGTTTCGTATCCCTTTGAGGCCGACAGCATGTTGGCCATCTCTTCTACGACGTTCACATTGGGTTTGTAGATATAGCCATTTTCATCCGCCATTGGGTTGCCAGGTGCATACTCTACTTGCAAAGGCTTATTGCTCTCAACGATGCCCATGACTTGGACTTTCTTACCAGCCCCTTGGTCTTGTGCGGCGCGTTGCAACTCTGCGGCAAACACTGGGTGACGCGCCTTGTAGGTATCTTCATAACTACTGCTAACACTGTTAGCATTAGCAATATTACTGGCCGTCGTATTGAGTCGGACATTTTCTGCCGACATCCCCGTTGAAGCAATGTCCATTACTCGAAATAACGTCATTATTGACCTCCACCGCTGCTAAGCGCTTTCTTCATACCTTTTATCTTACCGCTGAGCAGCTCGACTGATGCCTGATAACGCATACCTGTATCTAGAAATGCATTTCGCTCCTGTTGCACATCAACGGTGTTGCCGTCGCCGGTATCCGGTTGCGTTGGTACGCGGAATTTCAATTCCGCTTGTTGGAGCTCCATTTTGCCGTCAAAATGCTTCTCGTGAGTCCGCGCCAGGCGGTGCGTTTGGTCATGGCGAGCTGACGACATTGCCTGCTGAAAATCAATCGCTCGCGCCTTGTAGCCCGGCGTGTTCGCATTGGCCAAGTTGCCGGAGATGACTTCCATCTGCTCAGTTCTAACTTGTACCGCTTTGTGATGAAAACCGACGAGTCGGTCGAGGTTGATTGCCATAATTCGCTCCTTTCCTGCGAAAGGTAGAGCAAAGCTTGTGCCAATCTAATTAGAAAGACTTAGGAACCGGTGAAATTACCTGCGGGAATTTAAATTTTTTTCTTATAATACAGTCCCTTACTCGCCTTCACCATCTGAAATAAGTCAGCCACAGTAGTAACGGACTCTGAAGCGCCGAGTAACAAACTGCCATCATTCGAGAGGCAAGCGGCAATTTGTTGCAGGATTCGTTTTTTGTTGTCTGCAGAGAAGTAAATTAAGACGTTGCGGCAAAACACAATATCAAAGGTTCCCATGCCAGTGTATGGGCTCAATAAATTTAACTTTTTAAAGCTAACATGTTGTTTTAAATGAGGCTTTACGACAAGTGAGTCTTCGCCCAGTTTATTGAAATACTTTGATTGATAAGAAGCAGGTAAACCGCGCAGGATAGCGATTTTGTCATACTCTCCCTTATTCGCAACCTGTAACACATGCTCTGAAATGTCCGACCCTACAACCTCAAAGCCCGATTTTAAAGCACTCGGGTTTTTCGCCTGAAAATCCAAAATGGTCATGGCAATACTGTAAGCTTCTTGCCCAGTTGAGCATGCGGCACTCCAGATTCGCAGCTTGCGATTTGAAGGCGTCATCGCCGGTAAAATTTGCTCGGTTAAAAGAGTGAAAGGATAGGTATCCCGAAACCAAAGGGTTTCATTGGTGGTCATGGAGTCGAGCACACGCTGCTGCAATTTGCGATCGTGTCCCTGGATCGCTTTGTCAATCAAACCATCTAAAGACAAATCCGCGTAGTCATGCAACAAGCCAAGCAGGCGACTGCGGACCAAGTATTGTTTTGAGTCGCCCAGCAAAATTCCAGTTTCTCGTTCGAGAAACTGACAAAACCGCTGATAATTAGGCGCTGATACTTCGCGCGTGCTCAACAAGCAGCTCCTGCTATTGCTGCTTCAGCCATTTCTGAACGGCAGTAGCCAATTCATCAGGATGAAACTTTGCAATAAAATCATCAGCACCCACTTTCTGTACCATCGCTTGGTTGAACACACCACTGAGTGAAGTGTGTAAAACGACATTGAGCTTTTGTAGCTCTGGCGTGTTCTTGATCTCAGCGGTCAGGGTGTATCCATCCATTTCAGGCATCTCAATATCGGACACTAGCACACCTACTTTGTCTGTCACATCACCGGTTTCTGCCGCAATTTCTTTGAGTCGGTCTAGCGCTTCTTGACCGTTCTTTGCCATCTCAATTTGTAAACCCAATGCAGTTAATGCTTTTTTCACCTGGTTCCGTGCCACTGACGAATCATCAGCAATGAAAATGATCTTGTCCGCACTTTCACCGACATCAATATCACTGGCAACCTCATCACTGACATCCGTATTGAGCGGCGAAATTTCGTTTAAGATTTTTTCTACGTCAAGAATTTCGATTAACTCGTTTTCAACCTCAGTAACAGCAGTTAAATAGCTCGCTCTACCGGTACCTTGAGGCGGCGGCATAATTGCATCCCAATTAGTATTGATGATGCGTTCTACTGAGCCTACCAAGAAACCTTGTACTGAGCGATTGTATTCAGCAATGATGATAAATGCACTTTTAATATCTTCGATGCGTTTGCCGCCCGTCGCCATACTCAAATCAATCACTGATATAGTTTGCCCACGGATATGGGCGACCCCGCGAACCAATGCATTAAGTTTTGGCATGGATGTTAAGGGAGGGCATTGCAACACTTCACGGACTTTAAATACATTAATACCGAAGCGTTGACGGCCATTCAGCCGGAACAATAACAGTTCCAAACGGTTTTGACCTACTAGCTGCGTTCTTTGATTAACAGAATCGAGAATTCCCGACATATCTAACCCCTTTAACTAATTCCGGCACGATCGTTGCGTCATCACTACTATTATCGGTAGAAACCCGAAATGATTTAAAAAGTGCCTGAATATTGACGCGAAAAACGCGTTTTCCAGACTGCTTTATTAATCATAGTCAAAATGCGGGACAGTGAACATGAAAAATTTCAAACAGTTAATGCTTCTTTGCGGTCTTAGTTTGGCTAGCAATCCTTTTTCACACGCGCAAATGCCAGTCGATAACGCCACATCATTGGCAACACCGCACGAAATGCTGGTAGAGCAAGTGCAACAATTTGTCACCCAAGTGGTGTCGAATAGCGCTGATCCTCTGGCCGCCGATCCAAACAAACGCACGACCGTTGACGTATTTCCAATCGACAAACGCGTGCGCATTCCACAATGCCCGACCGGTTATGAGTTTTCATTGACCGACAATGCGTTAACCAATTCTTACGCGACAGTTAAAGTTGAATGTGATGCGACGCAATGGTACCTGTTCGTCAATGCAAAAATTGAGCAGTTGCAACGCGTCGTAGTTACTGCAGAGATGTTAAGTCCAGACTCCATTCTCACTCAACAAAATCTGCGCTTTGCCGATATTAAAACCAACTCACTGCGACACTCGATATTTGTTGATATTAACCATCTGGTTGGTGCTAGGGTTAAATATCGGGTGCGTCCCGGGCAACCAATAACCCCAAACATGGTGTGTTTTGTTTGTAAGGGAGATTTGATTACCTTGAGTGCAGAAACCGAAGGCTTACGTATTAGTACTAAGGGTATCGCGCAACAAGACGGTAATATTGGTGATACAATTCAGGTTATGAACAGCCGATCTGAGAAAATTGTCCTAGCTAAGGTTCGTGCTGTAGATACCGCAGTAGTTGGTATCTAATGAAATCAATAACTTATAATATCAGCACGGTTAATTGAGATTTTTTTTAATATTTTCGTTAAAGTATTCAGACGTAACGCCGATAACATGACTGAGGGGTTATAGGTAGTGGAATTTTATTATGGCTATTAACAATGTAAACAACGGGCTTCCCAAAACGCCTGTTGACAATCAAAAAGTTAATCAGCAGCAGACTCAAAACAAGGGGACTGCTGCCCAGCAGGCTGCATCACAACAAGCAGCCGCGCAAACAGCACCGCGTCAAGATTCGGTGTCTTTGACACAATCTGCACAACAGTTGAGTCAAGTGCAGAAGAAAAGTGCTGAAGCGCCAGTGAATCAAGAAAAGGTTGATCGCTTGAAGAAAGCTATTCAGAATGGGGAATATAAGGTAAATCCTGAAGCGCTAGCTGACAAAATCGCCAAGTTAGAAGGACAGATTTTCGGTACTAACTAAAAACTGCGGAACCTCTCCCTATGGCAACAATAGCAGAAGCATTAAGCGATCAACTCCACAATCTGAAAACACTGCAGCAATTACTTGAATCAGAATTACATTTGATCAGCTCTCGGGATGCCGAGAGCTTGATGAATCTTCTCAACGACAAACAAACCACACTCGATGCGATTCAGCAACAGGACGAATTGATCAATCAGCTTTTCGCCAATGAAGGTGACGATCCTAAATCCGTTATTGCTAATCAACCTGCTGAAGTTCAGGCGCAACTGGAAGAAGCTCAGCAATTACTTGAGCAGTGCAAATTCCGCACTTCCGTGAATGAAAAAGCGGTAGAGCAAGGTCAATTAAAGCTAGAGCATTTACGCCATTTACTCGTGGAGACACGTGCTCGAGAATCACTGACCTATGACCGCTCAGGCAAACCTCAGGGCGGCTCTCTCGGTAAAGGTGTTAGCGCTTAATAAGCACGCCACAACTAATAGTATCTTACGTTCTTAATGCGCTTGGGCTTCGCGGTGGCCAAGTAAATGTCGTACACATCTTGCAGGTCGAGCTCCATTTCTGTGGCATAAGTGTCATCGCCCACTGGATAGGTTTTGATCACTTTAGCACCTCGAATTACACCTTCAACTGAAGCCTGAAGCTGTGAGTTTTGCATCATTAAGTTATGCAGTGATTGCTCACCATCTACGCGTTGCCCATAGACCTGCTCGGCGAGTTCGCGATAGGCCTCCAACTTAGACGCTTTCATCGCCATCAGTACTTGCTCTGACTCGTTCCCCCCATGCTGAGAGCCAATGGGTGCATAGCCAACCGCACGGATCACTGGGTATGATTCAGGCTCAATGGTTTCCCACTCAACATGTTGGGTAAACAATGAGGTACAGCCAGTCAGTGCCAAAACAGATAGGCACATAACGATGATTAAGCTTCGACCTTGTTTCACGATTACACCTCATATCTGGGTTGTGTTTAGTCGACGAAAACCGACAGATGTTAATTTATCCAGTGACAAAGCAGAAACTAAGCCAAGTTGTAAACTTACTCTACATAAACATGGCATAGGCTTTGAATTAGCTTTCACAAAGATCACAACAGCAGTCAATAGTTTGACTACCGGCGAGTACGCTTTGTACATGCCTGCGATATACGGGAGCTAGCATTCATGAGTAATGAGCATTACACCGCTAGACGTGAGTTATTATCAGTACTGTTACACCCACTAAGCAAGAGTGCGAATTTATGGGTGGTATTTTGCCTCCTCACGCTCACCTGTGGGCAAGTACATGCCGCTTGGTTTCAAGCAACTGGCCAAGCGGTTATTCACAACGGCGACAAGCAACTAGCTCGTCAACAGGCAACCCAAGAAGCGATTAAACAAGCGCTGTTATTTGCGGGCGCTTCAGTTACCAGCGTCCAACAGCTGACCAATGGCCTACTACAAAACGACAATCTGGAAGTGCGTTCTACAGGAGAAGTCAACCGTATCGAAATGATTGATGAAGTCTATCACCGCGACTTCGTTACTGTATCTATCCGCGCTGATATTTTCCCTCAAGAGGCTCAATGCAGTGCATCTGGTTACACCAAAAGCATAATCACTGCCCATATGCCTTTTGTTGACCGCCAGCAGACACAAGACGGCAATATGTTTGCACTTAGCCAAGCGGCTATGGAGCAGTTGCCGCAGATATTCGACCGCAGCGCACCACATGCTGAACTTACGGCCATTATACCCGAACGTTACAATTGGGAATCACCGGTTGTTCAACAACAGGCATTTAGTCTGGCACAGCAGTATGACAGTCAATATGTCCTCGCTATAACGGCATTGGATGTGAGTGTTCAGCGGCCCAAAAGCACATTAGCATTTTGGCGCGATACAACACCACAACGTACGTTTACAGTGCGGGCTCGTGTGTTTGACGGTATGTCGTCGAAAATAGTCGCGGACAGCACGCACAGTATTACAGCACCGTGGCCGCACTCTAAATTTGATAGTGTTAATGTGCATAGCCGTGAGTTCTGGGTCTCGCAATACGGGCAAGCTATTACTCGGGTATTAGAAGGGATCGTGTCAGAAACCAATGAGTTACTCGCATGTGAGCGCGCTATTGGTAGAGTGCTGCAAGTAGCGAATAATCAATTGCAAATCAATTTGGGCCAACAACACAACGTGCAAGCCGGGGACAGCTTGAACCTATATCAGACTAAGCTTTTAGTTGACTCTTTTGGCCAACAGTACCGGCAACACGTTATCCATCCCACGGTAGTTGTAGTACAGCAAGTGTTTGCCGATTCTGCAACAGTGACCGCTATTGATGGTTCTTTGCTGGCTGATATTCAAACCAATGATTACGTAGTGAAACGTTAAACCTTAAAGAAGCTGATTTGCTTGTTTAAATCATGTGATTCTTGCGCCTGATATTGAGTTTGTTCTTTAATCTTCTTCAAGTTTTGACTGTTTAGGTCGGCTAAACTTTTAATGCGATTCACGTTTTGACTGACTTCTTCACTCACCGTTGATTGTTGGCTTGCGCCAGTGGCAACTTGCGCATTTATCTCCGAAATATTATTCACCGACTCAGTAATTTTGGTGTATGCACTAGAAGCTTCATCGTTGAGTGTGACCACCTGGTTTGACTGTTCATTCGAACTTTGAATGACACTAACGACATTACTTGCCCCACTTTGAATGAGTTCTACAATTTGTGTGATTTCAGATGTTGAGTCTTGAGTTCTCGACGCCAATTGGCGAACTTCGTCAGCAACAACCGCAAACCCTCTGCCATGCTCACCAGCCCTAGCGGCCTCAATCGCCGCATTCAAAGCCAACAGATTAGTTTGCTCGGCAATTCCCTGAATAACTTGTAATATATTAGCGATATTTTTCGAATCTTCGTCTAGTTTAGAGACCACGTTGCTAGCACTACTCATAGAATCTGATAACTGCTGAATAGCGTGAATTGAGCGTTTAATCACTGCGCTACCTAAGCTCGCTTGCTCGTCTGCATCAGAACTCAGATCAGAAGCTTTCCCTGCACTTGTGGATATTTGTACCGTCGAAGCGGCTACCTGCTCTAGTGCAGCCGCTAGTTGATCGGTTTCCTGTTGTTGTTCGAGCATAGAAGCCGTTGAATTACTAACCGCTTGTTCTACCTCAACCGAAATATCATGTAATCGAGCTAACGCCTGTTTAATTTTAACCATAGTGCCATGCAGCGTTGATATCGAATTCTGCAGCTTGCGATTCAGGTCACTAAATTCATCATCTCCATCAACTTGCACCGTATAAGTAAAATCCCCTTGAGCAATTGCATCGGCGATATCGGCAGATTTGGCTAATGGCGGCAATATCGACCGGATGAGCCACCACGCCATAGCAATACCTACAATAAGAGAAAGGAACACAGCTACAATAATCGCAGTACTTACACTATCGCGCACCTGAGCAGCTATTTCCGACTCAATCACAATTAAGGCATTAGACAAGTCAGAAGCAGAGTTAGCTGCAGCAAAGATTTGCCGAGTTACAGACTCTCGAGCTTGTTCATTTGCATTCCCTTGCGTTATTGGAATCAAGGCATCGAATGCTCGTGCAAAATCGTGGATAGACTGCTGTATCTGTTCAACTTGCTGGATACTTGCTTCGACAGCCATCATACCCTTAGCTTCTGCCAGTAGTGTAGTCGCTTTGTCCACTTTAGTTCTTACCTTCGAGGCAAATTGATTGTCTTCGGTAAGCATAAAATCAGCCTGCGCCAACCGCGCTTGATACAGATGCAAGTCGGCCTCGAACAACGATGAATAAATGACATTTTGAGATTCCAATCTAGACAGACTTGTGACAGCGAAACTGCCAACAGCGAGGATGATAGTAACTAAAGTACCCAAAGATATTGCTAGCTTAGTTTTTATTTTCACAATGACCACCTAATACGACAGAGAGCTCCATCTCTTGCATTTGCAAAATTCCAATTTGTAAGTATTTTAAGGTTAGATGATAAATATAGAGAGGTGTAAAAATTTATTTTATATGAACAAAAGAAGCTGTCGTGAACATTAATGAAAGAGCTTTTGCTTTTTTCACTGGTAACACATAATAGACACGAGTCCCCATAGTTTAACTGGATAAAACAAGAGCCTCCTAAGCTTTAGATCTGCGTTCGAGTCGCGGTGGGGACGCCAGTCGGCTTAGGCCTAACCCGCCATTTCTTCCAGTCGCTTGCCACGGGTTTCGAACACATACTTACTGACAAACACGACTGAAATCGCGGCGCACGCCGCATAAAAGCCATATGCACCAATGAGGCCAACAGACCCTAACATCAAGGGGAACGTCAATGTGATAAGAAAGTTTGAGCCCCATTGTGCCACGCCCGCAACGGCTAAGCCTGCACCGCGGATTTGGTTGGGAAACATTTCACCCAATAGCACCCACATAACGGGTCCCCAAGAAAAGTTAAACATCACAACATACGCATTTGCTGCAATTAAGGCTAATGTGCCAAAGTCGCCCAAATCAAGGCTACCGTCAGCGCTGACATCCGCATTGGCAAAAGCGAACACCATAATGGCCAGGGTGACAGTCATGCCGATAGAACCGATAAACATAATTGGCTTACGCCCGATTTTATCAATCAATAAGATGGTCACAATACACGCCGCAATGCTCACCGCCCCACTAATAACATTGATCAACAACGCATCACTTTCTGAGAACCCCACAGCTTGCCACAACACAGCGCCGTAATAGAACACCACATTAATACCTACCAGTTGTTGAAAGGTAGCAAGGCCTATTCCAATCCACAAAATCGGCCTGATCCGGCGCAGTTGCTTGTCATAGAGATCCTTTAACGCGGGCGCGTGACTTTGCGAGAGTGACATCACAATCTCGTCGTACACCTGTTTTGCGCGTGATGAATAAAGCTTATTCAAGACGGCCAAGGCTTTGTCTTGTTGTTTAGAAATCACTAAAAATCGCGGGCTCTCAGGAATAAAAAACAGACCTATCAAGAATAACGTTGCAGGAATGATTTCCATCCAGAACATCCAGCGCCATGCCTCAAATCCCCAATACCACTGTGCAATTGATCCACCCGCCACATCGGCGATGAAATAGTTGCTTAAAAATGCAATAAACAACCCCGATATAATCGCAATTTGTTGCAATGTGGCGAGTTTACCCCGGATTGCTGCAGGTGCGATTTCGCTGATATAAGCAGGTGTCATGACCGATGCAGCGCCCACGGCAAAACCACCGAGGATGCGAAAAATCACAAAGCTCAACGAGGTATCGGCAATACCTGAGCCCCAGGCACTGATAATAAAGAACACCGCGGCCACAATCAGCATTTTGCGCCGGCCAAAATAATCTGCAAGGCGGCCAGCTGTGAAAGCTCCGATGGCGCACCCTAACAGCATACTGGCGACCTCAAAACCCGTGCCAAATGCATCTGATTGAAAAGCTTTTTGCAAACCCTCGACGGTGCCGTTTATAACACCGCTGTCAAAACCAAAAAGAAATCCGCCTAAAGTCGCAATAACACTGATTATGAGAATAAAAGGTAAATTGTCGTATTCGGCTTCACTTGCTGCGGAGGTATCCATGGCTCGCCTTCTTATTGTTGGATTAGTGTTGGCTGAGATGTAGCGCTCAGCACTACTATTTAAAACCTATTGTGCGACCATCGAGTTCTAAAAGGTAGCGAATACTTTCAGGCACTTGCAATAAGACCCGCGAAGACTCATCCTCAATAAAGAAGTATTTAATCCCTTGTTGCTTGGCAATTTTAACGACTTTATCGATACCCACGTCACCGGAACCCAGCACCACATTGACTTCTACATCTGCAGTCCCATCGGTCGTATCAACTGTACCATGAGCTCTGTCTTTTAAGTGTAATGACGTAAATTTACCGGGATAGCGCGTTAAAAAATCAACCGGATCTTGTCCACCCTGTTTGATCCAAAATACGTCCATCTGGAATTTAGCTTCAGTGACGTTTTTCAGCATGTAATCGAGGATAGTTCCATCCTCATAAGGGAAGAACTCATAACCGTGTGGATGGTATTGCAATGTGATTCCATTTTCAGCTAAAAGCGCCCCCGCTTTATTCATGACTTCAACCACTTCTTTGGCTTTTTCAATGTCAAACATGCCGGTAAACGGTATCCAGTAAAAGGTGGCAAATCTAGCGCCAAAAAATTTCGCTTTATAGGCCACAGCGATGGGATTGTCGCGCACCTCTTCATAGGTAGTATCTACACTGACAACTTCAACGTGGTTTTTGTCTAAAATCGACTTGAACTCGGTGACAGAATGGCCATATAAGTTACCACCACCTTCAACCGCATGGATCCCCCACTCACGAACCTGGGCAATCGCAGTTGGTACGTCCTCAGCCATTTGATTGCGCAAACTATAGAGTTGCAGACCTATCTCATGAGCCACTGCTGGCAGGGTTAAGCTGACAAGTGCAGACATCAAGACCCATTTTCTCAGTTGCCGAAACGGTTTCATAAGCGTCCTCGTAATTGTAATTTTTTATACCGACTAAATTCGGCGCTGTTGCATTTCTTTCGCGCAGTAATCGACGGCTCTTACAGTCAATGCCATAAACGTCAAAGAGGGATTCACTGTAGCTGATGAGCAATACGACGCGCCATCAGTCACAAATAAATTAGGAATATCGTGGCATTGATTGTAGCCATTTAATACCGACTCTTTCTTATCTCGCCCCATACGCGCTGTGCCCAGTTCATGGATTGCCGAACCTGGTGGGTTATGGTCAGTACTTACAAAGCTATTGATATTTTGCACACCGATTTTCTTCAACATTCCTTCACATTCTTGTGCACAGTCTTCCATCATCAGTCGCTCATTTTCCGACCAAGATACATTGAAGTGCAGTTGTGGCATACCCCATTTATCTTTTTTGGTTGGATGTAAACTCACTTGGTTTTCAAACCGCGGAAGCATTTCTCCCTGTGCATACAAACCAAAATACCAACTGCCCAGACGAGTTAAGCTGGTTTTAAAATCAGCACCAATACCATCGCCGTGGGCTTTGCCGCGCCAGTCTCCCCGACTTGCGCCCCCCCCTAATGCGTAACCACGCACGTAGTGTTTCTTATAACGGCTTGGTTCGTATTGGAAATTAGGCACGTAGATCCCCGTGGGGCGACGGCCCGAAGTATATTCATCTTCGTAGCCTTCAACGAACCCTCCGGCACCGGCGTTATAACAGTGATCCATAAGGTAATGCCCCAACACACCAGAACTATTAGCAATACCATTAGGAAAGGCTTTGGATGTTGAGTTCAACATGATTTGCGTCGTACCAAGCGTTGACGCGCACATAAATACAACTTTGGCGAAGTATTCGCGAGTAGATAGATCGTTGTCATCGATAACACGTACACCGCGAACGCGATTAGTTGCCTCATCATATATTAAGCTATGCACTATGCTGTCTACGGCTATACTCAAATTTCCAGTGGCCGCGGCAAATGGCAAGGTTGAACTTTGGGTTGAGAAATAAGCACCAAACGAGCAACCTTTTTGACATTCATCACGCGCCTGACACATCACCCGCCCGTGTTGCATATGATACTCTGTAGGCACTGATAGGTGAGCACAGCGGCCGATAACCATTGGTCTATCGGGGTATATTTGCGCAAACTGGCGCTGAATTTCCTTCTCAACACTATTCATTTCGAACGGCGGTAAAGACTCACTGTCGGGCAGCTGGGGTAAACCATCGCGATTGCCTGAAATCCCTGCATGCTGCTCTACATAGCTGTACCAAGGCTTCAAATCGGTATAGCGTATAGGCCAGTCATTGCCGTGTCCGTCAGCTTTATTGGCATTAAAATCAAACTCACTCATACGATAGGACTGGCGATGCCATGTCAGTGACTTGCCGCCCAGTTGATTGCCGCGGATCCAATTGAAGTCCGTACCCTCTGCTGTGCTGTAGGGTAAATCGCGGTCATTGCCGAAAAAGTGCTTCGTGGTATCGTTAAAAGCGTACGAGCGCGATTGCTGCTTGTATTGCTGTTCAATCAGCAGATTGTTGACTTTAGTACGCTCTGGGAATTCCCAGGGGCCTTTGCCTTCAGTTGGATAATCTTTGCGGTGCTCAACTTTGCGGCCACGCTCGATCATCAGTGTTTTAAACCCACGCTCAGTAAACTCTTTGGCAGCCCAACCACCAGTAACACCAGAGCCAACTATGATGACATCATACTCCTCGCGGGTATCCGTGATGAAAATATCGTTTAATTGCATCGTTACTGCCTAATAATAATTCAATGAACCCCAAGACCTTGTGCTTGGCGTTGCTGGGATAGAGCCCTTGTAACCACCGGGAACCGCCTGATAAACCAGAGCTTGTGTCGCGCCAATCTCGCTGGTGAAGTAGCCAAAAATCAATAATTGTTTGAGAAACTTAAATTGCACTTTTTGGCTTGCTACAAACCCGTTTAAGGCTTCAAGATCAACCAACAGCTGAGTTTGTTGTGCATGTGTTAATGCGCTGAAAGGCTTATTGTGTACTTGCTCACTCTGCGCTTCGATCGCTTCTAATATGTCAACTACGAGTTGCTGTTCATCAACACTGTGACACTGACTCAACTGATGATCGATAAAACCGTGACAATCAACATCAGCAGCGCTGGGCGTATCAGTTTTTGGCAATACAGTTGCACATACGTCGCGTAACGTAATCAATTGCTCTTTGGTCAACACCGCACCATCTTTTGCTGCACTATCTGGGCGCGGTGTATAAGCCAGTGCTGAACTAACACCCGCGGTCGTCGCCAGCGCAGCAGCGCCAGTAGCACCAATGACTTGGCCCAGCCGCTTGATAAACCAACGACGCTCGTTGAGTTGTTGGGGAGTATTATTGTTGCTCGCTGACATATCGAGTACCTATTGCCCCGCCACTGGCGAAGCGGTTGTCGCTGAGATTTTCCGAATAGCCAAATATAGCGCGACAAAAGCCACAATCAAAACCATCGGGAACACCAATAGATTTTCCAGTACAGCTTGCCCTGCAGCTATTTGTACTTGTGTTGCATCGAGGTTTAACGCTTGCGCCTCAGCGGTCGCATTGTCGATCCAACTGCCAATAACGGGATTCCACATACTCACTGCGAACATCCCAGCCCCGCCGATCATGGATAAACCCAGTGCACCTGTTTTTGGCGTATATTCAGACACACAACCCAGCATAGTTGGCCAGAAGTAGCATACGCCCACGGCAAAGATAACTGCCGCCACATAAATCATGCTGCCGTTAACTTGGGTCATCAAAAACATGCCGACGGTCGCCAAAATTGCCGAGGTCAAAAGCACACCGGCTGGATTGAGACGATGCACTATTGGCCCTGCGTAATAACGTCCGACTGCCATAATACCGGTCATCAGAGCTAGAATGATCATAGGCGAAGCACCAGAAGCGCCCAGAATCCCTGATATCCACTGCTGTGTGCCAAGCTCTGTTGTCGCAGTCAGCGTCATACAGGCGACTAGAAATAGAAACAATGGCGAGAATAGGTTTCGCAAGTTTTCTGTTGTCGAATGCTCTGAGCGATCGAACGTTGGGAAGGCGCTGGTCCACAGCATATAACCATAAACCAGCGTTGGGACAATGATCACTGCGACTTGTAACTGCCAGCCCATCCCCGCAGATGTCATTGCATTTGAAATCAACGCACCGATTACAATACCACCGGGGAACCAGACGTGGAATTTATTCAACATCGTGGTTTTGTTATCTTCGTAAATTTCTGCGATCAGTGGATTACAACCGGCTTCAACTGAGCCATTGGCGAAGCCGATTAAAAAGGTCGAAATGAGCAAGCCCCAAAATCCTCCGGCCATTATCGTGAGAATTAGGCCAAGTAGGTGGCATACAAACGCCAAAGTAATCAGTTTTTTCGCGCCCATAGCGTTATACAAAAAACCACCAAACATAGTGGCTAATGGAAATCCGAGGAATGCCATAGCATTAACCCAGCCCAGCTGATTGCCATTCAAGCCATATTGCGCTCCTAATTCGCCGAGAATTCCCGCGCGAATAGCAAATGTCATTGATGTCACGGTCAGTGCGACACAGCATAAAATAAATACTTTTTGAGCGTTGGTTTTCTCTAGCATAACGTCCTCTATATACCTAAGGTACGGCGGTTGGCGGCTTCATCGGTTTCGGCTCCAGCGAAATCGTCAAAGGCTTTCTCGGTGGGTCGAATGATATGTTTAGCGATAAATGGCGCGCCTTCAGCAGCACCGTCTTCTGGGTGTTTCATGCAGCATTCCCACTCCATCACCGCCCAACCGTCAAACCCGTATTGGGTTAACTTGCTAAAAATCTGGGTAAAGTCTATTTGTCCGTCACCCAGTGAGCGAAATCGGCCTGGCCGATTGATCCACGGCTCGTAGCCACCATAAACACCGCACCGTCCTGAAGGGACAAACTCTGCATCTTTCACGTGAAAAGCTTTAATTCGCTCGTGGTAAATATCGATAAACGCTAAGTAATCCAATTGTTGCAGTACGAAATGACTCGGGTCATAGAGTATGTTGGCACGCGTGTGGTTATTGGTGGCAGTAAGGAAACGTTCGAAGGTTACTCCGTCGTGTAAATCTTCACCTGGGTGCAGTTCGTAACAAACATCAACACCGCACTCGTCAAACTTGTTAAGGATCGGTAGCCAGCGCTTGGCGAGCTCAGCGAACCCCGTTTCAACTAATCCTGCTGGACGCTGTGGCCAGGGGTACATCGTTGGCCACAACAGTGCGCCAGAGAAACTTGCGTGGGCGGTGAGTCCCAAGTTTTTACTGGCTTGTGCTGCCCACAACAGTTGCTGGTTAGCCCATTCTGTTCGTGCTGCTGGATTGTTCTTCACCGCATCTGGCGCAAACCCATCAAACATAGTGTCGTACACTGGGTGTACCGCAATGAGTTGCCCTTGTAAATGCGTAGAGAGCTCGGTAATTTCCACACCGGCTTGACGCGCAATATCAATTAACTCAGAACAATATTCGCTACTTTTTGCGGCACGCTCTAAGTTGATGAAACGCTCATCCCAACTTGGAATTTGCACACCTTTAAAACCTAAATTTGCCACCCACTGACAAATACTCGCAAAATCATTAAATGGCGCCTCATCAGCGGCAAATTGAGCGAGGAAAATCGCTGGTCCTTTTATCTGTTTCATGTGTTATCTCTAATTATCAAACGGCGAGCGATCAACCACAAAAGGATGCCACTTAATACTTGAATGACTAGCCGCAACGGCGTTTTCAATAAATGCCATGCCGCGAATTGCGTCGTCTATGCCAGGCACGTTACGGGTACTTTCTTGGTTATTTTCATGCGCAATAATTTGCCCCGCGAAGTCGCTGTAGATATTAGCAAAGGCCTCAAGATACCCCTCCGGGTGGCCAGCAGGCGTGCGAGTAGCCGCTAATGTAGTATCTGCCATCGGACCTACGCCGGTGCGATACAATTGACTGGGCTGATTATTGCGTTTGAGCCATAGACTATTAGGCTCTTGTTGTTGCCAAGATAAACTCGCGTCTTCTCCATATACACGCAGAGTAAGGTTGTTCTCTTCACCCACAGCGACCTGACTGGCCATCAAGGTGCCACGAGCACCATTGTTAAACTTGGTCAAAACTGTGCCGTCGTCATCTAAACGACGCCCAGAGACTACTGCTGCCAGATCAGAGCACAGTTCGGTTATCTGCAATCCGGTCACATACTCCATTAGATTGGCTGCATGCACCCCGATGTCGCCCATGCAACAACTAATACCGGCTTGATTTGGATCCACTCGCCAACTGGCTTGCTTACCGCTGTCGTCTTCACTGCTTGCGAGCCAACCTTGATGGTATTCGGCAATAACTTTTACGACTTTCCCCAGTTCCCCAGAGGCTACCAAGGCTTGTGCTTGTTTGATCATTGGGTAACCCGTATAGGTATGGGTCAGACCGTAGAGTTTGCCGCTTTCAGCTATGACCGGTGCAAGCGCTAAAGCTTCGTTGAGTGAAAAGGTAGCAGGTTTGTCTGATAAGACGTGAAAACCAGACTCAAGCGCTGCTTTGGCAACGTCAAAATGTAAGTGATTCGGCGTAACTATGGATACGAAGTCCATTCTTTCTCCAGCAGGCAAGCGAGACTCCGCTGTTAACATTTGGTTAAAATCTGCATAGCAGCGAGATTCACTTAACCCAAGAGCAAGACCTGAAGAAAGTGAGCGCTCAGGGTCAGAACTGAAGGCGCCACACACCAGCTCTATCGCGCCATCAATTCTTGCGGCCATGCGATGAACGTTGCCTATAAATGCACCGTGTCCACCACCAACCATTCCCATGCGTATTTTTCTAGTCATTGTATTAGTAACTACTTCCGTCAAAACAGTTCAAATTAAAAGTCCGTCATCCCGAATTTGAAAGACAGTATTTGTGAATATAATGTAATAAGTATTCACGATAAGTCCCCAAAAGGTTAATAAAAATTCGGTTTTGTATGCAACATTTTCGGCGTATCATAGAAAAACGCTATTATCATCAACACCGTAATGACCGTTGAATTAAAACAAAAATGTACTGAGTTTCTTGCCAATATCGGTGCGACTGAACTCATCGACATGTTCGATTTAGTACCCAACACACTATTTTGGATTAAGGACAAAGAGTCTCGCTTTATTCATGCAAATCAGGTATTTATTGACCATAGCGGTATGCAATGCCTTTCAAGGGTCGTCGGCCAAACTGACTACGCGATATCACCACCGCACTTGGCACGGCAATACATTTTAGATGATCAAAAAGTCATGACCGGCGAAGTTGTCACAAATCGTGTGGAGCTCAATATGCTGTATTCAGGCACATTGGGCTGGTACTCAACGTCTAAGCGTCCATTGCACGATATTACTGGAGATATTGTTGGCACCTATGGATTTACTCATCAGCTCGAGCGCACCTCACAAGCCCTCAACAGTATTGAAGCAGTCAAAATTCCCGTGGAATATGTTCGCAAAAATTATCACCGTCCAATCGCTATCGATGAATTGGCTAAGGTATCATTTCTGTCTGTGAGTGCTCTTGAGCGCCGCTTTAAAAAACATTTAGGTAAGACACCAAAACAATTTATCAATGAGATTCGATTGGAAAACGCTCGCCGCTTGCTGATCGATACCAAGCTGCCCATCGTAGATATTGCATTCCAGTGTGGGTTTGCGGAGCACAGTTACTTTAGCCGGCAATTTAGATTAATGTTCGAAGTTTTGCCTTCGGTTATGCGCGAGCAAATGCAACAAAAAAACCTTGAGACCTAATCGGGAAACTCGACACCACTTGACTCTCGGTACACTGACCCCAATGTAGACATTGTGAGGCAAGCAAAGTGCATGTATTAGCATCTCGACAATTAAAAGTTAAACCAGTTTAGAGCGGACTCTCAATGGCCAATTCTGATGACAATTTTTCTTTTGCTGATGCACTCAGTGAAGAGCTCGGTGAAATTAAACCTCTGGCGCAAGAAGATTCTGCAGCGGCAGCGGTAATGGAACAAAAACGTGATAAAGACGTGTTGGCCAAGCAATTAAAACGCGCCGCGATAATGGCTCTAGATGAAAATGATACTAATCCATTAAGTGTGTCATTGCGCCTTGCTGTTAAGCCAGATGATATGCTCAGCTATAAGCGTTCAGGCATTCAAGATGGCGTGTTTAAAAACCTTCGACTTGGCAAGTATGCCCTTGAAGGGACAATTGAGTTGCAACGCATGCGAATTGAAGAAGCCCGAAAAGTACTTTATTTGCAGGTCCAAAAACTGCATCAAAAAGGTGTGCGAGCGATTTTGGTAAAGCACGGCCGCGGCGAACACAGTAAGCCGATTCCTGCACTGTGCAAAAGTTATGTGTATCAGTGGTTACAGGAATTACCTGAAGTGATTGCTTTCCACTCGGCACTACCGCGCCATGGCAGTTTGGCATCGACTTACGTGTTGCTGAAAAAACACGCCGATCAAAAACAAATTAACCGCGAACGTCTGTATAAACGCCAAGGTTAGCATTTGTTTCAATTAATGAGGGGAGTTTTATTGCTCTGAGCTTACAACAGTAACAGCGTTCGTCTCTGTTTGTTGAACAGCTCTAGCTTCAGAACGTGCTGAAGTACTGAATACAGCCATTAAGATCATTGCTGCGACCGCGACTGCTACGCCAGTCAAACCAAAACCGCGACTTGAACGATTCATATTCGTCTCTTATTTTTGTTGTAAAGAATTAAACACCGATCGCATTTAGCGATCACAACTGCGCATCCGAGCTCTTAATCCTGAATTTCTTATGGTAGAACATTAAGTTAGGAAAAAACAATGGGCAGATGCCATTTTTTTGACCGGTTTGGCCAAAAAAATGACATATTTGATGAAAAATGCACTAATTCAGCAATTAGCCGACGAATTTACGCGCATTTCGGAACATTCTCATCCACGGACTGTCTTCCTGCCAATCACTTGGATGCCAAGAGTTACTCACCGTGCGGAATACACGCTCAGGGTGAGGCATCATAATTGTGGCGCGGCCATCGGTTGAAGTAAACGCGGTAACACCTTGAGCAGATCCATTTGGGTTAGCTGGGTATTGCTCAGTCGGTTTGCCATAGTTATCAACGTATCGTCCGCTCAGCATACCGTTTGCCTGTAAAGCACTCGGCGCTATGCCACTTGCGAATTCTGCACGTCCTTCACCGTGCGAAACAGCGATAGGCATGCGCGAACCCGCCATATCGGCAAACAATACCGATTTAGACTCAGTGATTTCAATCATTGCAGCACGGGCTTCAAAACGCTCAGATCGGTTGGTCACAAAATGCGGCCATAACTCTGCGCCTGGGATCAAGGACTTGAGATTTGAAAGCATCTGACAACCATTACAAACACCTAACGAAAACGTTTCGTCGCGAGCGAAGAACTGCGCAAATTGCTGACGCGCATGGTCATTAAACAAAATTGATTTCGCCCAACCTTCCCCTGCGCCGAGTACGTCACCATAACTAAAACCACCACAGGCAACCAGACCGCTGAAGTTGGCCAGGTCAATGCGACCCGATAACACATCACTCATATGAACATCAATTGCCGCAAAACCTGCCCGATCGAATGCGGCTGCCATCTCGACGTGAGAGTTAACCCCTTGCTCACGCAAGACTGCAACTTTGGGACGCACACCAGTCGCTATATACGGTGCAGCCACATCTTCGTTGATATCGAACGTCAAGTGCGCATGTAAACCAGGATCGTCAACATCAGTCTTAATTGCAAGTTCTTGCTCAGCGCATTCAGGATTGTCTCGTAGCGACTGCATGTGGTGCGTAGTTGCTGCCCATAATTTGCGATAGTGCACACGGGGCTTATCAATCAGTAAATTGCCGTTCTGTTCAAAACAGATTTGATCGCGAGTATTAGTTGTACCGATCACGCTGACACATTCAGCCAATCCCGCATCGCTAAATATCTGCATAACAGTTTCTAAGTCGCCACCACGCACTTGCACGACGCCGCCGACTTCTTCGTTGTATAACCAACTTAGCGCATCACCGGAAGGGATAGTAATGTCTAGTCCCGTTTTACCTGCAAACGCCATTTCAACAAGCGTTGTAAACACACCACCATCAGAGCGATCGTGGTAAGCAAGTGCCAACTTATTGGCCACCAACGATTGTACCGCGTTGAAGTAACTAGCTAGTAATTGAGGATTATCGACATCTGCTGGAGCATCACCGAGTTGACTATATACTTGCGCGAGACAACTAGCGCCCATGCGCTGCTTACCCAAATCGATAAGTAGCAACTCAGTGTCGGCTTCGGTGTGCAATTGTGGTGTAAGCGTATTACGCACATCCCGGACTGCAGCAAAGGCGGATATAACCAGTGACAACGGTGCTGTAACCGCTTTTTCTTGATCGTCGTCTTGCCATTTGGTTTTCATCGACATTGAATCTTTACCAACCGGGATTGTAAGGCCCAATGCCGGACATAGTTCTTCACCTACCGCTTTCACCGCAGCATATAGACCAGCGTCTTCGCCAGGGTGACCGGCAGCAGCCATCCAGTTAGCGGATAATTTTATTCGCTTGATGTCACCGATATCGCTGGCAGCAATGTTAGTCAGCGCTTCAGCAACTGCCATCCGCGCTGATGCGGCATGATCAAGCAAGGCAATAGGCGTCCGCTCACCCATTGCCATAGACTCTCCGTGATAGCTGTCGAACGCACTGGTTGTCACTGCAACATCAGCCACAGGAACCTGCCATGGACCAACCATTTGGTCACGCGCAACCATACCCGTAACAGAACGGTCACCGATTGTTATCAAGAACGTTTTTTCCGCAATCGTGGGTAGTTGCATTAGGCGTTCCGCAGCCTCAGCCACGTCTATTTGGTCAGTTTTAAGTGGTTGTGGGTTAACTGTCTGAGTCGTTACATCACGATGCATTTTCGGTGGTTTGCCCAACAAGACAGATAGCGGCATATCAATGGGTTTATTGCCAAAGTGACTATCGGTTAGGGTCAAATGACGTGATTCAGTCGCCTCGCCCACGATTGCATACTGTGCGCGTTCACGGGCGCAAATCGATTCAAACAATGCCAAGTTCTCTGGCGCTACTGCTAATACATACCGTTCTTGCGATTCGTTACACCAAATCTCCAGCGGTGACATTCCCGGTTCATCACTTGCGACATTGCGCAGTTCAAAATTACCACCGCGCTCACCGTCATTAACCAATTCCGGGAATGCATTTGACAATCCACCGGCGCCCACATCATGGATGAATTGGATCGGGTTCTCATCACCAAGCTGCCAACATTTGTCGATGACTTCCTGACAACGACGCTCCATCTCTGGGTTGTCGCGCTGCACCGACGCAAAGTCGAGGTCTTCACTGGATTGGCCTGACGCCATAGAAGACGCTGCACCACCACCTAGGCCGATGTTCATTGCCGGTCCACCTAAGGCGATTAGCTTGGCTCCGACGGTAATTTCGCCTTTTTGGGTGTGTTGGCGGCGGATGTTACCCAAACCACCTGCGAGCATAATAGGTTTGTGGTAACCGCGTACCTCCACACCATTAAAGCTATCGACCTCTTGTTCAAAGGTACGGAAATACCCAAGTAGATTCGGGCGGCCAAACTCATTATTAAAAGCGGCACCACCTAACGGACCATCAATCATGATATCCAACGCGCTGACGATGCGCGAGGGTTTGCCATACTCGCGCTCCCATGGCTGGTTAAATCCAGGGATTGCCAAGTTACTGACCGTAAAACCGACTAAGCCCGCTTTGGGTTTAGACCCCCGTCCTGTCGCACCTTCATCGCGGATCTCACCACCCGATCCAGTCGCCGCACCAGCAAAGGGTGAAATTGCTGTAGGGTGATTATGCGTCTCAACCTTCATAAGAATATCGATCGGCTCATGATGGTATTGATACTCTAGGCCGTCATTACTGGGGAAAAATCGTCCTGCGTCCCAGCCATGCATTACCGCAGCATTGTCTTTATAGGCAGAGGTTACATATTCTGGATGGCTTTCGAAGGTGTTTTTAATCATTTTAAACAGCGACTTGCGCTGATTCTCGCCATCGATCGTCCAATCGGCATTGAATATTTTATGACGACAGTGCTCTGAATTAGCTTGCGCGAACATGTAGAGTTCAATGTCGTTGGGGTTGCGCTTCAGCTCACTAAAGCTGCTAAATAAGTAATCGATTTCGTCATCGGCGAGCGCTAGTCCCATGGTTTGGTTCGCGTCAATCAGTGCTTGCTTACCCGCCCCCAAAATATCAACCGACTTCAATGGTGCAGGTTCTGCGGTTTGAAACAGTTGCTCAGCGTCGTCGATGTCTGCATGTACGGTCTCAGTCATGCGGTCGTGGATTAAACCCATCACGACTTGGCGTTGTTCATCTGTCAAGTACTCTTCAGTTTCGAAGTAGTATGCACAGCCGCGTTCGATGCGGTGTATGATCGCCAGGCCACAATTATGAGCAATATCAGTAGCCTTTGATGCCCAGGGTGAAATCGTCCCCAAACGCGGCGTAACGAAAAATAATTCACCAACGTGCGCCGTTTCGGCGCGTTTAGGTCCATAAACCAGCAATTGATTAAGCTTGTCAAGCTGAGCGTCAGATAACGATTCTTCGAGGTCGACCAAGTGAACCCACTCAGTGGTCAATGTGGTGACATTGATTCCCTGAGCAATGAGTTGCTTGATGATTTTTTGCAGCCTAAAATCGGAAAGTGCTGGAGCGCCACGCAGTACTAGCATAGAGTAGATTCTCTGACATTTTTGGGCGCTTCACCTTGATCATTAAGAGGCAATTAGGCGCCAACGTTGATAACGAAAAGTGTAGGCGCGGAGTATATCTGATTAGGGTATTGTTGATAAGTCCGGATTGCGAAGGGAAGTAAAAAAAGTCCATGCAACTAGTGAGATTTGTTTTTTTTCAGGGTTTTTACCTGTTCATCGCTGCACTGATGCTCGGTTGTGGATCACAACAACCGCCATCATCTTTGCAGCGTGTTCTGGATGAAGGCGTGTTGAAAGTTGGCACGAATTACGGCCGGACGACCTATTACCACGGTGTGGTTGGACGAGAGGGGTTCGAATATGAGCTCGCTAAAGGCTTCGCTGACTATCTCGGTGTGGAGTTGGAAGTATTCCCCTACTACTCACTAAATGATCTCTTTCCGCAGTTGGCCCAGCGCAACGTGGATATCATTGCTGCCGGTATCACAATGACGCCTCAGCGTATGGCGCAATTTAATTTTGGTCCTGCGTATCAGGATGTGAGTCAAAAAGTCGTGTATCTGCAAGGGCGCGAGCGCCCGCGCAATTTATCTCAGCTCAACGGCAATATGTTGGTCGTTAGCGGTAGTAGTCATGCTGAAACCCTTACGCGCTTAGATCTACCTGCAACACTAAACTGGCAACAGACCGATGAGCGTGATGCTGAAGAACTGCTTGAGTTGGTGGCGCAAGGTGAACTCGATTACACAGTCGCCGATTCCAATATCCTTGCCGTTGTAAGACGTCGCTATCCGCAATTGAGTATCGGCTTCACTTTGATGGATGAGCAAGGTGTTGGCTGGGCTGTCAATACCCAAGGTGATGATGGTCTGCGTGCCGCACTCATCGAATATTTCGGTACCATTCGCGAAAATGGCACCTTTACCGTCTTACAAGATAAATACTTTGGTCACGTGCAAAACTTTGATTACGTCGACACACGAGAATTTATTCGTGCAACAGAGTCTACGTTACCGCAGTTTATTCCATTGTTTCAGAAACACGCGGGCGATCTCGACTGGCGTTTAGTTGCTGCAATGAGTTATCAGGAAAGTCATTGGGATCCAAAAGCGAAATCACCGACAGGCGTGCGTGGTATGATGATGCTCACGCTCGCGACTGCGAAGGATATGAACGTAGATTCTCGCTTGGACGCAGAGCAAAGTATTCGTGGTGGCGCACAGTATTTTGCCAGTTTGTTGCGCCGCGTTCCTGCTCGCATCCAAGACCCCGACAAAACCTGGCTAGCCTTAGCCGCTTATAATATCGGCCTCGGTCACCTTGAAGATGCACGGGTGTTGACTCAGCGCGGTGGCGGCAACCCCGATATGTGGGTTGATGTCAAACAACACCTGCCGCTGTTACGCCAGAAAAAGTTCTATAAAACGACCCGCTACGGATATGCGCGCGGCGACGAAGCCGTCGCTTACGTGGACAATATCCGCCGTTATTATGACACCCTTGTTTGGTTAGACGAGCAAGAGCGACTGAGTGCAGTATCTGACAGCACTACAGCACGTGTTGTGGTTGATAGTTCGTCACAAAATTGAAAACTTATCGCGCTATCCATGGTCCTATAGAGTAAGGGTTTAAATCCCCCTTTATCGTCCCCATATCAAAACCACAAGAAGAGTCCAATAGGAAACCAAAAAGTTATGCGAAGAACTCGTTCAATTCAACGCCAACGCCTGCGCACCAATGCAGCGAAGCGTTTGATGATGTTTAAAAAAACTAGAAAAAAAATCCTCCAACGCCGCCGCGAGTTTGTGCGCGCCGAGTTAGCTGAACAATGGCAGGTAGCCTGTTAGGCATCGCTGTTGCGCATTTCTTTAGCGCGTTTCTTTTCAGCTCTACGCCGTTTAAAAAAAGCCGATATTTGATCAGCGCACAGCTGTTCTTCGACACCGCCAATGACGTCAATCTGATGATTTAATAAAGGGTTTTGCACCAGGTTCATCACACTACCGGCACTACCTGTTTTTAAGTCATAGGCACCAAAAATTAGCGTTGCGATACGCGCATGCACCAGTAACCCCGCACACATCGGACAGGGTTCTAAGGTGACATACAGGCGAGTATCGATCGTTCGATAATTTTGCACATGCAGGGCAGCCTGTCGAATTGCCATGACCTCAGCATGGCCTGCAGGATCATGCTGGGTAATAGATTGATTCCAGCCTTCGCCAATGACCTCATCACCTTTAACAACAACAGCACCAACCGGCACTTCGCCTAGTGCCTCTGCTCTAGCAGCAAGCTGTCGCGCATACCTCATCCAATATTCATGGTTGTGATTATTTTGCTCACTCATTAGTTAAAATCACTAAATCTAGTCGTTGATTTAACCAATGAAATTTCAACAAATTTATACATCATTGTTTTATATAGCTTTTATTTTTGGTAAGTGTTTTGCAGATTGCTTATGTAAAGTATGGCACATATCTTCGATTTGCGATGTTCTCGTGCAAACGCGATGATAAAGGCTACACTCTGTAAATCAAACAATTATGAGGGAATTACCATGAATACAACGGCAATTGCGATAGTCGCTATCATTGCATGGGCGCTGGTGTCGATAACCACCGACCGTAAATCTAAGCGCAAAAGTAAACAAGACACGCTTAGCAGTGCCGAAAAAGCAGAGATGATTGCGCGTATGGATGCCATGCAAGAACGCATCGAAGTTCTAGAAAAAATCGTAACTGACGAAAAGTATGACCTCAACCGCGAGTTTGAAAATCTAAGTAAAGGTTCTGATAAAGCCGCTTAATGTTTGAAATTCCCCTACCTGAGGCATGCTGTGGGGGAATTACCACTTTGTTGTCAGTGGCACTGACATAGACTTAGTGCTCGTCAATCCCCTTCCAAAATAAAGCGTTCTGCGCGCTCAACACGACGCGGCTTACCCGCAACTATAAGAACATCTCCAGTATGAATAACTTCATCACCTTGTGGGTTGTCAATCTCATGGTGATTGCGACGCAGCCCTTTAAGGACGACACGGAGTTTGCTGAGGTTTAATTGATTTAATGATTTGCCTGTTGCAAACGCATTGGCTGTGACAATAACGGGATGCATAAACTCCAGTTTATCCTGTGTATTGGGATTGATTTCTGTTGTTTCACCGGGATAAAACCCATGCATGTGGTCATAGCGCCCTTTTCGCTCGGCGCGCACGCGTTTCAAGATCCTCGACATTGGCACACCTGAATAGTGTAATAACTGTGAAATCAACATCAAGCTCCCCTCTTGCAGTTCTGGCACGACTTGAGTCGCCCCTGCCTCGTATAAACTGTTGAGTTGATTATCTTTGCGGATCCGCACAATGACTTTTATTTCGGGTTGCAGCTCTTTTGCCACGGAGATGAGTTTACTGACTTTATCGGGTTGGTCGAATGTGATTAAAACCAAACGCGCAGCATTCAAATTAGCGCTGCGCAAAATATCCTTATGCGTTGCATCGCCAAAAATTATATTCTCTCCAGCCGCTCGGCTCTCCTGAACTCTGATCGGGTCGGAATCAATTGCGACAAATTCAATGCCCTCAAGCTTAAGCATGCGAGCACTGCTCTGTCCTACCCGGCCAAACCCGACAACAACTACGTGATTTTTTAGCGCTTCAACTGTTTTGCTAAGACTGCCTGAATCGTTCAATGACGAGACTAAATTGCGACTACTGAGCAGTCGTGCAAACCGCATACTGTGTTCAATCAAGTAGGGTGTTAGTGCCATACTGAGAATACCCACACTGATAATAAAAGACGCTACTTGCGTAGTGAGTACCTGATGCGTAACGGCCAAGGCTGCTAATACAAAACTAAACTCACCAATTTGACACAGTTTAAATGCCGCCGCCCAACTATCGCGAGAGGCTACTTTAAATAACCACGATACTAGTTGCATAAGCACGACTTTCAACGCTAACACTGCAACGGTTGCGATAATCACCCAGTACCAACTCTCTTGCAGATAATTAAGATTCAGCTGCATGCCAACGGTAACGAAAAAAAGCCCCATCAGCATGTCTCGGAACGGGCGTATATCAGCCTCTAGCTGATAGCGATACTGACTTTCGCTTAACATCATACCGGCTAGAAATGCACCTAACGCCATAGAAAGGCCAAACCAATAGGTGAGACCCGCGGCCAATAAAGCTACAACAATAGTTGTGAGTACAAATAACTCGTCTGTTCGGGTACTGGCAACTTCGCGAAATAACAGGGGTAAGCCCCACTTTCCCGCGGCGAGCAAAATCGTCACAACCGTCACACCTTTTAATAACGCCAAGGATATCGCTACAGCAAAAGACCCTTCGGTCAGTGGTGACATTAAAGGAATA
Organism: Neoalteromonas arenosi; assembly: GCF_030362855.1. Classification (GTDB taxonomy): domain Bacteria; phylum Pseudomonadota; class Gammaproteobacteria; order Enterobacterales; family Alteromonadaceae; genus Alteromonas_E; species Alteromonas_E arenosi. The sequence goes on from NZ_JAUCBP010000006.1 coordinate 442,270, forward strand.
GCAATTAGAAAAGGTACAACAGCGAGATCTTGAAACAATAAAACACTGATTGCGAGCTGGGTGCGCTGATTGTGTAAAATTCCCATTTCAGCGACTTGCTTGATAACAATCGCAGTAGACGACAGTGCTATCATACCGCCAATTACTAAGGCTGCATTGCCGGGTAAACCGATGAGTAGTGCGCCCCCCCAAAACACCAGTGTAGTCAATATAACTTGACCTGCCCCAACCCCAAACACCATATGACGCATCGCCACAAGTTTAGGTAGCGAGAATTCTAGACCAAGGGAAAACAATAGAAAGACGATACCGACTTCTGCTAAAAGGTGCATCTGTTCTGGCTGCTCAAACAGCGCCATCACATCGGGGCCTGCAATAATGCCGGTCACAATATACGAGAGTATTGGCGGTAGACCCATGCGCTTTAATAGCCATATGAGCCCTACAGCGATTACCATCAGAACAATGACTTGAACAAACTCATTGTGCATTCTACCTAACTCCCTAAGTTTGGCTCGCATCTTGCTGAACATTAATCAACTAACGAATATTCGCCAGTTAATCGCCCAATTTTGCAATTTTCGTCAAAAAACCGCCAGTGACAGACTATTGCAATGTAGGCCTTAACTCAATCAACAACGATCATTTGGAGTATGCTTTTGGACTATTTATCTATCTCCTCGACTTTGCAGAGCAATAGCGCAGGCAGCGCCGACGCTACTCGTATAAATGTTGATAGTTATACTCAACCACTGACTCATGCAATTGAATACACGGCTTTTTTAAATTTAATGCTGGCGACCATAGATTTAGATGAACTTTGTCAAAACTACTTTCAATATCTGGCTAGCCGCTTGCCGCTCAAACGGCTGAACTTTGCCATTGATCAACAAGCATTCGCATTCGGTGATAACAATTCGGCTGATATCAGCATAACGCTGCCCAGCACCACTCATAACCGCTCGTTAAATGCGATGGTTAAAACCGTGACTTATAGCTTCAGTCGTCGGTTGAGTGTGCAACAGCAAACCCTATTACATGAACTACACACACATTTTTGTATTCCACTCGGTCACGCGACTCAATATCGCCATATTCTGCAACAAACAACACGGGACCCTTTGACAGGGTTGGGCAACCGCGCCGGTTTTGATGAACAGATCGAGCGCTTTTTAGGGCAATATTTACGCCGAGGAACTCGATTTGGTTTGCTTGTTATTGATTTAGATAATTTCAAACAGGTTAACGATAGCCACGGCCATCAACAGGGTGACCAAGCCCTGCAAGCGGTCGGCGACTTGTTGGCGCACTTAATGCGCATCGAAGATAGTGCGTTCCGTTTTGGCGGTGACGAATTTTGCTGTTTAATTCACGATGTTGGTGAGTCGGAAATTGACCAAATTGCTGAGCGCATCAGAGTTGCAGCAGAACGTTCTCCCCTGCTGCGACAGCATCGTATCACCATGAGTATTGGAGGTACTCTGGTAGTACACAATGACAACGCGGAATCGATATTTGCGAGAGCCGATAAGGCGGTCTATCGCGTTAAAGCAGAGGCCAAAAACGCGGTTTTTATTATCCGTGACTAGGGCGTTTCTCTGTTTTCTGAGTGAGCATAGTTCGCCCAGCCTTGTTGCCCATCAGTAACCCAAAGCAATTCGTCGCCTGCAAATACCCCAATCATTGCTTGTCGGTGCCATACTGGGATCCGCCACTCTTTCAGCCAATGTTTAAGTTGCCGGGCTTTTTGCTGCGGTCGGGCGGCAAAGTACTGTTCACCATCGGCGCGTGCCAGGTGGTACTTGTGTGCGTGCACCGGTAACTCGTATTGCAAAACCGAACACTCTTTTTGTAACTGTACCTTTTGTTTCAGACTAGTAGTGCCTTTAAGGGTATAAGTTACCGCATTGCCACCCGCATCAATCCAATCCAAACTAACCTCTCCGCTGCAATAACTAGCGTCTGAGGGTGCGACATATGGCTGCATGAAGAAGTAGAGTTGCTGTTGAAAGCCGCGCACTTGATGATTATGCCACGTTACGACAGGGTGGGCTTGGCGATCCGCCTGCACAGCCAGTATTAGTTGCTGCAAAACTGCGTGACTCGGCATTTGTGCGCCTTGTTTCGCCAACCAATGCCGTAATAACGAAGCATGCAACTCTTTCGAGGTTTGCAATAATCCATGACTGTCCAATATTGCAGGTGCTATTAATAGATTCTGCAATTTTTCATCCAGCAACAATTCTAGTGCTTGCTGTTGTTCACGGCACAGTTCACTGCTACGTGCGATTGCCGATTTTATGCCTGCATACTTTTCCGGCCACTGTTGTTCAATCGCCGGAAGCAATGTGTGACGCATTTTATTGCGATCGAAACTCAGATCCCGATTAGACTCATCGTCAACCCATGTAAGGTTTTGCTTAACGGCATAGTCTTGAATGCTTGCGCGCGAAATACTCAGCAAAGGCCGAGCAATGATCAAGCTGCGCTCACCAATGTGACGAAAACTAACCGACTCCATTGCGCCTAGCCCCTTCGGCCCACTGCCGCGAAACAAGCGCAGCATAGCGGTTTCAACTTGATCGTCGAGGTGATGGCCTAATAACAATAGGGCGTTGGGCGGAAGCTGCTGTTCAAATGCATTGTAGCGGGCCTCGCGCGCTAAGGCTTCAAGACTTTTGCGCGGCGCTTTTTGAATATCTACAGTAATGGTTTTACACTCAGCGCCAAACTGACGCGCGAGATTTTCTACGTGGTACTGCCACGCTTGAGCATTGCTGCTGAGTTGGTGATTGACGTGAATAACACCGATACGATAGTCGTTATCGGTAGCCCAGCGATTCGCTAGCTGCAATAGAACCACCGAATCAAGGCCTCCGGAGCAACCTACCCAAATGATACGGTTAGCTGAGTGACTTGGCTTTGAGTTAGCATTAACTGCTTCACAGGCGTCATTCAACGCCTGTGAAGCCAAAGAGTAAATTGTGGAACTAGCAGTAACCAAACGACATCAGTCGCTCGTAACGCTGCTCAAGTAGCTCTTCTGTTGACAAGCTCTTCAGCTGCGCGAGCTGTTGTTTAATCGTAGCTTTCAGATTGGCTGCAGCACTATCAAAGTCGCGATGAGCACCACCTAGAGGTTCATCGACAATGGTATTAATCAAACCAAGCTCATGGATTTGTGCGGCACTAACCCCCATCGCTTCTGCTGCTGTCGGCGCTTTTTCGGCGCTTTTCCATAGAATGGATGCACAACCCTCGGGTGAAATTACCGAGTAGGTGCTGTACTGCATCATATTTACCCTATCACCAACACCAATAGCCAGTGCACCGCCAGAACCACCTTCACCAATTACGGTACAGACGACTGGCACTTGCAATTCAGCCATTTCCTTTAGATTGCGAGCAATGGCTTCACTCTGACCGCGCTCTTCAGCGCCGACACCAGGATAAGCGCCAGGAGTGTCTATAAATGTAATAATAGGCAGTTTGAAACGCTCAGCCATTTTCATCAAACGCAACGCTTTGCGGTAGCCTTCGGGTTTTGGCATCCCAAAGTTACGTTTGATTTTTTCTTTCGTATCTCGCCCTTTTTGATGACCAATAACCATGACAGGCTCATCATCAAGCAATGCTAAGCCACCAACAATGGCTTTGTCGTCTGCATAGGCGCGATCACCTGCTAACTCATCAAACTCCGTCAACATACGCTCTACGTAGTCAAAGGTGTATGGTCGATTAGGATGACGCGCGAGTTGTGAGATTTGCCACGCCCCTAAATTTGCAAAGATCTTTTTTGTTTGCTCGACATTTTTTTCCTGTAGGCGCGTAATTTCTTCTTCGATGCTCACATCGAATTCGCCGTCCTGATTGACTAGACGCAACTCTTTTATTTTCGCTTCTAACTCAGCAATCGGTTGCTCAAAATCCAGAAAGTGTGAATTCATTCAATATCCCATTTAATCGTGATAGCAAGTGCGCCTAGCGAAACTCTAACGAAACTCTAGAGGCACCCAAACATTGTTTTAAGTCGTGCAATAGCTGATCGTCAGGCGTTACGTACCAGTCTGCGCCCGATGCCACAGTAACCGCAACATCAGGGTGCGCGACGTTAAAATGCAGTGGACAACTACCACCACGATATTCGTTTATTATGTTTTGTAGTTTAGACACTGTGTCGAGATTACACCAATTGGCGTCGACTTGCAGCGATATAGCACTTAAGTTGGTTTCTCTTGCTGCAACAATGTCCATGACTTCTCGGGCCGTAATTGTATTGCCACCAGAGAATTCATCAAAGCTGACCTGTCCCTTTATCAGCAAGATTTTATCTGCAACCAACATCGATTCGTACTGTTCATACATGTCGGGGAAGAAACGCACATCCATCCGCGCACTTTTATCATCTAACGTCACAATTGCCCAGCGCTTGCCTTTTTTGTTGGTCATCACTCGAACGCCTAACACTAGACCAACCGCTGAGCTCATTGCATCGCGCCCCGTGGGTTTTAGGTCGACCAGTCTACCCGCCGTATAGTTGCTTAATTCCTCAATATACTGATTAATGGGATGGCCGGTTAGATATAAACCGAGCGTTTCTTTCTCACCTTCCAACCAAATCCGCTCAGACCACTCTGGCACGTCGGCAAAGGCTTGCTTAACATCGTCCGGCTCGGTAGTTAACAGACCAAACATATCCGATTGACCGTAGGATTCTGCTTTTGCGTGCTGGTCAGCAGCAGCGAGCGCTTCTGGTAGCGATGCCATAATCGCAGCGCGGTGAGGACCAAGATTGTCCATTGCGCCAGCAAGAACCAGCTTTTCTAGGACGCGTCGATTGACGCGCTTTATGTCAACTTTGGCGCAAAAATCAAATAGATCTGAAAACTTACCATGCGTTTCACGTGCTGCAATTATTGCGTCAATCGGACCTTCGCCAACGCCCTTAATGGCACCAATACCATAAACGATTCGACCTTTTTCATCGACGGTAAACTTGTAACGGCCGCTGTTCAAATCAGGCGGTAACAAGTCGATACCCATACGGTTACACTCATCGACCAAGGTGACGATTTTATCGGTATTGTCCATATCTGCAGACATTACAGCAGCCATAAATTGAGCTGGATAGTGAGCTTTCAACCACAGGGTTTGATAGGAGACCAGCGCATAGGCAGCCGAGTGAGATTTATTAAAACCATAACCGGCAAACTTCTCTACCAGATCGAAGATCTTCATCGCCAAATCAGGATCAATATTATTGTTTTCAGCCCCTTCAGCAAAAACTGCGCGTTGCTTTGCCATTTCCTCTGGCTTTTTCTTACCCATAGCTCGACGCAATAAATCCGCACCGCCCAAACTATAACCAGCCATCTCCTGGGCAATCTGCATCACCTGCTCTTGATACAGAATGATGCCGTACGTCGGTTCCAAAATCGGCTGTAAACACTCGTGCTGATAGTCTGCATCTGGGTATGAAATTTCTTCTCGACCGTGTTTTCGATCGATAAAGTTATCAACCATGCCTGACTGCAGCGGACCTGGGCGGAACAACGCCACAAGGGCGATTATGTCCTCAAAACAGTCTGGCTTTAAACGTTTGATAAGGTCTTTCATTCCGCGCGATTCCAACTGGAACACGGCAGTAGTCTCAGCGCGTTGTAACATATCAAAACTGGTTTTATCGACTAGTGGGATGGCACTGATATCAATCGTTTCACCGCCCCCCTCTTTAATCATTTCAATTGCCCATTGAATAATGGTCAACGTCCGTAATCCGAGGAAGTCGAATTTGACTAGACCGGCCGTTTCAACGTCATTTTTATCAAATTGCGTAACCGGGTTGTTGCCTTCGTCATCGCAATATAATGGGGCGAAGTCGATAATCTTCGTAGGCGCGATTACCACACCACCCGCGTGTTTTCCGGCATTCCGCGTTACCCCTTCTAACACCCGAGCCATTGCCATTAAATCGGCAACTTCTTCATCACTTTGCTCTAATTCACCGAGGCGTGGTTCGACATCAAATGCTTTGGCCAAGGTCATTCCCGGATCTGATGGGATTAACTTACTTATCCGGTCAACGAAGCCATACGGATGTCCCAACACACGTCCTACATCACGCACCACGGCTTTCGCAGCCATGGTGCCGAAGGTAATGATTTGCGACACCGCTTCACGACCATACATTTGTGCCACGTGATCAATAACTTCGTCGCGTCGATCCATACAAAAATCGACATCGAAATCTGGCATGGAAACCCGTTCTGGGTTTAGGAAACGTTCGAATAGTAAGTCAAATTCCAATGGATCAAGGTCAGTAATCGCGAGTGCATAGGCGACGAGTGAACCCGCTCCCGAACCGCGACCAGGTCCTACAGGAATGTCGTGGTCCTTGCTCCACTGAATAAACTCCATGACGATCAAGAAGTAACCAGGGAACCCCATCTGATTGATTACGTCGAGCTCGATTTGCAAGCGTTCATCGTATTCAGGGCGCTTTTCTGCACGCACTTTTTCATCTGGAAACAAAAATGCTAAGCGTTGTTCAAGGCCTTCGCGCGAAACTTTGACCAGGTAATCAGCATCTGACATGCCACCGGTTGGAAATTTGGGAAGAAAATACTCGCCCAGTTTAACTACCACACTGCACCGCTTAGCGATTTCAACAGAATTATCGAGCGCTTCGGGAATATCGGCAAATAATGCATTCATTTCCGCCACCGACCGCAAGTATTGCTGATTGCTGTAACGCTTGGGTCGGCGGGTATCTTCGAGCGTATATCCATCGTGGATTGCAACGCGAATTTCATGTGCTTCAAACCCACTAGAATCAATAAAACACACTTCATTGGTCGCTACAACAGGAAGATCATTAGCCGCGGCAAAAGCGACTGCTGCATGTACGTAGTCTTCTTCTCCGGCACGCCCTGTGCGCACTAACTCGAGATAAAAGCGATCGTGAAAGTGGCTTTGATAAAAGCCACTAATTTGCGTCGCTAACCCTTGATTACCGTTACTTAGCGCTGTACCTAGATCACCTTGTGTCGCACCCGACAGTACAATAATCCCAGTATTATGCTGAGCTAACCACGCCTGATCGATAACCGCTCGATTGCTCACATAACCGCGTTTATAGGCTTCCGATATTAGCAGTGTAATATTCTTATAACCCTCTTCATTCATCGCCAATAACGTCAGACGGAAAATATCATTGGCAATAAACTGGCTAGTTACCCAAACATCCACGCCGATGATCGGCTTTATGCCCCGACTGTGGGACTCAGAATAAAATTTCACCAAACCGCACATGTTCATTTGGTCGGTAATTGCAATGGCCGGCATATCCTGTTGTTTGGCCGCGTCCAAAATGGGTTTAACTTTGTTGAGGCCATCCATCATGGAGAAATCACTGTGCACCCGCAAATGTACAAATGGCCTGAGAGGCGTTGAATTTTGATCTGTTTCTTCTGGGATTAGTGCAGGTTCAGTCATAGACTTCAGACTCGTTATATGCGATTTAATCGCTGTTGTACTGGCTTAAAACTTTTGCGGTAACAATCTAACACACCCAAGCGCTCAATCGCAGCAAAATGTGCTTTGGTTGGATAGCCTTTATGCTTATCAAACCCAAACTCTGGGTACTGCTGATGCAGATCCAACATTTCCTGATCGCGTGCCACTTTTGCGAGAATGGAAGCTGCTGCGATTTCAGCGTGTAGAGCATCACCTTTTACGACGGCCTCTGACGCATAGTTCCACTTTGGTAAGCGGTTGCCATCTACCCGCACAAAGTCAGGCTGAATAGTCAAAGCTGCTACTGCGCGGTGCATGGCCAACAGCGAAGCATGTAGAATGTTCAGCTCGTCAATTTCGGCAGGTTCAGCACGTCCCATGGCCCAACACAATGACTCTGCTTTAATTTGATCAGCAAGCTGTTCGCGTTTTTTCGCTGACAACTTTTTTGAGTCTGCCAATCCAGCTATCGGCCGCTTTGGATCGAGTATAACGGCTGCGGTAACCACTGCACCGACTAAAGGGCCGCGGCCCACTTCATCGACACCTGCGATGTATTGCTTATCCATACATGAGTTCGTCTATTTAGATACAGAGATCAAGGATAACACCGCTTCAGCGGCTTGTTTATCAGCATCTCGTTTTAAATCTTGGTGAATATCGGTAAATATTTGCTGCAGTTCTTTTCCTTCTGACCCGAATAGTGGAATCAGGTGCTTGGCAAGATTGTCAGCATTCACCTCGGCTTGTAAAAGCTCTGTCACCAAGGCTCGATCGCCCAATAAATTAGGCAATGAAAAATATTTTGGCTTGTACAAATAGCCCATCATAAAACGCGTTAAACGCGCCATTTTATATGCCACAACCATTGGCCGCTTGCACAGCATTGCCTCGAGCGTCGCAGTTCCTGAGGCTATCAGTACCGCATTAGCCGCCAACAAACACTCTCGCGATTGACCATCTGTGATTTTATAGTCGAACAATAGCGGATTAGTCATTGCGTAATCTTGAAGAATTTCAACGATCTGTTGTTTTCTTGCGTCGTTGGCAGCTGGAATTAGTACCATTAGTCGCTGCTGCTGAACGGTAAAATGTTGTCCCGTTATTTGTGCTGCGCGCAGAAATTCAAGCAATAACGCATTGACTTCACCTTTGCGAGATCCTGGCAATAGTGCCAACACCGGTTGCTCAGCGTGAATCTCTAGTGCTTTACGAATATTGAGACCGTCGTCATGCAGCGGGATAGAATCTGCCAGCGTATGCCCGACAAATTTATACGGCACGTTGTAGTGTTGATAAATAGCGGCTTCAAACGGAAACAAGCCGAGAACTAGATTGGTGGCTTTGGCAATTTTGTGGATCCGTTTTTCGCGCCAAGCCCAAACTGTTGGGCTGACATAATGGACCGTTTTAATACCACGCTGCTTTAGAACAGTTTCAATTCGCAAATTAAAATCTGGTGCATCGACGCCAATAAATACATCTGGCACGTCAGTCTCAAAATGATCGAGAACCTGGTGCTTGACCCTTAGCAACCTGGGCAATCGCCCTAGAACCTCCACCAAACCCATTACCGATAACTCATCCATATCGACCAATGACGTAAGACCCTGGGCGAGCATGTGTTTCCCGCCGATACCGGAAAAACGAATATTCGGATTTTGTCGATTGAGCTCGCGCATTAAACCGCCGGCCAGCATATCGCCAGACGGTTCACCGGCAATAATGCCAACGTGTAGAGCTTTTGCCATTAGCTAGCGCACAATCCCACGAGCAGAATGCTCAATAAAGTCAGCAAGAATACTTATTTCGGGTGTGGTTTTTGCCATCTCTTTGAGAATTTCTACGGCTTGGTCGGCAGTATTGCCGTCGCGATAGATGGCCTTGTAAGCACGTTTGATTTGCATAATGGTTTCTTTATCGAAACCACGGCGTTTGAGACCTTCCGAGTTTATTCCTTGCGGTATATGTTTGGTACCACTAACCATGATGTATGGAGGGATATCGCGCAACACAATCGCGCCACCACCGGTAAAACTGTGTGAACCAATCTTACAAAACTGATGGATCGCCGTCATACCACCAAGGATGACCGTGTTACCAATATGTACATGGCCTGCAATGGTGACATTGTTGGCAAAGATATTGTCATCGCCAATCATACAATCGTGAGCAATGTGGACGTTAACCATCAACAAATTGTTATTGCCAATTTTGGTGAGCTCTTCATCTTGCACCGTTCCGCGGTGGACGGTGACTGATTCTCGGAAAATATTGTTATCACCGATTTCCAAACGCGTTGGTTCGCCGGCGTATTTTTTATCCTGACAGGCTTCGCCAATACTGCAAAACTGGAAGAAATGATTGCCTTTGCCGATCGTTGACGGCCCCTTGATTACAACATGCGACTCTAAGATGCAATCGTCGCCAATCACAACGTCGTGCCCCACATAACTGTAGGGCCCGATAGAAACGTTGTTTCCGATTACCGCTGTGGGTTCGATGATTGCTGTCGCATGTATAGTCATTTAAATTGCTCGCATTGCACACATAAATTCAGCTGAGCAGGCTTCTTCGCCATCAACGCTTCCTACACCTTTAAATTTCCATATACCACGGCGTTCCTTAACTAGCTCAACTACGAAATCTAACCGATCACCAGGAACTACAGGGCGCTTGAAACGCGCCTTATCGATGCCTGCATAGAGGTACAATTCATCATTCTTACCGACTGTTTTAAAGCCTAAAACGCCAGCAGCCTGTGCCATCGCTTCAAGAATCAATACGCCCGGGAAAATCGGATGTCCTGGAAAATGCCCAGTAAAACAGGGCTCATTGATAGTAATGTTTTTATACGCTTTGATGGATTTGCCAGAATTGAATTCGGTGACGCGATCTATCAACAAAAATGGATACCTGTGGGGTAATAAATCAAGGATCTCTTGAATGTCGATAGGATTTAGAGAATTGCTCAAAGTGCCTCCGCAACAATATTAAAAAACGCGCCAACCATACGCGCAATTGCGCTAAAAACAAATCAGACCAAGCAGAAAAACTGCTTGGTCTGCTATCAGTGACTCAATATTAGTTTACTTTATTAACGTTTTCTAATACTTGTGCTGAGATATCAAACTCTGGCTTAACAAAAGTAATCGCGCCGGCATCAAGGATCAAATCGTAATTACCTTCAGCGGCAACTTTATCAATAGACTGACGAATTAAGGCAACAATTTTACCGCGCTCTTCTTGTTGACGGCGTTGAATCTTCTGCTGTAAAGGCTGTGCTTTTTCAGCGTATTGAGCGCGCGCATTAAGAATCTTTTCCTGCATTTCAGCCTGTTCGTCATCGCTCATTGTCGCTGCATTGCGTTGTAACGTCTCAGCGTAATACTGCATATCGCGTTGCAATTGCTCAACTTCACCAATTTCGTCTTTGAATTCAGTTTGAATCGTTTCAGCAATGGCCGCTGATTGTGGCAGAGCCTGGAACACAGATTGCGCGTCCACAACAGCTATCTTCATTTCAGCCATAGCCGGTGCGCTTATCATAGCGCTGCCTAGCAGTGCTGTCGCCATTAAGTGTTTAGCAAGTGTTTTCAATTGGAACTCCTTTATTCACAAATATTGTATACGTTACTGGTACGTCGCCAGTAGGTTATTAATTAGAATGTTTGCCCGATATTAAATGTGAAGAAACGGGCATCGTCTCCTTCACGCTCACGAATCGCTCGAGAGAAACTAAAGACCATTGGCCCCATAGGTGATAACCATTGTACCGAAAGTCCCGCGGAAGCGCGATATAGCTTCCAATCACTGTAATCTAGCAAGTCGTCGAAATCATTGCGCCCTGCGCCAGCATTATTCAGGCCAGCATACTCGTCAAAGTCAAACTCGGTATCCCATACGTTACCAATATCCATGAAAATACTCGTACGCACAGAGTTATCGAAATCTTCTTCAACAAATGGGGTCGGAACAATTAATTCCAAGCCACCTAGCGCCATTGCGTTACCACCTAAACTACGGCGTGAAAGAATGTAAGAATCGGTTTCAGGGCTGCCCGGAATAATGTTGCCGTCTGGGCCGACAATTTGACCTTCTGAGAAGCGCTGTATACCTCGAGGACCTACCGTATTGTTCTCGAAACCACGTAATGTATCTGCACCACCCGCGGTGAAGTTTTCAGTGAATGGCAAGATTTGTTCGTTGCCATTGATATCACCGTAGCCATTACCATAACCCAAACGCAAGCGCGCTAGAAAAGACCAACGCTGGTTACGCGACAGCGGGAAATAGAACTTAGTATCAAACACCGACTTAAAATAGTTAACATCTGAGTTCGGCGTAGTCACACTAAATGAAGCACGTTGGGATGAACCTGCCGTTGGGAATACACCACGGTTCAGAGTTGAACGGCTCCACGTGACGGTCGCCAGCAAACTTTGATAATTGATCGATGCATCTGGGTTGTTCAAGTCGACGAACTGCTCGTAAAAGCGATCGGTTTGTTCGTATTGCGAACGGTTAAACAATTCTACGTCGGCAAACGTTAAACCGAAGTTGATACGGTTAAATTCGTCGATTGGGTAACCAATATTCGCGCCGATAGACCACTGCTTACTGTTAAACCGGATAACGTTGAAGTCTTCACCATCAAACTCACTGTAGCCAATTGAACCACCTAGGCTAATACCGTCAATAGTGAAGAACGGGTCTTGATAAGTGATCTGCGCAGATTGTTGGTATGATACCGTGTTTAAACTAATACCTACGCGTTTACCTGTACCCAAGAAATTATCTTGTTGGATACCTGCTTGTAAGCTCAAGCGAGTGCGATCACCGTAACCAATGCCGGCGTTAAATGAGCCAGACGGTTGCTCTTTTACGCGAAAGTTAACATCTACCTTGTCGTCTTCACCTGGGATCCGTACCGTATCAAACTCAACTTCTTCCATGTAGGTTAAGCGCGACAGCGCGTTCTTAGATGACTCAAGCAGTGGGTTGGATAACCACGTCCCTTCCATTTGACTGACATTCTGACGTAGCACGCTATCTGCAGTAATATTGTTCCCTTCAAAATTCAAGCGACGAACGTAGATGCGCTTACCTGGGTCAACTGACAAGGTTAACTTAACGGTTTTATCCTCGTCGTTAATATCTGGCACCGTCGTTACTGTTGGGTAAGCATAGCCAAACCGGCCAAGATACTTACTGATGAACTCTTCGGTATAAGTAACTTCGGCTTGATTGTACATTTCACCAGATGTCAGTGGTAACACCGAAGCGATGTACTCTTCGTGACCGAGAATATCACCCACTAACTCAACATCAGAAATCGTATATTGCTCACCTTCCGATACATTCATAGTGATATAGATACCGGATTTTTCAGGAGTCATTGAAACTTGAGTAGAGTCAATTGCAAAGCGCAAATAACCGCGGTTTTTATAATGATTTTCGATGGTTTCCATGTCGCCAGACAGCGTTTGTTGCTGGTAGCGAGTTTCGGACATAAAGTCCCACCACGGAGTATTGAACTGGAGCTCCATTTGCTCGAACAACTCAGCATCAGAGAAAATATCGTTACCGACGATATTAATTTGTTGGATCTTGGCAGCATCACCTTCTTCAAACAGTAGTTTCAAATCGACACGATTACGCGGCAGTGGCGTAATAATCGCAGTCACATCCGCATTGTATTTACCGATACTGTAAAAGAAGTCTTTTAAACCGTTTTCAATTGACGTTAGAACGGTTTTATCCAATGGCTCACCGACGCGAATATTACTGCCGTCGAGGCTATCTTGTAACTGCTCATCTTTGATGTCATCGTTGCCTTCAAAGATGATATTACTGATGGTTGGGCGCTCGGCAACGCGAACCACCAGGGTTGAGCCATCACGCCAGATTTCAACATTTTCAAAGTGCGTTGAAGAGTACAAAGAGCGAATCAGCTGAGCGACCCGAAAATCATTCAATTCATCCCCTACTTGCACTGGCAAATAAGTCAGAGCTGCACCTAAAGCGACTCGTTGAAGACCTTCGACGCGAATGTCTTCGACTACAAATTGACTTTGATTGGCAGTGGCGAGGTTTGCAACGGACAAAAGTAATCCGGCTGCAACTAACTGTCTAAACTTCATTTATTACTATTCTTCCTGCGCGCGTTTGCTAGTTTTATTGTACTTATGCCAAGCGGGCGATATCGTTAAAAATCGCAATGCCCATAAATGTGAGAATGATTAAACTTCCCACTCTAAACCCAATATCTTGAACTCGTTCTGAAACGGGTTTACCTGTTATCCACTCAATCGTGAAGTAGAGCAAATGGCCACCGTCTAATAACGGAATCGGCAAAAGGTTTATTATGCCTAAACTTATACTAATAATCGCTAAAAACTTTAAAAACTGGACAATTCCGTATTCAGCACTGATACCTGCACCTTGTGCTATAGAAATTGGGCCACTCAAGTTTTTAACCGACACATCTCCAGTGAAAAGTTTGCCAAACATTTCGAGACTTATCGTTGTATAACGCCAAGTTTGCTGCAGAGCTTTGCCAAAAGCGCTAAAAACACCATATTGGTGTATAAAGACAACATCTTCTGGCCAAGGTTCAACTCTTGGCGCCATTCCTAAATATCCGCGCAATCCCGTTTCTGTTTCAACGCTATCCAATGTCACAACGATGATTTGTTCAGAGCCATCTCTGGCGAATGTCAACGACAAAGATTGGCCCGGATTAGCGGTGATAATATCAACTGCTTGTTGCCATGATTCAATGCGTTCTGTACCAAGCTGCAATAGCGTATCGCCGACTTGTAAACCGGCTAATTGAGCTGGACTGTTTTCACCAAGCGCAGCAACTTCTAAGGTTATTGCAGGGCGAAAGGGTACTAGACCTAAACTGGTCAGTGCAGACTCTTTATCAGGGTCAAAGCGCCAACCATCGGTTGCCAGGGCCGTTTGTTTGGTAACGCCGTTACCCTGCAACACCATGAGAGGGATTTCGCTTTCACCGATGTAGCTGAGAATTTCTAGATTGACTGAGCTCCAATCGACAGTATCGTGCTCGCCAACTGCGACTATTTGGTCGTTTTCAACGATGTTGCTTTGTGCGGCTATGCTATCTTTCGGTACTTCACCGACAATCGGTTTTAAGGTTTGCACGCCAATTAAAAACATCAGCATAAACGCAGCAACAGCAAAGATAAAATTCACTCCCGGCCCCGCGGCTATAATCGCCATGCGCTTGCCAACCGATTGTTGATTAAACGCGAGGTGAGACTTATTAGCAGGTACATTGTCGACACGTTCGTCGAGCATGCGCACGTAGCCCCCTAAAGGAATAGCTGCAATAACAAATTCGGTGCCGTGTTTATCCGTCGTACGCCATAGAGGTTTGCCAAAACCAATAGAAAAGCGCAACACTTGCACGCCACATTTGCGCGCAACAATGAAATGCCCCCATTCGTGAACAGCAACCAAAATGCCTAATGCAACAATAAATGCAGAAAGGTTCCAAAGAAAATCAACCATTCATCTGCGCCTGTATTATCTGTTTTGCCACAACTCTCGCTGATTTATCAATTTCTAGCACTTGTTGGATGGAAGAAACGGTTATTGGTTCCAATTGATTTAGCGCCTGTTCGTTGACCTTGGCTATATCAGTAAAGCGAATTTGCTCGGCTAAAAATGCCTCAACGGCGATTTCATTTGCTGCATTTAGCTGCGTTGTAGCTGCTTGCCCAGCTTTACATGCGGCAATCGCCAGCGCCAGGTTGGGATAACGTTTCATGCATGGCTTAGTGAAGGTAAAGTCCGCAAGTTGCGAGAAATCAAGATGGCTAACCCCAGCATCTATCCGCTCGGGGTAAGCCAGCCCGTATGCAATTGGCGTGCGCATGTCAGGCTGACCTAACTGCGCAATTACCGAACCATCAATATATTGAACCATCGAGTGAATAGTGCTTTGCGGGTGCAGAACGACCTCAATATCGTCAGCCTCCACACCAAACAACCAACGCGCTTCGATAAACTCCAAGCCCTTGTTCATCATGGTCGCTGAATCGACCGAGATCTTGCGACCCATATCCCAGTTTGGGTGGGCACACGCTTGATCCGGCGTCAAGTTGGCAAAGTCTTCCAGAGGCGTACGCAAAAACGGCCCGCCTGAACCCGTTAACAGGAGCTTGGCGATACCTTTCTGATGAGTTTCGCCGTAGACATAATCGTGCGGCAACGCTTGAAAGATTGCATTGTGCTCACTATCAATAGGGATAATTTGTGCATTGTGATGTTTCGCGGCATTGATAAATAACTCACCGGTCATTACTAGCGCTTCTTTATTGGCGAGTAACACGCGTTTGCCAGCCCTTACTGCCGCCATAGTTGGCAATAGTCCAGCAGCGCCTACAATAGCGGCCATTACCGCATCAACAGCTTGATCTGAGGCCACTGCATTGAGTGCTTCAGTACCATAGAGAATTTCGGTATCAAGGTTCGCTTGCACAGCTAAAGTCTTCGCTTCTTCGTAGGCGTTAGCATCGGTTAAAACCGCATAACGAGGGGCGAATTTTTGCGCCTGTTGGATGAGCGCTTGCGCTTGAGTATTTGCTGTTATCGCAAATACGCGATAACGGTCGGGATGACGGGCGATAACATCCAGTGTATTGCAACCGATAGAACCCGTTGCACCCAAAATCGTTATTGTCTGCACTACGCCATCCAAGTCACATAGCAAAAGGCAAATATTGGGAATGCCGCGGTTAGACTATCTATGCGATCCATCACACCGCCATGACCGGGCAGAATCTTGCCACTGTCTTTAATCCCTGCGCAGCGTTTAAACATACTTTCATTTAAATCGCCTAATGCAGAAACACCGACAGTGATCCCACCAATAACGATGTGTAGCCATATGCGCGAGGGCTCTACTTGGTAGTGCAGAGCCGCAAAAGCTATGATAGCAAATGAGGCGAAAACGCCACCCAGTAACCCTTCGAGGGTTTTACCTGGTGACACGTTCGGACGTAGTTTGTGCTTGCCAAATTTAACGCCTACAAAGAATGCCCCGATGTCTGCCGCCCAAACGATACCAAGGACATAAAAAATCAATGAAGCACCGTAAAAGGGATCGATGCCGTAAAGGCTGGTGCGCAAAGACACTACCGCGACCCAAGTGGGAATGAGTGTAAATAGTCCAAACAACGCGCGAATAACAATACTGTGTTTCCAAAATGCACTGAAGCGTGGATACGCCAAAATCATACAAAAGGAAAACACCCACCAGATGACTGAAACACCCAAGATATAGCGATACACGGCGTTTAGCTGACCTTGATACCAAATCAAATCTTGGTCAACTACCTGGGCAAAAAATACGCATAGCGTTAACGCCACCAACGTATAGACCGCCTTGTACATGCGGCTGTCCAATCCTGACATTTTCGCCCATTCATATGCGCCAATTGCAACCACACCAGCGATTACAATTTGGAATTGGAAAATGGGTAGAAACAGAATAGCAATCAACGCCAAAGGCGCTAATACCAGAGCGGTGATAATACGTTGCTTTAACATGATGAGGTCACTTGCTCGCCGGTCAAACCAAAACGGCGCTGACGATCACTAAAATCGGCTACCGCGTCGGCAAAGGCCTGTTCATCAAAATCAGGCCAAAGTGTGCTGGTAAAGTAAAATTCTGCGTACGCACATTGCCACAATAAAAAGTTACTGATGCGATGCTCGCCACCAGTGCGAATGAGTAAATCGAGCGGCGGCAGATCGGCCATACAAATATGCTGGTCAAAGCGCTCTTCGGTAATATCATCCAATGACATTACACCTGCGGCAACTTGTTGAGCAACGTGCTTCGCGGCATTAACAATATCCCAGCGCCCACCGTAATTAGCCGCGATATTTAACGTTAATGCTTGATTATCGGCAGTCAATGCTTCTGCTTTTTCAATCTTATCAACCAGCTTTTGGTCAAACCGTGTCAGGTCGCCAATGACTCGCAAGCGTACCTGATTTTTATTGAGCTTTTTTACTTCACTGTTTAAAACCAGGTTAAACAGGTCCATTAAAACACTGACCTCTTCCTCAGGACGCTTCCAGTTTTCACTACTGAAGGCGAACAGTGTCAGCGATTTTATTCCATTAGTACGCGCATATTTGACCGAAGCTCGCACAGCGTCAACGCCGGCTTTGTGGCCAAAGGTGCGTATCTTGCCCTTTTGCTTCGCCCACCGACCATTACCATCCATAATGATTGCCACATGCTGTGGCATACTAGAATTGCTAGATGGTATGGATTCGGTTGTAGAAGAGGCACTCATATCCATGGCTTTATACAACCGATTATACTTCCATTAACTCTTTTTCTTTGTCGGCCAGTAATCCATCGACTTTTTTGACAAAGCTATTTGTTAATGTCTGGATATTTTCCTCGCCAGCGCGACTTTCGTCTTCGCTAATCTCTTTTTCTTTTAACAGCTCTTTTATATCACTGTTAGCATCACGACGCACATTACGGATGGCAACCCTGCCCTGCTCGGCTTCAGCGCGGACGACTTTAATTAAGTCTTTACGGCGCTCTTCAGTTAGAGGCGGCATTGGGATGCGAATGATTGCGCCAGCACTCATCGGGTTTAAGCCCAAATCGGATTGCATAATGGCTTTTTCAACCGCTTGGATTGCACTTTTGTCAAACACAGTAAGCGCTAAAGTACGATTGTCTTCGGCTACAACATTGGCCAATTGGCGCAAAGGCGTATCCGCGCCATAATATGAAACATTGATAGAGTCCAACAAACTCGGGTGTGCACGGCCGGTTCGAATTTTACTAAACTGTGACTTCAGCGCAGTAATACTCTTTTCCATGCGCTGCTCTGCATCTAATTCAATTTCATCTAACACGTGTATGTCCTGTTTTATCTATTTTATTTTTAGTTCGCGATCAAAGTACCGTCTGACTCGCCCATCACAACGCGTTTCAGACATCCAGGTTTGTTCATGTTAAACACTCTGATCGGTAGGTTGTGATCGCGCGCCAATGTGAATGCCGCTAAATCCATTACCTTTAATTCCTTTTCCAATACGTCATTGTAACTGATTTGGTCATACAATACCGCATCGGGATTTTTGACCGGGTCTGAGTCGTAAACACCATCAACCTTAGTCGCTTTTAGTACTGCATCCGCTTCGATTTCGATACCGCGTAAACACGCGGCTGAATCGGTGGTAAAGAACGGATTGCCTGTGCCAGCGGCGAAAATCACTACACGACCAGACTTGAGCAGGCTAATCGCTTCGGCCCAATTGTAGGCATCACAAACGCCGTTTAGCGGGATTGCCGACATCAAGCGCGCATTGACGAACGCTCTATGCAACGCATCTCGCATTGCCAAACCATTCATAACTGTAGCTAACATGCCCATGTGATCGCCAACCACGCGATTCATGCCCGCACGTGCAAGGCCCTCACCACGAAACAAGTTGCCGCCACCAATCACTAAGCCAACCTGAACGCCCATTTCCACTAATTCTTTAATCTCAGCAGCCATACGGTCAAGAAACTTGGCGTCGATACCAAACTCTTCGTCCCCCATTAGGGCTTCACCACTGAGTTTTAAAAGAATGCGTCGATAGGCAGATTTTGAAGATACGCTCATGAGAATTGGGTCCTGTTTGAAATCAGTTTATGTTTGTGTTGCCTGACGGCCGCGGCTTGTGCTGCGCCGCAAGTTTTTCACCACTCACAAAAAGGGCACCTTATAGTAGGTGCCCGTAGTGTATATGACATTCACTTTATGCAAAAGTCAGGAAGGCGAATTATTTCTTCGCAGCTTCCATCTGCGCAGCTACTTCCGCAGCAAAGTCTTCAGTCTTCTTCTCGATACCTTCACCCACTTCGAAACGCACGAAGTTGATTACGTCAGCACCTTTAGACTTAAGCAAATCGCCAACTGAAACAGAAGGGTCTTTAACAAAAGGTTGACCTGTTAGGCTGATCTCGCCAGTGAATTTCTTCATACGGCCAGCAACCATTTTCTCAGCGATGTCAGCAGGCTTGCCTGATTGAACCGCGATTTCTACTTGAATTTGCTTTTCTTTTTCAACTACGTCAGCAGGTACATCGCTTGGCTTAACGTACTGTGGGCTTGCAGCTGCTACGTGCATAGCAATGTCTTTCGCCAACTCTTCGTCACCACCGTTAAGGATAGCGACTACACCGATACGGCCGCCGTGAACGTATGCGCCAAGTACATCACCGTCAACGTTGATAACGCGACGAGGGCTGATGTTTTCACCGATTTTTGCAACCAAAGTGTCACGAGTCTCAGCAACTGTTGCACCGTCAAGCTCAGCAGCGTTCAAGTCGTCAATACTGTTGATGTTGTTATCAGCAGCTACTGCCAATACTTTTTTACCGAACGCAAGGAAACCTTCGTCGCGAGCAACAAAGTCAGTTTCACAGTTCAGTTCCATCATGGTTGCGCGGTTACCATTAATCGTAGTCAAGATAACGCCTTCAGCCGCAATGCGGCCTGCTTTTTTAGCCGCTTTTGCTTGGCCAGATTTACGCATGTTTTCAATCGCCAGCTCGATGTCACCGTCAGTTTCAACTAACGCTTTTTTACAATCAAGCATACCAGCGCCCGTGCGCTCGCGAAGCTCTTTTACCAAGGCTGCAGTCACTGCCATGTTAAAATCCTCAAAATTTATAAAAGTTTGTGTTAAAGGGGCGTATACGCCCCTTCAATAAGATTCTGAATTATCACACTTACGTGCGATTAACTTACTCAGCCGCTTCTACGAAGTCGTCTTTTTCAGCTACTTCAACAGTGTTGTCACGTCCAGCGTTGACCGCACCTGCAGCAGCAGATGTGTACAACTGAATCGCACGGATCGCGTCGTCATTACCAGGGATGATGTAATCAACACCGTCTGGGTCTGAGTTAGTATCAACAACGCCAACAACAGGAATACCAAGGTTGCGTGCTTCGTTTACAGCGATGTGCTCGTGATCAGCGTCGATTACAAAAATACAGTCAGGTAAACCACCCATATCTTTGATACCACCAAGGCTGCTTTCTAGCTTGGCCATTTCGCGCTGAAGCATTAGAGCTTCTTTCTTAGTTAGCTTTTCAAAAGTACCGTCTTGGCTCTGTTGCTCAAGATCTTTCAAACGCTTGATTGATTGACGAACTGTTTTCCAGTTAGTCAACATGCCACCTAACCAACGCTTGTTTACGTAGAATTGACCACAGCTCAAAGCCGCTTCTTTAACTGCTTCACCAGCTGCACGCTTAGTGCCAACGAAAAGGATCTTACCTTTCTTGGCCGAAACGCCTGACAAGTAGTTAAGTGCTTCGTTGAACAAAGGCACAGTTTTTTCAAGGTTGATGATGTGAACGCGGTTACGAGCGCCGAAAATGAAAGGCTTCATTTTAGGGTTCCAGTAACGCGTTTGGTGACCAAAGTGAACGCCCGCTTGGAGCATATCGCGCATAGATACGTTTGCCATTAAATTGTCCTCAATTTGGGTTAGGCCTCCATACATCCCTATTCCCGATCCGCAGTGAAAACACGGCAGACACCCCGGTAACAGTGTCGATGTATGTGTGTATTAATTGTTATGCTTTTTCTCTCCATCGAGAAAAGCGCGCGCTTTATATCACGCCAGCCTCTGAGACTCAAGTTTTTCCGGTCTTTTATAAGCAAAAGCCATTTATTATTCTGGCTTCGCCTGTACAGCAAAGTCACATAAGGATACCATGCGCGAACTAAACGCAAGGTTTAACTGGTTAAATAGAGGTTCATTTTGGGCGCAATAATCAAAACCCCCGAAGAAATCGAGAAAATGCGTGTAGCGGGTAAATTGGCTGCTGACGTATTAAATATGATTACCCCACATGTGAAAAAGGGTGTTACTACTGACGAGCTAAACACGCTTTGTCACAATTATATTGTAGATGTACAGCGAGGCATTCCAGCGCCACTCCATTATGGCCACCCGCCGTTTCCAAAATCTATATGTACATCGGTTAACCATGTCATATGCCACGGCATTCCGTCTGACAAAAAGTTAAAAGACGGCGATATCATCAACATCGATGTAACGGTAAAGAAAGACGGTTATCACGGTGATACCTCAAAGATGTTCGTTATTGGCAAACCTTCTATTCTCGCGGAGCGTTTAATTCGCGTAACACAAGAGAGCTTGTACAAAGCCATCAAATTGGTTAAGCCCGGCGTTCGCTTAGGTGATATTGGTCACATTATTCAGCAACATGCAGAAGCGCATGATTATTCGATTGTCAGAGAATATTGCGGGCATGGCATTGGCGCTACCTTCCATGAAGATCCGCAAGTGGTTCACTACGGCAAGCCCAATACTGGCGACGTGTTAGAAGCAGGCATGTGTTTTACCATTGAGCCGATGGTAAATGCGGGTAAACGCTACTCTAAAATCCTGCCAGATAAGTGGACAGTAGTGACCAAAGATCGCAGCTTATCAGCCCAGTGGGAACACACATTGTTGGTGACTGAAAACGGTGTTGAAATTCTGACCTGGCGAGAAGAAGAATCTATCGAACCTATCATACAACACTAAGGGTCGGGCCAATGCCTGTAGTTGAGAAGCAAGTTGTACTAACACTTAACAACCTCATCGATGATGTTCACGCCATCGATGATCGCTATGATATTGCAGGGTTTAAACGATGCGTTGCAAAGAGCTATGAATGGCTAGAGTCAGCGTTTAACCACTGTGCGGTTGATGAGTTAGTCTCTGGCCGCGCGGTGTTTGTTGACACCTTGCTACAACACCTCTGGCAATTGTTCGAGCTAGACCAAATCGATAATTTGTGTCTGGCTGCTGTCGGCGGTTATGGCCGCGCACAATTACAGCCTCACTCAGATATAGACTTACTGATTTTAAGTAAACGGTCACTGGATCGTGCATCACGCGAGTTAGTTGGCGAATTTATTACCCTGCTGTGGGATATAAAACTCGATATCGGTCAGTCTGTACGCACAGTAAAAGAAACGATTGGGCTTGCCAAAACAGACGTCACCGTCGCAACCAATCTTGTAGAAAGCCGCCGTTTAGCTGGCTCTCAGGCGGTTTTTGACAAACTGACGAAAGATATTTCTAAAAATAAAATATGGACTAGTGACCGCTTTTTTGTTGCCAAACAAGAAGAGCAACAAGCGCGCCATGCCAAGTTTCACGGTACTGCCTACAACCTAGAGCCCAATGTAAAAGAAAACCCGGGCTGTTTGCGCGACATTCAAACTATCGGCTGGGTTGCAAAAAAGCACTTTGGTGAGTATGACGGCTGGAGCTTAGTCGGCCACGGTTATTTTACCAAACAAGAGCACGCTGAACTGATTGAGTGTCGCTCACACTTGTGGCGTATCCGCTTTGCTCTGCATATTACTGCGGGTCGCAGTGAAAATCGCTTGCTATTTGATTATCAAACCGATGTAGCTGAGCGATTAGGCTATGGTACAGAAGGAAAAGCCTCGGTAGAAAGCATGATGAAGGCTTTTTTCCGCACTGTGCGCCGCGTGAATGAGTTGAATCAAATGCTGATGCAACGCTTTCGGCACGACATCCTCGGCGAGAAGGATTACGGCAGCAATGCGCTTACGCCAAACTTTGAGTTACATGACGGCTTAATTTCTCCGACGCGAGCCGACATTTTTAGAGCGCCAGAGGACCTGTTCGATTTTCTTCATTTGATTGCAGACACGCCAGCAGTTACTGGGCTTGATACTGATTGTATTCGCCAAGTGCGCAATGCCAGACGTCAGTTTCAAGATTTCTACTGGCACGAGAGTGCGCAGTGCCGTGAAAAATTTATGCAGTTAATGCGACATCCACACTTCTTTGATTTTGCCTGGGACATTATGCACCAATACGGCATTTTGCAGGCTTATTTACCCGAGTGGAATCACATTGTCGGAATGATGCAATTCGACTTGTTTCACGCGTATACCGTTGATGAACACACGCACCGTTTGGTGAAACACGTTAATCATTATTTCTCGCCCGAGAACAAACGCTTCCCGCGCTGTGGACGCATTGTTAGGAACTTAGATAAGCCCGAACTGCTCTACTTAGCGGCGGTATTCCACGACATTGGGAAAGGTCGCAACGGCGATCACTCGGTGCTCGGCGCGGCCGATGTGGAAAAATTTGCCGCACACCACGATTTAAGTAAAGCCGATACCGATATCATCGTCTGGTTGGTTGAAAATCACCTGTTAATGTCGGTGGTTGCTCAGCGTCGAGATATCTACGATCCAGACGTCGTCAATGAATTTGCCAACAAAGTGAAGAGCCATGTGCACTTGAATTTGCTCTATGCACTGACGCTTGCCGATATTCGCGCTACCAATGACAACCTTTGGAATGACTGGAAAGCATCACTGTTGCGCGAGCTGTATTTGCTCACCCAAAAAGCATTAGACAATGGCTTGCAGTGCCAGTTGACTATCTTTGAGCGCGTCAATGAAAACAAGCACGCGGCCCGCATGTTATTGGCTGATTCAGGCTATGCAGAAATAGCCATAGAAAGTTTGTGGTCGCGTTTAGATCACGATTACTTTGCGCGCTACAAACCCGCACAAATTGCTTGGCATACGCAAGAAATTCTCAATTTCAAATGCGACAGTGCCGACGCCCTGCTAGTGAAAGCCAACAACACAACAACGAAAGCTGGAACAGAGCTCTTCATATACGGTAAAGACCGCCCCGCTTTGTTCGCGCAAGTCGCTTCAGTGTTAGACAGTCGCAACTTGTCTATTCATGATGCCAACATCACCATTACCCATGATGAGTACGTTTGCGACAGTATTATCATCCTCGATAATGACGGCAATCGCATTGATTCAGCTCAGCGACTCGACAAACTCGCTGACGACATCCGTTCGCAAATATCGGCGCCGGGTCGTTCGCATACTAACGCACGCAAGATTTCACGTCAGCTCAAGCAGCTTAACGTACCGACTAAAATTCGGTTTTACAATCGTCAAGACGATGCCACTTTAGTTGAATTAGAGGCCTTAGATGCACCGGGTATTTTAGCCAAAATCGGGCATGCGTTTGTCGATACAAATGTCACCTTGAAACTGGCGAAGATCTCCACTATCGGTGAACGCGCTGAAGACATTTTTATTGTCACAAACGAAGCAGGCACTGCTTTATCCCCTGCACAGCAAGTACAACTTAAACAAGCAATTTTAAATAAACTAGACCAACTGGAAGATATACAACATGACGCATGATTTGCAATCGATTATAGAAAACGCATTTGAACAGCGCGACACCATTAGCCCGACGTCAGGCCACGATGATGTGAAACAGGCCGTTCAACAAGCAATCGATATGCTGAATTCAGGGCAAGCCCGAGTAGCAGAAAAAATAGCGGGAGAATGGGTTGTTCACCAGTGGCTAAAAAAAGCCGTGTTGTTGTATTTTCGCTTGCATGATAATGCGCCAATGAACGACGGAGTGAGTCAATATTTCGATAAAGTACCGCTTAAATACAGCGATTACGACAGCGCTCGGTTTCAACAAGACGGTACACGAGTAGTCCCTCCCGCAACGGTTCGCACAGGGAGTTTCGTCGGCAAAAACGTGGTGTTAATGCCGTCATACGTCAATATTGGCGCATACGTTGACGAAGGTAGTATGGTAGATACTTGGGCAACCGTTGGTTCATGCGCGCAAATCGGTAAAAACGTCCATTTGTCTGGCGGCGTGGGAATTGGTGGCGTGTTAGAACCATTACAAGCCAACCCTACGATCATTGAAGACAACTGCTTTATTGGTGCTCGCTCGGAAATCGTAGAAGGCGTTGTGGTAGAAGAAGGTAGCGTGATTTCGATGGGAGTATACATCGGTCAAAGCACTCGGATTTACGACCGTGAAACCGGACAAACACACTATGGTCGAGTACCCGCTGGCTCGGTAGTCGTATCGGGTAGCCTGCCGAGTAAAGACGGTACTTACAGCCTTTATGCCGCTATTATCGTCAAAAAGGTTGATGCTAAAACACGTGCAAAAGTAGGCATCAACGCCCTACTTCGCGCTGCTGAATAACGACCATGCGATACTGAGACGCGGGCGTCCCGCGTCTTGCTGCAGTTTATTTATTGCAACTTTTCCGCAATGCCTTCTATCCAAGGCACAACCTCTGATTCTGGCTCAAGGGTTTCAATCGCATCCACCTCTAGCATGTCAACCACAGCTTTACCCTGAAGCTCTTCCAATAATTCTTGGAATTGTCGTCCACCGCCGCAGAAGGTTTCGCCGTAACTACTATCACCCAGTGCAGCGACAGCAAATGGCTTGCCATTCATTAGTGGAAACTGGTCACGCAACTCCGCATGGAAAAACTCCAAGTTGGGTGGTATGTCGCCCTGCCCTGTGGTTGACGTAATCACCACTATAGCTTCAGCATCGCTGAAGTCACTGACGGCTGGATCAGTCAACACTTCTGATTCAACCCCTTTTGCGGCAAGTGCCTCTTGTGCCTGTTCAGCAACATGCTGAGCATTGCCGTATACTGAGCCGGCGAAAATTGTAATTTTCTTCATTCGTCTATCGTCTGTTTGTGAATATTCAACGCGGCTGCTCCCGCGTCATTAAATACTTGCCAGTTTGCCACAAGTGCAGCCATGGCTGAACTCAGTGGTGCACTAATTGTTAATGGCTGATTCGTCACTGGGTGAACCAGCGCCATAGATGTACAGGTAAGGGCAAGTTGCTGAAAATTAAAGTGATGACGCAAAAATTTATTTTGTTTGCCGTCACCATGCGTCGTATCGCCGATAATCGGATGGCGAATATGTGCCATGTGACGCCGCAATTGGTGTTTTCGCCCCGTCTCGGGATGTAGGTTAACGAGAGAAAAACGGGCGCTCTGATACCTGCCGGCCGGCAATGGTATGGTAAAGCGTTGCACGCAGTTCAGTTCAGTGATGGCCCGCTGTGCTGGCTTATCTTTGCGTGCGCGTCGGTCGGTCATGCGATCTTGGATTTCAATGAGCCCATAATCAATGTACCAACTATTTGGTACATGGCCTCGTACAATGGCTTGATAACGCTTGTCGACCCGCTGGTTCACCAATAAATCAGTAACCGCTGTCGCCACAGCCTTATCTAGCGCGAACAACAGTACTCCCGATGTTGGGCGGTCAAGTCGGTGTAGTGGATAAACGTACTGACCAAGTTGGTCGCGGAGCATTTGCACAGCAAATAGCTGTGCATCTTTAGCTATCATACTGCGATGTACTAACAAGCCAGCAGGCTTGTCAATTGCCACAAGGAATTCATCTTGATATAAGATGTCCAATTGCATAGTTCTACGCATACCTATGTATTGGTTTGATAATAGACATCGGTCGCTGTCGACATCACCAGTGTGTATAATGCATCAAATTTAACTGGAGTGAGTAGTCATTTTGTCGCAGCCAATAGCATCGATTA
Source organism: Neoalteromonas arenosi (assembly GCF_030362855.1). Classification (GTDB taxonomy): domain Bacteria; phylum Pseudomonadota; class Gammaproteobacteria; order Enterobacterales; family Alteromonadaceae; genus Alteromonas_E; species Alteromonas_E arenosi. The sequence goes on from NZ_JAUCBP010000006.1 coordinate 469,292, forward strand.
GTGAGTTTCTGTTACATGCGGGTACAGAGTATCGTGTATTTGACTTTGGCCGAGCCATTCGCCCACTTACTGAACAACAGTTTCTCGATATTGAAAATGGTCAAATTGCTGCACCATATCCGCGCCAGCAACATATGTGGTTGGGGATTGTATATTGGAATAAACAACTTTCTACGCAGCATTATATTTGGTTTATAAAACTACCGTTAGATGAGCAAGGGCTGCTCGTTGATGCCGCGCGTCAGCATTTTTTAGAATTAGTGGTCACCGCATTAAGTGAAGCTAAAGATCAGGGTGAAAATGACTTAGAGCAGGCCAGTCAAATCCAGCAAAACCCGTATATTTTCACGCCGAATCAACAACAGTTGGCTGATTTTAATGCGCTTGTGCGCGTTACCACTAAACAAGATGTGACTGACGATTTTGAGTCTGCAAAACGTTATCTTGAAGCGCCCAAATTACTCGATTGGCAGCAAGTTTCGATGCAGGGGTTAGCGGACTGCATACATTTTGCGCAAGAAGAAGAACTGTTGGTCTACACCAAGGATATGACCGAGAAGTATCCCGCCACAGTTCAACAGCACATTTTGTGTTCGCTGGAAAATCGCTCCATCAGTGATGCGGTTACCGCGCAGGTAGTCAAGTATATCAACTGGCATGACTGTTTCGCGCCATTGAGCAAGTGGGCTTTGCGCGCATTTGCTCAAACCTCCGATAGCAAAGAAAAACAGCGCGTCTTAACTAAAATGTTGAAGCGAAAGAAGCTCGATGTTGATTTGCTAACCATCATTTCTGGTCGTCATTGGCAGGTCCTTGACGATAAAAACATGATGCTGCTACTTGAACATGCAGCCAAAGTTGACGCCGACAACTACACTGACTTTTTCGCCAGTTTCTTCGCAGATCTCGCACAAGTTCCTGATACGCGTGATATTGCCTTGGCGGCACTGCGAAACCCAGAACGCAGCGTGGCCTTAGCACAGGCGATTGGCGCATTATTTAATAACCCATAGGTGCGCTGTGCAGCTAGATGACTTAATCGTTTTGCTACTGCTGGGCCTGATTGTCTTTCAATTCTGGCAAATTCGCGCATTGACCGAAATGGCAAACCGTTTTGCAGCCAACTATTGTAAGCAGCACAATCTGCAATTAGTCAGCGTCGCCCGCAGCAACACGCGATTGGGTTTTTATCGCAAACACTTGGTGTGGAAATTAGAGTTTATGTTTGAGTTTTCCGCTAACCGCGAATCACTAAATCGAGGCTTCTTTTTAATGCAAGGCAAAACCGTCACCAATATTGATGTACCGGCATATCCTATTAACTAAATTGAAGCTAGCCGTATATATTTCTGACCATTCAAATAATTCGCAAGCGACGACGAAGTAACATAAGAAATCCTAAACCGAGAAGAGCAAATAATGGTGGTTCATCCACGCCAACTCCGACAAAAGTGTCACTAAAACGTAGTCTGCTACCCTGCCCAAAGGTCAAGCTTGCTCCCTCCATAGAATAATTGGTACTCAAACCTAATGCCTCTAAGTGAACGAAAGGGTAAATACCAAATATAAAATTATCAAGCTGGCCATACTCGGCTAAATTTACAATGCTATCGCCGTTTAATAATCCCCACAATGATACTGTTTTCGGACTATTCTGATTTATCTTAATAACGGCACCATTGATGATATTAAACCCGTTAGCTGTTGACCATAAAAACACATCACCCATTAAGTCGCTATTTTCTCGGTCAATAACTAAATCCATTCTTAAATAAATAGGAAAAGTCATATAGGGTACAGCTGAGCTGTATCCAGCTTGAGCCGGATCATAACCTGGAAAAAAGGGCGTCAGATCGGCGCTGAAGTATGCAGATGATTCATACATAAGTGAAAAATCAATAGATTTGCCGTCTACGTATGAATCTGCTTCAACGATGATGGCTTTTACGTTTACGCTTATTGAAATTAAGAAACTGAAAAGTAAAACACGCATGCTGATAACTCCTTTTTATTTTTCCTACCAAGTACGTCTGTAATTAGCACTAACGTTCAAAGTGTATCCAATTTATTAAACTAAGTTGCTGTGTTGAAAAGACTTCAGGTTTTAGCAATTGCGCAGTACCTAAAAATATTAGTGCAAATATTCTACTTAGGTGGGAATTAAAAAAGGCGAAACCTTGCGGTTTCGCCTTGGGAATTTCGAGCTTCCATCTCCGCGATCCATTGCAACTTAAATCTTCCAGATAAAAATCCCTATACACCCCTTTCCATCTTTTCTCACTCTTCCTAAGTGAGCTACTCATCCTAAGTAGGTCCTTTCCATTTATCCCTTTCACTTATCCATCCGTGCGATAAGGTAGTTTCTTCCTGAAATGGTCCAAGCTCATCCATGAAGTCATCCTGACGGCTTCCATGACGAGAAGACTTCTTGTCTTCAACTTCCTCTGTCCTTAGAGGTGTCCTGAGCTAATCCTTGATGTCATCCTGACTTGTCGTGTTTCCTTGTGACAGCGCTAATATTACTGAGTTTTATGACGGTTGCATTACCGAATACAAGTAAATAGATATGAAATCAATGACACACACAGGGGAAATATTAAAAAGCCATATATTTCAGCAACATAAAAATCATCAGTAGGTGTAGACCAACAGTAATTTCGTTGAAAAGCCTACACCTTTGTACGAGATCGCTTACACGCTATCTGAGGGTCTTGGTCGGAACATAATATGACCGGTGATATGGCCAAACTCTAATTCTTGAATGTAATCGTAATGGCCGCCTTTGAAAAACGATAAGCATTTAGGCAAGGTTACGTAAACGCCAACCCCCTGACTTTTTTCATCGTCAAGTAACACGCTGTCAATCGCATTCATTAATACATGGCCTAACCCCTGATCTTGATAATCTGGATGTACGCCGATAAACGATAACATGTGATAGTTTTCAGCAGGCATGCACTCTCTGACACGCTCTTCTTTATCAATCATTTGCTTGGTACCAAAGAACCCAGCGGTTAACAGCATCTTTAAACGCCAATGCCAGTAACGGCCGGCACCGAATGCCGCATCAGGACTGATTAAACAAGCAACAGCTAATAACCGACCGTCATCAAACAATCCAACAATCGGTTGTTTGGCAATCCAAAACGCGTGTAATTCTTCACGGATAGCAGATCGCAAACGGTTCTCGTAGCCTTCCTTTTCCGCGTCGAAGATATCGACAAATAACGGATCGTCAAAGTAAGCGTTATAGAGGATTGATGCAGCCACCTTCAAATCTTCGGCGGTGAGGAATATGGCCTTAATTTGTTCAGGTAAAACAGTAACTGCTTGCTGCCCCATATGCGGACTCCTAAAAGACAAAATAACTTCGAGGAATACACTGAGGTTTTGTTAAAGATTTGTAAAGCCTTAACCTTAATTTTTTTAAGGATAATTGCGCCAGCGCAATAAAACTGCCTGGCGCGTGCCTATGTTCTTATAGGTATTCGTTGAGAGCCGCTTCACCCCAACCGACGAGACGACCATTTTTAAATACCAACGGCGTACATTCATCCTTGGTAGTGACGCCGTCACCTGATGAGCGCTGAGTGCGGTAATAAAGTACGCGATAATCTGAACCATCGCGCTGATAAAACTCATCAAAATCAGCCATGCCCATGCGACTCGACACTGACTCCAATGTCATATCCACATCTAATTTACTGATATGACGGCGGTTATTCGTTTCTCGCTTTTCCCAGTCACTGCTGTACGAGTACCCATCACCGTCACCACCGACTGAGACGACACAACCAGAAAGCAATAGTGGCGCGCAAAGTGCGCACGCGATGAATGATTTTTTGAGCATTTTTTGTGATTCCTTTAAAAAATTGAAACGCCTAATGAATAGGTCTAATTGTTTTAATCAAGAACTTTGCCAACTTATTAACTCATTGTTTTTAATAAATAATATTCATTCAGCAATAAATAGGGCTCGTTTGAGTTCGTTAAATTAGCTATTATTTGGCATTATTCACTACGTAAGAGCCTACTGTGACACCGGCCATTCAACAACTCTGTCTTAGCTTATACCAACAAGGTTTAGAGCCAACCACTAGCCTGCTGCGCGCGAAATCGTCGCCCAAATTGACTCTGCCTCAGGCAGTTAAAGCCATTCAGTGGTGGCAACAACAAGACAAAGAGCACTTGTTGCGCACAAGTTTGCCCCTGCCCATTAAGGAGGAGCCCGAAACTCGTGCAATCAACAATTTAGCAGAATTAGAGCAAAGACTTGAAAAAGCTGAAGCGGAGGTCGCTGAGTTAAAAGCAGCGTTAGCTGCTCTCAAAGCCGGCCAGTAAATCCGACAGATTACTCAGCGTCAATGATGTGCGGTTTGAGCTGTGCGATAAAACTAGCGAGATCAGTGGCCAACACTTCTTGTGGCTCTTTGCCTACGCGCTCCAATACCACTTCGCCGGTGCTATTTAGCACGCTAATGATAAAATCCTCTTCATCGGTGAGCGCGAAAAACAGGGTTTCCGCCTGTTTGAGCTTGCGCTTCATCAACACATGACCAACCAGGTTTTGTTGCAAGCGCTCAAAGTCATCTTTGTTCCAGACTTGTAGTAAAGACAACGGCCCGCGCGCAGCCATAGCCTCAAAGTGATCGGCGTAATAGCGGCAATAATAGGATTTGAGTTGCTCGTTCATCCCTAACTCAAGCGCTTCTTCCATGCCCGCAAAGCTGTTTTCACCCGCCTGCTCAACCGGCCGCCAGTTAACGTACTCTCCGTCTGTATGGTCAGGTGCAGTGCACGGAGATAACCAGTCACTGTCAAACTCAACCTTATGTTTTGCAGGCAATTGCATGTATTGGTCGATAAAATTATCCAAACATTGAGCTATATTTTTTTCTGTCACGTAAACGCTCCACATCAAAGTCTTGGTATCATACCGAAAACGACCAACAAATGTGCATAGAAAAGCGCGAATATGAACAAGTCAAAGCAAACAAATAACAATCCCATGGACAGTCTAACGTTGGGCCAAACCGTTGATTATGTTGAGCATTACGATGCCTCCATATTGCAACCGGTGCCACGGCAAATTAATCGCGATGAGATTGCGATCACAGGCGATAACCTTCCCTTTAGCGGCGTTGATATATGGAATGGTTATGAACTGTCGTGGCTCAATAGCAAAGGTAAACCCCAGATTGCAATACTGCAATGCAGTGTGCCGGCTGACTCGAATAACTTGATCGAAAGCAAATCTTTTAAGTTGTATCTAAACAGTTTTAATCAATCGGTTTTCAATTCGATTGATGAGGTACAACAAACCATAACTCAAGACTTAAGTGAATGTGCCGGCGCACCTGTGGATGTGACTTTGGTTACGCCCGCGGGTTTTGAACAACTTAACATCCGCTCTTTAGTGGGCAACTGTATTGATGATCTAGACGTTGAAATCAGTCACTACGATTACTCACCGTCGCTGTTACAACGCGGTAGCGAAATTGTCACCGAGACATTGGTGAGTCACCTACTAAAATCCAATTGCTTGATCACCAATCAACCCGATTGGGGAAGTGTACTGATCCACTATCACGGACCTAAAATCGACCATCAATCACTGCTCAAATATCTGATTTCGTTCCGTACCCATAATGAGTTTCACGAACAGTGTGTAGAACGCATTTTCTGTGATCTTATGACGCTCTGTGGCGCGCAAAAATTAACCGTCTATGCGCGTTATACACGCCGCGGTGGTTTGGACATCAACCCGTTCCGTTCTAACTTTGAACAGCCCTATGCTAATTTGCGCTTAGCGCGCCAATAAAAAGTAATGAAAATCAACATCGAACATTGACCTACTAGTCATTTCAGGCAATGCTTTACGCTAGGACGTTACATAGATCGAGCACGACCCTTGGATAAGAAACAACTAGAGTCACTCAAACAACACAATGAGCAGTTGGCACAAGTCATCATTCGCTTGTCGAATTTTTATGAAGGTGCCAGCACGGAAGTGGATAAAGAGCTCAAAACATTGCGCAGCCACTTGTCAGGCAAGCCGAACATAACCTTGGCGGCCGTCAGTATTGGCAAGCTCAACAATTTGTTAATGCAAAATGCGCAGTCACTGAAAAAGCAAACCACCGATACCATAAGCCGCTTAGAATCAGCCATTAAGCGCCTGCAACGCTCTGACTCAATTACCTCAGAGCTCAAAAGTGAAACCGCGCGTTTTTTGTCGTCCTTGAGCATGCAATCAGGGTCGTTATTTAGCTCGTTGCCGCAGTTTGAGCGCGCGCTGATTCTGTATCAGCAAGCGTTAGATAACGAGCCTAAAAATACAAATGGTCAATCAACTAACGGCCAAACTGTCGCAGAAGCACAAACACAGGATGCACTCTCGCAGCCAATCGACGAGCGCTTACATGCGAATATTACGGCTGAACTACAAGGACTGATTGAACCTTACTATCAAAAGAACAAGTCAGATAAACAGCTCAGTGAAGTACGCAAGAAGCTACTCGACGGTCTAACCCAGCATGAATTGCTTGAATGTTGTCTGGTATTGATTCGATTGATCGTCAAAGACGTTGTTAGAGAAGCGGGCGTTAATGGGCAAGTGATCGATGGGTTACACCGATCGATCATTAGTATCAATCAAGATGTTTCGCAAACCATCGAAATAACGCAGTCACAGTTTGAGAATAAAGCCAAACATCACCAAAACTTGCAAACTCAAATTTCCGACATGGGCGAAGTGGTCAATCAGTCCGATGATCTAGACAAGCTCAAATCTGAAGCGCAGCAATATTTGGAGAAGATGCAAGACAGTATTAGCCAGCACCAAGAAGCCGATAAAGAGGAAGAAGAGAAGTTAATTCTGTTGTTGCAAAACATGCAGCGCGAATTGACGTCAATGGAAAAGAAAACGCAACAATACCGCAAGAAGTTACTCGAGCAGCGCTCGCAGACGCATATGGATCCACTTACCAAGATCCCCAACCGAATTGCGTACAACGAGCGTATTGAGCAAGAGTATCAACGCTGGCTGCGTACCAAAGCGCCACTGTGTATGGCCGTTGTAGATATTGACCACTTCAAGTCAATCAACGACAAATACGGTCATGCGGCGGGCGATAAAACATTACAAGTCATCGCCAAGCAGCTAAAAGGTAAGCTGCGCAAGACCGACTTTCTGGCCCGCTGGGGCGGCGAAGAATTTGTGATATTATTCCCCGATAGCGAGCTAAAAGACCTCTTAGCGCCGCTTGAAGAGATCCGCAAAAAAATGGAATCCCTACCCTTTAAGTTTAAACAAGAGCCAGTAACTATCACTGCGTCATTCGGACTCGCTAAGTTTGCCAACGAAGACACCGTTGAGAGTGTGTTTGACCGCGCCGACAAGCACCTTTATTCAGCCAAGAACAATGGCCGCAATCAAATTGTAAGTGATCAATCTTGAATACCATGACACGCGTACAGCTAAACCCTGTTGGCTGGATTAGCCAGCTCTCGCAAGGTGAAGTTACCTTACTAACCGATACTGCTAACAGCGAACTCTATCAAACCTTTCGCAATTGCTGTCTAGCCGTTCTCAATAGCGGCGTAGACGAAGATGATGCCGAAGCATTATTCGCGCCGTACGAATCCTTTGAAGTGAAATTGGTGCGGCGCGAACGCGGCGTAAAAATGGAACTGATCAATCCGCCGGAAGTCGCCTTTGTCGATGGCAAGTTGATCGCAGGTGTGCATGAGCATCTGTTCTCGGTATTACGCGATTTGCTCTACATGCACGTCAAATACAACGGTATCGCTGAATGCGAACCCAGCGAGGTTCGGCGACTATCTGATGTCACGGCAACCTGCATTACCGACATGGTATTTGATATGCTGCGCCATGCCGATGCCCTAGTAGGCAATGACGATCTAAACACTGTCGTTTGCTGGGGCGGACATTCGATAGGCACAGAAGAGTACAGATACACCAAGGAAGTTGGCTATCAATTAGGCCTGCGAGAAATGAATATCTGTACTGGCTGTGGACCTGGCGCAATGAAAGGGCCAATGAAAGGCGCTGCCATCGGACACGCCAAACAGCGCTTCCGCAAAGGGCGTTATATCGGTATTTCAGAGCCAAGTATTATTGCCGCTGAACCGCCCAATGCGATTGTCAATGAACTGATCATCATGCCCGATATCGAAAAGCGCTTAGAAGCCTTTGTTCGAGCCGCGCATGGCATCGTCGTGTTTCCAGGTGGTGTAGGTACCGCGGAAGAGTTGCTCTACATTCTCGGCATTCTCATGCATGAGAATAATGCCCAGCATCCGTTTCCACTGATCCTGACGGGGCCTGCAGCCAGTGCAGACTACTTCGCGGCAATCGACCGGTTCGTTGCGGCGACCTTAGGGCCCAAAGCTCAGCAAAAGTATCAAATTATTATTGACGACCCGCGTGAAGTTGCGCGCAGTATGAGCCTTGGCCGCCAGAAAGTAGAGCAATACCGTCGTGCAGTGGGGGATGCGTTTAGTTTTAATTGGTCGCTAAAGGTTGACCCAATCTTTCAACACCGATTTGAACCCACCCATGAAGCTATGGCGGCACTCCCGATTCACCGCGACCAACCGATCGCCAGCCTAGCTGCCACTTTGCGACAAGCTTTTTCGGGTATAGTCGCGGGTAACATTAAATCGTCGACGGTCGCACAAATTAAGCAGCATGGCCGATTTGAGTTGTCAGGCGATCCTGAATTAATGACACTCATTGACGACTTGCTGCGGTCCTTTGTCGCGCAACAGCGCATGAAGCTGCCCGGCAGTAAATACGAACCTTGTTACATTATTAATGTTTAATTTTTTTGACGATAGGATTAAGCTTTACACATAGCAGCAAGTGGCGAGGAGAGCGCGGTAAAAATGGGTAATAAAGTCGTTAAAATGGTGATAGCAGGGTTCGCTCTGTACGCTATTTTCGTTTATTCGGTAGTGTCTTTCTTCCCTGATCGTCCAGAAGATATGGATTGGGAAGACCGTGAACAATTCAATAAAGTGCAGATCGCAAAACTCAACCTAGGTACATCTAAAGCCGAAATCCTTGCGCTGTTGGGTTCGCCGGATATCACTGAGGCTAAAAAGACTCGCGAAGGCATGCTGCAAGTGATGTTTTATCGCACTCAACACATGAAATCTGATGGCATTACAACGCAAAACGAATGTACGCCGTTGCTATTTGAAGATGATGTGTTAGTGGCTTGGGGTGATGGTGTATATCTGAATTTCCTCGAGGGATGACCCCACAAGACTTAGCGGAGGTGATGACGAGCGTCAAACATTACCTCCGTTTCCAAAGCCAGTATGATACGCACACCGACCCCAAGGCCTTCATAACGGCATCATTGCAGTGTAGCCAACTGCTGATAAAAACATTCAACAAATCCCCGGCTCTAACCTACATTCAATTAGAAACACTATGGCAACAAAAGCCATCCACCCAGCCATTATTCAATATTGGGCTGTTACTGTTAATTTGCCGCATCAACCAAGTCAGCGATACGTTCGTACAGCACGCGGTTGCTGGGATACTTATCGGCAACAGTATAAAAGGCTGTTCTAGCGAGTCAGAGCGACACTCAAGTTTTAAGGCCGTAAACCGGCGTATCAATGGCCAACACTTCGATACATTGCGATGGAGTCTTATCCACTCGCTGCGCAAAGATGTGAGTACATCAGCTCAACAGTGCGTCGCATTTGATTGCGTTAGACTCACCGGCGTTGTGACCCAGTCTTTGGCGCTGATGAAGCACGTGTCACTACCAGCGCTCGCCAAAGCAATCAATCAAACTATCCTGCAGTACCCGCAATACCAGCCCCTGATCAATCCGCTATTTGAACTCGGCAGTGATTTTTTAACCGGACTGGTGGTGAAAAGCGCAAACGGCACAGCATTTATCGTAGGACATACGCCAGACAGTATCGCCCTTGCGAGTTTGAGTAAAGGTGACAATAGCGAGCGCCTGCTAACCGTTGAACACATGAAAGCAGTTGAATTGTGGCCGCGATTGACCCTGCAACGCCGTATGCCGCCGAAGGTATTACTGCAGGTGATGGCGCTCGCCACCCCGAAACAGCGCGAGCATTGCAACGCGCTTGGCAAGCCAAGTCAATTTAGCGTGCAATACCCACCCAATGACTTATTGATGATTTTGGATGCGCTGAATAAGCCGACTATTGAGCCAGCAACCCTGGCGCAACTGATTGGCAAAAACACACTTTTTACGACTGTTTTGCAGCGCTCAGCCACCGAACTGAATAGATTGAATATCAATGTCAGTAATATCAAACAATCAATTATGACACACGGTACCGAACGCATTGCGGCTGTGTTAACAGAACACATTCTTTGGCAACGCCTATCGCGTTCACAATTTCCATTGAGCAAACCATTTGAGCAGCTGTGCTTATTGCATCGTCAAGTTTGTGCCAGCATCGCCGAGTTGTGCAAGTTGGGGATCCCGCAGCAGTTTAGCCTATCCGCCCTACTACAGCTGTCGGGTTTATTTACGACCTCGTCATTGCGCCTATCACACCAATGGCAAATGGCCACAACCGAACTGGGCAAGGTTGACACTCTAACATCAGAGGCAGCCGCTATAGACTTCAACCAACAAGCATTTGCGTTGGCGAAGAGCTGGCACCAAGGAAGAGAGGCGACAGCGCCATTTGAATCGAGTACTGGCATGGCCAAATCCGCCAGAATTTTTAATGATGTACACGCCATCTCGTTAAATCTGTGCCGACAATGGTTACAACGGGGCATCTATTCGGAATCAGTGATCCCGGCCGAAATTCAACAGCAATGCAAACGAATTCAATTTCAACCGGCCTATGTTGACATTCTTGTTGAACGCCACTGTCAAGCCATATACCAGCCAATATAGTTAAACTTTAGTCTAACAAGCCTATAGTTTTGCGTGATAAGCACTGTTCGATGTCACCATGATCGAGTAAAATGCGCGCCATTCAACGTAAATTACCAACCAAAAGAGGAAATTTCATGACACAACAACGTATCACGGTCATCCGTGGTGACGGCATCGGCCCAGATATTATTGATGCAACGATCAAGATCCTTGACAAAGTGGGCTGTGATTTTGTGTATGACTATGCCGATGCTGGTCTGATGGCCCTAGAAAACCACGGTGAACTATTACCACAAGAAACACTAGAGCTAATCGCAAAAAACAAAGTGGCATTAAAAGGCCCATTAACTACGCCTGTTGGCGAAGGTTTCACATCAATCAACGTCAGTCTGCGTAAGCAATTTAAACTGTATGCGAATTTACGCCCGGTATTGTCTTTTAAAGGCACCAAAGCACGTTACGAAGATATCGATATCATCACGGTACGTGAAAACACCCAAGGTATGTATTCAGGCTTGGGTCAAGTGGTATCTGAAGATGGTTCAGAAGCTGAAGCAATGAGTAAAATCACCCGTGAAGGTGCAGAGAAGATTGTCACTTTTGCCTATGAGCTTGCGCGTCGTGAAGGTCGTAAAAAGGTAACGGCTGTTCACAAGGCCAATATCTTAAAATCAACGTCTGGCTTGTTCTTAAAAGTTGCGCGTGAAGTCGGTGAGCGCTATCCGGACATCGAATCGGCAGAGATGATTGTTGATAACTGCTGTATGCAATTGGTTATGAATCCCCACCAGTTCGATGTGATTGTTACCACTAACTTATTTGGTGACATCTTATCTGATCTTTGTGCGGGTCTTGTGGGCGGGCTTGGTATGGCTCCAGGTGCCAATATTGGTGAAGACTGTGCAATTTTCGAAGCAGTGCACGGCTCAGCACCTGATATTGCAGGTAAAAACTTAGCCAACCCAACATCAGTAATCCTTGCGGCTATTCAAATGCTTGAATATTTAAACATGGCCGATAAAGCCAACGCGATCCGCACGGCACTTAAAGACGTGATTGAGTCTGGTGACCGCACCACTCGTGACCTAGGTGGTGAATCCGGTACTACTGAGTTTACTGAAGCGGTATTAGAGCGTTTATAAAATAAACCGCTAACACTTTCTAAAAAGCCACGTTTGTGGCTTTTTTTACGCCTGAAAACTGGCCAAAACCTGCCCTAGTCAGACCAAAACAACGCGCTAAACTCTCTCTTGCGCAATATTCCCCTTTAATGGAAACTGCGCGCCAAAGGAACCGCTCAAGTTTGAGTATAAATGCAATGGAGAAAGACGATGAAAAAACTACTAATGAATGGCTTGATGATGAGCTTGGCACTATTTATTGCCGCCCAACCCGCAACAGCAGCAGGTGCAAAACCGGCTGCTAATAAGCCATATGCTGAACAAGCTGTAAGACTCAACCTAAATACCGCTTCAGTGGAGCAATTAACCCAATTGAAAGGTATCGGCAAAGCAAAGGCCGAGGCAATTGTTGAATACCGCAATACTATTGGTCAGTTTCAAACCGTAGAGCAGTTGGAAGATGTAAAGGGTATCGGCAAGAAAATGGTTGAGAAACTTAAATCCCAAGTCACAGTGTAGCGAGGTTTCCCACCGCAGCATGTGTTGCGGTGGGAATTGTGCGTGTTACTTCACTAAAGCCTTTAAGAATTGCTTAAACTCTTTAGCTAACTCTGGGTGGCGTAATGCATATTCTACACTCGCTTGCATATAGCCCAGCTTACTGCCACAGTCATGGCTTTTGCCTTTCATGTAATACGCATCAACTTGCTCTTTCGCCATTAACATCGCAATCGCATCAGTCAACTGGATCTCATCGCCGGCGCCCGGAGGTGTTGAGGCTAAACAATCCCAAATGGCTTCTGACAAAACGTAACGACCCACTACGGCCAAATCAGAAGGAGCGTCTTCTACAGGAGGCTTCTCAACCATTGCGTGAATCTTACCCGAGTCCCCCTCATTGAGCTCAAGGCCTTCCAAATCAACCACACCGTATTTATTTACTTCTTCGTGAGGTACCTTTTCGACCATGATTTGACTAACCCGGCTGGTATTAAACTTCGCTACCATATCAGCTAAGTTGTCCTTCTTAAGGTTCGAGGCCGCATCATCAATGATCACATCGGGTAACACCACGGCAAAGGGAGCATCCCCCACCATTGGTCGCGCACACAAAATAGCATGCCCTAAGCCTTTAGCTACGCCTTGGCGAACGTGCATGATAGTTACATCTGTTGGGCAAATCGCTTGCACGTCAGCCAGTAATTGACGTTTAACCCGTTTCTCTAAAGTTGCCTCAAGTTCAAAAGACGTATCGAAATGGTTTTCAATGCTATTTTTACTCGCATGGGTGACCAAGATAATCTCTTTTATACCTGCAGCCACACACTCAGCCACAACATATTGAATGAGCGGTTTATCGACGACTGGAAGCATCTCTTTTGGTATCGCTTTTGTCGCCGGTAACATGCGCGTCCCCAAACCCGCTACCGGTATTACGACTTTTTTGACTTGACTCAAACTAATGGCTCCTTGTACAAATTTAGTTCTTTATTTGACGCAAGCTTCATTCCAACTTTTAGGTTTATAACGCGTTCCATGGAGTATGGAAGTTGAGAATCAGCCAAGCAATAATATCATGAGGTGAAATTATTGATAGGCGGTGAATAAGTAAAACCTTTAACTCTTGCTGTATACTTATTTAATGCAGTCAAATAAAAGCTTCAAACAAACTCTATTCAAAATTTACTCCAGTAAACCGCATTTTAAAGATTGGCACACACTATCTGCGTTCGTGGCTCTTAGAAATAATTTTGCAATACAATTAAGGCAAAATTTAGCAAGATTTGGCAAACCTGCTATAACTAATTGCACATTTTTTGTGCATCCGTTTCCCCTTGGGAGTAAAAACCATTAAAAATTTCACTCGTTCCCGCCGCATGACTAGGCATCAAATATTACAACATGCTATACTCCGAGCGGATTCAATGGAGTGTTAATTTAATGGACCTGACCTCTCTAAGTTTTAACGTCATTTTCTTTATTTCTTTTTGTGTAGCTTGCCTCGCGATTGCAAGCTTGCGGCCTATTGCGGCGAACATCGGGTTAGTCGATAAACCTGACGCCAGAAAGCGACACTTAGGTCATGTCCCTCTGATCGGTGGCATTGCTATTTATTTTACGATGTTAGTTGCATCGCAATTGTTTATTCGAGAGTCACAACTACTGAACCTTTATTTAATATCATGCTCTTTTATGGTGCTTATTGGCGCTTTAGATGATTTCTACGATATCAGCGCAAAAGCTCGATTAGTTGCGCAATTACTGATTGCTTCAATTTTAGTTATGGGGGCTGGTCATGCGCTCTATAGTATGGGAAATCTATTTGGATTAGGTGAAGTCAACTTAGGCTTTCTTGCTATCCCAGTAACACTCCTTGCTGTAGCGACTGCGATCAATGCATTTAATATGACTGATGGCATTGATGGTTTAGTTGGCGTGCTAGGCATCGTAACATTCTCAAGCCTTTGCGTACTTTTCTATTGGAATGACAACTCTGATTTATTCATTATTTCGGCAATTTTTGTGTCCGCTTTATCAGCGTTTTTGTTGTTCAATTTAGGTGGCCTTCGTAGAATTTTCGGTAAGATTTTTATGGGTGATGCCGGCAGTATGATGATCGGGCTGTCAGTGATTTGGTTATTGGTTCTAGGTACACAAGCCGAGGAAAACAGTTTCAGACCAGTAACTGCGCTCTGGATTATTGCAGTCCCTCTGATGGATATGTTTGCAGTTATGCACCGACGAGTAAGAAAGGGTAAATCACCTCTTTCTGCCGACCGTGACCACCTCCATCATATCTTTCTGCGTTTTGGGTTCTCTTCTCGACAAGCACTGTGTGTCATCGGTTTTATCTCTACGTTGTTTGCTTTTGTCGGTTTAGTCGGAGAGTGGCTCAACATACTAGACAGCGTAATGTTACTTTTGTTTGTCGGAATATTTCTCGTGTACGATTATTTTTTCATTCATATATGGAGATTCTCGAAATTGCTTAGAAAGTAACCTGTTTTTTAGTTTTCTTCCCGCTTGTATAACTTTATTGTTCAGTTTTAATTTCACACAAACCATAGAGGAAAAGTAGTGACCACTAAGAAAGTCCTTATGATATTTGGCACGCGACCAGAAGCTATCAAAATGGCTCCACTTGCAAAAGCATTGCAAGAAAAGCCTGATATCTCTGTTGAAGTATGTGTTACTGGGCAGCACCGAGAAATGTTAGATCAGGTTTTAAAGCTCTTTGACTTAAAACCCGATTACGATTTAAATTTGATGAGGCCTGGTCAAGACTTGTATGACATAACGGCTAGAGCATTGGTTGGATTAAGAGACATTCTTAAAGAGGTAAAACCCGATTTAGTATTAGTACATGGTGATACGACTACTACTTTTGCGTCCTCATTGGCATCCTTTTATCAACAAATTGATATTGGTCACGTAGAAGCCGGTTTAAGAACCGGAAACATTTATAGCCCTTGGCCCGAAGAATGTAATCGAAGCCTGACTGGCCGCCTCGCTTCAATTCATTTCGCTCCTACAGATAAATCTCGTCAAAATTTAATTAAAGAAGGTATCGACGAATCCAGTATCATTGTGACTGGTAACACTGTCATCGATGCACTTTTACAAGTTGTCAATAAGATTGAAAACGATACAGATTTGTCCTCAGAACTCTCCAAAAAATTCCATTTCTTGGATGATTCAAAAAAGTTAATTCTAGTGACTGGCCATAGGCGAGAAAGCTTTGGCGAAGGATTTGAAAATATTTGTGAATCACTCAAACTACTCTCATCACGAGAGAATGTTCAAATTGTATATCCAGTTCACTTAAATCCGAATGTTCAAGAACCAGTTAATCGAATTTTGTCCGGGATAAAAAACGTTCACCTGATTGAGCCACTAGATTACCTACCTTTCGTTTATTTAATGAATAAATCTTATATTATTCTGACAGATTCTGGCGGCATACAAGAGGAAGCCCCCTCTTTGGGTAAACCGGTATTAGTCATGAGAGACACTACAGAGCGCCCTGAAGCTGTGTCCGCGGGAACTGTCAAACTAGTTGGTACAAGTATTAATGCTATTGTTCAGAATTGCGAAGAACTTTTGGATATCGATGAAGCGTATCAGAGAATGTCATACGCTCATAACCCTTACGGTGATGGCCATGCTTGTAAAAGAATTGTTGAAAGTATATTAGGTTAACGATTTATGAAATTTGAGAAAGTCTCCGTTATCGGATTAGGTTACATTGGCTTACCCACGGCAGCAGTTATCGCCTCGAGAGGCATAGAGGTTATAGGCGTTGATATTAGCGAAAACACCGTTAACACGATTAATAGTGGAAAGGTGCATATAGTTGAGCCTGATCTGGATATGGTTGTTCAAGCTGCAGTAAACGTCGGTAAGCTTCGAGCAACGCTCACTCCAGAGCCCGCCGATGCATTTCTTATCGCCGTTCCTACACCATTCAAAGATAACTATGAACCTGACTTAACGTATATTCAAAGTGCCGCTAAGGCTATTGCTCCCGTGCTTGAACGAGGAAACATAGTGATTTTGGAATCAACGTCACCTGTAGGAGCTACTGAGAAAATGACAGATTGGCTGGCACACGAAAGGCCAGATTTGACTTTTCCTAATACAGACGGTGAAAACGCCGATATTCAAGTTGCTCATTGCCCCGAACGTGTTTTACCAGGAAAGGTCCTTGAAGAGCTTGTGTCGAACGACCGCATCATTGGTGGAATGACTCCCAGATGCAGTGCTCGTGCCATTGAACTATATCAAACATTTGTTCGCGGTGATTGTATTACAACGAATAGCAGAACTGCAGAGATGGCAAAACTTACTGAGAATTCGTTTAGAGATGTAAACATTGCTTTCGCTAATGAATTATCATTAATTTGTGACCAATTAAAAATAAATGTTTGGGAACTAATAAAATTAGCAAACAGACACCCTCGAGTAAATATTTTATCACCTGGTCCAGGTGTGGGTGGGCACTGTATTGCCGTTGACCCTTGGTTTATTGTGCATTCTTCACCTGATGAAGCAAAAATGATAAGAAAAGCGCGAGAGATCAACGATAGCAAGCCTGATTACGTAGTAAGGCAAGTACAAGAGGCGGCTGATCAATTCAAGAAACCTGTCATTGCCTGTTTAGGGCTATCATTTAAGGCTGATATAGACGACTTAAGAGAAAGTCCAGCATTAGAGATTACTAGAAAATTAGCCGTTGAAAAAGTTGGTGAAGTGATAGCAGTCGAACCCAATATATCTGAGTTGCCTGATAGCCTGTCGGATGAAGGAGTTTCTCTTCAACCGCTTGAGAAAGCTCTTACTAAAGCAAACGTTTTACTCGTTTTAGTAGATCATGCTCAGTTTAAAAATATGGCTACATCAGACATCAATACAAAAGTAGTTGTCGATACGAAAGGTATTTTCTCAGTCCAGTAAAAAGCTCTAGGCCACTTTTCTTAGCTAACTGTATTGTGGCCTGAATATTTTTGGAGAGTACAAATGAGTAAGGTCGTTTTATTCCTATATCATTTTGCTTACAGGTTGTATTTATCAGGACTCCCTTTTTTACCTCAACTGATTTGCGCATTCGTACGAGTGGTATTCTCCTGCAAAATAGGGCTAGGTGCTCAAATAGGCAAAGGTACAGTACTAGGATATGGCGGTCTAGGCGTTGTGATTCATCATAGAGTTGTGATTGGAGAGAATTGTAATATTGGTACTGGTGTAACATTGGGTGGAACGAATAAAATTGAGCAGGTTCCAATGATTGGCAACAACACTCAAATTTCTACAGGAGCCAAGATCATAGGCCCAGTCACAATCGGAAGCAATTCGGTTGTAGGAGCAAATGCAGTGGTTCTTACCGACATACCAGATAACTCGGTTGCTGTGGGTATTCCTGCCAAAATCATTAAATCAAACATCAATGTTGACGAGTACAAGTAACGCACAAAACATCTGTTTAAGCTTCTTTGTTTTGTTATTGGCGACAATTGAAATGATATCTACATCAATCCTATTTCATAGCTACTTAGCAAAAGTCATAGATGCTTCGATAAATTGTGAAGTAGCCTTTCTGTATTGTAACTATCTGAATCGCCAATAATTTCCTAGACACCTCTTAGCTAGATAAACTAATTGAAAGAGAGGTGCTTATGAGCGGTAAACGTGTAAAAACCCCATATCTAACACAGTTACTTCGTAGAATATCTAGGCCGCATTTCTATACTCAATTGGCGTCATGTCGTTGAGTGAATCATGTGGCCGTTCGTTGTTGTAAAGCTCAATCCAATCTCGGGTTAGGCGCTTCACTTCGTTTAAATTATTGAATATGTAACAGTCCAATACATCGTCACGGTAAGTCCGGTTAAAC